>JANSXP010000044.1 GCA_024742875.1 Planctomycetaceae bacterium | reverse complement strand
GATCATCACGCAGGGATTGGCCGGGAAGCCGAACCGCGCCGGTGATGGAGTTCAGCTGCCGGTCAGCACTTTCTTCTGCATGCTCCCGAATCAGAGCCCGCGCACCATCGATTCCCAACATACCACCGCCAAAGGTCGTGGCTTCAGTCAGGCCATCGGTAAAGATGTAGAGCGTCCCGCCATTGAGATCGATCTCTTGGGATGGGTATCCATCCGGGCCCGCAATGCCCGGCATGATGCCCAGCGGCGGAGCCTCTGCTTCAAAAAACGTAAATTTTTCGCCGAAGCCATCCAGCAATAATGGAGGTTCATGCCCCGCATTGGCCATGATCAATTTACCGGTTGATGGATCAAACAACCCTCCGGCCATGGTCACGAACAGCCCATTGGTGCCAGTCTCACATAGCTCGCTGTTGATGGCATCAAACAGGCGGCCTGGGTTATCCGTTCCCTTGGCGAGACACCTAAACAGACTAGAGGTTTTGGCCATCAGCAAGGCTGCGTTCATGCCCTTGCCGGAAACATCACCCACGTTGAACCAGATGCGACCATCAGACAGAGGCAGGATGTCGTAGAAATCACCCGATACACTGCGGGCGGCCATATTGATTCCGTGGACAGGGAAGTCCGGGCCCTCTGACGGCGGTAGAAGTTGGCGTTGAATTTGCGCGGCCAGTTCAACTTCGTGGCGCTCACGCTCTTGGGTCACAACTTGCTGGGTGAGGCGGAAATTGTGAATCGCCAGCGCAGCCGCACCGGCCATGGTTTCCAACAGCGTCAGGTCGTCCGCGTCAAAGAGACCATCTCCGGTATTCTTGTTGATGATCTCAATGCAACCCAAACACTCATCACCCAACGACAGCGGCGCGCAAAGTATGGATTTGGTGGTGAACCCCGTCTGCTCGTCGACCATGGCCCCGAAGTCTTTGTCTTCGGACACGTCGCGCACCATCTGGCCAACCTGCTCATGGTAGGCGCGACCAACAATGCCTGAATCAGCAGGGATGCGCAGTCCGGTGATATCAACCGGGCCGAAACACGCCGTACACACCAGTTCTGTGCCGTTGTCATCAATTAGGAATAGTGAGGATGCTTCAGCCCCCACGTATGTAGTGATTCGCTCCAGGCCAGCCTGAGCCACGTTGCCCGCGTCACGGGTCGCTGTGTTTTGTGGGCCACACCAGTAAAGCGGTCGAGGAATCCGGCGAATTGATCCCGGATCCCGTGTTTGTGCAGAGCCTGCGAGAATCGGGCGTCATTCTATTGACGTGGCTGGCCTGTTTTGTCTGGACGTTTACGTACTGCACACGTTACGGCTACCCGACCGACGTGGATCCGACCGCGTTCCCGACTGTTTTGGGAATGCCGTCCTGGGTGGTGTGGGGCATTGTGCTGCCATGGTCGCTGGCCAACGTCGTAACGCTCGTGTTCTGTTTCGGCTTTATGCAGGACGCCGCACTGGAACCGGACGACATGTCCGAGCAGGCCAGCGGAGTGTCCTCTTCAGCGGATGTCGGAGGTGAGCTGTGAACAGCGCCCTCGCGACGTTTTGCATCTATACCATCGCTGTGTTTGGACTGGCCGCTCTGTCCAGCCGTCTGCTGAAGTCCCGCAGTTTTCTGAACGAGTACTTTCTTGGCAGTCGCGGACTTGGTTTCTGGGCGCTGGCGCTGACCTTCGCGGCGACAAGCGCCAGTGGCGGCACTTTCACCGGTTATCCGGCGCTTATTTACACGCACGGCTGGACGCTCGCGTTGTGGATCGCCAGCTACATGGTGTTTCCGATCTGCACAATGGGGCTGCTGGGCAAACGCATCAACCAGGTGGCTCGCAAAACCGGCGCGATTACGGTGCCCGACATTCTCCGCGATCGCTTTGAGAGTCGCTCGTTCGGGCTGCTGGCGACGGCGCTGCTGATCTTTTTCACGTGTGTGAATCTGGTGGGGCAGTTCAAAGCGGGCAGTGTCATTCTGAAGACGCTGCTGAAGTCTAACGAGAGCTTTGTGTGGCTGACGGCCGTGGTGGCCGACTCCGTCAGCGGAGTGCCGTGGCTGGGCGGTGCCGATCCGGGCTATCTGATTTGTCTGTTTTGTTTTGGTGTGGCCGTCATTCTTTACACAACGTGGGGCGGCTTTCATGCTGTCGTCTGGACAGACGTGATGCAGGGAGTGGTGATGGTGACCGGCGTGGTCATCATGCTGCCCCTGGCGCTGTACCAGGTGGGCGGTATGCAGCAGGCCACACAGGATCTGGCCGCCATGGTGCCGCCACGACAGGCCGAGCTGATTCTCATCGGCCCGGCTGATCAGACGTGCCGATCGGGCACGTGGCTGAGGCTGGAAGATCGGGTGTTCCGCACGTCCGCTGCGCTGGATATGACGAAACCTGAACGCAAAGTCACGGCCATCGAAATTGTGGACACGGGTGACCTTGAGCGGATCGCTGCCAGCACGGACATCGTCTTTAGTGCTGAGTTTTCCATCGAGCAGGTCGTCGAGACGCTGCCAGCCGCATTTCCAGGCAACGAACGCCCCGGCACCTATGTGTCGGCCCCGGGACCATCGGCCACCGATGCTGACGGATTTCTTCCCATGAGCCTCGCGTTTTCGATGTTCTTCTTCTGGGCCATCGCGGGGACCGGTCAGCCGGGCAGCATGGTCCGTCTAATGGCCTTCAAAGATTCGAAGACACTGCGGTACTCCATCGCCACCGTGGCGATCTACTACTCGCTCATCTATTTTCCGCTGGTGATTATTTTCTGCTGTGCCCGGCTGTTGCTGCCCGGCATGGAAGTGGAAGCGGATCGGGTCATGCCGCAGATGGCAATCACGCTGACGGCCAATGCCGGCGTGGGCGCGCTGGCGGGCGTGCTGGTGGCGGCCCCATTTGCGGCCGTGATGTCCACGGTGGACAGTTTTCTGTTGATGATCTCCTCGTCGGTCGTGCGGGACGTCTATCAGCGCAATATCAATCCCAATGCATCGGAGGCTCAACTGAAAAAACTGAGCTACATCTGCACTGTTGTGGTGGGCGCTGGTGTGGTGGTGGGGGCCATCAACCCACCGCAGTATCTGCAGTATCTGATTGTCTACGTCGGCAGTGGGCTGGCCGCCTGTTTTCTGGCTCCGATGACGCTGGCTTTGTACTGGAAGCGAACCACAGCGCGGGGAGCATTCGGTAGTATGCTCATTGGGTTTTTATCCCACCTGTCGCTGTACATTGGCGGCTGGCTGCAGGGTGACGGATTCCAAAAACCGCTGCGACCGTTTTCGCTGGACCCTGTGGTGATCGGACTCGCGAGCGCCTTTCTGGCAGGAATCGTGATCTCCCTGCTGACGCCCCCCCCCCCCGATCAGGCGATCGTCGAGAAGTTCTTCTACACCCGACGTTCGAAAAACGCTGACTAGAAGCGGCGGACGGGAAGCGGCTGGTCCGAAAACGCATGCTGTTGATTGCCGACTCCCGAGTCCGGGCCGACTCCCGAGTCGGGGCCGCCGCGGGGCGGGGCCATCCATTCTGAGTGAGCCGGATGACAGGCAGCGTGGCTCTGTTTGGGGAAATTGTGGTAAGGATCACGAGCGGTGCGCGTCTACTGACAACAGAACGTGCGATGCCGCACGATATTGCGTGTTAGGTTTTGCTGCGCGACAGTCACAGCATTCGCCACCACACGTGGATGACCTTGGCGACATTTTTCAGGATCTCCATCATGACGCAGCCTGCGGAAAATCAACAAACGCCAACTGGGAAGTTTCCAGTCCGGTTGATTGCCATTGTCGCGATTGCTGCCGTGGCTGGAGTGCTATACGCCAACTTCGGGCATCTGTTGACGCTGGAGTATCTGGCCGGCAAAGAGTCTGAGTTGCGACGCCTGCAGGCCAGCCAGCCAGTTCTGGTTTATGGGGCCGCGTTTGCCATCTACGTGCTGGTTGCGGGGCTGTCGTTGCCCGGCGCTGCAGTTCTGACCCTGGTGTACTCGTGGTATTTCGGATTCGCGAGAGCTCTGCTGCTGGTAAGTTTTGCCTCCACGGCCGGGGCGACGGTCGCTTTTCTGTTGAGTCGATTTTTCTTCAGCGATGCGATCCGGTCGAAGTTCGGTGAGAAACTCGCCGACTTTGACGAGTCTCTGCGCCGCGACGGGCCCTTCTTTCTGTTCACCCTGCGGCTGATTCCAGCCGTCCCGTTTTTTGTGATCAACGCCGTCATGGGACTGACGCCTGTCTCTGCCCGGACATTCTGGTGGGTCAGTCAGCTGGGGATGCTGCCCGGCACGGCCGTCTACGTCTACGCGGGCTCGAGTGTGCCGGACCTGCAAACCCTGGCGGACAAGGGGATCTTTGCTGTGCTCTCGGCCGATCAGTTATTTCGCATCACGGTGGCCTTTGCTCTGCTGGGGACGTTCCCACTGGTCGTGCGATTCCTGTTGCGAAAATTCCGCCCCGCAACCACTGACCTCGCGACCGCTGATGATGCGGCTGCAACTGCTGCAGCAAGTCAGGCCGACGTCAGCTAATTATGCACGCACAGCGATCAAGGCTTGCGACGCACATCTTCAACCGGATCCACACCTGGAGCTTCTCATGACCCACGATCTCGTACAGCTGACCCCCTTCGACGAACACAACCAATCGCTCGAAGCCAACGTCCACCCGCCAGACTGGAGCAATCCCACGCCGTCGCAGCCCTATCACCTCGTGGTGATTGGCGCGGGGACCGCCGGCCTTGTGACGGCCGCTGGTGCAGCCGGCCTGGGAGCTCGTGTGGCGCTGATTGAACGTGAACTGTTGGGGGGCGACTGCCTGAACGTGGGCTGCGTCCCGTCAAAAGGCGTGATCCGTGCTGCTCGGGTGGCGGCGACGGTGCGTGACGCGGGTGAATTCGGCGTCAATGTGGCGGACGGAGCCACGGCTGTGGACTTTGCCGCCACCATGGAACGCATGCGCCGTCTGCGGGCTCGCATCAGTCCTAACGATTCCGTGCAGCGGTTTGCCGACATGGGGATCGACGTCTACCTGGGCAGGGGGCGTTTTGAAGACGATACGACGGTGTCGGTCACCACGTCATCGGGCGACGTTTCTCAACTGACCTGCCGCAAAGCCGTGATCGCCACGGGTGCCCGCGCTTCAGCGCCACCCATCGAGGGCCTGGACAGTGTCCGGTATCTGACAAACGAAAATCTGTTTTCACTCACAGAACTGCCGCAGCGGTTTGGCGTGATTGGCAGTGGTCCCATCGGCAGTGAGATGGCGCAGTCGTTTGCCCGCTTTGGCAGTGACGTGTTTCTGTTCGAACGCGGCGATCACATCCTCACCCGCGAAGACCCGGATGCCGCGGCCGTCGTGCAGCGGGAATTTGAACGCGACGGCATTCACCTGATGCTGGACAGTCAGCAGATGAAAGTCAGTTCTCTGCCGGATGGCAGCATCAAGGTCACGGTCACTCAGAACGGCAGCGAGGTGGAAACTGTTGTTGACGAACTGCTGGTGGCCGTGGGACGCGCTCCCAACACCGATGGATTGAATCTGGAAGGCGTGGGCGTTGCCTACGATAAGACGGGAGTCCAGGTGAACGACTTTCTGGCCACCAGCAATCCGAAGATCTTTGCCGCTGGCGACATCTGTTCGCAGTACAAATTCACACATGCCGCCGATTTTCAGGCACGCATCGTCATTCAGAATGCACTGTTTGCCCTGGGACCATTCGGCCGTCGCAAAGCGAGCGATCTGATTATTCCCTGGGCCACTTACACCTCCCCCGAGATTGCCCATGTGGGGGTGTATGAGGCTGATGCACAAAGGCAGGGCCTGGAAATCGATACCTACATGCAGCCACTGGAAGATGTGGACCGCGCTGTTCTGGAGGGGCAGGACGAAGGCTTCGTGAAGATTCACACCAGGAAAGGCACGGATCAGATTGTCGGGGCGACCATCGTGGCTGAGAACGCGGGCGACCTGATCTCTGAGGTGACGCTGGCCATGACCAACAAGGTGGGCCTGGGGAAAATCGCGTCCACCATTCATCCGTACCCGACGCAGGCGGAAGCCATCCGCAAACTGGGCGATCAAATCAACCGCACACGACTGACGCCGCTGGCGCAGAAGGTGCTCAATATCCTGCGGCGGCTGAACGTGGGGGTGTGAAGACGTCCGTGCGAAAACGCAAAGGCACGTTCGCCCATCCGAACGTGCCTTTGATCTTCTGTTGTGCCCTGCTGATGCCGTGCGGGCGCAGTCGCCTCCCCGCAACGGGGTGCCTAGCGGAACAGTCCGCCAAACAGCCGCGTCATGCGGTAACGATGATTGGCGCGGCGACGGCAGGCCGCCGGATTACTCGAATGGGCACACGCGCTGTACATGTGATCGCGAAACTGAAGATCGCACGCTTTGCGATTCCCGCCGGCATCGTAGCAGGCATCATGACAGCGACAGGCGGGCCGAAAGTCGGCCCCGAAGGCCCCCTGCGGAATCAGTCGACTCAACAGTGGCATGCAGGATGGCCCGCAGGGGTAATCGCTGGCGGTAGCGGATGGTGCGAGTGTGGCGACAGCAAGGCACGTCGCGAGGAGAATTCGGCCCATGACAAAACTCCGTCAAATGGCGGCAGGTGATTCTTCCGTGACGAGTGGCTCCTGAAACCCCACGATGGCTGGGGTGTTTGCGGAGAATAGTGGATGGGCGTGCTCTGGCAACTGTTGTGGGGCGGGTTTGCCTATTTCCCAAGTTGCAGGAATGCCCGGCGCATCGCAGCGACCAGCGTTTTCGCAGCGCTGCGGTCAAATGTCATAGGGGGACGAATCTTTAGCACGTTGTGCAGGGGGCCATCCGTGCCTATCAGAATGCCCTGATCCTTCATGCGTTCGACAATAAAGGAGGCTTCCTGGTCGGCCGGCTCCAGCGTCTGCCGGTCACGGACCAGTTCCAGCCCCTGGAACAGTCCGCTGCCACGCACGTCGCCGATCAGGGGAAACTCACGTGCCAGACGCGCAAACTCTGCCAGCAGAAAATCGCCCGTTTCGGCCGCCTGCTGCGGCAGGCCGTCTTCCAGAACGGTCCTCAGGACTTCGTGTCCCACAGCGCAGGAGACCGTATTGCCTCCGAATGTACTGAAGAACTCCATTCCTGTGTCAAACGCGGCGGCAATCTGTGGCGTTGTGACGACTGCCGCCAGGGGGTGTCCGTTGCCGATGGGCTTGCCCAGCACCACCATGTCCGGGACAACGCCCTGCTGTTCGAATCCGTAGAAGTGGCGTCCCAGTCGACCGTAACCTGTCTGCACTTCATCGGCGATGCAGATGCCTCCCGCTGCTCGAACGGATGCATACACGTCCGACAGATAATTGGGCGGAAAGATAATCTGCCCGCCTACGCTGGGACATGACTCGGCGATAAATCCACACAACTGTCCGCCTCGGTCTGCCAAATCGCTGATGATGCGGTCCACGTGCGTCGCGTACTGCGGGCCGGCGTTTTCCGGATCCCGATACCGGCCGCGAAACGTATCGGCGACCGGCGCGGTGTGCACCCAGTCGGGAGCTCCTTTGCCGCCGGGGCCGTTGTGTTTGTAGGGGCTGATGTCAATCAGCGTTGTCGAATGACCGTGATAGGCGCCCTCGAGCACGATCAGGTCACGCCCGCCGGTTGCCGCCCGTGCCAGTCGCAGGGCCAGTTCATTGGCCTCGCTGGCCGAGTTCACCAGCAGGCAGACGCTGAGAGATTCCGGCAGTGTGTCTGTCAGAGCCGCGGCGAACTCCTGTCGGCCATCGTGCAGGTAGCGAGTGTTCGTGTTCAGCACGGCGGCCTGCGTTTGCAGAGCGTTGACAACACGCGGGTGACAATGGCCCACGTGGGGCACGTTGTTGTAAGCGTCAAGGAAGCGGTGCCCGGATTCGCTGTACAGAAAGTGCGCGTGCCCACGCACAATTTTCAGCGGAGTATGATAGCTGGTGGCAAGGCTGGAGGGCATTGCCGTGGTCCGCGCCTGCATGCATTGCTCGCGGGCAGTGTCGATGGATGGGTAGGTCGCATCGGGCAAACGCAGCACCGCAGATGGATCCGGGCACGTCCAGGCCCAGGCCGACTGTTCGGACGCACGGCAGACGCCGGGAAAATTGCGGTCGGTCTGCAGCAGATCGGTCGCCAGCTGAAAGTGGATGTGGGGCGGCCAGCCGCCGTTTTCACTGGCGTCGCCCAGTTCAGCAATCACTTCTCCTGGTTTAACCGACTGGCCGACGATGACACGAACGGCGGGGGCCAGATGGCCATACAGCGAATAGAAAAAGACACCATCTGCCGGTTCGTGTTTCAGTATGATCAGCGTGCCATAATCGAGCGGCTCCGGGCAGTCGTCAACACGGTGCACTATGCCGGCAAACGCAGGGCAAACGGGCGTTCCGGCTGGAGCAAACAGGTCAATTCCCAGATGCACGGTGCGTCGTTCGGTGGCAAACGTGTCGGCCGGGTCATCGGATGCGGCCGCAAAGTGGTCGTCCGCGTACAAAAGACGCGGTTCCATGTACCGACCGACCGCCACACCTGACTCACGGCTGAATTCGTCGATGACCGCCTGCAGAGAGTCACACGTCCAGGCGGCCGGAGAACCTGTCAGCCGAGGCGATCCGGCTGACAGGTCAATGGGGACATAATCCGGTGAACCCGACAGTGGCAGGACGTCCGCTGCTGGATGTTGCTGCAGCCACGTGATCGTCGTGCTCACCTGCGAACGGGGTCCCTTTCCCGCCGCCTGACGAAGAAAATCGGTCGCGATGCGGTTGGGGACGGCGTCCAGCAATGGCATGACACGCTGCAGGGGTGCCTGGCTGACGGTCAGGTACTCATCGTCAGGACGCAGTTGCGACTGTTCGGCGGCGACCACAGCGCTCAGGCACAGCCGCAGTCGCATCAAGGTAAACAGCGTCTCGATTTCGTCATCGCTGATGTCGCGGATTGCGGCATATCCGGCGACCACAGCGGTCGCACTGCGCATCGGATCATGGCTGTGAAAGATGGCGTAAGAAATGGCGATTGCCAGTTCGGAGATTGTCCAGGAACGGATGGCATCGCCGAAGTCAATCAGTCCGGTCACCTTCTCAGTGGTCACGATCACATTGCCGTCGTTGGCGTCGTTGTGAATGACGCTCACAGGCAGCCGGTCGGCACGTGGCAGCACGTGGCTGTCGTAGTCTGCCAGGCAACGCTTTACGGCAGGCTGAAGGGCTGCGGGAATCATGGCAAAACTCTGCCGGACCGTATCAGCGGCTGTTCGCAGATCCCACTGAAAATCACGGTCAAACGCGGCGTCTGAAAAGTGGGCCAGCGCGGTGGTGACCTCGCCAATCCGGTTTCCCAGATCAGTCAGCAGCGCGGGCGATCGCCACGTCAGGTCGGCCAGAGGTCGGCCGGGAAGAAATTCGACGAGGCGGACCAGGTGGGATCCGGCGGGCGAACGGACAGTGCCCAGTGGTTCGCCCGAGCGTGTCGCACGGCTGTGAGGAATGCCGTCGACACGCTCGGCGAGGTGACGCATCAGACGGTCCTGTGCGATAAGAAACTCCGGCCGCTCACCACCGTTGCAGATTTTCAGCACCCAGCTTTGCTGGCGGGAATCTGTGACGTGAAAATTCTGATCGCGTTCACCGGGCAGCGACCGGCTCACCGTGACCGCCAGATCAAATTGCTCTTTGGCCAGACGGACCACATCGGCCGGGCGAAATTGGGGTGTCAATTCAAGCAGGCTCATCGCTTCCGTGGTCAGTTACAGGCCGCAAATGGGCGTTAACCAAATTCGATGCCCTGCGCCAGCGGCAGGTCTGTCGAGTAGTTGATGGTGTTTGTCTGGCGTCGCATGTAGATCTTCCAGGAGTCTGATCCGGATTCCCGACCGCCGCCAGTGTCTTTTTCTCCACCAAACGCGCCGCCAATTTCCGCTCCGCTGGTGCCGATATTCACATTGGCAATACCGCAGTCGCTGCCGGCTGCCGACAGAAACTGCTCCGCACTGCGGAGGCTGTTGGTGAAGATGGAACTGGAAAGCCCCTGCGGCACGTCGTTCTGGATGGCAATCGCTTCGTCCAGTGTTTCAAATGGCAGCACGTACATCACGGGCGCGAAAGTCTCTTCACGCACCTGTCCGGTCTGCGACGGCATGCGGATGATGGTGGGTTTGACAAAGTGCCCTGCTCCGTCCAGCTCTTCATTGCCGCAAACCACCTGCCCGCCCTGCTGTGTGGCGGCTGCGATGGCGTCGTGATAGGCGGCAACCGACTGCGAACTGATCAGTGGCCCCATCAGTGTCGCCGGATCAAGGGGGTCGCCGATTTTGACCTGTTTGTAAGCGGACTTCAGTCGTTCGGTCAGCTCGTCGATGATTGAGCTGTGAACAATCAGCCGTCGCGTGGACGTGCACCGCTGTCCGGCGGTGCCCACAGCCCCAAACACGATTCCCCGCACTGCCAGATCGAGATCGGCATCGGCCGCCACGATGATCGCATTGTTGCCACCCAGTTCCAGCAGCGTTTTGCCCATGCGGGCGCCAACTTCCGAGGCGACGCGTTTGCCGATGGCGCAGGAACCGGTGAAGCTGATCAGCGGCAGGCGGCTGTCGTTCACCATTGCGGGCGCGACGTCTTTGTTGCCGCCGATGACAAGATTAAACACACCCGTCACCTTGTGGTCGGCCATTACCTGATTGCAGATATGCTGCACGGCGACGGCCACGAGTGGCGTTTGTGGCGACGGTTTCCAGATCATCGTATCGCCGCAGACAGCGGCCAGAGCCGCGTTCCACGACCAGACGGCCACCGGAAAGTTGAATGCACTGATAATGCCAATCGGTCCCAGCGGGTGCCACTGCTCATACATCCGATGACCGGGGCGTTCCGAATGCATCGTTTGACCGCACAGCTGTCGCGACAGTCCCACGGCAAAATCGCAAATGTCGATCATTTCCTGCACTTCGCCCACGCCTTCGGCCGCAATCTTGCCCATTTCCAGAGCCACCATTTCTCCCAGAGGCTCGCGCAGTTTGCGGAGTCGTTCTCCGAGGTCTCGAATCACAGCTCCCCGTTGCGGCGCGGGTAGCGTTCGCCAGTGGCGGAACTGGTCGCACGATGCCTCGGCCACTTTGTGGTAGGTGTCGACATCTGCCAGCAGGACATCAGCGATGGCTTCTTCCGTACACGGATTGTACGAAGTCAGTCGCTGCGCGGAATCCGGCTGCAGCCATTGCCCATGGCCCGTGCAGGCACCGGAGTTGACGGATTCGATCTGCAGTTTCTCAAGCAGCGGCAGCATCAAGTCGGTCTCCTGATGAGTGGTGAAAAGGTGCCAGGCCCGACCCGGGTGGGGAAGGGCCTGTCTGTGAGAGACGCAGCAGTCCCTCACTTCGCGGGAGCCTAACAACCGCCGACAGGTGCGCGAAGGAACAGCCTCGGGTGAATTGCGGGCGTTGTGCGGTCTTTGTTGGCACCTGCGGGGTGGGGACGCGGGCCTCGCGGCAGACTGATGCACTGACCGCTTACGCAAGCGCTGGTGAAGAACAGCACGTCATAGGTACAGGTGCTCCTTAACCGTACGCCGGAGCAATCCAATAACGACTCCTGCTGAGTGCTGTCAGCGATCCTCTTTTGGGCTTCCCCGGCTGCCGCCCGCGTGACATGGGGCATGTTCTGATGTTGCGGGCGCAATGCAGGAATCAAGGTTCGAAAAGATGAACGGCTGTGCGTACGAAACCGTCGGGTTCAAAACGGCATGTCTGATTGTGCTGCTGACCTCGCCGCTGTCTGCCGACGTGATGCACTTCCATGTCGCTCGACCATGGGACCCGCTGCGGGGGATCCTTCCCAAGGTGGGCACTGGCTCGTTCGTCGGGGAGGGGGCCCCGGATGCGGAAATTGTGACGGTGCCGCGACTCGTTTCCTGTGATACAGCCACATTTCATGGAGTCTTCGTGCTGCGAAACTTGGACGGTGAGCGATTGGGGCAAGGTGCGTTCATTTCGTCCAGGCCGAATGGTGGAATCCGTATTCACGCTGCGGCTGCGTATTCTCTTCCGACAGCCGTGCCGTGGTTCCATTCCGATGGCGGTGAACGATTGACGTCTCTCTGGCCGTTTTACAATACAGCCATCCCGATCACCGGCGTGTCCATCGAGGACTGTGGCCGCACGCCTTTGTTCGTGCTCGTCTCATGCCGCGACGATGTGCCTACGGACGCACGTTGGTTTCCCCGGCCAGCCTTTCAGTTTCAGGACGTTCCCTGTGAGGCGGTCAGAGTGCCCGAACCGTCCGGGTTGACGTGGCTGCTGGTGTGCGGCGGGGCATGGCGGCCGCTCAGGCGGTGTCTGCGCTGATCAGCAGCAACCCCAGTTTGGCGATGACGACGCCAGCGGACACCAGCACCAGCAGTCCGAATCCCCGCCGCAACTGATGGCCCGTCATTTTGGTTCCCAAGCCGGAGCCGATGCCTGCCCCAATGGTGCCGCAGACAAGCAGCGACACAACCAGTGAACGCTGCACATTTCCCAGGTAAGCGTGCATAAGCGTAGACTGAAAAGACACCAGCCAGACAATGCCGATGGTGACGGTGGCTGCATCATGAGCCCGCAGACCCAAAAGATAAATGGCGGCTGGCACGAGGATGAGTCCTCCACTCATGCCCAGAAATCCAGACAGCGCGCCGACGGAAAGTCCCAGCCAGGCCAGCAGTGGAATCGAATAGGTGGCCGGACGCAGATCGGGAATGTGAGCCATCGGACGCAGTGTGATGGCCGACAGCAAACCGCGTCGGTGGATGTTGTCACTCACGGCAGGCCGAACGGGCCGCAGCGACAGCCATGCAATGCCCAGCATCAACAGGGCGTAGCAGGATAACACGGCCAGATCGACGGCTGCGACGTGCCGGGAAAAGACCGTGATCCGCATTTGCTCACCGAGACTGGAGATCGTTTTCGCACCCACCCATACTCCCACGAGCAGTCCACCGGCGAGAATCAGCGGCAGTTCCAGAAAGCCACTGCTTGGTTTGCGTGACAGCACGGCCACGGTGGCAGGTCCCAGTGTGTAGCAGGCGGTCGAACCCACGGCGATCGGCATGGGAACACCAAGGACGGCATTCAGGACGGGCACCAGCAGAAATCCGCCGCCCACGCCAAACAGTCCGGAGAGCAGTCCCACTCCGCCACCCACGGCAGAGGCAAACACTATTGAGACCAGATCCCAGTCGTCCATTGTTTTGTTCCGCCGCGCGTGCGCTGGTTGCTATCACTTAAATCATGGGAGTGCCGCGTCTGACCAGTTGCACGGGCACGCCCCAGGGATCCCGCAGCATCGCGAATGTATCATCACCCAACTGATGCACGTCGGCAACAATCGTTGCGCCCGCTTTGACCAGGCGAGCCGTGTCAGCGGCGACGTCAGCAGACGAGAACGCAAGGTGCCACTCGGCGGGATTCAGATTGGGAAAATTAATCACGGGAGCTTCACGGTTGCCATACAATTCAATCATCACCGTATCCCCGTCGTCCGCCAGAAAGTGGGCATACGGCGCATCGGTCGTGCGGCGTTTGATCACCAGGCCGAGATGGTCCACGTACCATTTCGCCATCAGCACCGGTTCCGTGACGTTAAATGCGGTGTGCTCAATTTTCATAAAATCGTCTACGTAAAAAGAGGGAGCAGAACGGCAGACCGGGTGTGTGTGAGACACCTTGCGAGACAGAGTCTGACCGGCATTGCAGGGAAATTGCAGGACCAGCTCAATCCCGGCCGTTGCAGCATCAGTCAGCGGGTCGTTGTATTCCCAATAACAGTAGATTGCCAGCCGACTGACAGGCTGGCTTCGCAACGCAGTGGCAGGCGGGCAAAATACGGCCTTCCACCTTACCTTCGGGAGACACGCAATGATTCGGACAACTGCCATCACGCTCGGCTGCCTGTTGCTGGCAGCCAACTGCCAGGCCAAAGATCGCTGGCCCGGGTTTCTGGGTGCCGGAGCAAGTGAAATCACGACAGACGGCATGCCTTCGACGTGGACTCCTGAATCGCTTGCCTGGACGACAGAAGTGCCAGGTTATGGACAGTCGAGCCCTGTGATCTGGGAAGACCGGGTGTTTGTCACGTGCGTGGACGGCGCGGAAAAAGAGCGGCTGCTGGTGGTCTGTCTTGGTCTGGCGGATGGCAAGCCAGTCTGGTTGTGGGAGGGCAAGTCAGGTTTCACGGAAAAGAACAGTGTCTACGTGAGCCGCGCGGCGCCCACGCCCTGCGTGGACGCCAATGGTGTTTACGCTTACTTCGAGAGTGGCGATGTGGTGGCCCTCGATTTTGACGGGCAGGAACGATGGACGCGTTCGCTGACGAAGGATTACGGCGAGCCGACGAATCGGTTTGGTCTGGCAGCATCGCCCGTGCAGACTGAAGATCAGATTGCCATCATGGTTGACGACCCGGCCAGCGCCTATCTGGTGTCATTGAAGAAATCCGATGGGAGCGTGGTGTGGAAGACGGACCGTGGTGAACGTGGCGGCTGGAGTTCTCCGTTCCTGGTGACGGTTGACGGCACACCGCAGATCGTCTGCAGTTCTTTTGGCTCCGTTGACGGGTACGACCCGGCGACTGGTGACTCGCTGTGGACCTTTGCGGACGTAGGGGGCAACACGGCCGCCACGCCGGTTGACGCGGGCGACGGAACCTTTCTGGTGGCCGCATCTCCCGGTCGTCGCGGCGAAAACAGTGAGTCGGCGAAGAAGTCCAACGGGTTGATGAAGATTGCCCGTGATGGAGACGGCTGGAAGGCGGATTTTGTCTGGCGGACCCCTGACGCGACGCCCTCGTTCGCGTCTCCCATTCTCTACAACGGCTACGCTTACTGGATCAGCCGGGCGGGGATTTACTGCATTGATGCGAAAGATGGCAGCACGGCCTATCGGGAGCGATTGGAATCTTCGTGGGCGACACCCATTGGTGTGGGTGACCGAGTGTGGCTGTTCGGAAAAGACGGCCTGACCACCGTGATTCGCACGGGCGGCAAGTTCGAGGTCGTCAGCGAAAACTCGCTGTGGTCGGACGAGAAACCGCCTGTGAACAACCTGCCGGCGGCTGACAACTCGTCGCCGGAACGCGCGTCGGCTTCCGCCGGCTTTTCGAACCCCGTTCTTTATGGCGCCGCGGTGGTGAATGGACGACTGGTTCTGCGGTCCGGCAGTCAGGTGTACTGTGTGACGACCGACGGTGCAGCGAAGTAGACTGGCAGGGGGCACCGGCCAAGTGCGACCCGCAAGATGCGACCCGCAAGATGCGACCCGCAAGATGCGACCCGCAAGCTGTGAATCGCATCCTGCAACCTGCGTGCGGTTGTCGCCACGCGTGTGAGGCCGGCCTGTCAAACACCATTTTGTCGCCGCCTGTGAAGAGTTTCAGGACAGCATCATGTCGAGCAAACAATCCGGCCCAGCGATCGCATCCACGCCCGCCCAGGCGGGGCGATCTTCGGCATCCCGCCTGTTCCTTCGCTTTCTGGGCGCAGTGGCAGCATTCTATCTTGTGATTCTGGGGTACCACTTTCTGGTCCCTCGAACGGTCAAGGCCACTGAAAGCCCGGCATTTCTGGAACGCTGCCGCCAGCTTTGTGAATCGTACGGTCTGGTGCCGACCGGGCGCATCGATGACGATGCGCGGCAGTTTCTGGAAGCCACTGACCAGCAGCGTCTGCGGGGAACACTTGAGGCTGTGCTGTCGCAAAACGTGGAAGACGTTCCGTCCCAGTCCCATCCCCTGTTGCAGCAAACGGCCCCCGACTTTTCGCTGCTCGATCATTCCCGTCGCCGCGTGGCTCTGGCGGATATCAATCCGGGGCGGCCGAAGATCATCGTGTTTTACTATGGATACTTTTGCAGCCACTGCGTGGCGCAGCTGTTTGCGATCAATGACGATTTGAAACTCATCGAGGAAACGGGAGCCACCGTGGTCGCCATCAGTGCCGATGATCCGGAGACCACCGCCAAACGCTACTCGCAGTATGGCGAGTTTGACTTTCTTGTGCTGTCCGACCCGGATAACGCTGTCGCCCAGGCTTACGGTGTGTTCACTCCTGCCACAGAGTCTGACGACGAGGACATTCAGCACGGTACGTTTGTGGTGGACGGAGAGGGGCAGATTGTCTGGGCCGAGACCGGGAACACGCCGTTTACGAACAATCTGTTCCTCGTGCACCTGCTGCATCGGCTGTCCACAGACGCGACTCCCTGACGCTGATCGCGGGCCACCGGGTTACTGCGGCTGATGCTTCAGGCAGTCGGGGTCACGTGGCTGTGGCTTGCCAGTGACGTCCACGGGATGCGTGTAGAGATATCGCCAGACATTTTCGTGTCGGAACTTTCCAGTCTGTGGATCTTTCCAGGCACTTCGCCCCGGCTGAACAGCGCCATGCGCGCGCCGCGTGTCACCGTTGACATCAAAGTCGGTGATAAGACGCCTCGTGTTCTGAAAGGGAGGCTGCTCCTGATCGACATTCACGATGGGACCATAATTGTTCAGTCCCAGCAGTTCCCAGCTGCGACAGTAATGGTCGCCCGTCCAGCCGCCGTCCAGTACGTGACTGAATCCGAAAAAACGATTCGCAGGTGTCGCCGATGGCAGCGACTGCCAGTTCTGATACTGGTCACGCGGACCGCAGAGCGCCACGACGCGACTCACTTTTTTGAACTTGGCGAAGCGGGATGCCGTGGTCGAACCGTGTGAACTGCCGGAGACGATCACGTGCTCCCAGCGGAGATCTGACTGATCGTCCGTCAAAAATCGTTCCCAGTGTCCCTGAGGGTTTTCTTTGGCCAGCCAGCGGACGAAGACGACGGCTCGCTCCATCATGCCATCAGGTTTGGGGATGTCGACTTCGTCACTGAAGTCCATCCCCGTAGCCGCTTCCAGGCGGATGTTACCGCGACAGTGAGGGGAGACGGGCTTGTCCTGGCAGCTGATTGAAAACCATTTGTTGGCATAGTGCACGCGAATGGCGTGCAGCCCGTAACTGTTCCAGCGTTCGAACAGCCCTTCGTTGTGGGACATCAGCCAGATGACCAGCTTGCCTCGCGGCGCGACCGACGTGTCGACAGAAGCCTGCTGCAGATCGGCCGGGCGTCCTTTGGCATCTTCAATCAGAAAGCCAATCTCCGGGTGAGCTTGCACGCGGTCATCCAGCTCGCTGGCGCGGGCGGTGAGCTTGTATCGCTGTGGCTGGGGATCCTGAAAACTCATCGACAGTTTTTCGCCCGCCTGGCTGACGGCAGACAGAAGCAGGCTGGCGAAGATCACTGGCAGTAAGGATCGAAAAGTACTCACAAAAGTGGTCCGTGTCAAAGTGGGGAAATGCGGGAGGTGCCTGTCGCCGAACATTATTCGGGCGGCGAACGGGGGTGTCTGTTGTCACCTGGAAGGTGATACTTGCAAAGGCCGTGAACGCGGCAAACCACCAGGTTAATGAAAATCGTTCATTTCCCTCGGATCTCACATTCCCGCCCGTTGCGATCCCTGTAGAATCGCCCTTCAGTGGCGAGTCCCCTTTTCCCTGAAGTCTATCCCAACTGATAGCGACTGGATTAACTATGAAGCGACCCCGTCCATTCCTCGGCCTTGCGCTGCTGACGACCTTTGTTGCGTTGCCGCACGCTGCTGCCGACGACGAAAAAGCGGCTCTGCCACCCAACGTCAAACTGGGAATCAGAATTGTTGATCCCGCGACAGCGGCCGCTGAGATTGCTGTGCTGAAAACCGAGGCGAGCAAGCCTGAGCCGCCTCAGCCCGAACCGAAGGTTGCTTCGCACAGCCAGACCTCCATCATCCAGACAATGCATGATGGACGCCCCGTTCGCCTGAAGACATTCACGCTGGATGCTGACGGCCAAATTCTTGCATGCGTCGGACCTGTGGCTGCGACCGATGGTGCGTCCAGCGGCTTGCTGCAGGTGTACTCTCCGGCTGGCAAGCTGGTCCGTGAGACGGCACTGGAGTTCACGCCGACGGCCGTGACTGCCATGCCGGACGGCAGCGTGCTGACAGCGGGCACAGGGAAACTAGCGCGAATTTCGGCTGGCGGAGAGGTGCTGCTGACTGTGGACTCGCCGCACGTGGGTGATTTGGATTCTTTGACTGATCGCATTGCTGCTGAGGCCAAAGAGCAGATGAAAACGGTGACCAAACGCTACGCCGACATGATCGAAGGCGTGAAAGAGCGGATGGCCGCACTGGAAGAAAAGTCTGAAGAGGAATTGACGGCCCGCGATGAGCAGATGCTCAAGACCCTGCCAAAGCAGCTGGAAATGTACGAGCAGACGGCGGCCCGCATGGAGCAGACGTATTCGCGGATCTACTCTCCGGAAGCGTTGCTGCAAAGAAAGCTGGGCGTCACCTCACTGGCGGCGACAAAAAAAGATGTCTTCATCACCACCAACTCCATTGAAGGACGCGGCTACGAAGTGTGGCGACTGGACCACGAGTTGTCGTCTCCCAAACAGATCATGACGGGGCTGAGCGGCTGCTGTGGGCAGTGCGACGTACAGGCGGCCGGCGACAACATCGTTATCGGAGAAAACACGCGTTTTCAGGTTTCGCTGGTGGACCGTGACGGTAAACGCCTGAGCAGTTTTGGCAAGCGGGATCGCTCGTCCGTTGATGGCTTTGGCAGCTGCTGCAATCCGATGAATGTCACGTGCTGCAGCAACGGCGATATCATCACGTCCGAATCCACCGTCGGGAATATCAAGCGATTCAGCGCCTCAGGAGAATATCTGGGGCTTGTTGGAAAAGCGGCCATCAGTGGTGGCTGCAAACACGTGGCGGTCTCCTTTGACGAAAAACGCAATCGCTACTACACGATGAATATCGACAAAGGGCACATCTGTGTGCTGGTTGCCAATCCTGAACCATCAGAAGAAGCGAGTGAGTTGGACGCTGAGATTTCCGAATCGTCACCGGTCCCAGCCAGACGCTCTCGGGCCGTTCAGACAATTTCCATCGAAATTGAGCGGTAGTCATTCGAGAGGGCAACGAGAAAATGGGCGGCGAAGAATTTCGCCGCTCTTCTCGTTTTTCTGAACAATTTTTGCCGGAGTTCGACTCCCGACGGCAACAGCGACTGCGGACGTTCGTCCGCAGTCATCGTTCTGACGTACAACTTTTTTCCAACAGCTCGCAACTGGCATCCTTTCTCACACCGGAGCCTTTTATGTCCCTGTCTCGCGCTGCCCTGCTTGGGTTTGCTGTCTGTCTTAGTGCACAGCCCGCCAGTGCCGAAAGTAAGCCGGCCCCATTTGATTCCACCCACAAACAGGTGCGGATGATTCGCCCCTCTCATGATGGGAAGCCAATTGGCCTGAACACCTTCACTCTTGATCGGGATGGCAACATTCTGGCGTGTGTCGGGGGCGACAAAATGGAATACCTGCCGGCAGAAGACGGCAGCTTCACCACGAAGACCATTTCTGCGCCCAAGCTGCTGCAGAAGTATTCTCCGGACGGCGATTTGCTGTGCGAATTTGAACTCGACTTCAAACCCACGGCCATCAATGAAGCGGCCGACGGATCCATCTTTGTGGCAGGCGCCGGCAAAGTGGCTCATTTGAGTGCCGCAGGCAAAGTTCTGGCCTCAGCCGATTCTCCTCACCTGGGTGATATGGACGAGCTGCGTGCCAAAGTGGAGAAAGCTGCCAAAGAGCAGATGGAACAACTGACCGGCTCGATGAAAGAGCAGACGGAACGCGTGGAAAAAATGCTGGAAAAGCTGGCCGCTAAGGACGAAGCGGAGCTGACCGATCGCGAAAAGAAACGCATCAAGGTTCTGGAGCAGCAGAAAAAGATGTTCTGCGATCAGCAGGAGCAGATGGAAGAGATGTACGCTGACATGTTCTCTGTGGACACCATGCTGCAGCGTTCCATGGAAATCACCAGCCTGGCCGTCAATTCCAAAGATCTTTACGTTTGCTGTGGATCTCCCGAAGGCTACGGCTATGAAGTGTGGCGGATGAACCACGAGCTGTCAGAGCCCAAAAAAGTGGTCTCTGACCTGGGTGGCTGCTGTGGGCAGTGTGACATTCAGGCCAATGAAGACTATCTGGTGCTGGCCGAAAACACGAAGTTTCAGGTTGGTCTGCTGGATCGCGACGGTAACCGGGTGTCTGGCTTTGGCAGTCAGGACCGGACCTCCAAAGAGGGCTTTGGCAGCTGCTGCAATCCCATGAATGTCAAATGCTGCAGTAACGGTGACATCCTGACCGCAGAATCCAGCATCGGCTACATCAAACGCTTCAACAAAGAGGGTGAGTTCCTCGGCACGGTTGGCAAAGCGCGGATTGGCGGAGGCTGCAAGCACGTCGCCATCGGTCACGACGAAAAGCGGGATCGCTATTACATGCAGTATGAAGATCGCAATGCCATCTGCGTGCTGCTGCCCAGATCGGAAGCGCCCGAATTTACTGAAGACGAATTGCTGGCCAAAGCGGCCCGCGAAGGACTGGGGCAGAAACTGGTGGGCGACGGAAAGACGCTTTCCGGTGAATGGTCTCTGGACGGCAAACGTCCGGCCAAAGCGAAGGCTGGCAATGCTGGTGTGTTCGGCGCCATCTCCGTCATTCTCGGTGACAGCGGCGACGCAGACGCCGAGGTGGAAGACGAAGAAGTTGTCATGAGCCAGGACGTGACGTACTTCTGCTTTCATGCCGATGGCAAAATGGACATTCGTGGCACCTACAGTGAGAACGGCAACAACGGCTGGGAGCCTGTCAGTCAGGATCTGAAGGCGAATACGATTCGTTTCCTGCACCTGGAAGACGGCATCTCTTACAACGAGTATTCCGTGAAGCTGCTCAGCGACGACAAAGCGGAATTTTCGATGATGTACGGTGACCAGGTAATGTCCACCAAGGTTTACACCCGTATTCCTGTGGAAGCTCCCAAGGACAGCGATGCTGTTGAGGGAGATTCCGGCACGGCAGACGAAGATGTGGCCGCTGAATCGGCCGGAGAAAAAGAATGAGTGTGAGAAGATCGACCTTTTTGCTGCTGCTGGCAGCCTTTTGTCTGCCAGCGGTCGCCACGGAAAAGCCGAGCGGCCTGACGCTGGTGGTGATGGATCCACTGGCGGCCCCTCTGGCCTGTGACTGTGTGCAGGGATATGCCCAGCGGAAATACGAGAAGCTGGGATCCTACCTGCAGAAGGAACTGGGACGCCCCGTCAAAGTGGTGTGGTCAGAATCTCTCACCACTGCGGTGAAGGAGAACGGCCCGGCAGACATCGTGATCGGCAAACACTCGGTCGTGAAGTTCGACGCCAAAACGCTGAAGGCCAAAATGAAGCCCGTCGCTTCGCTGACGGGTGTGGATGGCACGGCGACCCAGGCCGGGTTGATTGTGGTTCGCAAAGCAGACGCTGCAAAGTCCGTCAAGGATCTCGAGGGCTACCGTATCTTTTTTGGTCCTGAGGACTGTGATGAGAAGAATGCGGCTCCCGTGGCGTTGCTGAAGAAGGCGGGCATCAGCCTGCCGGAAAAGCTGGAAACATCGCCAGCCTGCAGCACGGCGGCCGCCGCGCTGATGGACCTGCCGGCTGACGTGAAAGCGGCAGCCGTGATCTCCAGTTATGCGGCACCACTATTGGAAGGCTGTGGCACCATCAAAAAGGGCGATCTGCGCGTCGTTGGCCGCAGTGAATCTGTGCCATTCATCACAGCGTTCGTCAGTGATCGCGTGTCTGCGGACGATCGCAAACAGATCACCACGGCGCTGCTGGATGTCGAGCTGAATGCAGAACTGCTGGTGGCGCTGGAAACCAGTGTGGGCTTTCAGGCGTGGAAGCCGGCGGCCAAATCGGCGACGCCCGCATCGTTAAAAAAAAAGTAGCCGCCAAAGTCGCTGACACAAACGCTGACTGGCCCGGCTGGCGAGGCGCCCGCCGGGACGGTCGCGTTTCGTGGCTGCCGGAGTTGCTTCCCGAATCATTCGCTCCCGCCTGGGAAGCGGAGCTTACCGGAGAGGGAGTGGGCGGCATTGCTGTGGCTGACGGCTGTGTGGTGGTCGGCAGTCGCGACATTCTCGACAGAAGCGACGTCTTTCAGTGTTTTGACAGCCAGTCGGGTGACCTGCTGTGGCAGCACTTTTATCCGGCCCGCGGCTCTCTGGATTATGGCAACAGCCCACGAGCCACTCCCCTGATTCATGACGGCCTGGTGTTTACGCTGGGCGCGTTCGGTGACCTGCACTGCATCGAACTGGAAAGCGGCCTGCCGTTCTGGAAACGCAACATTGCGGCGGAATTTCAGGCCGAAGAACTGACCTGGGGGCACTCCGGGTCACCCATCATTGTGGACGGCAAACTCATTGTGCAGCCCGGAGGCAAACGCCACTCCGTGGTGGCGCTGCATCCGGAAACCGGAGATGTGCTGTGGGCGACGCCTGGAATCTCGACGGGTTATTCCTCTCTGATTGCCGGCCAGTTTGGCGGCGTGAATCAGGTGATTGGCTACGACGCAGCGTCACTGGGAGGCTGGGATGTGGCGACCGGCAAACGTCTATGGAGCCTCGTGCCGCCGGAAAAAGGGGACTTTAATGTGCCGACGGTCGTACCCGACGGCGAGCACATTCTGGTGTCCACGGAAAACAACGGGACGCGTCGTTATGGTTTTGCCGATGGCGGCCAGATCAATGGGGAGCCGCTGCAGGTCAATGCCGATCTGACCCCGGATTCCCATACGCCGGTCAGGTCCGGCAAGCGGTTGTTTGGCATCTGGAACGAACTCTGGGTTCTGGACATGGAATCTCTGCAGACCGTGCATTCGGACGCTGACGATGCTTTTGGTGTTTATGGCAGTCTGGTGGCCAGCGACAATCGCCTGTTGTGTCTGACGGCCAATGGGGAGTTGCTGCTGATCGCCACAGACGTGCCGGTTCCGAAAGTCGTCTCACGGCATAGTCTGGCCAGGCCTGGCGTGGATGTGCTGTCACACCCTGCGATTGCCGGTACGGACGTCTATCTGAGGGTGGGCAAAACTCTCTATAAGTTCCCGATGAAGTGAGCGTCTGGCGGTGTTGGCCTGGCGGGCAGAAGGGTAGACTTCGGCGTCAGGAGAACGGGCGACACGGGAACTGGCGAGATGCCGTGTCGCTGGCAGGTTGTCACATTTGACGAGCGTCACGACCTGTTCGCAGGGCAGGAATCTATGAAGCGGCCGGCAGAGGAATCTGCAAAAGACAGCGAAGAAGCGACCAGTCAGGCCGGCGGAAGCAGCTCGGTGCCCGACGAGTATGTTCGCCTGAATCGCGCTGGTCTGATCGTAGACGAAAGCTGGGGAGCAGCCACCCTGCTTGGCAGTTCACGGCGGTCGCTGACTGGCATCCCTCTGAGCCAGTTGGCCGAGATTCGTTGTCTGGTGGCCGGCGCCGTTCTGTCTGCTCTGCCGGAGCGTCTTCTGGACGGCGAAGAGGCGGGCGATCCCCAGTTGGAACTGCATTTGCCTGCAGGTTCCAAACTCAAGGTAACCCGGGTGGCCCTGCATCGGCAGTCTGGTCGTCTGGACGCTGTTACCGTGTGGCTGGCCGCTGCACAGCCAGACCGAGTGGAGTTTTCGGATGATGTGCATCTGCTGGACATGGCAGCCCGCATGTCGAAGGTCGGCGGGTGGGAGTTAGTGAAAGCGTCGCAGCGTGTGCGCTGGACAGCGCAGACATTTCGCCTGCACGAACTGGAGGTGGGCGATGCACCGTCTTTGTCTGACGCGCTGAATTTCTATCTGGAACAGGACCGGGCTGTGCTCAGCGACGCGATTGAGCAGGCGCTGACACACGGCACTCCATTTGATCTTGAGCTGAAGATGCTCACCGCACGCGGCAATCTGCGTTACACACGATCTCTGGGGCGGCCCGTTTTTGTGGATGGAGAGGTGGTCAGTATTCAGGGGACGTTTCAGGACGTGACTGAAGAACGCGAGACGCAGCTGGCCCTGCAGGAAAGCGAAGCGCGTTACCGGGACATCTTTGAAAATAACAATGCCATCAAGCTGATCATCGATCCGAAGAGCGGGAGGATCGTGCAGGCCAATTCGGCGGCGGTGAATTTTTACGGGCATCCGTCGGAAGTGCTGACCGAGATGAAAATCTCGGACATCAACATGGATCCGCCACACATTGTGAACGAGAAGCTGCAGGCGGTCCGCAACAATCTGCTGTCTGAGCTGGAATTTCGGCACCGGCTTGCCAGCGGCGAAGTCCGCGATGTGAAGGTGCACACTGGAGCGGTACGCGTGAACGGACAGACGCTGGTGCACTCCATTATCTTTGATATCACTGAACGCAAGCGAGCGGAGCGTTATGTGCAGCGGATGCAGCACCTGGAAAGTCTGGGGCGACTGGCAGGCGGCATCGCTCACGACTTCAACAATGTGCTGACGATCATCTTTGGCAATCTGTCGCTCGCACAGCTGGGCCTGGCCAGGGATTCTCGAGCGTCCGAATTCCTCGCCAGCGCCGAGCATGCCATCGGTCGGGCGAAGGGACTTTCACGCCAGCTGCTGACATTTGCCAAGGGCGGAGCGCCGATCTGCCGCAGTGTCAGCCTGAAGCAGCTGGTCACCGATGTGACGGGCTTTGACCTGTCCGGAAGTAATGTGCGCCGCGAACTGCTGTTTGATACGCCGCTGGACGACGTCCACGTGGATCCGACCCAGCTGGAGCAGGTGATTTCCAATCTGACGCTCAATGCTGACGAGGCCATGCCGGACGGTGGCACGCTGACCATTCGCGCGTGGAATCGTCAGGTCAGGTCGGAGAATGCCGGTGAGCTGCGGCCCGGTCGCTATGTGGAGCTGACGATGCAGGATGAGGGCTGCGGTATCGAGCGAGAAAACCTGCAGCAGATTTTTGAACCGTATTTCAGTACCAAACCAAATGGATCCGGTTTGGGACTGGCCACGTGTTACTCCATCATCAATCGTCACCAGGGAGATCTGAAGGTGGATTCCACGGTCGGCGTGGGAACCGTCTTCACGCTGCTGCTGCCCGCAGTGACGGCCACGGCCGCACCGGCTGCCCCGCCGTCTTCGCCAGTGGTCACCGCGTCCACACGTTTGAGTCGCGTGCTCGTTCTCGATGATGAGCGGATGATACTGGACGTCGTCTCACGGACCCTCGCCGAGGACGGCATCGTGGTGGATGCCTTCGAACGCACGGACGATGCCGTCGCCGGGTTTCGGCGGGCCTTTGAAAGCGGACAAAAATACGATGTCGTGCTGCTCGATCTGACCATCCCTGGCGAACCTGGCGAACCTGGCGGCCGCGAGGCGGTCGCGCGGATACTGGAGATTGACCCCGACGCATGCGCGATCTGTTCCAGTGGGTATGCAGACGATCGCGTGATGGCCAACTTTCAGGAATACGGTTTTCGCGGTGTGGTGGCCAAGCCGTATGTGGCAGAGGAGCTGCGGCGACTGGTGCAGTCCTTTCATGACCAGGCGTAATTCTGGCGTCGACCGGGCAGGGCGACCAGGCGTGGCATTCCGCGATGTGAGGCGACAAGCCTGGTCTCTCCTGCCTTGCTGTTTGGGGGGCCGTTCACGGTCCGCAGGCATCGGCTGCAAGCGGCGAGCTGATCGAGTACAATTGGCGTAGCCGAATTCCGTCGCTGTTTTGCTCGTCACCACACAAATTCCACGTGTTCATGTCTCATTTGTTTGCCGGTACGCCTTTTGATCGCCCGCCTCACTGCGAGCGATGTGAACGCCCGGAGGTGGACTGTGAATGCGAGCCTTTGCCGGAACCAGAGCCTGAGTATCGTCCGGCTGCAGAACAGACGGCCCGACTGGCCGTCGAAAAACGCCGCAAAGGAAAACAGGTGACCGTGATTCGGGGACTGGCAGCGATGGACAACGATCTGGCCTCTTTGCTGACGCGGCTGAAGACCGTTTGCGGGGCCGGTGGAACACTGCAGGAGGATGCGATCGAAATCCAGGGGCGGCACCTGGATCGTGTCCGCTCCGAACTGGAGACGATCGGATATCGTGTCAAAGGCTGAGTGCCGCATGATGGATTGAGTCTTTGAACAAATTCAATGAAGCTGGCATTTGAACCAATCTGGCCGTGGTGGTTAATCGTTGTCGCGATGGTGGCAATGCTGGCCGTCGTACGCGCGGGCTATCCGCGACGAATTCGTCGCCTGCCGATCGGCTGGCAGCGAGTGCTGATGGGTCTGCGTGTGGCCCTGGTGCTGTTGCTCACCATCTGGCTGGCCCGCCCGGTGGTGATCTATGAGTCAGACGATTCGACAGACGCCGTCGTTTACGTGATGATGGACATCAGCGGCAGCATGAAAACGCCGGATGCGTTTGGTGGCAAAACGCGTCGCGAGGCGATGCTCGAACTGCTTGAACGGGCGCGGCCGCTGCTGGACGATCTGGGCGATTCCGTCGAAATTCGGTATCGGGATTTTGCGGAAGGCATGCAGCCGTTTGCTGAGTCGACAGCGGAGCCGGATGGTGCGTTCACCGCCATCGGGGCCAATCTGGAGACACTGGCGAAGGAATCGGCTGCCGAAAAGATTGCCGCTGTGCTGTTGTGGAGTGACGGCAAGCAGGCGGCCAGCGGCCGGCTGGATGTCGATGCTGTGCAGGCCGCCCGGCTGCTGGGTCGCCGACAGCGCCCGTTGTACACCGTTCCCTTTGGCAATGCCGAATTGCTGGACAAGTCGCTTGATCTGGCTTTGAGTGACCTGGACGTCCCCCGCGACGTGTTTATTCGTAACGTCGTGCCGGTGAAAGTGCGGTTTCGAGCCAGCGGAGCTCAGGGCCAGGAAGTGCGGGTGCGGGTCCTGGTGGAGCAGCGGGGCGGTCTGCTGAACGGGGTCACTGGTCAGATGCTGCCCGTCACACCCGACCAGGACAACCGCACTTTGATAACGCAGACACTCGAGATGCCGACCGAAGACCAGACGCTCGAATTGCAGTTCGTCCCCCAGGAAGCGGGCGAAATCAAAGTGGCCGTGGAGGTGGAATCACTGGAGGGAGAGCTGCGGACGACTAACAACCGGGTCGAGACCATTATCCGTGTGCGTTCGGGCGGAATTCGCGTGGTGTACTTTGACGATCCTCGATTTGAGTTTCGCCACCTGAAACGAATCAACATCAGCAATCGTATCCAGCTGGATGCGCAGCCCGTCTGGCGTGGGCGTTTCGCCAGCCGCAACGAATTTGATGAGTCCTGGTTTGAGCCTGGCAACTACGACGCCTTCATTATCGGCGACGTTCCAGCCGAGTATTTCGGACCGCAGCGGCTGGCGAAGATTGCCCAGTGCTGTGAGCAGGGCGCGGGCCTGATGATGCTCGGGGGACAGAACAATTTTGCACTGGGTGGCTATGGCAACAGTCCCCTGGCAAAATTTCTGCCGGTCGATCTGTCGGGGCCCGGTCGCCAGCTGGAAGGCGATGTGCCGATGGTGCCCCGGCGTGTGGCCTCCAGCATTCTGCAGATTGCTCCCCCTGAACAGAACGCCCGACGCTGGGGGGAACTGCCTCCTCTCAAGGGGGCCAATCTGCTCCGGCTGAAACCGGGGTCCGCAGCGGCTGTGCTGGCTGAAAGTCGCAATGGGGATCCGCTGCTGATCAGTCAAAGTTTTGGCGCCGCGCGATCGCTGGCGTTTGCCGGTGACACCACCTGGCAGTGGGCCCTGCATGCTGACTGGGCGGCGGAAGCTCACGAACGCTTCTGGCGACAGGCCATTTTCTGGCTCACAAAAATGGAGCTCAATGGCGAATCTCCCCTGTGGATCAACGTGGAGCCACGCAGCATGGCTCCCGGACGGGAAGCTGTTGTTGCCTTCGGATTGCGTGATCAGGACGGTCTGCCCATTCCCGGTGGGGCGTACGAGTTGTCCGTGCAGAATCCCAATGGGGAGTCCTCACCCGTCGCCACGCGTGGCGTCGATTCCCGGGGAGAGGGCAGCTATCAGGACACGATGATCCCCGGTGATTACTGGGCCACAGTTTCAACGGACGCGGGGGGAGAACTTGGGACCCTGTATTCGAGCACACGATTTCTGGTGGACGCTCGAGATCCTGAACTGGACAACCCGGCGGCAGACCCGGCCCTGCTGCGGGAACTGGCCAACGCCAGCGGCGGCGATTTTCTCACGCCCGATTCTATGCTGGAGCGACTGACGGACTGGAGCGAAAATGGATTGCCCAGTCTGGAGATGGTTCGGTCGGAACGCGTCACTTTGTGGGATAACTGGTTCAGCCTGCTGCTGTTTGTCCTGCTGGCCTGCTCTGAGTGGGCGCTGCGCAAAAAACGAGGATTGGTCTAGATTAGGGAATCCCTGGGATCTGGTGGGGGTGTCTGCTGGTGTTCCCTGGTGTGGTTTTCAGAAACTCCCCGATTTTTGAAAACCCGTGTCTCTGTCTTTGAACTCACGGCGACGCCTGACTGACTAAAGTCCACTGACCGCAGTCAGCCGCCGCCAGGTCCGCGCGGCTTCCGTACGTCGCAAAGGCTGAGAAATGACCAGACATTCAGGGGACGCCGCTTCCGACTGCACGACCGAGATCGTCGATCAGATTGCCACTGAGTTTGCTGCCGCTCGCATCCACGGACGACAGGTCACAGTGGAATCTGTGCTGCACGCGAACACCGGTATGAATCGGCCTGTTCTGTTACGCGAACTGCTGCTCGAAGAATTTGAGCTGCGAAGTTGCACCGGGGCGCTCCTGTCAATCGCTGAATGGGAGAGCCGGTTCCCCGCTGATGTGACGACCGTCCGGGAAGCGTGGTCTTTCTTCCACGAGTCGAAAGTGCCGACGGCTGTCACGAAATTGCTGGGCGCCTCCGTGGCCGACAGAGCTCGGCCGGATGCCGCGTCATTTTCAATTGCCGTGGGCCCCGATGTGTCTGCTGCGGCCGTTGCGCCGCAGCAGGCTGTAGGTCGATATCGGCTGCATGAACGGCTGGGCCAGGGCGGAATGGGAATCGTGTATCGTGCGTTTGATCCGGTCACGCAGCGGGATGTCGCCGTCAAAGTGATCCACACCCCGGCGCTGTCGTCAGAAATGGTGCGGACTCGGTTTGAGCGCGAGGCCAGGCTTGTGGGAGGATTGAGCCACCCGCTGATTATTCCCGTGCTCGATGCGCAACTGGATCGGGACCCCGCGTATTTCGCGATGCCGCTGATTGACGGACGCACGTTGAAGCAGATGGTCAGTTTGCGACTGCTGGCGGCTGACGAGGCCGCCTCTTTGATTTCCCGGCTCGCTTCGGCTGTTCAGTATGCCCACGAGAATGGAGTGATTCATCGGGACCTGAAGCCTGCCAATGTCATGCTCGAATGGCAGGACGACAGGCCCTGGCTGCTGGACTTTGGTCTGGCGGTTCGTGTGGAGACCAGCGATCAACTGACGCAGCCCGGCATGGTCGTGGGGACGCCGCAGTTTATGGCGCCCGAGCAGGCGATCGGATTAGAGACTGCGACGGTGCTGGCGGAAAAAGCAGGTCGTGTCGCGCAGGTGGACAAGCGGGCGGACATCTATGGACTGGGTGCGTTGCTGTACTTCTGTCTCACCGGGCACCCGCCGCATCAGGGAGCATCGCCGGTTGATGTCCTGCGACGTGTGATCGATGAGGAGCCAGAGTCCGTTGACTCAGCGCAATCGGTTCCGGCAGACCTGATCACCATCTGCCAGAAAGCTATGTGTCGCAATCGGGAGGGCAGATATCAGACAGCCAACGGACTCAGGGCTGACCTCCAGCGCTTTCTAAGAGACGAGCCCATTCTTGCGCGGCGCACTCCGATGTGGCGAAGAATTCGCAAGTGGGGACGACGCAATCGGTGGGCCGCTCGCTTTCTGACGACCATGCTGTTCGCCGTGTGCATGAGCGGAGTTGCCGCCATCCAGTTTCGGCAACGCGCTGGGCTGGAGCAGCGAGCTCGAGAGACGGCCGAGCGGGTGCAGCAGCAACTGAGACAGCAGGTGCAAAGGGCACAGGAAGCCAGTATGGCCAGCCGTGTGTCGACAGCCGCGCTGGCCCACGGATTTGGAGATTTTGCAGAGTACTCTGATGTACGCAGTCAGCTGAACGCCGAATTGAATAGTCGGCCGGCTCTGGCCGAAATGGTCAATGCGGTGCTGCCGATGCAGGGGCACCGGCGTCTGATCCCCACTTGTCAGCTCGTGGACGGTCAATGGGAGTTTTCCGATGCCGATTATCAGGCGGTCTCGGGACGACTGGTGACCCTGGACGGCGGTTCGCTGGTGTCAATATTTGACGTTCGGGCGCGAAGGCACGTGCGGCGATTGACACGCGGGCTCGAACGCGAACGCCATGCGACGGGTGAGTCCGGCCCCTGCAGTCACATGCTGCACTTCAGTTATCTGGCGGAGAACGACAGCAACCCCGTGGAGTCGACCGTCTATACAACTGTGTGCTGGCTGGGCAACAAGGACCAGGTCCTGGTGACGGTGGACGATGGTCGCTGTCTGGTATTCGACGCGAATCGGCCTGTGGGTGACAAATCGCAACCTGTGCGGGAATTCGTCAGGTATCCGGCGGCCGTGTCTGTCAGTCGATGCCACACTGACCGTCATCATGTGCTTCTTGGGGCCCAGGACGGTCGTCTTAGTGTGCTAACGACCGCAGGTGACCAGGTGGCTTCGACCCAACTGTCAGGTCCGGTGACAGCGGCTGAGTCGTTTCCGGGAGGCTGGCTGATCGGCACTCAGGCCGGTGAACTGCTGGCCTTCGACGGTGAACTGCGACCGCTGGGGGCAGTCCGTGTGGGGGCGGCTGTCTGGAGTATTGCAGTTCATGACGGCCAGATTGCCGTTGGTGCAGAGGATGAGGTGGTCCGTACGTATCGTCTGGCAAAAGACCTGATCCTGGAGTCCGAGAGCGTGTATCAAACGACGATTCGGCTGGGAAACGGTGCACATGCCTACGTGTGTGTTCAGTATCAGGGCGAGGAGTTGTGGGCCTTTGATGACTTTGGGCGGGCATGTCGCGTGATCCCCTCCCTGCAGAAGTGTGTGCGAACCGGCTATGTCTGTCGGTTTATTCGCGACAGACGCACGCGTCCTGTGCGCAGTCCTCGCTATCGCCGGGTCGTGTTCGCGGAGCCGGTTGGGAAGGAACTGCTCATTGCAGATATGTCTGGCACGATTCGCAGCTTTCGGGTTGAGCAAAGTGTGGTTGAGCGACCGTTTGAGGAGATTGACCTGCCACAGCTCGACGCGGGGCGGCTTTCTGCAGCGCCAGACGAAGAGTTGATCTGGCTGGTCGACCGTACGGGGATGCTGGTGGCGATGACTCCGGAGCGGTGTCTCGCCAGCGTTCGACTGGCTCAGAGTGAGTCCATAGCCACTTTGCCGACCGGAAGTCCGACAGCTCAAGAACGCTATTCGCTGCGAGTTGATGTGGCCGCTCTGCGAGATCGCCGTGCAGCGGTGGTGACAGGCGGAAGAAAGGTGGAGATCTGGGAAATTGACTCCACTGGACAACTGTCGTGTGGCCCGACTCTGGCTTCGGAGCGGCCGCTAATCAGCGTGGCGGTCAGCGAAGCTCACGACCTTGTGGCGGCGACCGATGATTGCTCACGCGTCAATGTGTGGGAACTGAACAGCGGTCGACGCCTGCGAGTCGTGCCGCTGAATCCGGATCAGCAGCACCCACCACCGCCTCAGGAGCCCTTAACGGGAGACCTGGCATTCAGTCCGGATGGCCAGTATCTGGTGGCGTTTGGGACCGGACAATCCAGCCGGATTCTCCGCACGGACAACTGGAGGCCACTACCAAGGTCGGTCGAGGTCTCCGGGCAGGGAGGCATTGACGTGGAGTGGTCGGCCGACCAGTCGATGATCTTTCGTGCGGACTCCAGAACAACGGGGATCACGACATTCCGTGACCAGCTTGCCAGCAGTGGAGCCGCACTCTCCTGGCAGCCGTGCACGCTGGCAGTTCACCGGGAGTTTGCTGTCGTCGCGAGTGCGGTGGGACAACTTACAGTGCTGTCTCCGAGCACTGGACAGAAACTGGTGACAACGACTGTTGGCATGCGACAGGTGTGTGATGTGGAGATCACCTCAGCCGGCCGGGTCGTGCTGGCAAACCGAGCGGGACACGTCATTGTTTCCCGGCGCATGGAGCCTGCTAACAGCCGACTCGGTGGATGGGAAGTCCCTGCAGCTGACGTTGATGTGCAGGATGTTCTGGCTGAAGACAGACAACTGGAATCCATCGGTGACTTCCATCTGACGGGGCACGTTCAGGAGCCCGTGAATCATCGTGCATCGCCGGCGGCTGAACTGCATGGGCCTGACTCGGAGGCGGAACTGTTCCTCGCTGTGCCCGTGCGCGCCGCCGGTGACGCTTATGGAAAACTGATGACGGCGCGATGGAATCGGGGGCACTGGGTGACGGAAACCACGTTCGATGATCCGAGTCGATCTGTTTTTCCGGCGAGAATCGGTGTCTCACGCAACGGTGAGTCGCTGGCGTTTCGTGTGGTGACGGACGCGGCCAATTACGTTGGTGACTTGTTGCTGCTGCAGAAAACGAACGGTCGATGGCGCGAAGAACTGGTGCACACTGGGGGCAATCGGGGGCTGTTTCCTTTGTTCTATGATTCAGAAAAGGGGATGTCGATTTTTCACCACGATGCCGAATTCCGCGATGTGGTGGCCAGTTTTCAGGCAGGCGCCACAGTTTCCGGCTGGCCCACAAGAAGGCTTGCCGCGCTCACTGGCTGCGGTCTGCGTGGAGTGTGTTATCAGGGGCGTGTGGTGCTGCAGAGTGGGCGTTATCGAATCAGCCGCGACAACACGACGCAGTTGTTGCTGACAGACGGTGAAACTGTGGAGTCGCTGCCGGTACCCGACGGATCGTTCGTTTCTCAGACGCAACTTACTCCGGGGGGAGAGCTGACCTGTCTGGCGAATCCCTATGACGGAAGTCCCAGCAGTATCCAGCGACTGCACGAAGGCGTTTGGACGCCTGTTTGTACTTTTCCGTTCGATGGTGCCGTGTTGTCTCGATATCAGATACTCGAAAACGGAATGATTGTGACGTCACATGGTGTTGGAGAACGGTTGTGTCTGCTGGTCTTTCAGGGTGGCCGGTGGAATCAGGTCAAATGGCCTGTTGGCGGGCGGCTTGCCGGCGGCATGGTTCGTGATTTTGCGGTCACGTCGGATGGGTTCGTGACACTGCTGGTTTCGTCCTCGGATGTTCCGCGGTGGCTTAGGTCGGTCCGTTTTCCCGTTTCGTATTTGTCGCAGGAATCAGGAACACCGTGAAGGAATCGCAGGCGGAAAAGGAAGAACGCTGGATCAGATGTCTGCAGGATCCCGGGCAGCAGCGCGATGTTGTCGGCGAGATTTTTGAGCAGTATTCGAAACAGCTGCTGCAGCTGATTTACGGGCTCATTTCGGATCGTCTGGCGAGTCGTTTTGACGGTGACGACATTCTACAAAGTGTATTCGGCAGCTTTTGTCGTCGTCCCGTCCCACCTGGGCCCGGACAAAAGGTGCTGCAGATGCTGGTGGGTATGTGTGTCAATAAGACACGTGACCGAGCTCGATTTCACTGTCGCGAAAAGCGTGATGTGCGGCGGGAAGTGTCCACACATGGCAAACTGCAGCCGACAGCGGATCTTCGAAAACGGATGGGGCGTGTGCGGCTGCGTCCGACAGCCAGAGAAGATGCACAGCCGGATGTCAGTTTTGACGACAAGACTCTGCGGGCGATGGCTGCCGGTGCGACCCCCGAACAGGCGGTCGTTATGGTGGAGATGTTTGAGTCATTGGACGAAGACCAGAAAAGGATTCTGAACTGCCGTCTGCAGGGTCTCACAGAGACAGAAATCGCCGATCAACTGGGGTGCACCAGACGGACTGTGACGCGGAAACTGGCCCTCATCCACCGCCGGCTGCAGGAGCCGTAACGGCAATTTCTGTTGTTGACGTGACCCTCTCAGGGACTCGTGGGTATACTACTCCCGTCAGGCATTTTCCTACAGGCGGGCCCCTATGACATCGCAACATTCCGGCAGTGATCAGCCACAGACGGTGGGACGCCGTCAGTTCATTTCCACGGGAGCTTCCACGCTGGCTGCCGCGTCGGCCATGCCAGCGCACGCCGTGGAACCCCGGGCGGAATCGGCCGCCGATAAGGTGGTGGTGGGTGTGATGGGGCTCAGTCGGGGCCTGTCGCTGGCAAAAACGTTTGCCGCACTGCCCGATGTCGAGGTGCGTTATCTGTGTGATGTGGATGAACGCCGGTTGAAGGCGGCCGGTGAAGCAATGAAGTCCGTGGCTGACAACGGCATACAGCTGACCGCCGATTTTCGCCGCATCCTGGACGACGATGACGTTGATGCGCTGATCTGTGCGGCCCCCAATCACTGGCACGCGCCGGCCGGAATTCTGGCCTGCAAAGCGGGCAAGCACTGTTATGTGGAAAAACCGTGCAGTCACAACCCGTGGGAAGGGGAAATGCTGCTGGCGGCCGCGCGAAAGTATGACCGCTGTGTGCAGATGGGCACGCAGCGTCGCAGTGCCGAGAAAATCTCCAAAGCGATTGGCTTTGTCCATGAAGGACGAATCGGTCGCGTTTATTACAGCCGCAGCTGGTACGCGAATCTCCGCGGTCCCATTGGGCAGGGAACGGTCACTCCCGTGCCGGCCCATGTGGACTACGAAAACTGGCAGGGACCGGCGCCGCGGCAGGATTACACCTCGAATCGTCTGCCTTACAACTGGCACTGGGTGTGGCATTACGGCAATGGAGAACTGGGCAACAATGGCGTGCATTCGATGGATCTGTCCCGCTGGGGGCTGCAGGTGGATTATCCGACCCGCGTGGTGTCGTCGGGGGGCAGATACCGTTTTGACGACGACCAGCAGACAGCCGACACGCATGTGGTGTCATTCGAGTTTGAAGACGACAAACAGATGATCTGGGAGGGTCTGAGCTGCAACCGGATGGGACTGAACGGGAGTACGTTTGGAGTGTCATTTCACGGAGAAGAGGGTTCCATCACGCTCGACAGCTGGGGCTACCGGGTGTTTGACCAGCGAGGCAAAGAAGTGGAGTCCGAAACAGGGCGAGCGGCCGATTCGCAGCATGCGGCCAACTTTGTGGACGCCATCCGACAGTCTGACCCCACGCTGCTGAATGCGGAAATTGAAGAAGCCTACAAGAGCACGCTGCTGTGCCATCTGGGCAACATAGCGCATCGTACGGGAGATTCTCTGAAGTGCGATCCGGGAAATGGCCACATTATGAACAGCGAGGCCGCCGCGAAGCTGTGGAAACGGGACTATGCGCCCGGCTGGGAGCCCACGCTCTAAGGGGGCTGAAGGCGGGAACCGTGTTTTGCCAGTGGCGGCAAATTGCGAACCCCAGTGAGGCAATTGTTGTCAATTCGCGAAGATCCCATTACCCTCTGCCCAGCGTTTTGGAGGCGTTCCCTCCACCGGCTGGTTGCACCCGGCTTCCGCTGGCGTCGCTGCTGTGCGTGCGGCGACCGAGTCGACTTCAATGACATCAGTCAAGCGAAGAAGTGACGGGAGCAACCGGACAGTTTTGAATGGCTTAAGGGTCAGCTGTTGCTGACAGACAGACAGGGACATGACGGGATACACGGTACATACCGGGGCCAGCAAGAAGTTTGTGGCCGGCTGGGATCGCATTTTCGAAGCTGAAGAGTCTGACCCGAAGTCGGGCTCGGCCGGGGCGAAGAAAAAGGCGGCATCGAAAAAAGCAGGTAAGAAATCGCCCAAAAAAAAGGCTGCTAAAGCGGCCGCCAAAGCGTCTAAAAAATCGGCCGGAAAAAAGGCCTCTGGGGCCAAAGGCAGGTAGCCGGCCCGATGCCGATTCCTGTGAAGCGGAACTGGTGGGAAACAGACCGCCACAAAACGTCTGGCACGTCCCTTTGCGACCAGCGAAAGCGACGATCATCGGCAGTTCACCAGGACGATTCGTTCCGCCCGTCTATGCTGCAGCTGTCGTGGCACGATGACGTCTGCCGTTCACCGGCCTTGACTGGCTGAGAAATTCTCAACTCGCATGCCCCACGGGCATCCTTCGGAAAGCGACAGAATATGTCGGATCAAAAACAGGGCAAGCAGAAGAAGGTCAAGGTCGACCGATTCGAAAAAGTACGCCTGGAGAAGCTCGAAAAGATTCAGGAACTCGGCCATGACCCGTTCGGCCAGCGGTTTGATGATCACAGCTCCATTGCCGAGTGTGTTGCTGCTGTCCCCCAGGCTTCCGGTGAACCCGGTCCAGATGTGCGGGCGGCAGGACGAATCATGCTGCGTCGCAAGGCGGGCAAGCTGCGGTTTTATGACATCAAGGACCAGACTGGTCGAATTCAACTGCTGTTCTCACGCGGTGATCTGTCCGAAGAACAGTGGGAACTGATGGGACAACTGGACCTGGGAGACCTGATCGGCATTGATGGCGCGGCCTGGCGCACCGACAGTGGTGAGCCGTCGATCAAAGTGGAGAAGCTGACAGTACTGTGCAAATCGCTCGCACAGCCGCCGGAAAAGTACTCCGGACTGAAGGACGACGAACTGCGACTGCGTCAGCGCTATGTGGATCTGATCTACGGTGACGGTGTGCTGGAACGCATGCTGCAGCGGTCGACAATTATTGATTCCGTGCGACAGACTCTGCGTGGTCATCGTTTTAATGAGGTGGAAACGCCCGTACTGCATTCGATTGCCGGAGGGGCGGCTGCCCGGCCGTTCATTACGCATCACAACGCTCTGGACATGGAGCTGTATCTGCGGATCGCGCTGGAACTGCACCTGAAGCGATTGATGGTCGGCGGCATCGAACGCGTGTACGAAATCGGCCGCGTCTTCCGCAACGAAGGGGTCGACAAGACGCACAACCCTGAGTTTACGATGATCGAAATCTATCAGGCGTACGGCGATTATCGTTCGATGATGGATCTGACAGAAGAAATTGTCGTCAATGCAGCGAAGGCGATTGGCGACACACTCGTGCTGCCATGGGGAGACGATGGCGAGACGGTCGACCTGACGCCGCCCTGGCCGCGCCGCACTTACGGCGAACTGTTCAAAGAGCATGCCGGATGCGAGATGCAGGATCAGCAGGCAGTGGCGGCGGTCGCTCAGAAGCTGGGCATCGACACTGACGGCAAGCACCCGGATGTGATCATCAGCGAGGTGTTTGAGGAGACTGTGGAGGATCATCTGGAAGGTCCCGTGTTTGTGACGGACTATCCGGCATCGATCTGCCCCCTGACCAAACGCAAAACAGACGACCCTTCTGTGGCGGAACGGTTTGAACTTTTTATCAAGGGCATGGAACTCGCGAATGCCTACACCGAGCTGAACGATCCGCGGCTGCAGGAAGAGCTGTTCAAAAAACAGCTCGACGGCATGTCGGAAGAAGATTCGATGGCGAAGATGGACGACGATTTTGTGAAAGCGCTGAAGGTGGGGATGCCACCGGCGGGCGGTTTGGGAATCGGCATCGATCGCATGGTGATGCTGCTGACCAATGGCCGCAAAATCGGCGATGTGATTTTCTTCCCGCTGCTGCGTCATGAGCAGCCGCAGAAGAAAGACGGCGACCAGCCGAAAACCTGAGTGCGGCCGGCCTCGCGCAGACTCAGTCTTTGTGTACGGCCTGCGTGCCTGGTTTCATCGATGTCTTAGTCCGACTGGCTGGCATCTGCCCGAGTCAGTTCGTTGTTGATGGCCAGTTCACAGATTTGAGCCAGCGACAAGCCCCGCTCGGCGCCCGATTTGGGCACCAGGCTGTGCGTCGTCATGCCGGGAATTGTGTTGACTTCCAGAATCCGTGGCTGTCCGTTTCCGTCCACTCGCAGGTCGACGCGGGCGATGCCTTTCACCCCAAACACTTCACAGGCTGCCACGGCAATCTGGGAAATGCCTTCCGGCAGATCACTGGGGCTGACGCGGTAGTCTGTTTTCTGGTCGTTGTACTTGGCGTTGAAGTCGTACCAATCCGTGGCAGGGAGAATTTCCACGATCGGAAATGCGTCTCCATCGATCACAGGCACTGTGATTTCGCGGCCCTCAATGTAGTCCTCCACCAGACACTCCTCGCCAAATGCGAGTGCCTTTTGAATGGCGGGCAGCATCTGATCGGCCGTACGGACAATGGAAATGCCCACACTGGATCCCTGGCGGGACGGTTTGACAACAATCGGCAGGTGGAGTTGATCAAGCCGCTGCTGGTGTCCTGGCAGCGGTCCATCGGCCGTGTAGACACCGCTGTTGGCAACGGGCAGGCCGGCCGTTCGCAGTTGTTCAATGGTTGTCGGCTTGTCGAACGTCCTTCTCGAGGCGGCCGGCGAACTGCCCACGTACGGCAACTTTGCGGATTGCAGTTGCGCCTGCAGCACGCCGTCTTCACCGTCCGTTCCGTGGACCATGGGCAAGACGATTTCGCAGCCCGTTTGCTGCCACGCATCCGGCCCGCTTTCCGCAGAATCCATTAGCACGACCGTGTGCCCGGCCTCATCCAGAGCGGACGCTACAGCGTTTCCGGATTCCAGGCTGACTTCGCGCTCAAACGAGGTGCCACCGGCGAGAACAAGAATCTTCATAACAGATCAGCAGATCGAACGTGCAGCGATTGATCAATGGGAAAACGGCCGATGACCGCCGGGCGGCGGCGTTTCTCCGCATGGACGACCGTTATTCTCCGGTCACAACTTTGCGGGTGACGATTTCCGGGACGGCTTCGTCTTCATAGGTTTGAAACCCGGTCACAAACTCCAGTTCACTGAGCGTGGCTTCGGTTTCGTGAATGCTGCCGGCCACGGTGTCGACTTCGCTGGACAGTGACGCCGGATCTCCGCGACTGATGCCCAGCTCGGCCAGTGAGCGGATCTTGTTTTCCAGGCGACGCTGCTCGGCTTTAACCAGTTCGTAACTGTCACGCGCCTGCTCGAAATTGCGTTTACGCTGCTCGCAGGTTTTCAGATTGTCCTGCAGTGTGGCGATGATGCGGCTGCGCTGTTCCTGGTCGGGTCTGGCGTTTTCGCGGTTCAACCGCCCTTTGACCTGTCGGATTTCGCGTTCGATCTGATCGATGGTCGTGGTTTCGAAGAATCGGTTCAGCGAGTTTTCCGTGTACAGCAGTTTGAGGAACAGCCACAGCAGCCGGTCCAGGCCTTCCAGGCGGACTTCGGCGATGGCCTCGTCAGTGTCCGCCCCGTGGGCTTGCTGAAACTGCCGCGTGATCTTCCGCAGTTCCTCGCACTGTTCCATCAGCACGTCGAATCGTCGCTGAGCGCCTCGGGGCAAAGAGGTGAGCATGCGACGCATGCGGATTTCCGCCGTGCGGGCGTCGTCCTGTTGGAGTTGCCGATGTTCGCTGACGTCCACGAACTGCCGAAATCTGGGGTGCGTGCCGACAAACCCCAGCCACGCAATTTCGGCAGCAGCGACCAGCGGCAGGCCGATTTCCGGCGCGCCGGACAGCAGGGAAAAGCCGATCCCGCCGGCCAGACCCAGCAGATTCCAGCGGTTGGTAAAGGCGGCTTTGATGTACTTCGAGAGGCTCACGTTCCTGTTCGCCGTTGTTGGGCTGATGCGGGTTAGTGGGTGGCAGACGACTGTGGGCTTTCCAGCTCTTCCAAAATATCACGTATTTGAAAGACCGTCTCCTGAAAAGCGGGTTCTCGCTGCATTTGCAGGGCCGGGCGGTTGGGGGGCTCCACGGCAATCTGGTGCAGGAGGGTGCCGGGAGATCGACTGAGGATAAAGACACGATCCCCCAGATAGACGGATTCTTCGATCGAGTGGGTGACAAAAAACACGGTGGCCTGCACTTCCCGCCACAATTCCACCAGCAGATCCTGCATCTGCATGCGGGTATGCGGGTCCAGTGCGCCAAACGGCTCGTCCATGAGAATGATGCGGGGACGCAGGATCAGACTGCGGGCGATGGCCACACGCTGCCGCATGCCACCGGACAGTTCATGGGGATATTTGCCAGAGTCCGCGTCCACATTCAGTCCGACACGCTCGATCCACTCACGGGCCTGTGCGTAGCGTGTTTCTCTGTCGATGCCCTGACATTCCAGACCAAACGCGACGTTATCCAGGACAGTGCGGTTGTCAAAACTGGTGTAGTCCTGGAACACCATACCGCGATCCCGACCGGGGCCGGTGACCGGTTTTCCGTCGACCAGAACTTCCCCTGTGGTGCAGGGATGTTGCGGCTGCAGGCCGGCAATCATTCGCAGGATGGTGCTCTTGCCGCATCCACTGGGGCCAAGAATGGCGATAAATTCACCTTCGTCCGGGATGTCCTCGACGGCAAAATTTACGTCGCGAACGGCCGTGAACGCATCGTGGCGACCAAAGTTGTAGGTCTTGCTGACGTTTTTAAATTCAACGACGTGGCTGGCCATTCTCGAGAGGCTTTCTGCAGTTGAACGTTACTTTCCGCCCAGGCCGTACCATAGCCGATTCTGACGGCCCGCCGTACCAAACGAGCACGGTTCCCTCAGGTTTCCGACCGGGGGGGAGAATTCCCTGGCAGGGCGGATTTGTCCCAGTCGGGTTAGAATCGTCCCGGCCATCATTCCCACAGGCTTAACGCAGCCGCGTTACTCCTGGATCAGGAAATCTGTGCCTCGGAATCCGGACAGTGTGTCCTGGGATGGACGTTCCGGAGGTGTTCCGATACACCCAGTGGTGCGGGGAGCTGCGACGAGCCGAAAGGCGGTTGCAGAAGAACGCAGCGGATTGATGCAAAGAACACTGGGCGACGGACGACAGGAAATGTCAGTCGCCCAAACGCCGCCCCCGGCGAATTTTGGGACAAGATCATGGCCTCTGATTACCTCACTGGTGAAGACACCACCGTATTGATTTTTGGCGCCTCCGGCGACCTCACGGCGCGAAAACTGATTCCGGCGCTGTTCGAATTGTCCCGGCAGGGCTTTCTGAACAGCAAAAGTCCGGTGATTGGCGTGGCGCGGCGTGAGAAAACGGACGAGCAGTTCCGCAGTGAGCTGCGTGCTTCGGTGTTGGGAGAATCGCCGGATGCGGAAACAGAGGCCGCCTGGGAGCAGTTCGCCAGTCGCGTGTTCTATCGACGGGTGGATCTGGGTGTGGAAGCTGATTACGTCGCACTGGAAAAATCGACTCGCGAGATTGAAACACAGCTGGGAACCAGCGCTGACCGGCCGCGGGTCGTCTATCTGGCCACGGCTCCATCGCTGTTCGATGATGCCGTGCGAGGGCTGGATGCGGCCGGCATGATTCCCAAAGAACGCCAAAAGAGCGATCGACTGCGTGTGGTTGTGGAGAAGCCGTTTGGCACGGATCTGGCGTCGGCTGAGGTGCTGAATGAGCAGTTAAACAACTGCCTGACGGAAGACCAGATCTACCGCATCGATCATTATCTGGGCAAGGAAACCGTCCAGAACATTCTGTTGTTTCGGTTTGGCAATGCGATCTTTGAGCCTCTGCTGAACCGCAATCATGTGGACAACATTCAGATCACGGTGGCCGAATCCATCGGCATGGAAGGCGGCCGAGGCGGCTATTACGACACCTCCGGTGCCCTGCGTGATGTGCTGCAGAATCATGTGCTGCAGCTGTTGTGTCTGATTGGCATGGATCCCCCTGCCCTGTTTCAGGCACGCGAAATCCGTGATGAGAAAATGAAACTGCTGCAGGCGCTGCGGCCGGGTAACAGCGAATCGATTGATCGCTGGGCGATTCGCGGACAATACGGGGAGGGACTGGTGAACAAACAGCCGGCCTGCGCCTATCGCGAGGAAGATCGCGTGCCGGACAAATCCAATCGGGAAACGTACGTCGCCATGCATGTCGAAATCGACAACTGGCGATGGGCGGGCGTGCCGTTTTATCTGCGGACCGGCAAGCGTCTGCCGCAGCGTGTCACCGAGATTGCCATTCAGTTCAAGAGTCCGCCGCTGAACCTGTTCAGCACAGTGGAGTGTGATGGCGATCTGTGCAACCTCGTGGAAGCACGCCCCAACCAGCTGGTGCTCAGGATTCAGCCCAATGAGGCGATCTTCCTGCGGTTTTCCACCAAACGTCCCGGGATGCAGTATCAGGTGGAGCCTGTGGCGATGGATTTTGAGTACGAAGACCACTTTAAAACCCATCTGCCCGGCGCTTACGAGCGTTTGCTGCTGGACGTGATTCGCGGGGATTCCACCCTGTTCACCCGCAGCGACGAATTGCTGTCCGCCTGGAAGTTTGTGGACCCTGTGCTGGATCGCTGGGAGTCCGGCGGCGCCGGGCTGGAATTGTATCCGGCTGGCACGTGGGGGCCGGCGGCCGCAGATCGCCTGCTGTCCGAAACCGGTCGTCGCTGGCGAGAGCCGACGGTCGACTAGCCGCGATTTTGCCGGTGCTGCGGATGATTCCCGACAGATAAGTGTGCATGCTTACTGACGGAGATCGGCGGTCAGTTGCCGGTCGGCGATTTCTTGCGCGGTTGTCCGGGGCGGACAAGACCGGGCAGTACATCGGCCGAAAGGTCGGCCGTTTTGCCCTGTTCCAGATACTCCCAGGCGATGGCCGCCATGGCTGCGTTGTCCGTGCACAGCTGTGGAGGCGCGACGTGCAGTTGGTATCCGTGTCGGTGGCACATGTCTGCCAGATGCGCTCGCAGGACGGTATTGGCCGCCACGCCACCGCCGACACACAGCCGCTTGTGCCCCAGTTTCTTCAGTGCGTGCCGCGCTTTAAACACGAGCACATCGACCACGGCCTGCTGAAACGAGGCCGCAAGATTGGGGACACGGTCTGCCGGCGTGTCACTGAGCTGGTTTGGTCCGGGTACACCGCGAGCAGCATACAGCACGGCCGTCTTTAACCCGCTGAAACTAAAATGGGGCCTGTCAGAACGCATCATCGGACGGGGCAGATCGTAGGCCGCAGGGTCACCGGATTCTGCGGCTTTGGCGATGGATGGCCCACCGGGGTAGGTGAGATTCAGAATGCGGGCCACCTTGTCGAAGGCCTCGCCGGCGGCGTCATCTGTGGTGCCGGCGATCATGGTGAAGTCTGTGGCTGAGCGGCAGTCGTACAGGTTGGTGTGTCCGCCGCTGACCACAAAACCCACGCAGGGAAAAATGCTCTGCGGCTGCCCCATGCCACAGGCATAGATGTGGGCATCGATGTGATTGACGGTGACCAGGGGTATGTCGAGCGTCATAGCAAGTGTTTTGGCGGCCGTCATGCCCACCAGCAGGGATCCAACCAGACCGGGCTCTGAGGTGACGGCGATGGCGGACAGGTCGCTGAGCGCACAGCCGGCTTCTTTCAGTGACTGCTCGATCACAGGAAGAATGCGACGCACGTGCGCTCGGGATGCGATTTCAGGAACCACGCCGCCGAATTGTTCGTGAAGCTCAAACTGTGACGCCACCACGTTGGACAGGACCGAGCGGTCTGATGCGACCACTGCGGCTGAGGTTTCATCGCAGGACGATTCTATGGCAAGAAGCTTTTGCACGCGGAAGCCGGGAAAGGCGGACAGTGGGAAAAATTTGCCCGTGAAACGGGACGGCGATGGAAAATAACAGCATTGCCTCGGCCATGCAGGTCTGGCGAGCACCGCAGCCCCTTTTCTCTGTAAGACTTTTGCCTATCATGCTGTCAGGTTGCACGTTGCGCGGCGTTCAGCGCTGAATGCCGAATCCCTGTCGGCAACAACCTCGTTGAACGCGGCTTTAGGAATGACCGTTCCCACCCAATTCTTCAACTCGGGATCGCCAGATGAAAAATTCAGCGTTACTCACAGCAATCTGCCTGATGGTGTGCAGTAATCTGCTGCCGGGGACCACGTCAAAGTTAGTGGCAGGAGTGACGGCCGTCCCGGCACAGACGACTCCGGAAAAGGTGAAACTGACGCCCGCACAGTGGAAAGACGTGAAAGCGTTTGTGGGTTCGCAAAAGGGAAAAGTGGTGGTCGTGGATGTGTGGTCGACCTCCTGTCTGCCGTGCATGCGTGAGTTTCCCAATCTGCTCAAGCTGAAGCAGAAGTACGGCGACAAGCTCGTTTGCGTCAGTCTGAATGTGGACTACGCAGGGATCAAGTCGAAGCCTCCGACCTACTATGAGCCGAAGGTTCGAAAGTTTCTCAGTCGCAACCCGGGTGACTGCAAACATTTTATGTCCACGGTGGATGCATTTGACGTGTTCGAGGAACTGAAGGTGAATTCGATCCCGGTGGCCTTCGTGTACGGCAAAGACGGGAAACTGGCGAAACGGTTTGACGACAAACTGCTGGAACCCGGCGAAGAAGATGCCTTCACCTATGAAAAAGACATCAACCCGTTTGTCGCGGAACTGCTGAAGTAGAGAGTCGTCCGTTGAACGTGCCAGTTAATGAAGTCTTTGCCACGGTGGGCGAATCCGGGATTCGAGAAGTGGTCGCCGCTTTTTATCGGCAGGTGCCCGATGACAGCATTTTGGGGCCGATGTATCCCAGGGACGACATGGAGGGAGCCGAGCAGCGGCTGCGAAGTTTTCTGGTCTATCGGTTTGGCGGGCCGGACACGTATCTGTCGGAACGCGGTCATCCGCGACTGCGAATGCGTCATGCTCCCTTTGCCGTTAACCAGGCCGCCCGCGACCGCTGGGTCGATCTGATGACCACTGCCATTGACGGGTCTTCACTGGCAGACGAGGTGAAGTCGGCAATGAAGGTCTTTCTGGCGGATGTGGCTACGTTTTTGTTGAACCGCTGATCGACGCCACCTGGCGATCGGATCACGTTAAACGGCGATCAGGACAATGGCAGAAAAGTTTGCAGTCATCATCCCGGCGGCCGGCGCGAGTCGGCGTTATGGGGGGGCTCAGAAAAAGACGTTTGAAGAACTGGACGGCCGCGCTGTCTGGCTGCGTACAGTGGAGCACTTTGTGCATCGTGATGACGTCAGCGAAGTGGTGCTGGTGCTGGCCGCCGAAGACATCGCGGAGTTTCGTCAGCGCTTCGCCGCCAATTTGACGTTTCTGGATCTGACAATCACGGCTGGCGGCACCACGCGGGCCGAGAGCGTGCAGAACGGCCTGTCGGCGCTGACGACGGAGGCGGCGTACGTGGCCGTGCACGACGCCGCCCGGCCGCTGCTGACCAAAGACTGGGTGACCGATGTTTTTCAGGCCGCCGTGGACCGTCAGGCCGTCATCCCGGCCATCGCCGTGAACAGCACAGTCAAACGGGTGGCGGACGATGGTCGGATTGAGGTGACGGTGGATCGCAGTCCGCTGCGGCTCGCTCAGACACCTCAGGTGTTCGCGCGTGAGTTGCTGCAGCACGCCTATGAAACCGTGGCCGACCCGGCTGCCTGTACTGACGAGGCCTCATTGGTGGAGGCCAGCGGACACTCGGTTTTTGTGTGTCCCGGCTGGCCGATGAACATAAAAATCACCACTTTGGACGATATGAAACTGGCAGAATTGTTTCTGCACGAATTACCGGCCTCGCGAGGGCTGGAGGATCTCGATGCGTTTTCGGATGGGCGTTTCTAAACGCGATCCGGCGCGATACACTTGGCCACACGTTTATGGTCGCCAGTCACCGCCTGCGGTGACTGGCCTGATGACTGATTGCTGCCAGAGTTTCGGGTTTGTCCATGTCGCCCATCACGATCCATTGCCCGCAGTGCAACGCGGGGCTGAAGCTTCCCAACCGCAGTTTGCTGGGCAAGAAGGGGAAGTGCCCCAAATGTGGCCACCGGTTTGTGCTGTCAGACCCGGACGAGGTGACGCTGAGCCTGGCAGAGTCTGCTCCCGCGGAACCTGAGGTCGGTGTGGCCGCCAGATGGGTGCCGGATGACGCTCCGCCCGCCGCCCCAGCGCCTGCTGCTGCAGCCCCTGCACCCGCTGCAGGCGTCACTCCCGCCACGCCGCAGATCCCGTCACAGCCGGCCTCCCAGTCGGCAGCGGTCGTGGACCCCATTCCGACAGGTCCGGTCAGCACGCCTTCTGCTCCAGCGCCCCCCACGATGGTGGCAGGTTCGCTGGATGCGGGACTCGCGGCCGGCGGCACCACCAACGAGCTCGACTTTGCCACCACTGACGGTGAAGAGCGCTCGGTGGCCACGCGTGTGCGTGGACGTCGTAAACGAAAAAGTCGCACCGGTCCCATTGTGTTTGGAGCGGGGACCGCGCTGTTCGCCTTTTGTATGTTTGGTCTGTGGTGGGGCTCCGGTGACGAAACCACGCAGGCCGAAGTTCGTCAGCCACCGGCCATTAACGAGGCGTGGGAAGAGTCAAAGGCCGAGATGGCGGAGTCCAACGAGCAGGCCCGCGAGCTGAGCCCGACTTCGGGTGATCGCATCCCGATGCAGTATCTGGCCGTGGCGCCCGATCTGTTGCTGCATCTGCGACCATCGGAAATCTGGGGCGCAGAGCGTGCGAACCGCGAATTCGTGGCCACACTGTCTCAACTGGGAGTCTGGCTGGAAGGTCAGATTCAGACCATCACCGGGTTCGCTCCGCTGGAAATCGAAGAGCTGACGCTGGGCATCAACTTTGGCCCACTGACATCAGAGCCAGATATCATCGCCGTGGTGCGGCTGGAGTCTGAGCATTCGGCGTTCGACATGCAGGTCAAACGCTTCAAAGCAACGCCACGGGCCGACCTGACTGTGCCCGTGATGGAAGGTGAACGCTTCAGCTACATGATTCTTGACAAGAAAACTTTTGCGGTCGCTCCCGTGACGGCCACGGACCTGCTGGCCGATGCCCGTTCGTATTCTCAGGAACCGGGCGTCGAGCTGGAGACTCTGCTGGCGGAGTCGGACAGAAAACGCCTGGTGACGCTGGCGTTTGACGTCAGCAAGATCGACACGCATCGCAAGTATGTCTTTCCGGAGAATCTGCAGACACTGGCGGACGAGTTCGTGCTGTGGCTGGGGAAAGACGTTCGCACGGTCAGCTGGAGTCTGCATCTGGACAGCGATTTGTTTATGGAGACGCTGCTGAAAGAGTCCAACGAAAGTTCCCCGCTCAAGGTGCAGCGGCATATGCGACTGCGCATGCAAAAACTCCCCGGCCTGATGGTGGACGCCGTGCGATTCATGCAGCCCACGACAGAGGGCTACCGGACCATGATCAGCCGGTTCCCCGCCATGATGCAGGCCACCACGCTGGGCACAAAAACACACGTGGGACCGGGATACGTGCGAATGGTGACCCTGCTGCCGAAAAAGGCGGCGGCCAACCTGGCGGCAGCCTCACTGCTGACATGGAACCAGTCTCTCGTGACGGACTTTGACGGGCCCGCTCCGGCAGTCGCCAGTGCGGCAAAAATTCCGGACAGTGTGCTCGAACGTCTGAAGACGATGCCCGTGTTTGTCGACTTCCGCAACACTCCGCTGCAGGAAGCCTTCAGTTACATTTCAGATGAAATCAAGACGCCCATTATCATTAACGGTGACGCGCTCAAACTGTCCGGAATGACGCAGAACATGCCTCAGAGCTACGATCTGGGTGAAGTGCCCGCGATTCGCGCACTGGACACCATCGTCAGCAACCCGATGTACGAGGGCAAACTGGTGATTGTGGTGGATGAAAACAGTCGCAGCATTTCCGTTACCTCGCGTGATGTGGCGACCGAAAGCGGGCTAACGATCTTCGACACCAAGCAGAAATAAGTGAGCGGCTGGTCGCGATGTTTGTCTTTGCAGTGTTGGCGGCTCGTGTGCCGAGCCGACGTGCCCTGGTCGCCTCGCAAGCACGCTGCGTGCGGCACACCTTAACGATGTCAGGCAGACCGTAACGACACCAGGCAGAAAGCAACGAAGTCAGCAGACTTTGAAGTCAGCAGCCGACCAGCGCCCACTATTCGGTAATTGGAAACGTCACGCTGAATGTCGTGCCCGCGCCCTGCTGGCTTTCGAGTGTGACATCAGCTCCGACTGCCTGGCAAAGATGCTTGACGATGGCCAGTCCCATCCCCGTCCCGCCGGTTTCACTGCTGCGATCGCGTTCCACGCGATAGAACCGCTCGAAAACGCGTTCGTGATCGCCTTCCGGAATGCCCTGCCCGGTATCAATGACCTTCAGCGTGTTTTGTGAGGGTTCTTCAATGAGTTCCAGCGTGACGGACCCGCCCTCGGGCGTGTATTTCAGGGCGTTGTCCACAAGGTTGTCCACGATCGTTCGTGTGGCCTGATGGTCTGACAGGACAAACAGTTCCTCCACACCGCGGACCTGAAGGTTGATACTGCGACTGTCTGCCACCGTCTGCATGAGCGAAACGGCCTTGTCGGAAATGGGACGCAGGTCGACCGCCTCTTTGTGAAAAATCTGTTCGCCCGATTCCAGTCGGGCCAACTGCATCATGCCGATGATCAGCTGCAGCAGCCGATCCGCCTGCTCCTCAATCTGCACGAGAAATCGTTCGGCTGCGGCGCGGTCTTCCATAGCGCCGTGCAGCAGCGTTTCGGTGCACGCCTGAATGACAGTGAGCGGAGTTTTCAGTTCATGGCTCACACCACTGACGAAGTCCCGCCGCATGGCCTCAAGTTTTCGCATTTCTGTGACGTCGGCCAGCACCAGCACTGCACCGCCGGAATCGATGGGCGTGGCGGCCAGGGCCAGTCGCGACTCGTTGCGTGGGACCTTAAATTCCACAGTCGTGGTGCGTCCCTCCGTGAGCGCCTGCCGCACAGCATCATGCACGTGAGTATTGCGGACGGCTTCGAAGATCAGTCGGCCTTCCACACGTCCCGCTGACAGCTCCAGCATGCGGCACACAGCATGGTTGGCAAACTGAATCGACTCTTTCTCGTCGATGGCTATCACACCTTCGGTCATCGCCTGCAGGACCGTATTCAGCCGTTCTGAAGAAACGACCAGTCGGGTGATGGAGCTTTTGGACGCTTCGTTGCGGTCGGTTACGAACTCCTGAAGTCGTTCGGCCAGCGTGGACAGTTCGTCATTGCGTCCGACCAGCCGTGTCAGCAGATTGCTGGCGATCACAGGGTCCTGGTAGGGCCGCGTACTGGTCACCAGACTCGCGAGGTGACTCGTCAGCCCCGCCGTAACGATGGCAACTGCCATCAAAGCCAGAATGTACACGGTGATGGCCGCGGAAACGCCTGCCTGCGCGATGGCCCCCGAGGCAGGGTCGGCATCAGTCGCGCGTCCACTGATCGTGACCAGCAGGCCAACCAGGCCCACACCCGAAAGAACGGCGTAAGTCCCGGTAATCTTCCAGAAAAGTGGTGACTTCAGCCAGTTCAAGGTGTGCTTTCTGTAAAGCTCTCAAGGTCCGCGGTTTGCGATCGAGGCGCGCAAAAGTATAACCCGCCTGTTAAGAAAAGGTGAACCGACTCTCCTGTCTGTGGACACGCCATCAGGCCGGTTTTGTATGTCATTCAGAGATTGACAAAGTTCTATGTCAGCGTCTTCTTCCAGCCAGTTCCCCTTCATTCGCATGAGACGCAATCGTCGGACCGACTGGTCCCGGCGACTGGTGCGGGAACATCAGTTGAGCGTCAACGATCTGATCCTGCCGGTGTTCGTGAAAGAGGGCGACAGCGTGGTGGAGCCGATCGATTCGATGCCCGGGGTGAATCGATACAGCCTGGACACGCTGGTTGACTTTGTGGGGCAGGCCGCCCAGCGGGGCATTCCGGCAGTGGCCGTCTTTCCCGTGACGCCCACGGAGCGCAAAACCGAGGACGGCGATGAAGCGCTCAATCCCGAGAACCTCATCAACCGGGCCGGGCGTGCGATTCGCCAGGCGGGCATTGACATTGGTTTGATTGCCGATGTGGCGCTTGATCCTTACACCACCCACGGTCAGGACGGTGTGATTCGCGGAGATGAGGTCCACAACGATGAAAGCCTCGCGATTCTGGCACAGCAGTCCGTTGTCCAGGCGGACGCCGGTTATGACATCATTGCGCCGTCCGACATGATGGACGGTCGAGTGGCCGCGATTCGGGTGGCGCTGGACGCAGGTCAGCACGAGAATGTGCAGATCATGGCCTATTCTGCCAAGTATGCGTCCGCGTTTTACGGCCCGTTTCGCGACGCCGTGGGGTCAAAGGGGAATCTCGGCAAAGGAGACAAGAAGACTTACCAGATGGATCCCGCTAACACGGATGAAGCGATTCGTGAAGTACAACTCGATCTGGCGGAAGGCGCCGATATGGTCATGGTGAAGCCAGGCATGCCGTACCTGGATATTGTGCGGCGTGTCAGTGAACAACTGCGAGCGCCGACGTTTGCCTACCAGGTCAGCGGCGAATACGCGATGCTCAATGCCGCAGCCGCCAACGGCTGGCTGGATCGCAGGGCGGTGATGCTGGAAAGTCTGCTGTGTTTCAAGCGAGCGGGGGCTGACGGTGTGCTGACTTATTTTGCCATGGATGCGGCCGAAGCCCTGCAGGCGGGCGTTTGAAAAATCGCCCAAAGCACAGCGAGGGGACCGGCACAAGGCACGGGCCAGATCAGGTGAGGATCATCGGATGCGGATCAGCAAACGGGTAAACCTATGAACGTGGTTGTCCTCGGGGCCGGCACGGTGGGGCGCACCGTTGCCGAACTTCTGTGTGAACGCGGGATTGATGTCTGCGTGGTGGACGATGATCCGGACGTGCTGCGGCGTGTGGAAGAGCAACTGGACGTGCAGACGGTCTGCGGGTCGGCTTTTGACGTGTCGCGGCTGTTTCAGGCCGGCATTCAGCTGGCGGATTTGTGTCTGGCGGTCACCAGCCGGGACGAGGTGAATCTGGTCAGCGCCAGCATCGCTCGCGAAATGGGGGCCGCTCGCAGCGTGGCGCGGGTGTTCAACCCCATCTTCCAGGACAACAGCACGTTCGATTATCCGCGTCACTTTCGCATCGACCGGCTGATCAGCCTGGAACATCTGACGGCTCTGGAACTGGCACGTCACATTCGCAGTACGTCCGTGCTGGCCGTGCAGAACTTTGTCCGTGGTGGCGTGGAGGTGCACGGAATTCATGTGGGCCGCAAAGCCCGGGCGGCCGGAGTGCCGCTGAAGCAACTGCAGCTTCCGAGCACCGTTCGCATCGGCCTGATTACCAACAATGAACGGTCCGTCATCCCCGGCGGCGAAGACTGTGTCCGCTCGGGAGATCACGTCACGCTCATCGGATCTCACGGCGAAGTGGCGAAGGTGGCCAAGCAGTTTGAAGACCGGGATACCGAGCGGACACGAGTGGTGATTGCCGGCGGGGGGGAAACGGGGCTGAATCTGGCTCGCCTGCTGGAACAGACTCGCTGCCGCGTCACGGTGATGGAAGCCGACCCGCAGCGATGCGATCACGTCGCCGAGCGGCTGCCGCGCACGACCGTCCTGCACGCGGACGTCAAAAGTCGGGCGGACCTGGAAGAAGCGCGTGTTGGCAAAGCGGACGTTTTTGTCGCGTGCACGGGGCGGGACGAAGAGAACATCGTCTGTGGCGTGGAGGCGAAGCAACTGGGCTGCCGACGTCTGGTGACAATCGTCCGCAGCCCTGACTACGCCAACGTACTGGAACGACTTGGGATTGATGTGGCGGTCAGCCCCCGGGAAGCAATGGCGCGGCAGATTGTGGGGCTGGTCTCTCGCGGCGTCATTCGGGAGCGTTCGGCCATCGCCGGCAATGCGGCCGAGATCTGGGAACTGGAAGTCCGCAAAAACGTTCTGGCCACACGAAAGTCACTCCGCGAACTGGCCCTGCCCAACTGCATCGTGGCGGCCATCGAGCGGGCCGAGCATGTGCGGGTGCCCAGCGCCGATGACCAGTTGCAGGCCGGAGACACGGTGGTACTGCTCGTGCACCGTGATGCTCATGTCGAAGTTGAGCGTCTGTTTACCGAACGGGCTGGCACCAGTGGCTGATCAGCCGGACCGGCGGCGGCGAAACGTGGCATTCCATGTCTGCCGACTCAGGTTCCACCAGTTGGCTTTCAGTGCGCCGCTGGTCCGCAGGAATGAAAAGATGGAAGAGACCGTGGAGCCAGGGTTCACACACAGGTAGCGGTCTTCGTAGGTCGGGCGGAACCGGCTCTTGAAATGATCCTGACCTTTGGCGTTAAACAGGACTCCCAGTTTGCCGTACCAGGCGTTCAGCAGCCATCGCAGTCGTCCGTCGTCGTCCTCAAAGGCTGACTGCGAAACGTTACGACCGGGGACCAGACACAGTGAGACGCGTTCCACGCCCTCGGCTTTGAGCTGATCGCACACACTGCGAAACAAATGAGCCGTCAGGCCGCGCGTGGACTCTGTGCGTTTACGGTAGGTTTCAAACGCCCAGCCTCGTCCGCCGTGCAGGGGACTGCAGGCCAGAAACCCCTCGACGTACTGATCCTCTTTACGGCGAGCGACGAACAGTCGGCGACGCTGCAGCTGGTGCGGGTGAAACTGTCCTTCGAGCAGCCGCAGTGGTTTGTCAAATGTGCGACCGGAAAGATCGTCGTTCATAATTTCCAGCAGAGTGTCGCCCAACTCTGCCTGCTGGTCGGCCGCCGGGATTTCTTCCACCACGACGCCCGCTCGCTGGCAGAAGTTGGACTGCCGCCGCACCCATTCAAACCGCCGTCCGGACCATGTCTGCTGCTGGGGATTGAGAACGGGTTCTTCTCCGAATTTGTTGACGACGAAGCCTTCGTCCTGCAGCAGTCCCGCGTCATGCCGGTTGACGTTGTAGACGGCAATCGTTTTGTTCTGCTGTTCGGACAGGCCCGCCAGCCAGTGGGCCATTTTGGGCTTGGTGGCTTCATCCGCCAGCAGTCCTCCAGCGATATGCCAGAAACGTCCATCTTCCAGAACGCTGGCGACACCACCGCCGCAGGGCATCTGGATCACTTTGCCTTCGGAGACCGCGATGTCGTAGGATTCCGGAACCGACGCGCGTTCCCAGGCGAGATGTTCCAGTCGCTGTCGATGCGGTTCGCTCAGTTGCTGCCGACAGACCAATAGCTGGTCGTAGTCTGCGGAGAGTGTCGAATCGCTGCCGGAAAATGAGGAAACAGTGGCCAAAGGCGGAAATCTGTGGCGAGTGTGTGCGGGTGGTTTCTGCGTGGAGTCAGGTGCGGGCCAGCCAGCGGCTGTGGTTTAGGATTGTCGAACGTCTCGAGAGTGGCGGTTTCTGGGCGTTTGGGGAGGACTTTGCCGGTCCGGCAATGCGGGCGCCCGCGGCACAACATAATCACCTGGTGGCCTCAACGGTACTGACAATCCGGAATTGCTGCAGCCAGTTCTCTTCCACGACCAGTCCGGGATGCTTGTACTGGTAGTCGCCCGTGCCGCGGCGGTCGACTTCGGCCTGAATGCAGCGATCCCACTCTCCGGGGCCAATCAGGTGCAGATGAGGGGCCTGCAGCACGCCCTCTTTGCGGCGGGCTCGCCAGAGAAAATTGAGTTCGGCCAGCTCTGCGTCCAGTGCTGTCAAAAATGCGGGGCCGCGTTCAGCGGAAACGTCTGTGACTTCTACCAGAAAGTCGTATCGAGGCTGCTCATTCTCCAGTCGCCTCGGAACGGCTGTGATGAGCGACAACTCCTGATTTGTTGCTGCGGCCGCCTTGTGGGCTCCCTCGACGACCTGATGTTCCGTCAGCTTTTCTCCTTCGAGATCGCCGACACGCGCGCTTTTCTGCAGGAATTCGATCAAAGGAGCTTCGCCGTGAAAGCCACGACAGGTGACGACATCTCCGATATCGAACCGGAAGTAGCCCGCGGCTGTGGACATCACAAGACGGTACTGTTTGCCTTCCTCCAGATCACGACCATCCAGGGCGTCCGGCTGCGGGGTATCCGCCTGCTCGATCGGGATGAACTCATAAAAGCCGGAGCCAATGGACGGCACGCCCCAGGGGGCGGTGTCCTGCAGCGGGATGGTATGTCGGCCTTCGCTGGACACCAGCCCCATGTCCCGACACGGAGAGTCGCCAAAGTAGTCTTTCAGGTAGCGAGACTGATAGCCGGCTGTTCCGCCCAGCCAGCACGAAATGGCGGGTTGCTTCCAATAGTCTTTCGGCAGCAGCTGACCGCGCTGTGAGGCCAGCGCCGTGAGCCGACGCGCGGCGGCCGGGTGTGGCTTCAGGTGCTCCGCGACCAGTGTGCGGCGAATCGGCTCGGGGATATCAAACCGCGTGGACAGCGTGCCATCCGCCACGTCTTTCAGCAGAGTGTCAGCGTTGGTGTCTCCAATTTCTGCGAGGCGAATCAGCGTGCCGGGATTCATCAGCAGAATCCAGCCGACATCCGCTGAAATGCTCAGCCTCAGGGCGACGTAATGACGCACCACTGGATCGGGGATCTCATTGACGATGTTGGGGATCAGGTAGTAGGGCTTCAGGAACGGGTTCTGGATCTTGGACAGTAACGCGCTCACCATGCTGATCTGGTGTCCGCCGGGGGTCGTCCCCATGTCCCACGTGCCCGACATCTGCAGCATACGAGCGCCAATATGCTGGGGGTGATCGACGAAGAACTTCATTCCCCAGACGTCCCAGGCTTTGCGATACTGCTTTAGCCAGGTGTCAGTGACGGGGTTCAGCTTGGGGACTCCGCTGCTGCCGGTGGTGATCGTAAACTGCACCAGCTTTTCTGAGTCGGGAATCAGCGCGCTGGTTTTGCCGGCAGCAACATCGTTGATATAGGGGGCGAAGGCTTCGTAAGAAACGACTGGCACCTGCGCGCGAAAGTCTGTCAGGGTGCGGATTGAAGCGAAGCCGTGGTCGCGGCCAAATTGTGTGTCTGCACATTTGCGGACGCGTTCGAGCATCCAGTTGTGCTGATAATCGTGGGCCGTTTGCAAAGACTGCTCAAAGGCGTCACACGATCCCTTGCGAAGAATGCTGAGCGTCAGGCGGGAGATCGCTCGCGGAGTAATGGCAGGCAGGTATTTCAGCATGAGGTCTGTCAAAACGCACAGTGGGAATTGGGGGGCGCGGTCAGCGCCACAGAATCCGTATGGGTTTGCCGACGGGGATCCGAATCGGAACCGGGGAGGCCGTTTGCGCAGCGGCCTGCGCCGGGCAACCGACTGTCTGCACAACCAGGTGAGAGTCTCGCCGCCGTGGTGTAAACCCATTCAGCAGCAGCGCATCCAGTGGCACGTCTTTGCTGCTGAGTTTCAAAGCGACGATGGCGCCCTGCTCTTTCATTTGGGCCAGAGACCGCCGCAGGAATTCGGACTGTTCCCGCCGACTGAGCTGATCGATTTCCATCATGTCGATCACGGCGACCGGCGCGATCGTGCGTCCGCAGAATGGCAGAATGTGGTAGTTGAGAAATCCAGTCACTGTGCCGTGACGCTCCCAGACGAGTGTCCGCGCAACCGGACTGCCGTGAAGTTGATGCTGCAGCAGCGTTTCGTCCCAGTCGATGGTGAATGCAAACTGATCATTGCGGGCAGTGACGATGTTCAGGCACTGTCCGAGATCCAGCGGATCAAACGGACGCAGGTTGTCTGAGGTGCTGGAGAAGCGAAGGCTCCGGGTGAATGGCGTTCCCGCCCAGGCAAACAGGCCTTCACCGCGACTGGTGTTCCATCGACGCAGACCGCTGCCAGACAACGGTCGGGCCCACAGTCCGATGGAACGCTGGAACTTGGGCGATCTTTGGTGTGGTCTTTTGTCCGGACGTTCTGCCAGTGAATGGCGAGACCCCGTAAAGCGAAAACTGACAATTGCCTGACCATGGTGCGTCTGTTCGTGAATTTGACGAGCGGCATCCAGCTGCGACGCGAGGCCGCGACCGCGGTGTGAGGCGGCCACGGAAAGCCAGCTGTAGTGGGCACCTTCCAGTGACTGTGATTCGAAACGAAAACGTGAGGGTGTGCCCATCAGTACGGCCGTCAGTTCGCCGTCCTGCTGTGCACAGAGTCGGCGGTCGGGCCCGGTGGCTGTGCTGAACTGCCAGTCGAAATAATCGGCCGACCACAGGGGAAAGTTCACCTTGCCCTGATAGGCATCCTGCCAGGTTTGTTGAACGAACTGTTGCAGCTGCGTGTTCGTCCCGGCAAACGAGCCCACCACCAGACCGGTGGTCGATTCTGATGTCGTGGCGGGGCTCAGTGACGGGGAAGGAACGTGGGACATGAATCTCAGCTGCAAACGGGCGGTGCTGTCGACGGTCCTGCCAGATGACGACAGACAGAAAGGCAGCTGTGAGGGTACGCATTCGGCTTTGCAAATGCATCGAAAACCGTTGATTTGCTCACCGAATCGCGTCGGTTGAGTGTTCTGCCGGCAGGTTGCTTTTTGGCGACTGCCTCAGGCACTGCTGGTGAAGTTTCCAGCAGGTGAGCGTGTTAAAACACAGCGCCACAATGATGCCGGGGAGCACCGTTCCAACGACGTTGGCCGTCCCGGCCAGCAGGTGCGCGGCGGACAGGCACGAACTGGTCAGCGCGGTGGTCAGGATCGCTGGCAGAAACAGGCGTGCGCGGGCAGCAAACTGGCGGGCCGAGAATGCGTGATACAGGTGCGTCACGCTGCGGAGCATGAACAGAGTAATCAGACAGCTGGCGGTGCCCTGAATCAAACCTGATCCCACAGGGGAGAGCTGGTCGGGGCGATCTTCCAGCTGATTCACAAACCACGCCCACGCGCCCCAGACAACGAAGGCCAGGCCGGCGGAAATCAGTCTGTACTGGCGACTTGTTCGCACGGGAGCTGAATTCAAGGACGCTCTCCGTCGGCCATCAGTGGCACGGAGAGGGCAGGCGGCAGGATGCCCCGGCTGTCACCTGCCTGCTGGCTTGTGGTTTCCCGGAACAGCCGAGCGGACTGAATCAGGCAGTGCACCAGCGTGCAGCCCCCCATGATACCAAGCACGATGCCACAGACGGACAGTGTCCAAGTGCCGGCCGCAGACGAGAGAAGTGCAGATGAGACCAGCGACAGAATTCCTGTGGCAATCAGCACAAATCCCACCAGTGTGCGTGCGGCCAGAGCCAGCCAGCGAAATGAAACCGACAAGCCGGATTCCATGATCCAGATTCCCGCCGCGAGGATGATCCCTGACAGCAACGGGGCCAGACGCACGGCAATCTGCCAGTCATCTGACCAGTTGCGAGTCCCAATGGCATACCAGAATGACGTGGGGGCAACGGTCAGAGCCAGCAGTGTTCCGTGAACGAACGATCCCTCCAGCAGGCTGAGTGTATGCCGCAGTGGCAGCGGAGGTGTGAGGTAGTCGGGCGCGGCTGGTGCGGCGCCGGATTCCGGTGGGCGGTAGGGGCTGTCGGTGTCGCTGGCGACGGCTGAGGCATCAGCTGCTGGAAGGCGAAAACCCGGCTGGCTGCGAAGCCGAAAGGCGCGGCGGTTCCAAAAATGAAAGCAGACGTACTGATGAGTTACGCCCGTGGTCAGGCTGGCGATAAATCCGAGAATGCTCAGCCAGATCGACACTTCCAGCCACAGTCCCAGGGTTTGCGTGGCCACAAAGAAAATGAACACGCCACCCAGTATGGAGATCGGTCCGAACACCAGGGTTGCGAATGCCATCAGGACACCGCGGACCACATACTCGTACGGTTCCGGTCGCAGGCTTAAGAATGGCATCCAGTTCCACTTCTGATCGTTCACCCAATTGAAGTGCCGCTCCAGTCGGCCAGCCGGCTGAATGGATTCGCTGGAATCTGGCGGAAAGGTGGTCTGATCGTTCACTGGGTTCTCGGCGTCAGGAGGAGACGGGGATTAGAACATCCTGAGGCGGGAAATTGTTCGTTTCTCGGTCGACTTTTCCGGGTTGGCCGTTGAATGGCCCTTCTGGACGGGCAGGATGGCCGGTGTGCAGGCAGCACCTCTGCCCCGGCCTGCCATTCGAATCAATCCCCACATCATCTGCCAGCTCATGCCGGTCGCAGACACCAGCGAAGTCGTTGTTACAGGAATCGGGCTCGTTACCCCGCTGGGCATTGGGCGCGAGGCCGCGTGGGACGGACTCCTGCAGGGAGCAACCTGCGGGCGTCTGCTCGATGCTTCACTGATTGATCATTTTGACGACCTCACGCAGTTGCTGAAACGTCCACCGGGTGGTGCCCCGGTGGACCATCTGGCTGTCATGCACCATCTCCGGAAACAGTTGCCCGCTGAACAGAGGGCGAGCTTCGCCCAGACGTGGGGGCAGGACTGCCTGAACGGCATGCTGGCCTCGTGCCTGCTGGAAGCCGTACAGGATGCCGGGCTGGGGATGAACGAACTGTCTGGCCCGCAGACTGGTTGTGTGATTGGCACGAGCAAACCCAGCCTGCGAGCACTCGAACGCAGCTTCCGCGATCAGACATCCGCTCCGACGGGTCTGGAGCATTTGTGGCAATCAGGCTTCATGCCGGATTCGCCACTCAGAATGGTGCAGACTCTGACGGGGGCGATGGGGCCCTTTGGCTGTCCGGTGGCCGCTTGCGCGACCGGACTATTCAGTTTTCTGGAGGCGTTCACGCTGGTGGCCAGTGGTCAGTGCGATGTGTGTGTGGCTGGCAGTGGTGATGCGTCTTTGCGGGCTTCGGTGCTGTCCGGTTTTCATCGGCTGGGCGTCACCTCAAAGAGGACAGATCCGGCCTGTGCGGGACGACCGTTCGATCAGCAGCGTGACGGATTTGTGATCGGTGAAGGGGCGGGCATGCTGTTGCTGGAGTCAGCCCGGCACGCCGCCGCTCGCGGAGCGAACCCGTATGCCCGAGTCCATAGCGGAGGGGTGTTGACCGATTGCACGGGTATGACTCAGGTCGATACCAGTGGAGAGATGGTCGCCCGGGTGATCGAAGGACTGGGTGACATTCAGCCGGACTTTGTCAGTCTGCACGGCACCGCGACGCCGACCAACGATCTGGCGGAAGCGCGGGGACTGGCTTCTCTCCAGGGGCGTTTGGGCAGCCGGCTGCCCGCCTTCAGCATCAAAGGGGCGATTGGGCATACGCTGGGAGCGGCCGCCTCGATTGAACTGGCCGTCACCTGCCTGGCACTGCGGCACGGTGTGATGCCTGGCACCGCCAATCACGTGCAAACAGACGCCGATTGCGACGTGGATGTCGCGGCGGACAGTCGTCGGTTGACGGCTAGCCAGGCCCTCAAGCTGTCGCTGGGATTCGGCGGGCATGTGGCCGGGTGTGTCCTGACCTCCGTCTAGCCGACCCCGACAGCCCGTATCACCGTATCCGCAGAACCAGCCGGGCGGCGGAAACTGCCGATGGGTGGTGGGCGGTGCGGGAATGCGACCGGGTGTGAAGCGGCACACGATCGAATTCTGCGCGGGTGAGTCGTGATGTGCGGATTATTGCGTAAGTGCCAGATTCAGCGGTCGTGCCGTTAATTAAGCCGGTGCGAATGGTCGATGTTGCTCTTGCATTCACCGCAAATCTCGAATGCTGACCCGTACGCAAGCCGTTCAAGGATGATAGTAATGAAGGTTTCATGGCGATTGACCGCACTGTTGTTGTGCGGATGCACAGTGATTGGCTGCGGATCCGAAAGTGAATCCGCTCCCGAAGGTACCACGCCGGATGCACCGGCCACCGATGACGGTGCTGGCTCCGGCTCGGCGTCTGAAGAGTCTGCCGCAGTGACACCCGCTCCGGCTGCACCGGCGGCTGATGTGGATCCCATCCTTGTGGGGCTGCTGGAAGACTTTGAGGATCTGCCCAAAGACTTTGCCGAGATCAAAAGCGGCTATGAGGCGGCTCCCACCGATGCGGAAAAGGTGCGAGACTATGTGGGCACGATGGAAGACCTGGGCATGATGCAGGCTCAGCGCGGCAATGCTGACGTTGCCGCAGTGGCCTTTGCCCGTGCCAGCACTGTGCTGACCAAAGCGCTGGACGCCGGCGTTGACATGCAGGCTGGCCAGCTGCCTGCCGTCGTTTACTACAACCATGCGTGTTCTCTGGGCAAAAAGGACCAGGCGACGGAAGCTCTGGCGATCCTGAACAAAGCCATCGATAACGGATTTGGCAACGTTGAGCAGATCAAAACTGATGCTGATCTGGCGTCTGTTCGAGCCCTTCCCGGCTACGCAGCCGAACTGGCGAAGTGGGAAGCCCACTTTGCCGAGCTGCAGAAGAAGTACGAAGCCGAACTGGCTCAGAAGGCACTGGATGACCTGAAGAAGGGGCAGACATTCAACTTCGATTTCGATCTGGTTGATACCGATGGCAAGCCACTGAAGAAATCGGACCTGCTCGGTCGCGTCTGCATCGTGGACATTTGGGGAACGTGGTGCCCACCATGTCGCCAGGAGATTCCTGCTTTTGTCAAGCTGCAGGACGAGTACAGCAAGTACGGGTTCCAGATGGTTGGTCTGAATCAGGAACGTGGTCCCAGCGATGAAGCCAACCTGAAGACGGTCAAAGAGTTTAAGGCCAATGCCAGCATGAACTATCCGTGTGCTCTGGTCACCGACGAAGTGATTGCTCAGCTGCCCAAGCTGGAAGGCTACCCCACAACGCTGCTGATTGACCACAAAGGAAAAGTTCGCCTGTCTTCAGTCGGCTACCACGACTACGCCTACTTCAAGGCGGGTGTGGAACAACTGCTGCGAGAGTGGTCTGCCGAACGACGAGCCAACACGAACTAGTCGTTTTGGCAGCCGGTTAAACAAAGAAGAGCCCCTCTCTGCAGAGGGGCTCTTTTTTCATGCGCGCAATGCGACCGGCAATGATCACGTCCCTGCAGCTGCTGGACTGGCGGTGGAAGCTCACACGTGGGCAACGCTAGTGCAGCCGCTTGCGAGGGCGAGTCATCAACCGTTGTCGCTTGCTCTGACG
>JANSXP010000025.1 GCA_024742875.1 Planctomycetaceae bacterium | reverse complement strand
GAAAATGAAATCCAGAGGCTCAGAGTCATCCACACTGACCTTTACAAAAATATGATCACCGTACAATTCAAAATCTGTGGTGGTGAGTGGAGATTGTGCATATGAGCTCATGAAACCCAATAGCGCACATGCAAAAAATAGTTTTCTCATAATTTGTCAAACAATTCCAAAAACGGATTCAATTTATAAATAGTGTGCAAGCTATGCTATTATTCCGCATCAATTCTTTTTCCACCGATGCAATTCATGGCTTTGAATTTTGCAAATACATAGTCGTGATTCGACTATTTTACGTCATATTGCGCAGATCATTGAACCAAAACCAATAGCTGTGAAAAGACAAGTCGAAACTACGGTAGAATTTTTAAAAGAGGCTGGAATTGACGCCCCACAAATAGGAATCGTCCTGGGAATGTGGTCCAGACCCATTTCGACATGCCGTCATGCCAGGAGAAGTTGCCACGTCGTACCGTCGGGAAGATTTCTCGCAGCGTGGCCTCGTACTGATCGGGCAGCGTGCGGTCGTCAAAAAGAAAATAGTACTGCTCAAATTCCGGGTCGCCGGCCTGAGCTTTTTGGGCCCACTCATGATCATCAGCCGTATGGTTGAACACGAAGTCCAGCACGAGCGTGATGCCAGCTTCACGCAGATCTGCCGCCAGGTCTCGCAACTGGTCAATCGTTCCCAGCCGGGGATCAACAGACCGATAGTTGCTGATGGCATAGCCGCCGTCGTTGTCACCGGGACGCACGGCGAACAGCGGCATCAGGTGGATGTAGGTCAGTCCCAGTTCCTGAAAGTACGGTATGCATTCGCGGAGCCTGCCGAGGTTCTCACTGAACAGGTCCACATACAAAGCTCCCCCGACCATGTTTTCAGACAGGTACCAGTCAGGCTCGTTGATGCGCTCGGCATCGAGTCTCCTGAGCTCTTCCGGGCGGCGAATCCAGCTGCTGGCTGCCGTGCGGACGATCTCCTGCAGGTGAAAGAAAAAGTCGTATCGATGCCCGTATAGCTCCAGCAGCAGACGAAAGATGTCCTCCCAGTGCTGGTCCAGGCGTTTCTGGAACGATTCCCGCAGGCGGTTGGCGGGCGCAGCGGCAGACCAGCATTCGTCGAGAATGGCCTGAATTCGACGGCGGGACAGTTCCGCTTCAGAAGAGACGTTCATAGGTGGGTGCATCAGGGCTGGGTCGTCGCCTGACCATAAGTTGCGGCGGCTACTCAGCGGGCATCGTTGGGAATCACAATGTCGTTCAGGAAATTGTAATAGCGGATGCCCTCGAGGATGCCGGCGGCGTGAGATTCTTCGGCAAAGTAAACGCGAGGTCGCCCTTTCAGTCGCTTCAGTTCAGCCGAATGATTGCCCACCACGACTCCCAGTGTCCGTCCCAGAAGCATGCCCGCATCGTTGCCGCTGTCTCCGGCCACGAGCACGTTCTCCGCTGAGAAACCCCACTTGTACAGCACATGTCGCATGGAATAGTCACTGCCTCCCCGCACAGGAACGACGTCCACGTAGATGCCGTTGGAGACAATCACCCTGGCCCGCAGACCCGCCTGCCTGAGGTGTCGGCGTATGGCGGTGACGCTGGGCGCCTCAGAATGTCGGATATAGCTGAGCTTATACTCTGACAGTCCGGCTTCGGGCTGCATCTGTAGTCCGGGTATCTGCTCGATGGTCTGTCGCAGTTGGTCTGGTTTCCATGCGTAGCCAATTTGTTTGTTCCAGCTCAGGTCTGGCGTCAGTGATTCGCCGTAATGCAGCTGCGTGCCGGCGTCGGTATCCAGCAGGTCGGGGCGCGGCAGATCGAGCGTATCGAGCACGGCAAGTGCGGCTTCCAGAGATCGGCCTGTCGACACACCAAACCCAATATCCGAACGAGCGTGCAGCAGTTCGCGAAATGCCGCCAGCGACTGGGCGTCTCCTGTCAGCGTGTTGTCCAGATCTGTCATGATCAGACGTTCAAATTCCGGAATGCGTCTTGGCTGCTGTCGGTCTTTCAGGACGGGGCTGGGATTCTGCTCGACGATCTGCCGCACCGAATCCACATATCGGTCGGCATGCGCTTGCCAGGAGTAATGAGTGCGCGTGCCGGCGATGCCGTTTCTTGACCACTTTTCCCACTGTGCGGTCCTGCTGAGAATCCTCAGCAGCGCTCGTTCGATGCCTTCGCTGTCAAGTGGATCAATCAGCAGGCCGTTATTGCAATTCGCGATGATGTCTTTCGGACCTCCGTCATTGGTGGCCACAATCGGCAGGCCGGTCGCTCCCGCTTCCAGCAGCGTCAGTCCGAATGGCTCGGTCAGCGCAGGATTGATGAAGACTCCGCGGCGGGAGGTCGCGTATCGGTACAACTGCGGCACGTCACACGCCTGATGGGTCTTGGGATAAGCCACGCTGCCGTAAAGATCGTACTTGTCGATCAGGTGCAGGACGCCGGAGATGACTTTTCGCTGCCCGGATGGGAGCTGCTTAAAGTCGTCACGGGTTCCCATGATGAGAATCAGGTTGGCGTTCTCACGCAGCTCTCGACTTTCTCCAAACACGGTGACCAGCTTTTCCAGATTCTTGCGTTCATCCGGGCGTGCCATGGCCAGCACGGGCGGCTTGTCAGGATTGGTGAGAAACCGTTCCACCTGCCCCACGATGGACGGTGTCTCCGCAGGCGGACGATCGGCAGACGCCCGCTGCGGGGGCGAGAACAGCGTCAGGTCAACGCCGGGGGGAACAACGTCCATGCGGCCAGGGTCATAGTGGTCGTAGAGCTCATACTGCTGATCGATCTCCTGACTGGTGCTCGTGACGATCATCGATGCCGTTTCCAGCGCCTTTTCCTCGGCTTCGAATCGCTCGGCAAACAGGTAGCGTTTCTCGAGTTCCGCTGCCGGATTGGCGTTGGGATCAGCCAGCAGTCGCTGGTTCTTGACTCGCCCAAGGGAATGCCCGGTGAATACGAACGGCACATGCAGCAGTCGCGCCAGCTCGGCACCCGCCCTGCCCGCGTCGGCATAGTGACCGTGGATCACATCCGGGATGCCATTGCGGCGAAAGAAGTTCAGAGCCTGGTCGGTGAACAGCTCAAGGTAGGGCCAGAGTTTTTCTTTGGCGAGATAGCGTTTCGGGCCAAAAGGAATTCTGACAATGCGAGCGTTTTCGCCAAGTCGCTCTTCCGGCTGGGCGTAGTCAGCACTGACTTTCTGGTCGATGATTTGCCGCGTCAGCAGGTCGACACGGGCGACGTTCTTATGGCGGCCGAGTTCCCGCGCCAGCTCCACCACATACTTGACCTGCCCGCCCGTGTCGGCATCGCGACCGAGCTCCATATTGTCACCGCGAATCAGCCCGTGCAGGCTGACCATGCAGATGCGCAGTGGCTTGCCAAGCGTTGAATTGAGGTCATCGACAGAAGAATGTTTGTCAGCAGCGGTGAGAATTTGCGGTGGCGTCACTGAGTGGTCCTTTGAGCGTGAGCGAAGTGTTGACACCCTCTTTGGCAAGATCCGTGCCATTTCGTCGCAATGTGTCCCGTGCTGACACCCGGTGAATCTGCGACGTGGAACACACTGGCCGCGTTGCCACTGATCGCTCAGCAGCCATGGTGGAGGCTAATCGGCCAGCCAGTGCTGAAGACCTTCCAGCACTCCACTGGTTGCCGTTCTTGTGGCGATATAATGCTGATCGGGCGGCGTCGCAGAAATCACGGCTTCGCGTGTCTGAGGATCCGCATTACCCACGACGATGGCCCGGCAGCCACATGTCAGAGCGGCCAAATCGTTTCCAGAGTCGCCGGCAAAGGCAACGCTGGTGAGCGACAGAGATTGTTGCTGACACCACCAACTCAGTGCGAAGGCTTTGGACACACCGGTCGGCAGCAGGTCCAGCAATCCTGTGTTCGTCTCCGGGTCTCGACTTGCGACGACTCGCCACGGGGCCCTCCACTCTGCGAGCCGCTCAGAAATCAGTTGCGCTCGCACAGGCAGTTCGTGTCCCTCACAGTAGAAGCTCACTTTGAACGGAGCCTGCTTGTGCTGTTCCTGCGGTCGAATGCCCGGCAACTCTTTGCAGAGCGAACGGACGCTGTCCGCTGAGAAGTCGCCCACGATGCGGCTCAGAGTGTGTTCGTAAGAGTCAACCGGGTTGAATCCGACACCACCGTCCGGCTCCAGGAGTGTTGACCCCACGTCGCAGACGGCCATTGTTGGACGCGGCAGACCACCCTGTGAAATCGCTTCTTCCAGCAGTTGGGGGCTTCTGCCTGTGACGTAGAGCAGGTTCAGGCTGTGCCGCTCAATGAGCGATTTGACAGTCACAAGATCTGACTTGTGGGTGTCATTTTCGGCGGACGGCAGCAAAGTGCCATCCAGGTCAGAGGCCAGAGTGGTCAGTGAGTGAGGCATGGTTGTCAGGTTCTACGCTATGCGTTCGATGGAGCGGCGGAGCAGCTTGAGATTTCGCGTATTGGCTTTGTACGTGGCATCAAAGACGTCGCCCAGCAGTGGAATGCTGCCAAGGCACACGTCGATGCCCGTGTTGACCAGCATGCGCGCGAGCACTGTTCGCCGGACACCCAGGCGACGGGCCTCATTGATAATCCACAAAGACAGACTGCCCGTGATCAGGTCGCCAACCCCCGGGAGCAGTCCAATGATGCTGTCCCAGCCGACTGTGCGTCCGCCAATCGGAAGCCTGATCGAAGAATCAAGCCAGTGAGCGAGGCGGTTGATTCTGTGGATCCGCGCGTTGCTGGCGGATTTTGTGTCGGCGGGATCAACGGCAATCAGGCTGCTGATCGTCATGCTACCTGACGGCTGGTGTGGCTGCAGTGTGCCGGATCTGACTGAGTATGTTCGTTCAATTTTCATGCTTCCCTCTCCTCGATCCTTCGGCGGTTGGTGCAGTGGCTGACTCTGCCTGACGGAGCGTCTGTGTTGGATCGATACCCGACTGCGGTTCTCACTGAAGACGAGCCACGGAAAAGCGGGGCGAAAGTTCGCCCCGCTGTCGTGTGACGGCAGACTCAGGCTGCACTTTACTTCACGGCGCAGCGGTCACGCATGTCGCGAATTTTGTCGTGCGATGCCTTGACGACTGAGTACTGGCTGTGCAGCAGGTCACTCATGGCGTTGCCCGGGTTGTCCTGAAGTACGGCCTCATAGGCACGCTTGATCTGATCTTCGCCAAATTCCGCCTCGATCAGAACGACATGAGGGTCCCCTCCGTTGAGTTTGCCGCGAACGTTCATCCACGCCTGATGCACCTTCGAGCCGAATGACGGCTCCTGGACGGGTGTTTCTCCGTTAATTGCCACATAGGCCTTCAATTCGTCGGCGAACTGACGTCTGTCTGTAGCCGTTTGGCGAAACAGGCTCGCGACCTCGGGGTCATTGACCGTGTTGGCTGCCTCGTCCAGTCCGTTGCAGGCGTCGATGTTGATCTGAATCAACTCCTGCAACTGGCTCATCGTTTCTTCCTGCAGTGAAGTGGTTGTTTCCATAGTCATGGTATTCTCCTGAATGGGACGTGATGAAGAAGGGCAGGTGAGAGTGCCCCGGCCTCTCACTGCCGGCGACCTTACGTTTTCGATTTCTAAAGTCGCGGTCGTCCGTGTGTCTGGGGGTGACGGGGCGTGGGAACCGGCCCGTCGGTAGAGTTAGATACGGGCGCTGCGGCCGCGAAACAGTGAGATCACAGCCAGCACCAAAAAGGCGAAGAAGAAGAGTTTCGCTATGCCATAGGCCATTCCCCCGACGAGTCCGAATCCGAAGAGACCAGCGATGAGGGCGATGGCGAAAAACGTGAGTGCATAGCTGAGCATGTCTGAGTTTCCTTGAAAGTGTTTCCTTTTGGTGGTGCAATCTCATTGATTGCAGCTGGCATGAAAGTAATGCAGCTGGCGTGCCAAACAGCCTGGACCACGTTTTTCGCTGCGTGAGGGCAGTCAGGCACACGGCATTGATGGATGAGCCGTCAGGATGGTGGCCCAGCCCTCAGCGTGCCCCATCAGCTCCGGAAAGCAGATGGATGGTGCCGAGCTCCCGGATGACCGAAAAAAAATCCCCGGCGTGATGACCGGGGACGTGCGGGAACGTTGGGATTCGAGCCGGGCCTAGAAGGACGGAGCAGCCGACACGCCTGTTTCCGCGGTGTCTGCCGGTGCATTCGTGTGTCCGTTCGCCCGTGTCACCAGCGGAGTCTGAAAGTGAATCGTGCGCTGTGGGAACGGGATTTCGACATCCGCGGCATCAAGGGCCGCCTTGATGGCCTCAATGACTTCATCCCGAGAGCGGCGAATTTCCAGTGGTGCCGAACCTGTCCACCAGGTCACTGAAAAATTGATGCTCGAGGAAGCAAATTCCCCAGCAAACACTTCCACAGGTTTTTCCAGAGCCACGGTCGGACAGTCTCTAACGGCCTGCTCGATTAACTTACGACAGCGTCCCACATCCTCCCGGTATGCCACTCCACAGGTGATCGACGTGCGTCGCAGAGGGAGGCTGGTGAGTACGTCGACAGGATTTTTGAACAGGACCGCGTTTGGTACCACGACCAGTTCCCCATCGACGCGACGTATCTGCGTCATGCGAATCGTGATGTCTTCAACCTGTCCCGACAGGCCGCTGCACTCGATGAAATCGCCCTTGTCGAACGGGAATCGCCACAGGATCAGAATACCGGCAAAGAAGTTTTCAAAGATGTCTTTGAAGGCAAAGCCAAGCGCGACCGATCCCAGGCCAAGCACCGTCAGCAGTTTTGCGGGCGTCATCCCTGGGAACACGACGATGGCGGCAATCATCAGGCCCATCACCCACGTCACAAACGTAGACAGCTGAACCATCAGGTCCTGCAGGCTGCTGCGAAGTCGTGCCTGCCGCGATGAACGCCGGACGATGAACGCGGCCAGATGATCAACGCCCGTGGTGATCACAAGGATTACGCCTCCCACGACGATCAATGGCAACCGAGCCAGGAAGTCCCGCCAGAGTTGCCTCAGGCTTTGGCTGACGTGCCTCACTGATCGATCGACGTCAAACGACATCGCGTGACTGAGGGCAATGTTGTTGACGACGGCGACGACATCCTCAACCCGTCGACTCATGTCAGCCGCCCACTGTCTGCTGGACTCAGAATCCGCGTTTCCCTCAAGAAACACGATCCCCTCCCGCACCTCAACGTGGACCCGTTCAAACCACTCGGAGGCGGTGAGAATGCGCTGAATTCTCGCCTGAATCTCATCATCCGACATCGGCTGGAGGCCGACGCTGGCGGCCGTGGCTTCCAAACGGGCTTGTCCAGCGGCTTGTTCCTGTTGCGTCGCTCGCAATTCAGCAGCCGGGCAGCAGGCTGCTGCTGCCCCGATGAATGCGAAGACCACGGTCTGTGCCGCCTGATGGCGCAGACGATTGGGCAGTGAGCAAGCGTGGTTTAAGGAGAGGTGCGTCATTCGGTACGGCATGGATGGCAGATCATCGATTTCTGTCTGGCTCGTGGTGACGCCGGATGGCGGCACCCGTGGGTCTTCACTGTGATCCCGGATTCACGCCTACACCGAGGTTGAGACAGAGGCGCCGCAAATGTGGTGCACAAGCTGCTCTGGCGTCTGGTGCCTGAGCAGTTCATTGATGGGGACGAATCGCTGGCCCTCCCGAATTTCTCGGAACGGATCGACCGCGACGTAGGTCACGGAATCAGCCGCGGCGTGTCGGAGCCATTTCTCAACGGCCTCGGGGGCCAGCTGGGCAGCGGTCTCGGATGCCTGCCATCCCGCTGCTTCAATGTATTCTGACGCCCGTTGTTCTGACGTGAAGATCAGAACGGCTTCCTGCTCTCCGTCGGGACCAACAGAAAAAGTGGAAGTCACGAGATCTTTTTGACCGTCGGTCGCAATGACGAAAAGGCTGTCAATCAGCACGGTAATTCTCCTGTCTTGAGTTGTTGTTGGTGAACAGGGGAAAGCAATGCAAGTCGCGTGCCAACAGTCGGTGACGGCTTGTGGCACATCAGGCGTGCGACGAGACGCGAAGACTGGTGGTTCAACTGTCAGGCCGCTCGCACAGCCGGCAGGCCAAGTGCGGTTCCCCATCAGGCTTCACTCGCCCGCGTCATCCGCGCGCAACAAAAAGGGCGGTGATCCAGGAAGACCACCGCCCGAGAGTTGTGCCGGGCCGAACACAACTCCTGTGTCTCGTGCTTACTTTTCATTCGTCATCTGAAATTCATGGAGGTCTTTGTCGGCGGCCAGTTTCTTCTTCAGCTTGCCAACAAACTGATCGAACTCACCATTGATGATGGCGATTTCGTCATCCGTCAGATGGCCCCATCCGGCTTTGATGCGACCTTTCAGTTCCAGCATGTTGGCTTCAAATTCTTCCAGTGTCATTTCTATTCCTTTCTGTCAGCAATCTCTCAGTGAGTACGTGCTTCACTCACGTGAGTGGAACACAAGGGTGTCTAACGTATGGCAAGCGACGTCCGGCTAATTCACCGGAGCGCTGGGGACATCACTTTGCTGTTGTTCAAGACAGGCCGCCTGCCGGGACGCCTCGTCCTGATCCTTCCTGTGGTCACGATGTGGCTCGTCATTCGCAGATCCTGCCGGCAGCGTTCCGAGTGGAGTTGCGGGCTCTTCAGAAAGCCCTTCGTCAAAACGGGCCACGACCCCGCAGTGCTCGGCGGTGTCCAGAGCTGAGGCCGCAGTGATAATGTTCTGGCAGAGCTGTTCGGCAGACAGCGGTTCAGAGAGCTGGCTGGCCAGCTGAAATTCGTCAAGGTGGCGTGAGACGCCGTGGGCACACAGCAGGAGTTTGTCGCCCATTCGCAGCTCCGTCCGTGTATAGGCAGGGTAAAGCTGGTCCGACATCCCTCCGATGGTCTCCGCCGGCGCCTGGGCACCAATTCTGTCGACCTTTCCGGTACGCCACAGAAATGCGGCGGTCCGCCCAGCCTGCACGACGTGCGCGGTCGGCCAGGCGATGTAGGCAACAGTCACCTCGGCCGCCATACCCGCGTGCGCGTCAATCACCCGACCTTCGCGGTTCATGGTTGACTGGCCGCGTTTCAGGGCATCTTTGAGCATCCGTTCGATGGCTGAGCCACCGGGGTCTGCTGCGGCTTGATTTGGCACAACGTTCAGCAGGTGTCGCGTGACGGCATCCAGAGCGATCGTGCAGGCACGGCTGGCAGAGTCTGCGTTGCCCAGTCCTTCAGCGACCATCATTAGCTTTCCCTGCGAGCGTCCAAACGCACGCGATTCGTCGGGAACGTCAAGGCTCGTGTGGTGAATCTGCACCGAACGATTGAAGTCGGCGGTGAGAAATTGCTGCGTGGCTACGTCGCTACCGATGCTGGTGCGAATACCGTAACAGTCCATATTGAGAATCATCATTGTTCCTTTCTCAGTTGTCAGTTGGCGAAATGCGGTGCAGGTCTTGTGCCGCTAACAGCAGTTGGCGGCTAGCTGCGACTGGCGTCGGCCGCCCAGGATTCGAGCTTTGGGGTCAGTAGTTCTTCGCCCAGAACTCGCAGGCAGCCGGCAAGAGGAATCGCAAGGAGCAGTCCGTACAGACCACCCAGCGAGCCGCCAATCATCAGCACCACAAAGACGGTCACCGGGCTCATCGACATTGACTGGCTCTGGATCCACGGAGTGAGCACCCAGCCTTCAAACAGCTGGACGAGGCAGTACACAAGGACAGGCCACATAGCGGCCTGCAGCCATGTCTCACTACTGCCCGTCGTCGAGGCTTCCAGGCACTGCACGACAACAGCCATCACACATCCGATGACTGCAGCAAAGGGAATGAAACTCAGCATTCCCGTTCCGCATCCGAGCAGAAACCAGTACGGCACATCGACCAGCCAGAAGCCGGCGGAAAACATCAGGATCATCCAAAAGCAAACGCTGAGGCGCCCACGGATAAAGTTGCCCACGGCAGAATCCATCCGCGCGGCCAATTGGAGGATGCGATCTCGGTTCGCAGACGGCAGGAGTTCTTTCAGACGCTCCAATAGCGGGCCGTAGTTCCATGCGATGAACACGAAATAAATGGGGATCAGCAGGATGGCTGTGATGAAGTAACTGGTTCCCGAAGCGGCGTCGATCAAAAGTCGCATGGTGCCCTCCACATGCTGTGCTCCACCAGCGATGAGCTGTTCGTTAATCCCGGGAAACTGGCCGCGGAATATGTCTCTGAGCCAGTCATTGCCGGTGTACTGCAGGCTGAGGTCCGCCACCGTGGCCGCATAGACGGGCGTTTTGCCAATGAGCTGATCAATCTGAGCGACGATCTGTGGGCCCAGCACAATCGTCGCGGCCAGACCAGCGATGGATGCGAGTACAACGCCGCCGGAAATCACCAGTGTGCGAGGCAGTCGCCAGCGTTTCTCCAGCTGAATAAGCCATGGCTCGACCGTGTAGGCGGCTGCGAATGCGACGAGCATTGGAATAAACACACCCCGGAGGATGTAGCCCGCCCAGATCAGTGAAATGGCCAGGATCAGCCAGAAAACGTCCTGGATGGGTTTCATCTGCCACAGATGCAGGTCCCACCAAAAACGGGGTGATGATTGCGTTGTGTCCTCAGAGGAATCTGACATTTGCTCAGCATTCTTTCTCAGATGCGCGTCGACCACGTCTGTTATTTCTGCAGCAGCACGACGAAGATCCCCAGCAGTGACATGGCCAGAGCACCCACGGCCAGCAGGATGACGGTGCGTGGATAGGCTCCGTGAGGGGTCGAGCCGGGGATACTGACAGCCGCTGCACCCTCCGCTCGCTGCACTCGGGTGGCGGACGAGATATCGACGGATCGCATCCGATGTTCTCGACCAGTGGTTTCCCAGCAGACGACCGCCTCCGCCGGGAGATGGCCGGCGTTCGCAATGTCGGCAGAAAAGAAGGAGATGATGTAATGGCCATCCTCACCGACCACGGAGATGGGTGCCAGAGGCGAGCCCTCCCCGGGGATGACGAGTCTCACGGAGTCCAGAGCGTGTCTGACCGACTCCACTTCCGGAAGGTCGATGTCCAGACGCAGCTCTCCGGCATGAGCCCCCACGATGTGTGCGACCACGCGGCCACTGTGGTTCCCATCGAGGTTTTTCTGGCTGTTCTGTCTGAGTTGTGCGGTACCGACCATGACGTTCCTTTCTGTTTTCAAATGTCAGCAGGCAGTTACGCAAAGCGCGTGCCAGCCGTGATTCAACGTTTTCCCAGCGGGTTGTGGGGAGTGTTGACAGCCCATCGACCACACTGATCGCCGGGCGATCATTGGTCGTTCTTTGGCGCAGGCTCTGGTGAATTAGTGTCGTCGCGGTAGACTATCGGCCGCCGAACGACCCCGCGAAACGCCCTGCAAACGAAGAACTATGCTGAACGTCCTTGTGATCGACGACGATCGAACTGTCTGCGAAATGGTGAGCCGAGCGCTTGTCAAAGTGAGTCTGTCGGTCGCCTCGGCCGGCAGCGCAGAAGAAGGGTTGGCTGCTGTTGAGCAGCAAAACCCGGAAGTTGTGATCCTGGACATCATGCTGCCTGGGACGACGGGACTGGACGTTTTTAAGGTCATTCACGAGCAGGACAAAAAGCTGCCCGTCATCTTTATCACGTCAGGAACCGACAGTGCGACGGCCATCCGCGCGATGCAACTGGGTGGCTACGATTATGTGACCAAGCCGCTCGATCTGGTCGCCCTGACGGATTTGGTGGAACAGGCCATCGATACGCGGCGAATGATGAAGACGCCCGTGGCTCTTCCTGCAGGCGAGACGCAGGCTGCGGACAGTCAGTCCTTCATTGGGCAAAGTCCCGCGATGGTCGATGTCTTCAAAGCCATTGGGCGGGTGGCCGCGCAGAAAGTTCCCGTACTCATCCGCGGAGAAAGTGGGACGGGCAAGGAACTTGTCGCTCGTGCTGTCTATCAGAACAGCGATCGGCGTAGCGAGTGCTTCATGTCAATCAATTGCGCCGCACTGCCGGACGCTCTGCTGGAAAGTGAGCTGTTCGGCCATGAGAAAGGCGCTTTTACGGGCGCGGACAAGACCCGCATCGGGAAGTTTGAGGCGTGCAACGGCGGAACCATCTTTCTTGACGAAGTCGGCGATATGTCGCCTCTGGTACAGGGCAAGGTGTTGCGGTTGCTGCAGCAGCAGGAGTTCGAGCGTGTCGGCGGAAACAAGACCATTCGAACTGATGTTCGCATCATTGCCGCCACGAATCTCGATCTGGACCAGATGGTGGAAGACGGTGACTTTCGGGAGGACCTGTATTACCGCCTCAATGGTGTGACGATTCAGCTGCCGCCATTGCGGGAGCGTGAGGGGGACGTCGACCATCTGCTTGAGCACTACATGAACGTCTGGGCAACCTCCATGAATCGCCCCGACTTTGAAGGAATTTCTCCGGAAGCGCTCGCTGTGCTGAAGGAGTATCATTGGCCCGGCAATGTGCGGGAACTGCAAAGTGTGGTCCGGCAGGCGATGCTGCATGCAACCGGCCCGGTGATTGTTCCCGCGTGTCTGCCTGAGGAACTGCATTCAGCGGAAAGCCCACGGTCAGAAGCACCTGGTGTCGAGTCGACAGGGGTACCTTCTGATCTGTCGCCGTTTGTGACTCGTCAGCTGTCATCCGGCAGTGAGGATCTGTATGCAGAGACCCTCGAGCAGATGGAAAGATGGCTGTTCACACGAGTGCTGCAGCACGTTGACGGCAATCAGTCTCAGGCAGCGAGACTGCTGGGAATCACGCGCGGCAAGGTGCGAGATCGAGTGAAGCAGTTCGGAATCTCGCTGGACAAGCAGGTTTCGTTGTCGGGTGACGACTCCCAGTCACGCTGAGTTCACGGCAAGGCACTCGTCAAACGTTCGGAACGGTTCTTGCGGCAGAGCACATAAGGGCGCGACACAGGGTCGGCCCTACAAGTTGCTCTCACAGAGGAGATCCGTATGAATGTTCCACGTTTGCTGCTGCCGACAATCTTCACTCTGCTGGCCCTGTCGATGCCAGCGGTGTCGGCTGATACAACGAAGCCATTCGACCGAAAACGCGCGCGACAGCACAGGCAGCTGCTGCGACAGTATGACCGAAACTTCCGCTGGTTCGATCGCTATCACCGCAACTGGAAGCGATTGCCACGGCATGTAAGGCCCTATCGGGTACGTCCACAGCTTCCGTTTCGCAGGTACTTTATCTTTCGCCGTGGCGTATCTGTGGCGGGGCACGAATCCGGACTGAGTTTCAACGCGGTGGCTCATCCACCAGCGTGATCGATCAGCCCGCACAGGGGGCCGAGAAACCTGTCTGAGCCCTGGTGCGAGCAGCATCTTCGACAGGAAAATGCAATTGGCACAGTTGCTGCAATGAGTGCTGGCCGTCTGATTCGAAACTCAATTTGAAAGGAAGAATGATGAAAGCGCTGTTTGTCGCTGTTTTGTTGGTTGGAGCCATGGTTATTGCAGGCTGGATTACCGTTTCGAATGATGGTTCCTCGGCGTCTGCAACATTCGACAAAACGGAAGTCCGCCGTGACACGCAGCAGGCGATTAACAAAGGAAAAGACGTGGTCGATGATGCGGGGAATGCGATCAGGGAGGCGGGCCGCAAGGCCAGTTCCGAGTGGCAGGACGCATCAGAGGCAGCTGCGAAGAAACTGGAACAAGCCGGAGAGGCGGCTGAAGAGCAGTTGAAGAAGGCGGCCGATGCCGCCGGCCAAAACCTGGAGCAGGCCGCTGACGCCATCCGCGAAACCGACACATCAAAAGAGTAGCGCCGATCAGGAGGTCAACCGGCTGTGACGCTTACCCCACTAACAGTTTGCCGCCCATCGGGCGGCTTTTTTTATGGGGGCTGCTCCACTGACGGGACCAGTTCGCTGATGCCACTCGCCGGACCGTGCTCAACCGGTGCCCAGCACGCGGTGGCACAATGGTGCAATGTCTACTGTCCGCACATTCTGCGGCATGCTAACGCCGAGCGGCAGTCCAGCGACAAACAGAGGCGAGATGGAGTCGAGCCGATGCAGGCTTCCGTGTGAGCCGCCAGTGCTGGTGTGTGTTTCGGCCACACGAAACTCATGACCTGGCCGGGCGGTCACCCACAAAGAAGCGCTCTGGTCGCAGAAGCCCCCCGCGATCCGTTCCAGCGCGTTCGGATAGTCGCCATAGGTGAGCTTGCCGTTCTCAATGGACGCATCCACCGCGGCGGGACTGCCGGTGATGTCCCACGTGTTGTTGTAGTCATCTATCACGCAGCCTTTGGTTGACTGTCGGAATCGGCAGGTGCCTCTGTCCGATGTCAGAACTTCAAATTCATTCGGGTGACGCAGAAAAACCTGATCAACACCATCTTCTGCCAGCAGGTCGGACACCAGATGTCGTTGGCGACGTGTGGGCAGGTCAGGGTGATGATAAATCTGTGCGGCCCTCAGATTGGGACAAATGAGAATCTGATCCTCGTCGCTCCATGACTGCCCTGTTGGCACCTGTCGAAAACTGCCCAGGCGATCGTGAAGACAAATTTCTCTTTTCTGCTGCTTTGGCCATGTCTGGCTTTGCGAATGATCACCGCAGATGACGATGCAGAAACGCTCAAGAAAACGATCAATCCCACCCATCTGTCGGAACAGTGTGGCGATGTGGGTGTCAACCTCTTCGACAGTGGAAACTGCTTCGGCAGGTCCTACGTTGTGACTGACAAAGTCGTTGTTGGGGAAATAGGCGAGTGTGAAGTCAGGCCACGATGCGGTGGGCCCTGCAAACAGCCGCTGCATCACGTCTGACGAGCAGTCGTCATGAAAGCCATATCGTTTTGCCAGGCCACCCGTTGTGGGAGGCTGGCTGCCCTGTTGCATGGCCGACGAGGAAACGAAGTCTCCCAGATGCAGGTGGGTCGGGCCGTGAACAATATCGGGAATGTCTCCCTCGCTCAGAAGATCGATCAGCAGCGGGGCATTCACCTTGTGAGGTGTCCTTCCGCGAAACCACATGAAGTTGATCACGGCAGCCGACTTCTGCTGCGATTCGACGGTTTCAAAAACTGTCGGCGCGTGTAGATATTGTTCGTTGAGGCCGACCATAAAGTCGCGAAAAAACGCGCCGGGACCTTCCTGTAGAATGACCCAGGGGTCGGAACCGAAATAGGCCACCTGATTCGTCTGTTTGTTCCACCAGTAGGCGCCCGAAATACCGTGGTCAGCGGGATACGCGCCGGTTGCTATCGAGGCCGTTGCGGCCGGAGTAATCGACGGAAATACAGAGACGGATTGTGTCAGATGCCCGGCGCTGGCAAGTCGAGCCAGCGTCGGCAGTCGGCCGGCCTGCAAAGCTCGTTGTACGACGTCGTCGGACAATGCATCGATGACGACCAGCAGGACTTTTTTGGAGACACTATCTTTCACGAGCAACGCTGCCAGTCAGGAGTGGAATTGTTCATTCAATTGCAGATCAAATGGGACCCGGCGAATCCGTGGCGACCAGTCGGTTGGCGACTTCGCCCAGGTTCATTTTCTGCTGTTTCAGCAGAGTTCGTACCTGCTGGTCATTTCGCCCAATGGCCTCGTCATACCTGGCCTGGGCCGCCCGTTCTTTACTGGCGACGTCCGCCAGATCGACCGTCTGAGTCGTGAGGCTTTTCAGCACCCGATTTCGAGTCAGTTGCAGAGCGTCCACGATGCTCTCAGCTCGGTCAGCCCCTCTCTCACTTGACCAGACGATGGACTGCAACTCTCCAGCCTGTCGGTGATGAAGGGCGGACAGCCGTCGGAGTTCCGCTCTGGCGATTGGGGCTTTGACGCGATCGAGACAGCGATTGCAGCGGTGCCGGCATTGGATATGCGTCTGGATCAAAGACTTCAAACTGGCAATCGTCTCATCGGATAGTCCCAGCGAAGCTCGAGGTGACATGTCATCTCCTTTTCAGAAATCGAGATGGCAATCCCAGGTTGCAGTTCCCGTGCCAATGCAGGTTCGAGCCATCTGACGATCTCCAGGCACAAAGCCTGTCTTCCCTTGCTGGCAGCGTGTAGATTGGACACAACGATCACTTTCGGGCACAACGTTTGCTGCCAGGGCCAGGATTCCTGTTCTGCACGTTTGACTGGGTTAACGACTGCCATGACCAGCCATGGATCTCATTCTGAATTATCTGCCCCCCTCTGGAGTCCAGAGCGGGTTCTGGAGCGGATGGGACACGATAAAGAGTTGGTGTGTGATGTCATCGGGTACTTCGTGGAAGACGCCCCGCAGACGCAAGCCGCACTGGCCGCTTCCATTCACGCACAGGCTGCTGAGTCGGTGAGACACGCTCACAGCCTCAAAGGACTGTGTGGAAACTACGAAGCCGTGGAAGCAGAGTCGGCGGCGGCGCATGTCGAGCAACTTTGTCGGGACAAACACTACGAGAAGGCGGCCGATTGCCTTCCAGAACTGCAGCGTCTCGTCGAAGATCTGACTGCCGCGCTGACCCACTGGAAGTCAGAACAGCAAGCTCGCTGACGCTTTCCCCTTCTGCCTCCGACCGGGTGGTCGCTCAGCGACCAGCTTGATCGTTCAGCGATCGCTCCACTGTTCTCCCTGACGGTTGGTGACTGTTTGGAGTCCGAAACCCCGTGGTTTCGGCCCTTGTGTGTGTCGCAGAATCTGCCGGATTGGTACGAGAGCTGCTTCCACCCCTTGCTGGTCAGATCCAAAGACCTCGACAGTCCTGACATTCATCAAGGAGGCTATGATGCTCGTACTTTCAAGGAAGGCAGGCGAAGAGATTGTCATCGATGATCAGATCACGATTCGAGTGATCCGACTCGGTGGAGGGCGTGTTCGACTGGGGATCTCGGCTCCTCCCCACATCCCCGTTTCTCGCTCGGAATTGAGCCATCGATTGCGTCAGTCGTTCCACGGTGAAATGGTTGATCCACGTCCCGGGGTGCCTGCGTAGGTCGGGGCGACAAGAGGCAGCTTGCAAGCGTCTTTCGTTTTAGTGTTCTGTTCCTCTGAGGAGACTCCATTTGTCCCAATTCAATTTGTCTTCTCGCTCGAGCATTTCATCCGGTTGCGATCTCTCAGATCTGCGTTCGTGGTGGGAGAACGAGTTGTTGCAGATCCAGAGCTTTGCTGTTCGATCAGTTGTTCGCGACGTTTGCGTTGAGCTCGACTCGTTCATCTGCTTCAGTGAGCAACCTCTGCTGCTCTGGGAGGGGTGTGACAGACGAACGCCAGAGGGGAAACGACAGAGAACCCACAAATACCCAGACGAGTTGAAACGACTCGCTAAAGAACGCAAAGTGAAGCTCGACACGCGCCCCAACGGCCCTGCCATCGCCGCATTTCTGCTGGCTGGGGGATGCCGTCCGGAACGCGAAGGCAGCACGAACGCATGGTCGGTTCACCATCTGTATTCCGGCAAGTTTCCCTACGTCAATCGTGAGACGACTTTGCATGCATCCAAGTCGCCCACCCATTTCAGCCAAAGCGCTGGGCTGGTTGCCGCGCATCCGATCGCAGATGCAATCTGTGACGAAATCCCCTTCTTCTCCTGGCTCTTGAGAGCCCACTCTTTCCTAAGGTTTGGTTACGATCCAGACGGCGTTTTCTCTGCAGACACAGATGACTACGGCTTTCGCTCAGGGACAGCCTGCGAACTGATCTTCCGTGAGCCCGTGGCAAACCTGGCACAGCACGAAGCTTTGGAATCGAGCATCGGAAATCTCAAGAGCCACTAAGCGATCCTCGACGCCCACACGTGGATCGGCCCAACGGTCGTTTTGGCATAACGATTGCCAATGTCCGCAGGAATGGACGTCGTTCAGGGCATAAGTTGAGCCCGCACTTTCCGTGTCCTACAGCGTGCGGGCATCTTTGATTTATCATCCACGCGGTCCGTTATTCACGGATCAACAATCCGCCGTCGCTGATCTGCTACCGCCCCAAAAGGAATTTCTGTGAAGCTTGGAATCCTCTCCTGCAGTCCCAACTGCTACAGCACCCGCCGCCTCCGCGAAGCGGCCACTCAGCGTGGGCATCATGTCAAGGTGCTCAACACGTTGAAATTTTCGATCGATCTGAAACAGGCGGAACCCGATCTCTTTTTTTGCGGGTTGCAGCTTTCTGACTATGACGCGGTGATCCCCAGGATTGGCGCATCCATCACTTACTTTGGCACGGCAGTCGTGCGGCAGTTTGAGCAGATGGATGTCTTCAGCGCAAATTCCTCCAGCGGCATCACCAACTCCCGAGACAAGTTGCGGAGTCTTCAGATCCTCAGTCGTCACGCGATTGGAATTCCACAAACGACATTTGTCAGCGACAAGAAAGACATCCTCCCTGCCATTGAACGTGTCGGTGGAGCACCTGTTGTCATCAAACTCATTGAAGGCACTCAGGGGATCGGTGTGCTCCTGGCAGAGACCGTGAAGTCAGCAGAAGCCATCATCGAACTTTTGCAAAGTCAAAAGCAGAGTGTGCTGGTGCAGAAGTTTGTGGCAGAAAGTAAAGGGAAGGATATCAGAGCGTTCGTCGTGGGCGATCAGGTTGTGGGTGCGATGCGACGAGTTGCTCAGGGGCAGGAGTTTCGCAGCAATGTTCATCGTGGCGGCAGGACAGAAATGGTCCAGCTTGACGACGACTACGCAGAGACGGCCATCAGAGCGGCACAGATTCTGGGACTGCGGGTCGCAGGTGTCGACATGCTGGAAAGCCACAACGGCCCTCAGATCATGGAAGTGAATTCCTCGCCCGGCCTTGAGGGGATTGAGCGGTGCACACAACTTGACATAGCGGGATCCGTCATTGACTATCTGGCGGCGCAGGTTGACTTTCCTGAGCTCGATTTGCGACAGCGTCTGACGGTCAGTCGGGGCTATGGTGTCACAGAAATTCATATACCGCACGGGTCCGGCTACGTCGGAAAGTCCATCAAAGACTCGTGCCTGCGAGAACGGGATCTCAACGTGCTGACGCTGTATCGAGGTACGACTGCGACATCAAGTGGAACAGCCGGCTGATCTCCGGAGTGAATCGACGGATGCATAGGTCGGTGTCCAGGAAGATGACGCCCACTCTCGTGCTGGCCAGCAGGTTATCCATGTCATCGTTGGCCTGCGCCAGTTCATCGACGCGCCGCTGATATTCTGCGTTGACCGTGTACAGCTCTTCATTGACAGAGTGAAGTTCTTCGTTGGTGCTCTGCAGTTCCTCGTTGGAGGCAATTACGACTGGCGTGTGCAAATCTTCCGACGACTCCAGCACCTGATCCGCCTGCAAAAGTCATTGCCCGCGCTGCAGGCTCAGATTTGCAGTTAGTTCAACAATCAGGTGTGCGTCCACTCGGTGGGACGTTGCCACGAGTTCCTTTTTTGATCACTTGGTTTTCGAGTAATGGTGAACAATCGTACCGGCAGTTATTAGATGATGGGCCACTTCCTGTTCGCTGCTCTCTTAGGCAATCTGTGTGGCTATTTGATGTTCAGGCTAGCGAGTACATACGCGGTGTTGATCTTTTCCCCTTGGTCAATTGCTTCAGCGAGCATTCGGATCGCGCTGACAAGAGACGCCTCGCGTTCGGCGCGGTCCGGGAGCATTTCTTCACCCAGCGCGTTCTTTACGGTGAAACCATTTTCGCTGGCCCACTCGAAGTAATTTACGAAGGCCCGAATAGCCTTTACACCGAACTTCTGAACAGTGTCGGCGCCGACCTTTTCGGCGACGTGGCGTGCTTTTGCGAGGTCCTTCGATGCAAAGTAAAGAGTGATTTTTTCGTCGTGCGGCATGCCAAGCTTGTCTGTCGGAGAGTCTGGTGTCGATTTAGATCGACTCTGCTACTTCAGTATTAGGGATCATTGGTGAAGGTGTATCTGTGGCATTGCATCATTCTGGTCCGCACTTCGCAACGAAGTCGCCCTCTGTGAATTGCATGATTTTGAATGGCATTCCAACGGAACAGAGGCTCCTCCCGAGAATCAGGTAACTGCTCAGCTATTCGGATGTGTTGTGTGACGGAGCAGATCCCGATAAAGTCTAGGACCTTGGCATTGATTGCCGTGACCTCGGCGGAAGAGGATTATTAAAGTGGTGGACTGTGGTGGACACTACACTAGGATTGGTCGAAAACGCTGCGTTTTTTCACCACTCTTTCCACCTTTCAATTTTTTTTCTGAGGCTGAAATTGGCTATTTGTGCGTTAAAACGTTGTGTTTCCGAGAGTGGCGGAATTGGCAGACGCGCTGGATTTAGGATCCTGTGCCCGTAAGGGCGTGGGGGTTCGACTCCCCCCTCTCGGACTTTTTCAGCCAACCTCTCTGCTTCACAGCAGGCAGGTTGGCTGTTTTATGCGCGTTGGTCGATGTGGTATGAACGCCGGGGAAATCCGGCATGTTCGTGTCGTTTGCTCGGGCTGGATACGAGTTCGCTCAGCTGCATCGAGGTCCGCTCCGGTGCTTGCCGACGTGTGCCCGGGGGGGGGGCGAATGTTGATCGCGTGAGTTACGGGGTTGTGTTGGACGCCCGTGTTGGGCGTGTGGCCGTGCGTCGCTGTGACCAACCGTGATCGCTGCTGCGTCACTATGAACCGGCCGGACACAATCGGCCGCGCGCGATCTGACGGTCGGCTATTGCTGCCCACCGTAAAGCTGTTCGGCCCGCTGAAACAGGATCCACGAAGTGACGATGTACTTGTCATCAGAGATGGGCACGGCGCCTTTGTGCGTGTGAGTAAAGCCCGCCGGAGCAATTACCATGCGACCAGCCTGCGGGCGAATGGCCGTGTTCTGATAGCGAAACTCGGTTTCGCCGCCTTCGTCCACTGTGTTGAGGAAGAACATAAACAGCAGCACGCGATGCAGTGACTCACACTCGGAATCCGTGGGATAAATTTCCGAATGCCAGTGATGATAACCGCCGCTGGCCTGCCTGTACTTCTGCAGATTCAGGCGGCCCGGGCGATATAGGCTCAGCAGGACATTAAGTAACTGCTGTTCCGGAACCTGCTCAATGTTCTCGTGCGAGAGTTCAATGACTTCTCCGGATTCCAGACGAACTGTTGGAGTGATGGCGCCGCAGGCCAGAAACGGATATTCCTGGACATACCGCACAAGGTGCTGTGCCGTGACGTTCAGCAGACTCTGGTTAATTTCCGTCCATTCCTCATAGTCGGAGATGCTGCAGTCAATACTCTCCTTCTTCTGCGTGTCGACTCCTGATCCAATTCTCCCTGTGGCGTGTACCTGGGGGCACGATTCAAAAGCGTTGATAATGGCTGAGCAGAATTCGGGCGTCAGGGCATCGTCATAGATACCGATAAAGTCCTGATGCTCTGAGGTCATGGGACGACTTTCACGATCACGAAACGGTCAGGTGGCAAAGAAAAAGACGTGAACCCAAAGCGGGTTCACGTCATCAGCGGACGTTGCTGTTTATGTGATGACCGGCCGATGATCAAATGCGATCCAGTATGCCTTCCAGGCCAATCGCTGCAAACCACGAATCCAGATCCTGCTCGGATTCAACCGCCGGATTGGAGGACTGGCCGCCATTGGCTTCGGTGGCCCGCTTTCTGGCGACCGCTTCCTGAGACTCACGATCTCCCGAATCCTCGACCTCGGGGAACAGTGAGTCGGAAGACTGTCCGTTCTGCATGACCAGACCCGTGTACTGCCACTGCGCGTTGCCCTGGGTCAGTCCGGAAAAGAGCCGGATGCCCTCCCGACCTGGCAATGGATATGTCGGGGCTGGGGCATCGGAAAGTCCCAGTGGGCCACCGTTGGATGCCGCCCCCGGTGAGCCACTGGTTCCCGTGATGACGCCCGCTTCCAGTGCCAGAACGCCGACGACTTCCGTGGTGTGGTTCAGTTCTGAGTCTCGCGAAGCCTCTTCTTCCACAAACACCGTGACACTGGTGCTCGTGCTGGAGCGATGTCGCACGGTTGCCGCGTCTCCACCATCACGCGTCTGCATGTCTGACAGAATCACGGGACTGGTCGAGCCGCCGATGCTGCCGAAATTCACTGTCGTATTGCCGTGCGTTACCGAGTTGCCCGTGACCACAGCGTTGAGTGACAGACCCTCAGCGTCAGCCTGTCCACGATCAATGGCGATCACACCAATGGTCTCGGTGGCATGCACGCCATCGGCCACTTCCTCTTCATTGAGTTGAATGCGGAGATTGCTGGAGGTCACATTACGCATTCGCTCGGTGATGGCACCCGAGTCGTTGTCGGTCATCACCTGGCCGAGCACCAGCGGAGTGCCTGTGAAGGCTGTTTCAAACGTCAGCGTGCGGGTGGACTCATTGGTCAGATCAATGGTGCTGGCCACAATCTGCGTGCCGTCCGACAGGTAGTGGGTGCCGGCTTCCACCACCAGAAAACCAATGTCCTCTGTTGTGTGCCAGCCGTCGCGGTAGTCCCATTCCTGAAAGCGGATCTCAAAGCTGTTGGAGGTCACGTTTCTGACGCGAACGGTCCCCTGATGGCCGCCGCGACGCGTGGAGCCTCCGGCAACCACCACCGGATCCGTGAAGTCGACAGGCAGGTTGACGGTCTTCCAGACGTGTGTGACGTCTGCCGCAATTCCCGAGAAACCCACTTCGGCAGATGTAGTCACTTCATTCACCGTCACCGTGACGGTTCCTGTCGCTGACAGGCTGCCATCGGAAACGGTGTAGGTGAAGCTGTCGGTGCCGAAGAATCCGGAGTCCGGCGTGTAGGTTACCTGGCCATTGGCATTGCTCGTGACCGTTCCATTGGCCGGGTTGCCAGCAGCCGCGAGAGTGAGAGTGTCGCCATCCACATCTGTATCGTTGTTGATGACGTTGAAGGTGACGGACGTGTCTTCATCTGTCGACGTGCTGTCGTCCGTAGCCACCGGCTGGTCATTCACAGCGTTGATTACGACGTTGACGGTCGCTGACGACTGCCCGCCTCGACCATCGGAAATGGTGTACGTGAAGGAGTCCGTGCCATTGAAATTGGCATTGGGTGTGTAAGTGAGCACGGAGTTGCTGTTGGTCACGGAGCCATTGCTGCCCTGCCCAAATGAATCCACGGTCAGCACGTCAGAATCGGCATCCGTGTCATTATCAAGAACGACGACCGCCACAGCGCTGTCTTCGTCCACCACGGCATTGTCATCGCCGGCGACGGGGGCCTGATTGACTTCGCTCACAGAGACAGTGATCGTGCCGACCGCCGTCAGACTGCCGTCCGACACCGTATAACTGAAGCTGTCGCTGCCAAAAAATCCGGAATTGGGGGTGTAGGTGATGTCCCCGCTGGCATTGCTGGTGACCGTTCCGTTTGCGGGATTGCCAACAGCCGCCAGTGTGAGCGTGTCACCGTCGACGTCTGTGTCGTTGTTGACCACGTTGAACGTCACGGCCGTGTCTTCGTCCGTGGAGGCACTGTCATTCACAGCCACCGGCTGGTCGTTGACGGCGTTGACGACGATACTGACGGTCGCTGATGCCAGCCCCCCCTGCCCGTCACTGATCGTGTACGTAAATGCATCGGTGCCATTGAAGTTGGCATCGGGGGTGTAGGTGAGGACCGAATTGCTGTTTGTCACGGTGCCGTTAGTCGGCTGTGCGAAGGAGTCCACCGTCAGCTCGTCGCCATCCGGATCGGAGTCGTTGTCCAGCACGGCGATGGCGATGCTGTTGTCTTCGTCCACAGTGACGGCATCATCACCAGCGACCGGAGACTGGTTGGGCGTCGAGTTACTGGTGATCAGCGCCATAGCGGCGCCCAGATCAAGTACGCCGTGTCCCACCAGGTCGAGATGATCCGGTCGGGCGGTTTGCAGAATGGCGTCCTTAATATCCAGATAGGACAATTCCGGCGCTTCGGCCCAGAGCAGTGCGGCGGCTCCCGCCACATGCGGAGCAGCCATTGAGGTACCGGACAGATAAACGTAGCGGTCCTGTGTGTAAGTGCTGCCAATCTGCGTGCCGGGGGCTGCAATCTGAACCGACTCGTCACCCCAGTGAGAATAAGAGGCGAAAGAACCGTCCGAATCAATGGCGGAAACGGTGATGACGTTGTCGTGAACTTTGCTGTATTCCGCCGGCCACGAATTGAAGGTGCCGTCCACATCAGAGGCGGGGATGTTGGTGCGAGAGTTACCAGCGGCCACGACATACAGCACACCCGCGTCCTTCGCGCGTCCAATGGCATCAGAAATCGCCCGGCTGCCGCCCACGCCGTTGCCCGCATAGCCGTAGCTGTTGTTGGTGATTTTCGCGCCGTTGTCGGTCGCGTAGTCAATCGCTCGGGCGACATCCGCATTGGTGCCCGTGCCGATGACCTTCAGAGACATTAAGCTGGCATTCCAGCCCACGCCCGACACACCGGTGCCGTTATTGCCGCGGGCACCAATCGTCCCAGCGACGTGTGTCCCGTGACCATTGGTGTCCATGGGGTCCGGGTCGTCGTTCTCGAAGTCATAACCCCAGAAGTCGTCGACATAGCCATTGCCATCATCGTCGATGCCGTTGTTGGCAATCTCACCGGAGTTGGTCCAGATGTTGTCGATCAGATCCGGGTGATCGTACTGCACGCCGGAGTCAATCACTCCCACAATGATGGACGAGCTGTCCGTGCGGGTGTCCCACGCGCTTTCGGCATCAATGTTGGGCATCCCCCATAGCACGTTGTAGAACTGATCGTTGGGAACCGCCGCGGTCTCCATGCGGTAGTTGGGTTCGGCAAAGTCAACGATATCGAGGGTGCTGTAGTGGTTGACGAGTTGCTCGACACTCTGACCGGGAAGAACGGGGATCTCCCAGAGCTGCGGATCGGAGGCAAAGCCCTGCCCCAGCGGTCCGCTCATGATGGTCTGCGACAGTTCGCTGGGGGCAACAGAAACAGCATTTGTTAGTGAGGAAACATCAACGTCATCGTGAAAGCGAACCAGGATTTCTGAATGCGTGTAGTCTTCGGGTTCCAGCAAACTGAAGTCGACGCTGAAGTTGGTCAGCAGACTTCTTCTTTCCAGTGATTCGATCTGGCTGGTCGGAGGGGAATACAGAACGTGACGACGACGCAATGGCATAGTGCAGACTCCAGGTTGAATAAAATAAACGGCTCCGTTCTACGATTCGGTGACTCGCCAGTGTAGAGATGTTCAGGTGGTCAACGCAATCCTCTGGATGGGCAGACCCCGTCTTCCGTCCAGCGTGACCTTGTGAAACCTGATCTTCTCGGTCTGTTTTGACGGCGATTCACTGCGTCGCAGCAACACAGACAAACCACGTCCCTTTGCTCGCAGACGTCCGGGGGTGACCGCCAGATATTCTGAAAAAGGGGCTCGTCTGCCCGCATTTGATGAACGTTTTGCATCAAGGCCGCAGCAGGTCCGTCGTTTTGCGCAAGTTGCGATTGTGCAGCGCAGAAAAAGGGGATTGCCGTAGCGGCATCCCCTGGGAGTGGAAATTGCGGATTGCGTGTTCGACGGACGCTGTTTAATTCACGCCAGGGCCGTAGATGTAGCCTCCAATCAACGGCCGATAAGTGTCTTCCATTGTTGGGTCTGTGCACTGATAGATCGTGCTGGCACTGGTCGACCATGTCCAGCCGATGATCTCGCCGGAATTGGGGTCCGTCAGGATCAAGATGAAGGCGGCGCCGATGCCCTGATCGTCGGCGTTGTTCGCCTCGGCACCTTTTCGCGTGTCGTAGTCACCGTGTGGAGAACTGGTGCTGTCAAGAATGCTGACCACGCTGACCTCTGCCTGGTTGAAGCCGGGGATTTCTCCGTTCAGTGGAAACACGCCAAAACTCCAGACATCCCCCAGCATCATCACGTGCCCTGATGCGCTGCCGGTGTCGTATTTGGAGACGAGGATATCGCCGCGTGACATATTCCACAGATTCGTCAGACAGACCGTTCCGAACGTACCCTGATTGTTGGAATAAGATCGCTGTTCAATGATGCCGTCATACCACCGTTCGGCATTGGGAGAGCCCCACTCAAACAGACTCGACATGACGGTATATGTCAGATTGGGGTAGGCTTGCCGATGAACTTTGGCCACGTACGAGCCACACATACTGCGGGCAAACAGCAAGTTGCCGATGTAGTAGATCTCACAGTCGGAACCGTAGAAGTTGAAGGCGGGGTTGATCGATGTCGTGTAGTCCATTGCCAGATCCCAGTGATCCGGATCGGTGGCCAGAGCGGATGAACGGCTGCCGAGAGTGAGAACAAGCGAAAGGCAGGCGACGACCGCGGTGCGAAATTTGAACTTCATGAATTCTTCCTGTGATTTGGTCAACACGGCCCGTGTTTCCAAAGTTCCGGTGTCAGCAGAATGCTCACACCAGGTTCAACGAAATCGCCGCAGGCATCGCACAGGAATTGGAGAATTTTTTTCGTGAACGTGTGTTCGCCTCGGGAAACAGGTAAAAATGCGTCCTATCGTGGCCGGTGGACGTGTGTCTGCGTCGGCGCCACAGAAAGACGGGCCCATGACAGACCAGCCATTCCCTACCCTGTTTGCGCAGGTCAGGGGCGGAGATCCCGCCGCTGCCGAACAACTGGTGCGTATGTACGAACCGGAGATTCGTCGTGTCGTGCGGGTGCGGCTGACCGATTCACGGCTGCGTCGAATGGTTGACTCTGTCGACATCTGCCAGTCTGTGCTGGCGGGCTTTTTTGTCCGCACAGCGGCCGGACAATATGACCCGCAGACGCCGGAAGAAATGCTGCGGCTGCTGGTGACGATGGCCAAAAATCGCATTGTGGATCTGGCTCGCTATGCTCAGGCGGAACGCCGCGACAGCCGCCGCGATGTGGCCATGGAAGATTCTCACGGCTACCCCCGGGCGCTGCCTGCGGATCGCCCGGGGCCGGAGTCTATTGTCGTGAACCGTGAACTTGTGGACCGTGTGCGCGATCGGCTGGCAGATGGCGAGCGAATCATTATGCAGCGTCGCTCGGACGGTCAGAGCTGGGACGAGATTGGCGAGGCATTGGGGCAGAACGGCAATACGCTCAGAATGAAACTGGCACGCGCGCTGGATCGTGTCACGGCAGAACTCGGCCTGGAATCATCTGATGGCTGACGCCGAACTGCTCGAAAGCCTTGCCGTTGAGCTGCGGCGAGCCTGGTCGATCGGTCGGCAGCTGCAGGTCGAACGACTGTCTGGCTATGCTCGTCTGGCGGATGACGCCGACGCGGTGCTGGACCTGATCTACCATGAAGTCCTGGTTCGCGAGCAACATGGGCAACGAGCCTGCCTGGAAGATTTTCTGCAGCGGTTCCCCGCTCTGGAGGATCGACTGCGACGGCTGTTTCTCGTTCACCAGTCGATCGAAGAAGAAACCAGCCGGGTCTCTTTCGTGAACGCGACGGCCGATTCCCTCACTTCCGTGACCGGACCATCGACTTCGGTCCGTCCTGACCCCACGCTGCAGCTGGCCAGTGCACCGCCCGGTTATGAACTGCTGGAGGAGGTGGGGCGTGGCGGGATGGCGCTCGTCTATCGGGCGCGGCATCAAAAGCTCAATCGCATTGTGGCTCTCAAGATGCTGCTCGCCGGAGCGCACGCCACCGGGGAGACTTTGGCGCGGCTGGAGCAGGAGGCCCGCGCCGTCGCGCAGCTGCAGCATTCGTCCATCGTCCAGATTCACGAAATTGGAGAGCACGAAGGCCTGCCGTTTTTGGCGCTGGAGTATGTGGAAGGCGGCACACTCAAAGACTGGCTGGCCGGCCGCCCGTTGCCACCTCTGGAAGCAGCCACAGTGGCCGCACAGCTGGCCACAACCATGGCCTATGCGCATGAACGCGGCGTTGTGCATCGCGACCTGAAGCCCGCCAATGTGCTGCTCGTGTGGCGACCTCCCGACATTGATTCTCCGACGACCATCCGCATGTCGGCCACGCAGGCCGGAACAGCGCACGCTTTCCCGGAAGTCCGCACCAAGATCGGTGACTTTGGACTGGCTCACATGGCGGAGGCCGGCAGCGAGCTGACGGCGACCGGACAGATTCTGGGCACCCCCAGTTATATGGCCCCGGAACAGGCCTCAGCGCAGTCAGAGCCCGACCCGCTGCAGGACGTTTATTCCCTGGGAGCCATTCTCTATGAACTGCTGACCGGCCGGGCGCCGTTTCGCGGTCCCACGGTGCTGGACACACTGGATCAGGTCAGAAACGAGCTGCCTGTGCCACCGCGACGATTGCAGTCCCGCATCCCCCGGGACATCGAAACAATCTGCCTGAAGTGTCTGGAGAAAACACCGTCGCGGCGTTACGAATCCGCTGCCGCACTGACGGCCGACCTGCGACATTTCCTGAATGATGAACCCATCTCTGCCCGCGCGGTGCGAACGACAGAAAAGGGAGTCCGCTGGCTGCGGAAGCATCCGGCCGTGACCGCCACCACCTTCGCGGCCGTGGTGCTGTTTGTGGTGGGCCTGTCGGCCGTTATTCATGAAGCCAATCGGGCCAATGAGAGCGAGTTCGATCTGCGGATTCAGCGCGACGAAGCGCGGCGAATGGAACGGATGGCCATTGAGGAACGCGATCTGGCGGAAGCCGCACGTGCGTCGGCGGAAGCCAATCTGCAGCGGGCGATTGCGGCGGTGGAGTCTCTCACCGCGGTGGGCGAGCGTCTGCAGCAGATACCCCATCAACAGCAGGCCAGTCAGGAGATCTTCAACAGTGCGGTCACCTTCTACGAGGACTTCCTGCGACCCGTGCGACAGGACTCCCGGGATTCGCTGCGGTTTGCCACGGCCCTGATTCGCTCGGCGGAAATCGGGGGCATGCTGGGAGATCGCCAGGCGGCTGAGGACCAGATTCAGCGCGCCATCGAGATTCTGGAGATCGGTCCGCAGCAGCAAGTAAGCGATCCGCGTTCTGCCCTGTCGCTGGCGTATGCGATGTGGGTTCGTGGCACACTGCTGCAGTCCTGGCAGCGGCCTGCAGCAGCACAGGGGGCGTTTGAGCAGTGTGAGGTGCTGCTGAGTGAATTGGCAACGCTCCCACTGCCAGACGAGCAGCGCACATCGGTGGAAGTGCTCGCCGCCAACACGCAGGTGGCTCTCGCCAGCGTGCATCGCGTGCTGGGTCGCCACGATCAGGCACTCGCGCGGTTCGCTGCTGGCACAGCTCAGCTGCAGACGCTCGCGGTACAAGTTGATATACCGGAGTCCGTGGGGTTCGATTGTGTGCAAAGCCTCGTGAATTACGGCTCGGCTCTGCGGCAACAGGGGCAGCTGGATGAGGCTCGCCGAGTGCTTGAGCCGGCTGTGAGAGACAGTCGAGCACTGGTCGAGCGTCAGCCGGACGAGCCGCGTCGCCGATCGTTACTGTCCTTCGCGCTGTTTGCCAATGGCCTGCTGCACCAGAGGACAGACAAGGTGTCCGAGGCGCTGGCAGATCTGGCGGAGGCGGACCAGTGGCTGCAGCAGCTGGTGAGCGATTATCCGGCCGTTTACGAATATCGATTTCGGCAGGCGGCCGTGCTCACTCAGCGAGTCGCGCTGACTCTGCAGCAGGGGGAGCGTGCGGCTGTCCTTCCGATCTGGCAGCGGTTGTGTGACCATCTGGATGACTCGCGCGAACGCTTTCCTCTGGATGTGCCGCTGGCGCGGTGGAGCCATCGCTGGCAGATTCCTTTTGGCGATTTTCAATTTGTTGCACAGCCTCCGGATTTACAGTCCGCCCGATCGACCTGGCTGGCTGGGCTGGCGGCCGGCGAGCAGCTGCTGAGCAGCCCACTGTTGTTGGAGTCGGAACGCATTCGCAGTCAGGTGTCGCACGTGCGGACGCTGCTTACGCTGCCGGCTCCATCCACTGAGCAGATTCAGCGAGCGGAGAATCTGATTGCTGGCCTGCCTGACAACGCGGCCACAACGGACAGTCGATTGCTGGCGACCCGGGGACTGTTGTTGTTCGTTCAGGGGCATCATGCGGAAGCGCTGGAAGTTCTGGAACAGGCTCGCTCAGAGCCACAGGGCTTTGGTCGGCTGGAGCAGTGGTATCTTGCCATGACCCTGCATCTTTGTGACCGATCAGCGGAAGCGGCTGACTTGGTTCGGCGTCTGGAGGCGGCCCCAACGTCGCTGAGTGTGGAAACCGCTCGGGTCCAGCGCGTGTCAGCGATTTGTCGTGACCTGCTGCAGCAGGGAACCGGACACTGAGCAATCTCATCGTGATCTGAATTCCAGTTCAGAGCCTCTCGTCGCCTGTTGCTGCAGGCAGTGGCAGCTGCAGCGCACGGCCACTGCCGAATGTCAGGACTGCCAGCGATTGGTCGGGAGAGATGCGGACAGCCTGCGGTTTTCCGGCCAGCAGCGGCAGCCGTGTGGTCATGGAGAGCCGGTTGGATGTTGCCATTTCCAGCTGAATCAGCTCCGCCGCACCCGAAGAGATCACGAATACAAGTTCGCCCGCTTTGACGAAATGCACAATCCTGTCGGGAGCAACGGTCACCGAGTCGATGAGCTCGCCGGAATCTGTGTGCCAGGCCGACACGCTGCCATCGGTGTGTCCAATGAGCAGCCAATCATCGACTGGGCAGACGGTGCTGCCGGGAGCAAAGCCGGAAAAGTCGATGATCTGCAGACAGTCGCCGCTGGGAATGGACCACAGTCGGGCCGTGTTGTCGACCGACAGCGTGACAAGCTGCCCCCCCTGCCTGTGAAAGGCCTGATGGATGACCCAGTTGGTGTGTCCTGCAAGGCGGGCGTGTGGCTCCAGCGTTTTCATGTTCCACACATCAAGTGTGCCTTCGCGCAGCTGGCTGGGATTGGCCTGCTCAGCGGCCGCCGCCAGCCAGCTACCGTCAGGCGAAAACGCGGTTCCCCGAACGCCCCAGGCGATCGGGGCCGCGTGAATCTGCTCCAGCTCCGGCAGCCGGCTGATCACCAGTCGCTGATCGCCTCCGGTCGATGCCACCCGATTACCGTGCGCTGCAATTTCGAAAATCTCTGCCTGGTGGACACGTTTCTGACGAATCACCGCCGCGGTCTGCAGGTCACTGGTAAGCAGTTGCCCGCTGCTGGTGGCCGTGACCGACACTCCACCGGCGGAAATGGGCACGCCATCCACGGCGGTGGCGAGCTGCTGCTGCGTTCGTTCGGCTGCCCGTCTTTGTGCATGGGAATACAGAAAGATGTCGCCGTCGGCCTGTACAACAGCGTAGTGCCCCTGACTCAGGGGGATGACGTCGCGAACGACTTCCGGGAACTGCAGCAGCGACAGAAAGCCATCCTGATTCACGCTATACTGTCCGATGCTCCCATCTGTCAGGCTCACGACCAAAAATCCGTCGTCGGTGAAACGTGCGCTGCGCAGCGAGTCGGGCAGCTGAGTGATCTGCTCGAATCCTTTCGTCGCACTGTTCGGCTGATACCGCAGAACGGTTCCCCTGGCGGTTGCCACAATCAAGTCTGCCCCCATCTGCTGCACAGCGATGATCTGCCCGGCGCCCGGCTGCATCTGTTTTACCGATTCCTGATGCCAGCCGTCTTCCGGGCGAACCACAAACACGCTGCCGTCCAGGCCAGCCACCCAGATCCGCCCCTCCAGCAGGAACACGCCGGCGATCCGACCTGACAGCTGCAGGGATTCAACGGATCTGGTGGCGTTCGCGTCAACCAGGTGCAGCCAGTTGGCTCCCGTGGACACAATCCACTGCTGTGCAGATTCCCACCAGACGATGTCTCGAATACCGCCGGTCTGCAAAGCGAGCGTGTGGGACTGCATGCTTTGATCGGCCGTGTTCAGGGAAAGCAGTGTGACTTCGTTGGATCGTCCCAGCAGCAGTCTGCCGCCGGACCCCAGGCCGAAGGTGGTGGCGCTGCGATCCTGCTGCCATTGCGCCGTCGTCCATCGCTGCGTCAGGCTGGGATCAGTCGCTCGGCTGTTCGCCGGGGCTGCCAGGGATTGCAGCTGCCCGCTGCTGGAGAGTGTCATCAGTTGTCGACCATCGAGGCTGCGATCGGCCGTGCGAATCCCCCCTGTGTCACGACTTCTGATTTGTGGCAGCGCCATGCGGTGGGCTGTGTCTGCTGTCATCTGCCACAGCGTACCGCGTCGATCCGGCGGGATGCGGGACAGTCGTTGGGTGCACGAGTCCAGATCACCGGCAAGGCCGGCGGCCCACGCTGACTCGATGGTCTGGCGGTCGGCCACAACGGCCAGCGCGGCCGCGTTTCGGTTTGCCCGACTTCTCTGTTCTGTCGCCGCAGACAACGCCTGATTCAGTTCGGCCGCTTTGTCTTCCAGGATCACGGACAGCTGCTGCGCTCGACCAAGGTTGTCCTGAGAACGTCGGTAGCCGACCCACAGGGCCATTGTGGAAATCAGCAGCGACACCAGCAGGGCGGTCGAGATGACGGCTGCAATCCAGTGACGACGAACCGTTTTTCTCGCCAGATACAACCAACCGGGGGGCCGGGCCGTGACAGGCTCTCCGCTGAGAAAATGCTGCACGTCGGCCGCCAGATCGGCCGTCGAGTCGTATCGCTGATCGGGCTCCTTGGCCAGCGCCTTCATCGTAATCCAGTCCAGATCACCCTTCACGGATGAGTGCCAGTCCGGCAGCGCATGATCTTTCCAGCGCCCGGCGCGGGAACCGCTCGTCATACGGAGGCTGGGCGTGGCCGGCTCAATATCACGTATGGTTTCCCTCAGTTTCCAGATCCCCTCCTGCAGCAGCTGCTGTTTGGAAAGCGGCGTTTCTCCGGTGACCAGAAGGTACAGAAGTACGCCCAGCGCGTAGACATCGCTGCGAACGTCAATTCCCGTCTGAGACATCAGCGCCTGTTCGGGGCTCATGTATTCCAGTGTGCCGACGATCTGGCCATACTCAGTGAACAGCGTGCGGTCGGTCAGCGGCATGTGGAGCGCTTTGGCAATGCCAAAATCGATGATCTTGACCAGGGGCTCTCCGGAGTCCACCGTCACCAGCACATTGGCCGGCTTGATGTCTCGGTGGATGATGCCTTTGCGGTGGGCGTGATGAATGGCGCGGCATGCCTGCATCAGCAGCTGGAGTCGCTGCGTGAGGTTCAGACTGTTTTCATCACAGAACTGGTCGATGGGCACGCCATGAACCAGTTCCATCACAAAATAGGGCTGCCCGGTTTCTGCTGTCCCGGCGTCCATGACATTGGCGATCGAAGGGTGAGACATCATGGCCAGCGCCTGACGTTCGGCCTCAAAACGCGCGAGAATCGTGCCCGAGTCCATCCCCGGCTTGATCTGCTTGATGGCCACGCGGCGACGAATGGGGCTGGTTTGCTCTGCCATATAGACGACACCGTGCCCGCCTTCGCCGATTTTCTGCAGGATTTTCCAGGGGCCAATCCGCTCAGGCTGTGCGGCAGTCGTGGCTTCCGGAACCCATGTGGGTTCGTGTTCCAGCCGACGCTGCACCAGCGGCTTGTCCACAGGGCCTGCCGCGGCATCGGCCCGCAGCAGTTGTTCCAGCTGTTGACCAGCTCCCGCGTCTTTGGTTTTCCAGTCTGCCAGCAGGCGATTCTGGTCTGCCGGCGTCTGTTCACGCAGATCCAGAAATGCCTGCTGCAGCTGCTGATATTTCTGAGCGTCCATCACACGATTGAACTTAACAGGAGGAAAACGGGCCCAGGTTCAATTCTGCTTCAGCGCGTCACGAATCCATGGTGCGCTGGCTTTGTCAGGATAGTCAGCGGCCGCATCGCGAGCGATCTTTCGGGCAATCGCCGCCAGCCCCTGCTGCTGAGCGGCGACGGTGAGCTCGTAACGAGCACCGGGATCCAGTTTCCCGTCAGATCGCAGTTTTGCGTAGACTGCCAGCGCGGCCGTGGCGCCCTGCTCTTCAAAAACGGTAAAGATCTGTTCAACGGGATTGCTCGCGGTCGCCGTGCCAGCAGCCAGCGACAGCATCGTCCCGTCGGCCGCCAGCAGCGGGGGAAGGTTGTCGCTGTCAGCTGCCAGGCAGATCAGCCGGTCTTCGGCCCGCACAAACAGGCGACCATTTATGTAAGAGGCGGCCGTCCAGCAGCGTCCGGCAATGACGGACGCCTTATCCACCGGCTGCAGTCCGAGGCAGGAGCCGTCAGCATTGCGGCGAATCTGCAGCCGCGTCATCTGTCCACGTCCGTCGACACATAACAGCTGCTCACCAACGCGAATCAGGTTGGCGTCCGCATAGCCCCGCCAGCGGCCTGCGCGTTCTCCGTCTGTTGTTTCAATTGCCGTCAGGGTGCGGGCGTCCGCTCCCAGCATCAGCCTGTCAGACAGCTTCATCCAGTTGGTGTAGAAGTACTGCGGCGACTTCAGCGTCCACGCTTCTTTGACCTGCCACTCGTCATCGTTTCGTGTGATCGAAAGTCCCCGGGTGCCACCGCAGCCCTGTCCGGAAATTACCACCGTGGATGCGTTCATGACCAGCGGAGTGGGCACGTTGGTCAGGCCGGTTTCCGGCCAGGCGTAACGCCACAGCTCAGCGCCACCCCGGAGGTTGCTGCTGCTGGCCGAGACCGCTCGGATTTCCTCCTGAGAAACAAGGATCCACTGCGGCTGTCCGTGCAGCGTGGCGAACACGGGGGTGGCGTACGAGAAGGATGAGCAGTCGGTCTTCCAGTCCGTTTGTCCTGTTGCCGCGTCCAGCGCGTAGAAGCCGCCCTGCTTCCCCGCCGCCAGGACAAAAATCTGCCGGTCGTTGCCCGGTACGATAACCGGACTGGAGGCAAAGCCAAACTGCACGGGGTCGGCGTGCAGGTCGTCAACAAGATGTTTTTCCCATAAGAGCCGCCCATCTTCGCAGGACAGACACTGCAGTGCACCCGTGAAACTGATGACATACAGACGGTTGTTCAACACAGCAGGGGTCGCCTGAGGCGAGGGCTGATCACCGCTGAAGGTCTGTTGATCTTCAGGAATGGGCGTGGAAAAATCATGCTGCCACACCACGTTGCCGGTCGCCGCATTACGCCGCGTGATGATGGTGACGTTTTCGGGCGGTGTGGTGTCGGTCACTGCACCGGAGACCACATAGATGGCATCCCGCCCCCCGACAACCTGTCCGCGCCCCTGTCCGACGTTCTGCGTCCACACGATGCCCAGCCGATCGGTTGGCAGGTCGCCATCAGTCTCCCAGTTGAATGCACCGCCAAACTGATTCCAGCCCGAGTCTTCGGCCGGTGCGTGCTGAACTGAGGACATCGCTGTCAGTACACACACGATTGTGAAAGTGCGAATCCGCATGAGAGGCTCCTGAATGATGGGGGAAGATTCAGGACAGTCTGATTTTCAACCAGGCACGAGCCATAGACCAGTCGGCTGACAGAGTTCGCAAAGAAACGTCCAGTACGCTGGCAGCCTCTTTTTCTGTCAGTCCGCCAAAGAATCGCAGCTCGACCAGACGTGCCTGCCGGGGAGACAGCCCCTCCAGTTCACGCAGCGCATCATCGAGTGCAATCAAGTCAACATGGTCGCTGCGATCAGTCACAGCGTTCATGTCAATCGCCTGCTGCTGCAGATGCCCACCACGTTTGATGGTCTGCCGGGCCCGCGCCTGATCCACCAGCAAACGCCGGATGACGACAGCACAGGCCGCGAAAAAGTGCGAGCGGCTTTCCCAGGCCAGCTGTTCGTTGCCAATCAGCCGGATGTATGCCTCGTGCACCAGTTCCGTCGGATCACACCTGGCATCCGGTTCACGCCGCAAAGCACCGCTGGCAATCTGCCGCATGTGATCGTAGACCAGTGGCACCAGCTCACCAACGGCCTGGCGATTGCCGTTCGTAATCCGATCGAGTACCTGAGTAATCTGCGAGGCCATGCTGCTGTGCGGTTGAGAAAATCAGTTGTCCGAAAGCCTTCGCGGAAAGTGATCGCCGATCGCGCAGCCCAATTCTCCGTTTTCCGAATAATTGCACAACGATGGCAGCAGGCACAAAAAACGCCGCTGCGGAGGATCCGAACGGCGTTTGCAGGCGTTTAGCCGGGCTGGCACGCAGGCTGCCAGCACAGACTGCGGCTCTTTACGCAAACAGCGAATGCAGGGCTTCGGCTTTGACGAGTTCCCGCGGCTGGTTCAGATGATTAAACACCATTGTGTCCGCCGCAATGCCGAAACTGTGATAGATAGAGGCCAGCAGTTCCTGTGGATGCACTGGATCTTCCAGAGGGGCCGATGCCGTCTTGTCGGATTTGCCGTGGACCTGGCCGCGTTTGACGCCAGCTCCCGCCACGATGCCCGTGTAGCAGTACGGCCAGTGATCGCGACCATCGTCGCTGTTGCCGTTGCCACTGGTGCTCACACCACGCTGCGGGCTGCGGCCAAACTCTCCAATGACGACCACCAGCGTCTCTTCCAGCAGTCCGCGATCATCCAGGTCCGAGATCAGACCGGACACAGCGCCGTCCAGCATGGGGGCTGACTGATTTTTCATCCGTTTGGACAATCCCACGTGATGGTCCCAGCTGTGATTGTCGGAGTTGGCAACCTTGGGCCAGATCACTTCCACCACACGAGTTCCGGCTTCCACCAGTCGGCGAGCCAGCAGGCAGGAATCGCCAAACGTATTGCGTCCGTACTTCTCCCGCATCTGGTGACTTTCTGATGCCAGGTCAAAGGCGTCACGAGCGCGTCCGGAAACCACAAGGTCCAGGGCCTGTTCGTAGTACTGATTCAGATTCAGGTCTTTGGTCGCTTTGTCAATATCGGGCATGCCGGCGTTGATCGTTGTCCGCAGACTGGCGCGTCGCTTCAAACGGGTGGTGAAGACCTCTGGACGCAGTTTCAGATCATCAATCTTGATCCGCGTCATCTTTTTCATGTCCATGTCATCGCCGGTGGGATACAGCGTGTAGGGATCGTAGGCTTTCCCCAGGAAGCCGGCTGTGCCCCCCTTGCCGATTACGTTGCTTTCCTGCAGCGGTCGCGGCAGCATCACGAATGGCAGCATAGGTTCGTCCAGCGGACGCAGGCGAATGATGTTGGAACCAAAGTTGGGGAAGTCTTTGGGGCTGGGCGGTTCCAGCTGGCCGGAGGGGCTCACCTTGTCTGTCGTGTAGCCGGTCATCATCTGATAGATGGCGGCCGTGTGATTAAACAGGCCATTGGGCGTATAGCTCATTGACCGGATCATTGTGAACTTGTCGTTCACCTGCGCCAGTTTCGGCAGGTTCTCTGTGAAGTTCACACCGGGCAGCCTGGTGGCGATGGGTTTGAACACAGACTTTACGTTGTCCGGAACATCCGTCTTGGGGTCCCACAGGTCAATGTGAGAGGGGCCACCCTGCAGGTAGCACATAATCACGCTTTTGGCTTTTCCCCAACCCGGAGTCGCAGGGCGGGCGGGCATGCTGGCAGAAGCGGCTTTCAGCTGCAGCATGCTGGCCAGCGACAGCCCCAGCATGCTCGAGCCACCAACACGCAGTACGTCACGTCGCGTGGCACCAAGTCCTGGATCACACAAGTCTCTGGCTGCTTCACCCTGAATGTTGAGCATGGTTGGCTTTCTGTGGCTGGATTGAGCGGGAAGTCTGTGATGTCAGTTTGGAAAAGAAAGACGTCGGCTGCTGCTGGTATCGTCCATCGGACCCATGCAACTGTGGCCGTCGACCGGATTAATGATTGAACAGGAACGCCGGGCTGTTGATCAGTGCCCACGCCAGGTCCTGAGTGGCCGTCAAACGTCGTGCATCGAGCTGCTGTTTGCTGAATTCAAAATCCGATTTCAACTGCACCAGGATGCCGTCTTCCGCCAGCGGCTGATCGAGAAAGGCGATTCGTTCTTTTCGTTTCGTCACGCCGGCGTCTTCCGGCAGCGGCTGCTTTGCCGCGTTGAGTGCGGTCTGTTTGGCCAGCAGCTGCGCATCCGACTTGCGGAACCAGGTCGTCAGGGACGCTTTCTGAGCGTCAGACAGTCTGTCGACCGGAACACCGGCAATGGCCTGAAATTCTTCGGGCAAAGCGAGTCCTGGTTTGGCCCCGGTTGTGGCCGAAATGCGAAACCGCCCCAGCAGGTGCTCTTTGGCGTTGTGGTTCTGGTGGATGACAAACTTCAGAATCGTTCCACCCTCGTGGGCGACGGGCTGTTTGGTTTCAAACGTAGCCCAGTGTGTCACGCCGCCCGCATTTGCGACCGCCCAGGCATTCTGATTGCCCGCGTTGCCGTCGATCGTCAGGCCGATGTTAAACCCGGCCTGCAGGAAGTCGGCTTTGGCATTTGCCAGGGCCACTTTGGCAAACTTGTCCGGCGTTTTCACCGCAGCCGCCTGAACGTCAAACTCCGTGACGACGAAGTTGCCATTGGTCGGCAGGCCCGGCCCCGATCCTTCGCGGGAAGTGTCCTGCAAAGCCTCAACGCGAAACGCCTGAATGTTCTGCAGTGACGTCTTCACCGTAATCGTGTAGGCGCCTTTGTCCGCTTTGCCGGTGGCTTTGATCGAGCGATCAGCCATCCGCTCCAGCGTGATTCCGGCGGGAGCCGTCAGCGTGTCGGCTTCCAGCAGGAACCATTCGGTGTCTTTGTTGTTCTTACTGACAAACGAGGCGGCATGCGTTTCAGCCGCGTTGCTGTAGGCATCAAAATCAGCCTGCACGCCTGCCAGCTTCTCAACACGTTCCCGTTCCAGCTGAGCCCGATGTTCGGCAATGGACTGTTCATAGGTGGCCAGTTCTTTTCGGGCGGCGTCCACACTGGCGACTCGCGCGGCTTCGCGTTTCGGACGTTCCCCCTTCCACCAGTTGTCCCGTTCGGTGAGCTGTGAGCTTAGCGAAGTGTGGTCCGCGGAAATCTGCTGCATGGACTGCATGGCCGCATTGATTTCTGCATCGGTGGCAGGCCGGTTGAAGATTCGGACAAAGACTTCATCGATCAGCTGGCGATCGTCTTTGATTTCGCTGACCAGTTTCACCAGGTCACTGTCTTTGGCGTCCAGTGCGGTACCGACTGTCGGTCCGCCGATCAGTGCCATAATCGGTCCCAGCTGCAGGTCGGCCGAACGTTCGCATTCGCACGCGCTTTCACGCACAGGGCGTCCCAGATTGGCAAGAAATCCGTCCGGCAGTTTCACACCGGCATCCGGAATCGCCGAGGCGCGTGTGCCTTCCGGAACGCCTGGGATTTTCGTTTTTGCACCCAGCACCCGGTGAATAGCGTCATACAGCACTTCCGCCGGCAGGCGCCGCGCGATGGCATGCGAATAGTTCAGGCTGTCGTCTTCATTCCACTTGTTCGTGGCCAGAGACAACTGATAGGTGCGTGATTTGCAGATCAGCTGCAGCACGTGCCGGACGTTGAAATTGCTGTTGATAAATTCTGCCGCCAGATAGTCGAGCAGCTCCGGATTTGTGGCCGGGTTGCCCGCACGGAGATCATCAATCGGTTCCCGTATACCAACACCCAGCATGTAGCCCCAGAGCCGGTTCACGTAACTGCGGGCGAAATACTGATTGTTCGCCGATGTGATCCACGCAGCCAGTTCCTCGCGACGATTGCCCTGCTCCGGTCGGTCGTAGTCAAAATCGTACGGAAACGCGGGCGCTGTGGTCGCGCCCGTGCGATCGTGGTTCACTTCGCCGGCGTCCTTCTCAAACACCACTTCGTAAAACGGCTTGGCACCTTCGACCGCCGTTCCACCGATGCGGCGCTTGCCACTGGCCGGATCGGCTTTCAGGCCGACTCGGGCAAAATAGGCCGCCGTTTCGTAGTATTGATCCTGAGTCCAGCGCTCAAACGGATGGTCGTGGCACTTGTTGCAGTTGAATCGCACACCCAGAAACAGGTGTGTGGTGTTCTCCATGATGTCCACGGGCTCACGCAGAATCTTGTAGTAAGACGCGGCCGGGTTGTCTTTGTTGGAGCCATTGGCCGTAATGACCTTGCGCACGAACTCGTCGTACGGCGTGTTGGCGTCCACTTCGGTGCGGATCCAGTCACGGAAGGATTTGGCGCCTTCGGGGCCAAGAAACTTGCGATTCACCTGCAGCAGATCGGCCCACTTGTTGGTCCAGTGATCGACAAATTCGGCATTGCCGATCAGGCTGTCCACAACCGCTGCGCGCTTGACTTTGGTGTCGCGTTCATCGGCCAGAAAGCTGCGAACCTGCTCGGCCGTCGGTGGCAGCCCGGTCAGATCCAGATGCACACGACGCAGAAACTCCGTGTCGCTGCAAAGACCGGACGGCTGAATCTTCATGCGTTCCCATTTGGCAGCCACCAGCTGGTCCACGGTGCCCCAGGTTTCCGGCTGTTGCCACTCGAATCCGTCGCGGTTGCCCATGACAGTCAAGGTGGTGGCCGCATAGGCGCCTTCAAAGCGAGCCAGAATGGGCGCTTCGCCGCGGCGGATGGCTGTCATCAGCCCCCAGCGATTGGTCATGGCCACTTCCGTGTTGCCACTGTCGATGAACGCTTCACGAGTCACATCGCGGGTGGTGCCGTCTGTGAAGGTGGCCACCACGCGAATCTGCTGTCGTGAGTCCTCTTTCTGAATGACAGGGTTCTGCGGGGCGATCGAGATAGAGGCCACACGCGGGGCGTGCAGATCCAGCTTCGCGCCACTGGAAATCCAGTTGCGAACAATTTCATAGTAGTTGCTGTCAGGCCGGAGCACCTGGCCGCCTTCGTGGGGCACGCGTGTGGTGGCTTTGGCCAGCATCAGACTGTCGGCGGCTGAGGCCACGTTGGTGCGGCGTCCGGCCATGTCGTCTGTAAAAGCGCGAATGTCATAAATCGGATCGTAGCCCCGCAGTGACAGCTTGAAGCCGTTCTTGCCCTGCCGTGCCCCGTGACAAGTTCCCTGGTTGCAGCCCACACGTGTGAGGACCGGATTCACATCATGGATAAAGTCGGCCACGAACGGCTCTGTCAGGCCGGACACCTGGACGGGGACCTGGGCTGATTTGCCGGCCGCCTGAATCAGAATCGTGGAAGGGCCGTCACTGCGCGGCTTGACGAAACCGGTGCGTGTCAGATCCACTGTCTCACCTTCGAGCGTGACTTTCGCGGCTCTGGTGATGTCGACCTTTTCTCCACTGGCCAGTGTGGCGGTAATCAGCAGCTGAGAGTAATCAAACGGGGTCGTCAGACGGATGGCTTCCGGCTGAACGGCGATGGAGGCAATGGGCCCCTCTGGAAGTGATTCCGGGGCGTTGAGTGGTGAGTCTGTCCATTGCAGACGCGCCAGATCCGCGGCCGACGTTCCCGCCGCACTGCGATCCACGGGGGCGGCCGCAAACGTAGCGACTGGCGTGCCGTCTTCTGTATTGATCACGCGGATGGTGCCGTCACCACCTGCGACAGCCACCTGGCGACCACCCGGATGAAAGGCGATGGCATACAGCGGGCTTTCATCGATGGTCAGCCGCGCCGTTTCCCTGATGTCTTTGGAGCGGTAATCGTCCAGTTTTTTCTGGTCAGCCGGTTTACGATCACGAACCCTTTGGGCCGAGATCTTCTTCAGATCCGCCGGCAGTTTGGTGTCAAATTCGTAGCTGTAGACCACCAGCTCCCCTTTGCCGTTCAGTGAACTGACAGCGCCGATGCGCTGGCCGTCGTTACTGACGGCCACACCAAACACGCGCCCGGCCATCGGCTGAAGGCGTTTGATCAGGTTGGAGTCATCGCCAATCTTTCGTGCTGTGATGCGGAACACCCGATAGATTTTGGGCACTCCGTCTGCGCCGCCCACGATGATTTCGTCCCGCTGCGGGTGCCGGGCGATTGAGTTCACGCCCCCTTTCAGCGCCTTGGGGGTGATAGACGTGACATTGTCGATGAAGCGGTTGGTGGACACTTCCGTCAGTTTCACGGTCATGTCGCGGGATACCGAAACCACGTGCGAGCTTTCGTTCTCCACCGTGAAGACCGTATCCCGCACCCAGTCACTGTGCGCTCCCTGATACAGGACCTGCTCGCCGGTTTCTGCATTGATGGCTCGCACTGTGTTGTCCGCACAACCAAAGGCGACCTGGGTCCCGTCGGGGGACCAGCTGGCCCCGTAAACCGTGTCGAATGTGACACTGTGGGACAGGCGCAGCTCCCCGCTGGCCACATCCCAGATCTGTACTTCCCCCATGACACCCGGTTGACCACCGGTGACGGCCAGTCGCTGACCGTCTGGTGAGAAACGCACGGACTCAATCCGCTGAGACAAACCGATCAGCCGCCGCGCGATGCCGGAGCCGTCCGCTTTGTGCAGCAGGACTTCGTTGAATCCGGCCACAGCGATCAGACTGCCATCCGGAGAATAATCCAGCGAGGCGACAACAGGTGGCAGCGAGTAGGACGGCGGGTTGTCGCTGCTGTAAGGCTCTGCCGCTGGTGGCGAGTCGTCTTTGGCCCCCTGTTCGATCCAGCGGCGAATCAGCTGCACCTGTTCTGCGGTCAGAGGCGTGCCCGATGGCGGCATCGACGGGCGTTCGTCACCGTCCGCTGTGATTTGAGTAATCAGGTAACTCTCATCGGGCTTGCCGGGCACAACGGCCGCTTCTTCACTTTCACCGCCCTGGAGCAGACGTTGAAAGTCTGTCATCAGATAGTCGCCCTGCTGTTTGGCGGGCTGGTGACAACCCTGGCAGTTGGCTCGCAGCAGAGGCAGGACCTGCTCATGAAAACTGACCAGGCCTTCGGAGTCCTGGGCGGTGGCAGGAATGCCAACAATTGCGAGTAGTGCGAATGTTGTGAAACGAAGTTTCTTTTCACCAGCAATCATGGATGTTCTCACAGGGTTGCACCGACTACGCACGCAGGATGTGTGCGGCGACCTGATTGTGTGGAGAGGGAGGAGGGAGGGACAGCCAGGAAGGCTGCAGGGGTGAGCGGAATGCGGGATTCCGAACACCCAAATCTACCACTGGTTCAGCCGTGAAGCAAGGTGCCGGAGGAAGGTTTCGCCCGGGAGCCCAACCCAAAAACGGCGGAAAACGACAGGAAACCGGTCTTGCCGGACGAATTTGATCGCCCGGCGCGACATCCGTTGACTCGCTACGACGATTACGACGGAGCCCGGGGAGACATTGGGCGTGCCGCAGCGCCTACTTATAGTCAGATGCTTCTGCGGTGATGTTGAATTCCTGGCCCACGCGATTGAGCTCATCCACCAGCGCGGGAAGGTCAAATCCCTGGGGCACAGACATTTTCATGACCATCTCAAAGCCCTCGCCATCGGACGTGCGGACAGCGTGCATTCCGGCAATGTCGATCCGATGCATGGCGATGGTCGAAGACAGTTTTCGAAGTACGCCTTTTTGATTGGAACCACCCAGTCGCAGGGAGAAAAAACGACCTGCCTGAGCGTCCGAGTCGTCGCGTTCCGCCGAGGCATCCTTGAGATTGACGTCAATCCCGAATGAACGACACACATCCTGCAGATGATCCGTGATTACCACCGGATCCATCTCGTCCGGGAATTCGGCCGAAAAGATCATCGTAAAAAAACCACGCACGACCGTCTGGCTGGCTTCCCGCAGATCGGCGCCAAGCTCTGACATCGCCTTGGTCACAGCGGAGAGAACTCCGACACGATTGGCGGCCGTCATGGTGATGATGTATTCACGTGCCATACTGAAAAACGCTGGTCGACGGTGTCAAACTCAGTTCGCCCCGCGGGTACCTGTCAGGAAGGATTCGATGTGCAAAGTTCGACGACGTGTCCGTCCGGATCGGTCAGAAACACCTGAACGGCCCCGTCCGGACGCTGTTTCGCGTCGTCCACGAGCGCGACGTTTCTGTCTTTCAGGGCAGCGGCCGCCGCATAGGCGTCCGCCACTTCGAACGCAAAATGATGGTTGCGACTACTCTTGATCAGGACCTCGTCCGGAAACCCGGCCGGTCCGCTGCGGTCATGCTCTTCGATCAGATGAATCAGTGTGGCACCCGCCTGAAACCAGGCGCCGCGAAAATCGAACGCTGGACGGGCGACCTCTTCCATGCCCAGCAGGCCCACATAAAACCGTCGACTGTCTTCGACACTTTTCACGACCAGTGTGATGTGGTCGATGTGCTGCACCCTGATTGGGGAATCACTCATGAAAGATCCGTCTCGATAAAAACCATCGCCAGCCGCGCATCTTATCGGAAAATGCGGTCGAAACAATCTCAACGCGACTTCGTCATGCGGTCGGAGCAGCCGGGGCGTATCTTAAGTCGATTGCTGTGCCGACTGCTGTTTCAGAGTGCGAACTGCGCAGGAAAACACGCGGGCCGGGGAAAAACCCAGACCCGCGTGTCAGTTTGTTGCCTGCCGAATACCCTTAGCGACGTTTTGAGGATTCCGCCTCCTGCCTGGTCTTCTCAGCTTCCGCTTTATCAACTTCACGCAGCAGCAGATTCATCCGCGTCAGTTCCTTCGACTGCAATGCGGCCTGAATTTCCACTTCCATCAACTGCTGCTTCAGGCGATTCATTTGATCCCGGACCAGCGCGGATTCGGTCCGAACTTCTTCACTGGCGGCTGACTTTTTCAGCAGTTCATTGATCTTCTGCGCTTCGGCGATCAGCAGCTTCTGCATCGCAATGCTCACGGCCCGCTGAGTGGCGGCCTCGGAGATCTTCGCATTCAGCTTTGTGCGCCCGTCGGGCTCAGCGATTCCCGCTCTCAGACGGGATTCCGCCATCTGCACATTCAGTTTTGCTTCCGCCACTTCCGCCGCTGACACCATCTGTCGTTCGGCCAGTGCTGACACACGTTCCAGCTGAGCTCGCTGAGTCTGCAGCAGTTGTTCGGCGAGGTCGATCTCCATCTGCTCTTTTGCGGATCGCTTTACGTCTTTCAGTGAGGCTGTCAGTGCCTCAATGATGGCTTTGGATTCCAGTTCCCGCAGACGACTTTCAATCTGGGCCTCGCCGATTCGCTGTGCCATCAGCTTGAGGGCTTCAGGAGACATGACGATATGCGTTTCCGTCTCCTTAATGTCTCGCGAGACGGCGTCGAGCTCACGACGGCGGGCGTCCAGCTCGGCAATCTGCATGTGCAACTGCTCTTCCAGCAGACGGATGTGAGTTTCATGAACCTGTTTTTCCGTATCGCGACGAGTCTTCAACTCCGCTTCCAGAGCCCGCACTTTGGGATGGTCGGGGCCGAGGCTCTGTTTGGCCGCCGCCAGCTGTACGGCCAGCTGCATGGCCAGCTGGTCTGCTCTCTCGCCGCCGGCCAGCGCCCTGTTAATCAACTCCAGCTGGTTCTGATCATTTTTGCTTTGGGCGTTCGCAGGCAGACTGCCGACGATGACTGCCAGCAGCAGTGCGATGGGGGTGAACGGGTTTCTGGTCATGAAACTCTCCCTGGGTCAGACGGAACCGACCGCTTTGAGGATTGAAGTTGGGGGGCTGCAGGCGAAAGATCCTGCTTACTGGACGACGATGTCCGGGAACATCTGCCGACAGCGGGACGCTGCCGGCGTGTTGGCATAAAGTGTGACAATCGTTTGCGCCTGTGTACGCTGATCCGACGTATCGGCCTGCAGCAGCAGCCACAAACTTTCTGAAGCTCGAATCTCCGCAGTTGCGCTGGCAGGCAGGATCGGCTCCGAGGTGGCGATCAACTGCTGCAAAGTCGCTTTCAGCGCTTCGGACTCCGCCTGTGTCTGACGGTACTCGGCCAGCATTTGTTCGGCTGACGTCCGACTGATGGGCGCCTGTTGCCAGATGGTGGCCAGCATCACGGCTGCGATGGCCAGACTCATGGTGCACACGGCCAGCGTCTTGCGGCGACCCGACAGCCGTGGCAGCGGGCGATAAGCGGACTGCCGTTCGATATTCAGCCGTGGTCGGTGTCCGTGCGGTGCGGTCGTGAGAGCGTCCACAATGGCAGAGCGGTCCACTGCCGGTTTCACTGGTTCTGCCCGCTGCAGCAGTGACTGAAATTCTGTTTCATCCACGGGCATTCTCCTGAGTGACGGGGCTCATGATCTGCAGCATCTTTTTGCGAGCGCGATGTAAGCGAACTTCAATCGTGTTTCTGCGAAGCTGAGTGAGTCGGCTGATTTCTTCCAAATCCATTTCTTCCAGATATCGCAGCACGATCAACTCCCGATCATTCTCATTGAGACGTCGCAGGGCCTCCCTCAGGCTTTCCTGATCTTCCAGCGAGATCCCCGGGCGGGCATCGTCGATCAGTTCCTCAACAACAATGCCCGCCTCGTTCGGGGTCCTGCTTCGGCTGCGATGCCAGTTGCGGCAGCGGTTGATCACGATGGACGTGACCCATGTTTTCAGCTGCGATCGCCCGGCCCAGGTGTGCCAGGATCGCTGCAGATTCAAAAAAACGTCCTGCACCAGATCCTGCGTGTCCGGATGCCAGCCGGTCAGGCGAAAAACGAGTCGTGAAATCAGCGGTGTCAGGCGTTGTACGAGCTCATCGGCGGCCTTGCGGTCGCCCTCGCTCACCGCCTGCAGCAGTTGGCTGATTTCGTGATTGTCTGCCTCTTGCGACATGTCCATCCAGCGTGTGGGATCTGGCTGCAGAATGAGAAACCGCAGCCACTCACAACTTACACACATTCTTCAGAACTTCTGAAATTGTGTCTGCAGTGACGACAATGCCTGAGTTTTGAGCAATTGAGCCTGCGATCGCCGCCAGATGGGCCCGGATCAGCTGGCCAGGCGGGATGCGGTTGTTCGTTGAGAGCTGACGACCACGTCGGCTTCCAGCAGCAGCAGCCGCGTGGAAATACTGCCCGCCGGAATGCCAAAGCAGGATTTGACGGCGCTGCGGTACTCGTCCAGCTGACTGCCGTAATGATCGACCTTCTCGGCAATCCACTCAGAGCGATCGCCGTGGAACCGGTCGGTTTTAAAATCGAGCACATCAGCGGCCACCGGAGTGCCGTTGCGGACCAGCAGCACCAGTCGGTCAATGGTGCCCACGACAATCGCGCCGTCGCGTTTGAGGACGAAGGGCCGCTCCTGGTGCACTTCCAGATGGGCCGCTTCATTGAGCAGGTCGGCACTGTATGGCTGAAATTCGGGCAGCGACATCACATCCGCTTCAGACAGGGAACGGCGGGTATTGGGTCGCGACAGCATCCCCTCAAATTCCTGCTGCAGAGTGTGCCGCTCGGCCTCGGGAAGCAGTAGTTCGTCAACAGCCGCCCGACACCGTTCCGAATCGCACTGCCAGCCCGGCTCCAGCCAGTCGATCAGCTCAAACCATGCATGGATTACCGTGCCCCGCAGTCGAGGGCTGATGCCGGTCACAGGCTCAGCTGAGCGCCCAGGGATCAACTCGTGAAACGGCAGATCCAGTCGGGTGGATTCGTGACGGGAGGGGGCTTCACGTCGCAGGCCGCGACGGCGTTCGGGCATCACAGGCAGCCGCACCTGCGGGGGCATTGGCGCCGCAATGGTTTGCGGCGTCCCGGACTGCGTGCGGGGCACCGCGTCGTGCCAGTTTGGATCGCCCGTTTGAAACAGGAGCTTGTTCGCGGGCGCTGTCTTCTCGTCAGGAAGTGAGGCCAGCAGAACACCGGCAAACGAGGCGGGCGTGCTGCGTGAGCTGATGGGCGGTGTCCACATATGCAGGGCGTGCGCCGCTCGCGTGAGTGCCACATACAACAGACACAGGGCCTCGGAAACGTCGCGTGCCACTGTTTGTTCAAAAGCAGCCTGCAGCGGCTGCGGCAGCAGCGAACGAATGGCTCGGTTTCGCCACACGCAGACAGTATCGGGGGATTCTCCAGGCGATGGTGTTCCGGCAGCCGCACTGGGCGCTCGAAACAGGGGGGCGTCCAGTTCCGGCAAAATGACGATGTCAAATTCCAGGCCTTTGGACTGATGGACGGTCATCACGCGAACTGGAGCGGATTCCGCGCGATTCAATCGACTGTTCTCCAGCAGCTGCACAAATTCGGCCGGGTTCAGTGACGGGGCTTTGTCATATTGCCAGCCTTCCGCCACGATCTGCTGCAGTCGAAGCGTATCTCGCTGGCTGCAGAACGCAGCTACGCCGGCAGCCAGCCACTGCAGTGTGCGGCCGTAGCCGTCGTCCACGAGCCGCTGTCGCAGCTCGTGCGCTACCTGCATGGCCTGTCCGCTGTTGCTCCAGGACGTCAATCCCACGACATCACCAAACGGAGAACTGGCCACATGGAATCGAGAGACTTCACAGCCAGGATGACTGGCCAGATGCAGCAGAGACATCAGGGCCAGAACGGCCGGACTGTCCACAGGCGCCGTTCCCCCTTCCTCACTGGCCGGCACGCCGAGGATACGCAGCTCGTGCACGAGGCGGGCGACGGTGTGGTTCTTCCGCGTCAGCACACCGATTTCCGCCCCTGGCGTTCGCTGGTGCATGTCACGGATCTGTTCGGCCACCCAGCGGAAATAGGGGACGCGGCGGTCTTCTGCGCGCTCGCCCTCGAAGTGAGGCGACGTGCGAAACTCCGCATAGCCGGGCATGTCGCTGTGGACCGTGGAATGCTGCGGAAACTCCTGCTGCCAGCTGTGACACGCCGGGCCATAATCACGGAGGTTGTCGTGTTCGTTGATGTGCGTGAACACGCGGTTGACCGTTTCAATCACGGGCTGAGACGAGCGACGACTCTGATCCAGTGATCGGGCGGCAATCTCCGGCATCGTGTCTTCTACGGCGTCCAGAATCTCTGCCACACCTCCACGCCAGCCGTAGATCGCCTGCTTCGGATCTCCCACACAGAAGAAGCTGGTGCCTTCCGGGTTGGCGGCAATGCTCAGCGCCAGGCGGCGGAGAATCTGCCACTGATCGGGCGAGGTATCCTGAAACTCGTCCAGCAGCAGGTGACGCAGAGAGCTGTCGAGGCGAAAGCTGATCTGTCGTCCGTCGGCCACGCCTTCGGCATGCGCCAGTCGACGAGTCACGTCGTTAAAGCCCATCCAGCCGTGCTCAGCCCGCAGTCGGCTGTATTCCCGATCAAAGCGGTCGATCAAATCGTAGGTGGCTTTGGTTTGCTGCGCAACGATGGTCAGCAGTTCCGCTTTGGCGTGCACCAGCAGTTGTTCGTACGCGGCAACCAGATCACCGGGAATCGGTTTTTTGTAATAGGTGTGCTCGCCGGCGAACACTTTTTTGGCCAGCCCCCCGGAGATGAACTTGTCCCACAGGCCGGCCCGCGCGCGTTCCACGTCCTCCCGGACGGCTTTGACGATGCGTTTGTCGTCGTACGGAGTCGTGGCGCTGATTTCCCGGATCGCGGCGTCAATCTCTTTACGTGTCAGACGCGCGGGGCGTGGAATCTTCAGCCACGCCTCTTCGTCCGTCAGCAGGTACAGATCGTGAAACTGGTGGACGGTGTCATCAATTAAGTCCCGCACGCTGCGTTTGCTGCGGCCTTTGGCCAGCATCTGCATCAGCCGCTGGGCATCTTTGGGCATCTGCTGAGCGAGCACGGCATCGATTGCCTGCTGTCGGAGCTTGCGCTGCACGTGTTCGTCAATGATGCTCCAGCCCGGTGGCAGCCCCAGTTCGAGTGTCAGGCTGCGTGCCAGTTGCTGAAAGAAACTGTCCAGCGTGCATACGCGCATGCGGTGCAGCTGGGCCGTTGTTTCGGCCAGCAGTTCGCTGGCCCGCTCCTGTGTGACAACGGCCGGCTTCAGAAAGCCGGCCAGACGCTCGCATTCGGCGGCATCGTGGGCGGCCAGCGCCAGCCGCTGCAGCACACGGCCCAGAATTTCACCGGCCGCTTTGCGGGTAAAGGTGGTCGCCAGAATGGTCTCGGGCGCCCAGCCTTCGAACAGCTGCCGCAAAAAATGCCCCGACAGCTGGAATGTTTTGCCGCTGCCGGCGGACGCTCGGATCAATTCGTACATTACCTGGACCTCCCTGTGCCTGCTGGCTGGGTATCGTACCTGGTTGCCCGACGGAATTCGCGTCTGTCCCATCGTTTGCTTTGCAGCAGAGGCAAATCGCCCTGCTGCACCTTCACGCAATTCTCCCCGGTCTGCACGAGAACTACGTTGGCCTAACGTCCTGTGCCCGAGCGGTTTGCGATGTGGCAGCAGCACGCTCTGATGCAAATCGTGAGATTCGCAAAGTCAGCCCCTTGCATTCCGAATCGCGGCTGATAGATTTTGTTGCGACTGAGTCTCAACTCTTGTTTGGCTCAGCCAATCGTGTCTCCGACGACGCAGCCAGCAACCGCGCAACCGCTTAGTCCACCGCGTAGCCAGCCACGCTCAGGAAACGATCTGACTTCTCGTTTGATTGTCCTTTGGCTTAGGAAAGGCTGGCCATGCGCCCCTCACCACTCCGCTTGCGCGGATTTACGCTCATCGAACTGTTGGTGGTCATTGCGATCATCGCCGTTCTCGTCTCTTTGCTGCTGCCGGCCGTGCAGCAGGCCCGTGAAGCGGCTCGCCGCACGCAGTGCAAAAACAACCTGAAGCAGATCGGGTTGGCCATGCACAATTATCACGACGTCTATCAGTGCTTCCCGATGGGAGCCAACAGCCGGATCTACGGACCACTGGTGGCAATTCTGCCGTATCTGGATCAGGCGAATCTGCAGAACCTGTACGACTTTGATCTGTACTACACGGCCGATGCCAATCGTGATGCCATCGGCACCCGCGTCGCCACCTACCTTTGCCCCACGATGGTGATTCGCCGCAATGTTCCCGAGAAACGCTGCAATGAGCCGGGAGCACCGGCCAGTTACGGCTGCTCAATGGGCACGCATGCCGGCGCGAAGTCAGAATCCAACGGGATGTTCACCGGCTACGATGGCTTCACTGCGCCACGGCCCGTCAAGCTGCGTGATGTGACTGATGGCACCACCAACACGATCATGTGCGGCGAGTTCAATTATCAGCTGGCCGATTACAGCTGGTCCAGCTTTACGTGCTCTGCTCTGGACGGTCAGACGCGGTGGGGCGCCCATCGCTGGGCGCCCGGTTATCCGGGCGTGAGTCTGGGGTCCACCGACGGTGACTTCAACGTCAATCGGAATGCCAATCGCGGAGTTTGGCGCAGCGATCATGTGGGCGGAGCGCAGTTCCTGCTCAGTGATGGTTCCTGCCGTTTCGTGAGCCAGAACATAGACGCCGGCACGCTCGACCATCTGGCAGCGCGCGCCGACGGAAATGTGATCGGCGAATTTTAAACGTCCCGAGTGTTTTTCGTGGGAGCACGTCGCTGTGATCATATCGCCTCCGCAAGGGGCACCATTCCGGGCCCAGTGATCTGATGGGGTGACTGTTCCCTTCTGTTCTGCAGAAAGGTGAGCTGTGAAAATGTCTGCTCGCGGCGCCGCGTGCGCCATCTTGTTCACGGTTTTTGTTGTCGGCTGCAGCTCGAACCCCGAAGAGTCCCGGGGCCATCGCGTTGGAGGACTGGGCCTGGTCACGCTCGACGGAGAACCTCTGAAACAGGGGCGAATCGTCATGATTTCTGATCAGGGCCATGGTCAGGTCAAAGCGGCCGCCGACATCGTGGACGGTGTGTTTACTTTTGATGAAGACAGCGGTCCTCTCGAAGGAGAGGTTCGCGTTGAGATCCATGCCGTGGCCATGGAACTGGAGGATTTTGAAGCTCGGCGGGCTGAGCATCCTTCCCGCCTGGACTACTCTCGTATCACCATCCCCGCCGCGTACAATGTGCAGTCCACATTGACAGCAACTGTGTCAGAAGATGGCGGCATTGTCCCCGTCAATTTCGATCTGGTCAGTCACCCATAATGATTTTGGAAATTCCCATGCGAAAATATGCTGTCCTGGCGACCTTCGTGTTCGCCCTCACTTTGCCCTCCTTTGTCTTTGCCCACTTCATCTGGCTCGTTCCCGGAGCCGACGGTGAACCAACGATGGTCTGTTTCGGCGAAGACGCCGCTGATCAGTCCGTTGAGTTTCTGCCGCGTCTGAAGGGCATGCAGGTGCAAACGGTTGCATCTGACGGTCAGGCGACACCCGTTGAGCTGACATGGTCAAAAGAGAGTCTGACCATGCCCTCTGCCGGCAAGGGACAGATCCTGCTCGCCACACATGACCTGGGAGTGATGGACCGCGCTGACAGTGTCTTTCGATTGAAGTACTACGCCAAAGCGGGGCCGGACGTCACCGCGGCTGCGTGGAAGAAAACCAGGACAGCACAGCACACTGCACTCGACCTTGTGCCGCTTTATCGCAACGGAAAGGTTCGCATTCGAGTGTTGTTCGCGGGGCAGCCTGCCCCGGATGCGCAAGTCAAAGCCTCCGGACCAAATCTGGATTTTGAAGGCCAGACCAATGCCAAAGGGATGGTCACACTTCCCGCCGCATCCGGTGGGTTGTATTCGATTCGCGCTCGTCACGTTCAGTCTGCCGGCGGTGAGCTGGACGGCCGAACCTATGGCGAAACGCGTCACTATGTGACTGTGGCATTGAAGGTTCCCCGCGACACCGAGACAGCCGATTCGGCAGCCAGGCTTGATGACATTCCTGAGCCGGTGACCAGTTTTGGCGCCGCCGTGCTGGGCGACGCCGTTTACATGTACGGCGGCCACATGGGAGGCGCGCATTCGTATTCCAAAGCCGAGCAAAACAATCAACTGTCAAAGCTGAATCTGAAGACTGGCAAATGGGCAACCTGTGTGGAAGGGCCTCATCTGCAGGGGCTTGCTCTGGTGCCCAGCGGCAATCGTCTGTTTCGCATTGGCGGCTTCACGGCCGAGAATGCCGAAGGCGAGGATCATCGACTGGTCTCACAATCGAGTGTGGCGGCCTGGGACGAACAAAGCGGCTGGACGACCATCCCCGATCTGCCGGAGGCGCGTTCTTCTCACGACGCCGCCGTTCTGGACGGCGTGATCTATGTCGTGGGCGGGTGGAAAATGGCACCCGATGAAGAAACGCAGTGGCATACGACAGCGTGGAAACTGGATCCGTCTGCTGCCAACCCGCAGTGGCAGGCGATCGCGGACCCCGGCTTTCAGCGCCGCGCAATCGCGGTGGCCGCTCACGCTGGAAAGATCTACGTGGTGGGAGGCATGGATGAAGAGTCGGGACCCACGACGGCCGTGTCTGTCTACGATCCGAAACAGGACTCATGGACCGACGGTCCGGCTCTGCAGGTCGTCAAAGAAGGACAGGATCGTATGTCATCCGGTGGGATGTCCGGTTTTGGCGCTGCGGCGTTTGCCACAGGAGGTGCCCTGTACGTCACGACTGTTCAGGGAGTGCTGCAGCGCTTAAGTGACGACGGCAGCACATGGCAGGTTGTGAAGACCGGACTCACACCGCGCTTTTTTCATCGCATGATTCCTGTCAGCGATCACTCGTTCGTGGTGTTCGGCGGCTCCAACATGAGCGTCGGCAAGTTTGACGCCGTTGAACTGGTCAACGTTGAGGACGGGAAATAGGGCCTGGCGGGGGAGACCTGATGTGCTGCGGCCGGCGCTGACGACTTTCTGTTTTCTAATGCGGGTTGTCGCGTTTGTGTTGTGGCACTCGCCCGGCTCTGAAAACTCAGATTCCACTTCTAAGACCGAATCGAAACGGACAGAAAGTCTCACCGCCGACGAGGCGATCGCAGCGCAAACCCAGCCGCTGACGTCGATGGTGCCCTGCCCTTGATCTCCCTGTCAAGGTTACAAGGCCGTTTGGGGTTCGGCTCAGCGGTCAGTCACGATCCTGAACGAGCCGCCGGTCCGGCAATGGAGCACAGTCGACTAATCGCTGATCCGACCCCACAGCGGCCAATTCCAAACAGCGAGAGCCAGGCTGTCTGGCTGGTCTGGGAGTCCTGAGTCTCCCAGGTGTCCCCGCCAGCCTGATACCAGTTCTCAGCCGGGATCGTGCTGCGGGTTCGGCTGGCGAGACCCTATATCAATTGGCAAATCGTTGTCACAATATTTTGTCTGACGTTCTGCCGCGGTCGAAACCTTTCCTAGAATCTGCTGCGGTCCTGCAGCCTGTCGCTCGACAGCGGTGAGGTCGGACTGGCTGAGATGTCCGGTCATCGATCGGCCACAGAACGCGGGGCCGCGGGGCCGCAGATTGCATGTATTCAGGAACGAATGCATGGCTGATGAAGTGCATCACAGAATCGCTCAACAAGCGCGAACACAGACAACCACACAAACGAGAAGGGTGTGACATGAAGGGTAACGAAAAGGTCATTGAGGCACTGAACGCCGGACTGACGATCGAACTGACGGCCATCAATCAGTATTTCATCCAGTCGAAAATGTGCAAAGACTGGGGCTTTCATAAACTGGCTGCGCACCACTACGCAGAGTCCATGGAAGAAATGCAGCACGCGGAACTGCTGATCGACCGCATCCTGTTTCTGGAAGGTGTGCCGGAGATTTCGCGATACGATGTCATCCGCGTGGGCAGCGATGTGCCTGAGCAACTGGCCAACGACCTCACGCTGGAGGTCAACGCGGTCAAAACCTACAACGAAGGCGTCAAACTGGCGGCCGAGTGTGGTGATGCGGGCAGTAAGGAAATCATGGAAAAGATCGTTGTGGAGTCGGAAGAAAGCGTTGACTGGCTGGAGGCTCAACAGGGCCTGATCGAATCAGTCGGCCTGCAGCTGTATCTGGCCAATCAGATGGGAACTGAGCCGGCGGAAGGCTAGACCCTGCCCGTCGAAATCCTCTTCGCGATTTCCACGGTGACCTCAGGAAAGTTGTCAGCAGACGGCCGGTAAGCCGTCTGCGACACCATCGATTTTGCCGCTGGGGATGCAGACTGCGAGCATGGTTCTGAGACCCGCGAAATGCTCGATTCAGGGCCAGCGGCGCGATGCCAATCTGTGCTGGAAAAGCGCATCAACGCACTCAGCTGTGGAAGCATCGTCCAAGATTAGAGGCGTCGGTCTGCCGGCATCCGTTTGCGCTGCGGGGCCTGCCCGCAAGCGGTTTGCACAGCGATGACAGCTGTGATTTACCCGTTCGGCTGCCGCACGTCGAAAGGACAGGCAGGTCTGAGGCGCGTTTCCCCAGCAGCCGCTCGTCTGTGAATTGCTCCCACGGCGACATTGCCGTCAGACAGTGTCGGCACGCTCAAGTGCACGTTTCTCGGCGTACTCTCGCAGCATGGTCTTGATGCGGGCGTGGCAACTCATGCATCCAGTGCCTGCTCCGGTTGACTGTTTGACGTCGCACAGAGACTCGCAGCCGCCAAAGCTGGCGGCGTCCTGGATGGTCGATTCAGCAACATTCAGGCAGCGACAGACTGTTTTGTCCTGAGCAATTGTAGTCATGGTCATGACTCCCGGCTGAGATTGAGTCTCACTATCGTCACTGTTGTCCGGAGCGGTGTCAACGGCCTCTGCCAGAATCTCCGCGAGTTTCTCAGGTTGTTCACGCCGGCTTGCTGGGCTGTTTCGGCCTCCTGGTACCGAGAACAGCCGAGCGGTGGCGTTCCTAGAATTCGCCAATGACGTTGCCGTCATCACGCGCACCCAGGTTGCGATAAACGCCCAGGTCAATATTGTTGCTGATGGAATGGGTTGAACCATCCATCAGCACAACCTGCACGATTCCTGTGTGGTAGCTGCGGGCTGTGATTGCCGCATAAGTGGGGCCACTGCACGATTTGTCTTCCCGGCAGGACGTGTAGTCGCCCACTCCCGGTCGTTCCTGAGTCGGAACAATGACAACGGAGTTGGGCGGCAGTGTGGTGGTCATGCCCGACTGGTGCACGCGTCCGTCCACCCATTCCGTGTGGCCACTGTTGGATTTGTTACTGCCGCCTGCTGCGACCAGGTCAGTGACTTCCGCCCCGGTCCAGGGGATCGTGGCGGAGCCCGTGTCCCCGTCTCGGTTGTAGCCCGTGTAGGCTTTGACTTCGGCGAATCCGAGCGTGTTGCTGGTGCCGTCTGTGAAGTGCTGAGTCCCCAGTTTGGCGTTGGGGAAGAATGCGCCATCACCACCGCGGCGTGAGGCGTTGTCCCAGACAGACCAGGTGCCTCCGTTGTAGCCGTAGGAGAGCGGGTAGTGGACGGCCACTCCGCCGCTGAGCCGCTGTTTGTCGTTGATTTCGCTGGGGCAAAGGTAGGCGGCCACACGCTGGGTGGCAATGCCGTCATTAATCGGGTCGCCGTAGGCAAAGCTCAGGTCGGCCTGGCTATAAAGGTTGGCCTGCTCCAGATAGGGCAGGATGCGCGCGTGGACGGACCATTCGCCGCCAGGCGTGTCAAATGTGCTGATGTCGGATACGAATGACGGCGGGAAGTAGGTGTAGACGTCCAGATAGTTGTGCAGTGCCAGCCCGATTTGCTTCAGGTTGTTCTTGCACTGGGTCCGCCGGGCTGCCTCACGGGCCTGCTGGACGGCCGGCAGCAGCAGCGCGATCAGAATGGCGATGATCGCGATAACGACAAGCAGTTCGATCAGGGTGAAGCCGCGAGGGCGGCGAGATTGCAGAGCGCGCATTGAGCACAGGCCTTGGGGGAAATTCACGGGGAGATTTCTGGCTGGCTATGCGGATGCAATGGCTGGCTGTTGGGGTGTTTTATTGAGATTGAGTCTCGGTTGCACGTGCTAATCGGCTGTTTGCCGGTATTTCCTCAGCTTTTCTCAGGCGTTGGATGACCAAAAAAACGGTCCCGACCATCAGAAAGGCCGGAAAACGACTCGGTTTCCTCAGGTCCAGTGCGATTCCCGTCTCTGGCCGACGCTAAGCGTCAGGGGGCAGCAGGTCCAGTGCGGCCGCGATTCCCTGCATCGCCGTGATGCAGAAATCGATGTGCTCGTTGAGGTCCACACCCAAATCTTCGGCTCCAGACGTAATGTCCTGTCGGTTAACGGCGGCGGCAAAAGAGGCCTGCTTGAGCTTCTTGCGGACACTTTTGGCCTTCAGACCTTCGAGTCTTCCGGGGCGAACCATCGCACAGGCCGTGATGAAGCCACACAATTCGTCGCACGCATACAGGGTTTTGTCCATCGGAGAGACGCGCGGACAGTCTTCCAGGTAGTCCGCATGGGATTTGATGGCGTAAATCACATCCTCGGGGTAGCCGCGTTCTTTCAGGATTTCTGAACCCTTCAGGGGGTGATCCGGAGGGTCAGGCCAGCGTTCATAGTCGAAATCGTGCAGCAGACCCACACGCCCCCACTTTTCCACGTCTTCGCCAAAGTGTTCGGCGTAGGCCCGCATGGCCGCCTCGACTGCCAGCATGTGCCGCTGCAGACTGACAGATTTGGTGTACTCCTGAACGAGGGCATAGTCATCATCACGAGACATAGAACATCCTGCACAAAAAAGTGGGGCGAGGGCTACCGCAGGAAGAGGAACTCTTTGGAGTTCAGCAGCACGTGGCAGACTTCTGTCAGTGCTTCAGTCGTCACCGGCTGGTCGCCCAGATACTGGGTCAGCAAAGCGAGTTCCTCATCGTTCGCTGGTCGGCCCAGCAGTTCAAACCACGCGCGTGAGGCAACATCCTGCGGTTTTTGAGGGCTGGTGTGCTGCAGCAGTTGCTCTGCCCAGCGGCGCGCCTGCTGATTGATAAACTCATTGTTGAGCATGATCAGCGCCTGTGCGGGCACGTTGGAGACCGTTCGTCTGCCAGTCGTCGACACGGGCGCTGGCACATCGAAGGCCAGCATGAACGGAGACAGAAAATTGCGATTGACCGCAATGTAAATGCTGCGACGACCGTTGCCGTCCAGTGGCCCGTCCGTTCGGGGACGACCGCGTCCCTGCATAAAGCGTGTCAGTTTGACGGGGACCGGTGCGCCGTACATCGTGGAGTCGAGTCGACCGGAGACCTTCAGCACCGCATCGCGAACTGCTTCTCCGGTGAGACGCCGCACGGCCGCTCGATGGAAGAGTCGGTTGGTGGGGTCCTTCGCATCGGCCTGTGCGGTGCGCTGACCGCTCATGCGATAAGTACGCGACAGCACCAGCGAACGAATCATGCGTTTGACCGACCAGCCGTCTTTGCGAAACTGCGTGGCCAGGTGATCCAGCAGCAGCGGGTGCGTCGGCGTTTTTCCCAGCGCACCAAAGTTGTCCGTGGATTCCACAATGCCGCGACCAAACAAGTGATGCCAGATGCGATTGACGGCCACGCGGGCTGGCAGTGGGTTGGATTCGGCAAACAACTGTTCCGTCAGTTGCAGGCGTCCGCTGCCCTGGAAGGCCGCCGCGTCCGGGTTCTGCAGAGCCGTCAGGATGTTGCGTGGCGCCACGGGGCCGCGGTTTTTATGGTTGCCGCGAATGAACACGAATTCGTCTTCCGGTGTGCCTTCAGTCAGGGCAATGATGGGGGTTTGTGGTGGCAGGCCGGCCGCCAGTTCCTGCCATGTCTTGCGCGCCGCCACCCAGGCGGTGTTGGCGTTCAGTTCAGGAACCAGTCCGTATTCCATCAATTGCGGAAGGAATGCGTCTGGCGCTTCTTCCAGCCCCAGCATCCAGGCGTCGATCACGCCTTCCGGAGTGATGTCGCTGCCGAAATCTGTGTCCGCCAGCCGGAGGTTGATGTCTGTCGGACGATCACCGGGAGGCGGGCTGCCCCGGCGATGGGCGAAACGGACTTCATCAACGGCAAACCAGCCTGCCCCTTCGTCAAGAAATTCCAGATGTGCTCTGTGGCCCTGATAGCGATGGACGTCACCGCCGAGACGAATCCACTGCCATTGGCCTTTGGTGTCGATGGCCGACTTGAATCCGTGAAACAGCAGCGCGTTGTATTCGTACATGATGTAACCATCAATCACGAGTCTCACTTTGCTGCCCTCGCCGCGCACGCGAACGAGGATTTCCGGGTGATTCAGCTCAAACGTGGGACTGCTGAGCATGCCTTTGGTTTCGCGCGATCGACTGGCCGAACTGAGTCCCTGCCCCGAGTTCGTATTGGGAGATCCGTCTCGCAGTTCGATGTCATCTGTGGTGACCGGAAGCGAAAACGCCGGTCCGGTGGTAAACCAGCCTTCCGGAACGCCGTTGTCAAAGCGGGCCAGAAGTGTGGATTCCGATTCCTGTGGACGCGGCGCTTTGACGGACCGCTGCCACCCGGTGACGCGTTTACCGAAATCCTGCTGACTGGAGGTTGCCAGACGCAGTGCCGACAGGTGGTTGCTGAGCGGTGCGGAATCGTCGCTGGTCAGTTTCTCATACCAGTTTTGCAGCACGGCCAGATCGTAATCGTCCAGGCGTTCCGCATCTTCTGTTGAGAGGGGGAAGGTCTTGCCGGTTCTTTGCAGTTCCCGCGCCTGGTCGATGTACCGGCGGATGTCTGTTCGCACCTGATCCGAGCGAATATGGGACCGCAGCGCGGTGAGGGCGGCCGTGCGGTGCGGGTCGATTTGTTTCAACCGGTTTTCCACGCCGCGATTGGTGTCCAGCCAGGCAGTCTGCCGGCGGGAACTCTGCAGGAAACCCGACAGGGCGTAATAGTCGGCCGTGGAAATGGCATCAAACTTGTGGTCGTGGCAGCGGGCACAGGCGACCGTCATCCCCAGGAAGGCCCTGGAGAAGACGTCGATCTGATTGTCGACTTTGGCCGCTTCCTCCCCTTTCACATCCACGGGAGCGTGTTTGTCTTCACACAGAAACCAGAACCCGGTGGCAATGAGCGATTCATTGAATCCTTCGGTGGGGTGCTGTCGCGGCGCCGGCAGCAGATCGCCGGCAATGTGCTCTGTCACAAACTGGTCGTAAGGCACGTCCTCATTGAACGCGCGAATGACATAGTCACGGTATCGCCACGCGTTGGGCAGCGGATAGTCAAACTCGTGCCCCAGAGTTTCCGCGTAGCGAACCAGATCCAGCCAGTGTCGTCCCCAGCGTTCGCCAAAACGCGGCGACGCCAGCAGACGATCCGCCACCTCGGCGATGACCTCATCGTCGCTGCGGGGATCGTTAACGAAAGCCTGCACCTGTTCCACGCGGGGCGGAAGTCCGGTCAGGTCGAAATACAATCGCCGAATGAGCGTGTAGCGGTCCGCATCGTCGGCTGGCTTCAGCTCGCTGGCTTCCAGCTGCGCCTGAACAAAACGATCGGCAGAGGTGCGTGGCCAGGAGGGATCCTGTACCTCTGGCGGGTCCGGATTCTCAACATTCTGCCAGGCCCAGTGGGCCGACCGACGCGCCTGCAGGGGAAACTCGCTCGTGGCAGGGCCATCGGCATCGAGTTCGGCGGGCCAGTGGGCGCCGTCGGCGATCCACTGCTCAAAGATCGCCACTTCTTCGCTGGGCATTCGCGACCGCGGAGGCATTTCGAAGCCTTCGTAGCGGACCGCCTCGATCAGCAGACTCTCCTCCGGCCGTCCGGGGACGATCGCCGCCCCACTGTCACCCCCTTTTAGCATCGCCTTTCGGCTGCTCAGCAGCAGCCCCCCCTTGGGGTCTTCGGCAGACTGATGACACTCATAGCAGCGAGCTTCCAGCAGTGGGATGACTTTTTGCCGGACAAAGTCCAGCTGCTCTGAGGTGGGCGCCCGTTGCGCCGCAGCCTGTTGCGCCACTGTGGGCTCGTCCGCCGCGATGGCCTGTGTCTGCATCAGACAGACGACGAAGACGAAAACAACGGCAGGCAGTCGGAAGGTGGTGTATGTCATGGGCGCGGCCGCGGGAGGAAGGAAGGACCGCGTATCTTGAACAATCCCCAGCACACAATCAATGATTGTTCAGGCAACAGTCACGCGGACCACCGAGACGTTCACTGGCGATCCGACTCTGTTGACCGTTGGCCAAAAATCGATCATCGCGAATCGACCACCACCAATGAACGAGAGGGAGTGGGAACGCGGGCAGCAACAGAATCAGAAACGGCAACGGCAACGGTAACGGTAACGGATGCCCAAACCAAAGTGCGCGTGCCCACTACCGACCGGATGCCGCTAGTTTCCCACGGTTTCGTTGGGGCTTCTGTTTGTTCTCTGGCTAGCCAGTCGCGATCTCACGACCTTTTTTCAGATGAAAGTAACAGTGGATGTGCGGCTGGCCTCGGAAGTACCAGACCATGTCGGGGCCTTCGATTGTGAACGTGTCCCACACCTTGTCCTGTCCGACATCGTACTTGCCGTCGTACCACGAGACGTACAGCTGATCGACGAGGTTTCGCTGTTTCATCTCGTCAATGGTGGCCGTCACGTCGTCTGCACGAAACATGGCCAGCATGTCGCCCATCGTTTTCAGCAGACGCTGTTTGCCGGCGTCATCCAGGTCCGCACACGCCAGACCTGGCCAGTTGGCCTGCCGCTTACTGATGACCGCTTCGCCCCGCTCACTGCGAGGACGGACACCTGCCAGACCCTGCGCCTGCTGTTCGGCGGACAGTGTCTGCACAAACGTGTTGAAGATCTTTCCCTGGTACCAGTATGGATTGCCGACGTGCTCTGAGGTTTCGACGAACTCGTCCAGAAAGTGCCCATAGAAAATCGGTCCGCCGCCAAAGCCCTGGCCCATGTCCGTGTGCGCGTTGCACCGCCGAGTCACATGATGACCTGTGTATAGAAACTCGAAGTCGTCATCGTCCGGCGTGCCAAAGAATCCCACGGCGGGAGCGTTGTCTTCATCGTTGTACTGATCGATTTCCACCTGCCGATTCACCTTCTCCCGAAACTCGGGATTGTGCATGGAATCAAAGATGGTCTGGATCAGTTCCCGCTGATCGGCATTGAACGTGTTGTTAATGCGATAGTCTTTGTGGATGTACCACCAGTTGCTGACGAAGCCCCGCTGGCGATGATTGGCCGGCAGACAGATCTTCTCCCGCTGCTCGTCAGAGAGGCTCTTGTACAGCTGCATGGGCAGCGAGTCAGAAGACGCAGCAGAACCGGACCCGAAAGCGGGAATGCGAGAGGCGGCCAGTGTGGCGGCCGAAAGTCCGGTGACCTGCAAGAACTGTCGACGGCTGCGAAAGGACATGCGATTTTTCCTGAAAGCAGATGACGTGGAGGGTGCGAGTGGTGCTAATCGCACAGCGAACAGGCAGCAGGCAGCCTGACAGTCGCTCATTGCAACAGCGCCGTGACAGGATGTCCAGTGCGCGTTTGTCAGACAGTTGTCAGTTGCCGTTGATCGACGTTTGCAGCGATCCGGTCCCGGCTAAGTGTCCAGTCCGCGCGGCAGGTCGGTCCATTTCGAGAACGCGGCCGCCTGTCCGGCGTGTTGGCCAGCCTCGTCGGTCAGATTCCAGACGGTCGCCTGATGAATTCGAAAGCGTCGGCCGGTGGCCGAGATGCGAATGCCCGAATAATCGTCAATGTAGCCGTCTGCCCGCGTGCGGCGCAGCAGTTCGGCCCGTTCATCGCGGTGCACTGGTTCGGCCGTCTTTCTCGATGGCATCTGCAGCAACTGCTCCAGCGGCAGTTCCCACAGTGTGATGGCTGTCTGGTTGGCGTAGTTCAGGATGGGGTCATCCTGTGTGCCATGGGCAACCACAACAAACGGAGCGTCGAACAGTGTGACGGCATCCGCTTCGGGAGTGCTGCGGGGGATCAGCGGTTTGTCAAACAGGCCATCCCACGAGTCCAGCAGCAGCCGCGTGTGGGCGACCCATTGCGGCGATTGGACGATCGACGTGTGACCAGACATCGTTATCCGGCCTGACGTCGCTGGGTGGCCATCGAACCTGTCTGGTACGACCACAGGCGCACAGCCTGCAGCACCTGGTCGGCCACGGTCATGGCTTGGACCGCATCCACTCCGGTAACTTTGGGAGCAGATCCTGTGCGAATGGCCCTGATGAAATCACGCAGTTCCAGTTCCATGGCGTCGCACGCGTCCGCCTCTGTCGTTTCGGCCTGAATCCAGCTGCCAAAGACGTTGTCTTTGAGGGTGCGTGGATCCGGTGTGCTGGCAGCGATGGAATGCACGAGCGCGGGGTTGTCAGCGAACTGACCGGTCGCTTTCCAGTGTTCGACCGTTCGTGTGTGCAGATTGGCGTTGATGCATCCGGTTGGCGTCCATGCCTGCAGTGTGCGGGCCGCAGCAGGACACATCCGACTGGCCGTCAGGTCAACAATGGTGCCGCCAGGCATCTTTAGCCGTGCGACCACCATATCTTCGTGAGGACCAATGCCGACGGCGCCGAAAGCCTCCACAGATTCCGGCAGGCTGCCGGTCAGGGACAAAACCAAATCAATGTCGTGGATCATCAGGTCATGCACGACACCAATGTCGGTGGAGCGGAACGAATAAGGACTGACGCGCTCACACTTGATGTACAGTGGCGACTGGCAGTGTTGTTCCACGACGCCAAACGCCGGATTGAAGCGTTCAATGTGGCCGACCTGCAGCAGTGTGCCTGTCGCGCTGGCCAGTGTCTGCAGGTGTTCCGCGTCTGCCACGGTCGCTGCCAGCGGCTTTTCCACGAACGTGGCCACGCCGCTGTTGAGAAACTGCTGCGCCGCGTCAACGTGGTAGATGGTAGGCGTGGCGATGACCACGCCATCCAGGTTGTCCGGCAGTCCGGACGTGTCGGGCAGCCATTGTGTGTCCAGTCGCTCGGCCACTGCCTGTCCGGCGGCGGCGCCGGGGTCAACAACGGCCACCAGGTCAACGTCTTCAAAATTGGCCAGTTTGCTGGCGTGGTGCTGTCCGAGTGATCCCACACCGACAACCGCCATACGGAGATTGGTCATGCTGCCTGACTGTCTTCTGATGTTTGGGGGGGCTGATTGCGAACCGCTTCCCGGGCGCGTCCCAGCTTCCCGGCCCGCTGTGCTTCGATGAACTGCAGCAGTTGCGCCAGTTCAAAGGGAATGGTCCCGTTCAGTTCGGCGTCAAAGTGAGCACGAACCTCATCGAGGGATTTGCGTTTGCGGTAGTAAAGTCGAAACGCTGTGCGGACCACGTCAATGGACTCTTCCGAAATCCCCGCCCGACGCATGCCGACGATGTTGATGGTCTTCAGTGTGGGATTATCGCTGCCGGCGGCCAGCATAAACGGAGGAATGTCGTGCGGCACACGACAGCCACCACTGACGAAGCTCAGGCGGCCGATGGTCGAGAAATGATGAACCACCGTGTTGCCGGAAATGATGGCCCGATCGTGCACGTGGACGTGTCCACCCAGCAGGACACCGTTGACCAGGATCACATCATTGCCAATGCAGCAGTTGTGCGCGATGTGGCTGTTGGCCATAAACATGTTGCGGTCGCCAATCCGCGTGATGTGATCTTCTTTTTCGGCCCCGCGATTGACGGTCACGCCTTCGCGAAACAGATTGTTGTCACCGATGATGACTTTGGTCTGCGATTCCTGATAGCTGACGTCCTGCGGTTCTCCGCCGATCACGCAGCCGGGATAAAGTTTGTTGTGGCAACCAAGCGTGGTGTTGCCCATCAGCACGACATGGCTGGTGAGCTCCGTAAAATCACCGATGGTGACGCGGGGACCAACAACGCAGAAAGGTCCAACGACAACGCCCTTACCCAGCGTGGCGGCCGGGTCAACCTGCGACAGCGGCGAAATCTTTGATTCCATGTCGATCATCCTGATCCTGTTGTGATTTAAAGAGCACGGCTCCTGCCGAACTCGTCAGGCGGCCTTCTGTCGTGTGAAGACAGCGGACGCCATGTTGTGCAGTCGTTGCGCGAGGACATGATTGAGGTGATGTCCGCTGCGAACTGCTGTGATGTGCCCGCACAGCGACAGACCACTCAGGGCCAGATCGCCGATGCAGTCCAGTATTTTGTGACGAACGCCCTCATTTTGCCACCTCAATTCGTTGTCGATAACGCCGGACGGCCCGACAACCACCAGATCCTTCGCCGTTAAGTGTTTTCCAAAACCCATGCTCTGCAGGGCCTTGATTTCGCTCTCCAGCACGAAGGTGCGGGCGGCCGCAATTTCCCGCAGGAACGATTCCGGCGTGACTTCAATCGACATGGCCTGCGGGGCAATCACCGATCGCACACCGTAATTCAGGTGGTATGTGTAAGCGGCGATGTTTTGAATGTAGGGGCGAACCGTCAGGGACTGACCGCCGTCCGGAGCGTCAATCTGAGTGCAGCCGGCGATCTGCAGACAGTTGACAGGAGCTGTCAATGGCTGCACGCCAGCCTCCATCAGACGTTCGCAGAATTCGATACACGAACCATCGCTGGCAGGAAATTCCGGGGCGTTGATTTCGACAACGACGTTGTCGATGTGAAGTCCGGCCAGAGCCGCCATGATGTGTTCGACTGTCTCCACCTGCACACCGGGCACAACCTCCAGCACTGTGCGTCGGGGCACTTTGGTCACATTGTGCACATGGGCCGGGATATCGGGCGTATCGGGCCTGTCGGTCCGCCGAAACACGATTCCCGTGTGATCTTCCGCCGGCAGGATGGTGACCGCCGCTTCGATGCCGTGGAACAGACCGCGACCGTGCAACTCCACTGGTTTGGCAATGGTGTTTTGATGTCGCACTGTCATCTGTGAACCTTCGCTGGCGAATTGGGGACTCAGGGGCAGCTGATTTGAGAACGAAACAGCGAAACCGGCAGTGGCTGTCTGCTGCTGCAGCACCACTGCCGGATCGTTGTTGTGCAACTGTGCCGTTCAGGCGTGACGCCTGAATCTGCAATTACTGACGAGGACGCGTGTTGCTGGCTGGACGAACAGCGCTGGCGTTGCCACCGCTCTTGGAGTACTTGTCGTTCAGGTACTTCAGGATGCTGGGCGTGATGTCATGACCCTGCTTCGTGTACAGAAACGTGTTCTGCATCAGGTTGAAGGTTTCCTGTGGTGTCATGCTGTCAGTCGCCTTCTGGCTGTTGTACTTCATGACAAAGTCCAGCTTGTAATGGCCGGCGTACAGGCCAACAGCTTCCGTGATATCGGTGTAGACGTCACGCAGCATTTCTGACTCGCGACGAGCCGCTTTTCGCTGGGCGGCCGCTTTGTAGGCTTCGATGTCGCCACGGGCTTCCAGGATGGCTTTTTCAGCTGCTTCGTACTGAGGCGTGCTGGGCTCAAATCGCTTGGCGTCGGTAACGAGTTTCTGCAGGCGCTCGCCCTTGGCATTCAGCTCGGCCTGAATCTTGGCGACTTCCGCTTCCATGGATTTCTGCATGGCGGCGAACTTGGAATAGTCTTTGACGATCTTGCCGAGATCGACCAGGCCGATACGATGACCGGTCTGAGGGGCCTGACCCTGTGCCTGAACCATTCCGGTGCAGACGCAAGTCAGAAGCAGCAGTGAAAGAAAGGACTTTTTCACGAGGGGGGCACTCCTTTGCCAGAATCGGCCCCGTTCCTGGGGCGGTGAATTCGCGAACGCGATGTTGTTGGTGGGAACGCCGAAGCGTCCCGGAACTGTCTCACAGCTTCTCAACAAGGTCAATGTCTTTGCTCGTTTTGCCAGCGAATTAAATGCCGGCCTGGCTCGACCGGTCGACAAACCGGCAAAAAGTGCGTTCAGCCGAATTCGGGTCCCGGGATTCGCAGATTCCTGGTACTCTAACACTGATGAATGCCCGCAGCGAAGGCAGTCTGCCTGTCCCGACGCGCTTCATCGTGATTCGATTCCTGCAGGGATGCGGAAATTTGCTCTGGGAGTGTCGGCATGGATGCCATTCGAAACGACCGTTTGCCTCGCTTTCTCCAGCGACGCCGTGTGTTCCGTTTATTCGTGACGCTGCTCCCGGCGGTGCTGCTGCCGACAGTGGGACTCACACAGGACACCGACTCCCGGTATCCCGTACTGGTGGCGGAACCTGCCGGCGAACCGTTTTTCCAGGGACCGGTGCCGCGAACGACCGACATTCTGACGGATGCCACGCTGCATGACGTCGTGAGTGTAGGCAGTCACGTGTGGGCCGTGGGAGATCGTGGGGTACTGGTTCGCAGTCGTGATGCCGGTCAGTCCTGGCAGACGCACGCGATTCCCGTGGATGCTCAACTCACGGCCGCCAGTTTTCTGACCGATCGCATCGGTTTTGTGGGAGCCAGTGTCTACGATCCCTCCGCCCGACAGTTTGTCGGCATGATCCTGAAAACATCCGACGGTGGTGATCACTGGACGGTGGCTGCCGGATCGCAGACCGGTACTCTGTTCACCGATGCGCGGGGACGGACCAACTCCGGATTGCCCCCGGTTCGCTGGATGAAGTTCTTCGACCTGCGTCACGGTGTGGCCGTATGCCGGCCGGCAGATCCGACAGCCGATTCTCTGCTGCTTCGCACAGAAGACGCCGGAGCGACGTGGCAACCCTTCGCGTCCGGCGAGATGGCCAGCGCCTGGCAGAGTGCGGCCTTTGTCACACCTCAGGAGGGTGTCGTCGTCGGCCGCGGTTACTCTTACGCGGCGGTGGTGGGAGAGCAGCTGGTCAGTCTGGCTGATCGCACGGCGGTTGCCAGTCAGGTTCACGCGGCTGCCATGTCGAGCGACCGCAACGGCTGGCTGGTCGGCGACGGCGGATTTGTGCTGTGCAGTCAGAATGGCGGCATTAGCTGGAAGCCACCCACCGAGCGAATGCCAGCTTCACTGAACAACGTGCTCGATTTTTACGATGTAGCAGAACACAACGGTCGGGTCTGTGTGGTTGGCCGCCCGGGGACGTCCGTGCTGCTGGCGGATGCCAGTGGTCGCAACTGGAGCGTGGGGCGGCTTTCGGGATCCGTTCCTTTGCAGTCTGTGTGCTTCGTCTCTGACGACATTCTGCTGGCCGTGGGGGAACTGGGCGTGATCCATCGCTCCACAGATGCCGGCCGCACCTGGCAGCCGGTTCGCAACGAAAATTTTCGCGCCGCCGTGCTCGTGATGACGCCCGATCCTCAGGACATCTCGCATCGATTGATTGCCGGTATTGCGGGCGAACAGGGTTTTCGTACGGTCGTCTCGCAGCTGTCGCCGCGACTGCTGCCCGGCCAGTATGACGACAGTGCCGACCACGCCGTCCGGCATGCGATTTCCCAGAGCGGAGGGAATGCGTTTGAAACCGAGTGGATGTTTGTCCGCAATCAGCCCGACCATGCCATGATTCGCGATGCGCTGATGTCGTCCTGGAGTCTGCAGACCGATGGCAATGTGGATCGACTTCTGCCGACGCGGCTGGCCGAACAGATCATGACCTGGCGCCCGGATGTGATTTGCGTGGAAGCCCGATCCAGCGAGCAGCTCAGCGGTGTGATTCTAGATGTTCTCCCACAGGCGCTCCGGCTGGCCGCCGGCGAAACCTCCACGCCGGAGTCACAAACACTATTCAGCGTTGGCCTAAAGCCGTGGCGGGTCCAGCGTGTGGTTGTCAGACAGCCGGATGGCACCAGCTCACCTTTGACCTATCGAGGTGACCAGCTGCTGCCTCGCCTGCAGACCAGCGTGGACCTCGTCGCTGATCACGGGCGGCGTCAGCTCGTGACTCCCCGGCCGTTTGTCAAGCCGCCTGCGGAACACGCCTATCTGGCCTGGAAAAGCGGCGCGGCGGCCGCCACACCCGCCCGGCTGCTGTCGGGCATCGACGCCGCCCCCGGCACCGTCTCGCGACGGGCCATCGCGGGTAACGCCGATCACAATCCCGAGGCTCTGGCTGCCGTGGTTCGCAAAAAACAGGCGGAACGCAGCGCACTGATCGGGCAGGCACAGCAGACCGCCACGCCTCTGGCGGTCATCGGTTCTTTGCAGGAAATCGGTCGTGACCTGCCGCCTGCACTGGCCCTGCGACAGCTTCAGGAACTGGCTGAGTTGTATGCCGCCCGTCAGAATCTGGATGCGGAAATCGCCATCCTCAAGGAGATTGCCCGTCGCTTTCCACAGCGGCCGGAGACGGCAGACGCTGCAGAAAAGCTGTTCCTGTACTATTCGTCGAGCGAACTGCGCATGCTGCGTCGCCGCGAAAGTCAGGCAGCCGCCACCCCCGGTCCGGCACTGGGCCGCATTCCCGGAATTGTGGCGGCCCCCCAGCAACTGGGGGCCACGTCGGGGGCGGTCATTCAGCAGGCCAGCGGCATCAGTAAGCCCCCCATTCGGCAGCCTGGTACCGGCACGGCCTTTGCCAACAACCAGGGACGTGTGGAGTCTTCGGTCGATATTCAGTGGGATCGCAATGCCCGTGCGGCATGGGAACTGCTTAACCGCATTGCCCCGCGGCGCGCTACATCTCCACAAATGCTGATTCGCCAGGCGGCCAATCTGTTTCGCGCAGACTCCTACGCACAAAGTCGCACGGTGCTCAGTCGAGCGTCCACCGGCGATGGCCTGTACGCGTTTCTGGCGCTGGCCGAGATGCAGGGCGAACACGGACTGGCGGAAACACCATTGCCCATTCTGCACGTCATGCCGGCAGACACGGCGCCATTCCTGGACGGTGATCTGTCAGATCTCTGCTGGCAGGACGCGAAGGAAATTCGACTGGAGCCAATGGGGGACAGCGGATCGGAAGACGATGCACCGTCGTGTCTGCTGATGATGACCTGGGACAATCAATATGTGTATGTGGCCGGACGGGTCGAACGATCGCTGCGTTCCGAACCGATGGATCACACGCAGGCACGACGGCATGACGCTGATCACGGCACTCGCGATCGGGTGGAGTTTTCGTTTGATCTGGATCGCGACTACACAACCGCCTTTCACTTTGTACTGGATGAAGCCGGCCAGACCAGTGAGCACTGTTGGGGCAAACGCGACTGGAATCCGCAGTGGTATGTCGCTGCGGAGTCTGACGCGGATGTCTGGCGGTTTGAGGTGGCCATTCCGGTTCGTGAACTGCAGTCTTCCCCCCTGTCGGCGGGCTCCTTCTGGACGACAGAAATTCGCCGCGTAATTCCCGGTGAGAGCGATCAGCGAGTCGTCACCCAGGAAGAAGTTGTCACGGATCCGGCTGCCGCTGGGCGTGGTCTGTTGCGATTTTTGCGGCCGCGGCGTTAACCTTGCCGGCGTCGCTGGCTGGTCAGCGGATCTTGCCTCACAGACAGGAGCGCGGTGTCGCATCGCGGCGAATCATGCCATTTCTGATTGGAACGGACGAAGCGGGGTACGGTCCCAATCTGGGACCACTGGTGATTACGGCCACGCTCTGGGAACTGCCTGAAGATATGCCACCTGCAGACATGTGGACCGCGCTGCAGGATGTGGTGACCAGTAAACTGTCGCGCGGTGACCGCCGCCTGCACATCGCGGATTCCAAGCACGTGTATTCTTCCGGCAAGTCGATTCGTAATCTGGAACGCGGTGTTCTGGCGTGTCTGCAGCAGGCGGGAGATCGGCCGTCGAACGTGCGTTCCCTGGGCTGCCGGCTGGCCACGGATGCGTTTGCCGCGGATTATCACGCGGCGATCGGCGGGCCCGGCCGAGACGAACTCCCACTGCCAGTGGCCGCCACGCCGGACGACCTGATGCAGGACAGTCGGCGGCTGTCGGATGCGCTGCAGACCGCCGGCATCCGATTTTGCCAGGCACGCAGCGCCATTCTGTTTGCACCGGAATTCAATCGCAGGGTGGCGGAGCACAATTCCAAAGGCGTTGTGTTGTCCACCGAAACTCTGCGGCTGGTGCGCGAAGCGGTCGACACCCTGCAGCAGCCGCAGCCTACGGGCTGGATTGTCTGCGACAAACACGGTGGACGGAACCGGTACGACGATCTGATTGCTGATGCATTTGACGGGGCCCTCGTGTTTCGTGGGACAGAATCCGGGCCGCGTTCGGAGTATCGACTGGGAAACATGGAGTTCTGCTTTCGCACGAAAGCCGAAGAACTGCTGCCCGTGGCCGTTTCCTCCATGGTTGCCAAATACACGCGGGAGGTCGTCATGCAGCAGTTCAACGCCTTCTGGCAGTCGCACGTCCCGGAGTTGAAACCCACGAAAGGCTACCCCGTGGATGCAGCGCGATTCTGGGAAGACATCGCAGACGTGTGCCAGAAACTGGGCGTGGACAAAACGGACATCTGGCGCTGCCGCTAGCCGGCTGCAGACGTCGTCGGCCCGGCATCACAGTCTTCGTGTTGCCATCGCAATGATGGCGATCTGTCGGTCTGTCTGTGGGGCGGCAAACTGTCCTGCGATGGGATGGGTGACGGGATGGGTGATGACTGACTGTTTTGCGTCCGCAGGCTCGACCGTCGACCTCATTGTGGCCGCGGCTCGCTGTTCATGAGACTCCGCGCATCATACGCTGCCCTTTCATTCTTCATCTTCCAAAGGAATCAGGATGCCCGATCAGTTTTTGCAGGACCTGCTGTCGACCCCCGGAACTTCAGGATTTGAACAGAACATCCAGAAAGTGGTACGTGAATTCGCTTCGTCATTTGCCGACGAAGTGACAACCGACGTCCACGGCAACGTCATCGCCTGTGTGAACCCGGGCGGCAGTCGTCGCATTCTGCTGGATGCCCACTGCGATCAGATTGGCATGATTGTGCGGCATGTGGATGACAAGGGATTCATTCGCGTCAGCGCTGTCGGCGGCTGGGATATGCAGATTCTGCTGGGGCAGAAAGTCCAGGTACATACCGAGAGCCGATCGATTCCCGGTGTGATCGCCCGCAAGCCCATTCATCTGCTCAGCGATGGCGAACGCAAGTCGGTGCCGAAGATCCATGAACTGTGGGTGGATATCGGGTCGGCTTCCAAAGAGGAGACACTACAGGTGGTGCGAATTGGCGATTCCGTCACTCCCACTCCTTCGCTGACATCTCTGCGCAACGGGCTGCTGTCCGGGGTGGCGATGGACGACCGCACGGGAGTCTGGGTTGTGATGAACGCGCTGAAGCAGGTGGCGGCAGGCAGTCCGGACCTTGCTGTGTACGCTGTGTCGGCCGTGCAGGAAGAAATCGGACTGCGAGGCGCACAGACCAGCGCCTACAACGTGAATCCGGACGTGGCCATTGCTGTGGACGTCACCCACGCCACCGACTGTCCCGGCATTGATCAGAACGAATTTGGAGATATTAAAATCGGCGGAGGTCCGGTGGTGGTGCGTGGCTCCAATGCCAATCCCCGCGTGTTCGATCTGCTGATGACGACTGCGGCCGAGCAGTCCATGGACGTACAGATCAGCGCACTGGCGCGGGCGGCCAGCAACGATGGAGCCGCCATTCAGGTCAGTCGCGGTGGCTGCGCGGCAGGTCTGGTTACCATTCCCAATCGCTACATGCACAGTCCCGTGGAAGTGGTCTCTGAATCCGACCTGGAGCAGTGTGCCAAGTTGATTTCTGAATTCTGCCTGGCGGTGAAAACCGACACTTCCTTCATTCCCTGAAAGCAGACTGATGAGCTTGCCTGAAGACCAGCCGGTCCCTCGTGTTTCCCGCCGCACGGCCCTGACGCGGGCTGCCGGCATCGGGCTGGCAGCGGGAGCAACCGCTGCCGCTGACGAGACGGAAGAAAAGAAAGCCTTTGAGCTCAACGAACAGGCCATCGAACAGTCGCAGTGGCTGGCCGGCCTGGAACTCACCCAGGAACAGCGCGAGCAGGCTGTGCGTTCTGTGCGGCGGATGCAGAGCTACCAGCAGGCGCTGCGCGCTGTGGACATCGGCTACGATGACCTGCCCGCGTTTCGCTTTGACCCGGAAATGTTTGACCCCGATGTGAAGCAGCGCAGTCAGGCGTGTCCGGCATACCTGCAGCCGTCCGAACCGACCGTCACGGCTGCCAGTGGCGAAAAGCCTGAAGACTTTGCCTTTGTTTCCATCCGGGAACTGGGACGACAGCTGCGTGCCGGCAAAGTGACGGCCGTCGAACTGGCCAAAGGATGTTTGAAGCGGCTGCGAGAACATGATGAGACACTCAAGTGTGTCGTGAACCTGACCGAAGAACTGGCCCTGCAGCAGGCGCAGCGGGCCGATGAGGAACTGGCTGCCGGACATGATCGCGGACCGCTGCATGGCATCCCGTGGGGGGCGAAAGATCTGATTGCCGTTGAAGGCTATCCCACCACCTGGGGCGCACCGCAGTTCGAAGACCAGGTGCTGCCGCGCACAGCGCCGGTCGCAAAGAAGCTGGAAGACGCCGGGGCCGTGCTGGTGGCCAAGCTTTCCCTGGGCGCCCTGGCCATGGGGGACAGGTGGTTTGGCGGCATGACCCGCAATCCGTGGAACCCGGAACAGGGTTCCAGTGGGTCATCGGCCGGACCCGCCAGCGCGGTGGCGGCCGGGCTGGTGCCATTCGCCCTGGGCACAGAAACACTCGGCAGCATTGTGTCGCCTTCCAAACGCTGCGGCACAACGGGTCTGCGTCCCACGTACGGTCGCGTGACGCGCAAAGACTGCATGGCCCTGTCGTGGTCAATGGACAAACTGGGCCCCATGGCCCGCTCCATCGACGACTGCGGACTCGTGTTTGCCGCCATTCACGGTGCAGAATTTGGCGATCCGACCACAGTTGACCGCTGGTTTGACTGGCCCGTGAAGGCAGACTTAAGTCAGATTCGTGTTGGTCGTGTGGAAGGTGTCCGCACAAGCCGGGAGGACGAAGTGACTCTCCAGGTACTGGAAGAACTGGGCGCAACGATTGTTCCCATGAAGCTTCCTGCCGGATTGCCCGTCTGGCAGACGTGTCTGATGCTGGACGTGGAAGCGGGCACCATCTTTCACGATCTGGTGGCCGATCAAAACGACGAGGGGCTGAACACCTGGCCCAATACCTTCCGCACGGCCCACTACGTTTCCTCGGTGGACTTTGTGCGGGCCGCCCGCGTGCGGGCCAAACTGATGCAGCAGATGGCGAGCGTATTTGATGACGTCGATCTGTACGTGGGTGGGGGAGATCTCGGCATCGCCAATCTCACGGGGCATCCTACGGTCGTCTTTCCAACCCGCATATCCGATACAGACCATCCACAACCCAAATGCAGCACGATGACTGCACGTCTGCACGACGAAGCGACACTGCTGGCAATCGCCCAACTTGTGGAGGCCAAAGTGGATGTGCTCGGACGGACGCCTGATTTTTCCTCGCAGAAGGCCCCTGAGACGGAAACAAAAGGGTAGTGATTGCCGCTATTTAGGGGTTTTTTCGGCCGTGACAGAACGCCCGGGCTAATCTTCCAGAGTGAAGTTTCGTGGTCTTTTCGGGTGATCCCCATGCCGCAAATCCTCCTGGTCGATGACTGTCAGGCAGATACCCTGCTGGCGATTCATGCGCTTTCCGGCCGCAGCGACTGGTATGTCGCGACGGCGTCCGACGGCGAAGTGGCTCTGCAGATGCTGGACTCTGCGCCATTTGATGTGGTCATCAGCGATATCCGCATGCCGCGCATTGACGGCCTGTCGCTGCTGAAACGCATGCGCGATGAACATCCCGACGTGCCTGTTGTCATCACCACTTCGCATGGCAGCGAAGCGATCGCGATGAAGGCCATTCAGGGGGGGCGGCCAGCTACGTTCCCAAGACCGATCTGGAAACAGATTTGGTGGATGTGGTAGAGACTGTGCTGGCCCACAGTCTGCGTCGTCAGAACGAACACCGTCTGTTTGAGTGCATCTCGTCTCAGCAACTGGAACTGAAACTCACGGACAATGACCGGAAATTCGTGCCGTCGGTTGTGCAGTACCTGCAGCAGCTGTCTTTGGCCATAGGTCTGACCAACTCGGCTGACAATGTGCAGCTGGGTGTGGCTTTGGAAGAAACGCTCATCAACGCCGTTGTTCACGGAAATCTGGAAGTCAGCTCCGAACTAAAGCAACAGGACGACAATGCCTACGGTCGCACCATTGAGCAGCGCCGCAGGATGGAGCCCTACTGTGATCGTGTGATTCGCATCAGTGTGTCATTGACGCCTGACGAAGGCCGATTCACCATTCTCGATCAGGGCCCCGGTTTTGATGTGTCGTCTCTGCCTGATCCGACGGACCCGGAAAATCTGCTTAAGCCCAGTGGTCGAGGCATCATGCTGATCAATGCCTTCATGGACGGTGTGCAGTACAACGACGCCGGCAATCAGATCACGCTGGTCAAGAAACGTCAGCGCGCCGAAGAGGCGTCCGATGCCCGTGTCGACGTGGATTCGACTGCCTCGGTTTCCTGCGTATAGGCAGACGCCTGCGGTCTGAGTGTCGATCAGCGGGCTGAGGCGCTACCGTTCAGATCCAGATACAGCGGCAGGTGGCGGTAGTACACTTCCAGCATCAGCAGATTCAGACAGGTCACATAATGGCGGCCGCCGGATTCGCCCCAGGCGTCTTTGCCAGGGGCCACCGGATCCCAGCTGCCGCGGTCGTGCCCTGCCTTGTCCTGAGACTCTGTCAGCAGGTCTCGCAGCGAAGCGTTCCAGCTGGCCCAGAAGTCGCCCTGCAGATGGAACATGACCTGCGTGCCATAGTACCAGTAGTAAACGTCACGAGCATCTTCACGCGGCGTACGCTGCAGTAATGATGACGCTCCTGACAGCAGACGCGAATCTGTCCGCTGCGCCCCCAGATACTGTCGCATCAACAGGCCTTCGGCCGTCATCGTCGGCGTGCTCTGTTTGCTGGGGTGATAGGAAAAACGGCCAGGGGCGTCGTCCTGTTCCACTGTGTCCAGCCAGTGAGAGACTCCCCGCCACGCGTTCTCGGGAACATTCAGCCCCGCAATCTCAGCGCTCTTAAGTGCCATCAACTGCCAGCCGGAAACCGACGTGTCGGACTCAAACTGGGGCCGATACCGCCAGCCGCCGAATTCCGGATGCTGGGCCGCCACGATGAAGTTGACGGCGCGCTGGGCCGGATCTTTGAGGGCCGGATCCTTTGTCATGCCGTAGGCTTCGCACAGAGCGATGGTGGCCATGCCATGACTGTACAGCCAGCAGAATTCTGTCTGCTCGCCAAACAGATCGCCATTGGCCGCCTGTCGCTCGGTCAGCCATTTCAGACCGCGAGCGACCACCTGCCTGTGCTCACCCGTCTCGTGTGTGTGGCCGGCACCCAGAAACGCCAGCAGCGCCATTCCGGTGGCCGCAGAGTCCGCCTGATAGTTGCCGCGATGCGTACAGCGATGATCTTCGCAGTTGTAATCGTGAATGCTCCAGTTGCCGGCGGCAAACTGATGCACAGCCAGCCACTGCAGTCCCCGTTCAACGGCAGCTTCCGAGGCTTCACTGCCCCCGAGTCGGGCGACCGCTTCTGCACGTCCCTCTGGTGTTCTCATCGAAAAGGTGGCCGACAGACGCCGTGAGGGAATCGCGCTGATTCCCGGCACACGTCGCTCAATCATGGAAGCAATCTCACGGGAAGATGACATGGACGGACGCGCTGATCCGCCGGAGCTGCGTCGTGATCCCAGCCCCGATGAGCGCGCGCCGCCGAGTGAGGATCGCCGACGGCCAACACCAGCGCCGGACGATGGTCCACCACCACCACCCGGTAAACCAGATCGACGTCGTCCTGTGGAGCCTCCCGCAGGACCAGCCAGCAGGCGAGAAATCTGTCCGCCCCCCGGACCTGAGCCGCTGGATTCTCCCTGCGGTCCGGCGGTCACCAGTTCTCCGGACGCTTCTGCTCTCAGGCTGCCATCAGGCAGTCCGGCCAGGGCCGCACGGCGACCGGTCCCGCGGATCGATCCGGCATCACCCAGCCCGCCCGCATAGCTGCCCAGTCTGGCATTGTCCCCGGAAGCACGACCGGAGAGTCCCCGGCTGCCACGAGGTCCGCCCGCGAATCCCTCGACTCCGGACAGCCCGCCGCCAGTGCCCCCCAGTGATTCACCGGACGGCCCCTGACTGCCCGTCATGCCCAAACCGGCCGGCAGTCCTGACCCCGCTCTGCGCGAGCCCGCAGCGCCAGAAGGGCCAGCGGCCATCAACTGTCCCTGACCACCCGCAGCCCCGGCTTCCGCGACCGCCACATTTCCGATAGCACCGCCTGCGGCTCCGCTGGCGACCGCAGATCCGGCCGACCCCGATCGACCCCGGCGACCGGACGCGCCCTGCGCCCCGCCGCCTGCATCACTGCCCCCAATGACATCTCCCATCGATGGACCAGATGACGTGCCACTGCGAGCCAGCTGACTTCCGCCGGCCCGCACGCCTGATGCCGACAGTCGACTGGACGGAGCACTGCTGCCACCACCGCCGCGTCCCGTCGCGGCAATGCTGGAACGACTGCGCGATACGCCGGATGCGGCACGACTTTCTGCAAAGCTGGGCGAGCCGGACTGACCAGCGGCCGCACTGCTGATCTGCGGCGCACTGGCGGCTGTCGCCCCTCCGCCGGCGGCCGTTGCCTGATTGCGGTCCATTGATACGCTGCCGCCGCCGGTTGGGGCGGCGCTGGCGGAAGCCGCAGCCGACGAACGCGCGATGTCCGCACTGCTGACCGACACACTGGATTGCGACAGGGGGGAATCCTGAGTGGCTCGACTGCGATTTGGCAACGCGGAACTTGTCTGCCGCTGCTGCGTCATGGCCCGGGCGTCGGCAGAGATCGACGGCCGCGAAGAGGCCTCGGAAATCGCCTGCGCCTCGATGGCTGCCTCGGCTGCGCGGGATTCTGCCGCCTGCCGCTGCTGGCGTTCGATTTCCACGCGGAGCACGTCCTGTGGTCGGAAGTCAGAGCGACGTGCCACCGATGCTGCGCTGACGGAGGGCGATGTGCGCCGCTCCACCTGCGTGCGTTCCCGCTGCATGTTTTCCAGTTGCTCAGTCACCCGATCCATCTGCCGCGCTTCGTACTGTGGCTGCTGCACATGCTGTGTCTGCAGTTCGGGGGTGTCCACCTGTTGCGGCGTCTGCGGGTCGGGCCGCCGCGCCTGCTTTTCCATCTCCGGTTCAGCCCGCTGGTCGGGCCGTTGTTCTGTTTGCTGCCGCTGCGGTGTGGCCGCCTGCTCCACCCGGCGTTCGGGCTGGACCTGTTCCGGGTCGGCCTGCAGATCGAGCTCCTGTTCGCTCCGCTGGTGCTGTTCCGTTTCCGGAAGGTCAATGTCGGTCGGCTGCTCCCATTGCTGCGTCTGTTGTTGTGCGGACTCCATGCCGCCGTAGTCTGGCAGTGTGAGTTCTTCCATGGGCGAATCACCGGGTGGTGCTTCCAGTGCCAGCAGGGGGGAATTGACGGTGACGTTGTCGAGTGTCAGACAGATCACGGCGTGGGCCAGCAGGGCGATGAGCACAGTCCACTGCAGGCGTTTCATAAAGACACCGCGGACCACGGCGGCGGCCAGCAGCATGATGCCGGCCAGCAGACCAGACAGAAACAGCTGCCCGATTGGGTGATCCATGCCCGAAACCGGTACGGCATCACCAGGCGAAAAACGCATGGCCATGCCGCCAAACGCCAGCACGGCCGATGATGCGGCCACTCCGATGGCGGGCACCACGCCGAAACGTTCCTGCGCTTCCAGGGAAGCCAGTTCGGCATCGGAAATTGTCAGCAGGCTTTTCATGGTTGTCGAATCAGAAAAAACAGCGCGAGCGGACGATCACCCGTCATTCATTTTCGGGAATCACAGCCACCCGGTAGTCGCGGATGTCCTGCTGATTGCACAGGCTCATCACGCGAGCCACATACTTCCAGTCAGCCCCTTCGTTACCTCGAATCACAACAGACTGGCTGCCGGGGTTATCTGTCTGGGCGCGTCGAAACCGTTCCACCAGTTGGGCTTCCGTATGTCGCTCGCCGTCGAGAAAGAAGTCTCCGTTTTCCCCCACGTTGACAATCATCTCGCGAGGTTTCATTACCATGGGCATGGCCGTGGCGACTGCCGGGAGACTGGCTCCCAGTTCGCCTTCGCCCGACAGCCGCGCCTGTTCCTGGAAGTTGCTGGCCACCAGGAAGAACAGCAACAGCTGAAAAACGCAGTCGATCATGGGCGTCATGTCGACGTTACGTTTGCCGGCTTTTTTCTTCAGTTCAAACTTCATGGCGTGAATGCTGCGATGTGAGTGGACGATGCTGGTTTCAGCGAGGCGTGCTGATCAAATCAGGAGTCGAAGTTGCTGCGCAGTGTCGAGGGACCCGGCTTGCGGGTGACGATTTTTTCGTTCACACCGGAGACCGATTTTCCGTCGGTCGCGGGGCGTTTTTGCGAACGCGGTTTGCGAGAGGCAGCAATGCGGTTGGTCGATGCCTCGCCTTCTGCCGGGGCGTGTTCCAGAGATCGGAGCTTGAGTTCCACGCCGTTCGGGCCGGTCACCTCGCTGACACGCATGCGTCCCTCGAAGCGTTCCAGATGCGGCAGCAGATCCAGAAAAATGGCCTCCATCTGTCGCAGCAGTCGTTCAATCTTCCCTTCGAGGTAGTTGGCCAGAACGACCGAAACCACGGCGACGAGCAGTCCGGCAAAAGTGGTCACCAGTGCCGTATAAATGCCGTGGGCCAGTTCCTGGGCTTTGGCCGTCCCGGTGGAAGACGTTGTACTGGTCACCATGAAGGCCATGATCATGCCCTGCACCGTCCCCAGAAGACCAATCAGCGGCGAGATGCTGGCCACGACATTAATGGGCCGCAGGTTGCGGGTCATGGTTGCGATTTCCCGCTCCACGGCGTCTTCCACCGACTTTTCCACCTCGGTCAGTGGGCGGCCGGCTTTGAGCACGGCCGCCTTGACAACGCGCGCCAGAGGCGAATGTCGCAACCCAGAGGCCTCGTAGAGTTTCTGCGGCGTCACGCTGGATTCGGTGATCATGGACCGCAGCACATTGATCAGATCACGCGGCAGGATGCGCGCTTTTCGCAGCCCCACCAGACGTTCCATCGTAAACACCATGGTCACCACAGATGCGATACCGATGGGGATCATGAACCAGCCACCCTGCACGGCCAGATCCCACAAACTGGGCATCTGCACGGGGGAGGCGGGATTCGCCGGCGGATCAACGTTTTGCGGTGGCTGCGCGACGCACGCGGCGGCCAGCAGCATCGGACCGACAAAAGCGAGGGCGCGAAGAATTCGCAAACGCAGGCGATCAACACCGCCGTGTAACATTCGAGGCTGGGCTGTCGGACAATCCATAGGGAAGTTTTCGTTCAAAGAATCAGAGCGTGAACGGTGGTGCCAGAAGGCAAAGACGGGATCTCAAAACGCGATGAAGCGCGGCGAACGCTGCGCGTTACAGTTCGGCGAGTCGCCGTTTGGCATCCGGCACGCGAGCGTGCTGTGGGAACTTTTCGATGAGGCTGCGATAACAACTGGCCGCCTGTTCGGTATCACGCAGAACTTCGAAGCAGCGGGCCGCTTCAAACCATGCCATGGCCGACCATTCGCGATGGTTGTAAGTGAAGGCAGCCTTCAAAAAGTGTCGTGATGCGTCTTTGTGCTGCTTCTGAGCAAACAGACATTCTCCAATCATGAACCGCGCTTTGGCGGCTGTTTCTGTCTGAGTCTCTTCGGTCACCTGTTCGTACAGGGCGACCGCTTCGTCATATCGGCCCTGGTTCTGCAGCGCCCAGCCCTGCCCGTAGCGGGCTTCCGGTTTCATTTCGAAACCCGGATACTGATTGAGCACTTTTTGATGCCACGCAAGGCTGGCCGGCCAGTCTCCCAGAGAAGCCGCGCATTCTCCCGCACGAAACATGGCGATGGCCGTGTAGTCGGAGTCGCCCGCCGTGGCCACGGCTTCAAAAGCCGCTCGGGCCGACTTCCAGTCTTCGTTCAGAAACTGACTTTCTCCCACGAGGAACCGTGCGTCGACTGCCAGTGTTCCCCGAGGATGCGTTTTGAGCTGCTTTTCGAACGCGTCCACGGCCGCCGCATTCTGGCCAGCCTTCAGATGGCTCCAGCCCAGCTTGTGCAGCGACTTTTCCGCGATTTCCGCATTGCCGGGTGACTGGCTGGAACGCGTGTAAGCGGCCGCCGCCTTTTCAAAGTGTTCCGCGTCGTACCAGGCCTCACCCACGAGAAACAGACTCTCAGCCGCCATTTCGCTGTCCGGCCATGTCTGTGCCAGTTTGGTAAACGTGGCCACCGCTTTGTCCGGCTGATTGAGGTCGCGGTAGGTCCAGCCCAGTTCGTACATCACCTTGTCGCCGGATTCATATTCGGAACCACGGGCGATGATGGATTCAAACACAGCAGCCGACTGCCGCGGCTGTTCCATGCCGGCCAGCGCCAGGCCTTTCACATACAGGGCGTCCAGTTCTTCATTGAGTTGGGGCTGTGTCTGCAGGTAGGTGTCAATGTCCCTGACGACATCGGCAAATTCGTCCAGCTGATAAGCCGCCATTCCGCGAACGTAATAGCCCTTTTGGGCGATCGATTCCTTACGAGCAAAGTCACGAATCAACTTGCTCATCACGCGTCGACAGTCCTGATACTCGCCCGTGCGAAACAGCGTCCAGCCCAGTCCGTACAGGGCGTGTGGCCCAAAGTCTCCGTCGGGCTCCTGCTGGATGACCCTGCTGTAGTATCGCCGGGCGCTGTCGTATTCTTCGGCCGCGAACGCTGATTCGGCAAGGCGGAAACTGGCTTCTGCGCTGAAGCGTCCGGTGCCCGAGCCGGCGAGCATATTTTTCAGCTGCGTGTCCGCTTCCGCTTCGCGTCCCGCTTTCCTCAAAGCCTCGGCCAGCGCCACGGTTGTCTCTTCTTTGCGTTTGGGGTCCTTCTCCAGAGTGAGTGACTGCTGCAGTTGTCTGGCCGCCTGATCGAATCGGTCCTGGGCGGCGTAACCACGACCCAGAATGCTGAACGCCTCAGCCTTCAGCGCGCGATCCTGAATCTGGTCTGCTGTGGCTGCCAGAATCTGTACACTGCGATCGGCCTGTTCGTCCATAAGCAGCGCAAGTGCCAGACGGACGGTGGCCTGTTCGTAATTGGCGTGCTTTTGACCAACCTTCAGGAACTGCTCGTAGCGCGTGACCGCTTTGCCGTGTTTCCCCCGAAGCAGCTGGCTTTCAGCACTGATGAACAGCACATCAGGCGTAAGTTCGCTGTTGTAGCGGCGTGACAGAAACTGCTCCGACAGTCGTCCGGCTTTATCGTACTGCTCATTTTCCAGCGCCGACAACGCGGCCATATACTGCGCCTGCGGAGCCAGTGAGCTGTCCGCATTGCGTTCCGCAAACCGCTCGTAGAGTTCTGTGGCTTCCGCACGGGATCCGGGAATCTCATACATCGCATCGATGCGGACCAGGTCCAGTTCGGAACGCATGTCGCCGCGAACCCGCCGCAGGCCACGGGATGCAATCTGCAGCGCCTGCTGCGGGTTGTCTTCTTTCAGGTGGCAGCGTGCCAGCCACAAATACGCTTCTTCTCCTTCATCGCCCGTACGGTCGATGAGCCGTTCCAGTCCGGATTTGGCCAGGTCGTAGCGTTCTTCCAGGTAGTAACATTTAGCGCCCGCGAGAATGGCGGCATCGTAATATTTGGTCTTTCGAAAGCTGCGAGGAACGTTCCAGTACAATCGGGCGGCCGCCGTCATTTCACCCTGTTCATACAGGCACCGTGCCTGACGCAGCAAGGCGAGATCGGCCAGTTCAAAGTCTCTGTCGGCGGCAATGCGGGCGAACACCTTTTCGGCGGACGCAAAGTTCTTCGCGTTAAACAGCAGGTCCGCCTGACGCATGCGAACTTCCGTGGCCAGTGGGTGGCTGGCATATTGGGTGGTGAATTGCGCAAACGCCTTTTCTGCGGCCGCTGTGTCATCATCGGCTTCCAGGGCGGTCCCCAGTCCGTACAACGCATCGGCATGCAGCTCATGCCGTGGGTACTGCCTCACAAATCGAGCGTAGCTGGCCGCTGCGGCCGAATGCTCCTGTCTCTGGAACAGGCACTCTGCCTGGTAGTAAACGGCGCGAGGGGCAAACTGGCTGTCTGCGTAGTTGCTGAGCATCTGATCGAACGCTCTTTCTGCGCTGCGATAATCGGCCGCGCGGGAGGACTTCTGCGCCTGTCCGTACCAGGCGATTCCCAGATTGAGGAGCGTTTGATCCATCAGGTCAAACGGCCCATCTCCCTCCTTCACTTTGGTGAACGCAGCGACTGCTGCCAGATAATCCTCCGACTGCAGGCAGCAGGTGCCCAGATAGTGCCGCGCTTTGCGGGCTCTGGCATCACCGGGAAACTTACGCAGGAATGTGGTCCATTCCGCAATCGCATCTTTGTAGAGCTTCTGATTCTGAAACCCAACCGCAGCGGCAAACTGCCGTGTGGCGGCTTCAGTTTCCTGAGCTGTCGCGACAGAACCCGTCAACGTGGTCAGGCAAAGAGCAACGACAACCAACGACCTGCACGTCGTCATACCAGCAACTCCAATGGCGGGGGAAGCTTTGTGGAATCGGCGGCGAAGTATCACCCGAGCTGTCCGATTCACAGGGAACGAACGATCGAGGATAACGCCAGGATGGGATTTATTCCGCCTGTTTGGGGAATCTGTCGATTTTCACACGAACACAACGGAAGAACAGATCAGAAAACTTCTGTGGCGGCGGTTGGGATTCGAATCAGGGAGACGATAAACTTCAGCCATGAATGACGGCACGCCTCAACCCATTGATGACGACCAGCTTCGGCGTCTGGCCACCGATGTTGTGGCTGCGGATGCGTTTCCCTATCTGGCTTCCATTGACGGAGACCAGCCCCGGCTGCGGCCCGTCTCACCGGTACGGACAGATGGTTTCACCGTCTACATTGCCAATCTGAGGGCCTACCACAAGACGGTGGAAATCGCGGCCAATCCCAAAGTGGAACTGTGCTATCTGGATAAAGAACACAATCAGGTTCGCATCACGGGGACGGCGGTGATTGTGGAAGACCGAGAAGTTCTCCAGGACATCTGGGACAGCAATCCGCTGCTGCGAAAGTACCTGGGCTCAATTGATAACCCACAGTTGCTGGTCTACCGGGTTGACCCGGTCCATGTCCGCTACATGAAAGAGTGGGCGCTGCAGTACCACGACGTGCCGCTGCACTAAGCAGAGTTGATGGGCTCGTTGCTGCCTGCTCGATGCGTTGGCTCGAGCCTGGTGCGGGTCTGTCGTACTTCCTGGAAGACTGCTAAGTGGCCAGTTGAGGGACTCTTGTGGCTGTCTGACCGTGATAAGGTGCGATTATTGCCTTCTGGCTAGGCGGCGATAAAATTCGGGATACACCGTGATAATCGCGTTCATGTTCACGTTGTCGGCGCCAAACGACGGGGTAAAAGCAACAGTTTCCACCAAGATGTTTGTCCCTCCTGAGCTTGATCAACTTGTTGTAGCAATCAGCCGACAGGTTGGTTGCGAGCTGGCCATCGTTCGGTGCTGGCAAAGTGACGGCGGCCGACCAGTGCTTTACGCCAATGTGCGTGGAACACTAAACGACTCACCTCACTTGGTCATCGAAATTGCGGGGACCGTCTGTGCCGAATTGACTACAGAACGAGATGACGAAATCAGTCTCTTCCTGTTCGTCAACGGCCAGCGAGTTGGATTGCATGACCAAACATACAAGTACCTGATCGGAAACGGATCAGACCCATTATTGTGGGCCTGCAATGACGAAGGATTCGATGAGTTCACCACACTTGATGAATCGACGTTTTTGCATCCCATCGACGAATCATTGATAATTCCAGAACCGAGTACCAAGTGCAGCGACGGCGGTGGATAACAATCCCGCTTGGTGCACCGATCTGCAAAAGGATTTCCCCCAGCTTGTACACCGAGTCAAACAGTTTCATACTGCAGCCGACAATCTCGTCAGCAGCTGAAGGCACAGACAGAGAGCTGGCTAAAAATTTCATGGGCCAGAGCGGCGAATTCGGGCCGAACTGAGATCAACGCGTAACCCCGCCGTTCGGTTGCGGTCGTCGTATCACAGTGAGAAACAGCATTGGCGATTCCCAGTCGATACGCACTAATTCAGCCTTCGGAGTATCTCATAAAACGCATGGGCAATTTGTGCGATCAGATTGAACGCAAACTCGAATCTGGTTGCGACGTGACAGAGTTGTTGCGTGAATGGCACCAGCACGCCCGTCGCGAATGCGATTCCTGTGAATTTACAAACTACTGGCGAGCAGCAAGTCGGGAACAGTTCATACGTGACGCATTGAATCCGCCACCGACATTTGTTGACGACGTAACTTACGACGATGTGTTTTCTATTCTTGAATCGTTGGTGAATGCCGAGATCGCTGAAAGCGAATCAGCTTATTATCTGCACTGGCTGGAGGTTCAATTCCCCAATGCAAACATGAGTGATCTGGTATACTGGCCGGACGAATGGTTTGGCGATGCCTCGTTGTTCCGTGACCAATCCGGAGCATTCAAACCGGAATCAGAACTCACGTTACACCAGATACTCGGATATGCAATGAAAGCATCTGGGCGACAACTAACTGATCGCCCGATCGATGTCAGCCTGCCATTTCCGCTGCCGGCCAAACCGTGATCGTATGATAACAATGTGTTGCACCCCAGTGGCGGTCGGGTGCGTATTCTAAACTCAACGTTGTTCGCCGTCACCGGATGAACATGGTCCTTGTGTGCCCGAGGCTGTCCTTTGAATCGGCCGTCGAACAATCCATACAAGTCACCAGCGATAAGGCAGTCACGCGATTCCGCTCTGGACACACGTTGGCCATGGCTTTGCTTACCGATCGTGCTTCCAGCGTTAATCCGGCTCATTGCTCGTCTGTTGATCGAACCCGGGGGAGGGTTCCCGTTTCTCGCTTTCGTCTCACTTGGTTCAATCATTCCAGCGTGGGTGTGGGCTGGCTCTATGATTGAGCGCTTTCAGATTCGCAGCTTTTGGCGCAACTATTTAGTGACCTGCCTCGTCTTCGGACTGATCGTTGCCGCTGCGCTTCTGGCTCCCCAACTAGTCGGCTAAATGATTGGCCACGCGCATCTGGCCATTTGCCTTGGAGCGTGTCCTGCACAATCTGTGTGTTGAGCTCAAGCACGCTCATCCCAGGCCTCCAGTGCCGCACGCTGACATATCTCCTGTTTGGCCCGACTTTCAGGATGTTTCTGAGCCGATTTGGTGCGTCACTGGTGGCGGGCTTCGAACGATATGGATTGCCGCCGGAAGCAGATCCGAATCAACCACCACGCTGGGTGGATGCCGCGAAGACCACTCTCCGTCTCCGTCCTGATTGTCTCCCGAAAGATTCCGTACAGATCTCGCACGATGGCATGGATCACGGCTTCTTCCTGCTGTGTTCCAGAACCGATCCCCTTTTTGATGGCCCCGTTGTAAAATGGGGCCCAGGGCATGATGGAGGCGAGGTCATCGCGCCAAACTTCCTGGCGTTCGTCGTAAGGCAACTCGGCAGATAACAATCTGCTGTACCGAAGCCGCGGGTCGCGCGCCTGTCGCAAAGGGACTTCGTTCGCGGCGGACCGGTGAATCCTTCTGCTATTTTGCGAAGGCATAGATCGTGACAGTTGAATTAGAAATGGTGCGAGGAATGGAATGCAGCGAAACGCAGCGTGGTCTGCCATTGTTGAATTGGTCCAGCAGTTATGAGAGTCTCGGAGCCGAGATAGGCAAGGAGATTCGATGTCAACGAAACGACGAAAGCGTCATTCAGCGGAGCAGATTGTGAAGAAGCTTCGCGATGCGGAGACGAT
>JANSXP010000057.1 GCA_024742875.1 Planctomycetaceae bacterium | reverse complement strand
GCAATGCCAACACGGGCAAGCCTGATCCGAAGGAAGATCCGGAGTATCTGAAGTACGGCATTTATGCGAAGACCGCGCCGCGTGCCGCTGCCGCGGAGCCTGTGCCGACCTCGCTGCCGCTGACGCTGAACAAAGGCGATCGCATTGCCATCGTGGGCAACACGCTGATGGATCGCCTGCAGCTGTTTGGCTACTTCGAAACCATGCTGCACCAGAAGTTTCCGGAACACGATCTGATCGTTCGTAACCTGGCGTGGCCCGCCGACACGCCTGATCTGCAGCCGCGTCCGGACAACTTTGCCGACCAGCAACAGCATCTGCGGTATGAGAAGATTGACGTCATTTTTGCCGGCTACGGATTCAATGAGTCGTTTGCCGGTGAGCAGGGACTGGATGCGTTTCGCCAGTCGCTGACGAAATACGTGCAGTCCATTAAGTCAAAGGCATTCAACACAGAATCTGCGCCACGCATTGTGCTGGTGTCGCCTTCCGCCAATGAGAATATCGACGGTGTTCCGGCGGCCGATATGAATAACGCCCGCATCCTGCAGTATCTGGCGGTGATGCGGGAGGTTGCGGCCGAACAGCAGGTGGGCTTTGCCAATGTGTTTGATGATCTGCTGCGAGCCTCCAGCGACCCCCACACCAACCTGACCATCAATGGCGTGCATCTGACCGAAGATGGCTACGAGGCCTTCAGCCGATCGCTGTTCCGACAGACATTTGGGGAAGATGCATCGGCCGTGAATGAAGACCTGCGGGCCAATGTGATTGATAAGAATCGCCAGTACTTTCGCCGCTACCGACCGCTGAACACGTTCTACTACACGGGCGGTCGCAACAAGGCCTATGGCTATCTGGACTTTCTGCCGGCGATGAAAAACTTTGACATCATGACGGCCAATCGCGACGCCCGCTCCGGTCAGCTGGCCCGTGGCGAGGTGGTGCCGGACAAAGTGGATGACTCTAACCTGCCCGAACTGCCCGACACCAAGGAAAGCCGTGGGGCCAACGCGTGGATGTCGGCCGCTGACGAACTGAAATCGTTTGAGATCGATCCGCGGTTTGAGGTGAATCTGTTTGCCGGCGAAGAAGAGTTTCCCGAGATCGCGGCCCCCATTCAGATGCGGTGGGACGGGCGGGGACGCCTGTGGGTGAGCTGCTCCACCACGTATCCTCACGTTTATCCGGGCAAAGAACCGGACGACCGGCTGGTGATTCTGGAAGACACCGACGGCGACGGCAAAGCCGACAAGTCGACCGTCTTTGCAGACAACCTGCATATTCCGCTGTCGTTTGAGTTTGGCAACGGCGGCGTGTACGTGTCTGACGAACCGCATCTGACGTTTCTGAAAGACACGGACGGCGATGACAAAGCCGACTACCAGGAGCAACTGCTGACTGGTTTCGGCACAGAAGACTCGCATCACGCGCTGCACGATTTTGTGTGGTCACCGGACGGCGATCTTTTGATTCGTGAGGCCATTTTTCATCACACGCAGGTGGAGACGCCCTACGGTCCTGTTCGCCAGCAGAACAGTGGCTGGTTTCGTTTTGACCCGGACACCCACAAACTGACCAGCTTTGGAACCTATCACAGCACGAATCCGTGGGGCGTGACGTTTGACGACTGGGGTCAGCACATGGCCAGTCATCCCATCTATGCGGCCGCGTTTCACAGCCTCGACCCCGACTACCCTGCGCAGCACCCCAAACCCACCGGACTGCAGGCCTACTCAGGCACGTGTGGTCAGGAGTTTGTGGATTTTGCGACCTTCCCCAAAGAGCTGAAGGGGCACTTCATCAAGGCCCGCTACAAGCCCACCAACCGCATTGAGATTCACAAGTGGAAGGAGGGGCCATTTGGCTTTGAGGAGGAATACGTCAGTGACCTGATCTTCTCCAAAAACCTGAGTTTCATTCCCGTCGATTTGCGATACGGACCGCGCGGCGCCCTGTATGTGTGTGACTGGTACAATCCCGTGAAAGGCCACGCCCAGTACTCGCTGCGCGATGAACGCCGTGACCGACATTCGGGACGCATCTGGCGGGTGACGGCCAAAGGGCACTCTCTGCAGCCGCTGCCCGAAATCCACGGCGCCAGCACACAGCAGCTGCTGGATCTGCTGAAACGGCCCGAATACCGCATCCGTTATCTGGCTCGTCGCGAACTGCGGGAACGGGATGCGGCGGAAGTCCATGGTGTTTTGCAAACGTGGCTGGCTGGCCTGAGCAAACAGGATCCTCGCTATCGCCACCATCAGCTGGAGGCGCTGTGGATCTATCGTAACGTGCGGCTGAATGGCCGGACGGTCACGTCGGTCACGGGGCAGAAGAACGCGGGCCCGGCTTCGGCCGATGGTCTGCAGCTGCTGCGGGAACTGCTGGCGTGTGAGCAGCACATGGCGCGGGCTGCGGCGGTCGAGCAACTGCGATACTGGCACCATGATTTCGCTGATGCTGCTGAACCCATCGCGCTGCTGACCAAAGCGGCCAACGACGAGAACGGCATTGTCCGCTTGCAGGCCGCGACAGCCTGCACCTATCTGGGCACACGGGACGCTCTGGATGTCTGTCTGCAGACGCTCAATCACCCCGCAGAAAAGCACGTGGCCTATGCCATCCAGTGTGCGCTGGGCAGTCGCACGCTGAGTCGTCACTGGAAAGACAGCCCGGATTACAACATCGATCGCATTTTGAACAATCTGCGCCGCAGCAGTGAACTGAAAGAGCCCACGCCCACCGCGCGGGAAGCGGCCTTCGATACGCAGCCAAATCTGAAAACCGTGCGGATCTCCTGCATGCCGGAACGTATGCTGTACACGGAGAATCAGTTTGCCGTTGTCAAAGGGCAGCCCGTTAAACTGGTGTTTACCAACCCGGATGCCACCGACCACAACCTGGTCATCGTCAAACCCGGCGCCCTGGCGGAAGTCGGTATGGCGGCCAACGCGATGGCCCGTGACCCGAAGAATGCCAACTCCGATTTTATCCCGCAGGAAAAACGAGAGCTGATTCTCGAGGCCTCTCCCATGATTGGCCCCACCCGAAAGTCGCAGGTACACGTGCTGCGTTTCGAGGCCCCTGAGGAACCGGGCGTTTATCCGTATGTGTGCACCTTTCCTGGCCACTGGATCATCATGAAGGGCAACATGGTGGTGGCCAATGATTTGTCGGAAGTTGATTCCATGCTGGCGGACCTGCAGCCGGCCATCGTGAAAGAGTGGAAACTGGCCGACTTCCCCGAGGTCACGATCACTGATGATGAGGCGACCGCCATGAAAGGCATGGAGGCGTTTGTGAAGGCCCGCTGCAACCAGTGTCATCAGGTGGCAGGCCACGGAATCAACCTGGGACCTGATCTGACGAAAGTGTCAGAGCGGTTTAAGGGCCGCAAGCTGCTGCAGCAGATTCTCGAGCCGTCCAGCGAGATCAATAAGAAGTACCAGACGCATCAGTTCGTGCTAAACAGTGGCAAAACGCTGTCCGGCGTGATCGTGGATGAGTCGAAAGCCGAGCTGAAAGTCGTCACCAATTTGCTCAATCCCAATGCCTTTGTGCGAGTGCAGCGCAAGGACATCGACGAGCAGTTTGCCTCACGCCTGTCCGCCATGCCGGCCGGTCTGGTCAATGTGCTGACTGAGCAGGAGATTCGCGATCTGGTCAGCTTCCTGCAGACGGGCGGCTACAAACTGCCCGAACATCTGCAGCACAAACACTGATCACAGCCGCAGCCGGCAGCGACATCCGCGCCGGCCGCACGCCTACTTCTCCAGGACTTCGATGCTGACCGGGAATGAGGTCACGCCATCGACGCTGGACTTCAGATAGAACGTACTCGTTGACGGCGGCACCCACGGCGCTGCGGTAATGAAGAACTCCCGCTCAGACTGGCCGGCCAGCAGCAGCAGGCCGTTGAGGCCGATGTTGTCCACATACAGGCCGTGCGGCAGGTTGCGTCCGGAGTCTTCCTTGCCAAACGACACCACACCTTTGTGGCTGATCCGCTCCAGTGCCACCATCGCGCTGATGGTTTCGCCCGGTCGGATGGTCAGCTTGACGCCCTGTTCCTGCGAGCTGGCGGCCGTCAGATCTTTGCCGATGTGAACTTTGAGTTTCGGTTTGTCCAGCAGTTTGAGTTCTTCCAGCCCTCCGATTTTTTGTTCGTCAAAACTGTCGGCGGTGGCCACAAACTGAATCTGCTTGACGGCGTCCGCAGCAGGCTGTGAGGCGGCCGTCGTGGCATAGACAGTTCCAAACGCCCGCAGCTGTTCGGGCTGAATCTGCACCGGACCGGAAAAGGCAAAGCCCGGTGGCAGATTGACGACATCAATATTGATGGGGCCGTCATAGCCGTCGATTCGCGTGGCCGTGAAGACGACTTCGCGGCCGGTGCCAGGCTGCAGTGACAGTTTGGAAGTACTGGCCCGCACGCGAAACCCTGGCTGAGGACTGCGAATTGTCAGTTCATAACGATGATCGGGGCCACTGAAACCGCGGGCGTCCGTTAACCGGACCACGTAGTCGCCGTCGGTTGCCGCCGTGAAGTGCAGGCGGGAATCACTGCCCAGTTCGCGTCGCGGGTCGTCATCGTTTTCGTAATAGATATCGAAGACAGGCAGACCGTTGGCCGTGAGTTCTTCAGCGGGACTGCGCGGGCGGACGATAAAGCAGGGCGCTTGCAGGGCATGGGCCGTGGGGGTGGTGCCAAAATAGGTCCAGCGTTTGCCAAAACCGGGGTACACGTTGAAACCGGAGTCTGGTCCGCGTGGATAGAGCCAGAGTTTGACCACTTCTCCATCCGAGTACAGATACTCATTCAATTCCATTTCCTGCCAGTTGAACACGCGAAAATCGCCCGACGTGCTGGAGTCTTTGCCGCGAAACGTGAAGTAGGAATCCCGGACCGCCTGCAGACGTGTTCGCAGTACAGGCTGGCCGTCAGTGGTGAGCACTTCGATGCGGGAATCCAGCGGTGATTTGTTGCGGGCGGCCTTCACTTCCAGCAGCAGCGGCTGCCCGGCCAGGGCGGAAAACTGAAAACAGTCGACATCGCGATCATCGCCACCATCCGGGGCAATGACGCCCGAAACCGTGACGGGTAGCGGCACCTTCTGCGCAGATTCCGCCGTGTTGTTGTTTTCTGATTCTGCGACTTTCGTCAGTTCAGCCAGCGCCTTACCCGGAGACCCAGCTGGCGCAGCGGACGGTGTGGTGGTGTCTGGTGCCTTCATCGCGGCTGGCGTGACAGCAACGCGATGTGTTGTGCCGTCAATGAGCGTGATAAGCAACTGCTGCTGTCCGACAAACGCCAGTCCGGTCACCGGCAGCTGCTGACGGTCCACTGTCTGGCGGTGCTCCAGCGGCCATGCGTCCCAGATGCTGACGGTGCCATCTTCTGCACAACTGGCGAGCAGCTGACCGTCGCGCGATGCGGTGAGTCGACTGATGGACTGTTCGTGGGCAAAGCGGGACACCAGCTGTGGGTTGATCTGTGGCCCATCGGTGGATTTTAAACGCCAAACCCGAATGCGATTGTCTGCGCCGGCCGCATAGATCCGCCTTCCATCGTTGTTCATGCAGACGGAGTACTGTTCGGCCTGTGGCTGGCTGAGTGTGTCGAGTCGCTGTCCGGTGGACACCTGCCAGACTTTGACGGTCCCGTCCGCGCTGGCGCTGCACAGCACACGGCCGGTCGGATCAAAGGCCAGCGAGAAGATGCTGCCGTTGTGACCTTCCAGCGTGCGCAGAATTTTCCCAGTTGCCGCATCATGAATCAGAATGCGACGGTCGTATCCGGCGGTGGCCACCAGGGTGGCGTCCGCACTGAGAACGGCTGCATAGAGTGCATCCGTGTGTCCGTCAAAGCGTCTGACCAGACTGCCATCGCTGACCAGTCTCAACTGAGCCGAGCCGGAAACGCCCGGCCTTCCTGCGGCCAGCAGCAGCCACGGCTGGCGATCGGCAAACTGTACGTCTGTCACACGACCGTCGACCGTCTGTGACCAGATGGGCCGTCCGTCCATGGACTTCAGCTGCACCTGGCCGCTGCCTCCGGTGGCGATCGTCTGCCCGTCGGCCGAGACGTCCACACAGAACACGCGGGGAGGCGTTGTGCCGAACGGCCTGATGGGCGGAACGTCCGGTTTTCCGGCAGCCATGGAACGAATTTTCGCGCCTGACAGCACCCATTGTCGCAGCGCGTCCCTCTCGGCGGCGGAAGGCTGAGGCTCTCCATCGGGCGGCATCGTGTTGTCGACTTCCGTTGACAGCACCTGATACAGCAGGCTGTTTTTCAGATCAGCGGGATCAACGACGGGCCCGTTTTCGCTGCCGCGCTTAAGTGACTCGGGGGTCTGCAGGGACAGTCCCGTTTCGCGATCGTTCTCGTTGTGGCAGCCCAGACAGTATTTCTGCAGCAGCATCTCGACAGGCGGCGCATCCGATGATGCGGCTGCTGTGGCCGCGCGACAACTGATGATGACAACAGGCAACAGCCAGCGCAGTGATCTCATGCGGAAGTCCTTTTGGTAATCCACCAGACACGAATGTGGCCGAAATGTCACCGGCCTGCCAGAAGCCAGCTTACCGAATTCTGCCGACGTTTACAGGCTGCAGCAGATGGCGAAGTCTGTGTGAAAATTGACGAACTGGGCAAATTCCGGAGTAAGAAATCTGCGCAAAAATCGTTACCTGTGTAATCACCAGTTCGTTACAGGAGGTTCGCTATGAGCGATGCCAGCAATCCGGCGGATGACAGTCGCACATCGGATGACAGTCGCACATCGGATGACAGCCGCACATCGGATGACAGTCGCGCGGCGGCAGAGAATGCCAGTCCCGCACCGCATGCGGATGACAGCCACCAGCACACTCACGACTGCGAAGGCATGCTGATGGAAACCATCCGCATTCAGATGGTTCGGCGCACGACCGGTTCCCGCCTGCAGGTGAAGTCGTCTGTCCGCGCAAAAACGCCCATGCGACGACTGTTCGAAAACTACTCAGAACTGCTTGGCGGTTTGTATCCCGGCTGGGCGATTGAGTCGATCAGTCGGTTTCGCTCGGTGCCGCATTCGCCCTGACGGGGCCGCAGCCAGATGCGTTCGCAGGCAGCCGCTCAGTGATTATGCCGCGGCAGATCGGACGCCACGTCACGGTACTTTGTGGCGAATTCGATACATCCACCGGTCGACAGCTGCCCCACGCAGCCGCGATACATCTGCTGCCAGGGAGTCTGATGCTGCAGTTCCGGTGGCACATAGTCAGAGCGACGCTGTTGCAGCTCGGCGTCGTCGACGAGCAGATTGACCGTGCGGGCATTCAGGTCAATGCGGACAGTGTCTCCGGTTTGCAGCAGGGCCAGATTTCCGCCAACGGCCGATTCGGGCGACACATTCAGCATTGACGGGCTGGCAGATGTTCCGCTTTGTCGCCCGTCTCCAAGCGTGGGCAGATACGGCACGCCCTGTTTGAGCAGGTGAGCGGGGGGCGTCATGTTGACCACTTCGCCGCTACCCGGATAGCCCACCGGCCCGCAGCCACGAATGGCCAGCAGACACGTTTCGTCGATCTGCAGGTCCGGATCGTCGATGCGGGCGTGGTAGTCTTCCGGACCTTCAAACACAATGACGCGGGCGTCAAAGCAGTTGGGATGCTCGGCATCTGACAGATAACGCTGGCGAAAATCTTCGCTGATCACACAGGTCTTCATCAGGGCGGAGTCAAACAGGTTGCCCGCAAGCACCATAAAGCCGGCCTGTTCCATCAGCGGTTCATCAATGTCACGGATGACGTCACGATCGGAGGCCGTTCGTCCAGCCGTGTTGGCTCCGACCGTGTTTCCGGAAATCGTGGCCGCCTCTGTATGCAGGCGATTTTGCCGCTGCAGTTCATTCATCACCGCTGGAACGCCCCCTGCGCGGTGGAAGGCTTCTCCCAGATAATGTCCGGCCGGCTGGCAGTTCACCAGCAGTGGCACATCGTAACCGAGGGCCTCCCAGTCATTGACATTTAGTTCCACACCCATGTGCCGGGCGATGGCCGTTAAATGCGGCGGTGCGTTGGTGGACCCACCGATGGCCGAATTGACGATGACCGCGTTTTCAAACGCCTCTCGCGTGAGAATTTTTGACGGGGTGAGTCCTTCTCTGGCGATCTCAACAGCGCGTACGCCCGTGCGATAGGCCGACTGCAGTCGTTCGCGGTAGGCGGCGGGGATCGATGCGCTGCCTGGCAGTGACATGCCCAGCGCTTCGGCCAGACAGTTCATCGTCAATGCGGTGCCCATGGTGTTGCAGTGGCCAGGACTGGTGGTGGTGGAGCACACAAGATCCATAAAGCCTTCATAGTCAATCTGCCCGGCGGCGTACTGCCGACGTGCTTCCCAGGTGGCCATGCCGGAACCGGTCAGCCGTCCATTGAACCAGCCGTCCAGCATAGGCCCGCCGGACATCACGATGGCGGGCAGGTTGGTGGTGGCTGCGGCCATCAGCCCGGCGGGCGTGGTCTTGTCGCAGCCGGCTGTGAGGATCACACTGTCAAACGGATAGCCGTGCAGAATTTCGACCAGCCCCAGATAGGCCAGGTTGCGATCGAGCGCGGCAGTGGGGCGGCGGCAGCTTTCCTGAATCGGATGTACGGGAAAGACGAGTGGCAGTCCACCGGCGTCACGAATGCCGTCTCGTGCACGCTCGACCGTTTGCAGGTGGATGCGATTGCAGGGAGATAAATCGCTGCCGGTTTGCGCGATGCCCACCACCGGCCTGCCGGACTGCAGTTCTTCCCGCGTGAGTCCGAAGTTCAGGTATCGTTCCACATAGATGGCCGTCATGCCGGGATCGCCCGGCACATTGAACCACTGCTGGCTGCGCAGTGGGACGGCGGCTGGATCTGCGTCTTGATTCATCAGGGTTTGCTGTCACCTCGGAATTGCGTTAGCGTCAATCACTGGCGAAAGCCTGTTTCGACGACAATCAGGAGACTCCAAGTGTTACGGCTGGATGAGAAAACGGCAATTGTCACCGGCGGTGCATCGGGAATTGGCCGGGCGATCAGCGAACTGTTTGCCGAACAGGGCGCTCACGTCGTGATCTTTGACGTTGATACGACCGCCGCGACCATGGCTGTGCAGCAAATCACGGCTGCTGGTGGCAGCGCCCGCTTTGTCCCCTGTGATATCACTGATCAGCGGGCCGTGGACGCTGCCGTGCAGGACATCGGTCTGCCAGAGAAGACAGACAGCGGAGGCCGCTCTGGCGGAATCGATATTCTCGTCAACAACGCGGGCGTCGCACACGTTGGTACCGTGACGAGCACCACCGAGGACGACTTTGACCGTGTGATGGCGGTGAATGTGAAGGGCACCTACAACTGCTGCCGGGCCGTGATTCCGCACATGAGAGCCGGCGCGGCGATCTGCAATATCGCCTCCACCGTGTCGTGGTTTGGGCTGGCCGAGCGGTTCGCCTATTCCACCAGCAAAGGGGCCATCACAGCGCTGACATACTCCGTGGCCAAAGACTATGTGGATCAGGGAATTCGCTGCAATGCCGTGCTGCCCGGCCGCGTGCGTACGCCGTTTGTGGATGGCTTTGTGGCGGCCAACTACCCTGGTCAGGAACAGGAAATGCTGGCCAAACTGTCCGCCTTTCAGCCCATTGGCCGGATGGCAGAACCTCGCGAACTGGCCGTGGCGGTCCTGTTTCTATGTAGCGATGAAGCGTCGTTTGTCACCGGCAGCGTGCATCCGGTGGATGGCGGGACGCTGTCGTTGCGGTGACGTTCTCGTTGCGCCGGCGTTCCTGTTGCGCTGACTTCCGTCCTGAATAGCCTGGTGCCCGGTCGCTACGGCCGGTCACCGTTTATGGCTTTCGGTTACGCGTCCACCCGGTACAGCACACGACCGCACGCGCGACACAGGCAGAATTCGCCCATGTTCAGGCGAATGGCGTCCTGTGGTGTGACGGCCGTGTTGCACTCTGCGCAGTAGCCCTCTTCCACTTTGGACATCCCGGAGGCTCCCTGCGACGCCTTGAGTCGTTGATAGGCCGACTTGCCTTCACCGGCGGGCATGATTTTTTCCGCTTCGGCCACTTCACCTTCCAGACGGGCAATGTTTTCTTTCAGTCCCGGCTCTTTGGCAGAGACGTCGGCCTGAATGTCTTTCACGCGACCCTGCTGGTCGGCCACTTCCTGCTGCAGAGTTTCCAGCTGGCCACCCGCATCATCCACATCCGACAGCATGACGAGGATCTCGTCTTCCAGCTGAGCACACGACTCTTTCAGACCGTTGATCTGGTCCGTGATGATCTCGTACTCTTTATTGGACCCGGCTTCGTTCAGGCGACCCTGATGTTTCTGGATGTCGGCTTCCCGCGTCTTCAGATTCAGCGACGCTTCGTCCGCCTTTTTCTTCATCTGCTGAATTTTGTCGCGCTGATCGGCTGAGGCCTGTTCGGCCAGTGTCAGTTTCTTTTCCGCCGCGGCAATTCTCTTGGGGCCATGCCCCAGCATGTACTGCGCATCTTCCAGTTCCTGCAACAGCTGATGGAGGTGCTGAAATGCCAGCGATGTTTCTGTGGCCATTGGAAAGGAACTCCTCCAGAGCGATATTTGCTGCAGCGAATGCTGGTCGTCACGGATAGGTCATGGCTGATGGGACATGACAGTTCAGAAATCACGCACCGTTGGGACATCCCCGCCATTAGTAACGACACAGCGGGCAAATGTCCCGGTTCTGCGACTTCATACGGCATTCTAGGAACCCGGCATGAGATTCTCTACAAAGCGGCTTGTGAAACAGGCTTCATTGCGGCATTGGTCGATTCATGACGGATCAAAACAGTACCTCAACCGGAAAAGTTTACCTTGTGGGGGCTGGCCCCGGAGACCCGGGACTGCTCACCTTGCGGGGGGCCGAGTTGCTGGCGGCTGCCGACGTTGTGCTGTACGACGGTCTGGTGAATCCCCTGCTGCTGCGGCTGGCCACAGGTGAGTGCGAACGCACGGCCCGCACCCGCACGTCTGGTCAAAGGATCGTGCCTCAGGAAGAAATCAACGACCGACTGGTGGCTGAGGCCCGGCGGGGGCGCATGGTCGTACGGCTCAAAGGCGGTGACCCCTACATCTTTGGGCGAGGCAGTGAAGAGGCCGCCGCGCTGGCAGCCGCCGGCGTGGACTATGAGGTGGTGCCGGGCATCACGTCCGCCACGGCAGCGGGAGAGTACGCCGGCTTTTCGTTTACACACCGCCAGATTGCCTCAGCGGTCGCCTTTGTGACGGGCCATGAAGATCCCACCCGCGGCACCAGCCATCTGGATTATGCGGCGCTGGCCGCGTTTCCCGGCACGGTGGTGTTCTACATGGGCCTGGGGCGTGTTGACATCATCTGCCGCGAATTGATCGATAACGGCAAACCATCCACTACGCCCGCGGCCGTCATCTGCAGGGCGTCCTTGCCACAGCAGCGCGTCGTCACGGGCACACTGGCCACCCTCGCCCAGGACGTTAAGGCGGCCGGGCTGGTGCCCCCTTCGCTCATTGTGGTGGGTGAATGTGTCAATCTGCGGGACGCCCATTCGTGGTTTGAAGGTCGGCCGCTGTTTGGACTGAACATCGGCATCACGCGGGCCGAGCAGCAGGCGGAGCATGTGGCCACGCAGATTTGCCAGCGTTCCGGAGCTCCCGTTCACCTGCCGATGATTTCTGTGTCTGGCCCCACCACCGAGCAGCAGCGGGATCTGCACGCAGCGATGGACCAGCTGCCGACTTTCGATTGGCTGATTTTTACCAGTGGTAATGCGGTGGAACATTTCTTCGGGCAGTTGCAGGCAGCCGGCAAAGACAGTCGCTCGCTGGGACAGGCGCAGGTGGCAGCGATCGGGCCATCTGTCGTGGCAGCCCTGCAGCAGTTTGGAATCTCGCCCGATGTGGTGCCCGAGACATTTCGTGCCGAAGCGCTCGCGGAAGTGCTGGCCCCCCAGGTGAACGGGCGTCGCGTGCTGTGGCCCTGTGCGAGTCGGGTTCGTGATGTCCTGCCTGATGCCATTGAGAAGGCGGGGGGAACACTGCAGCAGGTCGTTGTGTACAACAACGAGGATGTGGAGCAATGGTCGCCCGCGGGACTGACGCTGCTGCAGCGCGGCGAGTTGCACTGGATAGGACTAAGTAGCCCGGCCATTGCCCGACAGTTTGCCGAGGGGCTGCAGCGATATGAACTGACGCAGGCAGGATGTGGCGTGAAAATCGCAAGCATCAGTCCGGTGACGACGGCCGCAGCCCGCGGGGCGGGACTGGTGGTTGACGTTGAGGCAGAACGCCATACCTGGGACGGCATCCTCACAGCGATTGAAGCGTATGTGGGGCCCGACTGACCGGAATCAGACGAGTGGTCATCGGCCATGAGTCGGCTGCGAGTCGGCCATGAGTCCCTTGTGTGTCGCCGGATTCTGTGCGGCGTTCGCTTCAGGTCAGTCGGCACGTTATGCTGTTGTGCTGGAAAGTTCTGGTGCGAGTGTTTTCGCCTTCAACCGACCGACTGCCCCCACTGCCCACTTCCCGCCTCTTGATCGACGCACAGATGATTCGTCCCGGCTTTGCTGCACTTGTGTTCTGTTCTCTTCCTGTCACCGCTGTTGCGGATGATGCCTCGTGGCCCCTGCGTGGCGGCCCGACCAACAACGGACATGTCGCATCTGCGGATGCCGCAGGTCTGCCGGTGAAATTTGACGAAGCGGCGGGCACCGGCATTCGCTGGAAACAGAAACTCGAGGGGTTTGGACATTCCACGCCCATTATTGGTGGTGGCAGGATCTGGCTCACGTCGGCGACGAAGGATGGAAAGCAGCAGTATGTGGACTGCCTTGATCAGTCCACCGGCAAACTGCTGGCGCACCGTCTGCTGTTTGAAAATGCCGACCCGGAGCCACTGAACAACCCCATCAATACGTATGCCTCGCCGTCGTGCGCGCTGGAGAACGACGCGGTCTATGTCCACTTCGGCACGTACGGCACGGCTCGGCTGAATCCTGAGACCCTTGAAGTGGTGTGGCAGCGGCGGGATATCAATGTGCGACACTTTCGAGGTCCCGGTTCCTCCCCCATTGTGTTTGGCGACCTGCTGATTCTCACGTTTGATGGAATCGACGCGCAGTTTCTCACAGCGCTCAACAAGCATACGGGCGAAACACAATGGAAGACGGCCCGCTCCACGGATTACGGAGATCTGGACAAGGATGGCAATCCCAAACGTGAAGGCGATCTTCGCAAAGCCTACAGCACACCGGCGCTGGTGGAGGTCGCCGGACGGACCCAAGTGGTGAGTGTGGGCTCCCGCGCCGCCTTCGGATACGACGCGTTGACCGGAAAGGAAGTCTGGACGATCCGGCACGATGACTACAACGCGGCCGCCCCGCCGGCGTTTACGAACACACACGCCATTCTCAACACCGGTTCACGTGGTGCCAATCTGATGGCCGTCAGACTGGATGACACCACAACGGGCGACGTGACCGACACGCATGTCGACTGGAATCGGGCTAAGGGAAATTCCCGTCTTGCCTCACCGCTGCTGATTGGCAATCGTATCTACATGATCACAGACAGTGGAGTCGCCATTTGTGTGGATGCGGCCAGTGGTGAAGAAATCTGGAAAGGCCGCGTCGGGGGCACCCACGTAACCTCGCCGATCACCGCCAATGGGCTGATTTACTTTTCCAGTGAAGAGGGAACCGTGACCGTGGTCCGGGCGGCTGATGAGTTCGAAATTGTGGCCGAAAACAAGCTGGAAGAAGGCGGTCGCGCCTCGCTGTCCGCTGCTGCCGGCTGTCTGTTTGTGCGTTCGTTCGGTCACCTGTATTGTCTGGGAAACTGATTCACAACTGCTGATTGCTGCGGTTGCTTCTGACTTTGAAACTGCTGGAAAGCACTATGAGAAATATCGTCTGCCTGTTGAGTGTGGTCACCCTGTGGATGCCGGGAGCGGCGGCGACTGAGCCGGAAGCCCAAGCCGGGGAGTGGGTGTCGCTGTTTAACGGCAAAGACATGACCGGCTGGACGCCCAAGATTCGCTACAGCGAACTGGGGGAGAACTATGGCAACACGTTTCGTGTGGAAGACGGTCTGCTGAAGGTTCGTTACGACCAGTACGAAGACTTTGGTGAGCGGTTTGGTCACCTGTTCTACGAAAAGGAATACTCGCACTATCGTTTTCGCGTGGAGTACCGTTTTGTGGATGAACAGTGCAAAGGCGGTCCGGGCTGGGCGATTCGAAACAGCGGCGTGATGGTGCACGGTCAAAAACCGGAAACCATGACCAAAGATCAGGACTTCCCTGTCTCCATCGAAGTGCAGCTGCTGGCGGGCAACGGAAAAAATCCCCGCACAACGTCTAACCTGTGTACCCCGGGCACCAATGTGGTGATGGGCGGCCAGCTCAAAAAACAGCACTGCATCAGTTCGTCGTCAGAGACTTATCATCTGGACAAATGGGTGACGGCGGAAATTGAAGTCCGGGGCAACAAAGTCATCAAACACATTCTGGATGGGGAAGTGGTGCTGGAATACACCGAACCTCAGCTGGACGAGCGTGACGCCAGCGCCAAAAAGCTGATCAAAGACGGCCAGCTTGCACTGAGCGGGGGCACCATTTCGCTGCAGTCGGAAAGCCATCCGTGTGACTTCCGCAAAGTGGAAATCATGGTGCTGGAAGAATAGCGGTCCACGCTGCCAGGCGACGCTTCGCAGTACCAGCGTAGCGGAACTCGTCAGGAGTTTCGACGTCGCCCCGGCCGCCGGGCCTGCGCCGCCAGGCCATTACCGCAATCCGACGCCGTACGGCCCGCAACGCGCGGCCAACCAGCGCAACAACCAGCGAGCCGCGATTCCTGACCGACGATTTTTGATCGTCGGTTTTTTTGGGGGGGGGCCACGCGTTTCCTGGCAGACACTCCCGGTCAGCCAGCGTTATGTGCCCGTTGCGCCCGGCCATTGCGGTACGACAACAGACAACCCAGAGCGACGCTGAACACGGCCACCGGCAGCACGGCCCAGGCGACAAACGTGGCCGAGCGTCCGGCCTGACGCAGCGCCTGAATGGCCCAGTTGCAGCTGACGTCACCACCGCGAATCACGAGCGTGTCGATGACGCTTTTGGCCTTGTATTTGTCTTCGCGACTGACCACGGTGTAGAGCACGCCAATGCTCGGTACGGCCAGTCCATAAGTGGACGAACGCGACAGCACCATAAAGACGATCAGCACAGACAGCGACGGGGTCGCCGCCAGTCCGAGGATGCCCAGAACGTAGACCAGCGGTAACGCACAAAGCGTCAGTGTGAGGCTGAACTTCATTAAGCGTGCCGCCACCACTAATTGAAAGATGAGCGTCAGGATCTGAGTAAACAGGTCGATGCGAGCGAACGCGGCCGTACGGGCATCATCATCCGGATAAGCCTGTCGGATCATTTCTGCCTGCGTCAGATACAGAAATGTGCCGCAGCAGGTGGTGCACAGCGTGAACAGCATGATGCTCCGCAGGTAGGGGGATCTGATCACCTGGACGAATCCGCTGAACAGGTTGCCGCTGGGTGGCTCCGTGATGGACCGTGTTTCGTCAGCGGCCTCCTGGTCTGCAGCGAGCCCAGTTTGCTGTGGCGACGCAGCCAGCCGATCCTTCTCACTCGTCAGCCGACGAAAGCACAGCAGGCCAGCTTCCATCAGCACGGCCGACAGGACCAGCAGTGTTTTTGTGCCGACGTGCTCAGCGGCGGCGCCTACCACAAAACTGGCGGCGATCGATCCCAGCGTCCCGCAGCCGGCAATCGTGCCGAACAGCCGTTTGCCGTCGGCCCGATTGTAGATGTCCGCCATCACACTCCAGAACAGCGACGTCATGAACAGCCCATACACGGCCACCCAGACGAAAAATACGTTGGCCACCTGCTTCAGCTGAGCGGGCTGCACGACACTCATGGCCACGCTGAAACCAATGAGGTTCAGCTGCAGAAAACGGTAGATAATGGGAACCAGCCGACGACGACTGAATCGGTTCACCAGCTGTGAGTAAACGGGCACCGCAATCAGCATGGTCAGAAAGGTGGCGGTGAACAGTTCCGCCAGCCCTTTGCGTCCTTCAATGCTGCCCATGGCCTCGCGAATGGGACGAACGATGTAGTACGCTGCGAGCACGGTGGAAAACCACGCGGCGGACCAGCCAAACAGTCGGCGTTCGTGTGGTCGGATTTGAAAGACCTTGGTCAGCATGGGGCTCAGGAATCCTGTTTTCCGGAGGGCGCCACCGGGGAGTTGCAAAGTGGCGGATTTGAGCCGATATCTGATTGCGACGCCACCGCTGAGCCGATATCACGCCCTACGAGATCCATTTCCCGCCGACCTGCAAGAACTGTCGCCCTGAAATCGCCCCCGCTATGACCGCCACTTATGCCATTGGAATTGACCTGGGAACCACCAACAGTGTGCTGTCGTGGGTCCGTCTGGATGCGGAAACGCCGCAGGCCGAACTGCTGAAAGTCCCTCAGCTGGTGGATCGCGGCACCATTGAGGCGCGCACGTCGCTGCCGTCATTCACCTATCTGGCCACCGACGCGGAAAAGTCGGCGGCCGCCTGTGACCTGCCCTGGACGCAGGACGCCGAACACGCTGACTACGCCGTCGGTGAGTTTGCCCGCCGGCAGTCGGCCGACAATCCGGACCGCACCATTGGAGCGGCCAAAAGCTGGCTGTCGCATGCGGGCGTGGATCGTCGCGCAAAAATTCTGCCCTGGCAGGCGCCGGAAGGTGTGCCACAGATTTCTCCCGTGGATGCATCGCTGCGGTATTTGCAGCATCTTGTTGCTGCCTGGAATGCCGAGTTTCCCCAGGCACCGCTGGCCGATCAGCAGGTGGTCCTTACGGTGCCGGCCAGTTTTGATCCCGTGGCACGGGAACTGACGCGGGAAGCGGCCGTGCGGGCCGGCCTGCCCGAACACCTCGTTCTGCTGGAAGAACCGCAGGCCGCCGTTTATGCATGGCTGCAGCAAATGGGGGACGACTGGCGGAGCAGCCTGGCGGCCGGGCAATCCATGCTCGTGTGTGATGTGGGAGGCGGAACCACGGACCTGACCCTGGTGGACGTGGTGGACGAGGACGGCAATCTGGAACTGCGTCGCCGTGCTGTCGGCAATCACCTGCTGGTCGGCGGCGACAACATGGATCTGGCACTCGCCTTTTATGCGTCGGAGTTGTTTGAAGCGAAGGGCACCAAACTGGATCCATGGCAGTCGGTGTCATTGTGGCACGCCTGCCGTGCGGCCAAAGAGGTGCTGCTGGCCGAAGACGCGCCCGACACACATACGGTGTCGGTTCTGGGGCGTGGCAGTCGCCTGATTGGCGGTACCGTTAGTGTGGAACTGGAGCGTTCGAAGGCCGTGGAACTGCTCACCAGTGGCTTCTTCCCCGCCGTCGCGGCGACTGACAAACCGAATCGCCAGGTGATGTCCGGTTTTCAGGAGATCGGCCTGCCCTATGAACAGGACACCGGCGTCACTCGTCACGTGGCCGAGTTTCTCACGCGGCATGGTGAGCAGCAGATGGCGCAGCCGACGCACGTACTCCTCAATGGCGGTGTGTTTCGTGCGGACAGACTGCAGTCTCAGCTGATGGATGTTCTGGGTGGCTGGTTTGATGAGCCGCCCGCACTGCTGGCTGGAAAACATGACCTGGACAATGCTGTTTCACTGGGCGCCGCCTTTTATGCGTGGACGCGTGTCAACGGCGCTTTGCGAATTCGCGGCGGTTCGGCCCGCAGCTGGTATGTGGGAATCGAATCGGCCGGGCTGGCAATCCCCGGCGCTCCGCGGCCACTGCGGGCGCTGTGCGTGGTGCCGCAGGGCATGGAAGAAGGCACCGACGCCGATGTGCCATCGGCAGAAATTGGTCTGGCAGTCGGACAGCCGGCGAAGTTTCGCTTTTTCGGATCAACCGTCCGGCCTGACGATGTGCCGGGAGATCTTGTCGGCAGCTGGACAGACGAGGAGCTTGTGGAAACGGTGAGTCTGGAAGCCGAACTGCCGCAGGAAGATGGTCGTGAGGAAACGTGGGTGCCTGTCAACTTTCAGTCGCGCGTCACAGAGCTGGGCGTACTCGAACTGTGGTGTGTCAATCGCGAGACGGGGCGCCGCTGGAAGCTGGAATTTGATCTGCGCGAAGACGAAGCCGGCTAAGCGGCGTGCTGTTCTTCTCAGCCAGGCAGGCGCCACGGCAGCGCAGAGCGCGGCACGGCAGAACCGTGCCAGGTGAACGGGACCTCAGCTGGCCGCTGCCAGTCGCTTTTTGACCTGCTTACGCGTGATCATTTTGCGGATGGTAAACAGCGCGAACAGCGCCGGTTTGGGGAACAGCAGTCGCGACCACAGTCCCCGCAGTCCGCCGTAGTGCTCAAACTCAATGTGCTCATGCACCAGAGTGGTGCCATCATCCTGCGCGTGAAATGTGTGCGTGTGGGCCCAGTGTTTCATGGGGCCTTCGACCTGAGTGTCTGTGAAACTGGTCTTTGTGACGGCCGAATGCAGGGCCTTCCAGTGCACAGGGATCGGGCCCATCCACATAGTGAATTCGGCCACGGATCCTTCGGCAATGGGCTCGAAGTTGTGCACCTGCATGATCATCAAAGGTGGTGTGAGTGTCTTCAGAATGCCGGGCTCAAAATGAAAGTCTGACACAGCCTGCAACGGGGCATCGACGGAGAATCGAAAATCAAACACAGGCATGGGACGCTCGCAGCAGACAGGATCCGAATATTGGATAATAGGCGTTTGCCGGCAGTCTGCCAGGCAGTGTGTTCTGTGGTCAGCGCACGATTTTGGGGGGCGCTGGATACAGTTTGTGGCCCGCCAGACGGCCGCCAGATGGCCGCCAGATGGCCCGCCTTATGTCGTGACTTGTGCCCGCCTGACGGGCTTATGGCCACCATGTCACTGCTGTGGACTGCGGGAGTGCCCGCGTTTGTCCACCGAGAACCCGTTTTCCGGGACAGCCACTTACCATTTCTGGCACCGTGTCGGAGAAGTCTTGGCGGACAGGCAGGCCCGTGGTAGAACCACGCCCGCTCACATGGAATGACCGGGAGAATCGCTGCTATGCTGACACGAAGAAACGCCATACTGTCCGGCGCCGCTATGGCCGCCGGGGCGGCCTCGGCTGGAGCGTCGACCGCCTCGGTCGGTGCGTCTGCCGGAACATCGGCTGAAGTCGATTCCCGTGATTTGGCGCCTTCAGCCACCCTGTTGCAGGATGTCGCTCGGGAGTGTCTGCTGCTGGCTGGCGCAGCGCAACAGTGTCTGAAGTCGTGTCTGGGCTGCACCGATGCCGGCACCAAAGCGTTCGCCCTGCTCTGTCAGGATGTGCAGCAGATCTGTGCCGTCACGGCGACGCGAATCTGTCAGGACGGCAGCGGGTCTCCGGCCATCTGTCAGGCGTCCGCCGATGCGGCCACTCGACTCGCGACTGCCTGTGAGTCAATCAACCTGCGCGGCCTGGAAAAATTCTGTCAGACACAGGCGCAGCGGTGTGCCCGAATGTGCCGTTCGTCCGTAATGCAGCAAACGGTCTGAACGATCACCGCTGCCGCATCCACGTAATGTGAACGATGATGATACTGACCGGTCGTTGCACGAGGGCCGACTGTAACGTCCGCTGTCGTTTGCGTTCGTGATCTTTTGCGGTCCCGCGGTGCGAGCATCCGCGGTGCGTCGACCTGAACGGTTGCCCTCAGACGTTAGGGCAGTTCCAGCAGCACGCACGGTCCGCCGGCGATGACGTCCACTCCCGCTTCAACACACAGCTGCAGACACCGACCGTTTTCTGCGCCTGGCTGCAGCCAGATGTGTTTGATTGACAGCGTCAGCGCGTCGGCAACCACCTTTTCCGACACCTCGGGCGGTGTGATGATGGAGATGGCTTCGGGCAGCGGTTCTATGGCATAAAGATCGGCGGCCGTGCTGACTCCGTCGATCGCCGACGTGGTGGGATTGACGGGGATGACATCAAAGCCGTGTGATCGCAGATGCTGAAACACCTTGTGGCCGTACTTATCGGGATTGGCGGAGGCCCCGACGACGGCGATCCGTTTGGCAGCCAGAAAGGCGTCAACGTTGGCAGGCATAAAGAGTCTTTCCGGCGACGGCCCGATCGGTGGGCGGTTTACTGATCGGCAGGCTGTTCGCTTCGCGCGATACGTTCACAGGCCAGCACGATGCGGATTTCATCATACCCCACGCTGCGTTCCAGTTGTTCAAAGATGGGCTTCAGTCGACCAAAGCCCACCTGCTCACCCGCTTCGCGAATGCGGTCCACAATTTCGGCGGAAACCCACTGCGCCGCGTCCGTCAGGCGATGGGCTTCAATGTACTGTTCCAGATAGTTGGCGACGGTATCCAGCGAGCGATCCAGCTGCACGGCCACATCCTGGCGACTGTAACCCTGTTCAAACAGGTCAAAGTACTTTTCTGACTGACCACTGCTGGCCCGGCTTTTGGCCCGCGTTGTGGTGGTCTGGTGTGTCACGTCCAGTTCCACCTCATGCTGCCGTGCCCAGGCCGTGATTTTTTTGACCAGCGACGTACCAAACTCGGTCTTCTTCTGCTGGCCGATGCCGTAGATCTTTGTCAGCGCGTTGACAGTCGACGGCCGCACCCGAGCCAGTTCACGCAGGCTGACGTCTCCCAGAATCACATAAGGAGGCACGCCCCGCTCGACCGACAGTTCCATGCGAAACTGACGCAGTTCTTCGAACAGTCCCCTGTCCACGCCTTCCCAGTTGGCCTGACCGCCGGACGACTTGGCAGCGCGGTGTTTGGGGCGGGTCAGCGCTGGTGAAGTCTGCCCTTTGAGCACTTCCGCGCCTTCGGGGGAAATGACAAGCACGCTGTGTTCGCCGGACCGCTGCAGGTAGCCCTGCGCCGTCAGCTGATCAATCCAGCCACGGACGACATCCGCCGGTTCGTCCTTCAGCAGACCGTAGGTGGTCAGCTGATCGTGACGATTGCCCAGCACGCGTTTGTTTTTGGATCCTCGCAGTACCTGAGCCGTGTATTCCGCACCAAAGCACTGCCCCTGGCGATACACGCTGCTGAGGATTTTCTGACTGATGACCAGCGCGTCCGGCAGCGTTTCCAGTTCCTGTCGGCATACATCGCAGGCACCGCAGTCTGTGTGATCCAGTGACTGGCCAAAGTGATTCACCAGCAGCCTGTGACGACAGACTGCACTGAAGCAGAATGCCTCCATTTTTTTCAGCGCGGCCATCGATCGCTGACGATTGTCTTCGCTTTCTGACTGCTCAATCAGAAATTCCCACGTGTGAACATCACGGCCGGAATAGAACAGGCAGCACTCGGCCTCCAGCCCGTCACGACCCGCGCGGCCGCTTTCCTGCTGGTAGCCCTCAATACTGCGGGGCATTTCCGCATGCACCACATAGCGGACGTTGCTCTTGTCAATCCCCATGCCGAACGCGACGGTGGCCACGATGATGTCGACCTGCTCGTCGATGAAGGCTTCCTGGTGGGCTTTGCGCTGTTCCGGTTCCAGGCCCGCATGGTAGGGCAGCACCGAGTAACCGGCCTGCTTGAGTGATTCAGCCGTCGATTCCACATTAGCGCGGGAGATGCAGTACACCACGCCGGATTCCTGGGGGTGGCGATCAATGACTTCCCGGATTTGTGTCAGTGGGTCGTACCGACGCTCGACGCGGTAGAACAGGTTGGGGCGATCAAAGTTGCCGACGTTGACTTCGGCTTCTTTCAGCGACAGTTGATTCACGATGTCCTGGCGCACTTTTTCCGTCGCCGTGGCGGTGAACGCATGCAGCGAGGCATCAGGAAACGAGTCCCGCAGCGCCCCCAGCTGTCGGTATTCCGGACGAAAATCGTGACCCCAGTTGCTGATGCAGTGCGCCTCATCGATGGCGATAAAGCTGACGTTCGCATCGCGCCTCAGAAAATCGATCGTGCGTGGCTGCACAAGACGTTCGGGCGCTGCGAACAGCAGCTTCAGCTCCCCACTGCGGACGCGGGCAGCGACGTCCTGACGTTCTTCTGTGGTGAGACTGCTGTTCACGCAGGCGGCCGGGATGCCGCATTCGGTCAGTGCGTCCACCTGGTCTTTCATCAATGCGATGAGCGGGCTCACAACGACCGCCAGGCCATCGCGGCAAACGGCCGGCACCTGGTAGCACAGCGATTTGCCACCGCCGGTGGGCAGCACTGTCAGGCTGTCTCGGGAGTGCATTGCAGAAAGCATCGCTTCCCGCTGCAGTGGCCGAAATGACTCGTATCCCCAATGCTGCTTCATGACCTCCAGCAGCCGCGTATCGGCCGTGTCGGTGTCCAGGGGATTTTGTAGGGAGAGATTGTTGTCCGTCACCAGAGCTTCCAGCGCCGCCGTGCCGATTTGCAAAGCCGCATGTTACCGCGGCGGCTGCCGCATTTGTAGCCGACTACACGCCCAGGTCACGTTCCAGTCGCTGCAGCCGGTCCTCCATGTCATTGACGACGGATTCCAGGTTGCGGATGGTGTCAGCCTGCTCAGCGATGGTCGTTTTCAGCTGCTGCACAAGTCCCTATACGGCTTCTACGGCCGTGTGATCGGCGACGGCGGTGATGGCCGACGAAGGGGCGACGGTCGCCGCTGCCGGGGCCGTCGAAACGGGGCTCGCTGCCGGTGCATCTGGGGTGGCAGCGGCGGGGGGGGCTTCGCCCAGCGTCTTGCCTTCGCGATCCAGGTAGAACGTGTGGTCGACTTCAATGCCGCGGCGTTCCAGCGGGCCGTTGGCCTGCAGATAGCCTTTCTCCTGCAGGCTCTGCAGTTCAGCGCGGAGCTGATCCTGGCTGTCGATTCGAACCATCCGACTGGCACGGGTCCGCAGTTCACCGAGCTGCTGCTGACCACGCAGCATCAGCTCCGCGATGATGGCCAGCTGCTGTTCACTGAAGTCAAACTTATTGCGCATGTAGTGGCGATATCGCGCGGTTCGACCGCCTCCGGGGAAGACTTCGGCTACAAGCAGATCCTGTCGCATGTCATCCAGCGCATCCTGAATCTGCCCTTCGTCGTAGGACGATTGCGGACTGCGGTTGCTTTTCTGATTGCAGCCGGTGGTCAGCGCTTTGAGTGTCAGCGGATAAGCGTCGGGTGTGGTGAAGGCTTTCTCCATCAGCACGCCCAGCACACGTCGCTGGATTTTCTTCAGGTCTTTGATCTGATTTTTTGGTTCTTCGTTCACGGTCATTGTTCCTGGGGCACCAACAAAGAGGCCCGGAAGTGGACACAAATCGTCCCCGAAACTCAAGGCTGACGACGGCATTCCCGCGTTCCGACGAGTGTGGCGCCGCGGGAACTCAGCTGCCCCAGTTTGCCTGGTTGCAAAAAGGCCACAGAAGTCGCAGTAAGAGACGGGCGAACGTTTTTCCGGGAATTTGATCAGCCGTACCGCATCCAGCACACGGTCGACGTCGTTCGTTGGGTTTGCCGCCCGAGAACGTCTTTTCTGAGGCACACTGCGCACAACGCGCCGGACGGGATGGCACAGTTCCGGCCCGTTCTGCAAGAATCCGCCCCACAGGAACCAGAACCCCTTCGGGGCGCATTTACGGATTGGCAGGCTGACATATGTTCGGAAGTTCCCTGAAGAAATTCTGGCAGAATCGACGAGGCGGTTTTGCGTCTGGGCAGCGGGCCGACGCCGGTGTCTTTTCGTGTTCTCGTCGCCGCGCACTTTGGCAGGGGCCGGTGATCGCGGAGACTCTCGAAGATCGACTGCTGCTGACGATCGATATCGTCTTTGACTATACGTACGACACGACCAATTTCTTCGCCCCTCAGGAACGCCGTGACACGCTGGACGCCGCGGCCGCCGTGTTTGAGGCCCGGATTCTGGATGACTTGACGGCCATTGTGCCTGGCGGTCAGGACACGTGGTCGGCCGTGTTCGCCAATCCGTCGACGGGCTCACAGGTCAGCATTTCCAACCTCACGATTCCGGCTGACACCATCATTGTGTTTGTCGGTGCACAAAATCTGACGTCCGGTCTGGGCCTGGGCGGTCCCGGTGGATTCAACGCGCTGTCCTCGCCTGAGTTTCTCGACAACCTGAGAACCCGCGGAGAGACGGGCGTGGATCCCAACTCCACCAACGACACTGACTTTTCGCTGTGGGGGGGCACCATCTCTTTTGACAACGGCACCAACTGGAACTTTTCGCTCGATCCGCCAGCCGCCGGTGAAAACGACCTGTTCTCCGTCGCCGTTCATGAACTGGGGCACGTGCTTGGTTTTGGCACGTCCGATTCGTTTCGTAATAAGGTCGACCGGGTCAACAACACCTTCACGGGGACCGAGTCGGTGGCGGTGTATGGCGGTCCGGTGCCCATGTACGTTGAGAATGGCGTGCTGGAAGACGGCCATTTTGATGCTGGCGTGGCCAGCACGATTCCCGGTACGTCGACGCTGCAGGAATCCTCCATGGATCCGCAGATTACCACTGGCACACGCAAAGTCTTCACCGACGTTGACTGGGCGGCGCTGGATGATCTGGGCTGGGATGTCGCTCCTGTGGCCGGCCCCACCGACTATGGCGATGCGCCGGACGCAGGCGCTGGTACCGGCACAGGCAATTATCAGACACGTGCGGCCGACAACGGTCCCAGTCATCTCATCACAGACGGTCTGTTCATCGGCACCACAGTCGATGGTGACGACGGTACGCTGCACAGTGCCACGGCGGCCGGCGATGATGAACAGGGCTCAGACGATGAAGATTTCTTCCTCTCCGGGACGCTGTTTGCGGCAGAAGGTCAATCGGCCGTCATTGATGTCAACGTGACCAACACGGTAGGCGATGCCACGCTGTATGGCTGGATTGACTTTGATCAGGATGGTGTCTTTGAGGCATCCGAAGCCGCGCTGGCGCCGGTGCCCAACGGCACGAACAACGGGACCATCACGCTGGTCTTCACCGCGTCCGGCTCCGGCACGGCGGGATCCACGTTCGCCCGGTTTCGTCTGAGCACAGACAGTGCGGCTGCCCTGCCCACCGGAGCGGCCAGTGACGGCGAGGTGGAAGATCATCAGATTACCGTGCTGCCACCTCAGGTTGCCTTTGATCCCCTGCCGCTGTTCAACTGGAACGCCGTCAACAACGCGACTCGCTACGAACTGGAAGTGAACAATCTGTCAACCGGCCAGGTGCAGATCAGCCAGTCGGAACTGGTGACCAATTCGTTTCGTCCCCCACAGGTGCTGCCGGTTGGCGTATTCTCCTGGCGTCATCGCGCCTTCGTGAATGGATCGTTTCAGGCGTGGAGTTCACCGCTGTCTTTTGCTGTGCTGGAAACCGGCGGAACACCGTTTATCACTGATCCCGTGCCTTCGTCCGTCGACAGTCTGCCGACCTTTGCCTGGTCTCCCGTGGAAAATGCGACCCGCTACGAGTTGTGGGTCAACGGCACGAACAAGCAGCGCGCCATTCACCAGACAGAACTGACGACCGCGGGATTCACGCCACGGGACGGTCTGCCGGCCGATACGTACACGGCGTGGGTGCGGGCGTTTAACGGTTCCACACTGCTGAGTGGCTGGAGCAGTCCGTTCACCATCACGCTGGATTCCGGCGGGACGAGCATACTCAGCGATCCGGTTGGCAGCAGCACCAACACGGCCCCCACCCTGGGCTGGCTGCCGGTCAACGCACTGCGGTTCACACTGCAGATTGACAACCTGACCACGGCCACCAATGCGGTTGTGTTTGAGCCAAACCTCACTGGCACTTCTTATACCCTGCCGTCCGGACTGGAGCCTGGCAACTATCGGGCCACCATTCAGGCACTGGGAACGACCGAAAGCCAGGAGATTTTCTTTCAGGTGGAAAGTGTGTCCGGACAGGCGCAGTTCACCATGTCATCGCAGCGTTCGGAAAACACGCTGCCGGCATTCACGTGGACGCACGTGGATACGGCCACCCGTTACGAACTGTGGGTTGATGACATCACTAATGGTCTGACGCGGGTGATCCACAGTTCCAGTCTGACAGACACCGTCTTCCAAACCACAAAGCCGCTGGACCCGGGCCGCTATCGGGCGTGGGTGCGGGCCTTCAACGGCACCAGCGTGATTGGCACCTGGTCGCAGTCCATCGATTACGTGGTGCGGGATTCATCGGCGGTGCCCACCATCTGGGGGCCGGTGCACGCCACCGAAAACGCGGCGCCCACCTTCGCGTGGAGCTATGTTATTGGTGCGACCCATTATGAACTGGAACTGCAGGACGGCACGTCCAGCGTTATTCAGACGCAGCAGTTCATCGGCCCCAATTCTCTCACGCTGATGGACGCGCTGGAGCCAGGCACGTACGTCAGCACGGTCCGCGCATACAACGGGACTTCGCTGCTGGGGACCGACAGTCGTCGCTTTTTTGTGACCACCAATTCCACCGGGGCGCAGCTGTTTGGCCCGGAAGGCGACATCACTCAGACTCGCCCCACCTTTACCTGGTCGGGCGTCGACGGCGCGACCCGCTATATCCTGTGGGTGAACGACGACACGCGAAACATCAATCGCCGCATCCTGCAGAGCAATCTGCAGACCACCAGCTACACGCCGGATGGTTCTTTGCTGCCAGGCGATTATCGCGCGTGGGTTCGCGCCTACAACGGTGCGGCTCCCATCGGCCCCTGGACGTTTGCCAGTGTGTTCACCGTGAATGAAGTGACGGGCGTGCCGACCGTCACTTCTCCGGTGCCCAACTCCACAAACACCCTGCCGACCATCGCGTGGACAGCCGTGGCGGGGGCCGCCAGCTATGACGTTGAAATTGACGATGTCACGCAGGGGCAGACGAACTTCATCACCGCCTCAGGCATCACCACGACGTCTTTTCAGCCCGGTACCGCACTCTCGCCCGGTCAGTATCGGGTGCGGGTTCGCAGTGTGGATGGCGGCGGCACGCCGTCCGACTTCAGCAGCAACTTCACGCTCACCGTGGAATCCGCCACGACGGCCGTGCTGGTCAGTCCCACGATCAACTCATCCACAGCTGCCGCCGATCTGCTGTTTGCCTGGACGTCCGTTGCGGGCACCGGGCGATACGAACTGTGGGTCAACAATCTGACCACCTCAACCAGCCAGGTGGTGTACGAAACCAATCTGCAGTCTGTTTCGTTCCAGCCGGCGTCCAGCCTGCCGGCCGGAGATTATCGTGCCTGGGTGAGGGCCATTGCGGCCGACGGCACGCCGGGGCAGTGGAGTGTTGGCGTGAACTTTACACTAACGTCGACCACGAACGGTAACGAAGGCGAAGACCTGTTGTTTGCTTCGCTGATGTCTGATGATGCTCCGGTCAGTTTGCAGAGACGCCGGGTGGATGCTGTTGAGCGACCGAATCCGCATGATCGGTCTGCGGCCGATGTCAGAGAGGCCGTGCGTGAAGATGTGAATGGGGCGGATGACACGCGGCGGGCCGATCGCAGCCTTCCCGCTGCCACCGTGCAGGGAGTCGACGCGCGCGATGATCTGGCCGAACTGGATCAGGTACTGATCGCTCTGGCCGTCCAGGGGCTGTAGTTCGGACGCCTGTCGGCGGCAGAACGGCCGATGACCCTGCCACCCGAGGACGGTTGTGGCCGGCGCTGTGGTTCCGCCTGCCGCCATTGGCTGAGTCGGTCACGCGCGACGGGGGCCGCAAATGCCATCAGGGGAGCGGTGTACGCAGCGCCACCTCTTTGTGAGCGCTGCCGACGTTGTGTCCCGTGCGGGCAAAAATCGGATCCCACGCTTGCCCGCACCCAGCATTTGAGTAGTCTGAAATGACTACCTAGTGTGAGGGTCGCACAATGGTGTAGTGGTAATTGTTAATGCTGTGTGGGGAATATGAAATGCTGTTCATCAGTTCACGCAAGTCACTTGAGAACGAAAATGCCATCGGAGCAGACGAGTACTACGACATTGGGATTCGAAGACACGTATTGACCAGGGTGACGGAACTGAACAGCGGCATGGCCGATATTCAGCGGGCTGTCGCAGGCAGGAAGGTGCTTGTACTGGTCCACGGGTACAACAACGAATTCGAAGACGTCATCCGTGCCTACGACATGATTGATGGGCATACCAAAAGACACATGCGCAGCAAATACGATCTGGTGATCGGGTACACGTGGCCCGGCGGTGATGATCGGTTCGACTATTTCGCGGCCAAAACGCGGGCCGGTGCGCTGGCTCCACGGTTCGCGGAGAATCTGCGGCAGCTGCATGCGACGGCCACCCGACCGGCCGCCATGGATGTGATGACTCACAGCATGGGCGCGCGGCTGACGCTGGAAGCACTCAAAGTGCTGCCGACCCGCGGAGTTGTTCGCAACCTGTTTTTGACGGCTGCCGCTGTTGACAACGAATCCATCGAAAAGGGGGAAGAATACTTCACCGCGAACGGCCGTGCGGGGCAGTCTTTTGTGTTCCACAGCAAGAACGACAGCGTGCTGAAGTATGCTTACAACCTGGCTGAGTGGGACCGAGCGCTTGGTCTGCATGGTCCCGAAGACCCCGCTGACATCATGCGCCATGGCAAAAGAACGCTGGTGATCAACTGCAAACGCAAGATCAACGGCCACGGCGATTATAAGCTGCAGGAAGACGTCTATCGGTTTCTGAATCGGAATGTGGAGGGTGTCACCGCAGCTCAGTTCTCCACCCTGTAGGCCACACCCCATCAACCACGCGTCGCACGAAGCGGGGCTTCCATTACGAGCGCTTTTCAAGCGAGCGTTTTTCAAGCGGGCGCTTTGACAAACGGCCGCTTCGCACCGCCAGGGCATAGAGAACAGGTGCGCGCAACAAAAAGGGGCGATGCCTGATGCATCGCCCCTTCGTCGCCACAGGGCCGTTGAGCTGTCGGAATGGTTGTCTTAGTACACGCCGACTGTGGTGTTCTTGGCGAACACGTGGTAGGGACGCACGCCGCTGACACCGTCCCATGGATACTTTTCGTGGGGTTCTTCGCGTTCGCCTTCGTCGCGTTCCAGAAAACCGGGGACGAACAGTTCTTTGGTAAGCGTGTACAGTTTGACGCGGCCGGTGGCGTTGTAGTCGACCACCTGCTTGTGATCATCAAAGTCCACCACCTCCACAACAGCACGAGGCTGCGGGGCGTAGTAGGTGACTTTGTATTCATCGGCCGGATCAAACGGCTTGCCGCACGCCAGTCCCATCAGCGTATTGCCGTAGGTGGGCGTCATGTAAACGTTGGGCCCCAGCAGTTCTTCACAGGCGAAGCGGTTCCACTGCTGTGTGAATTCGGTGCCGCCACAGAAGATGCCCTTGATGCCGGCTTCCTCAATGCTGCTGCCTTCGTCCAGCAGTCGCATGGCCAGCGCTTCCAGCAGTTTGGGCGTCGTGAACATACACTGAATTTCGTTACCCGCACCGATGATGGCCATCGCCTGATCGATGACGTGGTTGCTGTACTCTTTGGCTTCTTCAACCTTGCCTTTTTTGAGCAGCTTGACCACCCAGCGAGGGTCCAGATCCACGCAGAAGCTGATGCCGCCGCGATGCTGGGCCAGATGTTCCACGGCCAGACGCAGACGACGCGGACCGGAAGGGCCCAGCATCAGCCAGTTGGCGCCGCGGGGGAATTTTTCATCCGGCAGCGTCTCGCTGAACATCTCGTAGTCGATCCAGTGGTCTTCCACGACAACACGGGATTTGGGAATGCCCGTGGTGCCGCCGGTTTCGAACACGTAAATCGGTTTGTCCTGATACGGCTTGGGGACCCAGCGACGCATCGGTCCGCCACGCAGCCAGTCGTCTTCAAACAGCGGAAACTTCTTCAGGTCTTCAAAACAATTGACGTCCGTCAGCGGGTCGAAGTCGTACCCTTTTTTCTTTTCCAGCCAGAAGTCGCAACCCGTCTCGTCGCTGAAGTGCCACTGGACAATTTCGCGAGTGTGCTGATCCAGTTCGTCTTTGCGGGCTTTGGCCGCATCAGCAATGCTGCTCACTGTGCTCACGTGTTTTCTCTTTCACTTGAAGAATGCTGTTGGGAGCCGAGCCCCCGGGAGGATTTTGCCGTTTTTCCTGCCACTTTGTGTGCCGTCTGGTTTGCAGGCCCCGACAGCCCGATCGGTGTGTCCGATGTGGGCCTGCCCGGGGACTGAATTCACCGGCCCCGTGGAGCAGTCAGGTGAAAGCTGTCAGGAGAAGGCTGTCCGGCAGCGGTGGAGGCCCTGGAACTGGCTCCGGATCGCTGACCGCGGGCCCTTCATCGTAGAAGGCTGATCGGCCAATTCAATCGCATGCCGAAATTCCGATTCCAACAATCCGAAAGCCGCAGTTTGACGTTCTTTCTGCTGCGAAAAGCGGCTTTCCGGCGGAATTCCGGTTAAGCGTCCGAGGGACGATCGCAGCAGGTGTGCGATCTGCCACAATGCCGCCCGACTTACTGTTTCTGTGTGAATTAACTGCCATTGACGACCATGACGACCAAACGAATCGGAATTCTGACCGCTGGCGGCGATACGCCGGCACTCAACGCGACCATCTACGGAGCCGTTCAGCAGGCCAATCAGATGGGCATCAGCATGTTTGGTATTCTCCGCGGCTATGCCGGCCTGCTGGACAAGCGGGTGCCTCACGTGCATCTGAATCCGCTGCTGACCACCATTCCGGAACTGGACCCCACGCACGGCGGCACGCTGGTCGGATCATCGCGAACCTATGTGGAGCCAGGTTCCGCCGATATGGATCTGCTGCGTGAAAACTATCAGAGGATGGAACTGGATGGCCTGATCTGCATTGGCGGCGATGGCACCATCAATGGCATGCAGCCACTGTGTGAATTCACGCAGTGCGTACTGGCCCCGAAAACCATCGACAATGACCTGGGGCTGAACTACATCGATGAACCCAACACCTGGTCCAGACCGGATGAGAACGGGGAAAGCAAACGGATTCTGGAGAGACGGCGCATCGATCTGGAAGACATCATCAACTACGCCACACCCGGCTACGCAACCGCCGTGTTTGTGGTGGCCCAGTGCGTGCAGCGTGTCAGAACCACGGCCGAGAGTCATCGTCGCATTGCCGTGGTGGAAGTGATGGGACGCCAGTCCGGGTACATTGCTCTGGGAGCCGCCTACGGTCAGCCGGACCTGATTCTGATTCCTGAGGTGCCCGTCAATCTCGATCGACTGGAAGAACGTGTGCGGCAGATTTACGAGCGCCAGCACAATGTGGTGATCGTGGTGGGCGAAGGAGTGAAGACCGAAGACGGCAAAGAACTGGGGGCGGCCTCAGCCACGTATGACCCGGCTGGCAACATCCGTTATTCGGGCGCCGCCAGAGCGCTGGAACAACTGCTGCTCGATCGCATCGAGCCGGAATTCTTCAATCGAGTGCGCACCCACGAGCCGACCAACTCGTCCTGCTTTACTCGAAAGGTGGGACACACGCAGCGAGGGGGACGTCCCATTTTGTTCGATCGCTTTATCTCTTCGCAGCTGGGCGGCAAGGCCGTGCGGATGATCAGCGAAGGGGTGAACAACGCCGTGGCCACGCTGCAGTATTCACCTGAGCACGGTTTTGATGTGGACTCGATTTCGGCCCACAAACTTCGCGACACCACCGGCGAGATTCATCCCCGCTGTGTGCATCTGTCGATGTACGACGCGGACCGCATGCAGCCTTCTGAGTTCGGCGAAGACTACCTAAAGTCCATTTTTACCAACGCGATCGGCTGGGATGACATTGAGGAACTGCGGGCGGAGCTGTTTAACCCCGGCAATCTGGCATCGCGTTATCAGAGCGTGAATACGGACATCAGCAAAAGAACGCGGTTTCTGTAAATTGGCGCGTAACCTGCGTCGCACTGCGGCGATTGCCATGTTGGACGTGTTCTGTGCACGGTGGTGGCGGCGACAAATGCCGCGGTTGCGACGTGTGCCGAACGGGCTGGGCGACGGTGGTGCGGCTTCTGTCGTTCCGGGTTTTGCCGTGCGGAGTGCTGATCTGCGTTGTGTTCCCCTGCGTCCTGTTTCCGCGTTGTGCTCCTGCGTTCTCGTCCCTCCTCGAAAGGCGTTGCTATGAAGCCCTCTGCCTGCGTGTTGTCGCTGCTTGCTCTGGCCTCAGTTTGTCTGTACGGGACCGACCTTGCCGCTCAGGAACTGGAGTTTTCTCGCTGGAGCGGTGAGCTGAATGTGCCCGACCCGGTGGCCATCGCGTTTGACGATGCGGGCAGCGCCTTTGTGACGCAGACGCAGCGTCGCAAGATTCAGGATCTGGATATCCGTCAGCATCGCGCATGGGTGCCGGACGATGTGGGACTGAGCACGGTCGAACACAAGCGCGCTTTCCTGCGGCAGACGCTGGCGATCGGCAACGATGCCGCTAACAAAAAACACGTGCAGGATCACAACAAAGATGGCCATTTTGACTGGCGTGATTTGACGGTCATCAGCGAACGCATTCATCGTCTGCGCGATACCGACAAAGACGGCACAGCCGATGAGATCCGTCTATTTGCCGAAGACTTTCGCACAGAAGTGACCGGCATTGCCGCCGGCGTGCTGGCATTTGACGGACGCGTCTTTGCCACGGTGGCGCCGGACGTGTGGACGATGACGGATACGGATCACAATGGCACAGCCGATGAACGCTCCATCGTGGCTACAGGCTTTGGTCTGCACATCGCTTATGCCGGACATGACATGCATGGGCTGACGGTGGGACCCGATGGTCGCATCTACTGGTCGATCGGCGACAAAGGCATCAGTGTGACGACGGCGGATGGCCGGCGCCACCACTATCCCAATCAGGGGGGAGTGATGCGGTGCAATCCGGACGGCAGCGGATTTGAAGTCTTCGCTCACGGCCTGCGGAATGTGCAGGAACTGGCGTTTGATGAGTACGGCAATCTGTTTGGCGTGGATAACGACGCGGACAAGCCCGGCGAAAAAGAACGCTTTGTCTACATCGTCCGTGATATGGACGCTGGCTGGCGGTGCCACTATCAGTATCGCGGGGACGATTATGATCCGTGGATGGACGAAGGCCTCTGGCGGCCACATCACAGCGGTCAGCCGTCTTATATTGTGCCACCGATTGTGAACTACAAGGACGGGCCGGCCGGCTTCACTTACAATCCGGGGCACGCTCTGAGTGTTGACTGGCAGCGGACTTTCTTTCTGACAAGTGCTCCCAAAGGAGAGCAGTGGGCCTTCCAGACGCAGCCCGACGGCGCCAGTTTCACGATGGTCAACAGTCGGCAGATCGGCAACGGGGTGCCGCTGGTCGGCATCAATTTTGGCCCTGATGGTGGTCTGTATGGTGTCGACTGGGGCGGCGGTTATCCGCTCAATCAGAAGGGGGCCGTGTGGAAGATGGACGTCGCGCGTCCGGACGAAGCGGTCCGCCAGCAAACGGCAGCGCTCATCGCCACCGACTTTCAGTACGAAACTGTTGAACGTATGCTTGAGTTGCTGGAATACGGCGATCAGCGTGTGCGACTCAAGTGTCAGTTTGAATTGGCGCGGCGGCGGCAGCTGGAAGAACTTGTCAACGTGGTTCAGGGAAAAGCGTCGACGATCGCCAAATGCCACGCCATCTGGGGCCTGGGGCAACTGGGTCGCCTGGGTGAGCCGCGACTGACGGCTCTCAGTCGTCGCGCACTGGTGGATTTGCTGGAGTCCGCCGATGACGAGCTGGTGGCGCAATCCCTGCGAACGCTGGCCGAACTGCCGATGTCGCTGGGGCATGTTGCACAGTCCGAGCCTGGCCCCGCGCAAACGATCGTCCGCGAATTTGCGGACCTTGATCCGCTGCAGCCGGCGGAGGCCTCACGGCGAATCGCCGATCTGCTGCGACATTCCAGCCGTCGTGTGCGATTTTTCGCCGCCTGTGCATTGCGGCACTTTCCGTCCGAGTCGGCTCGTGGCCGCCTGCAGGACTACGCCGCCGAATTGAAACTGGCGGACACATACGAACGCTTTGCGCTGTCACAGGGGCTGCAGGGCTGCAGTGAATCCTGGCTGTGCACACTCAAAGGGCGAAGCGACAGCCGCATTCTTAAACTGGCTGCCGTGGTGGCCCTGCGGCGTCTGCAGTCAGCGAAACTCGCATACTACCTCAGCGATGCGGATCAGGTGGTGGCGACTGAAGCGGCGCTGGCCGTCCACGATGATTTCAGTGTGCCGGATGCTCTGCCCGCGCTGGCCAGGCGGCTGAATAAAACGCCCCACACCGTGCCTGCCCTGCTGCGTCGCACCATCAACGCCAACTTTCGTCTGGGGGACGCCGACAGCGCCGTTCGCCTGGCAACGTTTGCTGCCAGCGAAAAGCACGATTTGCCGATGCGTCTGGCAGCGCTGGACGCTTTGCGGCACTGGTCGTCACCACCGCCGCTGGACAAAGTGACGGGCCGCCATCGCACGCTGACAGAGCGTGACTACGATCGTGAGCGTATTGCCTCACCCATGTCGAGCGTGCTGACCGACGGCAACGCTCAACTGCGGGCGGCCGCCATTTCCGCAGCCAGCGCGCTGGCCATCGTTCTGCAGCCGGACGCCCTGACGGCGACCGTTGCTGATTCAGAAAGTCCGCTGGATCTGAGGATGGCCGCTTTGGACGCGTTGAAACAGCAAAGTGCGGTCGGGCTGCCGCAGGTCGCCACGGATCTGCTGAGAGATCCAGCTGCCGGCGCGCGGATTGCCGGCCTGGAATTGCTGGCGGAGATCAGCCCGACTGAGCTGCCGCCTGAACTGCACCGCGTGCTGACGTCTTCCGACAGTATCGAGGAACGGCAGACCGCCGTGCGGCTGATTGCCAAAACGACCGGAGACGAGCAGGCACAGCTGCTGAACGGATTGCGGGATGCTGTTCAGGCGCGGCGTATGCCGGAGTTGTGGCTGGAGTCGGCCGCTCTCGTCGAGGCAGGTTCGGTGGATGCCAGGAAGGCTGGTGAGCTGCAGTCTGCCATCACCGCGCTGCGAACCGACACTGAGGTCGCCACCAAAGAGCACATCGCTGACTTCATCGAATGCCAGGTCGGTGGCAATGTGGCCCGGGGGAAGAAGCTGTTTGAAACGCATCTGGAGGCGCAGTGCATTCGTTGTCATCGCACGGGCAAAAAAGGCAGCAATGTCGGGCCCGTCCTGAGCGAGATTGGCACCCAGCGCCGCGCCGATGAACTGCTGCAGTCCATCGTGGCGCCAAGTGCCGTCATCGACCCCAAATACCGCACGCAGGTGGTGGTGCTGATTTCCGGCAGGACGATTCAGGGAGTAAAACAGAAGGAAACCGACACGACGCTCTCGCTGGCGGACAATCAGGGCAAGACGATCGATATCTCTAAAGACGACATCGACGACGTTTTTGAACAGAATGTTTCGATCATGCCGGAAATGAAAAAGGCGCTTTCGAAACGCGAAATTCGGGATCTCGTGGCGTATCTGCAGTCGCTGAAACAGGCCAGCTGACACTGATTGCGCTCCCCGGCCCGGGAAGATGAGCCCACGCCGCAGCGGTGGGAAAACCGCCTGACGCGGAGAGACTCGTGCGGCGGCGCGGTGTGCAGTGCTGCCGGACCGCGAAGGCCTGCCGCAGCGATGTCGTCAGCCCTCGCCGAGAATTGCGGCAGAACGGGGCGCAGAACCAGCGGCTCCGTGTGGCCAGCGCCCGCACCATCTGAGCCGAAGTGGTGGCATGCGAAATTTGAGCATCTATAATCGGGCGGTCGCTGTGGCGACGATTGACCGATTCGTCAGGAGAAAACCCTTGAAACCCAACTTCGCCTTGTTGCGCCTGCTGCTGATTTGCCCCGTGTTCTGTGGACTCGTCTGTGTTCCCGTCAGCGCTCAGGAAGACGACATTACCCAGACCGATCCCGCCGAGGCACAGCGTCTGGAGAATCGTCTCATGAAACGTTCACGTCAGCTGACCTACGAAGGTCGGCGGGCGGGAGAAGGATATTTCAACGGCGACGGACGCCAGATGGTGTTTCAGAGTGAACGCTATGAGGGCAATCCGTTCTTCCAGATCTACCTTCTGAATCTGGATACCGGCGATACACGGCAGGTTTCTCCCGGACATGGCAAGACGACCTGTGCGTGGATTCATCCCAACGGCGAGAAGATTCTCTATGCGTCCACGCAGGATGACCCCAATGCCAAAGCGGAGCAGCAGGAAGAAATTGACCTGCGGGCCTCCGGCAAAGAACGTCGCTACAGCTGGGACTATGACGAGTTCTATGACATCTACGAGTACGACCTGACGTCCAAAAACTACGTCAATCTGACCAACACCAAAGGCTACAACGCGGAAGGGTCGTGGTCACCGGACGGAAGCCTGATTGCGTTCGCCTCCAACCGCTCGGCGTACGAGGAGAAACTCACAGCAAAGCAGCAGGAACTGTTTGAACTGGATCCGGCGTGGGCCAACGAGATCTACGTAATGAATGCCGATGGGTCGAACGTCAAACGGCTGACGAATTCGCCGGGCTACGATGGTGGCCCGTTTTTCTCTCCCGATGGTAAAGACATTTGCTTTCGTCGTTTCTCTGAGAATGGAGCAACAGCAGAAATCTTCACCATGAAGATCGATGGTAGTGATCAGCGGAAGCTGACCGATCTGGGCGTGATGTCCTGGGCCCCCTACTACCATCCGTCGGGCAAGTACCTGATCTTCACCACCAACCGTCACGGGTTTGCCAACTTCGAGCTGTATATTGTTGACCGTGAAGGCACGAAACCGCCGGTTCGCGTTACGCACACAGGCGGCTTTGACGGACTGCCCGTCTTCACACCGGCTGGCGATCAGCTGTCGTGGACGACCAACCGCACCACCGGCGGCCAGTCACAGATTTTTCTGTGCGAATGGGATCATCAGGCCGCGCTGGAACTATTGGGACTGACAGACTCTGACAGCCAGGCGACAGGCACGATGACGGCGCAGTCCACCACGGCCCGCAGTCCATCGGCCCGCGGCGACTTTGCTCCGGCTGACGCTGTGCGTCACGTCGAATACCTGTGTCGCCCGCAGCTGGCCGGTCGCCTGACGGGCACAAAAGGCGAACGACTGGCCACCAACTATGTGGCCCTGTATCTGGAGACGCTGGGCCTGGAGCCGGCTGGCGATGACGGCTCATGGTTTCAGGAGTTTGAATTCACATCGGGCGTGAATGCGGGCCAGGACAATCGTCTGGCGGCCGCCGGCCAGGAGCTGGAAATCGACAAAGACTGGCGTCCACTGGTGTTCTCCCAGACTGGAATGTTCGATCCGGCCGAGGTGGTCTTTGCCGGTTACGGCATCCAGGCACCCGGCAACGATGACTTTGAAGAGTACGACTCTTTCGTGCATCTGGACGTGAAGGACAAGTGGGTTGTCTGCTTCCGCTTTATGCCGGAAGAGATTCCGGCAAAGCAGCGGCAATACCTGAATAAGTTCAGCAGCCTGCGATACAAGTCCATGAAAGCGCGTGAACTGGGGGCTCGCGGCCTGATTCTTGTCAGCGGTCCCACATCGGGCGTGCGCAGCCAGCTGGTGCCACTGCAGTTTGACGGCTCGCTGGCGGGCAGCGGCGTCGCCGTTGTTTGTGTGACGGACGAAGTTGCCACCGGCTGGATGAAGACAGCCGGCAAAGATCTGGCCGCCATCCAGAAAAAACTCGACACGGGCGCTCTGGCGATAGGCTTCCCTGTGCAGGGACTGTCCGTTGAGGCGAGCATCGACATTCGCAAAGAGAAGAAAACCGGCCGCAACGTTCTGGGCCGTCTGCAGGTGGACGACACACCCGCCCATGAAATCGTGGTGGTTGGCGCTCATATTGACCATCTGGGCGCCGGTCCCAACACAAACTCGCTGGCCCGGGATGATGAAGCTACGACGATCCATTTTGGCGCCGACGATAACGCCTCCGGTGTGGCGGCCATGCTGCAGATTGCTGAGGCCATGGCCGGCAAAAAGGACCGCGGCGAGCTGAACGGCAAACGGGACGTCATCTTTGCCGCCTGGTCTGGTGAAGAGTTGGGCCTGCTGGGATCCAGTCATTATGTGAAGACGCTGGAAACTCAGTTCTCACAGCATGCTGCAGCTCTGGGCGGTTCGGCGGACGAACCGGAAGAAAAGGACGATACGAAAGAGAAAACTGCCAACAACAATGACCGTTCCGGACCCAACACGGGTGGTCTGCATCTGTTCATCGCCGCCTGTCTGAATATGGACATGGTGGGCCGGCTTCAGGAAAAACTCGTGTTGCAGGGGCTGGGGTCTTCAACGGACTGGCAGCCGCTGATCGAACGGATCAACGTGCCGCTGGGACTGCCGCTGACTCTGCAGCAGGACAGCTATCTGCCAACCGATGCGAGCGTGTTCTTTCTGCATGGCGTGCCCATTTTGTCCGCGTTTACCGGGAACCATGGCGAGTATCACACGCCCCGTGACACGCCGGAAAAACTCAACTATGAGGGCATCTCTCAGGTTGCACAGCTGATGGAAGCAGCGCTGCTCAACCTCGTGCAGCGAGACAAAATGCCGGCGTACGTGATGATGGAGAAACCCAAAGACGACCAGCGTCGCGCGAGTCTGCGGGCCTATCTGGGCACGATTCCTGACTACGCCGACTCCGACACCAAAGGCGTGCTGCTGTCCGGTGTGGCCAAAGGCGGTCCGGCGGGGACCGCGGGCGTCCAGGGCGGGGACATCATCATTGAGCTGGCCGGCAAGTCGATTGAGAACATCTACGACTACACCTATGCGATTGAAGCGCTGAAGATTGGTCAGGAAGTGGAAATCAAAGTGCTGCGGGACGGAAAGACGGTGTCCATGAAAGTCACGCCCGGTTCTCGCGACTAAGCGGAGGCTCCTGCAGCATGCCGCTTTCATCATTGTCTGACAGGCGGTCTGCTCGTCACGTTTGAACGCATTGTCTGTTCCACATCAACCGCCTGGCTGGCGGCGGCAATCGGGTCTGTGGCCCAACGAATGACCAACTATGGGCATGGGAGAACTGGCCGCGCTGGGGGCCGCACTTTGCTGGGCGGCCGCCAGTTTGCTGTACGGCCAGACAAAGCTGTCCGCATGGGGACTGAATCTTGTCAAGAACATTCTGGCGGCCGGTGTTCTGCTGCTGCAGCTGCTGTTTCTGGCTGACTGGCAGCAGGGGATCGTGTTTCGCGCAGGTGCCGCGACGTGGCAGTGGCTGGCGCTCAGCGGAGTGATTGGGATCGTCATTGGTGACACGCTGTACTTCCGCAGTCTGCAGGTCCTTGGTCCCCGCAAAGCGCTGATTCTATCCACGACAGCGCCGCTGTTTGCGGCCGTTTTTGGCGCCATCTTCCTGAACGAAGTCCTCACGCCCGTCATGCTCACCGGGGTTCTGATGACCACCGGCGGAGTCACGTATGTGGTGGCCGATCGCAAGTCAGCACACGAAAGTCCGGGCCTGTTTCCCGGCTCCACGACACTGGGAGTCTCCTGTGCTATTGGTGCTGCGGTGTGTCAGGCGGCTGGAGGTGTCTGCTCACGGATCGGCATGCAGGGCTGCGGATCGGTGGAAGGGGCGTGGATTCGACTCACGGTTTCTGCTGTCGCGGTGGGCCTGATTGTCGCCTGGCAGGGACAACTGCGGGATGTCTGGCAGAAAATCAGGGACCGTGACCTGCTCAGACGACTGGTACCCGCCGTGTTGATGGGGACGTGGCTGGGGATCTGGCTGTGCCAGGTGGCCTACAAGGAAACGTCCGTGTCTGTGGCCACGACGCTGCTGGCCACCACGCCGCTGTTTGTGATTCCCCTGCTGCGGATTTTTCAACAGCAAAAGATCACGGCCCGCGCTGTGATCGGTACGGTTGTGGCCACGCTGGGAGTCGTGTTTGTGGTGGCCGGAACGACGGCTGACATCGATGTTGAGAGTGCCACTTCGCCTTCGCCCTCGCCTTCGACAGCGGAGCGTGATGCCGCACAGTGAGTCGGGCAGACGCGGGCAGACGGACATTCCGCCGCAGTTTAGCCATCCAGCAGCGAGGTCCGCTGTTTTCGTCGACGAAACAGCCACGCGACCAACAGATAAGCTGCGAGAACCAGCCCCAGGCACAGCGGATACGACAGCCCTGCAAACGTCAGTTGCTGCCGACTCAGAACCCACACATGTCCGGCCACCACGTTGCCGGGGTGCCCCAGCACGCTCTCCATTGTCACGGATGTTTCGTCCATGGCGGCCAGATAAGAACGAAAGCGCCACGTCGCCTGAGTACGGCCGTCTGCCGGCTCTGCTCCCACGATCAGCCCGTTGGTGGTGGATGCGAAACCGACCGCCTTTGAGCCCATCGGAACGGCAACAGACACGGTCCCCAGTCGCGCGGTGGCCCACAACATCACCATGGCCACCGCAAGGACGCGCAGGGCGATCAGCAGCAGCAGTCGAACGGCGCGTTTCATGCGGCGTCTTCCTGCAGGAACGACTGCACGGTGGCTGGCATCGCCTGTCGAAAATCGGTCGTGGGATTGTAGCCGAGGTGACTTTGCGCTCTGCTGATGTCAAAGTCGAGGTTCAGTCCCAGAAACTTAATCCGAGCGCTGTTCACCAGTGGAGCCGTTTTCCGTCGTGTCAGTTTCCATGTGGTTTCCATCACGGCCGAAAGCGCTTTGGCAACAGGCAGCGGAACGACCTTTGTCGGCGTCTTCAGCTGCGCGGCCTCGCAGATTGTTTCTATGAATTCGCGTTTGGTGACGGCCCGCGGGTCACGAATGTTATAGACCATGCCCACTGCGTCTTCGTGCGACAGCGCCTGCCAGACGGCTTCACACAGGTTGCCCACATACGTGTTGTTCATGAGTTTGTCGGTGTTGCCCAGGTAGGCAAATTTGTTGTGTCGCAGGCGTTCCATCAGTCGCGGCAGCACAGTCCGGTCTCGAGGGCCATAAATGAAGCCAGGTCGCAGAATCACGGCGGGGAGTTGCCGCTGGTGATGCTCATCCAGGACCAGCTGTTCGGATTCCACTTTTGTCAGCGTGTAACCATCGATGCCTTTGGTGCCGGGGGCCGTGGTTTCATCTGTGCCGAAGTGGTCAGTGGCCGGATAAACGCCCAGAGAACTGATCTGCACCCAGCGTTTCAGCCGACCGGTTTTCAGGGCCGCATTAATCAGCCGTCGCGTGCCCTCCACGTTCACTTTTCGATACTCTGACGTGGGCCCCCAGTCGCCCACGCGCGCGGCGCAGTGGATGACGGCATCCACATCGGCACAGGCGGCTGACAGGGCCCGTTCATCGTTCAGGTGACCGGTGACAATGTCCGCGCCCCAGCTTTGCAGTGGTCTGGTGTCGGCCGTCTCGCGGCACAACGCTTTGACCCGCAGACCGAGTTCCGCCGCCTGCTGCGTCACATGGCTGCCCACCAGCCCGGTGGCTCCTGTCACCAGCACAGTTTCAATCTCGGACAATCGCACAGTGTTGTTTTCTGCTGTTGAAGTGAGCCCCAGGGGCCGGTTGTCGTGTCTTCGGGAGGGGCGGAATTGACCTTGCCGGCCCAGAATAGGCAAGAATCGGCCATTTGCGAATGGGAATCAGGTCGTGAACGCGTCGGACGCCTTTATCCGACCTGACTGTCCACCTAGAATCCGCCTCTCAGGGATGTGCCCCATACCACGATGTCACAACTTTTCCGGTGAACTCCAGCGACCGAATGAGCACGAAAACCGATATCCGCGAAGTTCTTGAAGAACGAATCATGATCATTGATGGGTCCATGGGGGCGCTCATCATGTCCAACAATCCCACGGAAGAGGGGTACCGGGGCGAACGCTTCAAAGATCACCACATCAACGTGCGCAACGCGACCGACCTGCTGGTGCTGACGCAGCCGGATTTGATTCGTAACATCCACTGCCAGTATCTGGACGCCGGCGCAGATATCGTCGAAACAGACACCTTCAATGCGTCCGTCATCGGCATGCGGGAGTTTGAGCTGTCGCATCTGGTGGGGGAAATCAATCGCAAAGGTGCGGAGCTGGCCCGCAGCGCGGCCGACGAGTTTCAGGCCAAAGATGGTCGCCCCCGGTTTGTTGGCGGCAGTATTGGCCCCACCAACGTCACGCTGGCTTACAACGCGGACGAAAAAGGGGTCCGCGTGGTGCTGTTTGATGAAATGGTGGAAAGCTACGCCGAGCAGGTCCGCGGGCTGCTCGATGGCGGTGTGGACCTGCTGATTCCTGAAACCAGCTTCGACACGCTGAACATGAAGTCCTGTCTGATGGCCATTCAGCGGGTCTTTGCCGAACGCGGAACCGAAGTGCCCGTGATTGTTTCCGGCACCGTATTCCAGGGGGGCGCCACGCTGCAGGGGCAAACCGTGGAAGCGTTCTATACGGCCCTGGAGCACTTTCCGTCGCTGAGCGTAGGCTTCAACTGCGGACTGGGGCCGGCGCAGATGAAGCCGTATCTGCAGACGCTGTCGGACATGGCGAACCGCTACGTGAGCTGCTACCCAAACGCCGGCATGCCGGATGGCATGGGGGGCTTTGACAACACGGCCGATGAATTCACCGAGATCGTGCACGGGATGGCCAAATCCGGCATGATCAACATTCTGGGCGGGTGTTGCGGCACCACGCCGGAATTTATCCGCAAGTCGGCCGAGGCGGTCAAAAATCTTCCTCCCCGCAAGCCGGCGAATGAAACCGGCTGGTCCACGTATTCCGGGTTTGATTACGTGACCCTGCGCCCGGAAAGCAACTTCATGAACGTTGGGGAACGCACCAACGTAACGGGTTCGCGGAAGTTCCTGCGGCTGATCCGTGAGGAGAAGTACGACGAAGCGCTGAGTGTGGCCAACGAGCAGGTCGAAGGCGGCGCCCAGGTGATTGACGTCAACATGGATGAGGGGCTGCTGGACGGAGCCCGCTGCATGGAGAAGTTCCTGTGGCTGCTGCATGATGACAACGTCCGCGTGCCCATTATGATTGACAGTTCCGACTGGAACGTCATCGAAGCCGGACTGAAGTGTGTCCACGGCAAATCCATCGTTAACAGCATCAGCCTGAAAGAGGGCGAGGAGAAATTCCTCGAACAGGCCCGCATCATTCGCAGTTTTGGTGCGGCCACCATTGTGATGGCCTTTGATGAAACCGGACAGGCGGTCACACGTGAGGACAAAGTGCGGATCTGCAAACGCGCTTACGATCTGCTGACACAAAAGGTGGGCTTCCCTCCGACAGACATTATTTTTGACCCCAACATCCTGACGGTCGGAACGGGCATGGAGGAACATGCCAACTATGCCGTGGAATTTATTCAGGCTGTGCGGGATATCAAACGCGAATGTCCGGGGGCCAAAACGTCTGGTGGTGTGAGCAATATCAGCTTCAGCTTCCGCGGTAACAACGTGGTCCGTGAGGCCATGAACGCCGCCTTCCTGTACCACGCGATTGATGCCGGTCTGGACATGGGCATCGTCAATCCGTCGCAGCTGGAAGTGTACGATGAGATCGATCCGGAACTGCTGACCTACATCGAAGACGTACTGCTCAATCGCCGTGAAGACGCCACCGAACGTCTGATCGACTACGCGGAAACCGTGAAGGAACGCGCGGGTGGTGCAAAGAAAACGCTGGAATGGCGGGAAGGCGAAGTGGAACCCCGCCTGCAGCACGCGCTGCTGAAGGGTATCCTCGATTTTGTGGATGAGGACATTGAAGAAGCGCGGCTGAAGTACGGCAAACCGCTGGACATTATTCAGGGGCCGCTGATGGACGGCATGAACGTCGTCGGCGAGCTGTTTGGGGCCGGCAAGATGTTTCTGCCGCAGGTGGTGAAATCCGCCCGCGTGATGAAAAAAGCGGTCGCCTGGCTGGAGCCGTTCATGGAGGCGGAAAAGGCGCTTGGCGATGATCGCTCCCGGTTTGATGAAAAAGGACTGTTCACCGAAGACCGCGACGCCGCTGTGGCCATTGTGGATGCGGCCGAAGCTGCCTCGGACGGTGAGCAGACCGAAGAAAACAACCGGGGCACATTTCTGATCGCTACGGTCAAAGGCGACGTGCACGACATCGGCAAAAATATCGTGGCCGTGGTGCTGCGGTGCAACAACTTCAAGGTCATTGATATGGGGGTCATGGTCCCCTGTGAGCAGATTCTTGAAGAGGCCAAAAAGTGCAATGCAGATATCATCGGTCTGAGCGGACTGATCACGCCGTCGCTGGAAGAGATGATCACCGTAGCTCGCACGATGAAAGAGGAAGGCTGGGACCTTCCTCTGCTGATTGGGGGAGCCACCACGAGCGCCAAACACACGGCCGTGAAAATCGCCACCAATTACGACCATCCGGTCGTGCACGTGGGTGATGCGTCGCTGTCCGTCGGTGTGGTGGAATCTCTGCTGGATCCGGACTCCAAGGCGGACTTCGTGAAGAACAATCTGGCCGCACAGGAGAAGGCGCGGGCCTCTTTTCAAAAGCGATCCGAAGCCAAACTGGTGCCCTATCAGGAAGCGCTGCAGAAGCGTTTCTGTATTGACTGGAAAGACTACACGCCGCCTGTTCCCGCCTTTACGGGAACGCGTGTGATTGAAGATCTGCCGCTGGAAGAACTGGTGCCATTTATTGACTGGTCGCCGTTTTTCAGCAGCTGGCAGCTGATTGGCAAGTACCCCCGCATCTTTGAAGACGAAGTTGTGGGCGAAGAAGCGAAGAAGCTGTTTGATGACGCCCAGCAGGAACTGAAGTACCTGCTGGATAACAAACTGCTGACCGCGCGGGCCATTTACGGGTTCTGGCCGGCCAACTCAGACGGCGATGACATCGTGCTGTGGACAGACGACAGTCGTACAGAAGAGCGCCTGCGATTTCCGATGCTGCGGCAGCAGTGGGAACGCGTGGGGCAGTCGGACTTCCGCAGTTTGTCAGACTATGTGGCTCCGGTGACGGACGGCAAAAAGACGGCCGACTACATCGGCGCGTTTGCCGTGACCACAGGACACGGCTGTGACGAACTGACCAAACAGATTGAATCCGACGGGGACGATTATCGTTCCATTATGATCAAGGCACTGGCAGACCGGTTTGCTGAGGCCTTTGCCGAGTATCTGCACAAGAACGTGCGGGATGAGTGGGGCTTCGGTTCCGGCGAGGGCCTCACCAATGACGATCTGATTTCCGAAAAGTACCGCGGCATTCGTCCGGCCTTCGGTTATCCGGCGTGTCCGGATCACCTGCCCAAAGGTCCATTGTGGGATCTGCTGCAGGCCGAAGAGGCGACCGGAATTTCTCTGACGGAAAGCTTTGCCATGTTCCCGGCGGCTTCTGTCAGCGGGCTGTACTTC
>JANSXP010000060.1 GCA_024742875.1 Planctomycetaceae bacterium | reverse complement strand
CGATGAAGGTTCGGACGATGAAGGTTCGGACGATGAAGGTTCGGACGATGAAGGTTCGGACGATGAAGGTTCGGACGATGAAGGTTCGGACGATGAAGGTTCGGACGATGAAGGTTCGGACGATGAAGGTTCGGACGATGAAGGTTCAGACGAGGACGGCTCCGATGAGGATGAAGGCACTGAAGACGGGGCCGGTGGCGGTGCCCCTCGCTCGCTCGTTCAGCTGGACTCTGAACTTAGTCTGACGACCACCGCCAACGACTTTCTGAATTGGCTTGGCCGTAACGAACGCTGGGTGTGGGGGGAGACCGGCTGGTACTTCATCACGCCCGACGGTTCGTTCTATCAGTGGAATGGAGCGGCCGAAGCCACGCTGATTGCTCAGGTGTCTGCCGCCGCGCACACGGATCTGACTTTGCTTACCATGGCCGCGGATCGAGCCGGTGATGAGGCTGATGCGATCACCGGGCAGAGCGATCAGGAACTGGCGGCCGAAGCCATTCGACTCGATACCGAGTTGGGGCTGCGTTCGACCGGCAGCAGTTTCGAAAACTGGCTGGGACGTCAGGAACGCTGGGTCTGGGGCCGGGACGGCTGGTACTTCCTGCTGCCGGACGGTCAGTTGCATCAGTGGCAGGCTGATGGCACCACTCAGCAGGTGGGTCAGCTGGATGCTCGGTTTTATGACAACCTGTTGCTGCTGACAGCCGCCTCGGAGTCGACCGTGGATCGTCTGTTTGCCGATATCGCTGTGGGGCAGACCGTGATTTGATCCAGTGGCTCAGATTTGAACGTCAGCAGGAACGGCCCGTGTGAAGCATATTTCACGCGGGTCGTTCGGCTTGTTGCAACGCACCAGCTGCCGCTCGAGTTGAGTGGCTTAGTCACGCAAATTGTTTTCGGAGCAGTCCACGCTTTCGACGATCATACCCAGCCAGACGTCCTCTGCGGACAGGTCGTACAACTCTTGCAGGGGAGGGCGCGAGGTCATGTCGACAGGAACACAAACGCACTTGCCCTCGGAGGCCCGTTCCTGAGCCATCGAAAGATCAATTTCAAAATACACGGGGGAATCGCATGCCGAGCAGTGTTTGACATAGGGATCATCCGTGGGAGAGAGGTCGCCCCATTTCATGGGACACTGAAACTGGAACTCGACCGTCGGTTCGCAGCAGGATACCGCCGATCGTGACAGAACTGCCAGCCAGGTCGCTTCGCATTCTTCGCGCAGCTGCGTCATCCGTGTTCGCAGCGACTGAAGTTCCCGTTGCACAGCCGCGGGAAGTCGTTCTTCAGCTGTCCGCGGTCCCTTAAGCAGATCGCTCAGACGCTGTCGCAGCTGTTGAAAGCGACCAGTGAGTGTCTGAGTTTTCGAGGGGGTGTGGCTCGCCTGTTTCGCCAGTTGCTTAAACCGACATTCCAGTCGCACATACTCACAACGTGGGTCCTGGCGTTCTTCCAGCCAGTCGGCATAAATCAGCCGCACCGTGTCGTCGTGTGGATCGTCGGCAATGGCCTGCAGCAGATGCTGCTCCTGAGGATCGTCGCACGGCATTTTGCTGTGAAGAGCATGGGACTCATTCATGCAGAACTCCTGCGTTGCTAAGGCCGTGAACGCTTGATACCCGGCGCTGATTAAACTTCCAGAACGATGGTCATTGAACCGTTGTCCGTGTCTTCCGTGATCTCTTTGATTTCGCCCAACTGGGCCGCTTTTTGCTTCAGCGCAGCGGCCGTGACCTTGTTGACCGCCCCGTCCAGTTCCGGCTGCAAATCCCGCAGCACGCTTTCCAGCTGTTCTGTGGCCTGCTGGGTCAGCCTGTTTTCCTTCGACTGGGCCTGACGCTGCAGGCCTTCTTCTGCGCGTTTGCGGAGATTTTCTTCCACTTTGCGACGACCGTCGGCGCCGTAGTCTTCGTCCCCCCAACCAGTCACTTTTTCCGTCAGTTCGACTTCCTCACTGATCGCCGCCTGGACGGTAACTTCGCCAGTTGCCGGATCAATGGAAATCGTCACATCGCCTTCACGACGGATCAGCTTCCCGTCCTCTGTTGCGAATCCCCGTCCCAGAAGTTCTTCGGACAGCAGGGTGGCCATGTCCTGTTTGGGGAGAATTTCCAGAAGTTCCACGCACGTGCAGACATGATCGCTGCCTCGCACGATTTTTCGTTCTGACTCACTGACGCTGACTCGATACGCGCGGCTCATTTCCGGCTCCTTGTTTCCCAGGTGGCAACGCCCTGTGGCTGTGTGGACCCGTCGCGGCCGTCCCTACACGCGGCACAGCGGCGCCCCACAATGGCATTTTATGTTCTTTGCCGCAGAAGTCACGAAGGACTTTCTCCGGAGGTGATCGCTTTGACGGGGTTGAGATTCTGAGCAATCTGACTGGCCCGCCTGTGCATCTCGTCTCCCTGATAGTGCTCCCAGCAGGACTTCCAGAACTGTCCCGACTCATAGTCCTCATCGTAAAAGCCCACCGAACGGGCCTGCTGGTTCCATTCGTGCAGCCGATTCAGCCCTGTGAAAAATGCCAAAGCGGCCATGTAAACGTCCTGTCGCTCGGCCATTTTTAACGACTGGACATTGATCGCCCGAAACCAGTCTCCCGCCGGGTCATTCATTAGTTCGGCGGCTGCCCGCAGTACGAAGACACACAGATCACGACGTCCGTGCCCCTGGGCGGCGTCGAACAGCTCCTTCAGGATGGCCGCCTGATGCTGCCCGATGCGGCGAACTTCCTTGTGACTGGTATTCACGCGTTTGCGGGCTTCCACTGAAACCCAAGCCTCTGACAGCTGTGCCTGCAGTGATTCCAGAATCCATGCCTGAGCGGGACGACACCAGAATGCCACGCCAGGTTCGCCGCCCCCGCCCTGCAGGCCGGTGGCGCCGGGCGCCAGCAGATTGAGCAGTCCCAGTCCGGCAAAGCCCGCCTGTTCCAGAAGTGGTGGGCCGCCCAGTGTGTCCTGCACGGCCAGCCACGTGCGCGTCCACAGCAGCTGATCACCAACAGTCAGCGCACCGGGGTCAACATTCAGTTTCTGCTTCGGCTGCACAAAGTTCTCTGCGGTCAGCCAGATCAGTAGTTCCACGCTGGCGGCAGAAAACTCAAGCGACATCTGTTCGATTTCATGTCGCTGCCACAGCCGCCCGGTGACAACCCGCTCACCGTTCAGAAATTTTTCTGATGACCAGCCGGATCGCGCCAGAAACTCGGTCATGCCGGTCGCCAGATAGTTTTGCACCAGCTGCACACAGGCGCGACTGAGGCAGGGAGGTCGCTTCACGGGGCGGACAAGAATGGCCAGCACCTGATCAACCTGACCGCGTCCCATCAGCACGCGGAGGATGCGTAACAGCCGTGCTTCAAAAGCGCTCACATTTCTGACCGTCATGAGGACTCCCCCGGGCGCCGCCACAGGTCCGTCGCGTCGCCGGCCGGAAAGCCGTTCACCAGCAGGTTTTTGCCATCCCAGCGAACCTCCAGCGTGTCGCGCTGTGACCAGCAGGCATCTTCCGGGCTGTACCGATCCGTCAGGAAGTGAATCTGCTGGTTGCGTGAGCCGATCCAGCGACGCGTGTTGTCGGGCTGTGTGCGATCGTAGGGGCCGTCCACCAGCAAATCGGTTTGGTCCAGCAGCGCCGCCACGGCGACATCCGTGTTCTTTTGCAGCTGCGTCAAGGTGAACCCACTGAAGATCATCACACTGAGGCCTCGTTTCCGCACCTGCTGTGCCAGATCGGAAAGCGGTCCGGCGTGAGCAAACGGTTCCCCGCCAATGAGTGTGATGCCCTCGATGTCCAGGCTTTGGGCGACTTCAATCTGCTGCAGAACATCGGTGACGGTCATCGGTGCTCCTTTGTCGAATGACAGCATTTCCGGGTTGCAGCAGTCAGCGCAGCGGAGGGGACAGCCCTGCACCCAGAGGGCAAACCGGCGGCCTGGTCCCTCCGCCTGTGTGCAGGGGACGATTTCGGCGACGGAAAGGAGACGGTCAGTCATGGGCAGGTCGATTGACGTACGGGGCGATTCCGAAATGATACGGGCGGGCTGCTTCACAGGCCAGTACCTGATGTTTTTCGGAGCGTTACGATTTTCTCGATGCAGCAGATTGTGGGAACCTGCGACATTGTGTTTATCACTCTGGACACACTGAGGTTCGATGTGGCGACGGGCGCGATGGCTCGTGGGCAGACTCCTTTTCTGCAGCGGTTGCTGCCGACCGGATGGGAGCAGCGACATACGCCAGGCAGTTTTACGTTTGCCGCACACCAGGCCTTCTTCGCCGGATTTCTGCCGACTCCCGCAGGTCCCGGTCCTCATCCGCGTCGTTTTGCGGCGCGGTTTCCCGGCAGTGAAACCACCACAGAAGAAACGTTTGTCTTTGAAGAAGACAATATTGTGGCGGGGCTGGCGGCTGTCGGGTACCACACCATCTGTGTCGGCGGTGTGGGCTTTTTCAACAAGCTGTCGGCACTGGGGCGCGTGTTGCCGGACCTGTTTCAGGAAAGTCACTGGAGTCCCCGGCTGGGTGTGACGGAAAGACGCTCGACCGAATTTCAGATCGATGTGGCGATCAGCGCACTGCAGCAGGTGCCGGCTGACCAGCGCGTCTTTCTGTTCTTGAATGTGTCAGCCCTTCATCAGCCGAACTGTCTGTATGTGGACGGCGCCACTTCTGATTCAACCGATACGCAGGCAGCTGCGCTGGCGTATGTGGATTCTCAGCTGCCACGTCTGTTCCAGACGCTGCAGCAGCGCGGATCGGTGTTTGGGATTCTCTGCGGGGATCACGGCACGGCCTACGGTGAAGACGGCTATACTGGACACCGTCTGGCGCATCCCGTAGTGTGGAATGTGCCTTACGCGGAATGTTTCCTGCCCCAGCAGACGTAGTCCACACAATGCTTCCATCGGGAACCGCATACCCCCCGGATCTGAACGACGTGGTATCCGCGTCCCCGTATCAGTCTTACACCTATTCGTATCCCCACAAGACGGCGTATCGCCTGTTTCCGGAACCCGTCAGCCTGGCCCAACTGTGGTCCTGCGAAGACCGCGATGCCCTGTTCCTGTATCTGCATGTCCCTTTCTGTGAACATCGCTGTGGATTCTGCAATCTGTTCACCCAGGCGCGGCCGGAAGACGGGCTGACCACACGCTATCTGCGACAGCTGCAGACAGAAGCGGACGTTGTGCGTTCGGCGGTGGGCGATGTTCGCATTCAACAGCTGGCCATCGGTGGTGGCACGCCCACGTTTCTGACGGCCGCGGAGCTTGCCCGGCTGCTGGCGATCTGTCAGACGTTTGGCGTTCGCGGAGACGCCATCCCTGTGGGAGTGGAAGTGTCGCCTGCCACGATTGACGACACAAAGCTGCAACTGCTGGCTGACTTTGGTGTGGATCGCGTCAGCATCGGAATTCAGTCGTTTGACGAGGCCGAAGCGCACCGCCTCGGGCGTCCGCAGCGAGCGGCCGACGTCCAATCCGCGCTGGAAGCAATTCGCCGACATGCTGTGCCCAATTTGAACATTGACCTGATTTACGGGGGAGAGGGGCAGTCGAACGAACAGTGGATGCGGTGCGTCCGCGAGGCGGTCCGCTGGCAGCCCGAGGAATTGTACCTTTACCCGCTGTATGTCCGGCCGCTGACGGGGCTGGGACGACAGAGTGATCGTGAGGGCAGGTTGTGGGACGCCCAGCGCCTGCACGCTTATCGCTCGGCACGGGAATATCTGCTGTCCTGCGGTTACCGACAGACGTCCATGCGAATGTTCAGCCGCAGTGACGCCCGAGTCACCACGGATGCAACGAGTGTCGTGCCCGAATATCACTGTCAGACGGACGGTATGATCGGTCTGGGATGTGGCGCCCGCTCTTACACATCCGGCCTGCATTATTCGACAGAATATGCGGTCGGGCGTCAGGGCGTGCGGGGCATTCTGGCTGACTATATTCGTCGGCCGGCGAATGCGTTTGCCCAGGCCAGTCACGGGATTCGCCTGTTGCCCGATGAACAGCGACGTCGGTTCGTGATTTTGTCACTCATGCAGACCGACGGTTTGTTGCGTGACGAGTATGCGTCCGCGTTCGAGACAGACGTGCTGGAAGATCTGCCGTGTCTGCAGTTGCTGGCAGACGCTGATTTGGCGTCCATCGATGCGGCCGGCGTCCGGCTGACTGCCAGTGGACTGGAACGGTCAGACGCCATTGGTCCCTGGCTGTTCTCGCCGCAGGTTCATGCACTCATGCAGGACTACGAACTGCTATGACGCGTCATGTTTCTCTGCTTTACCGAGGTCCGCTGAGCAGCTGCAACTATGACTGCTCTTACTGCCCCTTTGCCAAACGGCACGAAACGGCCGCTCAGCTGCAGCAGGATCGAGCGGCCCTGGAGCGGTTTGTCGACTGGGCGACCGCGCATCGAGAATCTCAGCTGTCCCTGTTTTTTACCCCCTGGGGTGAAGCGCTCACACGTCGCTGGTATCAGACAGCCGTGCAGCAACTGACGCACCGCGCGCACATTCGCAAAATTGTCGTGCAAACGAATCTGTCGTGGGCGACGCCATGGCTGAATGAGTGTCGGACGGAACGACTGGCGCTGTGGTGTACCTATCACCCATCAGAGGTTTCCCGGCATGCGTTTCTGGCGGCATGTCGCGAACTGCGTCGCCGCGGCATTCGGCACAGCGTGGGGATGGTTGCTCGCCCGGAAGACTTCGCAGAAATTGAATCGCTGCGGCGTTTGCTGCCCGCATCCACTTATCTGTGGCTGAACGCCTGGGATACAGGCGATGGACGCAAGTACGAATACTCCCCGCAGCAGCGGGACCGGCTGACAGCTGTGGACCCTTACTTCGAGATAAACACGCGTGATTATCCGAGTGCCGGGCAGGACTGCCAGACGGGCCGCAGCGTGTTTTCGATTAACGGAGACGGTCGCGTGCGTCGCTGCCATTTCGTCTCTGAAGATCTGGGAAATCTGTACGCCGAAGACTGGCGTTTCCCCGTCGATTCGGCCGCCTGTCCCAATTCGACCTGCGGTTGCCATATCGGCTATGTGCATTTGCCCGTGCTGAATCTGCAGCCGGTGTTTGGCTCTGGCGTGCTGGAGCGAATCCCGCTGGCGTATTCGGACCACCTTCCCGCTTCCGCAGACTTTCAAGTGTCAGGAAAGACCTATGGCTGATACCAATCCCCGCCTGTTTGAGCTCAAAGAGGGCACGTCGGACAAGTTCTGGGAGATTTCGCTGGACGGAACCTCGCATACGGTCCGCTACGGACGCGTGGGCACAGATGGTCAAAGCAAGACAAAAGACTTCGAGACCGAACAAAAGGCACAGGCCTCCTGCGAAAAGCTGATCAAGCAGAAGACGGGGAAAGGTTATCGGGAAGTCACCGGTGACGATGGCTCCCGGCAGAAGAAAGCAGAAGCCTCGCAGGCACAGGCGAAAGAGCGAGAGCCCTTCCTTGAGGCCATTCTCGAATCCCCCGACGACCCGGCCGCCTATCTGGTCTATGCCGACTGGCTCGAGGATAGCGGGGATGCCATGGGGGAACTGATACGCATTCAGTGGCAGCTGGAGGACGAAGGCCTGAAGGCCGCTGATCGCAAGCCGCTTGTGGCCCGGGAGAAGGCACTGCTGAAAGAGCATGAAGCCGAGTGGCTGGGGGATCTGGCCGACGATCTGATTGGCCAGAAGGGACCCGCTGACCTGCTGTGGGGCAACAAGAAATTCTATCAATGGCAGATGGGCCGTGGGTTTCTCGACTCACTGCATATTGAGTATCTGCTGCCGGCATTCGCTCAGGCCCTGAAGAAATCTCCGCTGGCCTCCACGCTGCGGAAGCTGACGATTCGCCGTCCTTCCAACGCCTACGACCTGGAGGAGATGGATGAGTATGCCGAACGGGAGTGGGACGAAGATGACGCCCCCGCACTGAAACTGCTCAACGGCACAAAGTTTGACAATCTGCGGTTCTTTGAGGTGAGCGAGCAGGACCAGTGCCACTGCATGACGCCGTCTGTGCAGAACGCGATCAAGCTGATGCCCCGTCTGGAATCGCTGCAGCTGGATGCGCACGATATCAATGTCGCCGCGATCTTTCGTCTGAAGCTGCCGCATCTGAAGTCACTCACGCTGATGCATACCGCCGACCGTTATCCGCTGGAGGTGCTGGCCGCCAACAAGTCGATGGGGAATCTGGAGAGTCTATATATTTGGCCTCACGCCATGGACTTTGACGCAGAAGGCGCCTACATCGACCTGAAAGGATTCGAAGGCCTGTGCCGATCAAAAAATCTGTCCTCTCTTCAAAATCTCACACTGCGGCTGACCGACGTTGGCGATGCGGGACTGGCCGCTCTTGTCAAATCGCCCCTGTACCAGCAGCTGAAAACACTGGAACTGATTGGCGGGATCATTACCGATGCGGGGGTCGCTACGCTGTGCGAGGCGGGTTCCGGAAGTCTGCAGCAACTAAACCTGACAGAAAACTACATTACCAAAGACGGCGTGAAGCAGCTGCAGGGCACCTTCCCGTTTGCCGAGGCCAAAGATCAGTACAGCGGAGAGCCGACCGACGAATTTGAGTATTTGTGGAATGGTGACATCGAATAGGGCGTGGTTGTGCGTTATCTGATTGTTGGCGATCCTGGCAGTCTGCGGTGCCAGTTTTTCGTCCGTGAACTGCAGGAGTTCCAGGCCGCGAAAAACGGCACGCTGAACGTCTGCGTGCTGGACTGGAGGCAGCTGTGCCGGGCAGAAACGCCAGCCGATCTGCTGGCAGAAGCTGGCACTCTCGCTGCACCCACGCTGCTTCGGATTGAGTCTCCCGCGCGCGACCCGGAAGTTATCCGCAGACTGCTGCAGCGCGGACAGCGGGCAGCCGGTCAGACCGTGGCTGAGTGGCCGGAACTGGTGGACGGCTGGATCGCACCGCAGCCGCTGCTGTTTTCCGGACTGCGCGCCTGTTTGCTCACACTGGATCAGTTCACCCGGCAGCAGTCCGCGATCATCAACCGCTACAACGTGGAGGATGTGCTGACGCTGTTTGACAAAAATCGCACGGCCGACCGGCTGCGCGACCACGATCTGCCGGTGCCCGACAGTTTTGCGGCGGACGATCGAACGCCAGACCTGCGAGAGAAAATTCAGGCTGCCGGCTGGGAGGCTGCGTATCTGAAGCTGGCCACCGGGTCCTGTGCGTCCGGCATTGTCAGACTTAACGCAGATGCCCGCACGGGGATCACCACCACACAACAGCTGCAGGGGCAGTTTTATAACTCGTATCGCGTGCGAACCATCGAGGGCGGCCCGCTGGAAGAAGTTCTCGCATTTTTGCTGGCTCAGACAGTCACCGTGCAAAAGGGGGTGATGAAAGCGACGGTGGGTGGGCACAATTTTGATGTCCGTGTGGTGGTGCTGCATGGCAAAGTGGTCGCCACGATTTTTCGCGTGAGCCGTCATCCGATGACCAATCTGCACCTGGGGGGCCGTCGGGGAGAAGCCAGGCAGTGCCGTGCACAGATCCCACAGCGTCACTGGCTGGATGCGATGGGACACTGCGAACAGGCCGCCACACTGTTTGACGTGCCGTGTGTGGGCATCGATGTGGCGTTTGATCGCTACACGGGGTGTCCCTGGATTCTGGAAATGAATGCCTTCGGCGACTTTTTTCCACGGTGGGTCAGCGACCGGGGGAAGACCATTCATCGCATGGAAATTGAGCACACAGCCGGTCTGCTTTAAAACCTGTCTGATTCCGCTTCTGTCGGCCCGCACTATGGACTCTCACACGGATTTTCTTTCCGCCATCACGCAGCATCCCCGAGACATGGATGCCCGGCTGATCTACGCCGATTTCCTGGAAGAACAGGGCGATCCGCGCGGTGAGTTTATTCGCATCCAGTGTGAACTGGCATCGCCCAGCGACGACCTCGATCGGCGGGACGTACTGGACCGGCGGCAGGAGCAGCTCCGCAGTCGTCACGAGCGAAAGTGGGTACAGATACTGCGGGAGAAGGTGACCAGCTGGACGTTTCGCTGTGGCTTTGTGGAGTCCGTGGAAGTCTCGGCCGAGCAGTTTCTGAAACATGCTGACGCCATCTTTGCCGCCACGCCCATCCGTTCACTCACCGTGACGTCCGCTTCCAACCTGCTGGATCGCATTGTCGCCCATCCGCGCGTGGCGGAACTGGAAGGGCTGCACCTGGAACGCAGTGAGCTGTCGGTGACGGACACGCAGTGCATCGCTCAGGTGTCCTTCCGGCGGCTGAACTCCCTGCGACTTTCCAGCTGTCGTCTCGTCGATGCCACGTTTCTGCCACTGCTGGATCTGAACGTTCCCAGTCTCCGCGACGCGGACTTCAGCGCCAACAGACTGCGCAATCACTCGTTCACCGCGCTGTCCGTCAGCCGCGCGTTTCACGGTATCACGGAACTGAATGTCATGGCCAACGAGATTCGTCAGACCGGCGCGCAGCAATTTGCCGGATCGCCCGGTTTTCCTGATCTGGAACTGCTCGATATTCGCGGCAATCCGATCGGTCGGTCCGGCGCCAGAGCGCTGTTTGAACGCTTTGGACAGGCGCTGCGATTTTGACAATCGGCGCCGAACTGTTTTGCCCCGGTGGTGTCAGGGCACGCAGCCATGACGCGTGCCCTGAAATTTTGATATCGTCTGACAGCCGCATCGCGGTTATCCGCAGGAAGGAGCAACATGTCGAGCGATGGTCTGAACGTCAATTCCGTGGATCGCTTTCGCAAATCGTCTCCCCGTCTGGTGCTGGAAGAGCATGGTTCCTGCGAAGTGCCGGCCGGCTGTGCGGGTGTGGTGCTGCGCTGGCACAATCCGGACGCCGGTCAGCCGGTCGTGTTTCGCTGTGCGGCGCCCGGCCGCGTGGAGTTGTTTGTCAACGGGCAGGCCATCGCCAGCCGGGCCATCCTGAACTGGGGCGACAACACACTGGCGGTGCGTATTACGCAGATTGACACACCGACGCCATTTCTGATGACCACTCGACGCGATCTTCCCCGCGGCGAGGAGCGTGAGGCGAATCAACTGTTTCTGGCGGATGGCTGCTCATCCGCTGATGGTTCCTGGCTGGCCTGTGCCGCGCAGGACGTTCCGGCCGACGGGACGGCGGTCGATTGCGATGTGACGAACTGGCAGTCGCTAAGAACAGAAGCCACACAGTTTCCCGATGAACGGACGTGGATGTACGAAAGCCTGCAGCAGGACGGGGCGGCAGGCCTGATGCTGCCTGCGGGGGCCACAGTGTTGGTTCGTACGCAGATCTCAGTGGTGCGAGGTGAAGCGTGACTTCGGAAATCCCCGTTCATCAGGCGTCGCAGATGCTGACGCTGCGGCAGCGTCCCCCGCTGGTGCTGATCCCGCAGCATTTCGGCTGTCTGATCTTTGATCGTCGCACGTCGCGTTATCAGCCGTTTGACGAGGAGGCGACAGGCATCCTGCGTCAGTTGCTGCATGAGCCGGCTGGACATTACCTCGCGACTTTGCCGAACGCCGAGCGCGACAGGCAGCGTGACTTTGTGGAGTTTTTCGACGAGGCGGATTTCTTTCATCCCGACGGGCGACTGGCGGCGGTGTGCCTGGACGTCATACCGCCGGCAGATCACCTGACAGGGCCGCTGGCCGTGCATCTGGAGATCATCGGCGCCTGCAATCTGACGTGCACCCACTGTTTTGCCGGAACGCTGCCGCGAAATCAGAACCCCCTGCAGCTGTCAGAAATTGATCAGCTGTGCGGGGAACTGGCGAGCATCGGAGGCTTCCGCCTCGGACTGACGGGCGGCGAACCGATGATGCGCAAAGATCTGTTTGACATCATGGACGCGGCCACCGCTCATGGTCTGCATCCGTGCCTGACGACCAATGGTCTGCTGATGACCGAAGACGCTGCGCGGGAATTCGGCAAGCGTGATCTGGTGTGGCTGAACGTGAGTCTGGACGGGGCGACGGCCGCTTCGAATGACGTCATTCGGGGGGCCGGGACGTTTGAGAAGGTGATGGCCGGGCTGCGGGTGCTCGGTCGACACGCGCGATTCACCATGGCCTTCACGATTACCAGCGCGAATGCGCACGAAGTGAGAGCCTGCGCAGAGCTGGCTCGATCCGCAGGCGCGCACACGGCCGTGTTTCGGCCAATGTATCCCACCGGGACGGGACTGGCCCACATGGAACTGATGCCGACGTTCGAACAGTACACAGGTGCGCTGCGGCAGCTGGATGAGTGTCTGCAGGTGGATGAAGATCTGCGCGGCATAGATCCGTTCAGTCCGCAGCATCGTGACGATTTGCTGGCTGATGTGACGGGCAATCCGGGGTGCGGCGCGGCCAACCATGTGGCCAGTGTTTCCGTTCAGGGTGAAGTTAACCCCTGCAGTTTTCTGGGTCCGGACTGGGATTCGGGCAACATTCGCGATCAGTCTTTCGTGGAGATCTGGAATCAGGGGCAGCGATTTGCCACCATGCGACAGATGTCCGGGGCGGGGTGCGGCACAGACGGATTTTCCGGCGGCTGCCGTGTCCGCGCGCAGGTTTACAACGGCGATGTGGATGCCGCCGACCCTTGGCAGACGCAGTTTGTGCAGCTGGGCAGCGGAGGGACACGATGAGTGAATCTCTGCGGCAGCAGTTTGCAGAGCGGGTGCTCTGTGAATCGGGCCCGGCCGGTGATCCGGCGGCAGCGCTGGTGGCAGCGGACTATTTTCTCGAGCATGGTCTGCCCCGGCTTGCGGCAACCGCCTTTGATCGCGCGTACGGACTGAATCCGACTGACGAAAGTGTGGCTCGCCTGCGCGGTAACCTGCTGGAGGAACTGTCTGTCCAGGAGCACGGACTTCATTTTCGCTATGTGCCCGCCGGGACGTTTGTGATGGGCAGTGAGCAGGGCGACCCGGACGAACGACCCACCCGCGCTGTGCGACTGCCGGAATTCTGGGTGGCCGATGTGCCCATGACATGGTCGGCGATGACCAGCCTGCTGGGCTATTCGGCTCCTCCCGAAGGCTGGCCGCTGACGGCCGACGGTGACCCCGATTTTTCGTTTGAGATGAATGAGAAGAATAAAATTCGTCGGCAGTACTGCGAGACCGAAACGCTGCAGGCCGGTGACCACCACGCCCATGCGCCCGATCTGGTCCGGGCGGCGAACGGGTCGCAGGTCACCGCCGAACAGCTGTACGGACGTGTTCCCCGTGAAGATCCGTCGAGGCCGTTTGAATACAACGTCAAGCCCGTGGTGGCCGTCAGCTGGCAGGAAGCCGAAGAGCTGGCACAGGCACTGTCGACCGAACAAGCGCTCTATCACCTGCCCACTGAAGCTCAGTGGGAAAAGGCGGCCCGTGGTGGCCTGATTGGACACCGCTACTCCTGGGGCAGTGAACCACCGGATCCTGACCGCTGTGACTGCGATCATTTTGGAGACTGGTATATTCAAAACCCTCTGCGGCTGCCTGCCAACGGCTACGGACTGTACGGCATGTGTGGCGGTGTGTGGGAGTGGACCCAGGACGATTACGACGCTCTGGCCTATCGCGAAGCTCCGCCAGAGGATCACTCGGGTGGCATAGCGCACAGCGAATCCTCCACCGCCGCGGCGCGGCGTGGCCTGCTGTCACGCATGCTGAGTTTTGTCAGGCGAAGCCACTCGCCGGACGATCACACGGCGGAACGGGTGCTGCGTGGCGGCAGCTGGGCGGACTGCAGCGATATGGCGACCGTCTCCTGTCGCATGTCGCGGGCGTCGGCGCACTGGCGAAGTGAACAGCGCTGTGCGGCCTTCACGCCGACGATCGGGTTTCGACTGTTCCGCACCGAACTGCCGGGCCCGTAAACAGACGGCCTACAGGAACTCGGCCACCAGCCTGGCCATGGCATCGTTCAGCGAGTCGAATGTGACGGGCCGTTCGTCGCCCACCAGCAGTTGTGGCTGACGTTCGGCCAGCTGCAGCTGCAGAGGCATGGCCTGCTCAAAGGGCAGCGACTGCTGCCGTGTGGACAGCAGCAGGCTGTGGGTCACACTGCGCCGCGCATGCTCCTCGGCATGACGCACGATTTCCTCCGCTGACATGGTATGAAAAACCACCGTGCCGTTTTCCGCGTGTTCTTTCAGGATCATCCCCAGCAGTTCCCGTTCGTCCTGAAGTCCATCGTCATCGGAATGATCGACAAACAGAAACTCAAACACGAGGGCGTCATCGCTGAGCCACTGTTCGAGCCGTCTCACCAGAGTCACCAGCATTCCGAGAATCAGAATCATCCGCTGGAAAGGCGCCCCTTTGTCCTTGCGACGGCAGCCCGTCAGATCAGGAAACAGAACGAACTGGTACACCCGCCGGCGACGCAGGAACTCGTTTTCGTCACGCGAGTAATACAGCAGCTCGGACCGCAGAAATTTGATTTCAAACAGATCCGGGCGACGTGCCTCGTCCTTTTCCATGTAGGCCAGTTGAGAGTGCAGCAGGCTCTCGATGGATCCGCGCGTGGAAATCGACGTGAATCCACCAATGGGATACATGTCCTCTTCCAGAATCCGGGTCGGCACGTTCCGCTGACGGGATGTGGGGCGCGGCGGTTTGGTGGGTAGCGCTGCCGAACAGTTTTCAGCGGCGCGCAGTGTCTGCCTCAGCGCCAGCCGCTGGCCAAACTCCACCAGTGCCGTACCGTGTTCCAGCTCGAAGACGTCTTCGGGAGACAGGACGTCGCCAACGCTGCGAATCGCACTGATCAGCTGCTCGTAACCGCCTGACAGCAGTTCGAGCAACCCATCAGCCTCCAGCGATGCGGCCCCCTGTTCGAGCAGGTCTTCGGCCACCATGCTTTGCAGGCTGCGGGCGGCGGACGGGCTGATCAGCACCGCATCCAGACCGCAGCGTTCACAGATGCGCGCCAGAAGCCAGGCAATGGCGCGTATGCGGTCGGCCGCCTCATAACCGCAAATGGCCACGCTGGCCCGCTCAAAAGAAGCGTCGGCATACAGCTTGCCCAGCACGTAGTCTTCATAGGCACGTACTGTCTGCAGATTCAGACTGCTCGAATGACGGGCGCGGTCCCGCTCTGCAGCAGCGCTGCTTTCCACCAGCCGGATGACGTCCGCAATAAATCCCAGCGGCGGGATCGGTTCGTCCGTGGCCGCCAGCGCCAGCGCGCAGGCCAGCGGGGCACCCACGGACTCCACGTTGACAGGAGCCAGCCGCTGCAGCCACACGCCCTGCATCAGCCAGGTGCGCGCCTGGTCCGAATCCCGCAGTTCGGTCGCCATATCTAGTAGCCCAGCAGGTTGGGGATTTTTTCCGCCAGCAGGTCCATTTCCTGATGCGTTTCCCCAAGGTATGACAGCAGGCGCAGGTCATCCAGTGTGACGGTGCCGCCGGAGAACAGCCACGAACGCACTCGCAGCAGCTTATAAAGCTTCACCAGCTTTCGGTCGCTGATGAAGATGCGGTCTTCCCGCACGAGAGTTTTGACCAGCCGTTCAAACTCCCGAAACACGTCGTCCGGGAAAAAACGCTGTCGATCGCTGCTGCCGTCTGCCGTGCCGGTGGTCTGTCCAAACTGGTAAGTCAGATAGCGACCCGCCTTCAGCACATCATCCAGGGAGGCGTGGTTTTCGATCCACGGCTTCTGATTGAGCGTCTTGTAGACTTCCGAATTCAGTCCCGCGTCAATCAGCTGTGTGAAGTGATCGTCCTGAACGGAGCCACTGACCGCTTTCAGAACAAAGCGGTCCTTCAGGGCGCCGAGTTCTCCCTGTTCGGGGATTTCGTTGGTGGCCGCAAACAGCACTCGCAGCGATACTGGCTGCGGCTTGCCGTCCTGGTAGAACTTGCGCTCGTTGATGATGGTCAGCAGGATATTGAGAATCGCTGAGTTGGACTTGAAGATCTCATCCAGGAATGCCAGCCGGGCGGTGGGCAGTTTTCCGTCCTCACGACGTACGTAGCGACCGTCACGCAGCTGGTTGATGTCGATCGGGCCAATGATCTCTGACGGTTCGCTGAACCGCGTCAGCATGTATTCAAAGTAGTCTTCCTGACGCACGCCCATGGCATCGCGAAATTTCAGCACCAGATCCGACTTGGCGGTGCCAGGCGGCCCCACCAGCAGCAGCGGTTCCTGCGCGACGGCGGCAACAACCATCAGGTCGATCAGCTCCTGCTTGTTGACAAAAAATCGCCCCAGCGACGTACGAAACAGATTCAGCCGCTGCCGAATTTCTTCGGCTTCGCTGCGCAGTTCCTCGTATGTCCAGTCTTCTTTGGGGGCTGTTGCCTGGTCCGTCATGATTGTTCCTGTCTGCCGCGGTGCCGCAGCTGCTAATCCCGATCTCACACGGTGAGTGCCGTGCCGTGCTGCTGTCTCCACCAACCGCGGCGTCGGGCGATCCGCCGATGGCCGTCACGCACCCGACTCTCTGTTGTCTCGAATCTGTTCCTGATAGTTTTCTGTGCTCCGGACAGCCCTTCGGTCTGTTGTGGTTTCTGCCGTTTCGGCATCGTCAGACTGTCAGAGGGCCTGGCTTAATCCATCATGTTTCTCATGTCGCGGTGGATACGGCGGCGTATCAGAAACTCCTCGTCGTCCAGCCACCGCTGGCTGTGGGAGTCCATCGTGAAACTGTCACTGACGATCGTCTGCACGAGTGCTTCCACAATATCCAGCTGTTTCAGGGAATAATGCGAGTTGACGGTGGCGCCATCGCGAATGCCTTCCAGACTGCAGAACAGATCATTGATCCGGTCGACGGCTTCATCCAGCGGCGCCTGACTGACGGCCGACAGGTACGCAATGGCCAGTTCGGTCTGCTTTTTGGTTCCCACATGGCCTTCTTCCATCAGCCGGCCGCTCAGCAGCAGCTGCCGGGCATCGTCAATGTCCTTCCAGCCGCGATCCTGCGAGAAGTAGAACCAGCCGCCGGCCAGCTGCAGCAGAATTCGCAGGCGTTCCGGATCACTGTCGGCTTCCTGACGGGAGTCCCGCACCAGTCTGGTCATGGCCTCCAGCAGAAAGGCAATCTCGTCCCGCATGCCCATTTTTCGCAGTGTGACAAAAGAGCGTGACAGCAGGCTTTCCAGAGCCTGCAGCGTTGCCACCTCTGCGTCGGTCTGCTGGTCCAGCAAAGCGGTCATCCGCGAAAAGCAGTCCTGCACGGCGGCCGCGTGATCGTAGTGTGCGGCGATCTGCAGTCCCTTTTCCAGCAGGTTGGCTCGGGCCACCGGGTCCTTCAGTTTGCGGTCCAGCGGGACCACTTCCGAGAGCAGCCCCGCGGCAAACTGCTCGCCGAGCCGCGTGGACAGCTCCAGACCAATGGTCACGGCACGGGCGCGATCATCCGTGGACAGTTTTTCGCCGAGAATGGCCTGCAGACGGTCTGCCAGCTCGCTGCGACTGCTCACCGAAAACAGGTTTCCCAGACGCGTTGCCAGACTTTCGTCGTCACGCGAAATCCACTTGTGATACGGATTCAGTTTTTCCACCGGTTCCAGGATGGAGGAATGCTGACGCAACCGATCCACCTTATAGCGATCGATGCGTTCAATCTGCTCCAGCCGTGTCAGCAGGCTTTCGGGAAACGGACCATCGGCCGGTCGTCCGGCCAGCACCGCCTCGATGCGATAACGATAGGCATCGTACAGCCAGTGATGGACAAAGTCGGGTTTGTCCAGCAGGTCCTGTTCGGCGCTGTGGAGCAGCTCGGCGGCGAGCGACTGTTCGCCCAGCCGGGCAAACGCAAACGCCATGATCAGATCGATGTACTGTTTTGTTTTGGGGCTCGCCATGCCCTGGTTGGCCACACTCCACGCGCGAATGGTCGCGTGCAGATCTTTGACTTTTTCCCGCACCTGTCGGAAGCGATCTCCCGCGTGGCTGCCGCCGCTGCGCAGAAAAGAGGGCAGGTCGCGGTCGGCCGTCAGTCCGTGCTGATAGATGCGATCAAGCAGGCGATCCCGCGCACGCGCCAGCAGCAGAACGTCGTCGCTGATCCGGGCCAGAGCCAGCCAGGCCAGCCAGCACGATCGCACGGCCAGGCTGGCTTCGTATTTTTCCAGATGCTGCTGCACGGCGGCGAGCGACTGCTGCAGCAGTTCGATGTCGGAGTCTGTGCTTGCGGACCAGGCAATCCATGAAGCCAGCTGGGCGACTTCGCTGGGGGCTGGGGCCGTACTTTTGAGGATCCGTCGCAGCTCTCTGGCTGTGACCTGGCCTTCGCTGCTGCACAGTGTCGCGGCTCCCAGGCGATGTGCCGCCTGGACGTCAGTTTCAAACCACAGCGCCCAGTTGTGATCGTCCGGATGGTCATCATCCCAAAGCCGATGCTGCCGGCAGATCGAGGAGTCGGCCGAGCGCCCCAGCGCCGCATTCAGGTCGGCCATCTGATCCCACAGTGGCAGACGCTGGGGATCCTCCAGCGGAGCCTCCATGGCGAGGAAGCGGGATTCGACCGCCGAGAGTTCTGCCTTCAGCTGGACGATTTCTTCATCCTCTGGCGGCTGCGCTGCAGAACCGCGAAATCGATCGATCAGCTTTTTCACGGCAGACTTGCGCGGCGTTTTTCCGCTGCTCGCTGTTGTGCCAGCGGGTGTGCGGTCAGGCTCGGGGCGAGCCACTGGCTTCTTCTTAGTCTGTTTGCGTTCTTCTTTGCAGACGAAGTCTTCAAAGTCGAACTGATGCGCCAGACGCCATGTGGTGAGTGTTTCCGCATCCCGCTCGAGGACATAGTCCACCCAGCTGGTGAGAGGCAGAAAGGCACTGTCCTCCACGCTCCGCACGACAAACGCGCGGGTGGTTTCCACGGCTGCGTCTGATGAGCCGTCTGTCACGGGAGCCAGCCAGATCAGACGGGACTCGTCCTCGGCCAGCAGGTCGCGGACGGCATCGCGCCGCAGCGGCGGATGAATCCGGTTCCCGACCGGGACAAACAAATTGGGGATCTTCAGAAAACTGCGGCACGCCAGCGCATCAAACACGAGCACGGGCGGCGTGCCGCGACCTGGCCGAATCCGGACAATGATTGTGGGCGACTGATCGTCCGACTCGGTGATCGCAAATGCCAGTCGCTCCAGGACGGCATCACTGGACGCGCGAACAAACTGATCCATCTGCGCGCACGCGCTGTCGGTCAGGACATAGATCTCGGCCGCCTCCTGCCCGGTGCTGCGGGTCAGTCGAATGGGGACCTGTAAAGTTGGCAGCGTCGTCGCATCCGCCATAGGTTCTGCGGCAGCCGGCAGGAGAAATTCACTCTGGCGATAGATGTCTTCGAACGGCCGTTCTGTCAGATTTTGCCAGCGTTGTGTTTTGTCGATCAGCAGGTGTTCACCGGCGTGGGGCGAAATCCGGGCCGCCAGCGGATGCTGATAACCGGCTTCAATCCACACGCGGGGGGCGCGTTCAATGAAGGCCGTCATGCGGCCCTGCGCCCATTGTTCCGTGGCCCGCAGCAGAGAATAGTAGGGGACGCCAATAACTCGCAGCAGCACGCAGGAGTCATCGCCGGTGATTTTCCGATACGACTGGCGGTCATTACCCTGTCGCAGAATCTCGTTGACCAGTTCCGGCAGCAGACTTTCGTCATGCAGCTGAAAGATCGCCTGACCACGATCGCTGACACTCGTCAGACCTTTTTCCTTCTGCAGCGGAACCAGCTGCAGCCACGACACACATTCGGTGAACTGATCAGCCAGTTTCCCCCTGCCGCGGCGTACTGTGGTGCCCCAGTCCCTGAGCTGCCGCACGCTCGTTCGCGAGAGCCGGCCTTCGAACTCGACCCAGATGCTGCCATCCTGTGCGACAGCCGCCTGCGCGGCCGTCGCGCAGACATCTTCCGGGACAGTGCCACCACTGATGGCGAGTACGAGAGTTTCGGAATTGGGGAACTGAAGCAACATGGCCTTCGGTGGTCCAGGCGGCGGGCAGTTGGGTGAGGTGGATAGACAGACAGCGCCCCGGCAAAGATGTTCGCCTGGGTTATCGAAGACGTCTCCCCAACGTGCTAGTGTACACCGTTGGCGGCCGTGGCTGCCATCGATCGACCGTCTGGCCGCGGCCCCTCGGCCCGTTTTTTGAATTCTCGATGAGTGGGATCTGATGGACGAATCCTCCAGCTTTCTTGAGGAAGTACTGGCCGCCCCGGAAGACGATACCCCGCGGCTGATTTACGCCGACTGGCTGGAAGAACAGGGGAGTCCGCGGGGAGAGTTTATTCGTGTGCAGTGTGAGCTGGACGCGCTGGACCCTTTGGATCCGAGATACCTTGATCTGCAGTTTCGCAATGAGGAACTCCTGGCCGAATTCGGATCGCAGTGGGCGGCCGAGCTGCAGCAGAACGTGCGCAAGGCCGTCTATACGCGGGGCTTCGTTGACACCGTGACGGTCAAAGCCCGCACCTTTCTGAATTCCGGTGATCAGCTGTTCGCCTCGTTTCCCGTTCGCTGGCTGCGGTTGAATTACATGCGGGGCACGGCCGATCAATGGGCCACCTGCGAAGCTTTGCGTCATGTGCGATTTCTGGATCTGGCGGATCTGAAAATCCCGGAAGCCGATCTGCTGGCACTGCTGTCGTCGTCACATCTTTGCCATCTTGAGGGATTGAAGATCGGTGGCTATGAACAGCAGTTTTCGGCCCACATTGCTCGAGTGACTGGGTCTGCTCAAATCGCCGGTCGCCTGCAGCAGCTGCACTTTTTTGGCACCGGGTCGGCCGTTCAGCAGATTCTGGAGTCCGCTGCCGAGGATATAGGCCTGCCCGCCCTGAGGGTCCTGCAGCTGAAATCTTTTTCAGAACAGACGCGTGACACCACACCGCTGTCACTGGCGTGTGGCCCACTGGAAGAACTTGATGTGGATGGCCCGCTCAGTGTGGCGGATGTCCGCCAGCTGACCGCACTTGCTGTTGGGCGACTGCAGCGTTTGCGGATCACATCGCTGCCGGCAACAGGGCTGAATCTGCTGTCTGAAGCCGGCACACTCGATCATGTGCAGCAGCTGGATCTGCCTTACGGCGAAGCGCGGCTGCGCTCTGTGGAAACACTGTTTCGTGATCAGCATCTGACGCAGTGTCACACGCTGAATTGTCAGATGTTCAGTCACTTTTCCTCACCAGCCCACGCCGATCGCTTCGTCGAGCTGCTGGCCGGTCATCCCCAGCTGCGAAAGCTTCGAAACCTGAGGCTGTCCGGTCTGGCGGAAGGTCATCTGCAGCAACTGGCCAGCAGCCCTCATCTGCAACAGCTGCAGGCGCTGCATCTGACCGACTCGCAGGTTGGTGTCGAAGACCTGAGAGCACTCGCCCAAAGCCCCCTGGCAGGTTCGCTGCGGAGCTTGACGATGTCACTGATGTGTCCGTCACCGCAGGGATTTCGTGAGCTGGCGGCCGGTCATTTCCCGCAGCTGCTGCAATTCACCGTGGATCGTCGTTTCAGCTACAGATTCAGCACCAAAGGTGTGGAATCGCCGATCATCGAGTTGATTGAGTCGGCCGCGCTGCCCGCACTGCAGTCGTTGACTCTAACCGGTCTGTCACTGACGAAGACCACGCCGTATGCCGTCGCGCTGAAGTCGCGGCTGCCCAGGCTGCGAGTCTTTTACTTTGATGAAAATACGGCGTCCAATGACGTGATCGGCACAGTGCTCTGTTCAGAACGACTGCCGCATCTGCGGCTGTTCTCGCTGAAAGACTGCAGGGGGCTGCGCCGGTCTCAAAAAATGTCGGATACTTATGGCAGCCGGCTGCAGTATTGAGCCGCTTTGGGACAGGGGCCGCCCGACAGTCACGTCAGACGATGGCTTCAGGCGTCTTCTTCCAGAGACTGCTGTTCCGCAGGTGGACGCTCGCGGGCACGCTCACCACTGGCCGTTTCTTCCTCCCGCTCAACGATGACGCGACCCGCATCGGCCGCACTGAGCACGCCGCCTTCAATCAGTTTTTCCACCAGCTGTTTGTGCTGCTGCTCATGTTCATGCGGCATGGAGTCTTCATCGGACTTCAGGCTGACAAGGATGTTCTTTTTGCCGCTCACCGGGTCGGTCTGCAGGCGAATTGTCATTTCGGCCATGTCGGCTGGGTCCTGTGGTTAGGCGTTCGCATGATCCATAAAGGCGGCGATGGATCTGGCGTCCAGTGATTGTTTTTCCAGCAGTTCATCACGGAGCAGCTCCACGATTTGCCGGTGTTTGGTCAGCAGGCTGGCCGCGCGTTCTCTGGCATCCTGCAGCAGCTGCACGATCGAGCGGTCGATGGCTTCCAGTTGTGAAGCAGAAAGGCCACTGCGACGGCCGTCCGAATTCGGACGTTTGCTGGAGAAACTCACCACGCCCACATCCGGGGAACCCATGCCAAAGTCTTCCACCAGAGCTCGGGCGATGTCCGTGGCCCGATCCAGATCGCCGGCTGAGCCAATGGAAATGTCATCCAGCAGCAGCTGTTCGGCCTCGCGGCCTCCCATCAGAATGCACAGATCATCGAGCAGCTGCCCCCGTGTGACGACATACCGGTGCGCTGGGTCCTGATACTGCACAAAACCCAGCGCGCCCGCAGCATCGCCCTGAATGGAAATGCGTTCGATGGGTTTCGCGTGTTCGCAGAACAGGTTGACAACGGCGTGTCCCGCTTCATGTGTGGCCACCACTTTTTGTTCGGCGGATGTCATCTTTGGACGATCGATCCACTCGGTGAGCGCGCGTTCGATGTCGGCTGTTTCCGTAGAGCCTGTTTTGTCGTCCCGCAGGCGGATGCGTGCCAGCGAGCGACACAGCGCGTTCAGGTGGTCACCACTGAATCGGGTGCCGGCTGCCGCTCCCTCGACAAAATCGCCCGTGCGTTTGACGGCAAAGTCGAGCGCTTCGTCGGTGAACTGAAGGTTCATCGAGTCGTTGTAAATCTGCAGAATAGCGCGGCGATCTTCTGTGTCGGGGTAGGGGATCTGCAGGTGAAACTCAAAGCGTCCCGGCCGCAGCAGGGCCGGGTCCAGCATGTCGACAAAGTTGGTGGTGCCCACGACAAACACCAGCTCTTCACTGTTAAAGCCGTCCATCTCAGTCAGCAGCTGATTGACCATGGAATGTTCCACACCGGAGCCCGTATAAGTGCCGCGTGCTGAGGCAAAGGAATCCAGTTCGTCAAACACAATGATCGAAGGGGCCGATTGCCGCGCTTTGTGAAAGATGCGACGCAGGTTCTCTTCGCTTTCTCCCACCCAGCGGCTTTTGAGTTCCGGTCCCGAAACAATGGTGATGGCGGCCCCAATTTCTGTCGCCATGGCTTTGGCAAACAGTGTCTTACCAGTGCCCGGAGGACCCCAGAAGATCATGCCTCGGGGGATCAGGCCCTCCAGCCGGCCGATTTCCTCAGGGCTGGTGGACTGATCCTTGCGGGCGAGGATGTCGAGAATCTCGCTCTTCAAACGCTGTTTCACCTTCCGATAGCCGCCCAGATCCGATTCGAGGCTGACGTTTGGGACCTCCAGTTTTCCGCCCGAGGTGGCCTGTCGAATCTGCGCGAACGCCCGACTTGCGTCGTCCGGATAATCTTCGCCTTCCAGCGTCGACAGCATTCGTCGCAGCCGCGCGGCATTCATGCCGGACACATATTTGTACAGCGTCCACGGATTGAACCGGCGGCCAAACTTCCTCGCTTCCTTTTGCGTAATCAGGTGTGGCAGACGATCGCGTGCAATGCCCAGCAGGCTGTGGCGATGGGGAAACAGGTTTTCGATCACCGAAGGCAGTGAAAATGACGGATCCTTAAACCCCAGCCATACCAGTTCCGGATTCTCGTACAGCAAGGCCACCACTTCTTTGGCTTCGGACGTGAGCCCGCCCTGGCTGGTCACCAGCAGGTCCAGGTGCGGCAGGACGACAACGCGCTGATCAACTGCTCCCCGGACCGCATCGGTCAGCTGACCGATCATGTTGCTGATAATGCCCTGTGGCATCTGACCTTCAGGCGGGTTGCGGCCATCCAGAAACAGACACCGAAGTTCGTGCTGCCGGAGTCGCGCGCGAACGTTCATGAACAGAAACGGCATCAGTTCCTTGTCGCACTCAATCAGGACCGGCAGCCCGCGGAGCAGGTCGGTTGCCGTTTCCGCCAGAGTGGACGCATAGGCAGCTTCCACGGCGGCTTCGACCGAAAGCTCCTGAGGAAGTTCTGATTCGGGGACGATGACCGACATGGTGTTCTCAGACAGAAAAACGAAAGCGTACCGCGGATCATACCCGACGAGTGTTCGGTTGCGAATCGGCCCGCGTGCGGAACACGCTCCCAATGACCGCATGGTGGCCTCGTGCACAGCGTGTGCCCCGCACAGCCGCCCGAACGGCGGCTATCGGACACTGATCAGTTCGGTCGTGTTCAGCAGAACACGGCACAAAGCCACCAAATCATGGCTTTTGACAAATGTGGCGCACGATTCCGACTCCGGCTCGGTTGGCGGACGGCCATAGCACAGTGCAAAGGCGAGGTTGATTTGTTCCGTGAGGGCCTGCGGGTGAGCAGCCTGCAGACGCCGGGCCAGAGCGCCCGCCATGTCCAGAGTGAAGCTGTGATTCAGCAGGGTCAGCGCCTGCAGCGGTGTCGTGGTGGCCGCTCGTCGCGGAGTGCCAAACGAGCAGTCCGGCTGGTCGAACTCGGTCATCAGGTCCACCACCGAGGAGCGAGCGTTCTGGTGGTAAACGGCGCGACGGTAGGTCTCCGGCCCATGTTGATCCAGTGGCACATACGTGCTGACATTGTCCTGCAGGAACCGATACAGGCGGAAGCCGGGACCGGAGTCCGGCTCTCGCGTTAGCCGCCCCGCCACATCCAGCATTGTGTCCCGCACTTCTTCTGCCGAAAGACGCCTCGGGGGAAACCGCCACAACAACCGCGCATCCGCGTCGATCTTTGCTGCCTCCTGGCCGAATGTGGATGCCTGCTGATAGGTTTCGCTGAGCATGATGGCCCGATGCAGGGCCTTGATTCGCCAGCCGGACGTCTGCAGCTGATTGGCCAGCACATCGAGCAGGCGGGGATGGCTGGGGCGCCCTCCCATAAACCCAAAATCACTGGGCGTGTCCACCAGGCCAGTGCCAAAATGGTAATGCCAGATGCGATTGGCCAGCACGCGACGCGTGAGGGGATTGGCCGGATGCACAATCCAGTTCGCCAGCGCCAGCCGCCGCTCCGCTTCCGGCACGCCTGCATCCAGTTCATAGAATTCGCCGCTCGTCAGGTCGGCTTCGGTCAGTCCCGGTCTTCGCTGTCGCAGAGGATTGAGTACATGCAGGCTGGCGGGGTGAATTCTCTTGCCCAGTTTCTGAGGATTTCCCCCCTGGAAAATATGAAACGGCCCCGCCGCGTCCGACGCGACGCGGCGTCCGATCCACGCGGTTGGCAGCCCGGGAATCTGTGCGATTTGCTGACGCGTCTGCCGCAGCCGGCGATCGATGGCCGCTATCTGCTCTTGCTCTGCGTCGGTAGTTTCCAGCAGTCTCAGTCGTCGATCCAGGTGGGGGCCCTGATTGACCGGCTGCCGATCGCTGCCATCTGCCACTTTGGTCCATGACTGTCCGTCATCGGAAACCTCAATCCGGTATTCCGCTACGAAGCGGAACAACCCGTGCTCCGGACGCTCTTCGTCCCGTGCACTGGAAAACAGCACGCGGTCGATGCGTTCCGGCTGCGGCAGTTCAATGGTCAGCGTGGTACTGGCGGCCAGAAAACGCGCGCCCGTGCTTCCATCGATGGTTAACTGCGGTCCGTAGGCGCCGGCAAAGTCTTCGATCCGTCGGGCGACTCCGCGAGCGATGCTGCCGTAACTGGCCAGTGCGACATTCTGTGGATCGTCATCGGGTGAGGCAGGCGCGGACCAGACTTCAAACTCTTCGATGGTAAAACCGGTGGCCGCATTTGCGTTGGTGTCCTGAGACTCACACACCAGACGGACAAATCTGGCGGTGACCGGCGAGAATCGTTCCTCCGTGCCCCGGCGATCGACGGGAGGGCGAGGCCAGTGTTCTGCGTGCTGCTGCAGATGCTCGCGGCCGCGCTGCAGAATGGCAGTCAGCAGCTCACGCTTTTGCTGTTCCAGGGCGGACTGGTCCTGCTGCAGAGGCTGCAGGCGGGCGGTGCGCTGCTGTCTGGCTTTTGTGGTCGCCCATTCGACTGAGCCATGACGAACTCCGGAAAAGGTGGCATACAGGCTGTAATAGTCGGCCTGGGTGATCGGATCGAATTTGTGATTGTGGCATCGCGCGCAGCCGACGGTCAGCCCCAGGAAGGCTTCGCTGGTGGCGCGAATGACTTCGTCAAGCGTGTTGGCACGAATCTGCGCCGCCGCCGCGGCGTCCTGATTGCCCACGTCGTCATAGGGACCGGCCACCAGAAAGGCGGTCCCGATCGTGGACTGGGGATCATCGGCGGCCAGCACATCTCCGGCGAGGTGTTCCCTGATCAGCTGATCAAACGGCCGGTCTTCGTTGAGAGCACGAATGACGTAATCACGAAACGGCCAGATGTCATGAATGATGACATTACGTTCAAAGCCGCGGCTTTCCCCAAACCGCACGACGTCCAGCCAGTGGCGTCCCCAGCGTTCTCCATAAGCGTGTGATGCCAGCAGACGATCGATCAGCCGTGACCACGCCTCCGGGGAGCGATCTTTCAGAAAGGTGCGCGTTTGTGCGGGGGTGGGAGGCAGGCCGGTCAGGTCATAGGTCGCACGGCGGATAAGCGTGCGGCGATCAGCCGGCGGGTTGCGGGTCAGACCGTCAGCGGCCAGCCGCTCATCGATCAGCTGATCGATGATTTCGGAGGCTGTGGTGGCCGAGGCATTGAGAGATTCGGTGGTGGTAATCGGCTGCAGCGACCAGAACGTGGCATCGGCGCGCGAACGTTCGAACAGCTCCCGCCCTTCCGGCCAGCGAGCGCCCGCGGCAATCCAGTCGCGCAGTATGCTCACGGCCTCCGCCGGCACGGGATCAGCATTCTGAGGCATTCGCGGTGGCTGGTCACCATCCGGCGTGATCACGTCGATCAGGTGGCTGTCATTCGGCTGCCCGGGGACCACGAACTCGCTGGCAAACAAATCGGCGGCGGTTGCCAGAGAAAAATCGCCTTTGGCGGCTCCCCCGTTGTGGCAGCGAACACAGTGGTGTTCCAGAATCGCAGCCACCTTCGCGAAGTCGGGCTCCTCGTTTCCCGGCAGGCCGCCGACAGCAGACGCCATGGTGATCCAGCTGGCCAGCAGCGCAGGCCATCCGCCCGGTAACGTCAGTCGATGTTTCATGCCAGAACCTCCGAAATGACGCTGCCGTGTACATCCGTCAGGCGGCGGTCCAGACCGTTGTGATACCAGGTGAGCCGTTCATGATCAAATCCGAGCACGTGCATGACGGTGGCATAAAAGTCCCAGACTGTCGTCGGATTCTGCTCGGCCCGGCGGCCAAATTCATCCGTCGCTCCGTGGCTGCACCCCTTGATGCCCGCTCCCATCATCCAGCAGGTGAAGCCGTCCGGATTGTGATCCCGTCCGGCCGTGCCTGCCTGGTGGGTGGGCATGCGACCAAATTCCGTCGTCCACAGCACAAGCGTATCGTTCAGCAGTCCCGACTGCTTCAGGTCCGTCAGCAGCGCGGCGGTCGGCTGGTCAAAGATCGGGCAATGACGTTCGTAATCCGACTTCAGAGACTTGTGGGCGTCCCAGTTCAGCAGACCATCCACGCCCGAGGCTCGCGATGCACAATACAGACTGACGTAGCGCACATCGCGCTGCAGCAGTCGCCGGGCCAGCAGACAGTTTCTGGCGTAGGCGGCTTTCAGCGAGTTGCCGTCCCGAGTGCCGTACAACTCATGAATCACATCTGACTCTCGAGACAAATCCGCCACGTCTGGCGCTGATAACTGCATGCGACCGGCCAGTTCATAGGCGGCGACGCGGGCCCGCAGTTCGCTTTCTCCCGGATAGGTGTCAGCATAGGCGGTATTGAACTGCTGCAGCAGTCGACGCGATTCGATTTCCGTACCATCGGTAATCTGTTGTGGTCGCTGAAGATTTCTGATGGGCTGCTGATTGCTCATCATGATGGCCTGATGGCGGGCCGGCAGAAAGCCGTTCGTCCAGTTGGCTTTGCCGTTGGGTGGCTCTCCGCGAATATCGGTGATTGCCACGTAGGCGGGCAGGTTTTCATTTTCACTGCCCAGAGCATAGCTGGTCCACGAACCGGCACTGGGAAATCCTTCGCTGGCATGACCCGAATTCATAAACACACAGCCTGGTCCGTGCGTGTTCGTTTTGCTGTGCATGCCATGGAAAAAAGCGATGTCATCCACGTGTGCCGCCATGTGAGGCAGCATGGTGGAAATGCGTTTTCCGCTTTCCCCAGCGGCCGCGAAGGGCCACGGACTTTTCATCAGGTTGCCGTTTTTTCCCTGGAAGGAAACAAGGTTTTCTTCCCCGGGCAGCGGCTGACCATTTCGCTTTTCCAGCGCCGGTTTGTGTTCCCACAGGTCCATATGGGAGGCCGCCCCCGGACAGAATATCTGCAGGACCCGTTTGGCCCTGGCGACGTGATGTGTGCGCCCGCTGCCAGGCTGCCAGGTGTCCGCCGACTCATCATCCTGAGCACGCGAATCACGGGCCAGCAGATTCATGAGGGCCAGGCTGCCGGCACCGGTGGTCGCCTGACCGAGCACGCGTCGCCGCGTCAGCAGGCAAAGATTGGACAGACGGGAAGAGTTGCGCGCCGCCATCGCCAGTGGCCTTTCTGCGAATCGGTGGACGATTGTCGTGTCTGTTGGCGGCAGACTGCCGGGTGACGGGTGCCCGCTCGCACAGACCGGAGGGCCAACGATCGTGATGGAATTCGCGGACAAACGCAATTGAAGCTCGTGAGACTTCGGCTGAACTGACAGAAACCTGACGATTTGCTGTGCGGCTTGCTTTTCCGGCGGTCCGCCTGTCGTACCGGCCTGGGCACGCAGAATCGGGCTGTCGTGAGTGGTCCCAGGTTCCACAGATCCCACCGTCAGCCGTCAGACGAGTGGCTGGCGCGTCCTTTGTCGCAATCAGATGGCATCCCGTGAGGCGAGCAGCGGCAGACGAGAGCGATCAGAAACCACAACGCCACCTGGCTTTTCAATCGTTACGGCGAAAGCCTGTGGGTCAAACACCTGCAGCTTGGCATCGATGCGAACAATCACTTCGTCGTCTGTCGCCTCGACATCAAACACACCGCCATCCACAGGCTGCGCCGGATCACGCTGCCCATCAATAATCCACAGTTGATACTGCTGCATGGTCGGATCATTGGCGGCCAGCTTTCGGAACGTCAGGTAGCCTTCCTGACGTTCGTTGCTCCAGACCACATCTCCGCTGGCCACCAGGGCGGCCGGGTCACTGCTGGGCAGCCACTGCAGTGTGAACGCATCGTCGCTGGCCAGCAGCTGTTCACGCTGTTGTCGCAGCGTAGGGGCTGGGCGTTCCTGCGGCACCGGGTCTGGCCCGGGGACATCGCCGTTCCCTGGCTCACCCGTGGCAACCGCCCGTGCACTGCCACGTCCTGGTTCTCCTGGACCTGATTCGTCCGGGGCACGCAGCGCTGTCTGAGAAATCCACGAGACAATCAGCAGCACAGCCAGTGCGGTCGCCGCAATCCACGCCAGTGATTCACGACCAGACACCCCGGACGCAGACCTTCGACCCGCCGGAGAAGACGGCCCCAGTTCCAGGCGAACCTGCGATGAGCGGGCCGTGTGATCGCCTGCGGATTGCGAATCCGACTCCGGCAGATCAAAAAAACGGGCGGCTGCTGATTCTAACTGCTGCACCAGCGCATCTGGTGCCGCCAGGGGTGGTGTCGTCGCCAGCAGCAGATCGGCAGACAGCCGTTCGTATTCGACGGCATCTGGAAGCTGCGAGGTCTGCGCGGCGCGCGACTGCAGCAGTTCCAGTTCGGCCGCTTCCGCAGAAGCCAGGCCAAACACGGCGCGGTCTGCCAGCAGATCCTGCAGTCTTTGCAGTTCGGTTTCTGTCAGCTTCATCGGTTCGCTCCCGGAGTTTCGGGGCCAACGAGTTCTTTCAGACGCTGAATACCTCGTCGGGCGTGTGACTTAACCGTTCCCAGTGGCATTTCTAAACACCTGGAAATTTCCTGTTGCGAACATCCCTGCAGTATGGCGAGTTCCAGAACACGTCGTTCTTCCTGTTTTAACTGCTGCATGGCCCGTCGAATCTTTTCCGACTCTTCGCGGCTTTGCAGACAGCTTTCCACCGATGGCTGTGTGGCGCTGATCTCTGGAGACAGTTCCGTGGCGGTGAGTTGACGGTCCTGTTTTCGCAGCCGGTCAATCAACCGCCGCCGGGCGATCGTCGCCACAAAGGCATCTTCCGAGCCTCGCTGCGCGTCAAACCGTTCGGCGTTCTTCCACAGGTCGATAAACACTTCCTGGACTCCGTCCTCGGCCTCGGTCTGATCATGACACAGGCGGCGCGCAATGCTCCACACCAGCGGCGTGTACCGTTTCAGGCATTCGGCCACGGCGGCAGGCTGACCGGCAGCCACTCGATTCAGAAGGCTCTCAGACACAGACCACTCAGACGTGTTACACGTGTTGACTGTCAGGGGATTCGCAGACAGGCGGCCTGCGGATGCAGATTTTTACAGAAAAGTGGCTTGAAAAAAACTTGTTGTGGTGCGGTAAAAAAACGTTCCCCGCTCTGCATCCGATTGTATCGCCTCCGCGAAGTGCCGATTGAGTGGCGGCTTTCTGCCCGGGACGTCGTCACTCGTTTTTCACATCTGCACATCAAAACGAAAAGGAAACGAGATGAGAATTCGAATGCATCTGGCCTGTCTGCTGGTCACCGGCGTGTCGCTGATGGCGGCTCCCGCAACACAGGCAGGCGACATTGTGGACACGGCCGTGGGAGCGGGCAATTTCAAGACACTGGTGGCGGCCGTCAAGGCGGCTGGTCTGGTGGATACGCTGAAGGGCGATGGGCCGTTCACCGTTTTTGCTCCTTCAGACGACGCTTTTGCCCGCATCCCAGCCGACGTTCTGGAGAGTCTGCTGAAGCCGGAAAACAAAGACAAGCTGACATCGATTCTGACCTATCACGTGGTGGCCGGAAAAGTGTCAGCCCGCACAGCCTTCGGACTGTCAGAAGCCGCCACAGTCAACGGTCAGGAAGTTGACATTCGACGCAACAACGGTCGTCTGGTGATCAACGATTCCATTGTGACCGTTACGGACATCGAATGCTCCAATGGCGTGATTCACGTGATCGATAAAGTGCTGATGCCCGAAAGCAGCACCATCCCTGAAGTCGCGGCTGCGGCCGGTCAGTTTTCCACGCTGCTGGCGGCCGTGACGGAAGCCGAACTGGCGGAAACACTGTCTCAGAAGGGGCCATTCACTGTGTTTGCTCCAACCGATGAGGCGTTTGCCAAACTGCCGGCCGGTACCGTGGAGTCCCTGTTGAAACCGGAGAACCGCAGGCAGCTGATCAGTATTCTGACGTATCACGTGGTGCCAGGTCGCGTCTACGCCCGCGATGCTGTGAAGGTGGACGCAGCAAAGACGCTGCAGGGACGTAAAGTCAAAATCCAGCTTGGTGGCAGCGGGATTCAGATCAACGACAGCCGCGTTGTGACAGCAGACGTGGAAGCGTCCAATGGTGTGATTCACATTATCGATGCCGTACTGCTGCCTCCCAAACTGACGGCCGCTGACAGCCGTCGCCTGCTGGAAGAAGCGGTGGCCAAAGGCAGTCGGGCGTTTAACAACGGCGATACGCAAACGTGTGCCTCACTGTACGAAAACGTGTGCCGCGAAATTGTGGATGGTGGCTACGAACTGCCCGACAGCGTGCCGGCCGTGCTGAAGGCCTCGCTGCAGCGAGCGTCAAACATTAAGCACAACGGCGAACGCGCCTGGGTGCTGCGACACGGCATTGATCTGGCCTATTACTCGCTTCACTAATCGGCTCAGCCATCTGGACTCCGAAAGCCGTTTGGTGCTCGGTGATCCGCAACAGCGCCGGGGCGTCACCCTGACGGCCACTGTGTCGACAGACCGTCCCGGGCCGCTGGCTTCGTTCTTCTGCCACCTTACACCTGAAAGGCACCATCATGTTCTTCCCCCGTTTTTCTAACCGGCTGCGACTGTGGCTGACACTGCCAGCCGCCGCCGCCATTTTGCTCTCTGTATCTGCTGGTGCTGTTGCCGGCAAACGTATGGAGGCCGAGTTGCCTTCGCCCGCCACCGCGGCGACCACCACCGTGTCGGCCTCGGAACCGTTGATACAGTTGGCCATCCTGCTGGATACCAGTGGGTCCATGGATGGGCTCATTGATCAGGCCCGCTGCCAGTTGTGGACGGCCGTCTCGGAAGTGGCCAAAGCGCGGCGCGACGGACAGCCCGTGCGGCTGGAGATTGCCGTCTATCAGTATGGCACTCAATTCGTCAGCAAGTCCAAAGGTTCTCTGCGGCAGATCTGTGGATTTACCGACGATTTGGATGAAGTCTCGGCCGCACTGTTTGGGCTGCACGTCAAAGGCGGTGATGAGTACTGTGGTGAAGTGATTTCCCGCGCCGTGGCTGACCTGGACTGGGCGCCCCAGTCGGATGTGTACAAGTCCATTTTTATCGCTGGTAACGAATCGTTCCAGCAGGGTGAGGTCACCTTTGCCAGCGCTCTGCCGCAGCTGAATGAACGGGGCGTCGTTGTGAATACCATCTTTTGTCAGTCTCCCAAATACCCGGCGGATGAAGTCTGGCAGCTCGCCGCCGAGACCTCGGGAGGTCGGTATTCGCTGATCGACCATAATCATCATCTGCCCAATATCCCCACACCGATGGATGAGGATCTGGTGAAGCTGAACGAAGAAATGAACGAGACATTTGTCTGGTTCGGCAATGGGGGCGATCAGGCGGCCGCCAACCAGCGAGAGCAGGATGCCAATGCCCGAAAACTGTCGGCCCACGCGTTTGCCGCCCGGATGTCTTCCAAGATCGGCCACCTGTATCATCATGTGGATCACGACCTGATTGACGCGCTGGAGCATAAGAAAGTGACTCTGGCAAAAATGCCTGTTGAGAAGATGCCGGAGACCCTGCAGGCGATGTCGGAGGAAGAACGCCTGACCTGGCTGAACGGGATGATCACCAAACGCCAGTCCATTCGTCGCCGCATGGCGGATGTGATCTCTCGACGTCACACGTTTTTGATGAGTCAGCTGCCAGGGCAGGCCGGTCAGCCGGTCGTTCTGGGCGATGCACTCACCGGCGTTCTGACCGCTCAGGCGTCCGATCGCGGCTTTGAGTTTGAGGAAGATGTGAAGGTGACGCAGGCTCCTTAATCGCAGTCACTGATCAGACTGGCCGCAGTCCGTCGGACTGTGTCCCTCGCGCCCAGCAGAAGTCGGCCGACGAAATACGTTGGCCGACTTTTTTCACGCGCTGCCACATCACGGCTGACGCGCCTGTGGACGTTCCTCGCCTGGCGTGTCAAAATCGGCAGTCGAAACCAGGACGGGGGCATGATGCAGATTGAAATTCGACCCATTCAGCTGGAAGACCTGTCCGCATTGTTTGAAATTCAGTGCGACCCGGTCGCCTGTGCGCTGGCCGCTGTAAATCCCCGCAGCAGGTCAGATTTTGATGCCCATTGGCAGCAGACACTCAGCGACCCCTCCGTCTGCGGTCGGACAATCCTCGCGGCAGGCGAAATCGTCGGCAGCATTTCCTGCTTTGTGTGTGGAGAAGATGTTTGTGTCGGCTACTGGCTGAGGCGGACTCATTGGGGCCGGGGAATTGCCACACAGGCGCTGGAGCAGATTCTCAAAGAGGATGGGCGTCGCCCGCTGCACGCCCGGGTGGCCCAACACAATACGGCATCCGTTCGGGTGCTGCAAAAATGTGGTTTTCAGATTGTGGGCACACAGTATTCTGCGGCGACAGAGCGTTATCAGGAGTGTGTGGAAGTGCTCCTGCAGTTTAACGGTCCGGCCGACTGAGGCAGTCCCCGTCGCAGGATTTCCCTCGCCGTTGTGATATGCTGATGGTCCCTCCGGCTGTGACGCTGACTGTCGGCAGCCATTTTGCCATTGCCTGGCTCAGTCCTTCTGTTTGTGGAGATACGCGTGCGCTGTCAAACACTCCTCGCTGTGACCGGCCTGTTGTTCATTGCGGCCGATGATCGCTCGCTGATTGCCGCACAGAAGTTGGCCGATTTCGAAACACAGACAGCTGGGCCAATGACCACCATCGATACGCCCATCGGGCGGTGGACGGTCGAATCCGGCACCGCGGTGATCAACGATCGCTATGCGTCGCGCGGTCAGCAGTGCCTGCAGTTGACAGGGGGGGCGAAAACGGTTGTCACGATTGATCTGGCTCAGCCTCTGAGCGCCCCAGGCGAACTGGCGTTTGACGCCGAACGGTGGACGAGGCGAACGCCCTTTGTGTTTCGCATTGAGCAAAAGACAACAGCCGGATGGGAAGAAATCTACCGCGGTGATGACCGTGTGCTGGTGGGACGCAGCTTTCGTTCTCAGGTTCGGGTGCCACTGGAAAGTGTGACCGTTTCTTCGCTGCGCTGGACGGTCAGCAGCCCGGAGGGCACAGGTTTGCTGCTGGACCATGTGCGGATTTCACCCGCCGTGAAACAGAAAATCGTGAGTGTGGAGGCGGTGCCGTTTGCGCTGCCACTGCTTCGCGGGGCGTCCGCCGGACCTTTGGCCAAACTGAAGATCGAGACCGAAGGCCGACTGGAGCCCGTTTCGCTTCAGGAAGTGGGGCTTTCGCTGGATGACGGGAGTGCCAAGCTGCTGAACTCCGTGACCGCGTTTGCCTGCGGCAGCAGTTCGGCCTTTCGCACGGACGTCCGGTTCGCAGAATCGCTGGCTCCCCGTCCGCGGCTCACACTCGCTGGCGATCAACCGCTGAAGGAAGGAACCAATTTTATTTGGGTTGCGGCGACAGTCGCGGCAGACGCGGACATTGATCAGGCGGTCACCGCTGCGCTGCGGACGGCAAAGTTCTCTGATGGATCTACCTGGCAGGTGCCGGACTCGAAATCGACGGTGCGGCTGGGAGTGAAACTGCGCGATACGGGTGATGACGGCGTCAACACCTATCGCATTCCGGGGCTTGTGACCACCAACGCGGGTAGCCTGATCTGTGTTTATGATGTGCGCTATCGCAGCAGCCGGGATCTGCCCGGTGACATCGATGTGGGCATGTCTCGATCTGTCGACGGCGGTCGGACGTGGCAGCCCATGTGTGTGATTATGGATATGGGAGACGACCCCGATTTTCGTTATGACGGGATTGGCGATCCGTGCGTGCTGGTGGATCGCCAGACGGGGACCATCTGGTGTGCCGCCACATGGAGTCACGGCAATCGATCGTGGGTGGGCTCAAAGCCGGGGCTGGAACCGGAAGATACAGGGCAGTGGATGCTGGTCCGCAGCGACGATGACGGGGTGACCTGGTCGAAGCCCGTCAATATCACGCGTCAGGTGAAACGTCCGGAGTGGAGTTTTCTGCTGCAGGGACCGGGTCGGGGGATCACGATGCGCGACGGCACACTCGTGTTTCCGGCGCAGTATCAGGATCCGCCCAGCAGCACAGACAAAGTGGCCAGTCGTCTGCCGCACTCCTCCATCATCTACAGCAAAGATCACGGTGCGACCTGGCAGGCGGGAACCGGCGCCTGCGATGACACAACCGAAGCACAGGTTGCCGAGCTGGAGGACGGCCGATTGATGCTCAACTGTCGCTATAATCGGACCAGCTATCGCGTGATCATGACGTCCGATGACCTCGGTCAAACCTGGCACGAGCATCCTGGCAGCCGTCGCCAGCTGCGGGAACCTCGCGCCTGTATGGCGAGTTTGATCAATGTGGACCGGGACCGTCGCTGGCTGTCTGATTCTGGATCGAAGGCGCCAGTACGGGGGAATCCTCAAACCCTCCTGTTTTCCAACCCGGATTCGTTCAGCGGTCGCCACCATATGACGATTCGGATGTCAAAAGACTCCGGAGCCAGCTGGCCGACGGACGCCATGCTGCTGCTGGACGAAGAGCCAGGCCGCGGCTATTCGTGCCTGACGATGATTGATCAGAAGACGGTCGGCATTGTCTACGAAGGCAGTCAGTCGGACCTGGTCTTTCAGCGCATTCCGCTCACGGACATTGCCAAAGACTAAGGCATCGGTGCGGCCCACGCTTTTAAGCAACCACGCTGTCTCGGACCGGGAGGTGGCTGACGCAGGCGGCGATCGCGTCCATAAGATCTTTCTGTGTGTAAGGCTTTGACAGCACCACACTGATGTCCCTGCCCGGTTCCATGGACTCATCGGCGAATCCACTGCACAGAATTACGGGCAGGTCGGGGGCCTGTGTTCGGATTTGCCGTGCCAGCCAGCGGCCGTTGTGCCCGGGCATCGAGTAATCGGTGATCACACAGTCAAAACCGAAACCGTGCTCCGTGGCAAGCTGCAGCGCGGCCTCCGCGGATTCTGCCGTTGTCACATTCATCCCCGCCTGAGTGAGGGACATTTTCTGCAGGTCGAGAATCAGCCTTTCATCGTCCACGATCAACACGCGTGCGTGGTGCTGTCGGACGGTTTCCCGCGGTTCTGAAGATTCTGTTTGTGATACGCAGACTGACTCACTTTCCGCCGCCGGCAGAAATACGGAAAGCCAGGTGCCACCGGCTGGTCCGGCTGCGACCGTCACAAAGCCACCGGCACTGCGAACAATTCCCGCAACGGAAGACAGTCCCAAACCGCGGCCCACTCCCTTGGTCGAAAAGTAAGGGTCAAAGATGCGGGCTCGATCTGCTTCTGTCAGACCATGACCGTTGTCGATCACATCCACGCGACGAAACTGCCCCGGCGTGACGGTTGGCTCGCACTGATGGGCGTTCAGTGTTGACTGGTCACAAGTCACGTTGCAGATCTGCAGATCAATGCGACCATCACTGGAAGTCGCCTCCGACGCGTTGGACACCAAATTGACCAGCACCTGCTGCAGGCGGGTTGCGTCGATCCGCGTGGCCAGTTGTGATTCCGCAGTGTTGATGGTGAGCTGCCGGGGGCGGCACAGCGATTCCAGCAGCCGGGACGTATTGTGAAGGACGACTGAGGCATCACACTGGACGTCCTGCGGTGAAGGCTGCCCGAGAAACTGCCGCAGCTGACCGGTCAGTCCGGATGCCTCAATCGACGTGGATGTGATTTGCTGAAGCAGTTCATCTTTTTCTGTCGATGAACCGGCTCGGACAGCCAGTTCTGCCAGTCCGGCAATTCCTGTCAGCAGATTGTTGAAATCGTGCGCGATCCCTGATGCCATGGACTCCAGGCTTTGTGACTTTTGCTGCCGGGCCAGCTGGCGTTCCATTTTCAGCTGCACAACTTTTTGACCTTCCAACTGCGAATGGGCTTCGCGCAGTGCGTGAACGGCCGCTTTCTTGTCATAAAGCAGGCGCACGACAAATCCCAGGGTCAGCAGCAGGCCCACAACGCTGACCGCCAGTCCCGTGTACCACCATTCCTGTGACTGCAGCTGTTCCAGCTTGGACTCCACTTCCGTCTGCAGATGTCGCAGTGCGTCCTGGTCCATCAGCGCCAGTTCACTGTCAATCCGGGCGGTGAGATTTTCGCGACCTCGATCACGTTCCAGCTCTGCCGCGCGTGCCAGCTGATCAGTGGCCTCCTGCCACTGATCGGACTGACGCAGCAGGTCGGCCAGTTCGTACAGTAATGAGAGCTCCTCACCACAGCCGCCCGATTCGCGGGCGACGCGCAGCTGCTCCCGGATGGCCTGAATGTCCTGAGCAGACTGCAGTCGGCGCAGATGCTGACTGGCACTCGTGACGCCGCCCGGGTTATTCAGCTGCGTGTACAGCTCCAGCGATCGACTGAAGTGCTGCTCGGCCATGGTTGGGTTGTCGGCCGCCACTTCCCAGCGACCGAGGGACAGCTCAACGGCCGCCCGAATGTTGTCTGTGCCCGGCTGTCGGCACAGGTCGAGGGCCTGCTGAAGATGTCGTCGGGATTTGACAAGTTCTCTTGAGGCAACCAGCACATCTCCCAGACCAGCATGCGCTGCGACCAGAGGAAAGCTGACGGTCTTGCCTTCTTCCGTCTCAATGACTTCGCGAAAGCACTCAGCGGCCTTAGCCTGAAAGCCGTTTTCACACAGCAGGTTGCCCAGATTGATGAGCGATTTGACATGCCCTTTTTCGTCGCCACAACTGCGGGAGATGTCGATCGCCAGGCGAAGGTTTTCGATGGCCGATGTTGTCTGCCCCAGTTCAATTTCATTCAGTGCCAGCTCGTTGTAGAGGACAGACACGTAGGCAGATCGATCGTTCCATTCGCTGGACATCAATACGGCCTCAGCCGCCGCCCTGCGTCCCATTTCATACTCGCCGCATTCGAATGCAGACGCAGCAATGTAACGCAGCGTCTGTCGCAGCATCTTCTGTTCTTTGACCCTGCGAAAGATCTCCTCAGCAGAGGTCAGCGCGGTGAGAGCTTCGGGGTGCTGCTCTGACAGGGAAAGCCCGCTGCCTTTGATCCACAGCGTGTGTGCTCGCAGCTTTTCAGGAAGCTGGGGATGTCTTTCGAGGATGAGTGAGGCGTGCTCTGCGGCTTCGGCGGGCGATGTTCGCAGTTTTGCAAACGCGTCCTTAAAGTCGGCCAGTTCCGCCTTCGTGTGAGAGTCACCTTTTCGAGCTGACTTCTTTGGTGCGGGGCCGTCCTCGCTTGCGGCGGACAGCCGATCATCGGCCATTTCATCGCCGTAAACCAACCCTGTCAGACTCCAGATGCAGACGGCAGCAGCGAACAGGTGTCGGACGTTGTGAATCACCGTGCAGCTCCTTGCATGGCGGGGCCGCGTGACGGCTTGTCGTGGGGGGAGCGCTGATGCGCCCTGAAAGCAGAGCGGGAGTTTACCCACGAAGCAATGAGGCTGCCACCAACTGGGGCAAGTCGCACAACGTTTGTTCACTCATGGGTGGGGGCAGCTTGCCGCGATGGTCTGCGATGTCTCGCATGTTGCGTTCAGCGCATGTAAGGTCCTGTCAGAGATCGTTTGCCGGGACGTGTCTTGAGAAAGTTGTCGGTCAATGCTTGTTCCCACAATCCGCTATGCCAGTCGTGCGATTGGTCTGTTTTCACTGATTGTCGTGATCACAGCCGGGCTGGAAGTAATGGAAAACGCCGACGTGATTTCCAAGCAGCGCGAAGGGCTGCTGCGTCTGATGATGGCTGGCACCGTGACCGTTGTGCTGGCCGCACTGACAGTCAGAGCGCCCCTTTCGGTGACGCTCAGAAGCGTGATTTGTGTCGGGCTGTCTTTGATCATGCTGGGCCATTTTACCAGCTATACCGAACAGATTCCTGCGTGGGATCATGTACCGATGCTGGGCAGAAAAGCGGCACATCGCGACTGGGTGGAGCTGTTGGCGTCGGGGGGGTGGATTCTGGCGGTGGTGTTCATCGCATTCCGTGCAGTGCGTTCGCTGCAGCAGCTTCATACGGAGTCATTGCGCCAGGAGCGGCTGCGGGCGATTGGTGAAATGACCAGTGGTATTGCCCACGATCTGAACAACGCGCTCACGCCTTTGGTCGGATCGGCGGAACTGCTGATGGCTTCGATCCCGGTTCCCAGCGCACGTCAGAGGCGTCTGGGAAATCTGCTGGAAAAGGCGGCCGTGGATGTCAGTGCGATTGTTGATCGGGTGAGCCATTTTCGTTCTCAGGGGAGTTCCGTCCAGCGGGAAATTGTCTCCCTGGACGCCCTGGTCAGTGAGGCGTTCGAAGGTATGCAGCCCATTCTGAAGGCTCAGGCGGAGCTGGACAGTGTTCATGTGGAACTGATTCGTGATGTGGACGACGTGTCCGTCGATGTGTGCCCCTCAGAGATTCGTGTGCTGCTCACCAATCTGCTGCTCAACGCCGTCCAGGTGATGCCAGAGGGCGGACGGGTCACAGTCCGCAATTACTATCGTGGAAATCAGATGATGGTGGAGGTCGTCGACACCGGCTGCGGGATGGATCGGGAACAGCTGCGTCGCTGTCGGGAACCATTTTATACCACCAAAAGCTCGGGCTCCGGTCTGGGCCTGCCCACCTGCCGGCAGATTGTGGAAGGCTATGGCTCGCAGCTGGAGATTCGTTCCAGCCCGGGGCGCGGGACATGGGTCACGTTTGGACTGCCGGTCCCTGGCCCAGAGCAGGCCCCGCCGCCTGAATCGGACGATCCGGCTCCCATTGCCGCCCAGCGTGTGCTGCTGGTGGAAGATGAAACCGAGGTCCGTCGGACTCTGCGGCTGATGCTGAAGCACCTGGGGCTCACGGTGGTGGATGTCGCCTGCGGGCAGGAGGCCGTCCAGGCCTGTCGGAGACAGGCGGTGGATCTGGTCATTACGGATTTTGGCCTGCCTGACATGACGGGAGCTGAGCTGATTTGTCAGCTGCGACAGATTGGTAAACAGATCCCGGTGATCGTCCTTTCCGGATGGGGGACGGAGTCTATTCTGGCGCGATGCGAAGCTCAGGCTGAGCCGGATCAGGTGCTCAAGAAGCCCGTATCCGTAACAGAGCTCCGATCGGCGCTGTCCACCTTCACTCTCGAGGCCCGCCAGGACACCCGACTGCGAGCGTGAAAGTGGGGTGGCTGCTGGCACGGATGTCGGCCCCGTTTCTGACCGACATGGGCGTTTGAAACTGGTCCGTGTCGGATGCCGTTCCGGGGTTGGGAGGCCGCCGTCGATTTCCCAGTCGCGGCAATTCCCAGGGTCGCCCCGCGAGCGAATCGTGCGCTAAAGCCCGTCCAGGTAGACTAAGCTCTGGCAGGACAGTGCGTTCCGCCACCATCGCCACGTCTCCTCTTTCTGAACGTCCTCATGCGAAGATATCTCGCGGAAGCTGTTGGCACGTTTTGCCTCGTCTTTGCCGGAACCGGCGCGATTGTTGTGAACAATGCCAGTCAGGGGGCCATTGGCCACCCAGGCATCGCGCTGACGTTTGGCCTGATTGTGCTGGCCATGATTTACGCGCTGGGGGATGTGTCGGGGGCTCACATCAATCCGGCTGTGTCCGTCGCGTTTGCCGTTTCCGGTCGATTTCCCTTGAAAGAACTGCCGCCGTACCTGGTTGCGCAGATTGTGGGCGCCTTTGGAGCCAGTGGTCTGCTGCGGCTGATGTTCCCTCAGGCCGTCACACTGGGGGCCACCCTGCCGGCTGGCGCGTGGCAGCAGTCCTTTGTGTTTGAAGTTGTGCTCACCTTCATGCTGATGTTTGTCATTTTGAATGTGTCGGCAGGTGCGAAGGAAAAGGGCATCACGGCCGGTATTGCGATCGCTTCCGTTGTCGCACTGGAGGCCATGTTTGCCGGGCCGATCTGCGGTGCGTCCATGAATCCTGCCCGCTCGATTGCGCCGGCTGTCGTGGGACAGCAGATGCAGCATCTGTGGGTCTATGTGGCGGCCCCCACGCTGGGCGCATTGCTGGCGTTGCCCGTGTATCTGGGCGTTCACGGTTCGCTCGAGGGACCGGCTGTCGAGTCCGACTCATCGGCGGCAGACTGAGATTCCGCCCGTTTGCGCCGGGCGAGTGCGAGAGCCGCCAGGATCTCATTGGAACTGAGGTTGGCGGTGACTGCGAATTCCAGATCGTCGATTGCCAGTGTCCAGTTTTCCTGGGCGACCGCCAGCACACCCCGTGTGGCGCGAAAATGGGGCTCCTGTGGGGCAATCTGCAGCGCCCGCTCCACAAGCTGTCTGGCATGATCTCGAATTTCTGACTCGACTGGGGCGCCGGCTTTGCCGGTCCGCTGCTGACTGAGCTTGTGCAGGGTCCATGCAAGATTGTTGGCCACCACCGGGTGACTGGGGGCGCAGGCTGTCGCGTCCTTCAACAGCTCCACGGCGTTCTCCAGTTCTCCCGCCGCCGCCGCTGAAGAACCAAGCAGAAGAGGCAGCAGCCATCGTCCTTCTCCATGATTGAGCGCCTCGTGAAAGGCGACGATGGGCCCCGGCAGCGTTACCGTTTCGCCGGATGTCATCGTCAGCGTGCTTGTCTTCTGATCCAGAGCGGCTGGCGGGCGCTCCGACCATTTGAGTGCCAGTTGCAGTTGGGCCAGCTGTGGCGCGATCTGTGACCTGGGAATCGAGGAAATCCACCAGGTATAGTGTTGAATCAGCAGGTCGCTTTCAGCTGCGGTCGGAGTGCGAGGCATCCCTTCGGCCATGAGCAGCAGACCATCCAAAGGGCGACCTGCGGCCACCAGGACGCGACTGAGCTTTTTGCGCAGCGGTCGATTTGTTGCATCTGCGGCGAGCTGTGTGTCCAGTTTTCGGCTGGCCTCCAGAAGCGCCGCGCGTGACTTTTTTGACTGCTTTAGTGAGTCCCAGGCCAGAGCCATCTGTACGAGCACGTCGGCATGAGCCTCACGGTGTGGCGTGAGGACATCGAGAGCCTGCTGATGAAAGCCAAGTGGTTGAATGAGCCTGGCCAGTTGCAGCGCCGGTTCGTACTTTCCAGGGTCTGCCTGCAGGCGATGCTGCAGTCCCAGGATCCGCGTTGTGTTTGTGGCTGGCGTTCTGGTCAGCCAGAAGTCGGCGAGAAACGCGTGCGCCGGTCGATAGCCTGACTGCCGCCCCAGACGAGGGGCCAGGTTCTGCATGATGGACAAAGCGCGAACAAGGGCCGCCGTTTGAGGGGAATCTGCGGCTGTGTCCTTTTGACTCACCGGCGCGATTAGCAGTCCCGTTTGTTCAGAGCCCCCGTTAATGTCGAACAGTCGACCTGCAAACTGAAACGTCTGCGCCTGCGGGTCATCGCACAAAGGCAGCAGTCGGCCGAGGTTCAGTTCGGCGGCCGCAAAATTGCCGCTGACCAGCGCCTGCTGCATTCGCTTTTCGTAACGCACCGCCAATTCACCAGACTCACGCAGCTGACCGCCACGCTGGGTGATCGTCACTGCCGCTGCCGCCAGCAGGACGGCGGGCACACCGAGCAGAAGCTGTGACCACGTCCTCGTCTTCCAGTAGTTTGACCAGAACGCAGGGAGTCCCTGCAGAAAAGTGGTTGTTGACAGTTTGTAGGTCCACAGGTAGCGGATCATTCGTCTGCTCCGCCCGTACTGCCAGTCGAACGCGTCCTTTCCCAGTGCGTCAGCAGGGCCTGCAGCAGTCGCCCCATCACGTCTGCCTCCTGCGCCT
>JANSXP010000124.1 GCA_024742875.1 Planctomycetaceae bacterium | reverse complement strand
TCAGCAGGCGCCTCAGTGAAAAGCTCTGCGTGTCTCGTTCCGCGAACTGACAGCACGCCTGCGGCTCTTGAGGACCGTCGCTGTCAGACGGTCATATCGGTCCCCGGTGCGGGCTCTGATGGTCGGGACCGGCCGAACAGCCGGTTTTGGAAGTCTGTCCACAGTTCCAGCACATCCTCACGCACCAGATTCAGGCAGGGCACGAGTACCAGTGTCAGCAGCGTGGCAAACAAAAGGCCGAACGTCAAAGTGACGGCCATGGGAATCAGGAACTTGGCCTGAAAGCTGGTTTCGAACATCAGTGGAATGAGTCCCGCGGCGGTTGTCAGGGTGGTGAGCAGAATGGCTCGCAGGCGTTTGCGGGCGCCATCCACACTGGCTTCCAGCGGATCGAGTCCGTCGGCCACGCGACGGTTGATAAAGTCAACCAGCACCAGTGAATCATTGACGAGGATGCCCGCCAGCGCCACAAGGCCAATCCAGCTCAGAATGGTGAAGGTCTCTCCGGTAATCAGGTGGCCAATGACGGCGCCCAGGTAGCCAAAGGGAATGGCGGACATCACCACCAGCGGCTGTGTATAGGATTTGAACAGCCCGGCCAGCATGCCGTAGATGATCAGAATTGCGACAGGGAAAGCGAGTTTCAGTGAAGCGAAACTTTTACCCATCTCTTCGGCCTGGCCAAGGTACTCAATCTGGATGCCCGGGTAACTGGCTCGCAGCTCGGCATCCTTCTCAGATTGCACCTCCTGAATCACGCTGCGCGTATTGGGCACCTGGGTTTCGTCGACGGCTCCAAAGACGGTGGCTGAACGCGTCTGCTCGCTGCGGGTGATCGTGGAGTAGCCTTCAGCCATTTCGATTTCCGCCACTTCGCGAATGGGCACCCAGTTGCGGGCGGCTTCTGCCGTGCCTTCAGCCGCACCCATTTGGGAAGGAATCCACATCGACTCCACATTCCAGCTGCTCTCCCGGAAGGATTCGGGGTATCGCACCATAATGCGAACGTCTTCCCGGTTTCTGGTAATCCGCCGGGCTTCCTGTCCAAACAGCGCGCCACGCACATGCATTCCCAGTGACCCCACCGTAATCCCCATGGAGGCTGCGGAATCGCGAACACGCAGTCGCAGTTCCGACTTGCCAACATCAAGATTGTCATCCAGGTCGTAGACACCGTCGATGCGCGTCAGAAACTGCTTTAAGTCGTCGACAGCTCTGGGCAGCTGTTCATCGGGAATGCCGGACAGCTGAATCTCGATGTCGTTGCCGCCGGGGCCTCCGTTCATCGCCTGCCAGCGAACGGAGTTCATGCCTTTCAGCTGGGTGTCCGTGAATTCACGAAGGACGGCCAGTAAATCTTCACTCGAACGCGAACGCTCTTCCGCCGGGCAGATTTCCACGACGAGCTGACCCAGGTGACTTTGGTCGTCAGTGCCGACTGAGCCTGCCCCGGTCACGTCATACTGCCGGCCGGCGATGGTCTGCACGTTGACCACCTCCGGAAACTGTGACTCGTCCACGACATAGTCTGTCAGTGCCTGCAGCTGACCTTTCAGCCGATCTGTGGATGTGCCGATCGGCATTTCCAGAGCACAGATGAGTGTTTCGCTGTCCATGTCCTGAATGAAGCGTGCTTTCACGATGCCATTCGCCATCAGTCCGGCGGAGACAATCAGGCCCGAAAACACGGCCGCGACCGTCACATAACGCCACTTCAGACACAGCCGCAGAATCCGTTCGTAAGGGGCCATCAGCCAGTCCTGCATCAGGCGTTCTTTCCAGCTGCGGCCGGCCACCGTGCCATCAGCGCCGGGTTCTGCCGTCTTATCTTTCCCGTTCTGAGGGGGAAGGTGCCGCAGATGGGCGGGCAGAATGATGAGTGCTTCCACCAGTGAGATTGACAGGGCGGCGATCACGACCAGCGGCAGTTGCGCCATGAAGTCGCCGATCTGACCCTGAATGAAGAACAGGGGGGCAAAGGCGCCAATTGTGGTGCTGACGGCCACAATGACGGGCCACATCACTTCTTCAGCGCCTTTGATGGCCGCCTGCATCGGCGGCATTCCTTCTTCCACATGCCGATAGATGTTTTCGCCGATCACAATCGCGTCGTCCACGATGATGCCCAACACCACAATCAGGCCAAACATGGAAAGCAGATTCACCGTGGCTCCCAGCGTCCACATCACGGCGAACGTGCCCATGAACGAAACCACCAGCCCAATTGCCGCCCACAGGGCCACCCGCCAGTTCAAAAACAGATTCAGCGAAATCAGCACCAGAATCAGGCCCGCACGCCCATTGCGGGTCATCAGGTCCAGTCGGCCTTCCACAAAGCGGGCGATGTCTGTGTGCAGCTGGAATTCGAATTCCGAGGGGAAGGGATTGGACCTGGCTGCCTCGTACACACTGTAGACGTCGGGGCGCCCCAGGACCGAGTATGCCGTCGAGGCGTTTTTTGATGGGCCCGTGTACTCTCCGTTGCTGCGGCCGGCAAAGTAGGCCTTCACCACAGAAGAAATCTGCACGGTGTCCTCCCCGTCGGCACTGAACACAACGCAGTCGACCGACTGACGGCCGTTGAACAGTGACTGCAGGTCGGAATCCACGAAGCCGTCGAAGAGTGTGGCCACGTCCCGCAGATGGACCTGGCTGCCATCCGGCTGTGAACGTACGACGATGTCTTCCAGTCGCAGCGCTTCCTGCTCCTCCCCAACGGTACGCACCGCGATGCTGTTGCGATCTCCCTTCAGCTGACCACCGCTGATGTCCACGTTTTCTGAGCGAATGGCGGCCGCGATCTCTTCAAACGTCACGTCGTACTGCAGGAGTCGGTCGGGATTGACGTCCACATAGATCTCATCGTTGCGGATTCCGTTCAGACTGATGCGACTGATGCCATCCAGCTTCAGCAGGTCGTCACGCAGGGCCTGAGCGGCTTTCTTGAGGGCGGCTTCATCACCGTTTCCGTAGATGGCGATGGAGATGACGGGCAGTTGGGGTTCAATCTTCCGCAGGCTCACCTTTTCGACTTCGTCGGGCAGATCCTGAATGGAGTCGATTTCGTTGCGGATTTCCTGCAGCAGCGCGTCGACGTCGTCCACCGACTGTGCCAGGGTGAGCGTGGTCAGACTGAGGCCCTCACCGATCTGAGAGTCAATCTTCTCCACGCCTTCCACGCCGCGGATCGCCTCTTCAAATTTGATGGTCACCCCTTTTTCCACGTCCGCGGGCTGGACGCCCGGATAAACGGCAGACACCAGCAGCTTGTCAGGACGGGATTCGGGGAACATTTCCCGCTGCAGCGTCACGGCAAAAATGCCGCCCGCGGCCAGGATCACCATCATCAGCATGTTGACAAGAACCGAGTTGCGGACGCTGAAGGCTGGCAATGACATGAAAACGCTCACTGGGGCGATGAGGTGCGATTCGGTCAGGGGCCGGCTGACTGCATTTGGCCCGCTGGCCGCTTCGCTTATGTTTAGGTCGTGCCGGGGTTTTGTCGACCCTCAGTTGGCCGGTTCGTGTCGGCGAACCGACTTTCTCGCCCCCGGGAGGTGCCGACGGGGCTGTCTCAGAATATGCGATCAGGGGCGGACAGCTGCTGCGGCTGCTGCAGCAATGATCGCAGTCGGCCGGCCGGCAGCTCATTGTGACGGCCGCCCGGGACTTCGATAAATTGGATCAGTCGACCGGCGGCCGCCAGTTTCCGCCCCAGCGAAATGGGCACAATCTGATCGTCGGTGCCATGAAAAATGTAGACTGGACAGGTGACGCGGCCAATGCGTTCCAGGGAAGCCCATCGATCGACCACCAGATACTGAAAGGGAAACCATGGATAGAGTGTGGCGGCAACGTCCTGCATGGACGAAAAGGTCGAATTCAGGATCACGGCGGCCGGCTCTGGCCGTCGTGGCGCTGACCACAATGACAGTGCAGCGGCGCCGCCCAGAGATTCACCGTACACAATGATCTGCGACGGCAGATAACCTTCGCTGATCGCAAAGTCCCAGATCGCAGCCGCATCGTGCGTGAGATTCGCTTCGGTCGGCGTGCCGTCACTGTCTCCAAAACCGCGATAGTCGCAGGCCAGCACGTCAACGCCGGCGGCCAGAAACTGGTGCAGGTCGGTGGCACGATCCTGACGATGCTGTGCGTTTCCTGCAAAATAGATGACCAGTCTCCGCGGTGGCGCAGCATCCGTCACCGGTTGCGTGTGCGCTGGTGACGCACGTGTTGTCATCTTCGTTTTCGTTTTGAGCAGCCACCCGCGGATGATCACATCATCGTCCACGGTCAGGGCGACGTTCTGTGAGTCGCTGCCGGCAAATGATGCCAGGGAGACATCCAGCCTGTTGCTGCGGGTACCACGATAGATCAGTTGTCGCTGAAAAATGGCAAAGATCAGCGTGACGCACAAATAGGGCACCAGCAGATACAGTACGAGCATCCGTCGCCAGCGCACAGTTGCCCTGCGCTGAGCCGGTGGGGGCGTCCTGTCACGGGAAATGTCTTGTGCGGGGGCGTTCATGGCGGGCCTGTGACAGATGGACACGCGTTGTCCGATTTTGTGTGTGCGTTTTTTGAGATTCGCTGCCGAGGCGGCCCTCTAACGTCAGGTCACGGCCCACGGGCGGCGGTTGGTGGCGTTGTCGGGCGGCGGCGGATAAAACCGGGGCACAGGTCCGACGACATTTGCACAGGAGACACAGGTGAGCAGTCAGCCTTCACAACAGCCGGGCGATTACAATCGTCCGTCGTCTGATCGACGCGAATTTCTGAAAACTGCGGGCCTGCTGGCGGCGGGCACGGGCGTGCTGGTCGGGGCAGGCGAAGCCGCACGAGCCAGCGCGGTGGCCGCCACTTCAGAAGCCTCGCTTGTACTGCCCTCCCAGTGGCAGTCGCTCAACCCGGGTTTCTGGCAGGTCGACGGTGGTGTGCTGCGACGACGTCTGAGCAATGTGGGAGATCGGGCGCGCGCCACAGGATTTCCGTTTCATTCGGCCACCCGTGGTCAGCAGATGAAAACGGAATACGACCCCTCACTGCCGCCAGGGATTATCTATCGCAACGACTGGAATCTGCAGGGCGGCTACACGGTGGAGGCGACATTTGTCTATCGAGCAGCCGCCCCGTCGTGTCCGGAAGGTGACGATCCCGCCTGGAAGATGTATACCGCCGGCTACGGCTGGATGGGCCTGGCTTTCGGCAGCAAATCTGTGTTTGAAAGCTATGGCAAAATTCGCAACACGCTGCAGGTCGTGTGGTCAGATAACGATGAGCTGGCGTTAATTGCTCCCAAAAATCGCAGCCGCACGCGAACCGTGACCGGCGAACAGCTCAAAGTGAAGGCCGGCCTCAACCTGCAGCCGGGTGACCAGGTGCGACTGAAAGTGGGCGTGTCACCAATTGCCCGCAATGTGTCCCGCATGACGGCCGAACTGCAGGCAAATGGCATCACGAAAACTCTCGTGGCCGAAGGACCGTCTTCGATGTTTCGCGGTTATGCGGGCGTCACGGCACGGGGGCTTGTGGATTTTGAAGTCTCAGAGTTTGCAGTCGACGCGCCCGCCCACAACCGTCGCAACGCGCCCGAATTTGACTGCTTTTCGTGCTACCCGCTGGGAGACACACTGCAGCAGACAGACGGGCAGTGGACGTGTCGCTTTGTGAGTCTGTTCGCCTCAGACGGGCAGACGGCCGAACTGCGAATTGCCGATTCGCCCACGCCGCAGGGAGGCTGGGCGTCGGTGCCGGTGGCCGGTACAGCGAAAATTGTTAATCATGAATGGCGTCGCAACACGGCCGTCATCACGGCCACGTTGCCTGTCAGTCCGGCCAGCACGACGCTGTATTACACCATCTGGAAAGATGGCGTGGATGTCACGGCTGACACGCGGATTGGCACCGATCAGTGCGGCCCCGGCAGCGGATTTGTGGGAGACGTGCCGTCCAGCGGAACCTACGTGGGGCGTCTGCCACAGCTGACCGCGCCTTACAAACTGTGCGGACTGAGTTGTCATGCCATCACAAGTGGGCTGCAGCAGCCACAGGAAGACGGCAGCTGGAGAATTCTGGGCGGTTCGGATGACTGGCAGTTTCGCGATCAGCCCTCCATGGGCTCCTATCAGCACCTGGAAGACTACGACTTTCAGGTGATGGTCTGGGAGGATGATGTCTGGTACATGGAACTGGTGCTTTATCCCCCCAGCACAGACGACGCGTATCGCGTGGTCACCAGCAGCATTTGTGGCCCCACCAGTCGCTGGCAGATGATGCGGCACTGGAACATCATCAACCCAGGCGACCACGATTACGGCATGGACGACGTAAAAGGTCCCGAGCAGATCGCCATCCGACGTGTGGACGGCCTGGGACAGGACGCGTCTTACATGCGTCGCAATTTTCAGATCGTCCATCACCTAATTACCGGTGATGAGCAGGTGGACCCTCTGGCCAACCCAAAGAAGTGGCGGGCGTGGAAAATGCCCAACCGGGACTTCACGCTGGTGATTCTGGATTCTCGTCTGTGGCGCAGCAGTCAGGATACCGACATCTGGACGGCATCCGGCTGGGGGGCCTTCAAGAGCCTTTACGATCGCACCGACCCCACGCGCAGTTTGCTGGGTGAAGAACAGTTTGCCTGGCTGCAGAATCTCGTGCAGACGGACAGCAGTCGGCTGATTTGTCTGACGGGGATCAACGGCATGCATACCGTCTGGGCGGGAACGAAAAATCGGGCCAGCGTGGGTGATCACATAGCGGGCGCTTTTGATCAGCGGGACCGCGTGACGGCCGACTATGCCGGCTGGGTCAAAGCGGGCGCCGACCGTGTGCTGGAACTGCTGGGCTCGCGGGATGGAATCGTGTCGGTGTATGGGGATGTTCACAACGGCTGTGTCATGACCAATCAGCAGCATCGCGTGATTGAATGCAGCTTCGGCCCCATTGGTCGCAGCGGCGGTCGCGCGGTCATTCCAGGTTTCGGCCCGCAGATGAAAGACTTCGATGGCCGCGATGTGGCCATCCATGCGCTTTATCACAAAGAGTACGCCGGACCCAATCTGCAGCCGCACGAAGACGGGCAGCCGTTTTACTGGAACTTTCTGGAGATGGCGTTCGACCCGCGCCCGGCAGACCCGGCGATCGCAATGACGGTCCGCAATCTGGTGGACGGCCCCAGTGAGGCGGCCCGCGGCGGCGGCGCGTTGCAGACCACCGCCAGTCAGACGGGCCGTCCAGTCGATTCCCGTGTGCCCGCGCTGAAGACGCTCCCGGATGCCGACGTGCATTTCTCGACAGTCGACGGCGAGCCGATCCGCGGTACCCGCAGCCTGGGCGATGGCAGCGTGCCGCTGTCAGGGCTGATCGACGTGCCCTCCGGATCCCGAGTGCTCATGGTGGCCTTTGACGGGCAGCAGACAGACGCGCAGGTGGTGACGACGACGTGACGCGACGGAAATGGAAGTGAGTTGCCGGCTGTGCGATGCAATCTTCGCTTTCTTCCTATTGTGACAGCATGCCCGTCGCCGAAGTGCAGATCTGCAGTTTGTGCGCGTTGACCTGCCCGGACGGCCATGTGGTTCGGTGACGCGGGCCTTCCGGGTGTTGATGTTGACTGTCAACTCCCGATGCCACGTTGACCGCACCTTGCAGTGCCGCGTAAAATTGGAGGTTAGCCTCAGGAAGAGCCCGCTCAGGAAGAGCGGCGCTGAGGGGGAATGATGGTCCGGTTGGCCGACCCGTCTTCCCAACAGATTCAGGGACGAATTATGCACGCCGAGGATAACGGCCCGGACATCCTGCCGAGCGCCGCGCTGGCGATTTTGCAGGAAGCCGGCGATGTCATTCGCCAGGAGGCGGCCGCTTTGCACCAGATGGCCGACGCGCTCGATGCCTCTTTTTGCGATGCCGTGCGGCTGGTTGAACGCTGCACGGGTGGCCGACCGGCCGGCCGCGTCATGGTAACCGGCGTGGGCAAAGCCGGACTCATTGGTCAGAAAATTGTGGCCACGCTGGCCAGTACGGGTACACGGGCCGGTTTTCTGCATCCGACCGAAGCTGTGCACGGTGACCTGGGCTGCGTGGGCCCGGACGACTGCGTGCTGGCTTTGTCCAACAGCGGGGCCAGTGAAGAGATTCTGAGACTGCTGCCGGTCCTGGCCCGACTTCAGGTTCCCGTGATTGCCATCACACGCGACGCTGACACTCCACTGGCCCGGGCGGCCGAAGTGACACTGGCCATCGGACGACACAGCGAAGCAGGCCGTTTGAAGCTGGCGCCCAGCACAAGCACCACGGCGATGCTGGCGATGGGCGACGCACTGTCTTTGGTACTCAGTAGTCTGCGCGGATTTGGCGAAACCGACTTCGCCCTGTTTCACCCGGCGGGCAGCCTGGGCCGACGACTGCAGCCCGTGCACGAAGTGATGCGCACCGACGATGACCTGCGGGTCGCGCAGGACAGTGTGTCCGTGCGGCAGGTGATGATTGAATTGAGCCGACCGGGGCGCCGTACAGGCGCGGTGGTGCTGACCGACGCGTCCGGTCAATTGACCGGACTGTTTACCGACAGTGATCTGGCGCGGCTGTTTGAACAGCGCCGCGATCATCAGATCGATGAGCCCATCTCTGCTGTGATGACGGTCAATCCCACTACCATTGGGCCCGATGCACTGCTGCCCGAAGCCGTGTCTTTGCTGTCGGAACGAAAGATCAGCGAACTGCCTGTGGTTGACGAGGATCGTCGCCCGGTGGGGCTGGTGGACATTACCGACGTGATGGACTGCCTGTCGTTTGCCGCCTCACGGCCGGTGACTGACGCTGCTGATACGCAGCGATCTGCGGTTCGCTCACGCACCGCCTGATTCGTCTGGTCCCGGGGTCATCCGCCGCTCTTTTGGCAAAGCCATGAACACTTACAGCCCTGTACGAAGACTGTCCCGTGCGAGCGTCGTGTGCGTTCTGCTCGTGGGCGTCTATTGGCTGTACCGCTCGTCCACATCCATGTTTCTGGAGGTGGAACGCAATGCCCCGCTTGAGATTTCGCAGCCAAAAGTCTCGGTGGCGGAGTTCAAGCGTGATGCCGCGATGTGGTTCCCGGAAAAATCCTGGGTGACGCAGGCCGGGAAGCATTTTCGTCACGAGGGGCGGTATCTGTTCTGCAATCGCTTTGACCTGAATGCCGCGCGGTCCCGAATCGATGCCAGTCCGATCGCCATCTTGTGGCGCAGTGAAGATGAGGATATTCCCATTCGCCTGACGGCGGATTCCGCCAGACTGTCCAGCGATTCCAAACTGCTGTCCGAGAATACCGAACTGGGAGAAATCACATCGGCCGATCTGCGTGGCAATGTTGTCATTCGCGGGCCGGACAATCTGCTGATCAAAGGACACTCATTTCGTCTGGATCAGGAATCCATGAAGTTGTGGAGCGGTGAGCCTGTCTCATTTCAGTGGCAGACTCACAAAGGAAACGCCCAAAGCGGAGTGGAAATCCAGCTCGTCGCCGAAAACAACGACAGCGGGCTGATGGCAATTTCCGGCGTTCGCCGCATTCAGCTGATGGGTCAGGTTGACTGCGATGTGGTGATTCCGCCGGAGCGGCGGGGGGAAAAGGACATCCGTCTGCAGATTATCGCGCCCAATGGTTTTGATTATGATGTGGACTTCAGGACGGCCCGTTTTTCCGGCAGCCCGGCCAGCGACCCGAATCGCCAGCTCGACGCCAAAGAAGATGTGCTGGTGAAGCGAATGCTCACCCGGTCAACGTACGACGCGCTGCTGTGCCCGGAACTGGTGATGCAGTTTCGCGACCGTCTGGATGAGAATGGAGTGCCTGACGGACAGCTGCAGTTGAACGTGGTTCAGGCCTGGGGTCGCAAGATCTTCTTTGCCTCGCCAACCAACGGGCTGAAAATGGTGGCCAACCGTTTGTGGTACTATGTGGAAGAGCGACGCCTGGAAATTGAAACGGCGGCCGTGCACGGACGTGAAGACCTGTTGCGAATTCGCCAGAACGGCACAGACCTCACACTGCCGCCCACGGAAACCGGCGATGACCCGCAGATTTCTGTTCTGCATGATGCCAGTGGGACTGTGCAGAAGGTGACACTCAAGGTGCCCGCCAGTCGGCGTCAGGCGGGCCAGCGACTGGGCCGCATCATGAGCACCGGCCCCCTGCCGGACAGCTCAGAGGAGTCCAGCCAGCCCATGCGTTTGTCGGTGGAATGGGGCGAGGCGCTGACCATGCAGCTGGCGCCGGATGGCCGCACACGGATCGTGCGTTTGACGGGCGGTGCACGCGTGGCCGAACAGGAACGCGACTTTGCTCTCACTGCCCGGCAGGTGGCCATGCGGCTGCTGGGAGAAGATCCCGAGCAGACGACTTCGACGTTGAAACCGCTGCCGTCAGACCGCAGGCCGTCATCACAGGAAACCGACTTTGATCTGGGGCGCATGGTGCCGCAGGTTCTGGTGGCCATGGGGGACGTTGAACTGGAGTCGGCCGAAGGCAGCGGCACGCTGCGGGAAAAGCTGACGGTGAATTTTGAGCAGCTGGATCGTGACGTGGTGTCCGAAGGCGACGACGAAGACAACCCCTTCCAGCTGGCGTCAGAATCCGAACAAACCCAGGAGCCCACAGATACCTTTACCTTTGCCTCCAACACGCTCAATGCCCGCGTGCGAATCGGCACCAATCGCAAACTCCAGTTTCGTGATCTGTGGCTCAACGGAGATGTGGAGATTCAGCGTGTTTCTGACGACGCGGACTCCCGGTTCACCGCGACCGGCAATCAGCTGGTGGCATCTGAAGGGCTGGCCGATGAACGCACGATTCAGCTGTTCGGTGACCCGGCCCGCGTGATTCGTCCTAACGGGCAAAGTCAGCTGGAGGGCACTCGGATTGATCTGAAGGACGTGTCACGACGCGCGACCGTTGTGGGCAACGGCAGCATCCGGTTCATGACAGACAAGGGCATTGACGGTCGGCTGCTGCCCGAACCGGCGCCGATTGATATCTACTGGAGTGACCACATGGAGTTCCGCGACCGGTCGGCCAACTTCGTGGGCAACATCCGTGTGACGATGGCCGAAGCGGGCGCTCAAACCGTCGAGTTGAAATGTGCCGGACTAACGGTCCATTTTGCGGACGATGTGAGCCTGGGTTCGCGTGACGATGACGGGGGATTTTCCACCTTCACCACCAGTGATGCAGGTGATGGCAAAAACGGGCGCATCGAACGCATTGAGTGCCACAACACGGTGACCGTGAAGATCGAGCAGTTTGTAGAGGGCGTGCTGAACGCGCGACACTTTGCCACGTTTGCCGATCTGGATGCCAATCTGCAGACCGGTCTGTTCAGCGCGGTGGGACCTGGTACGCTGGAATCTGTGAGTCCGGATAAGGACGGTCAACTGCAGGGCGCTCCGCCCGTGACAGCGCGGGCCAACGCGGCCGCACAGACAACACAAACCGCCTTCGTCTACATGCAGGTGGATTTCATTGGTCGGCTGTCCGGCAATCTGCATCACCGAGAAGCTGAGCTCACGCACAACGTGGTGGCTCTGGTGACTCCCGCCTGGCGTGTGGATGAGCGGGTTGACCTGCAGGTGGTGTCGATCGATAAGCTGCCCACACGAGCTGGAATTCTCCGCGCTCATCGCCTGACGATTGACGGGCTGGATCGCTCAGACAGCGGGCAAACGGCCTTTTCACTGGTCGCCCGTCAAAACGCTCGGCTGGAGTCCCGCAATCTGACGGCGCATGCTGACATCATTGTTTACGATCACGCCAAGCAGCAGTTCATCATTCAGGCTGAAGGCGATGGCCGAGTGGCTGTCAGTCACCGCACGGGACCGGAAGGCAAATTCAATCGGCTGCACGGCAAGCGATTTGAATATTACCGCCGCACTAAGGAACTGCGGAGCGACCGCATCAACGGGCTGGATGTGACAGAGTAGGTGGCGGCAGACTGCCGTGGCCGTTCTTCGCAGGTTGTTGAAAACGGTTTTCCGGAAACGGCTCGCCGAAGGTGTCGCGGCGAAGACACTGTCGCGGATTCGGGCCGTCACGGCAGCGCACGAAAAACGGCCGTGCCCCGAAAGGAGCATGGCCGCCATCGTTACGGGTCCTGCCTGCTTAATCAGATGTCCAGTGACAGATCGTCAAAGTCCGCCAGCACATCATCAATGAGTCCGTCGAGAACCGCGTTATTGTTGTTCTCCACGGCCACGACGGCTGGAGCCGCTCCGCTGCCGTCGCTGGCCAGTGTGTCCACTCCGCCGGCACCGTTAAACACGGCACTCGCCTGGAAGTCGTTGGCCTGTCGCAGTCCGATCGTGTCCTGTCCGCCGGACGTGACAGCCGACAGAGCTGCTCGAACCGTGTTGGCGTAGAACGCCACCAGATCGTTGCCGACTCCCGTGTTGGCGGTAAAGCCGCTGAAGATGTTGCGGTTGGCGATCAACGCGTCCGCGCCACTGCCGGTCTGTACGGTTGTGGCACCGTCCACCTGCGAGTTCTGAATGACAATGTCGACAGCGTCGGCTGAGTTCACACTCAGTCCGCCGCTGACCTGG
>JANSXP010000015.1 GCA_024742875.1 Planctomycetaceae bacterium | reverse complement strand
GTGTCTGCGGCTGACGTGCCTGCTGAAGCTGTGTCTGCCGAAGCCGAGCCTGCCGAGCCTGCTGAGGCTGAGGAAAATCTCCCCACAGAGAACGTGCCCACAGCCACAGTTGAGTCGGAACCGGCCGCGGCAACCGTTGAGCCCTCCGCACCGATGCAGTCCGCGTCGGATGCCGCCAATGCAGACCCGAGTCTTCCAGCGGACGACACCCCAATCCTGACGGCGCCGGCAGACATCGCTGACACAGCCCAGGACGTGATGAGCGGATCACCAGACACAACGACGGACCCTGCTGTGGACGAACGCTCAGACAAACGGGCGGACGAATTTGTCGTTGCAGCCGCCGAGCCGGAAGAAATGGCGTCTTCCGGTGCGTCAGAACAGGTCACCGACGATCGCCGTACAGCAGATTCCGCCATCGGAGAATCCCTGGCCGACGCATCGCCTGGGGAAGTAGCGACCAGTGCCACGGCCGAGCGTGCGATTCGCCCCACCGCAAACACGCAGTCCCACGAATCGTCGACATCACGCCCGAGCGTGGACCAGCAGCCGGTCCCGGCAACACCGGTGTCATCTGAAAAGCAGTCGTCGGACGCTGCCGAACCCCAGACCGAGGAAAAAGGCTTCCGAAGACTTGATCTGCGCCCCGAAGTTCAACAGGCGGTGGAAGAACTGGGCTATGACACCCCCACGGATGTGCAGGCTCAGATCATCCCTCACCTGATGGCCGGCCGGGATGTGCTGGCGCAATCTCAAACGGGCACTGGCAAGACGGCCGCATTCGCGCTGCCCATCCTCTCGCTGGTCGCACTGCCCACCAAACTGCCGCAGGTGATCGTGCTGACGCCCACTCGCGAGCTGGCCATGCAGGTGGCTGACTCCTTTTCGCGATATGGACAGCACCTGAACGGGTTTCGGGTCGCCGCTGTGTATGGAGGCACCGGGTACGACGGACAGATCCGACAACTGCGGCGAGGAGCGCCCATTGTGGTGGGCACTCCGGGACGAGTGATCGACCTGATCAAAAAGGGAATTCTGGATCTGAGCCTGATCGGCTGCTGCGTGCTCGATGAGGCGGATGAAATGCTGAATATGGGATTCCTCGAAGACGTGGAATTCGTACTGCAGCATACGCCGGAAGAACGTCAGGTGGCACTGTTTTCCGCCACCATGCCAGGTCCCATCCAGTCCATCGCCAAAAACTATCAGAACGACCCGGTCCGTATTTCGATCAAACGAAAGACGATGACGGCCGAGGCCATTCGGCAGCGAGCCGTGGTGGTCCAGCATCGGGATAAGCTGGAAACACTGACCCGTCTGCTGGATGTGGAGGAAACCGATGGCGTGATTATTTTCACACGCACCCGGGAAGCCACTGTCACTGTGGCCGAACATCTGTCCCGCGAAGGCCTGGCGGCCATCGCCCTCAACGGAGATATGCCGCAGAACGTGCGGGAACGAGCCATCGATCAGCTCAAAAGCGGAAAACTGGATATCCTTGTGGCGACCGATGTGGCCGCGCGGGGACTCGACGTCAGCCGAATTAGCCATGTCTTCAACTACGACGTGCCTCAGGACTCTGAGACTTACGTCCACCGGATTGGACGCACGGGCCGCGCCGGTCGCAAAGGTGAGGCCATCATCCTGCTGAGCAATTCTCAGCGTTATAAGCTCAAGCAAATCGAGCGCGTCACGCGGCAAAGTATTGAAGTGGTCGCCCGCCCTTCGGCTGCCGACATCAACGCCGCCCGTGTCGCCCGCTTCAAACAAAAGATCACAAGTGTCATGGCCAGTGACGACCGGGCGTTCTTTGCGGACCTGCTGCGGGAATACTCAGAAGAAACAGGCGCAGCGGCGGCAGACGTCGCCTCAGCCCTGGCCGTGATGCTGCAAAATGGCCGACCGTTTCTGGCCGAGGACCGGCCACGGCGGGAACGCCAGTCGCGACAGGACGATGGTGGGCGTAACCAGCGATCCCATGGGGACCGGGAACGCGGCGACCGCTACAGTGATCGTGACAGTCGTCAGCGAAATACACGTCCGCCACGCCGCGCAGGACGTGTGGAAGCCGGCATGGAACGGTACCGCATTGAAGTCGGCCACCAGGACAATGTTCGCCCCGGCAACATCGTGGGTGCTGTCGCGAATGAAGGCGGTATCGAGGGGGAATACATCGGGCCGATCAACATCTACGACAACTACAGCACCATCGACCTGCCGGAAGGCATGCCCAACGATGTCTACAACGTGCTGCGACAGGTGCGTGTGGCGGGGAAGCCGTTGCAGCTGAAAAAGGCCACCGAGAGTGACAATCACGGTGACAGCTCGGCTCGACGGGGAGGCCAGCGAAGGTCAGGCCAGGGCGGACCGCGCCGATTCTCGGGCAAAGGTCGCTCCGGAAAGAACAGGAAATTCGACGGTCGAAAACAGCGGCGGCACGGTTAATTCCGACGTATCGCGATGCTGCAGACAATTTTCAGGGTAGGTCTTCCGGCCCATGTTTCAGCTCATCGAACTGATCGCCGTGATTGCCGGTGCGGTGTACGGCGTACTGCTGGCGCGGCGCCACCAGATGGACTTTGTGGGCGCTTTCAGCATCGCCTTTATCTGCGCTTTCGGTGGCGGCACCCTGCGTGACCTGCTGCTGGATCGGCATCCGCTGTTCTGGATTCGCGCGGAGCATTATCCGGTGGTTGTGTTCGCCATCGCGCTGGTGATTTCGTTTGTGCGCAGCATTCCGGCGTGGGTAGAGCCAGTCGTGGATGTGGCTGATGCCCTGGGCCTGGGACTGTTCAGTGTGATGGGAGCCACCGCTGCTGTGCAGGCGGGCACGTCACTGTTTATCGCTTCGTTACTGGGCGTCGTGACGGGCACATTCGGCGGCGTGATTGGAGATGTGGTCTGCAACAAGGTTCCCAGCCTGTTTCGCACGGCTCCGCTGTACGCGACCTGCGCGTTCGGTGGGTGCTGGCTGCTGTTCGGTTTGCAAATGCTGCCACTACCACCCGATGCTGCCGTGGGCATCAGCGTGTGCGGCATTGTCGTGGTTCGCCTGCTTGCGATTCGCTACCAGTGGCGTCTGCCGCAGTACAGCGAACCCGAAGCGGTCACACCTGATAACAGCAAGACGCCCTAGCGCAGAAAAATCCCACGCCGAGTCTCAGACAGGGCGTGGGACGGCGGGCCGACAAATCAGCTTACCAGTGGCGAACGCGACCGCGATAGACGCGACCTGGTACATGGCGATAGCTGTAACTGCTGCGGAATCGTGTCGGTGGCGCGTAGCCGATGCCACGACCGTAATACGGATTGATGGACGGGTACGAATTGTACCCGATCGAAAACGTGGTTCGCGGCGTGTACCGGCTGTAGCCGATACTGATTCCCGAACTGCGATAGCCACCGTAGTACCCATATCCACCGCCATACCCACACTGGGCTGACGCGGTGCCTTCCGTCATGAGCAAAGCTGCGAATCCGGCACAGGCCAGCATGAGCGTTCTTTTCATTGTCTTCTCCTGATTGATTCAAGGAACGAAACTGGTTAACCGCTCATAGATGAAGCCACTGTCATGCCGATTATGCCGGTTCACAGTAAACCCCATGAAAGCAACAACTTAGAACGCATCAAAGAAGACAAATGCACGTCTGAACAGCATCAAACCCGCAACACATGTCGTCAAACCGACGACAAATCCGCAGGCACCTGGGGGCGGTTTGGTCGGCTTTGCTGTCGACGGTTCGGGCAGCCTTCAAATTCTGAAGACAACGCGGTAGCGTTGTCTCACAGCCTTGATTTGCCACGATCCGACGCATGCCCTCCACGCCGCCACGCCCATGTCGATCGACGCCATCAGGAAAACCGAGTCCATCTGGAAGCTCATCTTCCAGACGGCCAGCGACTGCATCTTTGTGAAAGACACCGACGGACGCTACGTCGAAGTCAACAAAGCAACGGCCGATCTGTTTGGCATGCACAGTGATCAGCTCGCAGGGGCAACCGATGAGGAGCTGTTCGGCAAACAGGCTACGGTCGCCATTCGCGCAGTCGACCAGCGTGTGCTGGCTGGCGAGACTATTCAGGAAGAAGCCATCAAGCCTGTCCACGGAGAACCCCGCGTGTTTGATGTCGTAAAGTTTCCGCTTTACGGCGACCACGGCGAGGTCATCGGTCTGTGTGGCATCGCTCGCGATATTACGGCCGAACGAGAGGCCACGCGGACCCTTCGCAAAGCCACGTTTGGTCTCGAGAACGCGGTGGAAGGGATTTTGTTCCTGCGACTCAGCGGGGAGGTTTGTTTTCTCAATCAGGCGGCCGCCGAATCACTGGGCTACGAGAAGTCCGCATTGCTGGGAATGCAGGTTCACCACTTCACGGTAAACGCCTCACCGCATTGGTGGACCACCCAGGTCAGTCGGATGACAGAGCAGGGCACGCTGCAGTTTGAATCCACACACCGCCGCAAAGATGAAACGGTGTACCCCTGTGAAGTCCGCTGCCGACTGATCTGCTTCGAAGACGAACAGCTGGTCTATGCCACGTTCGTTGACATCACCCAGCGACGCAGGACAGAGAAACAACTCGGTGAACTGGCCAAACTGCTGGCTCATTACAATCGGCTCAGCAGCCTCGGGGAACTGGCTTCTGCGATTGCTCATGAACTCAATCAGCCACTGGCGGCAATCACCAACAATTCATTCGCTCTGGCGGCTATGATTCAGGACCGCGAACCCGACAGCGAGGCGGCCGCACTGGCGGCTGACATTTCAGAGCAGTCTGTGGTCGCGGGCGAAATCGTCCATCGCATGCGAGGTTTCGTTTCCAATCACGACACCATCCGCGAAACCCGTTCAATCGACGCATGCCTGACGGACACGCTGAAGCTGCTCGCTCCGCATATAAGACACGCCGGCATCGATGTGCAGATCAGCCCGGACAGCAATTTTGATGTTCAGGTGGAGGTGGACCCGATCCAGATTCAGCAGGTACTGGTGAACCTGGTCTGCAATGCCATCGAAGCCATGAACTCTACCGACGCATCCCGGAAAGAACTACACATCTGGTCGGCTAAGTCCGCGTCTCGTGTGTCCATTTTCCTGCGCGACACCGGCGGCGGTGCTGAAGTCTCGCCGGAAAAAATGTTCCTGCCCTTTGAATCGACCAAAGCAGATGGCATGGGCATGGGCCTGCCAATCAGTCGGTCTATTGTGGAGCGTCACGGCGGTCATCTGGATGTGGACTGCGGCCCCGGCGGCTGCACGTTTGAGATCGCACTGCCGATTTCCCCAAACCGCGCCACCTCGAGCGCGACGACCGCTGACGTGAGGCCGGCGTCTTGAGTCACGACCTGCGAATTGCCGTCGTTGAGGACAACTCGCTTGTGCGCGACTCTCTGGTGACCGTCCTGCGGCTGCGGCAGCTATCGGGAGTGGGGTTTGTGTCAGCTGAAGAGTTTCTCGCGGCCACAGATCGTGCATCGTTCGTCGCCATTCTCGTGGACTATCGATTGCCCGGTCTGGATGGCCTGCAACTGTTGTCCAGGCTGCGGGACGATGGATGCACGACGCCCGCCATTCTGATGAGCGGCAACTTCGATCATGATGTGCAGGACGCCGCAGATCAACTGGGTGACGTGGCAACCCTTCGCAAACCCTGCCACCCGGAATTGATGCTGCAGACACTTCAGGCACTTCTCAACGAACGCAGCGGCAGCTAGTGGCCGCCGCGAGCATGGTCAAACTGATGTCGTGGCAGCTGTTGTGGTCGCAGCGGGGCAGAACCCGGGGGAAATGGTGCCCCATGCCTCACAGAGAGTAAAGCGTTTAGCGCTTCGAGCCGGGTTTCTTCGTGCTTCCTTTTTTTCCCGCTTTGGGGCCAGCGGCGCGCTGCGTCATTTGCCCCGGTGGAAACGTCTGCTGGGTGTCTCCGGCAGGGCGGCGCATCTTCTGCGGCGCCTGATCCACGTCTTTGGCAACTTTGTGCCACAGCGTGACGAGAGACTGCAGTTTGTCTGGTGCAACGTCCGCCAGATTGTTCAGCTCTGTGCGATCGTCGGACAGATCATACAACTCCCAGGCACCACCACGTGCCGACACGGCCTTAAGGTCCCCCTGTCGAATTGCACGGTTGTTCGAAAACTGGAAATAGAGGTAGTCGTGGGGAGCCCGCTGTTTTCCATCGACCAGCGGCAGCAAACTGCGGCCCTGAATGGGGGAGGTTGGCTTGCCCTGCCACTGCTGCGGATATTCCGCGCCGGCAGCGTCCAGACAGGTGGCCAACAGATCAATCAGATGCCCGGGTTGATGACTGATGGTCCCCTGGCGGGCGGACTGACGAGCGGGCCAGTGCACGATCAATGGCGATGAAATGCCACCCTCGTGCTGATTTTGCTTATACCAGCGAAACGGCGTGTTGCAGGCATGGGCCCAGCCGACGTCGTAACACCAGTACGACTTCGGATCCCATGGCTTGAAATCTTTCCCGCGTGTGCGTTCAAACGGACAACCGCCGTTGTCCGAGCACAGCATAATGAGCGTGTTGTCGTAGACACCGCGGTCCTTCAGGTGAGCGACCAGCCGCCCCACATTTTGATCCACGCAGTCCACCATAGCCGCAAAGACTTCCATCCGATCAGATTCCCACTGACGTTCTTCCGGCGTCAGGTCTTCCCAGGCGGGGATGTAATCGGGACGCGGACTCAGCGCACATTCTGCATCAATGAGGCCCATTTCCACCTGGCGTCCATACCGACGTACACGAATCTCATCCCAGCCGGCTGTATAACGACCTTTGTACTTTTCAACGTCGCGCTGGCGGGCCTGCAGCGGATAGTGAGGCGCATTGAAGGCGATGTACTGAAAAAACGGCTGCCCTGTTTTGAGTCCCTCATCGATGAATTCGATGGCATAATCGACGTTGGCCTCTGTTGTGTAAAAATCATCTCCAAAGTCAGACCACGGTTTTCCATCGAGCCGAAATGTGTCGTCGCCGGTGAAGAAATTGGTGGCTCCGGACAGGTGTCCCCAATAGCGCAAAAAACCGCGATCAGTGGGCTGCCTGTCCAGATGCCATTTTCCCGTCATTGCGGTGAAGTAGCCATGGGCCTGCATGACCTCGGCGACCGTCAGTGCCTTGTCCATGGCATTGTTGCCGGCCTGAAACGTGTATTTGCCCGTCAGCAGGCAGATACGCGAAGAATGACATTTCGCCGTATTGTAGAACTGAGACAGTCTCAGACCGTCGGCCGCCAGAGCATCGATATGCGGCGTCTGAATTTCGCCCCCGTAACACCCAAAGTCTGAGTATCCCAGATCGTCCACCATCATCAGCACGATGTTGGGGCGATCCGCGGCGACAGCAGCGTGACAGACCAGCAGACAAAACGCAGTTATCAGCAGACGGCATTTTCGCGACATGGCATTTTCCTTTCTGAATCTCCGAGTCTACCGCCTGGTTCACACCGATTCCACCGCCGCCAGAAGCGTCCTGCAGGTCGCCGAACTCCGACAGTCCGGGACTGGCCGATGTGTTCTGATTGGATACACTGAACAGATCTCACTTTGACAATCTGAAGACCCATCCTATGCGATTTCTGATCTGCGGCCTCACGCTCCTGTCAGCCTTCCTTCCTGTGACACAGGCAGACGAACCTCGGCTGACGCTGGAAAACATTTACGGCAGCGAGCGAGTTCGCGCCGGGTCGTTCGCCGGGCAATGGGAATTGGACGGCCATCATTACGTCATCCGCAAACGCGCAGACGAAAACGACAGGGAATCGCCACGTTCGTTCTTTCGGGTGGACGCACTGACGGGCGCAGAGGAACCGATCTTCGAGGCCCGCCAACTCACACCTGCGGGACGTGACAAACCGCTGAATGTGGAGAGCTACAAGTTCAGTGAAGACGGTCGGCGGGTGCTCCTGTACACCAACAGCAAACGCGTATGGCGGCGCAATACGCGGGGCGACTACTGGATCCTGACGATCGACAGTGGCAAGCTCAGGCAACTGGGATCGGAATGGCCGGAGTCGACACTGATGTTTGCCAAGTTTTCTCCGGATGGCAATTCGGTTGCCTACGTCCATGACCGCAACATCTACGTGGAAAACTGCGACACGCAATCGCGAAAACAGCTGACCTCCACAGCCCGCGACACCATCATTAACGGGACGTCCGACTGGGTGAACGAAGAAGAACTCAGTATTCGAGACGGCTTCCGCTGGAGTCCGGACGGCCGGCAGATCGCATTCTGGCAGTTCGACACGCAGGATGTCCCGGCGATGACCATGATCGACAACACGTCAGCGTGGTACCCCAAACTGATTACCTTTACCTATCCCAAGGCTGGACAGCAAAATTCATCGGTCCGCGTGGGAGTGGTGAATGTCGCCAGCGGGGCAACCAAATGGGCGCCCCTGCCAGGGGATCCGCGTCAGCACTATGTGGCTCGAATCGAGTGGACACCGGAAACCAACAGTCAGCCGGCGGAACTGGTCATCCAGCATCTGAATCGCCTGCAGAACACCAACACACTGTATTTCTGGAAAATGTCGCAACGAGACCTGCGGCGCGTGCTGGTGGAAAAAGACGAAGCCTGGGTTGACGTTCATGATGAGATGCAGTGGCTGCCGGATGGCAGCCACTTCACCTGGGTCTCTGAAGCCGACGGCTGGAGACGCATCCAACTGGTGGATCGCCAGACGGGCACTCGTCGGTCCATCACTCCGGAAGGCGCTGATGCCATTGAACTGCTGGCGGTCGACTCAGCAAACGACATTGCGTGGGTTCTGGCATCACCCGACAACGCCACGCAGCGTTACCTGTATGCCGCCGCTCTGGATGGCAGTGGCTGGGAACGTCGATCACCAACCGATCAGCAGGGCACTCACAGCTATCGAATTAGCGGGGACGCCAAAGCTGCCGTGCACACGTTTTCCAATCTGACAACGCCACCGGTGATTTCGATGGTGGAATTGCCATCACATGACGTGATCCGGACGCTGGAAGACAACAGCAAGCTGCGGGAGTTTGTCGCCCAAACCTGCACAGCGCCCGCCACACTGGGGCGTACGGCCATCGGTGACGGAGTGGAACTGGATCACTGGAAGATCGGCCCCACCTCTGATGGCAAACACCCGTTGATTGTTTATGTCTACGGCGAGCCCGCCGGAACCACGGTGCGTGACACGTGGATGGGGACCAACTTCCTGTGGTACCAGATGCTGGCTCAGCAGGGCTACGTCATCATGAGCTTCGATAATCGCGGCACACCGGCTCCTCGAGGACGTGACTGGCGAAAATCCATCTACCGCAACATTGGCATCAACGCGGTGGCCGATCAGGCGGCCGCAGTCAGCCAGGCCGTCAGAGACCATCCGGAGATCAACGCAGATCGCATCGGTGTCTGGGGCTGGAGTGGCGGCGGATCAATGACACTCAATGCCATGTTCCACCACAATGACCTTTACCGGGTGGGCGTATCGGTAGCTCCGGTTCCCGATCAGCTCGGCTACGACACAATCTACCAGGAGCGCTACATGGGCCTGCCGGCCGACAACCCCGATGGCTATCGCAATGGCTCGTCCATCCACTTCTGCGATCAGCTGCGGGGCAAACTGCTGCTGATCCACGGTACGGGTGACGACAATTGCCACTATGCCACGATGGAACGGCTGATTGATCGGCTGATCACCAACAACCGGCAGTTCGACATGCTGTCTTACCCCAATCGCACGCACGCGATCCGCGAAGGCAAAAACACAACCATGCATCTGCGAACAGCCATCACCAACTACTTTCTTGAGCATCTTCCCGCAAAATAAGACACGCTATGCCCACACTGCATTACGCCCGCCCGGCAACATTGACCGTGCTGTCAATCGTCCCCGTGATGAGCCTGTTGACCGCTCCTGCTTCGATCATCCATGCTGATGAGGCGCCGGCCAACAGCACGCTGGCTTTGAGTGAGACGTTTGATGGTCCACTCGACAGCCAGTGGAAGATCAACACGGGCGACTGGAAAGTGGAAGATGGCGTGCTGATCGCGCGGGAGGTCAAAGCGGATCAGCACTCCGCCGCCGCCCGACGGATTCTGGAAACCGGCAATGCAGTTTATGAATTGAATTTTCAGCTCACCGACAATGCCAAAGCCTTTCACCTGGGATTCGACCCGAAAAAGGGCACACTCGACAAGAAGGGCCACCTGTTTTCTGTCATCGTGACGCCCACCTCATGGAAGATTCTGAAGCACGTCGACAAGGCGCGGCCCAAAGACGCGCCCAACGAGACACTGGCCACAGCTGAACACCGATTTGAGCCAGGCAGGTGGTACCGTCTGCGTGTCACCACCTGGGAAAATTATGTCACAGCCAAAATCGACAGCAAACAGACGCTGAAGGCATCCGATCCGTCGTTCCGAGTAAAGAAACCCACACTGGTCTTTCGTTGTCAGGGAGACGGTGTGCAGATCGATGATCTTCGCGTGTGGACGCAAGCCGGTCAGTAGCATCACCATTGCCGCCTGGCTCAGCGGCAAACGGCTCACTGAGCGGCCGCCCAATGATTCCCTCACCGTATTGAGCAACGCTTCATCTGCATCTGACGCGATCCGACAACAGGACTTTCCATGAACCGTTATTCTGTCTTACTGATCGCTCTGCTGACCACTCCAGTCACAGCAGACGAGCCCGCATTTCCGCTGACCGCCAGACGCATTTTGTTTCTTGGTGATTCCATCACCAATTCCGGCTACTACGTGGCCGACATTGAATGTCAGCTGCGTCTGCAGGGCCTGAAGACCGTCCCGGAAATGATCAACCTGGGTCTGTCGAGCGAAACCTGCACGGGTCTGTCGGAACCTGCGCATCCGTTTCCCCGTCCCAACGTGCATGAGCGACTGCAGCGGGCGCTGACAATTATCAAGCCGGACGTCGTGGTGGCCTGCTACGGCATGAACGATGGCATTTATCATCCGTTTGATCAGGACCGCTTTACGCAGTATCAGCGGGGGCTAACGAAAATCGTGGAAGATGTTCACGACTTCGGCGCGAAGATTGTGGTGCTGACACCACCACCGTTTGATCCACTTCCCCTGCGGAATAAGCCAGGTAAGCTCGTTCCCGTCGATGCAGAACAGTTCGCGTGGTTTGCCGTGTTCGATGGTTACGCCGAAGTCATCCAGCGCTACAGCGACTGGGTCAGTAAAAATTCCTTTCACGCTGACATGGTGATCGACATCCACTCGCCGATCTCCAGTGAGTTGTCTGAACGGCGCAGGAAACAGGCCGACTTTCATGTGGCCAGTGACGGTGTTCACATGGATGAAACCGGACACAGCATCATGGCGCGGGCCATCCTTGAAGCCTGGGGCGTCTCGTCCTGGGAACCGCCATCAAACGAGCTCAACAGTCTCATGAATCAACGGCAGAAGGTACTGCATGATGCCTGGCTGTCCAGGGTGGGGCACAAGCGACCAGGCGTCAAACCGGGTCTGCCCATTCCTGAAGCGGAGCAGGCATTGGTGGTCAGCAGTGGCACCATGAGGCGGCTGCTGGAGACAGCGACAGATGGGATGGTTGACCAGCGTGCCTCCACCGGCGGCACAGTTTACTCTGTGCATTATCCTGCCGATCTGGCTTCGGGGGCATTGAAACTCAACGTCGATTACCACCTCTGGGTGCCTGACGGCGTGGAGACGCTGCGTGGTGTGATCGTTCACCAGCACGGGTGTGGCCCAGGCGCTTCACTGGGCGGAAGGACGGCCGCCGATGATCTGCACTGGCAGGAACTGGCCCGCCGTCAGCAGTGCGCTCTGATGGGGTCCTCCTATGAGCCACGTCGTGGTGCCAACTGCCGGCTCTGGTGCGATGCGCGTCGTGGATCCGCGCAGCGATTTGAGCAGGCACTGGCTGCCTTTGCTGACGCCGCCGCGCACCCCGAACTGGCTTCGGCCCCCTGGTGCCTGTGGGGCCACAGCGGTGGCGGTTTCTGGTCCAGTCTGATGCAGACCATGTACGCCGACCGCATCGTCGCGATTTGGCTGCAGTCCGGGACGGCCTTTGGATACTGGATGTCGGGCGAAATCCCTGCTCCGGAACTTACAGCGGCGGCTTTCCAGGTCCCCGTGATGGCCGTGCCCGGCCTGAAAGAAAAAACGCATGAGCGGTTTCATCGAGCCTGGGATGGTTCAGCCGCGATGGTCGCGCACTACACGGAGCGCGGCGCCCCGTTTATCAAAATGACGGCCGACCCGCGGACCAGTCACGAGTGCGGCGATTCTCGCTATCTGGCCATTCCCTTCTTTGATTTCTGGCTGTCGCGGAGAATTGACAACGAATCAAACGCCCTGAAGCCTGTGGAGAAAAAACACATCACCGCGTGGAACAGGCTTCTGGAACCCAAACGTCTGGAATTTGAAGAAACGGGTGAAGTGGGTGACACGTCGCCTCCCCCCGCTCCGACAACGGCCAAAGCGACAAGGCTGGCCTCCGGCCAGATTCGCGTCACATGGTCCGCGCGAGCTGACTTCGAAAGCGGAATTCGTGGATTTGTCCTGAGCGTGGACGGGAAAGAAATCAAACGGGTCCCTGAGCACCCTGAGGGACGATTTGGTCGCGCCCTGTTTCAAACCATGTCCTATCACGACACGCCCGAAGCGCCGCTGCCCGCATTCGAAATGGACATTGATTCGCCCGGAGCCGGACGGTTGACCATTCAGACGATCAACAGCGTGGGCCTGATCTCGCAGCCAGCGTCGGTCCGTTTTGAGTGACGCAGGGCAACAGCCGCTAATCGCGATTCAGCAAACGGGCAATGGCCTCTGCGGCCTTCACATTGTCAGGTTCGTAATATTGAACCCGCGACCACTGTTCAAACGCGTCTTTGTACCGCTGCTCCTTTTCAAGAAGAGTGGCCAGCCGAATGCTGATGGCAACGTTTGTTCCCGGATTGTCCAGGCACGATGTCAGCCACTCGATGGCGGCCTCGGATGAAGAACGCTGTTCCAGCTGAGTCGCTCGCAGCAGACAGGCGTTCTCTTCCAGCGGTAGCGATTCACGCTTCCACAAATCATCAGACAGTTGCCAAAGCGCTGTAATTAACTGCTCATCACTAACAGTCAGTGCCGCCTGAACGGCGTGAACAAACGTGTCCGGGGCAAACTGCTCCATGGCTTTTGTCGGTGACGAGAATGCCGCAACAGCTTCAAGCACATCACCAAGATGGCGGTTACTCAGTGCCAGACTGGCCTCCCACTGCTGCCGTGCATCATCGTATTTGCGATTCCATGCCGCCAGCAGCCCCAGTTCGTAGCGAAGCGTGGCGTCGGCCGGGCGAACGAATGCGGCGTCCTCGCTAAGCGCTGGCAGATCACCAAGATCAAAAATGCAGTTCAGCCGAGCACGTTCCTCGGCAAGATGCGGTATCAGTGGAAATCGCTCGTGGATTTCCCGAAGGCGATCCGGCAGACGATGTCGTCCGCCAATCACGGCCAGTTCCTTCAGCCAGTCGTACCGCAGATAGGGGTCCTCCGTACGCAGTGTTGCCAGACGGCCCGCGATCTCAAACAGACTGGTTCGCATCCACACCGTGTGGAAATTTCGGCGTTCGTCCACATTGGCGTCATTGGCCAGCATCGCGTCGTAGCGAAAACGGGCAATGTGCAGCCACATCAGAGCCTGATGGGCCGTCCAGTCCTCTGGACGAAGACGCACGTGTGCCGTCAAGCGATCGATGGCGTCCGGCACCTGACGCAGTCGATCCGGTGAAACGGGCTGTCGCAGCAGACGTCGACCGGCCACGACAGCATCATCTGTCTGCGCCGCCTGCCACTGATCTTCCAGCAGACAGTAACCAAACCATCCTGGGACACCGTAAACGACCAGCAACAGCAGTCGCGGACAGGGCAGGGCGACCCGCTTGAGAACTTCCCCCGAAGAGTCAGACTGGCACAGAAAGCCGCAGCACGATCCCAGAACCAGAACAAAAACCGAGCTGGCTGCCGGCAGGGCAATGCCAAAATCAAACAAACCGGAGAATGCCTGGGTGAGCGTCGCCACTCCGGCCACCATGCCAAGCGCACTGAGAAAACGCCGCGACACCCGAACTTTGGAAGCAGCCGCCCCCTCGCTTTTCTGGTGCCGCTGTCGTGTGGCCGCCACGCTGGTGAGAATGCCGACAAGTCCCACCAGCAGCATCAGCAAAAATCCGATAAGCCCGCCCTCGACCAGCATTTCGACAAACTGGTTGTCAGCATTCTGAAACCACAGGCGGGACTCCTGTGATTGATAAGGCAGTATGGCAAATTTGTAAGATCCCAGTCCGGTCCCCAGCAAAGGAAAATCGCGAACGATGTTGAGCGAATCGAGCCACAGCAGAATTCGTGTGTCCGTGCTGACCTGGATGGTTGACAGACTTTCGATTTCTCCCACAACCTGGTCATCAACATCCATCCAGCGCAGCAGCGCAAAAATTCCCGCACCGCACACCAGAAAGGCAAGCAGCACACCTGGCAGAGCCCGAAACGACGATCGCAGGCCAACCACAAGCAACGTTCCGAAGACAAGCGCCAACGCGCCGCCACGGGACTGCGTCGCCAGAACGGCAGCCGCCAGAAAGACGACAAGAATGGAGGCCAGAATCTGCCATGGAGTCAGATCCGCCAGAAAATAGACGGTCCGCTGCCAGAACTGTTCAAGCCGCGATGTGTTCAGTCGACCATACTTCTGTCTTCCCTGGGCAACCGTCCGTTTAGACAGGTAGGTCGCCCAGCCAACCGCACAGGCATAGGCCAGACACAGCCAGCCGGCCGCATTGTTGGGATTGATGAACGTAGAAAACGCATGAGCCGTTACGTTGTCACTGACCAGCCACTGATGATTCCAGGACAGTCCCTCCTTATCGAAGATCAACACAAACCCGACGCTCGAGATGGCAACCGCGTTAAGCAGCAAAGCGCCTCCAACCAGGGTCAGCAGGGATCGCGTGACGATCAGGTGAGTACTGGACAACGCGATCAGACACAGGGACAGGTAGACGGCGGTAGTCGATCGCGTCCCATCTGCCGACAGAGTTCCCACACTGTCTGCTGCCGCAGCAAGCGATGATGGAATCGGAGTCAGCGCTGAGTCCATCTGCGTCGCCAGAGGCGTGGGGACAGGCTGAAGCTGCCACCATCCCAGCGCAGCAATCCCCATCAGAGGCAGGAACAGCAGCGGCACGAAACTTGTGCGTGACCGGTCAAGCAGCACGGATACCAGGGAGAGGCCTGCGGCCCCCAGACTCCCGGCCAGCAGAACGAAACCTGCCAGGGGAATCACACCGCCAAGCAGCCATGGCAGAGTGAGCAGCGTCAATACCATCAGCAGGATCGAAGCGTAGCCCAGCACGCGGCCCGTTTTCTCGATCAGCACACCCATCTTCGTCATGTATCCTCGCTCACTCCACACGGTCAGTCCGGGAGAAGGAGCAGGCCGAAAAAAAAGTGTGAGTCTCTGGCCCGGTTGGTTTCGTCGTTCGACGGCCGTTGACTAAACACGGCAGCCAGCCCGAAGGCAATTTATCCCAGCGCCCGCGTTGTCACGACGTCTGCGACAGGGGCGGGAATCGTCTGATGCTGTTGCGCTTTGACCGGCATCGTGACCTTCTTGCGTTCTCGCAGATCGCTGATCAGCATCACCAGTTCTGCCTCAAACGCTTCCAGTCCACCAATCAGCTCACTCATCCATTTGCAGATGGAACCATCACCCACAGCACCGACCACCTTGATCTGACCGACCCGCATTCCTTCAACGATCAGCGGGATCTCTGATTTCCACGCCTCGTGGGTCTGAGTCTCCGTCTTGCGTTTCCAACTGGCGTGATACTCTTCGCCAATGCGCGGCAGATTGACGATCAATTCAACCGAATCCATCTCAAACCGCTCAGCGAATTCTGTCAGCGTAGACCACGCCTTCTCCCAGTCGTGGTCGCCGTTTAGTCGCATTTTCTGATCATGGAGGACGGTCTGCACGGGTGCTCGCCGATGGACCATAGAACCGGCCAGTCGTCGCACACGATTGGACAGCAGACTCATTTCGGTGTGACCAAAAGAACGCGTCAGGATCAGCAGCGAAAGTGCCGTGCCGACGCCGATCAGAGCAATCAAATCGTTTTGCATGATGGAGGCAACCACAGCCCCCAGTCCGGTCATGGCACACAGTGATGCCGTGATACCCAGCAGCTTGGCTCCGCCCAGCCCCTTGCGTTCCAGGCAATGATGCAGGTGTCCGCGGTCGGTCTCGTAGATACTGCGACCGGTCAGCTTTCGCCGTACGATGGCCATCGCCACATCAAACAGCGGGATCGCCCAGATGGCGGTGGGCATCACCAAAGTGGCGGCAGCAAACTGTTTGACGGAGCACTTCAACGCCACGGCGCCGAGAATCAGTCCGATCAACATGGAGCCGGAATCGCCCAGGAACATCCGGGCCGGGGGAAAGTTATACAGCAGAAAGCCGGACAGCGTACCGGCAAGCACCAGACTGGTCAGCAGACCATCCGGGCGTCCCCCATAGACGAACGTGACCGCGGCAATCGACAGACTGAGAATAATGCCGGTCGTTGAGGCCAGACCGTCAACACCGTCAATCAGGTTCAAAGCATTGATCGCGCCCACAATGCACATCAGCGTGACAATCGGGGCGAGGTCACCAAAAGAAATCTGGTAGCCCATGACCGAAATTTCACGCACCACAATGCCCGAAGGAAGCATGACCAGAGCAGCGATGATCTGACCGGCCAGCTTTTGCCGCCCCCGCATTCCAAAGCGATCGTCGATGATCCCGATCGCCACAATGATGCAGGCGGAAATCAGCAGCGACATCAAGAAGCGGGCGTCGTGAGGCGTCGGTTTCAGCAGGTCTGGAAAGACCCACAGCGTGACGGCAAAGGCGACAATCGACGAGCCGATGATAGTTGGTCCGCCAGTCAGGGGGACCGCGTTCTTGTGCACTTTACGATGGGCGTCGGGAGCATCAACAACGCCCCATCGAGTCGCGATCCGAGCGACGATGGGTGCAATGATCGCACTGGCCACAAAGGCCGTGCAAAAAGCCAGCAATCCGAACGACATGTTCCAAACCTGAAAGAAGGTGGTGCCGCGTTCCCACATCCAGTTACAGGGAATCAGCGGTGCGTGAATTCTCACGAGACCCGACGGGGGGTTGCAAGGATTCAATCCTCGAAACCCGGAAAACACATTCTTTCTTCATCGATTACCTGGTCGGACGAACTGGCAATACCGTACCAACCAGACACTTGGTGGGGATGAACCGGCAAACCCTGGCCAGATCCGCTAGATCATGAAGTCTGTCGCCCGACCCAGAATTCGGTCCACCAGGTCCTGCGGCAAATCCACAGCAGGTGACCGTTCCGGGTCCAGATCAGTGGGATTGATGCCACAATAGACGGACCACGGACCCAGATGCCGCCAGCGGCCCGCTCTGCGTGGCTCATTGGGCAGAACGGGAGTTGTGCAGCGGTTACAGCCAATTGTGGCGTATCCCTGATCGTGCAGAGGGTTGATGATCACATCGTTGTTCTGGATATAGTTGGTCAGCTGTTCATCTGTAAAGTTGACCAGTGGATTGACGCGAAGGCAATTCAACCGCGTATCCACAGCGAGAATGGGACAGGCTCCCCGAGCACCGCCATCCGACCGTCGCAAACTGCTGATCAGAGCATCGTACTCTCCGGCCACCGCGTCCAGCGGCGCTGATTTCCTCAGTTCGCAGCACTCTTTCTGCCCCTCTGGCGTCAGATACAGAACGCCCTTTTCCGCGGTCTGCTGCTGCATGCTCTGCTCGGGGTGGAGCGTACGAACCGTCAGTCCATATTCGCTGGCCAGTCGGTCACGGGTTTCCAGCGTCTCAGGGAACAACACGCCCGTATCAACGAAGACCACAGATAGATCCAGCGACATGGTGTGAATCATGTGGCAGATGGCGTTGCCTGATTTCTGCATGGACGACAGTGCGGCCACTCGACCGCCAAACGTCGTCACCGCCCACTCCAGCAGTTCCTGGGGGGTCCGTTCCTCAAACGTCCGGTTCAAATCAATCAGATCAGCCTGACTCAGCCTGGCCATAACATTATTTCCACACTCAATCCTGGAACAGCACCGCCGTGCCGACCACGCTCGTCAAGCTGACAGCTGGCCCCGCGCAGTCAACGTGACGTCGGGGTCGGATCATGTCGCTCGGGGGCTTCGCGGCCGCACCATCCGGCGCTCACGCACAAGCGCTCGTCTGGGCGAAGCATAGTGGGTCTGACAGAATTCGCCAATCGGACCCCAAAGAAGTGCCCTGCGAGAAGGCCCCCACACGTTCCCCCAATAGGTGACTCAGCCGACGCAATCGTGCCTATTGTCGCCCTTGCGGTACAGCCTGACAGTTCCGCATCCGCGGGAACTCCTGTCACACGCAGGTGGGACACATCGGACTCTAGGCCAGTTCGGCGATCGGCGTGGTGTTTTCCAGAAGGTACTGCGGCCGGCCGGTCAGATCATCAAGTTTGACGTCATCCGGATCGATACCGAGATGGCGGTACAGGGTGGCAATCACTTCACTGAAGTGCAGCGGGCGTTCGGCGATTTCGCCTCCCAATCGATCGGTGGCCCCAATCACGTGTCCCGTGCGGAATCCTCCGCAGGCCAGCAATCCGCCCCCCACCCGCGGCCAGTGATCACGCCCGGAGTTATTGTTGATTCGCGGCGTGCGGCCAAATTCTCCCCAGGCGACGACCGCCACATCATCTGCCATCCCCTGCTGGTGCAGGTCTTCAATCAGAGCCGACAGCCCCTGATCAAACTGCGGCAGATGGGTGTCTCTCATGCCCTTGAAGTTGTTGCTGTGAAAATCCCAGCGTCCGAAATTCAGCGTCACGACCCGGCATCCAGCCTGCACGAGTCGTCTGGCCATCAGAAAATGCTCCAGGTTACGCGGCGCACCATCGCCATAGTTTTTGGGATCTCCTTTCCCGTAGCGTTCAATGATGGACGTTGGTTCCTGACTGATATCCAGCGCGTCGGCCAGCGAAGTGGAAGTCAGAATGTCGAACGCCTGGCGGGTTAGGTTGTCCATTCCCGACAGCGACCCGGTGGCATCAATGTCACGGCGGAGTCGATCCACATGCGACAGCAGTGCCTTGCGGCTCGCCAGCCGATCCGTATCGATCGCCTGCAGCTTCATATCGTTGCGGGCCGGACCGGAAGGACGAAAGGCAGAGTGAGCCACCCCCAGAAATCCGGGAAGTCCGGGCGAACCATACGGCGGATGTCCAGCGTTGGGAGACAAGCCCACAAACGGAGGGACCGCCTGATTGCGTGGGCCCAGGACTTTCGATGCCACCGCTCCCACCGACGGCCAGCCTCCCGCGGGCTGATTGGGCACTTTTCTTCCCGTGTAGCAAATGAACGAATCATGGGCGCCGCTGGGCGAGCCATAGACACTTCGCAGCGGCACACACTTGTCCATGATGGCCGCCAGTCGCGGCATGTGTTCACAGATTTCAATGCCTGGCACACTGGTGGCGATGGGTTTGAAGGAACCGCGGATTTCCGACGGCGCGTCCATCTTCAGATCATACATGTCCTGATGGCCGGGCGCCCCGCACATATAGATCATGATGACCGCTTTTTTGGACCCGCGGATGCCAGCCGCATCTTCTGCTCGCAGCAGTTGAGGCAGCGTCAGTCCCCCGAGGGTCAGAGCTCCGGCCCGCAGGACGTCACGGCGCGCAACTCCATCACAAAATTCCGAACGACTTCGACGCAATCGTTGACCCAGGACAGACAGCATCGGCATTCTCCTGCAGTCGGGCCGAGGATGGCCCGGGTGAAGGCGGGGGAATCAGAGGAAGGATACTCGGGGAGGGCGGGGCCCGTAGCGGAAGCCCAGCCCAGTAAGTATAGCGGGCCGCCTGGCTGCTGAAAACATTCTTCCCGGCTTTCGCAGATCCGCGTGACCGCCACCGCCGTTTATCAGCCGCGCAGCAGGCCGTCGAGACTTCAGGCAGGCCCGACAAACGCCTGGCATCAGCGGGCCCCGGCAGTGTCACACACCGGTACCAGCCACGGTCAAACGTGCGACGAAATCCAGATCGCTACAGTGTCCTCACCGACTTTGACGGGTGTCAGGTCGGCGGAGGGGGACAGGGACGAGGCCAGATCGTCTGCCAGTGTCTCGCCACAGATGTAGTCGCGATACTCGGCAATCATCGACTCAAGCAGCTTCGAATCTGATGCGTAAGCGATCTGAATCCGGTCCTGCATCTGCAGCCCGGCGTCTTTGCGCAGCTGCTGCACATGGCGGACGAAATCCCGCGACATGCCTTTGGCAATCAATGGCTCGGTCAGAACACGATGGATGGCAATTTGAATGCCGGCTTCATCACTGCACACCCAGTCCTCGGCCTGCTCCGTACTGATCAGCACGTCGTCTGGCTCCAGACTGACTTCATTGCCGTCAATGTCTACGGTCAGCGATTCCCCGCGCCGCAGCGGCGAGAGCACCTCATCTCCCAGTTCCGGCAGTTTGCTCCGCAACACGCCCAGCAGTTTGCCATACTTTGGCCCCAGCGTTCGCAGGTTGGGGCGGTAACTGTAGCCGACCAGACTGTCGAGATTGTCCTGTCGGGTGACAACCTCGATATTCAGCTCGTCAGAAACCACATCCGCCAGCTGCAGAATCGCGTCTCCCGCCTGCGCATCAGCGGTGGCAAACTGCAGTTCGGCCAGGGGCTGTCGCACACGCAGGCTGTTCTCTTCACGCAGGCGATGGCCCAGCTGCACGACCAGCTGCGCGGCGGCCATTCGTTTATTCAGCGCCTCGTCCAGCAGCCCGGCTTCCGCCTGAGGGTAATCGCAAAGATGCACGCTTTCCGGCAGATCAGATGGCCGTTCGTCGCTGGCCGGATCCGAACCCAGCACGAGGTTCTGGTACATGCGTTCGGTCAAAAACGGCATGCACGGAGCCAGCAGCTGACTGAGCCGCACGAGCACTTCGTAAAGCGTTTCGTAGGCAGCCAGCTTGTCGGTGTCGCTGGCATCTTTGCTGCGCCAAAAACGGCGGCGGTTGCGGCGGATGTACCAGTTACTCAAATCGTCAACGAACGCAGCGGCCGCCTCACAGAATCCTGCCGCGTTGAAGTCAGACAGCTCTGTGTGAGCCACCGAAATCAGCGACTGCAGATTGGACAAGATCCAGCGGTCGATTTCCGGTCGATCGGCAATGGCCGTCACGCCGGCGGCCGTCCCACTCGCCAATGCCACTCGGGCCTTTAGTTCGGCTGTGGGTTCAAAGCCATCCGCCAGTGCGTAGTCGATGAAAAACTTGTAGCAGTTCCACAGGGGAATCAGAATCTGTCGTCGCGTTTCATCAGCTGGCTTGCTGGTCACCTTTGCGGTGGCCACTCCCTCTTTTGTTTCAGCGATCGGTCCGTCTTTGGTCTGCAGCGTGACGTGCTCATCCGGATGACGTGTGCCAAACCGCAGGTCAGTGGCGGGATTCTGCTGCAGATACATCCACCGCATCGTGTCCACACCCAGCTGTTCGGCGGCTTCCTCAAACCAGATGGCCGTGCCGTCTGATTTGTGCATCGCCTTACCTTCTTCGTTCTGCACGAGGCGATGCCCCAGCAGCGTTCGGAAAGGTTTTTTCTCTTCCGCCGTTCTGTTGCCGTCCGGATCAAACTGCATCATCGTGGACAGCGACAGCATGGAGTAGAACCAGTTGCGAAACTGACCGGGAAAGCACTCGGTCACAAGGTCAGCCGGATACCAGTCGGCCCAGTTGAGCGCCTCGGTGCTGAAACGCTCGTTGAAGTTCAATGTACTGAACGGCACGATGCCCGCATCCAGCCAGGGGTTGCCCACATCCTCAATGCGGGTCATCAGGTTACCCGTTTTGGGATTGGCGATTTTCACACCATCAATCCACGGGCGGTGCGGCGTGTTGCCATCGAAATCGCCCCAGCCTTCAACGGCACGTTCTTTAAGCTCGGCCAAAGAGCCCATCACTTCGAAATCACCCGTTTCTTCATCCACCCAGATAGGCAGCGCCAGTCCCCAAAAGCGTTTCTTGCTGATCATCCAGTCGCCCATGTTGGTCAGCCATTCGACTTCTCGATTCTGTCCATCGATACTGTCGGGCAACCAGCGAATCTGTCGCGTGACGTCTTTGATTTCGTCACGCCAGTCCATATTGATGAACCACTCGTCGACCAGCCGGAACACCAGTTCATCGCCCGTCCGCCAGCAGTGCGGATAGATGTGGGGATACGTCTCCACAGCCACCAGCAGGCCCTTTTCACGCAGCTTCTCAAACACCAGTTCCGCGGTGGATGGCTGAATGGCTTCCAGTCCGGCGAATTCTCCGAACGGTTCGCCGTAGGTGCCGTCTTCGTTCAGCGGTGCGATCACCGGCATGCCAATCGCGGTGCCAATTTTGTGGTCGATATCACCGCAGCCCGGTGCCATGTGCACGATGCCCGTACCTTCGCCGGCCACCACATGCGCACTGCCGCGGGAATCGCGACCGCCATCAATCACACGATGCCACGAAGCGCCCGTCACGTCGGGACGATCTTCATCCTGCGGATAACCGCCCGGCAGTTGCTGCGCGGGCAGATCATCAAAGGGACCCTGATATCGCAGGTCCACCAGCTCGGCCCCTTTCACGGTTCCGATTTCTTCAAAGCCTCCCTGTTCCTTAAAGATCTGCGCAAGAGTCTTCAGTTTGCCAAGATCTTTGGGCCACTTCCATTCCGGCCGGCCAAAGCCCTCTTTGAACTCCGTCGCCATTCGCTGGAAGTTGAGATTCTCTTTGGCGAAGTAATAAACCGCGTCGTCTTTCTTCGCGCGGATTTGGACATAGTCCAGGTCGATGTTGACCGCGGCCGCGATATTGCTGGTGAGCGTCCACGGGGTCGTCGTCCAGACCAGCAAAAATTCGTTGTCCCGATCCAGCAGCGGAAAACGGACGAACGCGCTTTTGTGGGTTGTCAGCTTGCGTCCTTCGGCAATCTCCATCTGCGAATACGCGCTGCCGCCGCGACCCGACCACGGCATGACATCGTGCCCCTGATAGATCTTGCCCCGGCCAAAGCACTTCTTCAGGAAGTCCCAGATGGTCTCGTTGTTTTCGGTGCTGAACGTGAAATAACTGCCCCCCCATTCCGGGTTGCCCAGCCGTTCCACCAGTTGATGTGCCGGACCGGTCGCACGCTCTCCCGAAGGTGCTGTAAAGCTGACTTCCTGATCAGTTCCCAAATGCTCAGCCAGTTGTCGCAGCTGGTCTGGCTCATCCCAGTCCATCCAGTACCCAAGGCGCTGTGACTGCTCGGTCTGTCGGGCGGCGAATCGCAGTACGCGTCGTTTGCATTCGTTCACAAACTTGTCGATGCCGTATTCGGCAATTGCCGTTTTGGTGCCCAGCCCCAGCTGTTTCTCGACTTCCACCTCCACCCACAGCCCCTGGCAGTCGAAACCATTCTGGTATCGCTGATCATGGCCGGTCATCGCGAAGAAACGCTGATAAGTATCCTTGTAGGTGCGGCCCCAGGCGTGATGGACGCCCATGGGATTATTGGCTGTAATTGGACCGTCCAGAAAGCTCCACTTCTTCCCGCCGCGATTCTTCTCACGCAGCTTTCGAAACGTATCACTGCGTGTCCAGAAATTCAGGACGTCGTGTTCACCGGGGACAAAGTTGCTGTCAGAGACTTGCTGAAACATGGAGTCAAAAGCCGTCAGGCTAAGCGAAAGTTGAGTGTTTTTTGCCGAGGCGGAATTCTAGACAACCGCCCAGGCGAATGAATCCAAATCGACGGTTCTGGTCGAGATTGTCCGGTATTGAAGACATAACGGGGGCGATTCCGGTTCGATGATTCGAATGTGATCGGCAAATTGGTACCGGCAGACGCAGGTCCACTGTGGACGGCCACCATTTTTGGAGACAGAATGTGGACTTCCAATGCTTTGCACCCAGAGGTCTCCCATGGCAACCCGACTGTGCCCCACGTGCATCAATATCGCCCTAAAGGAAAAGACACTCAGCGATCGCCAGACGAAAATTGACATCTGCCCCAAATGCCGCGGCGGCTGGTTTGATGCCACTGAGCTGAGCCGCGTGCTGTCCGTGGCTATCAACGATCTGGATCCTCCAGCTGACGCTGAAGCTTCCGATCGCAAGTGTCCCAAGTGTGAAATGATGCTGACTCGGTTTGACTATCCTGACACGTCCATTGAAGTGGATATGTGCCGTGGCTGCTCAGGCATCTGGCTGGATCGCGGTGAGTTCAGCATGCTCAACCGGGATCGGGCGAAGCATCAGGACAGGGCAAAGCTGCAGGAAAAAGAAATCGCCGCGCTGCCAAAGCCGAAAACCTTCAAAGAAGCGGTCGTCTCATTTGTTGATCGCATGATGGTGAAGTTTGACGTCTGAGTTGTCCGCCGACAGCACACGTCAACACAACCACACGTCAACCGGACAATGCGGGGAGCCGCCGGACGGCGATCAGACGGCAGTCACGCGGCCTCCGGCTGAGATGGGCCAATGGACTTTGCCTGCCCCTTGTCGGTGCGTTTTTTCAGGTCGAACAAACCAAAGATCTCTGACGCATTCATGCCCAGCGACGGGTTGTCATTATCCCCCTCGCCCAGCACAGACTCAGCGATCTCACGTTTTTCCCGCAGCACCCGGTCGATGCGTTCTTCGATTGTGTCTTTGCAGATAAACCGGGTCACGATCACGGGGGCCGTCACGCCGATGCGATGAGCGCGATTGATAGCCTGGTCTTCGATCGCCGGGTTCCACCAGCGATCGTACAGAAACACGTAATGGGCGAACTGCAGGTTCAGCCCCACGGCGCCCGTACCGTAGCTCATGAGAATGATGTGGGCGTTGGGATCCTCTTTAAATTTCTTCAGGATGGGTTCCCGCTGTTTGGTGGGGACGCCGCCGTGATAGATCAGAGGATTGAACTGCTTCAGCCGTGGACTGAGCCAGTCGAGCGTTTTGGTCCACTGACTAAAGAGAATCGCTTTGCCCCCACTGGCCGCAATTTCTTCCATGTCGGCGACCAGCCGCTCCAGTTTCGCGCTCTCATTGGTCAGCGGATCGTAATTGGTAATCTGCTTGAGCCGCAGCACCAGCTCAAAGACGTGCTGCACGCTGATGGATTCACCCAGATCATTCAGCTGAATGATGCCCTCTTTTTCAGCGGTGGTGTACGTGTACTGCTGCGCCTCCGTCAGTTCCAGCTCCGCATCCCGATCGATGCGGGGCGGCATATCCTTCATCACCAGATCTTTGGTACGCCGGAGGATAAACTCATCCGCAAGCTTCGAAAGCTGCCGCAGGTCGGGCGAGGCTCGCGGAGGGATCACTTCCATAAACTCAAACAGCGACGCCAGTTCTTCCGGACGGTTTTCGATCGGCGTGCCCGTCAGCGCCCAGCTGCGGCGCCGATCAATATCCCGCGCCACCTGGGCCGTTCTTGAATCACGATTCTTGATGCGCTGGGCTTCGTCCAGCACCAGCAGGTCAAACTTCGGCCGCTCCTCTTCCGGAATGTCGGGGATGTCGCGGGTCATGGATTCATAGTTGGTAATCAGGATTGGCACACCGGGCATGGTCCACAGCATGCGTCGCCGAGCCGTGTTGCCTTCCACCGTCACGATAGGAAGTTCTTCGGCCCACGTGCGAAACTCTCTTTGCCAGTTGGGAATCAGCGGCTTGGGACAGATCAGCAGAATGCGGTTCACCTGCCCACTGCGGAGCAGCAGCCGAATCCCGGTGATGGTCTGCATCGTTTTGCCGAGCCCCATTTCATCCGCCAGCAAAGCAGAGTGCCGAGCGAACATCCAGGCGATGCCCTCGTACTGATAGGGAAACGGCTCAAACGGCATGATCAGTTCCTGCCCTGCCAGCCATGTTTCCAAAGGTGGCTGCAACAGGTAGAACAGACGATCCTGCAGCGACAGAGCATTGCGCGGCGGTTTGATGCGAGTTCGCTGAGGTTTGCCGTCCTCGTCGGTTTTCCTTTTTTTTGGGGGGGCGATCTTCTTCAGTGCGACGCCATCGCTGTCGGTTTCGCTGGATTTTTCCGGCGGCTGGAAGGCGACTCCTTCCGGAAGCGTCAGGCCGATGCAGCGCGTGGGAATCCGCCGCGGTTTCCAGGAAGGCACAAAGTCCGGTCGACAGTCCAGCGGCACGGAAATCGTCTCGACGGCCGGCACGCGTTTCAGCGCCGGATTAAATCCGGCGCTGGCCACCTCGGCGGAGCCATCCAGCGCGACGGAATGCACGTCCGGTACAAGGGAGTTGATGCTGGCCGCAGAATCATCCATGAATCTGTTCGCTCACTCAGGCGACGATCGGTGTTTGTCAGCGTGCCATCACTGTCCGCACGGTTTCGTTCAGCGCTTCGTTGACGCGCTGCAGGGGTTCTTCCAAATCCGCCTGGTCAGGCAGCAGATCAATCTGCTGCTGAACAAACTGACTGTCTTCCTGATGAGCGGCATGAAACCGCAGACGGCGGCCGCCCAGATCAGCGCGACTGCCAGCGACATCCTGCGTGCAGGCAACCGGCGCGGTTGTATGGTTGCGCAGTTCGAGGATATCCGGATCGCCGGTAAACACGACATCCGGCTTGATGGACACTCGATCCATCAGCGTTTTGCCGATCAATTCGCCCAGCAGCCACGGTCGCAGCATGCGGCCGTAGAGGATTTCCTGTGTGCGGTCCGGCCGCACGGGCGTTGTGCACTGAAATTCCAGCGGGCGACCGTTGTGGTTTGTGACCAGCAAACCGCCCACGTGCCCCCGGCCTTCCACTTCAACGGCGGCGATGAAGCCCAGACGCAGCTGATCTGAATGTCCGCTTTTCGACATCCGTGACGTTCTTCCTGCAAACTTTCGCGTGACGAACGGCAGAATCCGCCGTTCAGCAAGCCATTCGCGGACGGCTCACCGAGGCCCTTCATCGACCCTCGGGTTAGGCAGTCTTTAGCGATCATCAGGAACGACGGTCTGGGGTAATTGCAGACGTCGTGGCGGGACGCTACGGTCTGGTCGGTGCCGGCCGATGGGCCGTGCTGACGGCAGATTTCTCAGGTGACGTGCGGAAAAGACAGTTGGAAGCTTACAAACAGGCATTTATCGAATTCATGGTGCGTTCGAACGTTCTGACGTTCGGTGACTTCACCACAAAGAGCGGTCGACAGACACCATTTTTCATCAACACGGGCCGCTACCGCACCGGCGAGCAGATGAACAAACTGGCCGGCTTTTACGCAGACGCGATTCTGGCACGCGATGTCGAATTCGACTTCCTGTTCGGCCCCGCCTACAAAGGTATTCCACTGGTGGTTGCCATCAGCATGGAACTGGACCATCGCGGCCATTCGGTGCCCTTCTGCTTCAACCGCAAAGAGGCCAAGGATCATGGTGAAGGCGGCACGCTCGTCGGCCACAAACCGGCCAGCGATGAACGCGTGCTGATCGTGGAGGACGTCACCACTGCCGGAACGTCAATTCGCGAAACCGTTCCCGTGTTGAAATCTGCCGCAAACGTCAGCCTGGCAGGCCTGGTGGTGTCCGTGGACCGCATGGAAAAGGGCACCGGAGAACACAACGCCCTGACCGAACTTCATAACGAGTTCCAGATGCAGACCTTTGCCATCGTCACGATCGTAGAGATCGCTGAGTACCTGAGAGGCCGCAGGCTGGACGGGCAGGTTGTCCTGACCGACCAGTTGTATGAGAGTATTCAGGCCTACCGCGCACAGTACGGTGGCGTTTCCTGATCCTGACTGACTGTTCCTGCCTGAATGGAGTTGCCATGAGCCTGCTGCCGATCCTGTATTCCGTACTGGCCTGCTGGCTGCTGCCACTCCCTCCACCTGCGTGCGCCCAGTCGGACAAGTCGGACCTGTCGCCCAGGATAATTCGCGACCTCGAATACGCGCGAACAAACGACGTTTCTCTGCAACTGGATCTTTATCTGCCAAAGGGCAGTCGTCCTGCCCCGGTCGTCGTCTGGGTGCACGGCGGTGCGTGGCGCGCCGGATCCAAAGACAGCGTGCCCGTGAAAGATCTGCTGCAGCACGGATTTGCAATCGCCAGCGTTGACTACCGACTCAGTCCGGTGGCAAAGTTTCCAGCGCAGGTTCACGACATCAAGGCGGCCATTCGCTACCTGCGCGGCACGGCCGAGGATCATGGCATCGACTCTCACCACATCAGTATTGCCGGAGCTTCGGCCGGCGGACATCTGGCGGCACTGGTGGGCGTAACAAATGGACATGCGGCACTCGAAGGACGGTTGGGAAGTTTCCTCGAATCCTCTTCCGATGTCGAAAAAGTGGTCTCCTTTTACGGCGCTTCAAATCTGGAATCAATTCTGGGGCAGTCCACGCCGCACGGCCTGAGGGTGCGTGAACCGGCTTTGAATCTGTTGCTGGGGGAAGACGGACAGGAACGAAAACGGCTGGCGAATCTGGCCAGTCCGGTGAGCCACGTGGACGCTCATGATCCCCCCCTGCTGCTGATCCACGGAGATCAGGATCCGCAGATGCCCATCAATCAGTCCCACGAACTGCACGGAAAGTACAAACAGCGCGGACTGCCGGTACAATTTGACGTGGTGCATGGTGGAGCTCACGGTGGCAGAGCCTTCTTTCAGGAAGCGCAAATGCGTCGGGTGGCCATCTTCCTGAAACCCGTTGAGGGGAAGTGACAGATGCGATCGGGCCGGCCAGTCAAATGCAGTACGCCGCCACATTTGCGGCTCGGATGGCTCGCCGTCCTCACGCTCAGCAGTTCCGTAACGGTCTTTGCGCAGTCGACCTCCACGGAACATACCGCCACAGCATCGGCCACTGCCTTCCTGCAGAATCACTGCGGGGACTGTCACAGTGCGGACGATCCGGCAGGCGGTCTTGACATCACCACACTGAGCACGAACCTCAGCGATGAGGGCAGCCAGGCAGTGTGGATCCGGATTCATGATCGTGTCGCCGGCAGGGAAATGCCACCGGCCAATTATGATCAGCCGGCTCCCGCTGCACGAGCTTCGTTCCTGCGTGGACTCCACAAACAGCTGACCGCCGCGCATGCGGCAGAGAAGGGCACCATCCTGCGGCGACTGAACCGCCGCGAGTACGAAAACACGCTGAACGATCTATTTGGCACCAACGTGCCGCTGGTGTCAACGCTGCCAGCAGACGGCCGATCACACGAGTTTGATAACGTCGGTGCGGCGCTGAGTATTTCCGTCGTCCAGATGCAGCGGTATCTGGACAACATCGAAGCCGTACTGGATGCCGCCATCGCCCGGGCGACGACCGCTCCCGAAGTGAAAATGGTACGCGCCTCCTACGCGGACACTCGCGGTGGCGAGAAGTTCCTGGGCAACCAGTGGCTGCTGCGGGACGATGGCGCGGTCGTGTTTTTTCGACGCCTGGGCTATCCCACCGGCATGCTGCGGGAAGCCAGTGTGCGCCAGGACGGCTACTACCGCATCCGGGTCACCGGCTATGCCCATCAGTCAGAGCGGCCGATTACGTTTTCCATTGGATCGACGACGTTCGCACGGGGGGCCGAAAAGCCCACCTTTGCCTTTCGCTCGATGCCACCAGGCAAGCCGACCACTGTCGAGATCACAGCGTGGATGTCCGAAAGGCATATGGTCCAGGTGGAACCCTGGGGCATTCACGACGGCGATCAAATCAAAAAAGTGGGCCTGGAAAACTACGAGGGCCCGGGGCTCGCCATTTTGCAGATCGAAGTGGAAGGCCCGCTCACAGAACAGTTTCCCACAGCAGGGCACCAGCTGCTGTTCACCGGCCTGGATCGCAGAGAAATCGAGCCAGCTCGCGCCGCGGACAAACTCAAACCGTGGTATCAGCCAAGATTTGAAATCGCCACCACGGTCGATCGCGATCGGCTGACGCCAGTGCTCACCCGTGTGATGTCGGCCGCATTTCGTCGGCCGGTGGAACGGGAGGAAACGGGGCCGTTCGCAGATCTGTTTTTTGCCGAACGTGAAGCGGGCGCCAGGACAGAGCAGGCTCTGCGGACAACGGTCGCCGCCATTTTCTGTTCTCCTGAATTCCTGTTCCTGCAGGAGAACCCGGGGCTTCTCAATGATGATGCTATCGCGAGCCGCCTGTCCTATTTCCTAACGCGGACAACGCCCGATCCCGCCCTCCGCAGGGCGGCCGACGAGGGCCGGCTGCAGCAGGATGCGCAGCTGAAGCAGCAAACGGAGCGACTGCTCCGCAGCCGACATGCATCCCGATTTGTCGCGGACTTCTGTGACGCATGGCTGAACCTGCGGGAAATGGAATTCACCACGCCCGACAGTGTGCTGTTTCCGGAATTCGATCTTTATCTGAAACACTCCAGCGTTCAGGAAACACGGGCATTTGTTCGTGAACTGATCGACGGCAATCTGCCGGTCCGCAATCTGGTGGCTTCCGACTTTGCGATGCTGAACGAACGACTGGCTGAACACTACAACCTCCCACAGGTCACATCACCGCAGGTCCGCAAAGTGAGACTGCCAGCAGACAGCGTGCGTGGTGGGCTGCTGTCACAGGCCAGCGTCATGAAGGTATCCGCCAACGGAACAAACACATCGCCCGTCGTGCGTGGCGTGTTTGTACTGGAGCGATTTCTGGGCACCTCGCCGCCCCCGCCTCCGCCAGGCATCCCGGGTGTCGAGCCGGACATTCGCGGGGGCACAACACTGAGAGAAATCCTGGCGCGACACCGCGATGTCGACAGCTGCCGCAGTTGCCATCAGATGATTGACCCGCCCGGATTTGCACTGGAGTGCTTCGACCCGATCGGAGGATACCGATCTCGCTTTCGCAGCCTGGGAGAAGGTGACAAAGTGGACGTCAGGGCGCATGGTCGCAAAGTGCGCTATCGGCTGGGCCCCAGCGTCGACGCGTCGGGGGTCACAGAGGACGGCCAAGCATTCGAAGATTACCTCCAGTATCGCGATCTTCTGGCCAGTGACGAAGATTGCCTGGCGCGATCGTTTGCCACCAAACTGCTGACATTTGCCACCGGACGGGAAATGGGATTCTCGGATCGCGCAGGCATTGACGAGATTGTGAATGCCTCACGTCGCAACGGCCACCGGGTGCGTGACCTGATCCACACAGTCATCCAAAGCCCCATCTTTCGAACACGATAGTCCGTCTTTTCAACATCATCAGGAGACAGAGCCATGCAGGCACCCGGCATCAGTGTTCAGCGATCCGTATCGCGACGCACGCTTCTTCGAGGCGCAGCGGCGTCCGCCATTGGCCTGCCGCTGCTGGAAGCCATGACGCCAGCCGTCGCTTGTCGATCTCATTCGCGTGCCCCCGCGCCCAAACGCTTTGTGGCCATGTGTGCCGGGCTGGGGTTTCACGGCCCTCATCTGTTCCCTGAAACGGCCGGAACCGACTACGAACTGACACCCTATCTGTCTCGGCTGAAAGATCACCGTGACCATTTCACAGTTCTGTCGGGGTTGTCACATCCCAATCAGCAGGGCAACAACGGGCATGCTTCGGAACTCACATGGCTGACGTCCGCACCACGACCTGGCCTGGCCGGGTTCCGCAACACCGTCTCACTGGATCAGCTGATTGCCGAACAGGCTGGACTGCAGACCCGCTTCCCATGGCTGGCACTGTCCACCAGCGGTCGATCGATGTCGTGGACGTCATCCGGTGTTGAAATTCCGGGCGAAACATCGCCCGCAAAACTGTTCCGCGCGCTGTTCATGGAAGGGACGCCTCAGGAAGTCGCGGCCGAAATGCGACAACTGCAGAAAGGTCGCAGCATTCTGGATACGGTGCTGCGTCAGGCAAAGAGCCTCGATCGCGAACTGAGCCGGCACGACCGCCGCAAGATGGACGAATATCTGACGGCCGTGCGCGACCTGGAGAGTCGGCTGCAGCAGTCACAGGGCTGGTCGAAGCGGCCCAAGCCGGCCGTGGATTCCGAACCGCCGCAGGACATCACTGACAAGACGGACGCCATCGGTCGGCAGCGACTGATGTACGATATGATTGTGCTGGCGCTGCAGACAGACTCCACACGAACAGTCACGTTTCAGCTAAGCGGGATGAACGCCGTCCCCAAAATTGCGGGAGTCAGTCACGACTGGCACAACCTGTCGCATCATGGCAAGGACCAGGAAAAGATTGATGAACTGAAAGTGATCGAAGAAGCGGAGTTCGAAACCTTCAACGAGTTCCTGGGTAAGCTGCGAGCTGTTTCGGAGGAGCAGGCAACGCTGCTCGACAATACCGTCGTCCTGTTTGGATCGAATCTGGGCAACGCCAGTAGTCACAGTTGGCGCAATCTTCCCGTCATTGTGGCGGGCGGTGGCTATCGTCATGCGGGCTATGTCGCGCACGATGAAAAGAACAACGTGCCCCTGGCCAATCTGTTCGTGTCGATCGCACAGCAGGTGGGTGTGCAGGTGGAGAAATTTGGCAGCAGCACGGCCAGCAGTGTGGCGGGCCTGGAAGCGGGCTGACGCTGTTGTCGCATTGCGAAGGGTCGTCTCGGGGGCCCCCGCATCGGGCAAGCATCGGGCAGAAAAGACAAAAAGAACGGCGCATGAAAAACGCGACGCCAGGCGTCGCGTTCTGAGCGAGTTTTGATCTTCGGTGGCAGATGGCCGCGTGCCATCGCCGCAGCCAACCGCTCGCTATGCGTCTGTTACTTCAGACACTTCCGGCGCGGCGGCCAGCAGGGCTTCTTCTCGAGCTTTGGCAGCCGCCGCTTCAGCAGCCGCCTGCTTGGCATTATGCGCCTCAGCACAGCTCGCACAGACCATCAGCTCTTTGACGATTTCGTGACCACGTCCGCCGCGGTCTCTCGGCTTGCGCGGTTCTCGGAACCGTCCGCCGCGTCGCTGTGGAAATTCATCCATATTGCCTTTGTACTCGCGCTCACGAGTCGCCACGACGATCTTTTTCGACTTGGTCCCGGCACCGGAGACCTTCCCACACATTTGACAACGAAACACGAACGAACCTTCCTATCGAGGAGACGGCAACCAGAAACCCCGGCCAACGCACACCCGCGTCCGCACAGGATGGGCCCAGGGAGCGACGTTCGGGACCACACTCGCCGCGCCGCAGAGGGTCGGACAGTGTATCGAGGGGGTGGAGGCAGGAGAAGGGCTTGCCGGGACTAACTTGAAATCGGGAAAACTCGTCTGGGGAGCAACAACCAGACAAATTCCACTGCCGTGTAAGGTCGGCTCAATTCCGGCTCAAATTTCGCCGATTTGCTCGTATCCGCACGGAAGATCGGGTTTCTGTTGCCCGATCCGGATGTCGGATTACAATGCCACGCTTGTTTCCCCCGCTGACGATGCGTCTGTCCGTTCGGGCGGTGTGCCTAAATCATTTCAAGGCAACACTTTACGGGGACCAGCCCGTTCCACAATTCATCACATCGTGCTGTTACAGCACCAGAAAAGTGATTGACTAAATGGCCACTATCTCCAAGTCTGACCTAAAGAAGCTCCGCAAACGTCGTGCACGCCTGAAAAAGAAGAAGATGGTGTGCCCGTTTACGTCGGGTGGCGTTGTGCCACGTCCCGTTTACGTGGACTACAAGGACCTGAAGACGCTCAAGGGCCTGATTGACCGTGAAGGTCGCATTCTGCCACGTCGACGCACAGGGACATCAGCCCTTTATCAGCGTGCCGTTCGTACGGCCATCCTGCGAGCCCGATTCATCGGACTGCTGCCCTACGTTTCGGAAGACTAGCCGGAGCGGCTGGATCGACGGGTGATGCACTGACTGCCGTGGCTCGGCAAGCCGAAAGAAGTCGATGGTGGCATGGAACTCAGATTCCATGCCATTTTTTTGCGCGCCATCTTTGGATCTCTTTGGATCTCTTTGAACGCTCTGTTCGCGTCCCCTTTGCTGCGGGCTTGGGAACCACATACGACAGACGTGTTGCTCGTGTCCCGGTGAACGGGATGCCCCGACACTCGATCAACGGCATCGGCAAGACGAGGACAGCCTGCGTCCGTTCGGAAAAGGCGGAAGCAGCCGACGGTCTGCGTCGCGGCCGTTCTTTGTTCGAGCATCCGATCGTGCAATCGTGTTTAGCGGCACGTTTGCTACAGACGGAAGTATAAGCACCTCGAAGTCCCGCGTTTCAGGCCGTCCCGTCAGTGCAGACGTCACTCAAAGATGGGGAGGTGCCCGCCGACGAGGGCAACTGCCCAGTTTCCGGGCAACTTCTGAATGTCCCCTTCGATACCTCCCGTCGCCCAGTCGCCATTTTTCCACTGCCTTCCACTGCGTCTGAGATGAATCTATCAGAACCACAGAAAACAACCCATCGCGCTCGAGCGGTGTTGATTGTGATGTGCGCCCTGATTGCTCATCTGCACGTTTGGGAAGATATCTTCGCAATTGCGATGCGGGATCCTGAGGCCAGCCACATTCTTCTGGTACCAGTCGCTTTCCTGTACCTTGCCTGGAATCGTCGTGACCGCCTGATGAATGCAGATCTCGGTGGCTACGCGTGGGGTTACGCGGTCATTTTGCTTTCCATCGTGCTGCACAATTACAGTGTGGAGTCGGAGGTTATTGTTGGCTGGCATCTGGCAGCCATTCTGGGACTGGTGGGCGGCCTGATGGCGGCAATCGGGAAGCGTGTCTTCACGGATTTTGGCCCCGCAATTCTTGCGCTGCTGTTTCTCATCCCCATCCCCGGTCTCGTGCGTCAGCAGTTGTCGACTCCCGTCCAACTGGCGTGCGCCACGATTGCCACCAGGACACTGGCTCCTCTGGGAATGGATATTGGACAGCATGGGTGCCTGCTCACTGTGAATGGCACAGATGTCGCCATCGCTGAAGCCTGCAACGGGATGCGAATTCTGTATGGCGTGATGCTCGTGGTGTACACCGTGGCATTCACGCTGCCGCTGAGAAAGCGTGTGCGTCTGCTGATTTTTCTGCTCAGCCCGATGATCTCCGTCGGTCTGAACCTGCTGCGGCTGCTGGCCACAGTAGCCATGTTTGGTCTGGTTGACGGCCCTGCCGCTCAGGCGTTTCACGACATCAATGGCTGGCTGATTCCCGTGCTGATCATGGCGGGGGCCGTACTGTTCATGGAAAAACGACAGCTTCGCCCGACGACAGTCGCCGCCGCTTCCGGAGGCGTTCTGCGAGCTCGTGTGGAATCGCCATTGCTGACCGGGCTGGCCGCCGTCACCCTGCTTGCGTTTCCCGTGCTGCAGGTTGATGCAGAAAACTCACGCGAAAGAATTGCCGTGCATCACCGGGTGATCACCCAGTCACTTTCCGATGTGCCATTTGCTATCGGCGACTGGCTGGCAACCGAATCGCCGTTGTCCGTGCAGGAACTTGATCTACTTAAGCCACTGGCCGCCTATCGCCGCACTTACCGACGGCTGGGACGGGACGACGGGCAGGTGACGATGGTGGTCATCGCCTGCTCGCAGGCGCGCGATTTGGTCGGACATGAACCAGGTCTGTGTCTTGCGCGGCAGGGCTGGAGATCTGTCTACGGACGCTCCACCGGCTGGCTGAAGCCTTCGCGTCGAATTGAAGGAACGGATTACCTGTTTGAAAATGAAAACTGGCCGCAGTTGCGTCGACGTGCGGCCAGTGTGCTCATCACTTACGGACGTGTCACCTCCGGCGAGCCAGCAACCGTAGCGGCCGCCGCAGCCGATTTTCGCAGAAACTCACTTGGGGCGGTGGGGATTCAGCTCGTTTGCGATGACGACCTGACGGATGAGCAATGGAGGAGGATCACCGCCCGGTTTATGGTCAGCTTCCAGCCACTGGTTGCTCAGTTTCGAGCGTTCCCTGAGCAGTTTTACGCCACAGACCACGAACAGGCCCACGAGTAATTCAGCCTGCACGGACCGGACCCGGCTGTCCCGGCCCCACCGCTCAAATCATATCCAGCTTATTGTGTCGGCGGGTCGGTGGTTTAGCACACTCGGAACAGATCCCGCTCGCTTCCAGGCGGTGACCGCTCAGGCGAAACCCCATTTCCATCGCCACACGATCGAGAATGTCGGAGATCTCGTCGTTGCGAAATTCGATCAGCTTGTTGCACTTGTCGCAGATGAAGTGGTCGTGCTGTGGATAGCCGTAATCGTGTTCATAGACTTCACGATCGTTGATGTGCGCCACCCGACGAATCAGTCCGGCTTCTTCGAGGTCTGTGATGGCGCGATAGATGGTCGCGCGGCTCACCCGATTGCCGTCACTGGGCTTATCCAGACGCGCGATAATCTCTTCGGCGTCGAAATGCTCGTGATCAGAAAAGATGGCGCGGACGACAATGCCACGCTCCTGCGTTAGACGCTTGCCACGTGTGGCAAGGAATTCTTTGAATTTCTCTTCCGGTGATACGGCGACATCTTTGGGGGCCAGATTTCCCACGTGCGTCCTTAGTCAAAATCGTCTTGCTTGTCTGGCAATTATAGGCCTCCCCGACCCGCAGATCACACCGCGAATGCGTCAGGCGTGGATCAGTTGTGCAAAAACACGCCCAAATCAGACCATTTGGATGGCCGGATCGTCCGTTTTGACAAAACGATCGCCCAGACAGCCCGCTCGCCTCCCGCAGCCGAGGCAAACTTTCTAAGCGTCTAATACCAAGCTGGCACCGTCTGTCGCGTTATCGATAGATCCCGGACTTGAGCAGCGCCAGGGGATAAAATGTCGTGCGCCAGCGCACGCCGCCCTGCCGCACGGTCTTCCAGGCGGACCGCAGAAACGCGAAGGAAATCAGCGACGCGGCCACCGGAAACATGCCAACCAGCAGAAGATTTCCACTGAACGACAGCACGACAATCGCGTACATCAGATGCCACCAGATCACGGCAGCCAGAAATCCACTGCCATCCGGCCAGCCCCCGAGGACTGCTCCCACATAGGGAAAGATCATCGTCGTCAGAAACACGAGCGTCGACAGAATAACGGCCACAATCGAATAGCCGAGCGCGGCAAACCCGTTCTTTTCCAGTCCCGTGATCACATCCCAGAGCGAGTGATACCATCGCAGTGACAACAGTTCGGGAGCCCCCAGAAAGTCCTGCCGACCGCCATGTCGTTTTACCAGCTTTCCAAGTTTGGCATCATCGATGATGTCCAGGGCCAACGGCTGATGGCCGCCGAACGCGCGGTAGAACGCAGCATCCAGCAGGTTAAAGGCACCGACTCCCGCGTAAGCAAATGGCACAGGCGTTTGAATCAGGTGCACCTGCTGACCAATGGAGAATGCCAGCCCAAAAAAGGCGACGACCGCGTCTTCGAGAAATCCCCCTCGAATCATTCGCGGCAGCAGACACAAATGCTGCAGCCGCCTTTGCTGCAAATAGCAGACCGCCGCGACTAAGGCACCGGGTTCATGAATCACATCGCCATCGGTAAACAGCAGCAGTTCCCCGGTGGCAGTTTCCGAGGCCCGGTGCATCGCGTGGTTCTTGCCCAGCCAGTTTTCGGGCAGCGTCTCCACGTGCACAACGCGGCAGCGCTCGTCCCCCGATGCCACCTCGTCCATGATGGAACCGGTGGCATCGGTACTGCGGTCGTTGACCGCGATAACCTCAAAGTCGGGATAGTCGAGCGAGAGCAGGGATCGCAGCGCCTGCCCGACTGCCCGTTCTTCATTACAGGCGGGCACAATGATTGAGACGCGGGGCAGCGACACGCCCGTCGCCTGCTCGAGCGGACGCAGACGACGCCCCACAAACCACAGCACGGGCAGAAATGTCCAGAGGGCAATCAGCCCAAACAGAATCCAGCCGGACCAGTAAAACATTCCATGCCCCTCGCAGCCGTTGTGACAGAACGTTCAACCGCCGTTCATGTGCCCGATTCACTCGGCTGTTGCCTGTTGAAAGGCGTTTTCTCCACCAACCAGCGGCAGGGAGATTTGTGTGGCATCAAGGTCGATCGTCAATTCTGTGCCAGGTTCCGGCCACAGAGTGAATTCGCGATCTGTGGAAAACAGCAGGAGTCCAATCTGCTGGCCGGCGGCCACAACGTGGTCATCGGGCTGAAGCTCAAAGGTCAGGTCGTAAAACTGCCCGGGAACCAGCGGTTTGCCGTCGGTCAGCGAGCGAGCGTTCTGCGGGTCCGCCCAGCCTCGTGTGATGACATTGTCGTAAATGCGAGCTCCGGAAGTTTTCCAGGGCAGGGACACGAGGGCGACCGAAAAATTGGCCGCCGGTTTGTTGCATGACAGCCGCGTTGTGATCTTCGACAGTCCGGACAGGTGCAGCGGTTTCTGCAGCACGGGCGTGACAAACAACAGGCGATGAGAAGAAGCATCCTGGGCCAGTTTCGATGCCGGAAGTTCATTCTGATCAACCAGTGTCTGCTGCCCGGTGGGTTTCTGTTCGGTGCGAAGCTCGCCAGCCGTCAGCCCGTCACCCGAAGGGAAGAGCGTCACCCGTTCTGCCGCAGGATTGGGATAATCTTCATAGGCCGTTGGCTTCTGACGGTCTTCGTATTCGCGGACGACCCACGCTTTGGGATCCTCTTCCACCCCATTTTCCACGCCGTACAGGTAGCGTGTGAACCACCGATTCATCATCTTCAGCGGCGGCTCACCGCCATGGCCTCCCTGATGAAAATAGCACTGCACGGGCAGTCCCTTCTTTTGAGCGGCCTTGTAGATCCGCACGCTGTGCTCAGGCATCACGTTCCAGTCATTGAACGCATGTGCCATCAGCAGCGCGGCCTTCATCGGACCCATATCATTCAGATAGTCACGGCCCGCCCAGAATTCATTGTAATCGCCCGTGTCCCGATCGAAGCCTTCGGCCATTTCGAGATCACGTACGTTGGCGTCACAGTATTCGCGATTCTTCATCGGTCCGCTGGCAATAAAGTTGTACAGCACATCCACATCCTCACCGATGTAACCGCCCGGGTGCCGTACCAGCCCATTCGACCTGTAATAATGGTAGTAAGACGTATTGGGAGCGATGGGAATGATGGCTTCCAGCCCTTCCACGCCGGTGGTCGCCGCCGCCAGGGGAATCGTGCCATTGTAGCTGGTCCCCGTCATGCCCACTTTGCCCGTCGACCAGTACGCCGTCACCTGACGATCGCCATAGGGCGTTGTGAAGCCTTTCGCACGACCACACAGCCAGTCGATCACCGCTTTGGGAGCCAGCGACTCATTGTCTCCACCAATCGTGGGGCACCCCTGAGAGAGTCCCGTTCCCGGAGACGCCGAATGCACGACAGCGAAGCCTCGTGGCACCCACGCCTGCAAATGAGACCCGGAGATGATCAGCCGCTTTGACTGATTGGGGATCACGGGAGGTTTGGCGTGCTCCGGCGGTCGCTCATTCAACTCCTGTCGAGGATCCCAGAAGAAGTTACGAATGGGACCAGCCGTGCCCGAGAAGTAGGGACTGGACACATATACAACGGGGACTTTCAGCGCCTGCGTGTCCGTCTGCCGTTGACGGGTGACACTGACATGCATTCGGTCCATCAGACCATCCCCATCGGAATCGAACTCCGTCTCCACCCACAGATCGTGGTGGATCCACTGTTTGTTGTCCGCGAACTCGGGCACAATCTGCGCCTGGCCGTCTTCAAAAACGGCCACAGCTTTGGGGCTCCCATCGTCCGCAGAGTAGGACGGTGTCAGCCGTTCGATACCCGCTTCATCGGCGACCAGCAACATGTCCTTCAAACGATCCGTAAGTGGGAAGTCACACCCTTTTTCGAACAGGACCTTCACCACGTCCGCGTCGTCCGTGCAGCAGTAGTTGACCTGCACTCCGGCAGCATGCAGCTGTTCGATTGTCTGTGCGGAAACATTCTCTTCGTTGAGCAACTGGATAAAGTCTGACTTTGCCGCGATGGTGTTCTCCACATAAGCGGCCGTCTGTTGCTGACGTTCCATGTTGCATATTTTGACGTCAGCAGATACGGCCTTCGCCGCGGCCGCACTTTTCGCATCGCAGGCCAGCAGGCACTGGTGTGCGCGGTCAGAGGCCACAATCAGTCGCGCGGCGGCAGCCGCCACTGCCGGTCCGCCTTTGACATGCACGTTCAGCCAGACGTTATTGGGCATCATGTCCAGCGCCTGCTGCAGCGTAGGGACTCTTTCGCCGCGATGGCGTCGCCCTTTCCATGAGCCAGCATCAAATTTCAATACCTGATCCAGATTGTGTTCTGCCAGCAGTCCGCGGCCGTTCGTAGTTCGGTCCAGTGTCTCGTCGTGCAGCAGCACAAGATGCTCGTCCTGTGTCATTCGCACGTCAAACTCGATCATCTGCGCGCCCAGCGTGATGGCCGCTCGAAACGCTGCCAGCGTGTTTTCCGGATGGCTGTCGCTGGCACCGCGGTGAGCGCACAGACCTCGCTCCGGCATCCGCACTTCTGCTGCAGCACGCCCCCCGGAGCCAAGGGCCAGGGAAAACAGCACCAGCAAGACTCTGGCAAATCGAGTGGAAAGAAACGGCATGAGCGGCCCCTGAGTTGAAATGGCTGCAAGAACTGGATGGTTGTGCCCATTTTTGTACGAATTAACTGGGGCATTCACCACCCGAACGGGCGTCTAATCTCATCCTCCGACAAAGCTGCAACCACAAAAAAACGCCACAGCACAAGCCGTGGCGTTCTTCCATTTTGTTGGAGAGTTGACCGCTCTTACTTGCTGAAGTATTCGTGAGACTGGTCACCGCCACTGATCAGATAGGCGGTCAGATCGAGAATCTCATCTTTGGACATCCGGTTGAACAGCCCGACCGGCATCGCGGATGTCTTCGACACAAACAGCTCCTCCACTTCCTTACGGTCAATCTTCACCCGCTTGTTGGGATCAGTCAGATCTGTGTTGATGGTAAGAGTATCGCCGCTGAGATTCACAACCACGCCCGTGTGTGTCAGGCCGGATTCGGTCACGACCACGACAGACGAGAACTGCTCATTGATGACCTTGCTGGGGTGAATCACCTGATCGAGAAGATCGTGGGCCGAGTAGCGACGTCCGGCTGAGGTAAGATCGGGCCCCGTCATCCCACCCTGATTGTTGAAGCGATGGCACGCATAGCAACCTGCGGCGGCAAACATCTTCTGCCCGTTCTCAAAGTCGCGTTTGACCAGCCCCGTTCCTGCGGCGGCCGATAACTCATCCAGCGTCCACTCTTTGGACTCACGTCCGGCGAACACAGCACCCAGATTTTCCAGCACAGATTTCTGTTCCGGCTTTCGCGCCAGGACCGCAGCGAGTTCCGTTTTCTCGGTCTCACTCAGCGAGGCGACCGCATCATTGCGAATGAACTCCAGAAACTTGGCGAAGCTCGCGCCACCACGATAGTTGGCCGCTTTCAGGAACCACTCGAAGTAGGCCGTTCGTGTTTCGTTCGTCCAGCCGCGGGTCAGCATGCGAATACTGCGGGCATACTGCATCTGCTCCTCCTGAGTGGGGGCGGCCTCGATCAGCGCAATCGCTTTGGCGGCCACGGTGGGAGACTGCAGGTAGGCCAGTGTTTCGCACAGCAGCCAGTTCATTTCCGGCCGGGTGGATGGGAACAGGGGATCGAACGAGGCGATCAGTTGTTCTGTCAGTTCCTCCTCGGGCTGACCGAAGCGATTCAGAATGATCTGGACGGCTCGCTGCAGCGTCAGCGCTGCGGAGTCGCTGAGTGCCCCGGCATCAATGGCCACCACGGCTTTCAGCAAGGCGTCCCGCATGGTCGCATCTACAGGTGGCGTGTCGTCGCCGCGATGCTGCGGACAAACGCCGGTGGATCGGGCCAGAGCCAGCAGTGCTTCCACCTGAATTTCCGGATCGGCCTCAGTCAGCGCCTTTTCCGACCAGCTGTCGACCGGCTGATGTTCCAGTGCCGTGCGGGCTGCCTGCCGAATGAAGCGGTCCTCGTGCTTCAGATGCGGCCAGACAGCCGACACAGCCGCGGGATCAGCACGACCATGAAACGCTTCGATTTCATGTCGCAGAGCGCGCAGTGGATTTTCCTCGGCAATGACGGTCACAGGAGCTGTGGCGTCATCTCCCGTGTAGGTCACCCGATAGAGGCCCGACTGCACACGACGGCCACCAATCGTGAAATACATCGCGCCGTCACCGGGGTGGATGATGGCGTCTGTGATGGGCAGGGGCGCGCCCGTCACAAATTCCTCGCGAGTGGCTTTGTAGGTGGAGCCGTCTTCCTCCAGATGGATGGCGTACAGCTTGCCCCAGCTCCAGTCGAGGGCGTACAGAGCGTTCTGGTATTTGGCAGGGAACTTCGCCCCGTAACCAAATGTCACGCCGGTCGGCGATCCCGGGCCAATATCGAGCACGGGAGGATGGTTGTCGGCGTAAAACGGCATGCGTTTACCGGCACCGTTGCGCCAACCAAATTCCGCTCCGCTGACCACATGGCAGATTCTGGTGGGACGATACCATGGTGTGTTGAAGTCGTACTCCATGTCAGCATCGTAGGTGAACAGTTCTCCGTCTCGATTGACGGCCGCATCAAAGATATTGCGAAAGCCGGAGGCGAATGCTTCAAATTCTTTGCCGTCCAGAGAAATGCGGTAGACGATGCCACCGGGAGCCAGCACGCCGCGGTTGTGACCACGTCCATCGGGCATGCTGGGCAGCAGGTGGTCTTCTCCCCAGACCTGAGGAACCTGAGAGGTCGCCGCAAGTTCGGGCGGCGTCGTATTGTTACCGGTAATCAGATACAGCGATTTCCCATCGGGCGTGGGCACCAGCGCGTGCACACCGTGGTCGCTGCGAGAGTTTACGGCACGCAGTAATTCCACACTGTCCAGTTGATCGTCGCCGTTGCTGTCGGTGATGCGATACACGCCCGACTTGATCTTCTGCTCATAGTCGTTGACGCCCACATAAAGTGCGCCATTGAGCCAAACCATGCCATTCACCCCGCGAATGGGTGCCGGCACAGTCTCGACGTCGGCTGCCGTCAGGACGTTTCCCGGAGCAGGGGGCGTCACTCGATACAAGCCGCCAAACTGGTCGCTGACCAGCAGCCGACCTTTGTTGTCAGCACACAGATTGACCCAGGATCCCTGTTCCACGCCGGGCACAGAATACAGCAGTTCCGCCTGGAAACCTTTGGCCACCGTAATCCGATCGATGGGCGTGGCCTTGTTCTGGCCAACCGCCGGTCCCACCTGAGCGGGGCGACGCGCCGGTTTGGCAGCGGGTTTAGGGGGAGCCCCCTTCTGCTGCTGAGCCTGAATGCGGCTTTGCTGACGCTGTGCTTTCTTTTGCTGACGCTTTGTTTGGGCCGTCAGTTCCCCAGAACTGAGCAGGACCACAATCAATACGATTAGGCCGTGAAGAAGGCGGGGGAACTTCGGCTGTCGCTGGTTCATCATAACGGCAAAAAGACCTGTGGTGTGAAGGGAAGGTGAACAAGGTAGGAGATGCGTCGCCCGATGAGCGTCCGCATGACACGTCATCGTATCGGCTGCGATCGCAAAATCCCAGGGCATTGGTGATGTCGGCGAGTAACGCCTCGGAACATCAGTAAACCACCATGGAGTCTAGAATCGTTCACCTTCGCCGGAACCTCCTCGATTTACATTCCCGCGCTCGGTCGTAGACTGCGGACATATTAACTCCTGAAGGGTAGTGCCATGTTTGTCTCCAGCATACAGAACGTTCGGTTCTCTGCCGTGGCGTTGGGCGTCTCCGTACTCACGGTTGCGGGGTGCGGCTCGGATCCTGTCGCCAAAAACGACACACCTCGACCTGTGACCACGATTCCCCTGCAGGATTCCTCAGACGGCCGGGTCAACAAGGTCACCGGCTCTGTGGGCGCGTGGAAGCAGGAGGACCTGGCGTTCGAAGTTTCGGGACGGCTGGAAACGGTCATTGAGCGCGGTCGCAACATCGACGGGCGTCAGCGGTTTATCAAGCTGGACAGCGACGAGGGACCGGCGCCATCGATTAGTCGGGGTTTCGCCGATCTGGAGACCATCAAAACGCTGATCAGCGAGATTGACGGCGACCCCGCAGGTGCGCCCCCCAAATACAACGCGGCCAAAGAAGAAGAGCTGGTGGAAACGCTGAACGATCTGGAGGTTCAGCTGGATCGAACCGCAGGTCCGATCCAGAGCGCGCAGGATGCCAGAGAGAAGACCATTCCGCACAGTGACGCAGCCGTTCAGCCGACCGTGCTGGCACGCCTTGATGCCGAAAGATATCTGAATAACGTGGAGGCGGCTGAAGCCGCACTGGCGGTGGCACAGCGTCAGGCCGTTTCCGTACTGACCAACCTGCGCAGTACCAATCCGGCCGAGCAGATGGCCGCGCGAGCTGATTTGAAATTTGCAGACGCGGAACTGGCCAGGACAAAAGAATTACGACAGCGTGGTGCCGGCACTGTGGCTGATGAACAGCGGGCACAGGCTGAGCGGGAGATGAAACTCGCTGGCCTGCGAACATCGCTGGCGGCTCGAAAGGATCTGGTGGCCAAACTGGAATCGGGCCTGGCAGAAGTGCGACAGGCTATGCAGAATCTCAGAGACGCACGCCGTGACCTGCGTGAAACGGAACTGTTCTCTGCGTTTGGCGGACAGGTGGCCGACGTGCAGGCAATTTCGGGGACCTATGTTTCGGCCGGCACACCGGTGCTGACCGTCCAGATGATGGATCTGGTGCAGGTGGAACTGGAAGTGTCCGCGCGGGAGTCGCTGCAGTTCCGTCATGGTGACACCGTAGAAATTACGACGCAGTCAGAGTTGAACGACAGAACACTGACCGGCTTTGTGCATATGTCTGATCCAGTGGCTGATCCATCCACCCGGACGTTCACGGTGACGCTGCTGTGCCGCAACAAGCAGATTTACGACGTCCTCGAACAGGTTAGTTCCGCGACAGACATCAACGACATCAGAATCGCTCGTACCGAAGACACCATGCCTATGAACATCGGCAGTATCCTCGGCTATTCAGACGAGACCCTGTTGATCGGCGAGGAATGTGTGTGCCAGGACGAGCGGGGAGAGTTCGTGTGGAAGGTGGAAAATCGCGATCAGGAAACCCTCAACTCTCGCGATCAAAAACTGAAGGTCTCCAAAATTCGCATCGAGCGAGAGTCGACGGGCATTTCGTTTCTGGGGGACTGGAACTTTTTCCCAGTCCGCATCAAGCCGAATCAGGATTTTAATCCGGAGAAAGATCTTGTCGCCGGCAAGCTGTTTGTGGGCACAGTGCCGGAACGGGACGCTGACCCAGCGACAGAGGAACACGCGGATGAAGAATCAAAAAGGCAGCAGGAGCAGCCTCTTTCAGAACGCATCATTTGGAAACGTGACCGGGGAGAGTGGCCGCCCACGAAAGAGAAGGAAACCGAGAAGCCCGCTACTTATGAGATGTGGTATTCACGTCCGCGCTGGCTGATGCGTCCCGGTGACCTGGTGACCGTCACACTGCCGGGCGAAACAACGGATGTCGAAGGGCGATTCATCGTGCCCATGCGAACGATCTGCCACGACGAAGGAGAAGAAGTGATCTTCGTTGCCGAGGCGGACGAGGAGGCTGGCAGAATGGTTGCTCGCCGCATCCGCATTGGTGTGCTCGACACGGTGTTTGATGAGACCACGGACACCCTTCGCGTCATCAGCATTGATGACGAGGACCGGGAGAAAATTACGGCCGACAGTCAGTTGATTGTCGATGGCGCTCAGTCTGTCAGCGACGGCGATCCCATCGTCGTGACCGGTCCGTAGGAAACGATACGCATGAACAATCTTCCTGAATTTGCCATCCGCAATAAGTCGGTCGTGGTCAGCATTGTGATCATGCTCGTGATCGCTGGTGCTTATGCGTTCCAGACGATGCCGCGTCGCGAAGACCCGGAATTCACGATCATGACGTGCACCGTCACGACCCAATGGGTGGGCGCCTCGGCGGTTGACGTGGAAGAGCTGATCACGGACCCGCTGGAAGAAGTGCTGGACGGAATCGAAGAAGTGGACGTACTGCGGTCCACGTCCACCAACGGGCTTTCCACGATCTTCGTGGATCTCGACGAGTCGATGTCACCATCTGACGTTCCCAATGTGTGGGACAAGGTCCGGGCCCGCGTGAAGAATGTCCGGATGCCGGAGCAGGGCATCGTGCCGATCGTCAACGATGAATTTGGGGACACGGCCGTGATCCTGTTTGCCGTTTATCAGCAGCCGGCCGATGATCCGGACCAGGAATTCGCTTATCGCTACACAGACCGCGACCTGGACATTTACTCCGACCGACTCCGCGATGCGCTGCGGCTGATTGACGGCGTAGCGCGCGTCGACCGCATCGGCGTACAGGATGAAGCCATCTATGTGGAAACTGACGCCGGGAACTGGGGAAAACTGGGCCTGACGACAGAGGCACTCGAACAGCTGATCAGTCAGCGCAACATCATCGCGCCGGGCGGAATCGTGGACACATCTGACGGCCGCTTTTATGTGCGACCCGGCGGAGAGCTGAACGCGGTGGATGAATTGGAGTCGGTCGTGGCCAATGTGGCGGATTCCGGCAACACGGCCAATCAGGTTTACCTGAAGGACATGGGAATGTCGGTCCGCCGTGGTTACACCGACCCGCCTTCGCTGCTGGCTCGTTATGCGGATCCCGAAGTGTCCGAAAAATGCGTCATGGTGTCGGTGACAATGAAATCCGGAGCCAACATCGTCGACATCTGCGATAAAGCCAGGCTCTGTGTGGAACGCCTCCAGCAGCAGGAGAAATCGCTGCCCGCCGATCTGATCGTCACCCCGGTTTCTGATCAGTCGATCGGAGTGAATGCCAGAATTCAGGACGTCGTCATGAACGTGGTCTCGGCCATTTTGATCGTGATTGTCATCGTCTATCTGGTGGTGGGCTTTCGCACGGCAGCCGTGATGGCAGCCAATATTCCCTTTGTCGTGCTGGCGTCGATCGGCATCATCACGCTGTTTGATGTGCAGCTGGAACAGATGTCGCTGGCTTCGATGATCATCGCCCTGGGACTGCTGGTGGATAACGCCGTTCAGGTTTGCGACCAATCGCGCACCAATCAGATCGACGGTATGCCTCCCGTGGAAGCAACGGTTTCCGGGGCCAAAATGCTGGCCATTCCGATGCTCAACGGCACCCTGACCACCATTGCCGCCTTTTTGCCGATGGTGATTGCGATTGAGGGAGGCAGTGGTGAGTTCATTTACAGCCTGCCCGTAACGCTCTCCACCATGCTGGCCGTCAGCTGGATTCTGGCGATGACATTCTGTGTGATTCTGGCGGCCACTTTCATTCGACCGCCCGCCGATCCGGCGCAGCCGTCTTCCCCCGTGATGGCACTGCTCGCTCGGTTTTCCAAACGTCCGGCTGCGGCCGCCAGCACCAAAGAAACCAACACACCGGGTCTGTACGAACGATTCAGTCTGGCCTGCATTCAGCACAAGTTCCTGACGCTGGCCGTGGCTGTCGGCCTGCTGGCCGCCACACTGAAACTGCCTGTTGGCACCGAGTTCTTTCCGCAAAACGAGCGAGACCAGTTTGCCGTGGAGGTCTGGCTGCCGGAATCCGCCAACATTGATCAGACGGACGCCGCCGCCAGGCAGGTGGAAGATCTGATCCGAAAGCTCAGCAGGACGGAAGTGGATGGCCAGACGGTCGAACGACTGGACTGTCTTCGAACAGTCGTTGGCGGTGGCGGCTCTCGCTGGTACCTCAGCTGGTCCCCGGAGCCAAGACGCTCTAATTTCGCGGAGATTCTGATTCGCACGACTGACGGCAGCCACACTCATTCTCTGGCGGCAGACGTTCGACGCGTGGCCAGCGGGGGAGACAAAGACCGGGGCATCGCGCCGATTTCCGGCGTTCGGATCGTTCCCATCGAACTGATGCTCGGACCTCCCGCCGATCCAGTCACGCTGCGGGTCAGCGGCAACGGCAATGCAGACATCGCGCAGCTGCGACAGGCGGCCGAAGACGTCAAAGACATCATCCGCGACCAGCCGGAAACCTGGAATGTGCACGACAAATGGGGCATCGACGGCTACGAGCTGAATGTCAACATTGACGAAGATCGGGCCAACCTGGCGGGCGTCACCAATTCTCAGGTGGCCGCCACGCTCAATGCCTACTTTTCCGGTCGCCTGCTGACAACCTTTCGCGAGGGCGATCACACGGTGCCCGTTTACTTCCGACTCAAAGTGGATGGACGCAGGTCTCTGGCAGACATCAACAATGCGTGGGTCGAGGGCAGTTCCGGAAAGGTGCCGCTGGGTTCCATTGCGGACATCAGCCCCAAATGGAAACCGTCTGTGATCGAGCGACGCGATATGAATCGGACGATTGAGGTGAGAGCTCGCGTCGAAGAGGGTGTGTCCGGTAACGACGTCGTCAATCGAATCATGGACTCCGCAGAAATGAAACAGCTGGAGGCCTCTTTGCCACCGGGCTTTAAAGTGGAGATCGGCGGTGCACTGGAGGAGAGTCAGGAAGCCGCCGGCATGATGCTGATGTCGTTCGTCATGTCGCTGGTTGCGATTATCCTGCTGCTGATTATTCAGTTTAACAGCGTCAGCAAGACCATGATCATCATAGGCACGCTGCCACTGGCTCTGATCGGTGCGCTGGGCGGACTGGCACTGACCAATAATCCGCTGGGCTTTATGCCTCAGTTGGGCGTACTGTCCCTGTTTGGAATCGTTCTGAACACCGGCATCATCTTTATCGAGTTTGCCGACATCCTGATTCGCCGTAAGTCTGAGCAGGTCAACGGAGACGGTCCCATTGTGGGGCTGAGTGCCGCCGAGTTCCGCAACTGCCTGGTGGACGCGGGCAAGCAGCGTTTGCTGCCCATCTTTCTGACCACCGCAACCACGGTCGGCGGACTGATTCCGCTGGCGATGGGCGGAGGACCGCTCTGGGAAGGGATGTCGTGGCTGATGATTTTCGGCCTGCTTGTCGCCACACTGCTGACGCTGCTGGTTGTTCCCGCTCTGTACGCCATCGTCGTGGAGACGTTTGCTCAACCGCCGGTTGAGGTCAGAAAAGAAGAGCAATCCGTGAGCGTCTGAGCCCTGGTCTTACAACAGAAACAGAGCCGCCATGCGGGGTGCACGGCGGCTCTGTTGGTTGAATCTGTTTTTGCCCGGGCAGGCACTCAACGCGTGGGCTAAACGAAGTCGCCCAGCTTTTCCTGCACATCCGCAAATGCCGACACCAGTCGCTGCTGAATTTTGTCCGGCTGCTTTTCGAACGACTTCAGCACTTTCGCATCCAGGCTCTTGTTGAGGCGTTCCAGCAGAGCCACCGTTCGCTTCCAGACCTGTTCCGGTGTGACTTCCGGACGCTCGAGCACGGCGACTTCCGCCGCCTGCTCGCCGGGAGGCGGAGCGGTGGCCCCCGTCTTAAAGGGCGCATATTCGGCGGACTCCCGTGCCGCACCAGCCATGGTTTCCACTTCGCTGGATTCGTAGGCGGCTCCGGCTCGCGGGCCTTCGCCGGAGGGAACAAATCCGGCCGGGTCCTGGACGGTGCTCAGCGGCATGTCGCTGGTGTCCATCATCAGCGGGGCGGCCCACTCGGAGTAAGCCTCCTCCGGCTCAGAAAACAGATCTTCGCCATTTTGAGCCCGTCGCCAGGCACGCATTTCGGCCACGGTCGACTCGTTTTCGTCGGCCCAGTTCAGGCACTTGATGGCGTCTTCCCAGTTCAGGGCCACGTAAAAGAAGGACCACTTCAGGTTGCCATACTCTTCGTACTTTTTGCCGAAGGCTTCCCAGACGCGACGCCGCTGGTAAATCTGATCACCGCTGAGGCCCACCATCTGACCGAAATCCGCGTCCGTACGACCACGGGCATATTTCTGGGTCCATGCGGCCGCACACTCACCGACCACCCAGTTGCACTGACTGACGGCGTCGCGCGCCACGGAAATAAGACGATCTTCAGTTTCTGCAACCACTTTGGACTCCGAACACGAGGGGCAATCCGCCGTCCGTAGCGGTGAGCTGGTGAATTGACGTTTCCTGGCGGGCCGAAGTGAGAGGTCCACCCACCACAGGCACAAACCATTCAACTGTTGGTTGTGCGCACAGGAGCGAGGCGGTCGGCCCGCTGGGCAGCAATGCTAGCCGCGTGAATTCAGGCGTTCTACTCAAGCCAGGTCGAACCTGAAAAAACGGGGCGTGTCACAGCTCTGCAGGCCGGACAGGTCACGCCGTCGGGCCTGGCCGCAAATTCGCTTGGTTTTTACTTCAGGACGCTGGATGAATTGCCGATAGCTGTCCTATAATCCTCGCGTTCCGGCTGACCGGCAAAGTTCGCTTATCTTAGCCGCTTTGACACAGACGTCGGAACGCAAAAAAAAACCGGGGCGGTGGCCAAGTGGCTAAGGCACTGGATTGCAAATCCAGCACGCGCGGGTTCGAATCCCGCTCGCCCCTTTTTTCAACCACCAGCAAGCACTGGTGGTTTTTTTCTGCGCGGACTCCCGCCTCGTTTCGCGATCGTCTGGCAGTTACCGTGACAGCGGGCAGTGCGGCATGCGGGCAGTGCGGGCCATACGTTTGCTGTGCCCCTCCCCTGGAACACTCGCAAACAGGAGAGGCCTACCTCAAACTTCGTGAGGCCCCCCCGATTGACTGTGCTGCGGACTTGCGTTCTTTGTGCCCGCACCGATTGCAATAGCCGTCTTCCAGAAAGCCGACCACAAAACGTGACGGATCAGAAGCCTGTTTTTGCCGCTGGCGACAATTTGGACAAAGCGGAAGCGTCACTGTTGTGCTGGTGAAAAACTTTCCGTGCTGCTTTTGGCCCAACATAAGATCTCCCTGCGAACGAGTACGCGAATCGTGGTTGCTGCAGGAAGCATAGCCCCCGCAATCGGCGAACAGTGATACTCAGTCCCCCGAAGCGGGAAACCACCCACCCCTGGCTCAGGCAATGATGTGCAGCGGCAGCAATGCTCGGGAATTAGGGCAACAAGTGGGGTGCGAAAGCGCGAGGTTTCCGTACTGTCGGGCAACATTTGGTGCCCGGCTGGTGTCTTCCCGCATCAGGGCACGGAATGTAAACGCCGAACAGCACTCATCATCTGCCAAAGATCAGTTGCTCCAACGACCGGCACTACGATTCTTCTGCAGCCCGGGTCGCTACAGTCTGCGATCAATTTCCCGCAGGATGGATTTCGTCGACTCGCGATTACGCACTTCCGCGATGAAGTCAGTCAGGTCGTCAATCGTGCGCTCGACCAGCCCAAGGTTGGCATCGTTGGGGTACTTCTTGATCAGAAACTTGCCCACCTCTGCCGATTTTGACTGCGTGAAGATAAACCGCACGTCGTCTTCGGTCAGTTGATCAGCGCCCAGTTTCAGCGCCTGCTTCACGGCCGCATCTTTGGCTTTGGGCACGTGCTGAATGAGTTCTTTCAGCTCGTCCAGTGTAAGCTTCTTGCCGAGCAGTGTCTTGGCCGCCGCGCTGGACAGCAGCGGAACGAATCGCGCCAAAAACATGAGATCTTTGTTGTCTGGGCCGGGCCGGCTTTTGGCCAGACGATCCCACAGCTCTTTGGCCAGCTCTTTCTTCTGCGCATCCGGCACTTTTTTTCGCGGCTGGATCTGCGGCAATTCGTCCTGAGGGTGGTTGGGATCAGCAACGTCCCCCGCATCTGTCCCGGAGCCAGCGTCCGAGTCGTCCAACAACGCTTCCATTGCCAGATCTTCATCGTCGGACATCTCACGCCTTTCTTTTTCCATTACAGTGTCGGATTCAGAACGAATCCCCGGTCGACAGGACCCGCATGATAATCGCCGAGCGCAGCGACAACAAATCGGACTGTTGGTTGACGGGGGAATTTGCGTCGTCCCCACCGATTTGGCGGTCGACAATCGCTGTGGGCGGTCGAAAAATGATTTCTCCCTCTTCAAGGTTGATTCCGGCCTGCGACAGTTCAAGGTCACAGGACAGAACGTTACTCTGACGGGGAATCCGCATTCGCTGAAGGGCAGACTGAACATGCCGATCAAATTTCGCTGCCGATTCTGTCAACAGTTTCTCGGAATCTCCCGCTCAAGAGCCGGTGCCATTGTTGACTGCCCGCAATGCGGTCGCAGCATTCGTGTTCCCGAACTGGACGGTCGGACCCGCCGCCTGCCGGCTCAGCCCGTGCCGGGACGGGACGAGTCCCTCATTTCCGCTCTGTCCGAACTGTCCAGTTTGACAGAACACCCCACAGGGCAAATCCAGCCGGAACCTCTGCCGGCCGAGGAAGTCCCTGTTACCGCTGTAGAACCGGCGCTGCACGCGAATGCCTTAGCAGCGCATGACACAGCGGCAGCGGCGACTTCGCCGGAAGTGGAAATCATTAGCCGTGAACAGGACTGGGAGCATGGCGAAATGCCGGCGGCGACAACATCGCAGTTACCGACGGCCGATGAGCTAAGCAAATCACTTTCAGAGATTGCCGCCTTTGAGACATCTGCGCCATCCGTGTCTGACGAGCTACTGCGTGACATGCGTCATTCGCGTCGGGATGACGCGTGGCGGTCAGTAACCACCGTGCTGTTTCTGCTGCTGGGCCTGGCCGGTGGGACGGCGGGCGGCTGGTGGCTGACACGGACAGGTTTCCTCCCGACAGCCATCGCCGAGGCAGACGACGCACAGCAGCCCGCGGACGACGATGATCGCAGTAAGGACATCGACCCCAATCTTCCTTCCCGCGAAGAACTCACGCACACAGCCGCCTCACAACCGCGCGAAGCCACAGACGATTATGCGGGCCGTGTCATTCGTGGTCGGATTGAATATGTGTCGGAAGCCGGTCATTTGCTGCCTGATGAAGGCGCGCTGGTACTTTTGCTGCCGCAGGCGCGACAGGGAACGTCGCTGCTCGACGGCGGCAATCTGCGTCTGTCCACAGACGCCCCCGACTTTCGAGCCACGGTGGCTGCAATGAACGTGCTGGGAGCGGCGGCGACCAAAACCGACGAAAACGGCAACTACACCCTGCATCACGAAAGAAGCGGCGATGCCAGCGTGATTGTCGTCTCTCAGCACCTGCCGCGTGCGGTCGACAGCCCGGTGCCAGCAGACATTCAAAACACACTACTGAACTGGTTTGAGTCCCCCACGCATGTAACCGGGAAGCTGATGGTCGGATCCGAAGTTGCCCCCGAATCCGGTGTGCTGGATTTTCAGCTCGGGGTCGGTCCGTAACTGAACAAACCGTCTTTGATTGCTGACAGCCGGATCAGCAGTCCTGTTACTCATTCTGTTGGAAAGAGGCCCCATGAAGTGCGTCCTGCTGCCTGCCCTGCTTGTCTCCTGTTGTGTGAGTGCGGCGGCCGCCGATGAGAAACTGACCGAGCACACGGTTCGCCTGAAAGAAGGCACCGCAGCGGCAACAGCAGACCTGTCTGAATTTCAATGGCTGCGCGGGGAATGGAAGGGGCCTGGTCTGGGAGCTGAATGCCATGAAACATGGAGCGCTCCTGCCGGCGGCTGCATGGTGGGGACCTTCCGCATGGTGGAAGATGACGAACTCAGGTTTTCAGAATTCTTCTATCTGATCCAGACAGAGCAGGGGACGGTCCTGCGGGTGAAGCACTTCAACCCGGACTTCACCGGTTGGGAAGAAAAAGACAAATCCGTGGACTTCCCCCTGGTGAAAGTTGAAGGCAAAACGGCATGGTTCCAGGGTCTGACGTACGCCACCCAGGCGGATGGCTCAATGAAAGTCTTTGTTGCAATGAAGCGCAAAGACGGAAGCTACAACGAGGGACAGTTTCACTTTCGCCGGGTGACGCCTTGAAGGTCCTGCGAGCGATTCTGCCGATCTGGCTGACATACGGCGTGTTGCCAGCTGCGACGTGGCCGGCAACGCTGCCTTCGGGCGCGCTGTCATCGCCTGTGGCCGCCACCGACCAGCCGCCGGCAGAGGACGGCGTCCTGACGGGGCAACTGCTGACGTCACAGGGAGAACCAGACCACCATGCCAACGCATTTGTGTTTTTGGTGGACCAAAAATCAGGCTGGCCGATCGACGCCGACTCAGGTCGTCCGGTAAGTCGGGCGACCGGTTTTCGGGGAATCGACGGCTGGAAACATGCCCGCACCGATGCAGAAGGACAGTTTCGTTTTGACCAGCTGCGTCCTGGGACTTATCGCCTCGTCGCTCAAAGCTGGCCAGGACTGGCTCGTGTTCCGTCCATGAAGTCGGCCGACAGTCCAATTATGCTGCACGGCACCGCCAGCAACGTCCGCGTGCAATCAGGTGAAACAACAACGGCCGCCATCCGAGCATTGGGTTCAGCGGCGCTGCAGATCACGTGTGAACCACTGGAAGGCAACGCGTTCGTCTTTGTTGGCCTGAAACCCTGCCAGGCGGATCCGATTCTCGGGCCCGCTCTGTGGTCCGACGAATTCCTGAGTTCTATTGTGTCTGCCGTCCATCTGCGGGGCGGACGCCAGACGATCTTCGGGCTGCCGGACGACCACGCCGTGCACGTCCGCTATCTCAACTATGACAACAACCCAGGGCTGGGCGGCGTGTCGGTCACCACTCGGCCTCTCACACGCGTCACTTTGCCTGTGTACGCGACCTGGAGCAACGGATTCCATCGCCCTCCGAAAAGGCTGGCCGCGCTGGTGGAGTGGGTTCGTGACCATCGAGACGAGGCGTTCGCCCTGCTGACTGATGGCCGACCCGATGATTTTGTGACTCGCAATCAGATTCGTGACCACCAGAAGCTGACGCGTTTTTTTAGGGAAAACTCGCAGCGGAAGGCAGACATCGAGGGACTCGGACGGGTTCGCGTGCTGGATATCGCGGCGGCCGAGCGTTATCTGGCCATTCTGGAACATCACGAGCGACGTTAAAGCCTGCCAGACGGCAGCCAGAAAACACCCCTCGCGACGCACGGTCTCAGGCCAAGGCACGGCATTTTGCTGCCGCTCAGAACCCGAAAACGACGATCGCCGGGAAGCCGACCTGCGGTGGCTTCGCAAACGCGACAGTGGCGACTACGCTGTCGGACATGAGACTGTTCTTTCCTGAGTCTGCCGTGCGCTGTGCGCCGGGCCTGCTGGCATTGATTGCCTGTGTTCTGTGGACACCAGGATCGTCGGCTCAGACTGTCCCCTCAAGTAATGGCGTGACTCCTGTGACCAGCACCGACGTCCTCTCCGCTGACAATCCGTTCGCTCAGCCCAGCCCACTGGCGTTTGAAGCGCCCGATTTTTCAACCATCACGATCGCCGACTATCAGCCCGCATTCTCTGCGGGAATGAAAGCTCAGCTGCAGGAAGTGGAGGCCATCGCCGGGCAGTCGGAGGCGGCGACATTCGAAAACACAATTGCCGCGCTGGAAAAATCGGGCGGCGTGCTCAGCCGCGTGCAGAGCGTGTTTTTCAACATGACGTCCGCACACACCAATCCTGATCTGCAGAACATCCAGAAAGAGATTGCCCCGCTGCTGGCTGCCCACGCCGACAACATTCTGCTGCATCGAGGTCTGTTTGACCGCATCGAAGAACTCTACCGTCGTCGCGACGAACTGGAACTGTCCGAAGAGCAAACGGAGGTGCTCACCGGTCACTACGAAGATGCCGTCCGCGCGGGCGCACGTTTGTCGCGCGAACAGCAGGATCGCGTGAGAGCGATCAACGAACAACTATCGACCCTGCAGACCCAGTTTGAAGACAACCTGCTGGCCGTCACCAAAGAACGATCCGTTGTGGTGGACACTGTTGAGGAACTGGATGGCCTGTCGGCCGCAGAAATTGCGGCCGCTGCAGAGACGGCTGCCGAACGGGGACTGGACGAACGTTACGTCCTGGAAATCACCAACACGACGCGTGTCCCCATTCTGGCCTCGCTGAACAATAGAGCACTGCGGGAACGCGTGTGGAAAGCATCGGCCAACCGGGCGCTCGGAGAAGACGGCGGCATCGACAATCGGGCGCTTGTGCTGGACATCGCCCAGCTGAGGGCCGAGCGGGCCACCCTGCTCGGATTCGACAGCCACGCGGCCTTTAAACTGGGCGACCAGATGGCCAGATCGCCGGAGGCGGCCCGAAAAATGCTGACGGATCTTGTCCCTGGTGTCGTGGCCAAAGTGCGGCAGGAAGCGGCCGACCTGAAACAGATGATGCAGTCACTGGGCGCATCACACGATCTGGCTCCCTGGGACTGGGAATACTACGCCGAGAAGGTGCGGCAGGAAAAATTCCAGGTGGATGAGGCGATTGTCAAACCGTACTTTGAAGTCAACAGCGTGCTCGAAAACGGTGTGTTCTTCACCATGAACCGACTGTTCGGCATCTCGTTTCAGGAACGAAAAGACATCCCCGTCTACCATCCGGAAGTGCGGGTGTTTGACGTGATCGATGCCGACGGCTCAGCCATCGGGCTGTTCTACGTGGACTTTTTCAGCCGCGATTCCAAACGGGGTGGAGCGTGGATGAGTTCGTACGTGGATCAGTCGGATCTGCTCGATCAGAAACCCGTCATTATCAACGTGCTTAACAATGCGCGACCGGCTGATGGAGAGCCTGGCTTAATCAGCTTTGACAACGTGTCCACCATGTTTCATGAAATGGGGCATGCGGTCCACGGCCTGTTCTCTGATGTGACCTATCCGTCTGTATCGGGCACTGAAACGCCACGAGACTTTGTGGAGTTTCCGTCCACATTTGAAGAGGACTGGGCCATCGACCCTGAGATCCTCAGTAACTATGCCCGCCACCATCAAACCGGAGCCCCCATCCCCGTCGCGCTGCTGGAACGCGTCATTGCTGCCAGTCGATTCAATCAGGGATTCGACACACTGGAATATCTGTCCGCCGCGATTCTTGATCTGGAGTGGCATTCACTGTCTCCTGACAACATTCCCACGGACATCGAGGCCTTTGAAGCGACCACGCTGAAAAAATACGGCGTGGATATCGCGGCCGTGCCACCCCGCTATCGCACAGCCTATTTTGCTCACATCTGGGGCGGTGGTTATTCGGCCAGCTACTACGCGTACATCTGGAGTGAAGTTCTGGCGGCGGACGGCTTCGCCCACATGATGAACAACGGCGGGGCCACCCGCGAAAACGGCGACTTGTTTCGCCGCGAAGTCCTGTCGCGGGGCAGCAGTCGGGATCCGATGAAGTCGTACAAGGCGTTCCGCGGTGCCGAGCCAACCGTTGATGCGCTGCTGATTCGTCGAGGACTGAAATAGGAGAACACGATGCGTCACCGCTGTTTACGACTGTGTGTTTTGCTCATCCTGCTGCCGGCCCGCCCGGCGGCAGCAGACGACTGGCCGCAGTGGCTGGGCCCGAGCCGTGATGGCGTATGGGCTGAAGACGGCATCGTCGAGTCGCTTCCGGCCGCCGGACCTCCTCTGGTGTGGACGGCGGCGATTGGCAGTGGCTACAGCGGGCCGGCCGTCGCTCATGGCCGCGTGATCGTGCTCGATCGCATCGCCGCACCGCAAACTGGCGCAGAGGAATACCTGCACGAAGGAGACGTGCCGCAAAATTCGAACTTTGTGCGGCGTCGACTGCCGGGACGCGAGCGTGTGGTCTGTCTGAATGAGGCTGACGGCCGCGTCCTGTGGATTCATGAGTACGACTGCCCTTATTCGACAGCCACCACCTATGCCATCGGCCCGCGAGCCACCGCCACCATTGCTGACGAACTGGTCTATACCGTCGGCGCGGAGGGTGACCTGCACTGTCTGCGTCTGTCTGACGGCGCGGTCGTCTGGTCGAAGAACTATGTGGAAGATTACGGCGTGAGCGTTCCTGTGTGGGGCATTGCGTCGCCTCCACTGGTCGATGGCAATCGGCTGATCTGCACAGTGGGCGGACAGGATTCCACCTGCGTGGCCTTCGACCGCAAAACGGGCAGGCAGTTGTGGCAGGCGATGTCGGCCAAAGAGCCTGGCTACAGCGCGCCCGTCATTCGCAACATCGGGCGTCATCGTCAGCTGCTGTGCTGGGACAGCTCCAACCTGTCGGCCCTGTCGCCCGAATCCGGAGAGGTAATCTGGCAGGTGCCGTTTGAATCGACGTTTGCCATGTCGGTGGCCACACCACAGGTGGAAGGACAACGCGTGTTTGTCATGTGCTTTAATGGCAAATCAGCGATGGTGGAAGTGGCAAAAGATGGACAGTCCGCGAAACTCGTCTGGTCCGGCCGGAGGACATCTGGAATTGACGGTGTCCACAACACGCCGCAAATTGTCGACGGACATGTGTATGGCTGCGGCAACGGCGGCCGCTACATCTGTGCCGACCTGCTGACGGGCCGGCGTTTGTGGTTCACCTTTGAGGCTGTGTCTGCGGCGCGTCCCATTCCCTGGGGAAACGTGTTCACCGTCCGTAACGCCGATCGTTTTTTCCTGTCGAACGACAAAGGGGAACTCATCATCGCCAGACTGACCCCGCAGGGGTTTACCCTGGCCAGCAAAGCGAAACTCATCGAGCCCACTCACAATATTGGCAGTCGCACACTGGTCTGGTCCCATCCGGCGTTTGCCAACCGTCGGATCTATCTGCGCAACGACAAAGAGATTCGCTGCTACTCTCTGGCTGCCGACGAACACTAATTCTCTGTCCGGAAACCACACTCATGCTTCGATCTCTCGCACTTCTGTCTTTTGTGCTGCTTCTCGGCGTGGCGGAACCGCAAACCACCTGGGCTCAGTCTCGTCGCCCGAACGTGATTCTGATGATGGCAGATGACGTCAGCTGGGAATGTTTCCGCTGCTACGGCGCTGAGGATTATCAAACTCCCCATATCGATCGACTGGCAAGCGAGGGCATTCGTTTTGAGCAATGCTACTCCACACCAATCTGCACGACCTCCCGCGTGAAGATCATGACGGGCAAATATGGGTTTCGAAACTACACGCACTTTGGCTATCTGAATCCCGAGGAACGCACGTTTGGGCACATGATGCAGGACGCCGGCTACCAGACGGCGGTCGCCGGTAAATGGCAGCTCAACGGCCTGTACAACGGTCTGCCGGGCAGTCAGAACGCCAAACGCCCTCAGGAAACCGGCTTCCATGAATCGCTGCTGTGGCAGGTGACGAAAACAAAGCAGGGCGGAGGAGAGCGATTCTGGAACCCCGGCCTGGAACATAACGGACGGATGATTACCAAAGAGGAAAACGCGGGCAAATACGGGCCCGATCTGTTCACCGACTTCGTCTGTGATTTCATCACCCGCAATCAGGAGCAACCGTTTTTTGTCTACTATCCGATGGTCCTTGTCCACGATCCGTTTGTCCCCACTCCGGATACAGTCGGCAAGCAGCCCATCACAGACAGGCTCAACAAAGAGCCCAAAGACTATGCAGAGAAGAAGAAGAACTTTGTGGCCATGGTGCAGTACATGGACAAACTGGTCGGCCGCATCACCGCTCACGTTGATTCACTGGGTCTGGGCGAAGACACCATCATTCTGTTCACGGCAGACAACGGCACCAACACCAAGCTCCGATCACGGTGGAACGGGCAGACCATTCGCGGCGGCAAAGCGGGGATGAAGGATAACGGAACCCACGTTCCGTTTGTGGCCCGGTGGAAAGGCCACACGCCGGCTGGAACCGTCCTGCCGGACCTGATCGACTTCACGGACTTTTACACCACACTGGCCGAGGCCGCAGGGGCGGACAAGACCGACGACGATCCGATCGATGGCCGCAGTTTTCTCCCGCAACTGAAAGGGCAGCCTGGCCACAAACGTGACTGGGTCCTTTGTCACTATCAGTGCTACTGGAACAAGAAACCCGGTCAGTTTGCCCGCACCGCCCGCTACAAGCTGTACCGCGATGGCCGCTACTATGAAGTACCCGTTGATCTGGACGAGCAGCAAAATCTCGCCGCGGATATCTCGGACGAAGCAGACACGGTAAGACGACAGCTCCAGCAACTGCTGCTGCAGTGCCCACCTGTCCCGCCGGGCGCGCAGGGCAAAAACGCGACGGATCGCCCGCTCTATCCGGACGTGAAAAATCTGCTGGGCGGCGATTGACCGATCTGGCCGCGCTATAACTGTGACTGAAGTTCGAGCAGCCGATCTTTCAGCTGTTCCGAGTCCGGCCACTGCCTGCGAGACTTCTGCAACACGTCCACGGCTTTGCGGATCTGACGCTGATCAACGAAGATCGAGGCCAGAGAATCCGCAAACTCTGGTCGCGGACTGATCGAGATCGCCTGGCGGGCGCGTTCTTCGGCCTGCTCAAATCTACCGGTACGCGAGTCGATCAGTGCCAGATTGTTCAGGGCGATGGCCGTCAGCTCTTTGCGTTCATTGGCAGCGATCACCCGTTTGTAGATTTTCTCAGCCTCCGCTTCCTGCCCCAGGCGTTCACACAGACCACTCAGAACGAGCTGATCGCCAACCGTGCGTTCTTCGACTGGCACAGCGATAATGGCATCGCGAGCACATTCCCAGTACTTCAGATTGCCAGAGCGGTCTGCCAGCTTGCGCCAGGCTCCTGCGAGCCGTCGCTGGCGAATGGTATTGGCGGCCCAGGCAGACGCCTGTTCAAGGAAGGTGGCCGACTGCGCGGTTGGCACAGCTTCCAGCACGCTCATGTCCACCCACAATTGAAACCAGCGATCGGACGATTGGGCGAGTGCCTGCAGACGTGGGGCCACTTCGACAAACCGCCCCTGTTGGGTATACGCCACCGCCAAACCGGTCATTGTGGCAAAATCACTGTCCGTATCTGCCGCCTGTTCGGCACTGACAGATTCCAGGGCAGCGGCCGCCGCCGGGTAGGCCTGGCAGGCCAGCAGAACACCGGCCGCTCGTCGACAGAGATTGGGATTGGCCGCACTTGCCGCCATCTGTGCGTATTCGACAGCCAGATCAGGGCTGCCGTTATCAACGGCGATTTCGGCGATCCGCACGCAGAATTCGGGTCGCCTGATACCGGCATCCACAGCCGTCTTCAGTGTCGTGAGAACTTTGTCCTGCCGCCCAAGCCGTTCCATGGCAATGGCCATCAGCTCGTACGCGTCGCTGCAGTCCGGAGCCGACTGAATCAAGTCAACCAGACGCAGCGCGACGGCCGACGACCTTTTCTCACTGCTGTCTTCGTTCATCTGCAGACGAATATCGGCCAGCTGCCAGAGCACGCCATCGTCTGACGTTGCCGCCTTGAGCATGTCGGTCACTTTGCGACAGACCTCTGCATTACTGCGGACCGCCGGACTTCTGACGGCCGCGGCCAGAACACGTGCCCGGTCCGGATAGGCCTCGGCCAGTGCCAGCCATTCCGCAGCACCCGTTTCCGGCTCCGTCTGAGAGGCCGTCTGAGCGTACAGCAGTCGTTGGGAAATTTCCGGCAGTCGTTCACCCCCGGTGGTCAGACGGTTGAGGAATTCTTTGACGGCCGGCAGACCGTCGCGATCCGCAACTTCCAGTGCCTGTCTCAGAATCGTCGAGACCGAGATGCCCTGCAGTTCAGAAAGGCGTCCGTCGATCACTGCCAGCGTCCGCTCATCGCGTGACAGCAGCCTCAGGATTTCGAGCTGTTCCGTCGACAGATCTGCCTGCTGCAACGCTGTCTGCACGGCCGTTCCGCTTTGTGACGGCTGCCCGGAGACACGGGCCAACACAGCCGGCAAAACGGTCTGACTGAATGAGTCGCTGGTTGCTTCCTGCAGTTCGGTCAGCGCAGTGGTCAAAGACGTGCGAGCCTGCTCGGAGAGTGGCCGTCCGGCTTCGTCGGCGCGCAGGGCGCTGACAATGGCCAGTTCATACCCCACCGGCGATGCCGGCTGTGTGCGGATGGCGGCGGCCGCTTCCCAGAAAGCACTGGCAAAATCCGCCTGCCTCAGCCGCAGACGCGATAGCTCAATGCGAACCTGAAACCACTGCGGGTTAGCACGCGTCGCAATTCGATAAGATTGGGCTGCCAGATCGTACTCTCCCATGGAGATCAGGGCCTGACCACGAATCAGATACAGCCACGGGCTGCCCGGGTAAGCTTTGAGCGCCTGATCGCAGGCCTCGAGCAGCGCTGTGTCCGGCTGAGCTTCCTGCAATCCACGGACAACTGGCAGCCAGACCCGGGCAATCTGCGTCTCGTGCTGCTGCAGTTTGCTGATCGGATCCGACAGATCCCCATCGCCGGACAACCAGCGAGATAGAATCAGCACCACGAGCAATTCGGAGTCTGAGTCCGGATTCTGCTGCTGCAGAAGTTCTTCCACTTTGGCGAAGTCGTTCTGCTGCAGATAACGATAAATGGTAGGCTTGGGGTCAGCACCGGCGGCTCCCAGCCGCGCCTGAACTTCGGCCGCACGGCGAACGTCAGCCCCGGCCGATACGGCGGACACAAGCCACCGGGCGTGGTCTTCATTTTCCGGTTCGATATCGGCCACCACATTGTTGAGGATGCCGGCGACTTCTGTATCGCCGACAATCTGAGCGTGCATCAGCCGCATTTCATCGCGGACGGTGTCGGAACCAAGTCGAATGGCACTCTCTTCGATGTAGGCATTCACCGCTTCGTGTGGTTCGGCAGAGAGGACCATCGTATGCACCCGCTGCTGCAGAGCGGATCGCAGTGTGGGTTGCTCTTTGAGCACGGCATCCACGATTTCGAGAGACTGGCCATAGCGGGAAGCGGCGGCAAACAGTTTGGCCAGCCGCAGTCGCCACTCAACATGATCAGGCTGCTGCTTCAGCGAAAGTTCAGCGTACTTGATGGCGTCTGTCGTCTTGCCGGCGGAAGCGTAGATTTCCGACAGCCGACGTGCTGACTCGACATCATCGGGCGCGAACCCCACGATGCGGCGGTAGATCTCAGACGCCGCTGCGAGGTGACGGTTGTTGTCCATCGGCTGCTTCAGACAGGAATCCGCAAACAACCGCAGTCCGGTAACGTCCTCGCGTTCAACCATTCCCGTCAAATGCGTCTTCAACGTCTCGATCACTTCGGCGTAACGTTCCTGCTCGAACAACCGCTGCGCTTCCGTCGTCACGTCTTCGGCGACTTGTCCCTCGTCGGGCTGGCCGGCGCGCAGCACAAGAAACACGGTCAGGCCTCCGCCAATAAGCAGAAAAATGCAAAGGCCCAGTACCACGGGGAGTTTCGCGGAGAACTGGTTGTTTTCTTCATCATGGATGATCGTCATGCTGTACTCACTTTTGCGGAGGAAATGCGTCCACCTGCCGCGTGAAAACGGAGCGGAATGACGGACACTCGTTTGCCCGCTCGACATTTCCCCAGCTGTGGTTCTCTCCAGAAAATGGGACGCTGATCCGTACTTAGGATCGTCGCGTTGAGGACATCGACGGTCTTAGTGGAAAGTTGCTGGGTACTTTCACCCAGTTGGCATCATTGCCCTTGCTGGCATCAAGTAGTGATCTAGGTTTCAAGCGAATTGAGGACCACCAACGAGCCGCGACCTCCCCCCACGCGTCTTGTAACAACAACTTTTTTTCAGGATACAAAGGGGTTTGTGATGAAATATGGATTAGGCGTATGCCTGACGGCAGTCTGCTTGATTCGTCCGGCCAGCGGTGACCTGGTCGACTTCGAAAACGCGGCCGATTACGGCGGGGATGATGCAGTCGTCACGGCTGATTATTTTGCTACCTATGGTCTGCAGGTGACCGCATATGCGGGCTCGACTGCAGCAACAGCTACGGAGGCCGTCCTGGCATTCGAGCAATCCGGTCGAGACGGGACAGACGCTTTCTGGAGCAGCAATTCCGGTCGGGATGAGGCGTTTTCCGGCGATCTGGGGAACTACTTTCTGAAGGCCGGTACCGGCGATCTGAGTTACAACAACGCCAAATACTTCAACATGCAGATCCAGTATGATCAGGCAACAGCGGCCGCATCCGGTGAGGTCTGGGACATCGACGGGCCAGAGCAGTACAAGGTGACCGCTCTGGACGCCAATGGGGCCGAGCTGGCTTCGCTGACGAGTCCAACAGGAGGTCTGAACGCGGAACCCTGGAGCTGGTCGTTTGATGTGGGTGCCGACGTCATCAGCCAGATTAACGTGGAATTTGTCGGCAGCTCCAACCTGCGTGGCTTCGCCTTCGACAACTTCAATGCCACATCGGCCAACCCCGATGCCAAAGGCCATGCGGCCCCTGTGCCTCCCGCAGTTGCACTGGGGCTGGCCGGTCTGAGTGGCTCCGCGTGGCTGCGACGCCGCAGAACTGCAGAAGAGTCGCTCGAGTCATAGGTGACAGCGAACCGGACGGGTTGCCGGAGCAGAAAACCCAACGCTTGTGAAAGCCCCCAATTAAAAAACGAACGGCCGCTCTCTGAATCAGGGAGCGGCCGTTCGCGTGTTGCCCAAAGGCAACATGTTGCGCTGGGGCATCATTCCTGTTGATTCGGAACAATCTTAAGAACTCCATGGCGTCCGATGTTATTCAGGGACGCGTGCGGCAATTTCCTTTCGTCGGGCAGCACACCGAACTGCATGTCTTATGTTTCCGACAAGCTGGACATGGGTCTCAGCCTGATATCTGCCCAAAATTATTCTCGAACATCGTTCCCCGGAGCCCGTCTATGTTCACCCCCCCTGCCGCACGTAATCTGCGTACAGCTCTGGCCGCTGGCATCTGCGTCGCGATTTCTGCCTCGGCCCACGCCCAGCAGCGTTACTCCAAAAGTGGCGTCATCACCAATAACGGCTGCGGGTGCAACTGCGGTCAGGTTGTGAGCATGCAGGCCTGTGGTGTACTGCCTGGCTATCCGATGGCGATGAGCGTCGCTCAGCCTCAGCTGACTTATGGCAATACGTTTCCCGCTCAGCGAGTAGGCACACTGGGCAATGCAGCAGTTGGAGGCGTACAAAGCGCAGCGGCGAACGGTGATGCGGAGAATGACACACGCGTAGCGGGAGTCTCGGCCGATCGTGAAGACGATGGACCGGCGTGGTCTGTCCTGCCACAGGACGTGGAAAACGGCCTGGGAGGCACCATTGCTTCGACCAACGGCGGTCGTGTGGATGGCAGCACGGGCACCCGCGTGAGCAGCGGCGGAACGGGGCTGGGCAACGGCAGTGGCAGCGGACAGTCTGACTCGGGAGGGCAGGGGAACGGCTTTGGAAACGGCGGTGGCCTTGGGGGCGGTTCGGGTCTTGGTGGCGGAACAGGCGGAGGCGGCACAACGCCGACGACCGTTGCCTCCAACGACACATCCACCGCCACAGACAACACGGGTACCACGACCACCGCGACAGAAACGTCAACCGGGTTTGGTAACGGATCCAGCGAAAGCGATTCCAGTTCCAGTTCGGACTCCAGCAGTGACGGCTTTGGAGGCGGCACTCTGGTCAGCGGCAGCGGTTCACCGACCAACGGTGGCAGCAGTGATTCGGGCTCCAATTCCGGCAGCAACAGCAATTCCGACTCCGGCAGCAACTCCAACTCGGGCAGTAACTCCGGGTCCAGCGGTTTCGGCGACAGCGGATCAAACTCGAACAGTGGATCAAACTCCGGCAGTGACTCGAACTCTGGAGCCGATGGTTTTGGGGACAGCAACTCCAACTCGGACTCCACCAGCGGTTCGGATTCCAGCTCCAACAGCAACTCCAATTCAGACTCCAGCAGCGGTTCGGATTCCAGCTCCAGCAGCAACTCCAACACGGACTCCAGCAGCGGTTCGGATTCCAACTCCAACAGCAACTCCAATTCAGACTCCAGCAGCGGTTCGGATTCCAACTCCAACAGCAACTCCAATTCAGACTCCAGCAGCGGTTCGGATTCCAGCTCCAGCAGCAACTCCAATTCGGACTCCAGCAGCGGTTCGGATTCCAGCTCCAACAGCAACTCCAACTCGGACTCCACCAGCAATTCCAATTCGGACTCCACCAGCAATTCCAATTCGGACTCCAGCAGCAATTCAGATTCCAGCTCCAACAGCGATTCCAACTCGGGTGGCAACTCGGACGGCGGCTCTGACAATCCGGATGACCCCAACTATTGCCCACCGGATGACGGCTTCGCCAACCCGGAAGAACCCGGCAACGATGTTCCCGTCACAGAACCTTCGGATCCCTCTGATGATTCGCCACCAGCCAGTAACCCCGATGATCCGGGTCTGATTGACGGTGGCAATGGTGACACTCCCGTGGTTCCGGAACCTGGCAGCCTGATGCTGCTGGCCGTTGGTGGCGTCTTTGGCGGCGTGATGGCGCGTCGCCGTCGCCGCAAACAGCAGGCGAATGAAGCCACTTGACCAGCGTCAACCGAGTTCCCCCAGCAAACCCAGCCTCGCCGAATATTGTTCGGCGAGGTTTTTTTCTGCGCGCAGCGACGTCGCAGATGCCGATTGGTAGACTTCGGCTTTGACTTCGATCATCCATCGGGACGACACCAGAATGAGCGAACAGTGGATCTCAGACCGCATGCGCAACATCGACGCCTCCGGCATTCGCAAGGTGTTTGACCTTGCCGCGTCGATGGAGAATCCGATCAACCTCAGCATCGGTCAGCCGCATTTTGACACTCCGCAAAGTGTCAAGGACGCGCTCTGTAAGGCCGTCCAGGACGGGCATAACGCCTACAGTCAGACTCAGGGAATCCGTCCCCTGGTCAGCGCCATACAAAAGCAGGTAGACGCCGAGTACGGCCACTCTGACCGTGAAGCCTTTCTCACATCGGGAACCAGCGGAGCGCTGATGCTGACGCTGTGTACGCTGATCAACCCCGGCGATGAAGTGATTGTGTTTGATCCGTGGTTTGTGATGTACAAGCATCTGACCACGCTGGCGGGTGGCAAGTGTGTGGAAGTCTCCACGTATCCGGACTTTCGCATTCGGCCCGAAGCCGTGGAGGCCGCCATTACTGATCGCACCAAGGTCATCATTTTCAACAGCCCCGCCAATCCCACCGGCGCTGTGGCCACAGAAGAAGAAGCCAAAGCGCTCGCAGAGATTGCCGCCAAACATGACATTGCCCTGATCAGCGACGAAATCTACCGGTCCTTCTGTTACGACCGCCCCTTTGTCAGCCCGGCTTCGTGGAATGCAGACACGATCGTGATCGACGGCTTCAGTAAGTCCCATTCGATGACCGGCCTGCGACTCGGCTTTGCCCATGGCCCGGCCGCCATCATTCAGCAGATGATGAAACTGCAGCAGTTTACTTTCGTGTGTGCTCCTCATCCCGTGCAGTGGGCCGGACTGTCCGCACTCAACGTGGATCTTTCAGGACGCTCCGCAGAATACGCAGCGAAGCGCGATTTGATGGTGTCAGAGCTGAAAGACGATTTTGAAATCCACGGAGGCGAGGGCGCCTTCTATCTGTTTCTCAAAGCCCCCTGGGGGACGGGAACAGAATTCGTTACAAAAGCGATACAGAACAATCTGCTGATTATCCCCGGTTCGGTGTTTAGCCCATCCGACACACACTTCCGACTGTCGTTTGCGGCTGAAGACGAAACGCTCCTCAAAGGTGCCGAGGTGCTGCGCACTCTGGCCAGGCAAGCCTGACGTTCTGTAAACCGCGACCTGTGGTTTGAGATTTGCAATGGTCTGGACGTCGGTCAGAATTCTTGAGTACAAACTGATGTTGTGGCCGAATTCTGCACGAGTGGTGCAGAGTGAAACACGTCGAGCCGATTTGAGGCAGATTCGTCGATAATTCATCGATTTAGCGGGATTTTCCCCAAAAATCCCACAAACCAGGGCGAAAGTTCGGTCACACTGGAGAAGCACGGTCGTCGGTCTATCAATGTTTTAAAGACCAATGCCAACCTGCCGACAACGTACCAGTAACGTCATCACAGGGTGCCGACATTCGATATCAGTGCTGGGGCCATATCGTTTTCATTCTCTTCTTTGGAAGGAAGCTGACATGCGAAAACAATCGCTGCGTTCAAGAGGCTTCACGCTGATTGAACTTCTCGTCGTGATTGCGATCATCGCAATCCTCATTGCTTTGATTCTGCCGGCCATCCAGAAGGCGCGTGAAGCCGCCAAGCGAACCGAGTGCCTGAACAATCTGAAGCAGATCGGCCTGGCACTGCACAACTACCACGACCAGCATCTGGTCTTTCCGCCTGGTTCCATCAACCAATGGAACCGCGTCAACCAGACGGTGCCCAACCTGGCCGGTACTTACAGCACAGTCGATGTCACCGAGCCGGAAAGCCAGGTGATGTTCTCCGCCAACAATCTGCCTGCCCACGGCGAAAGCTGGATGCTGCACATCCTGCCGCAGATTGAACAAAAAACGACCTACGACCTGTGGCGCAGCGAACTGAACGTCTGGGGCAACGTGAATTTCGCCCGCTGGCGGACCAACCTCGGCACCGGCAACCCCATCGTCAATCAAATCACAAACGCTCCCGGAGCGACGGAAATCAAGCAGTTCTACTGCCCCTCTCGGCGTACGAAAATGAACTGGGCGGCCTCTGCTCACTCCTTCAAAGTGGACGTCAACCAGACAGCTGGCGGCAACGACTACGCCGCGTGTGCCGGATCCGGCATTCTGTTTGACACGCAAACCCGCGCCACCTGGAACCTGACGGGCGCCCAGCTGACCGCTCTGAACAATGCCACGCAGGTCAACAACAACGTGTGGCAGGTGTACCAGCTGTCCCAGCGCGTCGGCATCTTTGGAGTGAACAGCTCCACCGCCATTTCTTCTATTACCGACGGCACCTCTCAGACGATCATGGTTTCCGAAGCCGAGCGTTTCGAAGGCACGACCGCCGACTGGCGCAATGCATTCAACAATACGCAGCGACGTCCGAGCGATGGCTGGGCCTGGGGGGGAGCCGCTACGCTGTTCTCCACCTTCCGAGCGCCCAACAAAAAGGACCACTTTGAAGCAGCCGGCGGACCTCACGGCACAACTGTCCTGGTGGCACTGGCAGATGGCTCGGCCCGTGGTATTGGCCAAAGCGTCAGCCTGGAAGTGTGGCAGCGTCTGGGCAGCATGTCAGAAGGCATTCCCGTCGCAGGTGGCTTCTAAGGGCAAACCTGACAGTGAAGTCCGCTTCTGCATTTGACAGCAGGGGCGGTTGTAAGAAATGATCAGAACCGCAGTCGTTTCGGCTGCGGTTCTGCTGTTTCAGGAATTCGGTCATCCACGATGGCTGAATCTGTGGGAGACTCCCAAATGACAATTCGGTACGAGTGTGCCCAGTGCTCCGCGGTGCTGAAGATTCGTGACGAACTGGCAGGCACTAGCGCGAAGTGCCCCAAGTGCAAAGCGGAATTCCTCATTCCGTCGGCCGGCAAGCCTGGAAAAAAGGTGTCAAAGGCCGCTCTCAAGTCTCCCAAAGAGGAACTGATGCCAGCCGGCGCTCTTCCCAAAATGCCGATGGTGGACATGCCCACAGAGGTCACACCGAAAGTCGACCCTGCGGACACAGACCTGTTGGAAATCGCCCGCGCAGCGGCTGCCGATGCCGCCACGGCGGCCACCCGTGCGGCGGAAGCTCCCAAGCCCTCCATCGCGGAACTGATGCGGGAACACGAAGCGACGAGAAAGAAAAAGAAGGGTGGCAGTTCCCCCAAAGAGAAATCCGACGCGGCCTCATCCTCAAGCCTGGCAGCCATGGTGACCAGCGGTTCGGCGGCCGATGTGCTGACGCGCAACTACGACCAAAAACGCGGACAGGCAGCCGAACCGGCACCGATGACGCGAGAAGAACGTCGCGCGGCGGAACAAAAAGAGGCTCTGCGGGCCTTTGTGCTGAAGATGTGGCCGGTGGCGCTGGGGGTCCTGGTTGGCGCTTACTTTCTGTTCAGCTACCTGATGAGCGAACCTCTGCCGGATCTGGGGTATCCCAGTGGAGTGGTCACTCAGAACGGACAGCCCATGGCAAACGTTCTGGTAGAGTTCATTCCCATCGAATCAACCAGTCAACTCGACGGCAAGGCAGTCAACACCGTCTCCAGCGGCTACACCGATCAGAACGGCTACTATGAAATCATGTTCGACGCCGAGCAGGGGATTTCCGGAGCAGTGGTCGGCAAGCATCGCATCAAAATCACGTCCATCGACGGCATCGGCTTTAATATTCCGCCCGATCAGTCGACGCAGGTCGTCGAGGATGGTGCCAGCCCGGAAATCAACTTCACCCTTTAGCGGTGAACAGACGGTGTCAGACTCGTGAGTCAACGTTGAGACGTTAGAATCCCGGCATGTCAGACATCGCAATCATCGACTACGGAATGGGCAACCTCCGTAGTGTTCAAAAAGCTGTCGAGAAAGTGGGTTCCACAGCAGCCATCACTTCGGATCCAGCCGTCATCGCGACAGCCGGAAAAGTGATCCTGCCAGGCGTGGGCGCATTTCGCGACGCCATCGCGGCCCTGAACAGCCAGCAACTCGTTCCCACCATTCATGCGGCAATAGAATCCGGTCGGCCGTTTCTCGGCATCTGCCTGGGATTGCAGCTGTTGTTCGAAAAGTCGTTTGAGTACGGCGAGTACGACGGACTGGGAGTGATTCCGGGATCTGTGCGGCATTTTGAAGTGCCCGGTGACCTGAAGGTCCCCCACATGGGCTGGAATCAGCTGCAGCACAGACAGCCTGCAAACCCTCTGCTGAACGGTGTCAGCGCGGATGACTGGTTCTATTTTGTCCACAGCTATTACGTGGCTCCCTCCGATCCTTCCTGGACGGCCGCTGAGTGTGAATATGGAGAGCGGTTTACGGCCATGGTGGCGCGTGACAATGTCTTCGCCACGCAGTTTCACCCGGAGAAAAGTCAGGCGGCCGGTCTGAAGATTCTGAGCAACTTTGTGGCCCTTTAAATCGCGATCGGTACTCGTCACATGACAGACCGCGCAGGTACTTTTATGCAGCTTTATCCAGCAATTGATATTCGTGGCGGCAAATGTGTGCGTCTTCGCCAGGGCGACTACAACGATGAGACCGTGTTCGGCGATGACCCGGTGGAAATGGCCCTGCGGTGGAAAAACGAAGGAGCCGAGTGGCTGCATCTGGTCGACCTCGATGGTGCCCGTGAAGGCCGCCCCGTCAATCACGAGGTTGTCAAACGCATCGTGGAAAGCACGGGGCTTCCGTGCCAGATGGGCGGTGGCGTCCGTGATGAGACAAGCATTCAGCGTTGCCTGGAGGACGTGGGGCTGACTCGTGTCATCATTGGCACGAAGGCTTTGAAGGAGCCGGACTGGTTCCGCCAGCAGTGCGAGCAGTTTCCGGATCGGCTGGCTCTGGGTCTGGACGCGCGAGACTCCATGGTGGCCACCGAAGGCTGGCTGGAAACCTCAAAAACATCTGCGCTGGAACTGGCGAAACGATTTGTGGACGTGCCGCTGTCCGCCGTTATCTACACCAATATTGCCAACGACGGCATGATGCAGGGTGTGGATCAGGCCACGCTGGACGACATGAAAATGCTGGCACAGATGGGGCTGCCGGTGATCGCCTCTGGTGGCGTTACCACGATGGACGACATCACAGCGCTGAAGCAGATCGCCGATGACATGCCGAAACTAATTGGAGCCATTGTGGGCCGCGCCATTTACGAAGGCACCATTGATGTGGCCACGGCCTGTGAAACTTTGAAGTCATGACCTGATCGGACAGACATCATGTCGCAGTTGGCAACCAAAGAACGCATCACGTCGTTTCAGCAGGACGGATTTGTGATCGTGCCTGAGCTACTGTCAGAAGAGGACAGTGGATTGCTGCGAACCATCGCCCGTCTGGATCAGGATCTGGAATCTGCCCGCACGTCACGGCAGGACGGAGAAGGGGGCTCGGTCGACCTGGTGGTTAGCAACGACCTGCCGGAAGATTCCATCTACGGAGCCATCGTCCGCATGGAGCCGCTGGTGACGCTGATGGAATTGCTGCTGGGGGACGAAGTCTACCATTACCATCACAAGATGATCCTGAAGGAACCCCGCGTGGGTGGCGCGTGGACTTGGCATCAGGATTACGGTTATTGGTACAACAATGGCTGCCTGTTTCCTGATATGGCCAGCTGTATGTTCGCCGTCGATCGGGCCACCCGTCAGAACGGCTGCCTGCAGGTACTGCGAGGCTCGCACCTGATGGGACGCGTTGATCACGTCAAACGCGGCGAACAGACGGGTGCCGACGAAGAACGCATCGCGGCCGCACAAGAGCGACTGGAACTGGTGCATGTCGAGATGGAGCCTGGCTCGGCCGTCATTTTTCATGGCAACACGCTGCATCGATCAGATCAGAACGTCAGCGAAGATCCCAGGTGGGCCTTCATCTGCTGCTACAACACGCGGCATAACAATCCGTGGAAAGAATCCCGACACCCGCGCTATTCGCCACTGGAACGCTGGCCGGCCTCCCGAGTGAGCGAAGTGGGCCACGCGCAACTCGCTCAGATGCAGTCGGCTGACGGCCATGCCTGAGCGGATGTCAGATGATCAGTTGTCGGCGGCCATCCGTGAGCAGGCGACATCGCTTGATTTTGACCTGGTCCGTATCGCTCCGGCCGTCTCGCCGACCGGATTCCACCCACTGCTGAAATGGCTCGACAACGGCTACGCAGCCGACATGGACTGGATGGATCGTCGCCGAGAGGCGTATCGCCATCCGGACGGAGTGATGCCGGGCACGCACAGTGTGATCGTGGTGGCGCTGAACTACAGCAACGAATCGCCAGACCCAACGGCCGAGTTTCGCATTTCTCGCTACGCCTGGGGAACAAGCGACTACCACACCATCATCCGCAAGCGACTCAAATCGCTTTGCCGCTTTCTCAGGGAGCAACGACCTGAAGCACACAGCCGTGCGGTGGTGGATACGGCGCCTCTGCTGGAACGGGACTTTGCCCGGATCGCCGGAATCGGCTGGTTCGGCAAGAACACGATGCTCATCAGTCGAGAGATTGGCAGCTGGTTCTTCCTGGGAGCCGTGTTGACAGAACTCACACTGGATTACGATACGTCGTTCGAAGAGGACTACTGCGGCACCTGTACGGCCTGCCTGGATGCCTGCCCGACAGACGCCTTTCCAGAGCCGGGTGTTCTGGACGCGAATCGCTGCATCAGCTACCTGACAATTGAACGCACAGACAAGCCGATTTCTGCAACATTGCGTTCCGGTATGCAGGACTGGATTTTCGGCTGCGACATCTGTCAGGAAGTCTGTCCCTGGAATCGATTTGCCCCGCCAGACAGCCTGCCCGAATTCCACCCGCGCCCTGATCTGCGAACCACGCGACTGCTCGACCTGCTCACACTGGGCGAGGCAGAATTCGAAGATTTGTTTGCCGGCACGCCGCTGTTTCGCACTGGGCGAGAGGCTATTGTGCGAAACGCGGCCATCGTGGCAGGAAACCAGCAGGCCTCCGAATGCCGGGCGGCACTGCAGCGACTGACCGAGGACGCCTCCCCGCTGATCCGTGAAGCCGCCTCGCAGGCTTTGCAGCAAATGTGAGGCAGCGTGGCTCGCGCACGGCCAGCCGCGGAATCCTGTTTACCGAAAAACGTGATTCCCCTAGATTTCTGTCGCGGACCGCCACCTGATGTCCGGAGAACGGAAGCTCATGTCACTGCCCCAATTGCCGACGCTGGCCCAGGCGTTCACTCAAACCCCGATTGCTGCAGAATCCCCTGGCAGCGACGCAGCCGCCGAGACCACATCCACCGGGCTGCTGGCAGATCCCTCCGGCTGGCTGACAGAACACATCTCGGTGCCGTGGCTGCTGGAGCAGGTGAACACTTACGGGCCAAATCTGCTCAAGGCGGTCGCCATTTTCGTGATTGGCAGGTGGCTGGCCGGAGTGACCACGCGAATGATTGTGCGCGCCGCCCGTAAAGCGCGCGTTGATGAAACGCTGCTGAGTTTTCTGAACAATCTGATCTACATGCTGCTGCTGGTGGTGGTCTGTATTTCGTCTCTGTCGAAACTGGGCATTGAACCCACATCACTGACCGCTGTGCTGGCTGCCGCCGGGTTTGCCATCGGCATGGCGCTGCAGGGATCACTGGGCAATCTGGCCGCCGGCGTGATGCTCGTCTGCTTCAAGCCGTTTCGTGTGGGAGACGTCGTGCGTATCGGCAGTAATCTGGGATCGGTCGTCGAAATCCAGATTTTCAACACCATCATCCTGACGCTGGACAACGTGCGGATCATCATCCCCAACGCCAATATCACCAGTGATGCGATCGAAAATCTGTCGGCCGAACGCGAACGTCGCATCGATCTGGTGATTGGCTGCGGCTACAACGACGACCTGCGAGCCGTCAAAGCCACACTGCAGGAGATTGTGGACGCTCACCCAGGCGTTCTTCCATCGCCGGAGCCGGTCGTAGCTGTCTCAGAGCTGGGAGCCAGCAGTGTCGATTTTGTTGTTCGTCCCTGGGTCCTGAGCAATGACTACTGGGACGTTCGCTTTGATCTGACCGAGCAGATCAAAATTGCGTTTGATGAGAATGGCTATACGATTCCCTTTCCCTCACGCGATCTGTTTCTGCACACGCCCGCTGGTTCTGAGCAGCAGACCGCCTTCCCCAAAGCCGCCTGACGGACGCTCTGGCCATCCGCCGAGTGCCCGGTACGTCCAGCCCTCCCATGCCTGTGCCTCTTTCTGAATTTCTGAAACAGTTTTTGCTGGAAGATCGGCTGCAGCGATTTGAAGAGGTCGCCCGGCAGCGAACCCGGCATCTGACGATTGTGCTGGAGAACATTTTTCACGCCCACAATGCCAGCGCCTGCCTGCGCACGTGTGACTGCTTTGGCATTCAGGATGTCCACATTGTGGAGGATCGAAACCGATTCGAGCCGAACAAGGACATTGCCCTGGGAGCCAGCCAGTGGCTAACAATTCACCGGTATCAACAGGTGGAGGCGACGGAAAGTCTGCCTGATGCCGATGCCGCTGTGGACGCCGACACAATGCCTGCAGCTGCCGCGAGTCGCCCGCATACTTCCGCCTCACCTTCCGCCACGCGCTGCTGCATCCAGACGCTGCAGCAGCAGGGCTACCACGTGCTGGCGACATCACCTCGACAACACAGCGTACCGCTTCAGGAAATCGACGTGACGCGTCCCACAGCGCTGATTTTCGGGGCAGAGCAGGTGGGTGTTAGCGACGAAGCCATCGCACTGGCCGATCAGCTGGTCCATATCCCGATGTATGGCTTCACCGAAAGCTTCAACATTTCTGTTTCCGCCGCTCTGTGTCTGCAGCATCTGACAACCCGGCTGCGGCAGACTCAGGTCAGCTGGCAATTGAGCGAACAGGCGCACGACGAAATACTGGATGAGTGGGTGCGCAATAGCCTTGGCTCCAAGCTGACGCCACTGCTGCGACGTTATGAGCAGGACCACCAAAACTGACAGCTCAGCGAGCTGAAAAAGCAGCAAATTTACTCACCATTCCTCCCCACCGGCGGATTCTGCCGGTCTGGTCAGCGGACCTCTGATCGGCGGACGACTCGTATTGAGGCGTTTCAGGATTTGCGGCTATTCTACCGATCCCGTCCGTATTATCACTTCTCATCTCTCCTCTCTCTCCGCCAGTTCGGTCCCACGATCATTGTGGATATTTCCAGCACTGGTGTTCCAAAGCGAGAAGTCGCATGTCGTTGAATCGATTAGTCCCGCCAGAGACTCGCAGAACGATCCTGATTGTTTTCGGATTGTGCGCAATCTTCGGTCGCTGCACAGAACTGCGCGCTCAGCAGCTTCCTGAACGCATTACGGGAGTCGTGATTGAGGGCAACGAGACAATCCCGGCTTCCGTCATTCTGAACAAAATTCAGACGCAGCCCAATCGTCAGCTCAGCAGTCGGCAGATTCGGGAAGACAAGCGGCAGCTGATGAATACGCGCTGGTTCTACAGCGTCAGTGAGCGTTTTGAACAGCGCGGCCCGGGAACGGTCCTCGTGTTCCAGGTGCGGGAGCGTCCCATTGTCCGACGTGTTCGCTTTCTGGGTGTGAAATCGGAACGCCGGCTGAAAGAACTGGCCTCCTGGACGGGCCTGAAAGTAGGCAGTCCGTTCGACCATATTGCCAACAGAGAAGCCGTCTATCGCATCGAGCAGGAGTACAAGGAAAAGGGGCACTTCTTTGTTCAGGTGAAACTGGAAAAAGGGGGCGACCCCAAAGACCGCGAGGTCGTCTTTCGCATCAATGCGGGACCCGTGGTGCGCGTCAACGAGCGTGACATCGTTTACGTCGGCAACAAGCAAACCACCGCCAACAAACTGTCGTGGATGATTCAGCGGCAGTCCCAGGATGGGTCTTTCGGTGTGTCCCCCTCAGCCTCACGCGTAAAAACGAAACTGGTGACCAAGGAATCATGGTTTGGAGTGTTCGGCGGCATCTACAAGCCGGACACGATCGAGCAGGATGTGGACGCCCTGAAGCAGTACTATCGCAGCCTGGGTTTTTTCGACATCAACATCGATGCCAAGCCACTGTTTTCCAGTGACCGCTCCAGCGTCAAAATGGTCTACACCATCAACGAAGGTGTGCCCTACAAAATCCGACGCGTCCTCGTGAACGGCAATCACGTCATTCCCACGAAGCGTCTGCGTAACCAGCCCGAACTGCAAAGCGGGCAGTACTTCAACGCACTGAAGCTGAGCAAAGACGTGCGTCACATGCTCGAGCTTTATGGAGATCGGGGCCACTATTTTGCCTCTGTGGTTCCGGTTCCTAAGTTCACGGAGAAACCGGGCATCGTGGACATCGAATTTCAGATCGATGAGGACCGCCCGCGTTACATTCGGTACTTCAAAGGCCAGTTGCTGGGCGATCATCCACACACCATGGAGACCGTTCTGCTGAATAACATGCAGATTGAGCCGGGCGATCTGGCCAATCCCAAATACGTGCAGCGCGGTCGGTCACGGCTGGCGGGCAGTGGGCTGTTTGAACCAAACATTCAGCTGGAAGTCGTCCCTGTGGATCCCAACGAGATTCGCCCGGTCTCACACTCCCGCAATGTTCGCGGACAGGATCAGACTCAACCGCGACAGCAGCCGCAGCGGTGGGATCAGTCCTTTGCCGCTCCCCGCGGTCGCAGCAGAGCCCTGCCTGTCGGCCACAGTTTCGGCCAGGTCGACCCGGCTCAGGCACAGTCCACTGTGGAATCTGCCATCGCGGCCCACAGCATGGGGGCTGGCGGACATTTGAAGTCAAAGACAGACAAAAAGATTGCCGACGTCAAACATCGTCCTGTTGATCCTTCAACGTTCTTCAATCGTGGCCTCAAGCCGGAACTGACGGCTGGGATGCTGACAGAAGACGTGGTGATTCGCGCCCAGGGTCCCGGACCATTCCAGCCCAATCAGCCGCCCCCACGGGGCAACTCGCTGTACCAGGGCAGCCCTTACAACGACGAATTCCAGACACTGCAGCCAGGCTGGGTGGACGTCAACGTGGCGGCCACAGAAGGACGCACAGGACGGCTGATGTTTGGTGCCGGTGTCAACAGTGACGCGGGTATCACGGGCAACTTCATGTGGGACGAACGCAACTTCAACCTGTTCAATCCGCCGCGGACATTCGCCGACATCATTGAAGGCCGTGCCTGGCGTGGAGGTGGTCAGCGCTTCCGCCTGGAAGCGGCCCCCGGTGATGAAGTCAGTCGCTACGCACTCAGCTGGACAGATCCATTCTTTCTCAACAGCGATTACAGCCTGGGAATCAGCGGCTTTTACTTCAACCGCTTCTATCCGGACTGGGATGAAACGCGTCTGGGTGGGCGGGTGAGTGTGGGCCGACAGCTGACACCTGAATGGTCTATCAACGGTGCCATCCGTCTGGAAGACGTGGAGATTGACAATCCCCGGCCCATCACCGGCCTGCTGACTTCTGATCCTGAACTGGAAGCTGTACGGGGATCCAGCTTCCTGTCCACTTTCCGGGCGTCCATTTCTCACGACACACGAGACTCGGCCATGCTGCCCAGCAGCGGCCACTATCTGGACCTCGCCTATGAACAAGCGTTTGGCGACTTCAACTATCCCCGCTGGGAAGGAGAGGCCCGACAGTACTTCACGATGCACAGCCGACCGGACGGCAGTGGACGTCATATCCTCACGCTGGCTGGAAACATCGGCTGGAGCGGAGACGACACGCCCGTCTTCGAACGGTACTTTGCGGGCGGATTTCAATCATTCCGCGGATTCGCTTTCCGTGGTGTGACACCCCGTGGAGCGGACAACATTTCGGTTGGTGGTACCTGGCAGGTGCTGGGCACTGCCGAATACCGCATTCCTCTGACGGCTGACGACATGATCAACATGGTGGCGTTCACCGATTTCGGTACGGTGGAGAGCGACGTGAGCCTGGACAGCTTCCGCGTAACTGTCGGTGTCGGTCTGCGTGTTGTGGTTCCCGCGATGGGACCGGTGCCACTGGCCTTCGACTTCGGCTTCCCAATCGCCAGCGAAGAATTCGACGACGAACGCGTCTTCAGTTTCTACGTGGGCATCAACCGCTGATTGATTCGGTTGCTGGGTAAAACATGGCAGATCGTCGACGTCATCGCGGCCCTCATCCGGCGGACGGCGATTTGTTCTCATCACCGCAACATCGGCCGCTGCGTGAGGCGGTCTCCGATCTCTCGTGGCTGTTTGGACGTGGATACGTTCTGCCGTCCGCTTTGAAACTGGTGGGCGATCGTTACCAACTGGCGGAACGTCAGCGGACCGCCGTGATGCGTGCCGCCTGCTCCGACGAAGCGCGACAGCTGCGTCTGGACCGCAGGGCAGAACTCAGGGAACTGACCGGCGCCGCCGTTGCCATTGATGGCTTCAATCTCCTGACCACGATTGAGGCCGCACTTTCCGGCGGCGTTCTGCTGAGCTGCCGGGATGGCGTCATTCGAGATATGGCCAGCATGCACGGTACTTACCGTACCGTGGAAGAAACAGAGCCGGCCCTGATCCTTATCGGGCGTCTGCTGACAGAGTATCGTGTGGCGAGTGCCCACTGGTGGCTGGACCGTCCGGTCTCCAACAGCGGACGACTGGCCACTCTGATTCGAAAGGTGGCCGCCGACCAGCAGTGGAACTGGACAGCCGACCTGCACCTGAATCCTGATCGGCAGCTAATCGACACGCAGGACGCCATCATCATCAGTGCCGACCGTGTAGTGATGGAAAACAGTGTTCGCTGGTGGCCGCTCGCGAACGCTGTTGTCAACACGCTGCAGGACGTCTGGCTGGTGAATCTTGGTGATGCCCCGCACGGGGCTGCCGCCAGTCAGTAGTGGGGTTGCCATGCATCCGTCAAGTTCGATCGCGCTGCCGGATGGACAGAAGTTTCAGAATCAAAAGGATTTGTTCAATTCCGAAACAAAGTCGGCGGTGCGTGGTCGCAGACGTCAGAAAACACTACAAAACAAGGACGAAAAGCACATCACCGTCGTTGACACAAGCAATGGCGCACAGTAATTTTCGCCGCCAATTCAACATATACATCCTGAAAGGAAGCCATCATGGCAAAGAAAGCAGCTGCCGCTGGCAAGCCGATGACCAAATCTGAGATGCTCAACTCGCTGGCGGAAGCCAACGACATGTCTCGCAAAGAAGTCAGCGATTTCCTTGACTCTCTGGGCGAACTGATCGGCAAGAACCTGAGCAAGAAGGGTCCAGGCGTGGTCAACATTCCTGGTCTGATGAAGATCAAAGTGGTTCGCAAGCCTGCTACCAAAGAGCGTCCCGGCATCAACCCTTTCACCAAAGAGCCAACGGTTTTCGCAGCCAAGCCTGCTCGCAACGTTGTGAAAATTACGCCACTGAAGGGCCTGAAAGACATGGTCTAAGGCGTGTGGTGCAGCGAAAGCTGACGAAACAAAAGGGGCGCTGGTCGAAAGACCAGTGCCCCTTTTTTTATTGATTGCCACTGAGACCTCAGACGGCCGCTGTGAGTTTCACCACGCTGCAACGGTTAGACAATCGAGTCCGAACTCTTTGGCTTCCCGGTAGTAGCCGACGACTCCAGAGATTAACGGACCTGGCAGGGTCCAGCCCAGAGAGGCGATCACCATCCTGCCAACAGCCCTGCAAGAGGCTCCGATGAGCGAGCGTTCGGCCAGCGATCATCCAAAGATCTCAGAGTAGGCATCGGCGTTGAAGCCAATCAGGACCGTCCTGCCAATCTTCATTGTGGGGGCTCGCAGATTACCTGTGGGACCAAGCATCAGCTTAGCCAGCTCTTCATCCGCAGGACGGTCTTTCTTCAGATCGACCTCGGTAACCTTCTTCCCCTTGGCGACCACCATTTTGCTCATGCCCTTCAGCAGGGCGACCGCCTCTTCAGCGCCGTACCGCTGTTTTTTGGCATCGATCGTTTCTTTGGTTTCCACACTTTCAGTCGCAAGAAACTCCTGCGCGCGGGTGCAGGACGTTCAGCCCTTGCGGTGATAGCTCCAGTCCACTTTGCTCGCCATATCTGTCTCCTTGTGTTGATGATCATGGGGCGACGCCTGGCCAACCGCCAGACTCTGCTGGTGATTTTAGCCACAAAAAAACCTCCGACCACGACAGGCCGGAGGGATCAAACAACTTTCCAGAAGCCAGGATGCCCGATCGCTACTGAGCATCCCCGGATCGCTTGCGCAGTTCATCCTCTCCATTCTTCTCGAAGTGACCGTGCTCTGCGGCCATCATCAGCGTCAGATAGTTGAGCCGGGCGCAGTTGGCAATCTTTGCAAAATTGATACCTTCGAGTGTATCGGATGGTTGGTGATAGCGTGGCGTAAAGCCCCCGAACAGGAACGTGATCGGGACCCCCTGGCGGGCAAAGTTGGCATGATCGCTGCGGGTGTAGACCCCTTCCTGATCGTATTCAAAGACGAAATTGACACATTTATTTGCTTCCATCGTCAGGTCATGAAGGTCCATGGAGATTCGCTTACTGCCCACCAGATGAATGGTGTTGATGTTGTCTTCAGCCGTTTCGTTGGGGCCTTCTTCATTGCGACCGATCATGTCGATGTTCAGCATGCAGACCATATCACTAATCGGATGAGTGGGATTGGCTGCATAAAACCGCGACCCGAGCAACCCGCGTTCTTCCGCACAAAAAGCAATCAGCAGAATGCTGCGTTTGGGCTTCACAGGATTCGCGTGAATCGCCCGCGCGATCTGCAGGATACTGGTGGAACCCGAACCGTTGTCATCAGCCCCGGGGTACACTTTGTCCTGCTGCACACCCAGATGGTCCAGATGAGCGCCAATACAGACATGCTCATGACGCAGTGATTCGTCAGAGCCGGGGTACCAGCCAACCACATTCGGCACATCAACGGACTCTCGGCTGACAGACAACTGGCACGACAGCTCCGCCGACGATGAGACAATCAGATTCTTCTTCGGCGCCGTGTCCGCAAAGAAGGATTCGTTCAGTCCGCAGGCAGTCGCCAGCTTGTTGGCGGTCGCCGGACTCATCGTGATCATCGGTGTGCTGCCAGCGGTCGTTTCCTGCTGAAACACAGTCTGCGTTCGCACGCGTGAAGCACGCGTCACCACGACGACAACATCCGCTCCGGATTTCTCCACAAACTGATTGCCGGGCCGAATTCGCGACAGCGACTGGATCACGAGAATCCTGCCTTCCATCTGCCCCTGTTCAATCTGCGGCGGACGACTGGTTGCTTTAACAAAGGTGAGTGGCAGTGTCCCCTCAAAATCGCCGAAGTAACTGGAGACTCCCAGTTCGTCGCCGTTTACAAGGCTGTCACCGTCGGACTGAAAGCCGGATTTGTCTGTCTTGACATCCGCCCGAATAAAAGCCAGCGGCTGGAACCAGGAGCCGTCAGGACCACCCGGCTGAAAGCCAGAGGCCTCCAGCTGTTCTGCCACGAATCGGGTCGCCTTCAAATACCCTTCCTGTCCGGTCCCACGACCGGCAAATTCCTCACCGGCGATGACCTTCAGCAGTTCCTCGGAGTCGGCTTCGGTAATACTCTGAAAACCGACCGCAAATTTTTCCGGTGGTGGCACAGCCCCTTCGTATTGAGCACTCGCGGTGCCACAGCAGGAAACAAAAGCGACCAGCAGAGTTCGCAGTGGGGGAAGAAAACTCGAACGCGACATGTTTGGGGATCCGGTTGCAACAAGGGTGAGGGAGGGTCCGCGTCAGCGTACCGGCGCCGACGGAAATTCGCCACGTTCCGAACAAAGCGCAGCGGATTATCTCTGACATCGCAGGACTGGAATACTGTGAGCCGCTGCACATTCCGTATGCTGACGGCAGCCGGTCAGTTTGAAGCTGGCTCAGGGATCGAAGGCCGCCGGCAGGAAGCCAATGGATGTTTCCATCCATGAGCCGCAACTGCACCCCCCGCCGCCTTCCGGAGACAACAGCATCCCGCAGGCGGGAATCGTACTCAGCCAGCAGTCCGGCCGCAGCCGATCCCATGTAGACGTCTGCTGATTGTCGGGAGACCACATCGTCACTGTCTTAGCCCGATACAGGACGGAATCCGCAGTGCAGGCATATGTGCCGCAACCATGGCCATCCGGCATCTTCTCTTTTCGCACTCTGCCGTCCGTCAGTGACAGCACATGAGGACGCAGATAAATGCGATCTCCGGAAATCGCCGGTCTCATCATCGCCTTACCATGATCTCCTTTGCCTCCGGCCCACGGGGCGCGCGACGTCCAGCGATGCGCGCCGTCTGCCTCGGAGAAACTGCGCACCTGAAATTCGGCCTCCGCGGAGGTGACAAGAGTCAACTGATTCTGGGCGTGAGCCAGATGACAGACGACCTGCGGCCCGGTGACATCAAGACGCTGTTCCCACCTGGGGGAACCCGTTTGGGCGTCAATGGCGACAAGGTGCAGATCCTCCCACAGCTTTGGATCGCCCACCCGGCGAATGTCGGACTGCAGGACGGACTCGCTGCGTGACTCAACAAAATACATCGTGTCTCCGGCAACGGTGATCGTGGCGTTGAGAACGACACCGCGCTGATACTCCCAGGCCAGCTCTCCCGTGTTCGCATCTCGTCGAAAAACACGATCGCTGCAGACAGGGTAGGTAACTTCGCCACTGCGGGCATCGTACCAGCCGGCATTGGCGTCGCCCCAGAAATCGTCCCATGACGTACCCGCTGGCAGTTGTGTTCCGTACAGAGCGCCGTCGACCACTGAGACATACCCCCAGGCTGTTCCCGGGGCGGCGGCGTCTGCCGCGGCAAATCGACTGATCAGTTCGCCCTGATCAGCGGAAAACTTCCAGCACTCTCCCTCAACGATGAGGTAGACCGCTTCGTCTGTCGCGCACCAGTTGCTGCAGTCGCGAGGGACGTTAAACCGACCGAACCCTGTCAGTTCCTGTGACCAAAGGATGGTACCGTTGAAGACATCCACGGCCACGATGCGATCCAGCCCCTGCAAAAACATACGACCGCCCGCCACCAGTGGTGATGGTTTTCGGCCGCTGCGATCTGACTGATAACGGGGGCCTGGGCGCCCAACCCACTGTACGTTCAGCTGGTCGGAACGGGTGGCGCCTCCCAGTTTTTCTCCGGCGAACGCTGAGTTATCCGCCGAACCGTACAGGTGCGTCCAGTCAGCCGCGCCAGGCAGGCTGTCGCGACAATCACGCTTCACCAGACGTCCTGTCGACCTGTCGACCGACAGCAGAACACCTCCGGCAGGTCGCATCATGCGTCGCAGTTCTGCGTTCGCGCCGTCCGGTGCGGCCTGGGCAATCACCACAGACGCCCACGCCCCCACGAAGGGCAGCGGGTCTCCTGTCTGGACGGTCTGCACTGTGACACGGTGACCATACATCTGCAGCGTTTTGAGCTGTTCTCGCAAACGTCGGGTCTGGCGATCGTCATTAGAAACCACAACCAGCCGCAACTGTGATCCGGCCACCAGCCCGGCAATCTGCTCAGCGGTAAACTGCCCTGCCAGCAGCCCCAGTCCAGGGCCGTCGGGCAGCAGTTCAGGATCGGAGACCAGAGTCTGGTCAGCCAGTTCATGCCAGGCATCCGGCACCGCTGGCTGAGTGAAATTAAAAAACGTGTCGCATTCACGAGGCTTCGACCAGACGGAACCTCCCTTTTGACTCAACGCCACGCGATAGTGATAGATGCGGTTGTGCTTCAGGCCGCTGACGGTGACACGATGGTCCTTCGTGGGCGAGTTTGATTCAAATCGCTGTGTGCCATCGGGACCAGCCAGTTCCACGAGTGATGGCTGGGCCAGCCGGGTCGTCCAGCGGATGATCGCCGAGTCTGGTGAATCAAACGTCAGCAGCGGACCGGCCACAGGTTCTGCGACGGGCGAAGCTGCGGGAAATCGCCGCCGCCCGGAGTCGTACAAAGCGGTGATCTCTCCTGCAGCCAGTGCGTCCTGGTAGACGCTGATCTCCTGAATGCCGCCCCGCATACGAAAATACTCATCGCTGTCATGGTAGGCGCCAATTTCATACCAGGCACGCTCCGGATACCTGATCGGACCGGAAGGAAGTTTGCTGCTGCCGGCCAGCTGGCCGTTGACAAAAAGCTGAACGACCTGACCGTCATAGGTGGCCGCCACATGAGACCACTGCCCGGACTCAAATGGCTGCGGACTGATAACGTAGGTCAGCCGCTGCGGACCGTCTTCGGTCGCCAGCGCGATACTGAATCGGTCTTTGCGATAGCCCAGCAGCCAGCCACGCTCCACCGCACCGTCGTCCTGAATGACGCCCACTATCCCGCCCCACTCCTGAGGCTGATCGACCCGAACCCAGGCAGCGCAGGAGAAATTCTGCTGGGGCAGGGGAGCCGCCTGAAACTCAGCAGCCACCATCACCGACTGTTGCCTGCCATCCAGTTCCAACGATTCATAGTCTCCCGTTCTGGAATAGACGGGAGCCGTGGCAGTCGTCGCATTCGGCCCGCGGGCCGAGTTGATGGTGCGGTTGCGGGTCGATGCCTGCTGAAAGGCCCAGTGACCGATCAGGCGCTGGTCATCGGGCGCAGTCAAGACTTTTGCCGGCTCAGTACTGCGCGGTTGACGCTTCGTCGATTCCGCCAGCGCCTGCACCTGTTCCGGACGGCCGGCAGCGAAGCAGTGAACAGCGCCAAGATCAGTGCTGGCAAACACACGGCCGCGGGCCACGGCCATACTGAAGACCCGGCCCTCGGCGGGAGCCGTCCATAACTCGCTGCCATCGGCAGCGCTGTATGCTCGAATCTGATCAATGCCTCCAGCAAACATCGTGTCGCCGGCACGCACGAGACTGCAGGGGCAGTCTGTTTTTACTTTCCACTGAATCTGTCCGGTCGTTAGAGAAGAACACACCAGCTCCGTGTCCGTAAGCATCCAGGAAAGCGTGCCATCGACAACCAGCGCATTGCCGCGGCCCAGCCCGGCAATGACCTCACGGGATTCACCAGACGAACGGCGAAATCCTCCTTTGCGACTGTCGGTCGCCGGACCGTGAAGAATGTCCTCGTCGAGTGAGACAACGACGACTGACCCTCCTCCGCTTTTCACCATCTCGCCCGCATCTTCGCCGGTGTCCCGGTCAAACAGCCGCGGAGCCACCCGCCCCTGTGGCAGCACAAGGTATTCCCGTGACAGAGCAGGGGGCCCTTCCATGGTGCGGCCGGGCAGCTCCTGAACGAAGTGCTCATCAGAATCAGCGGTACCGGTGGCCGCATCCACGCACGACAGCCAGGCGGTCTGCCAGGGCAGCATGGCATTGGCGTACCAGGCTTTGCCATCCGCCACGACGACCCCCGTACGACACGGCTGAGGTGAGATCAATCGTCCATTATTCCATATGTGTCGCTGCGACCCGGTGGGCGTACTCCGCCAGATGAGCTCCCCGGTCTGCGCGTCGAGACAGCGGGCATAGCCATCATCGCTGCCAAAAAACACGCGGTCGGAATCCCAGGTGGGCGCAAGCCGGATGGGAGCGTCGGCGGTAAACGACCAGCGAACGTCACCGGTATTCGCATCCAGACAGTAAAGCGAATCGTCCACCGACGAGCCAAACCAAACCCGATCACCCACGGCGATGACATGCAGTGCGTTGTCATAGCTGCGCATCGAAGGCAGGTTACGATGATACGCGTAGGCGTCCCACTTCGCCGGACCATGCCAGGCGGTCACCGGAGGCACGGCGGAACGCCAGGTCCACTGCGGAACAAGAGAGTCGACCTCCACACGTTCCGAACTGCTTCCGGTGCGTCGATTGTCATGCTGCCATGTGGGCCAGTCATCCGCGACCACCACTGAGAAGAAACACGCAACCCATACTGTCAGTCGAAGCACGCCATCGTCTCCCTGGACAAACCCAAAAGTCAGCCACCGCACGGATTCCGAGTGTACGGTCCCCGGCAGCCCGATGGCAGTCGCCGCGAAGAAACAATGCTCCACGCCGTGGCAGATTCATGGGATTCCGGCTCCCTCAGAGCCAAACGAACAGATTTGCGGTGCTGCTGTGCACCGCACTTCGGCAGATTCTGCCGTTTCTCGGGCAGCGGGGAATTCGTCTCGACACAAAAAGCCGAACAGATCTAAACTCCGGCCGCTGCCAATTCTCACCTCTCTACCGGCAGCACATCTCCTCTCTCAAAACTCTCCTCAGTTCGGACGCGTTGCAATGACGAGTCGCCCCCAATGGATTGCGCTGACCAGCGTTCTGTTCCTGTGCGGTTGCCAGGCTTTTGATTCTCTGACTCCCTGGCGAAAATCAGCCGATGCGCGGTTCACCGCCGAAGAGCTGGCCGCCCTGGATGCTCAGCCCATCGAGCCTTTGGCCACCAACGGCGGCTCGACCACAACGTCCGATCTGATGACTGGAGGGCCTGCACCGATTCGGCCCGGTGGCGAGATCGTACAGGCATCTTACGGAACAACACAGCCGCCGGCGGCCGCGGGGCGCATTGACCAGCTCGTGCAGTCCGGGCAGTCGGTTGTCGCACAAAGCCAGTCGGACCCTGTCGCCCTGCAGACCGCTCGGTCGTATTTTGAGCAGGCGCTGGCTCTGGATCAGAATCATTCAGCCGCACATCACGGGATGGCGATCGTGGCCGATCTGACCCACGATTACCCCACGGCCGAGATGCACTATAAGCAGGCACTCGTCGGCAACCCCAACGATGCCAATCTGCTGAATGATCTGGGCTACAGTTACATCCTGCAGCATCGTTTCGCGGACGCCGCCAGTTTTCTGAATCGAGCAGCGCAGATCGCTCCCGAAAACAGGCAGCCAAAGGTGAACCTCGCCCTGCTGGCACTGAAAAAGGGAGATCGTGCTGAGGCTCAACGAGTCCTGTCACAGATCTACCCCGCAGACGCCATCGCTGCGACCATGTCCGAACTGGAGGCTCGAATCCAACCCGTCGCGCAGCCGACTGGTGTGCCATCGGCGACGTTTGTTGCAGAAAACTCAGTGCCCGCACAGTCTGATCCGGGGCTCGCGGCCGCGGATGTCCTGCAGCGCGTGCAGCAGGAGCGTGAACGGGCTCAGGTTCAACCGCAGATGGCGGCCAGTGATCAGCCCATCCACGTCTTTCCGCCGGGCGTCAACGCGTCGGCTGTGACTCCCGCCGATCTGATCTCCGTGCCTGGAGGACAGCAGTTTCAGATTGAAACGCCGCCGTTTGGAGCAGCGCCCGCCGGGATGATGTCTCCCCCCATGACGGCTCAGGCGATGCCCGGTATGGCAGGCAGTTCACCAGACACCGGCTACCCAGCCGCAGCACAGCCGCTGATTCAGAGCGTGCAGGACGTCCACGGTCAGGCCATGGCGAACCTGCCCGTGGCTCAGCCATACCCGTCGGCTCACAACTACCAGCAGCCGCTGCCCGCAAGCAGCGTGAGTCTGCGATCCGCACCGGTCGCCGGGCTCAACGCCGGCCCGGGTGCCCTGTTCCCGGTGGCCTCCATGCAGCGCTCCCCCCAGCCAGCCACTCAAATGTATCCTGCCGCGGGAACCACAAATCCGACGACCATGCCGGCCGCTCAGGCAAATTACGGACAGCCCATCACAGGCCAGCCCAATGTCGCACTGCCAGGCACAATGCCGCCTGGAAATGCTCCAGCATTTGGCAGCCCTGCTATCGGCACCTACCCGCAGCAGCGATTGCCAAACGGGGGGCCCGCTACCGGAACACCACCCTCCGCACCGTACGGCGCACCGCAGCCCGGCGGACAAACCGTGGATCCACTGGAAGCCTACGAACGGCAGCTGCAGAGCCTGGACAGTCAATACAACCAGGCAGTGCGTCAACTCGGTGGCCAGCACGGCGTTCAGCCGGTTCCCGCCCAATACTAAGCCGAGCGATTAGATCGACCGTGTGATCGTCTGATGCAATCAGGAAGCAGCCGCCATCGCGGCTGGACTCATCGGGCGGAACTGCGGATCAAGCAAAACAGAGAAAACTGGGGAAAGCGCCGATCAGGCGGAAAGGCTCATCAGCCGTTCTTCCAGTTCCTGCAGCACCTCCGCCACAGATTGCCCACGGCAGGACGTCGGCAGATCCAGTGGCTTATCCTGATGCAGCCAGTCGTTAACACGTTTTTCGGCCGCCACGACCGTGCTGTGATCCCGACCACCGAAGTACATGCCGATTTCCCGGTACGCCGTTCGTGTCAGTTTACGGGCAACAAACATTGCCAGAGACCGCGGCTGACTGATGGCTTTGCGTCTGGAGCGAGATCGCAGGTCGGCCGCCTTCAAACCGAAAGCATCGCAGATGACTTTTTCCACATCGCTGATACGAACCAAACGACGACATTCCTGCTCGAGCTCTCCGAGGATCTCCCGCGCCCGGGCGACGGTAATCTTCTGCTTTGACAGCGTGTAATGACCGTGCAGGCAGTTCAGCGCACCCTGAATCTCACGGATGTTTCGCTGACAGCGGCGGGCCACATAATTCAACGCTTCAGCAGTAAAGGCTTCCTGGTACGGCAGCGCGAGGGAAGCGGCCACCTGACGTCGCGTTTGTTCAGACGGCGATTCAATGCGGCAAACCATTCCGCTTTGCAGCCGGGTGGTCACCTCTTCACGATGACGACTCAGCAGACGGGGATGTCGGTCCCCGGAAATAACGAGCTGTCCTCCCTGTTCAATCAGCTGCGCGATTGTGTGCAGAAACTCTTCCTGAGTGGCCTTCTTGTTGTCCAAAAACTCCACGTTGTCGATCATCAGAACGTCCACATTGCGGAATTTCTGACGGAATGAGGGCACAGTCTTCGACGCCAGCGCCTGAGTGAAATAGTTGGTGAACGCTTCGCTGGTGATGAGCACCACGTTCAGCCCCGGATGATTCTTTCGCAGATCGCAGTAGATGGCTTCCAGCAGGTGTGTCTTTCCGACCCCCGTTGGACCGTAAACGTACAGTGGATTGAACCGTTCGCCCGGATAATCGGCCACCTGATGGGCGGCCATCACTGCCAGTTCGTTACAGCTGCCGGTGATCAGCGTGCCAAATCGACGCATCCGACGTTTATGTGACGGTCGCACGGCAAGTCGCCCCACATCCCCCGGCAGGGAGCCCGCATTTTTGCCCGTCGATGCCGGACCAGCAGAGTCACCAGCCGTCGGGGCATCCCTGGCTGCGGAGTTTTGTGACGGAGCGGCGCTGGGATCCGGAGCAGCCCCCTGAACCTCGCTGTCAGACTTTTGCGTCTGCGATGACAGAGAGTGCGTCAAAGCCTCCGTGGCCGGAGACTGCGGTCCCTGGGTGCGCGGATCACCGGAGCGCAGACTCCGGTCCACAAGGATTTCAAAGGTGGCAGAGGCGCCCAGGGCCGCCACAGCGGCCCGCGTAAAGGCCGTGCGAAATCGTTTCAACAGCCAGTTGCTGGTGAACGGATTGGGAACGTAAATGACCAGCTTGTCGCCCTGAACTTCAAAACGGCTTTTGCCTTCCAGCCAGTACACGAAGTTCTTGTGCTCAATCGCGTTGCGCACATGCTCAGCGATGGGAAGGCCGCGGTCATCCGACCGCGCCTCAGGTGACTGTCCGTGTGTCACGGGCTGCGTCATGCGCCCCTCCGTCAGAGCTTCGCGCAGCATCGAACAGGGGCAGGTGCAGTGGGGAACCGACACTCCGTCGCCTGAGCTAACCTTCGGAAGCGATTATGTCTGGAACATCATCAGCGGGTGCAGAATCCGCGATGAATGACTTACTCAACTCAACGAAGGCGATATTAACTCGGCCGGACCAACTGTCAATTCATGTGATCACAATTCTGGTAACAACATGTGGAGCAGATTCAGACCATGCAAAACAGCTTGCCGGTGCCATCTTTTCGCTTTTTTGTGGCACGGTCGCCCTTGACGAAACGCGGCATGCATCTCTCAAAAAACGCGAAAAGAGAGTGCGTTGCAGGTGACATCTTCAGGACGCTGATTCGCAAAAAATCCAGTTCAATTTTTCGTTTTCCGCAGACGTCGCTCAGTGACCCAGCCAGATCTCTGCGTGTGTCGTCAGTGCTGTTCGACTGACGCTCAGCTCCACTTCGGCTCCGCGCACCTGATCAAAAATCGGCAGACGGAACTCACTCCAGTCGGGCGCTGCCGTCGATCGCCACGCGTCTGCTTCGACACCACCGGCGCGCTGAATGAGTCGATACTCTCCACCAAACGGACACACGGGCGTCCCACCCAGAACCTGACGCGTGACGTCCCACGCTTGCGTCGGATGGACGTGCAGTTGCTCCGCCAGACGATCCGGCAGGTACTCATTGGCATCCGCAACCTGCTTTGTCCGCTGCCATGCCATCGCGTTGACGAACTTCAGCAGGCGGGCGGAACTGAGGTCTCCCACATGCAGCCGCAGCTGTGAAGCGCGGGCAGCTTCCTGGACGTGCAGATGCGGCAGCACCAGATGGATGTTGTCTTTGGTGGCAGCCTCGACGACGTACTCCTCACTGCGGTATCCCCAGGCATTGCGGAAGATGTTGTCAGAGCGAAAGTACTCGCCGACATCGACGTCGGCCACACGAGAACCCACCAGTTGCAGGATCCCCGCGCTGCCCCCCACAAAACCGGGATGCTGGTCGATGGCAGACGTCACGGGTTCGACTTTGTCTTTGGTGACCTGAAACGGAATGTCCTGATCAAGCACTCCGGCGAAGGCACGTCCTTCCATGAGAAATCGAATGTCGCCTTCCAGCATCAGCAGGCAGGACGGTGGCAGTGACAGTCGTTTTGCAGTCGGCGGAGCCAGCACCATATTGATCATGCCATACTCCTGCGCGGGGACGGGGAAGACATGCAGATCCATAGAAATATGCTCGACCCCATCGGTTTCCTCGCGGGCAATTCCGATGGTCGCCGGGTCCATCCGCGCCCAGATCCGTCGATACTTCACCGAAAACGTCTCGTAGCCCTCCACTTCTCGCGGCGTAGCCGTCCGCACACTCACATCGGCGACGGGAACCATTGTCCCTGCCGCACCACGAACAGTGTTGACCGGTTGACCATCCACGAGTTTCATGGTGCTTCCATCCGGATAGATTCCAAATGACGGCGTCAGGAAGCCGGCATCACGCAGATCGTCCAGGGAATCAAACGTCACGCCTTCCGCCCTTGCCGCCATGGCGGCAAGAAAATACTGCCTGGCTTCCGTCTGAAAACGAGCTCGTCTGGTCATTTCGATGCGAAACGCGGGATCCACAAGATTGCGGAAAAACGGATCGGACAGGTGCAGAAAAACGGCCTGTGGCTGTGATGCAGGATGCAGAGAACGTGCAAATCGAAACTCCTTTGTGCCCCCCAGCGACCCGACACCATTGGTCGCGACTTCCAGAAATCGCTGCAGAATGTACTGCGATGTGGTCACCAGATGATGCTCACCCACCACTGTGTAGTAAGAGCGAACCGAACTGTCGGTCGTTGACAGCAGACTGATGTTGGAGTCGTATCCGGCCAGTCGAAAACTCTCCAGCGAAACAGCCGGACTCAATGCAGCTTTCTGCTTTCGCAGGGAAAGCATTTGGTCCTGAAAGGCGCCAGATGCCGCTGGCTGAAATACGAAACCAATGCCTGCCCCCTGATCAAACAGGGTGTCGGTGCCAATAACGGCCAGATCATCAAGCGGATGATCCTCCAGCAGAGTCGCAACGTCTTCGTCGAACAGCTGCAATTGACGCTGCAGACGATCGGCAATCCCATAGTCCATTGAACTGGCCGCAACCAGGCCGCGCAGATCGGTCCCCCAGTCCCCCATGCGGTTTCGAAACCACTGAAAGTCATCAAACGAGTTAAAGCGGGCGTAGTAACATTCCTGTGGAACGACACTGGCCAGCGATTCGATTTCCACAGCGCCTTCGACTTCGGGAATCTCAACAGGGGGAGGGGCGACGCCTGAAGGCACAGGCAAAGTGGCCTTCACCACGCTGCCTCCGGAATCCAGCAGGCTGTCTTCCTGCATGGCCAGCTGGAGCGACTCAGCCCCCGTCAGGATGGCGATCACATCATCCACATTGTCGGCCCGAAAGTCATTCGGACGGGGCAGACGAGGCGTTGCTTTCTGATGACGGCGAGCCAGCATGGAAACCAGGTACTGCTCAAGATCATGTGGCGACCTGCCGCTTTGACTGTTGGTGCGAGCCTGAGCAACGTACAGCTTCCACCAGCGATCACGAAATTTGGTCGCGATCTGCGGGTCGGTTTCCACTGTGGCTTTCAGCTTTTGCCCGAGCTTCAGCTCGAAGGCAAGGGCATCTGCATCATCAAACAGAAAGTAAATCGAGTGCAGTGTCCCGTCCGCTTCCCCCTCGGTAACCAGACCACTGCGTTCCAGAACGGGAAACCGCATCGCCGAGCGTGGGTCTCGCATCAATCGCTCCGCAAGCCGACTGGTCGACAATCCGGAACGCCGAGCTCCATTGGCCGGCTGCGAGAGGGTCAGTCGTGCCACACCAAAGGGCTGACCATGGTACGCTTCCAGGGAATCTGCGATCAGTGCGGGACACAACAGCAGAAAGCAACCGAGAGACACGACGAAAGATTTCATGAGCACACTCCGGGGAACTTCAGGAGAACAAAGGCACTGGGCCACTGCCAGATGCAGTTTTCATGCCGCGATGTCAGACTCGTGCTGCCGGTTGGCAAACGGACACCAGATTGGCCACAGCCGGCAAAACAAAATCCAGACCGGGCAGATCGGACGACAACTGATCGCAGAGTAATGGCGATCACGGCCTGGAATGCCTCTGCCCGCAGGTCTGCCACTGCGGCAGACTGCAGTGCGTCGACTGCACCGGGCGTTTTGACTGATGCGTGCACGCTGCCGAAAGTCGATGTGCACATTCGCTCAGCCGCCAGGCGGACGGCCGGCTCCCCCGTTCTTCTTTCCGCTCGCAGTCAATTTCCGCACCAACGACAAACCGCCGCTATCCCGTGCGACGACCGGTGACAGTCGTACAGGCCGAATACAGGCCCTGACTGCGAAATGGTTTCTTCAAAAATGTGACTGTCGGCCGCGCCACGATCTCCTCGGCGACGGTCTCCTCACTGAAACCGCTCATCATCACTATGGGCAGTTCGGGCATTTCACTTAGCAGTTTTGTGGCCACCTCATGCCCATTCATTCCGGGCAGGGAAATGTCGAGGATGGCAAGATTGATCTGGTCCGGATTCTCCCGGAAGATTCGCAGTCCTTCTTCTCCGCTGGCCGCGGCCACAACTTCAAAGTCTCGCTCCTGCAGCAGCAGCGACGCCGACTCCCGCACCGACGGTTCGTCATCGACCAGCAGAACCTTCATGCTTTCATCCGCTGAAGACGGCAGCAGTGTTTGGTCAACAGGCAGAGCTGTCACCTGATGACTCACGGGAAGATAGACGTAAATCTGGGTCTGGCCATTCACCCTTGACACCGCCACACCGCCTCCATGACGACTGCTGGTCTGCAGGACTGTCGCCATTCCCAGTCCTCGCCCCGGCGCCTTTGTGGAGTAAAAAGGGTCGAACATCCGACGCTGCGTCTGCTCATCCAGACCAGGTCCCGGGTCAGACACACAGACCCAGACATATTCACCAGGCATGGGCCGTTCGCCAACACACCGCAGAGTTTCCACGACACGCCATGTCAGGGTGGACTGCCCGGTGCGCACCGTCAGAGTGGCCCGATCTTCCGTCTGGGCTTCCCGCGCATTAACGACGAGATTCAGAATGACCTGTTTGATCTGGGAGGCATCACCACAAAACCGGTCCGCATGCAGTTCCAGCTCCAGTTTCAATGGATGAGGGGTGACCGACGTTCTGAGCAGCGGATGAAGTTCCCGCACCAGATCATGCAGGGAGATCAGCCTGTTCTCCAGCGGAGAACTGCAGGAAGCGGCCAGAATCTGCCGGCACATCTGAGCGGCGGTGTCTGTGGTGGCTTCAATCACGCTGATCGAATTTAAAGCGTCCGACTCTGAGTCCCTGACCGTCAGTTTCAACAATTCAGTCTGCATAACGATAACGGCCAGCAGGTTGTTGAAATCATGAGCGATGCCGCCCGCCATCGCGCCCAGACTTTCCAGACGCTCCGATTCCTGGTAGCGGACCGCCAGTTCTTCGCGGGCCTTCTCAGATTCCGCCGCCACTCGGATTTTGTCCTGCAACTGTGCGTTAGCATCCGCCAGCAAAGCCGTACGGCTTCTAACCTCGGCCTCCAGCCGCTGTTTGCCGGCTGTCACCTTTCGCTCGCGCAGGTGAATCATACCACCGAGAAGAAGAATCAGGCCCGCCACAGCTGACAGGCGTGCGGTGGCCGTCTGATACCAGAACGGAACAACTCGGATGGCCGTCTGATTGCCCGTCAGGTCGGTCTGGCCACGCACTCTTGATCGCACCTGAAACGTGCGCATCCCCGGCGCCAGATCGGCGTATTCCACGCTCGATTCTTCCGACCATTCAGACCATTCCGTCTGCGATGGCAGCAGGCGGACCTGATACTCCATCAAACAATCGGCCGGAAAAACGGGCGTAGCAAAATGAAATCGTACGCTGCTGCCTGGCGTGGCCGTCACTTGATGATCGCTGGCGTTCACAGCGCCTCCTGCCAGAGAGATGACCGGGCGGACGGATGCGGGCAGTGAAGTCGCAGCTGTGCCATCACGGTAGACACTCAGGCCGTCGGCGTGAGCCACGCAAAGCCAGCCGTCCACTTCTACCGGTTCACAGGCGATGTCCGCTGCCGCCAGCACTTTTCGATTCCACTGCTCGCTGTATTTCTCCGTTTTTCGATCCAGCGGGTAACGTTGAATCTGCCGGTTTCCAGCGACCAGCAGATCTGCTTCACGCGTAAATGTCGCCATTCCCGCATTGCGGTAATCAATACTCTGCAGGCACCCGGCTGGTACAAATGGAAATCCGTCGGAAACCGTGGGGTCATAATCCAGCCAGCCTGCCGAGGACACAATCAGTACGAATGTCTCGCTCATCAGCAACTGGGCTGGGGGGGTCTCAAAATAGTCCACGGTCGCTTTGGAGTTCCAGTCGCCATCAAATCGAATGCGGGCAATCGACGTTCCGTCGAAACTGATTCCCAGAATGTCTCCGTTGTCGGCCACTTTCATGGATGCGAAGCGATGCTGGATGGGCACCGTCTGAATGGGAGACCACTTTCCATCGGGAGCGATTGCGAGAATTTCCACAACGTCTTCCATGAGCGCCAGCGCGGCAAAGTCTTCGCTGACACTGAACGACATGGCGGTGGCTCGGCGTTCGAGAACAGGCGTCACGGAACTGCCTTCAATCTGACAGATCATGTCAGAAGCAGCGGCAAACAGCTGCCCGCGGCATTCTGCTGCCTCGACCAGCACCTGTTCCTTCAGCTGCGGAATCGGAGTCGTCCTCATGGACGGGATATCAACAATATAAGGATCGCCCCGGCGCCCTACCAGAACTGAGGATTCCATGGTGTAAAGCAAATCCGTCAGCCGGCGTTCCGAATTGCGGATCGTATAGACCGAGTCTCGGGAGGAGTGAGACACATGAGCCAAACCCACTTCCGTTGACAGCCAAAGGTCACCAGACCAGTCCTGAAAGACAGATACGATGACGTCTGTCTCCAGGCCGTTCGATCGATCGATATGGTAAAGCAGTCGGCCGTCTGCGTCGCAGCAGTAAAAGCCTGTGGTCGTGCCGACAGAAACCGTTCCATCGCGATTGGGCCAGCACCAGTAGATGCTGCTTTCCGGCGGCATGGCATCGGCCAGTTCTTCTGAGAAAGGGCGTGTCTGGCCGTCCTGCAGAATGAGCACCTCACTGGTCGTCAGCACGAGCACGTGCCGATTTGTGGACAGAATCCAGTTAACGGAAACGGACTCCAGTCCGGGCACAGCAGTTCGCTCTTCCCCCTGAAGCCGAAAGACGCCTGGCTCACAGCGGTGCCTCACATAGTTAACGTCCGCCACACGCCCCACAAACCGGTCGTCGCCTTCCGCCTTCCAGACGCGCACCTTATCCGGACGCACGTCAAACACCATCCGCGAATTGGCAAACGTAAGATCATAGCCCGGCAGGGCGGCGCCGCGCAGAGGTATCCCCACGTGACGGGGATCCTGATCGTCAAACGAAATCTCCAGCGGTTTGATCAGTGTTCGCCCGGCCGCATCCCTCTGCAGGCGTGAGATTCCCGAATCATGACCGACATAGATCCGCCCACTGGCGTCGGCCTGAATGGTCAGCGGCGCCGACGGCATGTCAATCCGATCCCAGTTGGCTCCGTCAAAGCAGTACACCGCACCGTCATCGGGAACGGCCGCGTAGATGCGACCCTCATGGTCCTGAGCCATACCAAAGACCTGCCAGCCGCCCTGATAGTCTTCCGGCGCAAAATAGCGCAACTGGGGCGAAGCCTGCTGTGCGTGTGCCAGGCTGCCACACAACAACAGACACAACAGTGTGTTCAGCCCATTTGGAGTTATCATCCCGCCCGCCTCCGGTGCCGTTGCTGGTCAGAGACCGCCCCCGGATTCGCAGCGTTTGGCAGCGTTTGGCGTCGCTTGGCAGGATTTGGAAGCGCGTCTCCGGTGACTGTGCCCGGATGACCCACCCGACAAATCATGAACCGCAGGCTTCGGTCAGTTTCCCTGTGGTTAATCTAGCGGCTGGCATTTAAGGTGTCTATACGGTCAGGTGTCACAGCCACTGCGGCGTTCCCATCGAAGTCACCAGGGAGACTTCAGCAGCGAGAGCGGCCTGGCCGATGAACGTTTGTGTCATCAATAATCTCCGGCTCTTTGACTTTGATCTGGCCTGCGACTGTGGCAAAAACTCGTGTCGTTTTTTCGATTGGAGCGATGCACGGCGGTGGTTCCGAGCGGCAGATGATCTCATTGCTGAGGAATCTCGATCGTGACCGATTTGAGCCGCACCTGTACCTGATCTATCGCGCGGGACCATTGCTGTCAGAAGTCCCTGAGGACATCCCCGTGGTCAGCTTTGAAGAACGGGCCGCGGGAAGCCGTCTGTATCTGCCCGGACTGAATCATCGTCGACGTGTGCACGACCTGGCCAGCTATCTTAAGGAGTCGCGCGCCCACATTTCCTACGACCGCACGTTTCTGATGACGCTTATCGCTGCTGACGCAGCGCAGCGTGCGGAAGTTGCCAACGTGTCTACGGTCGTGACGGACCCGCAACTGGGATTCGCACCAGTGGCTGGTCGTTTTCAGCGAACCAAGCGACAGCTGCTGCATCGCTTGTACTCCCGGTCCACTCAGGTTCTGGCAAACTCAGAGGGGGCCGCCCGATCGGCCGAGCAGTTCTACAACCTTCCCGCCGGTCTGGTCGACGTGCATTACAACGGGCTGGATCTGGCGGCCATCGCGGAAAAATCCAGTCAGCCACTCTCTGTTGACTGGTGGACGGCGGAAGCCGATCGCCCCGTTTTTCGAATCGTCACGGCAGGCCGTTTGAATCGCGAGAAAGGATTCCATCTGCTGGTCGACGCGGTGGCACAACTGCAGCGTCAGCAGCCACAGATCGAATGTCGTCTGGCAATACTCGGAGAGGGCGACGCTCGCGCCGCACTGCGGGACCAGATTGACGGCCATCAGCTGAGCCAGCAGATTCAGCTGGCGGGATTTCAGCAAAACGCCCCCGCCTGGTACAAATCGGCGGACGTCTTTGTGCTGGCCTCGTTTCTGGAAGGTATGCCCAATGTCCTGCTGGAGGCCATGGCGGTCAGAACAAGCGTCATCTCCAGCAACTGCCCCTCCGGACCAGCAGAAATCCTTGACAATGGTCGATTCGGACAGCTGGTTCCCGTAGATGACGTCCCTGCGCTCACAGCAGCGTTGTGGCAGCAGTACCAGCAGCAATTGCTGGTCGATGACCACAAAAAACGTGTCGAGGCAGCCCACCAGCGGGTCCTCGAACTGTTTACAATTGCGTCGGCGACGGAACGCCTTCAGAACATTTTTGACCACATCACTTCCAGGACCGCATCATGAACAGCGTTCGTCCCCTGCTTGTGCTCACCGCGTGCTGTCTTTCGGCGCCCCCCACTTCCGCTCAGGATCGCTTTGAAGCGGTGCGGCACAGAATGGTGGCAACGGTCATTGAGGCGGAAGGAATCAAAGATCCCGCCGTGCTTGCGGCGATGAAAATGGTGCCCCGCCACGAATTCGTATCAGGCACACATCGCAGCCGCGCGTACGAAGACCTGGCATTGCCGATTGGCTCAAAGCAGACGATCTCACCACCGTACATCGTGGCTTATATGACCGAGACGCTGGCCCCTCAAAAAACGGACCGGGTGCTGGAGATCGGAACTGGCAGCGGCTACCAAGCGGCCGTGCTGTCGCACATTGTGAAAGACGTGTACTCCATTGAAATTGTGGATGCGCTGGCCAAATCCGCCAAACGCCGGCTGGAAAAACTGGGGTACCGCAACATTCACACGAAGGCGGGCGATGGCTATCTGGGCTGGCCTGAGCATGCACCGTTCGACAAAATCATCGTGACCTGCTCGCCGGAGAACGTTCCGGAACCGCTGATTGATCAGCTGCGCGAGGGCGGCCAGATGATCATTCCCCTCGGTGAGCGTTATCAGCAGTCATTTTACCTGCTGGAAAAGAAAGACGGCAAACTGGTTCAGGAGCGACTGGTGTCCACGCTGTTTGTTCCCATGACAGGCGAATCAGAGAACCTTCGCCGCGTGCAGCCGAATCCCAACAATCCACAGATCGCCAACGCCGATTTTGAGCTGGACACCAACGAGGACGAGAAGGTTGACGGCTGGCATTACCAGCGGCAGACGGAGCACAGCACAGACACGCCGATGAAGGGCAGCCATCTGATTCGCTTCTCCAATGAGACACCCGGAGAACTCTCGCAGGCGCTGCAGGGCGTGGCGATCAACGGCAGGAAAATTGGCGGGCTGCGGACAGCTGTGTGGGCGCGTACAAACAGTATCGTCTCCGGGGCGGGGGCGACTGACAAAGCGGCGCTGGTCGTTCATTTCTACGATGCTGTGCGTCGGGAAGTTGGCACGGTTATCGTTCAGCAGTGGATGGGTACTTCCAACTGGCAGCAGTACAAGCGTACAATTCCGGTGCCCCCGACCGCTCGGGAAATGATTGTCAGAATTGGTCTGAATGGTGCGATCGGGGTTCTGGATCTTGACGATCTTCAAATGATTCCGCTGGCACGCTGACATCATGATGCAACGCTTCCTACGCCCTGCCAGGTACACCTGGTCTTTGACTTCGTTGATTTCTCTGACTCTGGTGGTCGTCCCGCTGGGTTTCTCGTCCGCACGCGGCGACAAACAACTGGATACTGACGTTCAGCGTGTCATTGCCCAGGCCGCGGCCTCAACGGTCCGCATTCGCATTGTGGGCAGTTCAGAGGACAGCAGTCAGGCGGTCACCTCTCAGACGACAACGGGCGTTGTGCTCACGAAATCAGGTCTGATCATTTCCAGCGCTTTCGGATTTGGCAGTAAGCCAACCGCCGTTCTGGTGGAAGACGCAGATGGCGAACGTGTGGCCGCCAGACGCCTTGCCACCGACTATGTGCGAAAACTCGTGCTGCTCCAGGCAGAATCCGGAACGTTTCAGCCGGCCCGATTCTCGCAGCGGCGCTGGCCGGTTGTCGGCGAATACGCGATTGCTGCGGGACGCCTGTATCCCGGAAAGCTGCCGTCGGTTTCTGTGGGCATCATCAGCGCGGTCAAGCGTATCCATGAACTCGCATTTCAAACGGACGCAAAGATCAGCCCCGTAAACTATGGTGGCCCGGTCATGAATCTTGACGGAGAAGTGACGGGTATTCTGGTTCCACTGTCTCCACGGGAATCAGGACCAGGTATCAATGCGGGCGTTGAGTGGTATGACTCAGGAATTGGTTTTGCCGTTCCGGCGGCCGACCTGCCGGAGATCGTGCGCACTTTGAAGACCGGTCGAGACCGAACCCGCGGCTTTCTGGGAATTCGACCGGCCACAGAGAACCCGCTCTCATCTGATGTGCGGATCACGACTGTTCTGCCGGATTCTCCAGCGGAAACCGGCGGCCTGAAAACGGACGATCGCATCGTGGCGATCAACGACATCCCCATCACGCGGTATGGCGAGTTCCAGTCGATCGTCAAACGGGCGTACGCCGGCGATCGACTAACGTTCCAGTTGAAACGTGGCGGCAAACAGGTGGAAACGGAAATCACGCTGGCTGACAAGCTGGTGGCCCCCGCTGCCGGCTACCTGGGTGTCATTGTTGGAGATGCCGTGACTGATGGGGATCAAAAGAGTGTGCGGGCCCACCTGCTGCCCGGCGCCCCGCTGGCCCGGCAGACGGACCTGCAGAAGCTGAACATTCTGCGGTGGAACGAAACAGACGTGACATCAGCTTTGCGGCTGGACCGAATGCTCCGAGGCCTGCTGAAAGACAAGACCGTGCAGATCCGGCATCAGCCAGAAGGCAGTGAGCAGACATTGACCATTGACGCGATTCCCGACGGTCGATCGTCGCAATTGCCAAACGTTGATCAGGAGTTTGTGCGGACGGCACTGGGAACAGACTCAGAAACCGAATGGAACACCTTTGTCGAAGACATCGGCGAAGACGGGAGTCTGGTCTGGGGTTACGCGCCCACCGACGTAAAAACGCCAGCGACCGGCGTCGTCGTTCTGCTGGGCGACGCAACCACGCCGCGGGAAGCCGTGCGCAACCAGTGGCAGGATGTTTGTCGACTGCACAATCTGATGATTGTTGTGCCGGTCAATGACGAAAAAACTCCTCTGAGCCGAGAAGATCGGGCCCTGGTGACAGAAGCGTTTCGCAAAGCCGTGTTTGGCCGGGCCCTGGATTCGCGACGAATCTGTCTGGTGGCCGACCAGCAGTCTGCAGAACTGGCCACCGAAATCCTGCTGAATCCTGAATCGCGAATATTCACCTCCGCGGCGTACATTCGCACTTGGCCAAGAACTACAGGAATACCCGCTCAGGTCATTTCGGAGAAACCGCCCAGCCTGCTGATTCTCAATGGAATCGTGCAGTCACGAACGGCTCAGGCTCTGCGGGCACAGGCAATAAGTCGAGTATCAGAGGGCGGAGGAACTGTGGTACAGTCTGCCGCCGAAGGAGGCCCGACCATCCAGGAATCAATCGCCCTGTGGTGCCTGACGCTAAAGGCCCGCTAGCGGCTCAAACTGCAGAGCAATCAGTAATGGATTACGTACACGCTATCATCCTGGCCGTGGTGCAGGGCATCGCCGAGTTCCTGCCGATCAGTTCGTCTGGTCATCTGGTCATTTCCAATGCACTGCTGCAGCAGTTCCTGGGCTCGTCGCTGCCTGCGAGCGTGACGGACAATGCCACGATGGGCATCGCACTGCACTTCGGAACACTGCTGTCCATCCTGGTCGTCTATCGCAAAGAGCTGATCACGGTCCTGAAGGATGTCCACACTCTGGCGATGATCGTCATTGCCACAATTCCGGTGGGAGTCGTGGGCCTGTTGCTGAAGGACTATGTGGACGAAGCCTTTCACAGTCCGCTGATTGCGGGATGTGCTCTGCTGGCGACCGCAGTGTTCCTGCTCACCGGTCGCTGGTTGCAGAACCAGGGTCAGGTCAAAGGCCCCAATGAGGCAAGCGTTTCCGACATGTCGGGAACTGCAGCATCGCAGCCAGCAATCGGAATGGGAACGGCAATCGCGGTCGGGCTGTTCCAGGCCATTGCCATTGTCCCCGGCATTTCCCGTTCAGGCAGCACCATCGCAGCCGGCATGGCGTGTGGCATGAAACGTGAAGACGCCGCCCGCTTCTCATTTTTGATCGCCATTCCAGCAATCGGCGGAGCCTCAGTTCTGGAGCTCAGGGATTTCGTTACAGGCGAAGCCTCATTTTCCGGCAGTCCGCTGCCAGTGCTGATCGGCATGCTTGTGTCGTTTGTCGTTGGCGTGCTGGCGTTGCGATGGCTGATCCGGATGGTGGTGGCGGACCGGCTGCATCTGTTCGCTTTTTATTGTCTGGCGGCCGGTCTGGCGACCATCATCTGGCAGCTGAGTCTGGGGAATTCGTGAGCTGTGTCGAATTCTCGGATGTCTCTGCCTGGCGATCGCGAATGACGGTTTCCTGCTCAGAAGCTGACACCGGCTGCTGTGCCTTGCTGCGGAAACGAAAAGCGACCAGCAGCAGCACTCCACTGCCAAAGGCCAGCATGGCCGACAGCGGCGGAGTATGAAACAAAGACACGCCAACGCGCGAATCACTGACGGACAGCAGGACACTGCCGTCTGCTTCTGCTGCCCCCAGAAACTCATCCAGCGACCGGGCGGCGTCCGGCGCCCGAACACTCAACTGGCTCCACAGAGTGTCCGGCAGCGACGAGTTCTCCTGCTGCGGTGGTGCCGTATCGGCCGGCACGTCCGTCGACAGCCCCTGCAGTCCTTCCACGATTGACGTGGATCGGCGTTCCAGAAACAGTTCGGGCAGCAGCGCGGGAGACTTCACCCTCACTCCCCGCGCCTGAGCTGAGGGGGAAATGACGATGCGATGCTGCCCTCGCTGATAGGGCACATCGGGAAACGGCACATCATACGACTGCAGACCGGCGGTCTGCGCAGGTGTAAAAATCCAGTCAACCACCAGGTGACACACGGCCGTGGGCAGCCTGACTTCAAGCTGCCCCTCCCTGATCTGTGTGACGCACGACTGACCGTTGGCCTGCACGCGAACCATATTCAGCCCGGAGACAGCCGGCAGCATAAAGCGTGAACGCGACTGTGATGAGAACACAAGAAAACCAGAAGCGCCACGAAATCCGGTCTCTGTGGCGTCAATGCGGTGCTCGCAGTCGACATACAGCACATCGGCGGCTGCGGACGAAGCCGACGTACCTGACGTCTGCCGTGGCAGCCTGACCTGAATACGACGCGACTGATCATCGAAATCTGCCAGCCTTTGCACGCCGGCAGATGGCGTCGTAATGTTCAGCTCCGACGATCTCTCCTGCACCCAGCGGGGAATTGGGTTCTGTCGTCGTGGTGAGCGATTGCGGAGATCGTAGCAGCGGACGGAAGTAACCACCGATGGTGCATCAAATTCGGGCGTTTGGATCAGGACAGCACCATCGCGACTGACAGGAATGGCATTGGGCAAAAGGACGATCGTCCGCTGGTCTGCATCGGCTGATGCGGCCGGGGCGATCAAAACGGCCTCGTCCGCAAGTGAGGTCTGTGCTCGCTGCTGGCCCCGAACAACGATCGGCTGCTGCGACTCGAGGTCGGCACCGCGAATACGAAAACGCAGTGGTGCCATCACATCCGCCGCGCGAACCGACACGGCCGTGCCGACACGCAGCTGTCCGGCCGCCTCATAAATCATGGCGACGACCTCCAGATTCAGTTGCTGGGGAACCGCCCGTCGCACCACAAGTGGTTCGCGATCGTCAATAATGGACAGCCGCAGTGGCTCTCTGGGAATCTGATCGGTCAGGTTGAACGGCACGTCCGGCCGTGTCCCCCCAAAGGACGCCACAAAGGCACCGCTGCTGGCCGCGCTGGACAGGTCGAGCACGGCCTGCAGCACTTCCACTTCGCGGGGAAATTCGACGATGGGCAGCCGAGTGTCGCGCGAAAGCGATCGGGGGATCGTGCCCTGCATGGTAATCTGCAGATTGCCGCGCGTAGCCTCTCGCAGTGACACCACAACTCCCTGATTTGTGCGCGTCCATGTCTGCAGCCGATCCGATCCTGACAAAGTGGCGGAAACAGACTCCACACGTACCGCCGAATCCAGCAGAATCACCTGTCGAAACGCGGGCTGCCCGCTGATTTCTGATTCGCATTCGCACCGCCAGCGAATCTCGTCGTCGGCGACAACAGCCTGCTGAGAAACGCTGGCCAGCTGAGTGGAAATTCTTTCCGTAATCTCAAGGCTGACCTGCTTCACGCTGCGGGCCGCAATCACACGCCGTTCCATTGGCCGAACCAGCTCCGGGTCGACGGGGATGGGGGCAGTCGGAAGTGGTTTGCCGTCCCCCAGCACTTCCCGCCAGATAAACTGCTCTCCTGTTCGCAGCACGAGCGTGAGTCGTCGCACAGGCCGGCCGTTGATTGTGCGAAACTGATCGAGGTCCAGTTGCTTGCGCAGTGACAGCGGTGTGGCGATCTCCTGACGGACCACAACGATTGGCTCGCCGTCGCGCACGGCGTCGCCGGCCAGCGAAATCCCGTCACCCAGCGCTGTCCACGCAACCGGATTGCCGCCAGCTCGAACACTCAGCACCTGCTCCGGGGAGTGGTTCAGCTGCAGCCGTTCACCGGCGGCTGCAGCGGTGGCCAGGCGATACTCTGTGGTGATGGTCATGCGGTCAGCCAGGACATCAACGGTGGCTGTCACGTCCGCATCCTCCCGGGCGGGCAGCGGCTCCGATGAGGCCGCAGAAACACGGCAACGAAGTTCAACTCGGGCCGCATTGGACAGTTCCGGAAACACCAGGGTTCCGTCCGGCTGCTGAGTATCACCCGGCAGGGCCGCACCAGCGCCGATGAGCTGGGCAGAAGGAATCTGATCCGCCTGATCACGCAGCGTGACGTGTGTCACGGGAGACTCGGGCACTGGCAGCACGAGTCGAATCTCGCCGGCTTCGCGCTTAACGGAAAATCGCACTTCGTATTCGATTTGACGCAGCAGATATCTGCCGATGGTCCGAGGCCCCGCAGATGCGACCACGGGATCGTCTGACAGACTTCGAACCGGCAGTTCAGAGTCGACGCCCGTTTCCACCGACACATTTCCGGCCCCGTCGTTTCGCGGAAACGCCAGATCACCGTCCACACGACAGCTGACCAGCGTGACGTTTTCCAGCGGCAAAGGCAGAGTGCCGCTTTGGTCTCGCCGGCCGGCAATCAGAGCCCTGATTCGGGCCGAGCCGGACGTAGATTCGTCGAGCGTAATGTCTGCCCACGTTTCCAGCACCAGCACAGAACGGTCATCAGTTTGGGTCGTCTTTGTCAGCCGATCAAGGAGCCCCTTACGCACGTAAACCACGGGCGAATTGCCTGTGCGATCCACAGAAAACACGTCCGGAGGATCCGTGAGCACCTGAGCTTCGGCAGTTGGCAGCAGGACCAGCCACATCAGCAGCGACGCAGACTGCGGCAGCAATCGAATGCTGCGCCGCGCCTGCTGGACCCACCGGGTCAGCAGAAAACGCGCCGCCCGATAGACCACAAACAGACACGTGCCGGCAATGAGACCATCCAGCAGGACAGACGAAAGCACGACACGCAGGGCAGCCAGAGTGATCAGGACACAAGCACAGCGAACGCTGGAAAACCAGCCGGACAGCTGCCAGCCAACGAAAACCAGCACGGCTGCCACAGACACCCGGATCCACGACGACACGGGCGCTTTGAGCACAACCTGGCTCGACGTTCGACTGGCATCACCATTGAGCAGCAGGCACGCATCATCAGCCACCGACAACACCTGCCAGCGACCAGCGAAAGCGCGCACGGTGTTGGAAGTTCGCTGCCGGACATCCTGATCGAACATCAAACGCCCTGCCTGGCCGGCCGACAGCCGGGTGGGAGCAACGGCCGCTCCGGATTCCGTCTGAATGACGGCATCGTCGCCACTGGCCAGCAGAAACCAGTCGATCTGGGTTTCCGCATCATCAAATCGGAGCACGGGCATGGGAATTCGGGAGCGCTGAACAAACACACGGGTCAGAAAGATGTCGACCGCCACTGTCTCGGCTGCAGGGTTCAGCGGAACGACAAACGTGTCGTCGACGCGATCAACAAACAGGTGTCGACCATCCACCTCCACTTCCACTTTCTCACACAGGGCACGAAACTGAAGCCGGGAGCGGCCCCCTGGCTGGACCAGGCAGCGACACATCACATGGGCACGAACGCGCGACAGTTCTCGCGTGACCGTCAGGAACCCGCGGCCGGACACAAACGTGGCCTCGGCACGCGGCAGCCGACTTTCCAGAGACAGCTGAAAATCGGACGTCGGATACTCAACGGCAGAAGTCACAGTTTCCGTCCGTCCGTCCGCGGTCATCAGCAGCTTCACACTTTCGTCGGCAGCTGGCTGTATACGACCGGACGGAATACAGTCCGGGAAGGTGACAACGAGTCCTGGTGTGGCAGCAGCCGCTTCGGACTCAACCACCAGCGAAAACTCGGCCAGCCGTGACGAGGCAATTTCCGGGTTCATCGAAAGGACCCAGCTGGACACCTCGGCTGACGCCACCTGACGCAGGGACAGGCTGTCGGTCGCCCCTTCCAGTTGTGGGATCACGTCACCGCCAACATTGAAAAGAATCTCTGCCGGCAGATCGTCTTCACTTTGAATTCGCACCTGCGCAACCTGCCGCAGCGTTCGGCCGACCCGCTCCACAGAATAATCAACGCGGGCACGCACCTGCGATTCCCGGGATTGTGACAGATCCTCGAGCGAGAGTTCTCCCCGGTTAAAGACTTCGGAACCGGACAGCAGTGAGTCATCAATCCAGGGCAACTGCTCCTGAATCTGCACGGGAGTCAGAGGACCAGTTGTCCAGGAGTCCACCAGCGACGCACTGGCTCCCGGCGGCAGCGCGACCAGATCCACCAGACGATCATGCCGCGCGGACGTCAGCCCGGGGGGACGAGGCTGGCTGGCCATGGCCCCCTGAACGGACTGCATGCGAACAACCAGAAAACGGGCCACGTCATCCGCTGAGACAGGCTCTCTGAGGACGACGTCCAGCCGTGTCGGCTGACGTGGGTTTTCAGACGACACACGAAACAGCAGCGGAGGGCCATTGACCTCCGATTCCCGGACGTCCGTCACGCGCCAGTTGGCCGGTACTTCCCAGGACAGACGACTGATGGTTCCTGAGCGGGCAGCCACGCGAACGAATGCATCTGCGGTGACGACATTTCGCTGGGTGTCCACTCGGACGAGCACATCTTCCTCAATGAGTGGACTGGTGTCGGACACGACAATTCGCAGATCTGCGTCCGCGAGATACTGTTGCAGTTCAAGCAGCTGACTTCCGTCAGACGGAAACGTCACGTCCTGCTCATAGATCCCCTGAAGGCTCAAGTTCTCAATGGCGTCTTCGGGACCTATCGCAACGCGAATGGCGGGCATGCGGGAAATCAGGGCTCCCTGAAAGCGGTCGGCAGACTGAAACGATGTCGGTTTCAGAAACGGGACATCAAAGGTCCCCGCAGCCGAAGAGGAGAACGCCCCCTCCACCAGAATGGCGGCCGTCAGCGTCTGCGGGACAGTCACTTCCAGCCGAACCTGATCCTTCTCGCTGGCGACCCGATAAGGCAGGTCGGTCTCCGCCATACGCACCGATGACAGTTCCACGTCCCCGTGCAGTTCCATGGTCAGTGTGGATCCGGCGAGCACCTCCGGCGCTACCACACTCCAGGAAATATCGGCATCGTTTTCGTACAGCCGCACTTCGGATTCGAGGTTGACATAGGCGGCGTCACTGCCGGCATCCGCAGCGGCGGAACAGTCGATCGTCACCGACAGCGGGTCATTGGGAATCAACTGCCACGTCAGCAGACCGGCCGACTGGTCGAGCAGTCGCACCAAAGCGTTGGGACTGCGTACACGTACGCAACCTTCCGTGACCAGTTCAAACACCGCGAACTCAGCCACTGGCAGCGTCAGCTCGAACGAAGTGGATCGTCCGCGGCGGACGCCCTCTGCCTGCCACGTGCCCGTCATTGCCTCGGGCGCACTGTTCAGCAGTGGAACCAGCCCCGCACGATTTTTCAAAGCCAGTGGCACAATGCTGTCATCTGCGAACAGAGTCAGGCGCTGCAGACTGGTACGTCCCAGAGCCAGTTCCGAAAAACGTGTGGCAGCGGGAAAACGAAATGTCAGCCGACCGTTCACCAGGGATCGTCCCTGCAGTCGGGCAAAATAGTCGGCCCGGGATACCGAACTGTCACGGCGGGCACTGCGCTGCCGAAACGCCTTCAACAGTGTGTCGAGCTGCTCGGGAGACACCGGCGCGAACTGCTGCCACTCGGCCGGCGTCAGAACTTCAGCGGCAATCACGGGAACGTCGCCGCGCTGCTGTGGCAGATCGTCGGGCACAATGCGTTCATCGGCCGACAGGCAGCGAGACAGGACGACCGGAAGGATCGTCAGCACAGCGGCGAATAAGAGCTTGCGAGTCATGATGGTCTCCGTCGATCTCAGCCAGCGCTGGTCGACGGCGTGCTGTACGCGACCGTCTTTGCCGGCTGCTCTACGGCGAAGACGGTGTTGCCGTCGGTCTCACCAAGGTTGCGGAACGGAGATCTGACAGACGCAGCAATACGTCGCTGAATGGCGGCCGCCACACCGGCAATCATCATCCCGGGAAGCATCTGCAGCATCATCAACTGCACGGCTGGCGGGACAATGGCCCAGCAGAACACGGAGAGAATCACAGTGGTCGCCACCACCACCACCAGCGGTGATCCGCTGACGCGCAGGGTGACAACGTAGGCGAGAACAGACAGCACGGCCATTGCCAGATACAGCAGGCGACGGGACACAACAATCACCTGCAGACGGTCGGCCGCCGGTGTCCCGGCGAGCACGTCATAAGCCGGCAGCGCCTGCTCGATGCGATTCAGCCGCTGCCGAACCTCCTGGCGGACATCTTCCGGCCACGTGAGCAGCAGGGAATTGAGAGTGTCGGGCAGCGAAACGTTCGACTGCAGGAAAAATCGTGAGTCTGACGCTCCTCCGATGTTGGTCAGACCGTGTCCGCCGGATTCAAAAATCGTCTGTTCGCGTCGCTGAGCCAGCACCCACAGGACGGTGCACGACCGATCCATTCCCACCGGTTCCGGCAGCTCCGGGTGCACCAGTGAAAACAGTTCGTGCTGACGATGAAACGGCTGAAACACCGAAAGTTCCACAACTGCCATGCCGGAAGAAGCTGTTGCCGGAACCTGAAAAATGCGGCGCCCCGTGTTGTCATCCGACAGCTCTGTGATGGTCACGGCCGCACCATTCACGGTCGCCCGTTCCACAGATGCCACGGAATCAAAAGAAAACAGCAGGCTGTCGTCCGGCTCCTCAAACACATACGTGATGGTCGTCAGCAGGCGTGTCCCCCAGACAGCGCTGTCCATGATGGCAAACGTGGGTGACGAACGCTGGCTGCCCCCCAGAGAGCGAACCATTCTCAAATCAACACTTTCCAGCGACTCCCAGTCACTGCACTGCCAGGCTGCTTCAAACTCATCACTGTAAACCCGGTCCCAAATCGTGCCCGCCCGCACCTGAATGGCTTCGGGGTGGCTGGTGGCGACCGTCAGCCGACCGGGAATCTGATTGGAGTGCGCCGGTCGAACCAGTGGCAGCGTGACACCCGCACCACCCGCCGAATCGTCGCTGGGGGGACGAAAATAGTCGACCAGAATTTCAAATGGACCGCGGCGCGCGGACGGCAGGCTGTAGGTGATGACGTCGCCATCTTCTGCCACTGCAATGAGGGACTCGGCCGTGTCGCGCAGTCGGACGGTCGCATTGATGCCGGCGGTATCCAGCCGAACTTCGGAAATGTCTTCGTGCCGTACATCGTAACGCAGCAGTTCTTTCACATGCACCGCGTCACCGGCTGTGGCCAGTT
>JANSXP010000157.1 GCA_024742875.1 Planctomycetaceae bacterium | reverse complement strand
GAAATATCAGGTCACGTCCCGCGGCGGGCGGGGCGTACTGACCAGCAAGCGAACAAAATTTGACCGTCTGATCCAGCCGGAAATTCAGCTGGTGGACTGGTCCGAAATGGAAGAGTCCTGAGTCCTCAAAGGTTCGCAGGCGAGACCGTGTGAACCAACAACAGCAGCAGGAGAAACGAGGCTGGCAGATGGAAACAGTCGGCCCGCCGCTGTCACCGATAAGCCTTCCCTCTGACGGCGATGCGGTGACGACAATTCACACACCAGGCACCTTTACTCAGCGTTTCACGCATGGCAACAGCGACAAAATCCAAATACACCGGCAGCGACATCGAGGTTCTGGAAGGACTGGAGCCGGTTCGCAAGCGGCCTTCGATGTACATCGGCGGCGTCGATTCCCGGGGGCTGCACCACCTGCTGTGGGAAGTGGTCGACAACTCGGTCGACGAATTTCTGGCCGGCGAATGCACGCAGATTACCGTCACGCTGCACAAAGACGGCACCAGCTGCACAGTGACCGACAACGGCCGCGGCATTCCGGTCGACAAACACCCCAAGATGAAAAAGTCGTCGCTGGAGGTGATCCTGACCACGCTGCACGCCGGCGGCAAATTCAGCGACAAAAACTACGCTCGCAGCGGTGGCCTGCACGGGGTCGGATCGTCGGTGGTCAATGCCCTGTCTAACAAAATGGTGGCCACCATCCATCGTGACGGCCACGAATGGAAGCAGTCGTATCGCCGCGGCAAGCCTTCCGGGCCGGTCAAGAAAGTCAAGCCGTTTCGCGGCCATGGCACGTCCATCTACTTTGAACCGGACGACACCATCTTTCGGCGGACGAACTTCAACTCAGATACGATTCGCCAGCATCTGGAAGATGTGGCCTACATTCACGGCGGCCTGAAGTTTGTCTTCAAAGATGAACCCAAAGACGAAGTCCACGAGCTGTCGTTTCCCAAAGGCATTGAAGCGTACATTGAAAAAGTGATCGCTGACGGCGGCCGCAAGACGGTCCACGAGCAGCTGTTCAAGGTGGACAAGGACGACAGCACGGCTCGCGTGGAAGTGGTGCTGCGATGGACGGAAAGCACGGACGAACACATCCGCAGCTATGTGAACGGCATTCGCACGCATGCCGGAGGCACACACGAGAACGGACTCAAATCCGGACTGACCAAGGCCGTCCGCAATTACATGGAGGTCCACAGCTTTAAGCCTCGTGGCGTCACCATCACGACCGACGACATTCGCGAAGGCGTGGTGGCCATTCTGTCCGTCTTCCACGGCGACCCCATGTTTCAGGGGCAAACCAAGGAACGCCTGAACAATCCGGAAATGACATCGCACGTGGACGGACTCGTTCGTCCAGTGCTGGAGAACTGGCTCAACAACAATCCCACACTGGCCGACGCTATTCTGGGTCGCATTGTCCTGGCGGCACGTGCCCGCATGGCCAGTCGGGATGCCGTCAAAGAAGTCAAACGCAAGTCCGTCACCGCGCGGCGAACCAATCTGCCCGGCAAGCTGGTGGACTGCCAAAGCCGCAGCTCCGGGGATTCGGAACTGTTTATCGTGGAAGGGGATTCAGCGGGCGGCACCGCCGTGATGGGGCGCAACGCCGCCACGCAGGCCGTGCTGCCATTGCGGGGTAAGATTCTCAACACAGAGTCACTGGCGCTGTCAAAGATCCTGAAGAATCAGGAGATCAACGATCTGGTGGAGACACTGGGCACCGGCATCGGCCCCAATTTTGACATTCACCGCCTGCGTTACTCCCGTGTGATCCTGCTGATGGATGCTGACTCCGATGGCTACCATATCTCCACGCTGCTGCTGACCTTCTTCTTCCGTCACATGCCGGATTTGATTCGCCAGGGCAATCTGTACATCGCTCAGCCGCCCCTGTTCCGCATCGAGATTGGCAAGAAAACGCAGTACGCCCAGACAGACGCGGAAAAAGAAGAGATTCTGGCGGCCGTCCCGGCCAATCGCTCGGCCACCGTGCTGCGATTCAAAGGGCTGGGAGAAATGAATTCCGCGCAGCTGCGCGAAACCACGCTCGATCCGACGGCCCGCGTGCTGCTGCGGGTGGATGTGGACAGCCAGATTGAGGCCGACCAGACGTTCCACCAGCTGCTCGGCAAAGATGCGTCGGAACGCTACAAGGTGATCATGGAGGAAGCCAGCTTCGCCGACGACGTGGACCTGTAGGTGAGAACCGTCGGAAAAAAGCGGCAAAAACAGGCCTGATTGGACGTGCGGCCGGGTGGGTCGGAGCCACAGCGGGGGATTGGCCGGTTTCCTCGAAAGACGGGCGAAAACCGCGATATCCGTGGTTGAGAAACGTCGAAAATGTCGATAAGGTTCCGAGTTCGCCGCGGGGGCAGCCCGGACAGCGTGCCATCTGGCAGCATTCAGGCCTGTTTCCCGCACCCATGCGGCCACCTGGGTTCGTCAAACGACCGATCCCTCAAATGGCGACGCCGCCTACCTTCCAGCGTCCAGTGCCCACAGCGTCACAAGGCTTTCTCCTTCAGAGAGGGCCACTCGCAAGGTGCTGACCAACCGGAGTCAGATTCGTGTCGATCGATAAATCACTGAAAAAACCGAGCGGTGTCGTCCGTGCTCGCAATGTCCTGAAGCGTGGCGAGCGTATTGCCGTGCTGCGTGAGCAGGAACGATTTGATGACGGCCAGAGCCCTCTGGGCCTGCCGAAAGTCCGAATCGTCAAAGTCGTGGCCGGCAAGAAGAAGAAAAAGAAGAAGGACGAAGAAGAGGAGAAGTAAGCCTCCTGTCCTGCTGCGTCCCATTTTGAAGCCGCGAAATCAAAAACAGCCAGCTGACACCTGTCAGCTGGCTTTGTCATGCGCGGGTTCTTCAACCCCCACTTCGCACTTCGTCCACTTCGCACTTCGTCATCCGAAATCTCAGGACGCGCGAGTACGACGCTCACGAATGGAAGGATCCGGGCTTTGGCGGATCGGGACTTCCGCCAAAGCCACACATCAGCAGCTGAGGCTGGCTGAAGTGCTTTGAGTGGATCGCTCACGAATGTCCTCGGTCGCCAAATCGCTGGTCAGCTTTGGCTTAGGCAGGGTGGCATTCCCGTCCTCATCGAAGCGACGCTGTTCTCCGGCCATTAGGCGTTCAAACTCGTCGTCATCAAACGTGCCGGCCGAAGTAGCCATCACACCAAACCCGCCGCCCAGCAGCATGAGTCCCAGGATCATGCTGATGGCGATCACCGGCAGCGACAGACGCTCGTCCATTCCCCAGCCCTGAAAGACGCCAAAAGCGACCACCAGCATCGT
>JANSXP010000139.1 GCA_024742875.1 Planctomycetaceae bacterium | reverse complement strand
GGTCGCACCGCACCTGGCCGGCCCGGGACGGCACGGCGGGCGGTGGCGTGGAATGCCGATGAAAATGAAGCGTCGCTGCGCCGGCTCGCGCCGCTGACGCTTACCCGTTGCTCCGCTGTCAACACCCAGATGGCACCGCGTCTGGCTGGGACCACTGGGGGATGGCTGGTTAAGTAGATGGGACTGACCGCAACGAACTCGTCAATCACGATGCATCAGCGGCCCACGCCACCGCCCGCTGGGGCGTACCGGCCGGCCAGGCGCGGTGCGACGTCGGTTGTCGATAGCGCAGCAACGGGTAAGCGTCAGCGGCGCGAGCGGGCGCAGAAACTATCCACGCAGCATCAGCGATCCACGCCACCGCCTGCCGGGGCGTCCCGGCCCACGCCACCGCCCGCTGGGGCATCCCGGCCGGCCAGGCGCGGTGCGACGTCGGTTGTCGATAGCGCAGCAACGGGTAAGCGTCAGCGGCGCGACTCGGCGCAGAGACGCCCCACGCAGAATCAGCGATCCACGCCACCGCCCGCCGGGGCGTCCCGGCCGGCCGGGCCGTAGGTGGGGGGCTGCCAGTTTTTGGGGAGTCGGCCTTGGGGTTTGACACCTTTGGAGCCGACGGGGATGGGCGCTTGATCGGGGGTGATGAGGGGGAGGCTGTCGGGCAGGTGTTTGATGCGAATGTCTTTGTACTGCACCTGCATCGCGGGGCCGACGTGGACCTGCATGGCGAGGACGCCTTCGAGAGTGCGACCGGCTTCGTCGAGGTCGATCAGGTCGGCCGTGGGGTGCCCGTCGATCCAGTGACGATGGTGGTTGCCTTCAACGAGGACGCGGTAATCGTGCCATTCGTCGGGGGCGAAGGTTTTGACGGGCATGGTGTCGATGATCCAGGGCTGACCGTCGGGGGCGACGATCACTTTTTCGCCTGTGTGAGAGAGGATGCGACGCCCTTTCTCTTCGTAGAGCATCCCGTTGTAGTTGGGATTGTTGGCGACCACATCACACTGATAGCCGGTGACGATGTCGAGTCCCAGGTCCGGGCGTGATGTGCCGCGATACTGCAGGCCACTGTTGCCGCCTTTGGTGATTTTTACCTTCATGCGAAGGTCAAAGTTGCGGATGGTGGCATTCTTCCAGGTGATGAAACGGTTGGACTTGAGCGAGCCGTCGGTAACGCCGGTGAGGGCCCCGTCTTTGACGGACCAGTATTTCTTGTTGCCCGTCCAGTTGCGGAGAGACTTGCCGTCGAACAGGCGGACGAAGCCTTCTCTGTCGGCGCGACTGCCGACGGAAGCGGCAGCGGCGGGGTGCGGGTCGGTGGATTTGGTGAAGGGGGTGGAGAGTGGGTCGAGTGGACCACCCAGTTCTTTGACGCGCTGATCGGTGCGGGTTCGCATTTCGGTCAGGAGGTTTTTGTGGTCGGGGCTGTCGGCCAGGTTGACCAGTTCGTCAGGGTCGTTTTTGAGGTCGTGGAGGAATTCCCGGTTGCCGTGATCAAAGTAACGAACGTATTTGTAACGGGCGTTGCGGAGACCTTCGAAAGCGGGGATGCGGTTACGAACGGCAAAGTGCTCGTGGAATGATTCGGTCCGCCAGTCGGCGGGTGTGTGGCCTGCGACGATGGGCGCCAGACTGCGGCCCTGCATGGTGCTGGGAATGTCAGCGCCCGCCAGGTCGAGGAAGGTGGCGGGCAGATCCACGTTGAGAGCAATGGCGGGCGGGGTTTGTCCGCGCTGCTCAGCGTTTGCCCGGGGATCAAAGATGATCATGGGAACACGCAGGGATTCTTCGAAGTGCGACCACTTGCCGGCCAGTCCGCGGTTGCCCATGTGATAGCCGTTGTCGGCCGTGTAAACGATGATGGTATTGTCAGCGAGTCCCTGTTTTTGCAGTTCTTTCAGGAAGCGGCCGATGGCGTTGTCGATGCCGGTGACCATGCGATAGTAGGCGCGCATGTTGGTCTGGTAGCGTTGTTCTGTGTTCCAGCGCCAGAAGTAGCGTTCGCGGTTGATGGTGGTTTTGAGAAACTCGGGCAGTGCGTCAAAGGTGGCCGGGTCGTTGAGGCGGGGCGGCGGGATGTACAGATCTTCGTAGAGGCCGTTGGCAGATTCGGGCCAGGGAAAGGCGCCAATACCCGGACGTCGATCGCTGTCTTCGGCGTGACAGGCGTTGAACCACATGTTGAGGGCAAAGGGCCGATCTTTGGGCTGCTGTCTGATGAACTCGATGCCGCGATCCACGATGAGATCGGTTTCGTGGCGGAGAGTGCCGTCGGGCTGAGGCTTGTAGAAGGGATTGCGGCCGATGGCTTCAAACTCGTCGAAGTGGTCTTCGCGGCGATAGCCTTTGGGCATTTTGGCGTGCCACTTGCCGAAGTAGCCGGTCCGGTACCCGGCCGATTTTAATATGTCAGTGTACAGCGTTTCGGCAGCGTCAGCGCGGCACTGATCCGGGCGATCGCTGGTTCCGTAGCTGCGACCGTACTGGCCGGTGAGAATGGTCGTGCGGCTGACCCAGCAGATCGAATGGCTGACGAAGGCATTGGGAAATCGCGTTCCCTCGCTGGCGAGGCGGTCGATGTGGGGCGTCTGGATCAGGGAGTTGCCGTAGCACCCGAGTGTGCTGGTGGTCTGATCGTCGGCAAAGAAAAAAACGATGTTGGGCTGATCGGCCGCGGTGACACAACGAGCAGCGTAAACGGCGAGCAGCAGCGCGACGAGTTTTTTCATGGCAGGATTCGGCAGGTAGAAGGATGGTGAGTCGTTCCAGCTTAACCAAATGTGGCCGTGAAACCAGCATCGCAAGAGACAGCATCGCAGACCACCTGCCGAGTTGTGAGTCGGATTTTCCCGACACGACCACCGTGACGAACAGGGTCATACGGGGAAAGACGCTAGCCGGCTGCAGCCGTGGATGTGGAAAGGCACTTATCAATCTGCCGCACAGCCTGCCGCAGTCGCTGGCTGTTTTCCACGATGGCCAGACGCAGAGAGCCTTCTCCGTCTTCGCCAAATCCGCGGCCGGGGCTGACCGCGACTCCGCCTTCGTTGAGCAGCTTCATGGCAAAGTCGATGGAACCCATGTGTTTGTACTCCTCGGGCATATCGGCCCAGACAAACATGCCCGCTTTGGGCACCGTCACGTTCCAGCCCAGTCGTGTGAGACCTTCGCAGAGAACGTCACGGCGGGACTGATACTCTTTGGTGATGCTTTCCACGGCGGCGTCACAGTGACGCATGGCGACGATCGCGGCAATCTGGATGGGCTGGAAGATGCCGTAGTCGTAGTAACCTTTGATGGTCGCCAGCGCGCGAACCATTTCCGGATTGCCGTTGCAAAAGCCGATTCGCCAGCCCGCCATGCTGTAGCTTTTGGACATGGACGTCATTTCCACGCCCACATCGATGGCACCGGGCGTCGCCAGAAAACTGGGCGCCTGATAGCCGTCGTAGCAGATGTCTGCGTAGGCAAAGTCGCTGATGACCAGAAAGCCGTGTTTGCGGGCCAGCTTCACCAGTTCAACGTAAAAATCCTGTTCGATCACGGTGGCGGTGGGATTGTGCGGAAAGTTGACAACCACCACTTTGGGTTTGGGGACCAGGTTTTCGCACGTGTAGGCGATGTTCTGCAGAAACTTTTCCGGGTCGCGAGTATCCAGCGTGATGACGTTGCCGGAGGCCAGCATCACGGCGTACACGTGCACGGGAAAAAACGGAGACGGCACAATGGCCGTGTCGCCGGGGCCCATCAGGGCCAGACACATATGACTGAAGCCCTCTTTGGAGCCAATGCAGGCCAGCACCTCGCTGTCGGGGTCCAGACGCACGCCATATTTTTTCCAGTAGCGAGCGGACACTTCCTTGCGGAGATTGCCAATGCCGTTGCTGACGGAGTAGCGGTGATTGCGGGAGTCGGCGAGCGCTTCTTCGATCTTCTGGACAATCAAGGGATCCGGGGGATCCGTGGGGTTGCCCATTCCCAGGTCAATGACGTCCACGCCTTCCACGCGCAGCTGGTATTTGCGTTTGTTGATCGCGCCGAACATGTAGGGCGGCAGACGATTCACCCGGTCGGCGACGGGAATTTCAAACGGAGTGTCTTCAAAAAGGACGTCAGATTCGCTTCTCATGATCTCGTTCCGGGCACCGTCTGATGGTGTGGCTGTCTCGCGTTGTTGCGGCGGCCAGAATTTTTTTCGACGTTTTCGGCGACGGGCGGGCAAAAAACATCGGAGGTATTCGCTGAAGGGCGCTTTGACAGGGAGTCTAGCTGTCCAAAACCGGCGCGGCGATGCCATTCGGACACAGAAAACACTGGGGCGGAGCCAAATTCGGCGATTTTGTTTTAATTCGAGAAGTTGAAGTAAGCAATTCCACGAATAGAACGTCCCATGTCCATCGATTCTTCTCCACCCAGGCTGGGGCCATCAGATGCATTCCACTTTCGTTCCCACGGCAAACGTCGCTCCCTCTCCCGCCTCTCTCCGCCCATCCTTCAATGATATGAATGAAAAATTCTGGTATCTGAAGAAATACCCAGCGTTTGCGGATCTGAACACGGAAGATATCCGGTCGCTCGATTCCGTCTGCCAGGTGCAGCAGTACTCCCGCGGCGATGTGATCTATTTTCCCGGCGATCACGCGGACTCCACCATGCTGCTGACCTCCGGCCGTGTGCGGATCTACCACATCACGGGTGAAGGCAAACAGGCGATTCTGGGATTTGTCGAAGCCAACGAAACGTTTGGGGAGCTGAGCGCCTTTCAGAATACCAATCGTGGCGAATACGCAGAGGCCATTGAGAAATGCGTCGTCCTGCAGGTGCCCCAGCATGGGCTGCGGCACATGATGGAACAACACGCGACTGTGGCCACACGGATGAACGAGGTGTTTGCCGCTCGCGCCCGCCGGGCCGAACGCCGCCTCAAATCTCTACTGTTTGGCAGCAGCCGCGATCGACTGTGGGACCTACTGGAAGACCTGGCAGATCGCTACGGCATGCCCACTCAGGGAGGCATCGTCATCGCTCAGAAGATCTCTCATCAGGATCTGGCCAGCATCATCGGGGCGACGCGGGAGACAGTCACCATCACGCTCGGCGAACTTCAGAACGAAGGCAAAATCGAGATCAACCGTCGCCGCATCACCATGCTGAGTCAAAGCGAGGTACCGGACGTCACTGCCAACTAGCCGACTTGACTACGGTTTGGCAGACATCGCTGCCGTTTGGCAGACATCGCTGCCGGTGAACACACAGTCACGCGGGCCTCCGCTGCGGCCCCACAGACGATCACGACGCCCCTCTGGGGCGTCGTGTTTTTGTGCGCGTGTCTCCGCCGCGTGGGGACAAACCCACCTATAGCCCATTGTACCCTGGGGCGAAATTGCAGTCGGACGATCTGCGCGTCTATACATCGGGTCGTGAAACTCACTACCGAGTTGGTCGTGAAAATACTCGACCGGCGGTGCACTGAACTGACAGAAACGACACAGCGTGACGTTCCCCGTTTCAAACGCCGCCGCACAGACGGGATCACCTGACCTGGTGGTCGTCGGATACGACAATTCGGCCTTATACTTAGGATACTCACGTCCCGGAAACCAAACAGACTGACTAATTCTCGCCCCTTCGCACGACGCTGATCGATCACCAACGACGTACACCTGGAGTCAACATGTTGAGAACCGAGCCGCTGGAACCGGATGCTGTCGATCAATCCAGAATTCTGGAAGAACTGCATGAGAATGGACCACGTGCCCTCGCCGCTTACTTCGAGTGCTATCGAGAGCGACTCAGGAACGTGGTCAACGCTCGGATTGACCGAAGGCTGCTGCCGAGAGTGGACAGTTCCGACGTCATTCAGGAAGCGTTTCTGACGGCAGTGAACAGGCTTGACGAATACATGGCCAATCCGGCGATGTCTTTGTATCCGTGGCTGCGGTTCCTCACGCGACAGCACGCGATCGCCGTACACCGCCACCACTTTCATTCACAAAAACGCGATCCCAGTCGGGAAGCCGCCACCGGTGACCCGCGTGTCGAGACGCTGATGGCGCAGCTGACCGAAGAAGTTCGGTCACCGCAGTCCGAAGTGATCACGGCGGAAGCACGTCGCCGTATTCGCGAACTTTTGAATCAGCTTACCGAACACGACCGTGAAATCCTCACACTGGTGCATCTGCATCAGCAAAGTGTGGCCGAGGCGGCAAAGACACTGAATCTGCCAGGCGAAACTGCCCGCAAGCGGCACTTCCGTGCGATGAAACGTCTGAAGAGCATTGCCGACCAGCTGCAGCCCGACCTGATTTAGCCCGCACCGGAATCTCGAGATTCCTGTGAGGGCACAACCGGGCCGTGGGAAGCCCCCTCATGACACTGTCTGCTGATGATCCGCTGGCTTTGATTCCGGCCGGACTGGAGGACGCATTCTGCCGAGAGCTGCGGCAGGGACGTCGCCCCCGAGTGGAAGACTACATTCACCAATGCGGCGACGGCAGCATAGTTCGGGAGTACTTTGAGCTGTTGCAATACATGGAAGCGGGCACGGCCGGCCCGGCGGTCGCCGTCCCCCAGCGGCTGTCAGGCTACACAACCCACGCCGTGCTGGGCCGTGGCGCCATGAGCACCGTGTATCGAGCCCGCCAGTTGTCCACTGGCACGGAAGTGGCACTGAAGGTGCTTACGTCGCCGTGTGGCAGCCTGCAGGATCGCTTTCTCAGAGAAGCGGACATTATGCGGCGTCTGGATCACCCGGGTATTGTCCGCCTGCTGGAAACGTGGGTTGATGGCAGCCATTGCGTGCACGTGATGCCGCTGATTCGGGGACGCACACTTGAGGTCGAATCGGCCCGACGCGTGGACACGCCAGGCAGTCGCGCGCATCAGCTCTCCATTTGTCGCTGGGGGCAGCAGATTGCGGACGCACTGCAGCACGCGCATGAGCGTGGTATCATCCACCGCGACATCAAACCCGGCAATGTGATGATCGACGAACAGGAACAGGCCGTCATTATCGATTTTGGGCTTTCGCGGTCCGGCGATCGGCTGAACCTCAGCAACTCCGGCGACGCCATTGGCACGCCGCGATACATGGCCCCCGAGCAGTTTCGTGGTCGCAGTGATGCCCGCAGTGATATCTATTCCGTGGGTGTTGTGCTGTGGCAGCTGATCACGGGCGAACTGCCCTGGGAAAGTCACCGTGGCTCCGCCAGCGCCGTTAGGCTGCCAGACACGGCCGCCGCGGCGCCAAACGTTCTGCCCGCTCTGGGGCGACTGATTGACGACTGCTGCCATGACAGACCGGAACGCCGCCCCCGCACTGCCGCTGAACTGCGTGGGCGACTGCTGCGGCTTGCCACCACTTTGGGGCACTGCCAATAAAAAATCGTGTGCTGCCGATGCAAAACGCACGGCAACACACGACGGGGCCCGCTCTGGTCCAGCCCCCCGCCCGCCTCACAGGTGAGGAAGGCGGGCAGCATGAGTGACTAACAGTCCTCGTAGTACCGCCGCTCCACTGGCTCACAGTCCTGCTGATACGTCACGCAGTCGTCACCGGACGAATAGTACGGCTCACAGTCCGCCGTCTGTTCGGGCGGCGGGCAGTCGTCGGCCGGCTGCGGATGAGGATCAGGCTCTGGCGCGGGAGCCGGCTGCGGTGACGGGGCAGGGGCAGGGGCCGGATCCGGCAGGGCAAAATTTATGGGCAGCCCGGCCGTCGGCAGGTCGACACCAAACAGATTGATCGATCCGCCACCCACTCCGCCAAACTGGGGGATAGGAATCGTCGGCGTGATGTCCCCAATTTCCGGAAACAGGTTGGGCGGAGCAAATCCATCCAGAAACTGTGACGGATCCAGAATGAAGTCCGACGTCATCAGTCCCGATGCGGATTCGAGGTCATCAAACACAATGCTGTCATCCAGCAGGTCGTTGGCTGAGCGAATCCCGTCAAACACGCTGGCATCGGGCATCTGCTGCTCCGGCGGCTTTTGCACCAGTCCCAGGTCGTGACTGAGGTCGACTTCACCGGCTTCCAGTTCCGTCATTTGCAGTTCGAGATTCTCTGGCGATGATTCATCCAGGTCAGAGTCCAGGCTGTCGTCGCCCGCATCAGTTCGTGTGGCCATGAATCCTTCCGGAATCGTGGCTTCGTTGATGTCGACCGTGTACTTGCCCGGCGGCAGATCGCCAAAGCGATAGCGACCATCGGCATCTGTCACCGTACGCGCCACAACTTCTCGCTCGCCGTTGAGCAGAATCACTTCAATGCCCGGGGCTCCCAGTTCGCCGTCCGACTGCAGCCCGTCGCCATTGGTATCCAACCAGATGCGGTCACCCAGTTCGGCCGTTTTTTGCACCAGTCCCAGGTCGTGACTGAGGTCGACTTCACCGGCTTCCAGTTCCGTCATTTGCAGTTCGAGATTCTCTGGCGATGATTCATCCAGGTCAGAGTCCAGGCTGTCGTCGCCC
>JANSXP010000085.1 GCA_024742875.1 Planctomycetaceae bacterium | reverse complement strand
TCGATCCTGCGCACTTGGGTCAACGCCCAATTCGATCAAACGTTTGACGATGGCCGGTGTCGGCTGGGCAGTAACAGACTTAAGGGCACGATGCAGGTAATTCCAATGATCGGAATCCGTGACGAAACTTGGATCTATTCCTGACTCAACAACCACATCGAACGCATCAATATCCCCACCAATGATTGCTTCCACGACTCTTGAGTTTGTATCTGTCATACGTGATATCCTCAATGCTGTCTGTGCCCAGCTTCTCCCCTTAGCCGCTGTCACGAGCTCCTCATGAACTGCACTGACTCGCCAACGACACGCAACTTGGATCGCTTCTCGCCGGTCTTTCGATCTTCCCACTGATCGAGATGCAAGTGCTTTCAAATTGCATCATCACCAGTCACGGCCCGAGCGATGCATAACGACCCGGTTCACCCGGCGGCGGCGAGCGACTTGGATTTCAGATTCAGCACCCGACCGCCGCTCAGGCGCAAGTGATTGTTATGCCGTTTGATGGACCTCCAACCCGTCGAGCGCGTCAGTCGCTGATTTCAGATAAGCTTGCTCCGTGGGCGTGAGATTCGACCACTTCCTCCGGACGACAGCCAGTAGTTTGGCATCGTCAAGTGCCGATATCCGCTTCAACGCCACGAACCCGTGGAGCAGTTCTGTTGCGTGAGAGTCATCACCCTCGGACAGTAGGAACAGTATATGGCTGGGTTTGGGGCACACAAACGGTGGTTCCGTTTGAGGTATTGTACGCTTTGAATTCAAGATGGACCGAACACGCTTTGTAATTACCGGAGCGTCTTCTGATACTGCGAAGTGACTTAAAGCACGCATCGCATGCCATTTGACCATTGGCGCCTTGTCATTGAGAAGTAAATCGCAATAGATCCCTCGTTGCTCCGTGCTACCGACTTTTGCAAGGGTCTTAACGGCCATCGCCTTAATGTCGCGTTTGCGCGTGCCAAGGCGTAATCCATCAATCTGTTGAATGACCTTCGTTGCACATGGGATTGATTTGGATGTGGCAATCTCACTGAGCGACCACACTGCGTCATGAATAAACCATCCATTCTCGGACGTGTTTTCCAGCGAATCATCTATGAGAGCAATCAAGGCGTCCTCGGCTCTTGGATCGCCGCAACAGCCTAGCGACTCGACGGCTGCCGCTCGGAGGTTGCGCATCTTCTCAGAAAGACACTCTAGGGCGTTGGACGCATTCTGAATTCGGATACAGTTGCCCTTGGCGTTTCCAATACTGCGAAGAATCTCCGTCTTAACCGTCTTCTTGCGTTCGACGGCAATCTGACGCATCAGGAATTCACCGACTTGTGTTTCACCCGTTCGGCGTAGCAGGATGCCCAACATCCAGTAGATCGTGTCCCTTTCGCGATCATCCTCGTTTTTCGACAGCGCCTGCTTCAAGGCTACAAAAAAGCCGATGTCGTTGAGTGACGTAATCCGCTGGCGGGCACGTTCACGTTGGTCATCATCGTCCGCGTGCAACCACGTGGTGACCAGCCAGCGTGTTTCATCGAGGTAGTCCATCGTGAAATAAATCGTGTCTACGGCATAACGCCGACCATCAGCCGGTTGTGGCGATTGATGATCCATGTGATTGCGGGCCGACCACAACTCGGCTGCATGGTAATGTTATGCCACGCATCATGACTGGCGATGTATACCGACAGGGGGGCGATGCCTCAGGAAGCCAAAGGCGGAGATGCAACAGCCCCAGAGAGGCTACAGAGTTGTAATGCAAATCTGACTAGAGCCTGACCGTGAGAATCCGGCGACTGAAGGTCTCCGTAATACCAATTGAAGACAACGTTATATCCGTCAAGCCGCCCGGCATCGAACCATTGCTCGGAATCGCTAATCACCCTGAGTTGAATATCGGCTGGGCCGGCGGGTACTTCAATTGTTTCCCCGGTCCGAGGATTGCGGCCCATGAACGGCTCTGCGCGGAGGCGGCAGTCTGGGATTTGGTCGACGAGTTGCCGAACCAAAGCGGCTGTGAATCCGCCATCGCGGCTGACGGTAATTTGGTCGTCACAGGGGTCGATCATCGAGAGGCTGAGTTGATTGTGGCATAACAAGAATAGTTAACACGGTTTCGTCCCGTGATAATGCTCATGTCGCGGGATTATCACGTGATGGAGTCAAACTGGTTGATTGTTAAGAACCAAGGATATGACCCATATCAACGGGATTATCACCGAGTAGCTTCAATGTCGACGTTCAGAGGCTGAAATGCAAGCGACGCGGACGAGCACTTGCAGGGTATGTCTTGTCGGTTGGGCTCACTCAGCCAAAAGGCAATAATCGGGTGGTATCACGGTCTGGCGGCCACAACGGCCACATCGGTGTTTCGTGATCTCAAAATAAATTCCCAGAACCGATCTTGACCGCGCGCGCTCACTCGACATCCTGGGTGTGTGAATGTGCTGCACGCACTGCGTGAGTAGTGCCGGAGCTGACCTCAAACGGATGTGTTTTGAGGTTCAGAACGTGGTTGAATTTAAATCGCTTGATGACGGACGGGTGCAGCTCACCTCTCCGTTCACAGAAGACATCTGGCTGGGTCCGGGAATCACCGACAGTGTTCGGATTGAGATCGGATTCAAGACGGATGGTGCTTCCATTCCTCGCTGTGTGGCCGATTGCCGGCCCGGCAACCGTTGGCCCTGCCGACATGCAGCCGATCGGCTACGCCCGCAAAGACTGGCTGCCGGAAGCTGATGACAAACCTGTTTCGCCACAGTCTGCATACCGCTACTTGAACAAAGGTCCGGACAGTATGGCTTGCCGCACCTGCCACGTGGCAAGCACCCTGTGACCACAGAAGCTGCCTGTCGGTGGTGGATCAATGCCGTCGACATTGCAGAGCGGCAACGTGTGGCATCAATCGATAGGACAGTCATTGACGCTACACAGGACGGGCTGCAAGCCGCTGGTTTGGCGTAACTGCGGCAGAGGCCAGCAGACGATCACTGGCTGCCCCGGTAACAACAACCGCATCGTAAGCTGACCCGGCCGCTGAGATGGTGCACAACAACGCTAAGCCGCACGGAACACACCACGTGGAAGTGGTTGTGCTGTCGATAAAGAACGATTGCTGGTTCGATCCCGAACGCGCCGCATGGGCGCGCTGGTGGACGGGGGGCAAGGCTGCGCCTGTACCAAGACCCGTTCTTCGATCAGCCCTTAAGCTGTCATTGATACACCTGGACAATCTGTCATCGCACAAGGTGGCGGTTTTGCGAGATGCCATCGAAGCTAGGGAAACGCACTCGCACACGGTTCAGGCGGGTATCCCGCCTACGACGTCGTCTGACGTGTCGACCGCATGCCCTGGAATATCTTCGGAAGAAGCTCAACACCAGCCTTGTTCCGAATGACAGGAGTACAATGAGGGGAGCTGCTTGCTACGGCGGCCGCCACAGCAGAGGTAAGCAAGGGCAGTACAATACCAGTAAGACAGTGTTATGTTTTCATGACGTGCGAGCCTTGTCCGCTTCAGTCATACTCACTGCTGTACCTGTTTTGCGTCCTCGGCTTTGTAATGCGGTGTGCCCTTTAGCCATTCGTAGTCGGCGTACTGGTAATTGTTCTTTGTCCGCCTGCTCTTTTCTCCGCCCCACAATGGTGGCCGATTATTGCTGTTCAGTGCTTTCCATTCCGTCAGCATTCGCTCAGCGCGCTGTGGATCGGATCGGGCAAGGTCTGCGGACTCAGTCGGATCATCTTTCAAATTGAATAACTGAATCCGGCCGCGCTGGGCAAGCAACTTGTAGTCGCCGTCTCGAAGTACGCCACTGACGTCTTCGGGACTGCGTCCGGTGTGCCAATAGAGAACATCGTGTGGAGCATCGGTCGATTGCCCGGTCATATAGCTGGCGATGTCCCTGCCGTGCAGGCCTGCCTGTTGCAAGTCTCCACCTGCGAGAGCCAGTGACGTTGCTCCAATATCAAGCGACGTCACCGGATGTCTTAACACTGTGCCCGGCTTGATCCGTGCCGGCCAGCGAACAATGAAGGGAACGCGGAGTCCGCCTTCGTACGCGTTTCCTTTGGCTCCACGCAGCGGACGGTTGTCGCTCGTACGTTTCAATCCGCCGTGATCACTCAGGAACCAGACGACCGTGTTGTCACTCAGTTCCAGTCGGTCCAGCGTTTCCATCAACCGGCCGATTCCCTGATCCATCTCATCGACCATCGCGGCATAGATCGAACGACTCTTCGCCGGTACGCCTGGCACCCTTGTCATAGTTTCCGGCGGATACTTCGCAATTGTTTCCGCAGGCGCTTCCAGGTACTCATGAGGCGCGTTGTATGATACGAAGAGAAAGAAGGGCTGATCGCGGTTCTTCTCGATGAACCTGATGCCGTCATCAGTCAATTCACGCGTCAGGTATTGATGCCACTTCACCTGCCGGCCGTTGTGCAGCATTGGCATCGTGTGGTGCATATCCCGCTGGCCCCATGGCCTAGTCTTCTCCAGATACCGACCATTGTAAGACGGATGATCCAGCGGGTAATACATCAGCCCGCCGCCGAGGAAGCCGTACCAGTCCGAGTATCCCAACGCGTCGGGATGCTGATGGTCGGCCGTGCCCATGTGCCATTTGCCGACACCACCCGTCACGTATCCCTGATCCTGCATGAAGTGCGCGACGGTCTTCGTGCCTTCCGGCAGCCCTGCTTCGGATCCAGCGGCTGGGCGGCATTCCTGTAGTAGCCGAACGTGGATTGAATCCGTCCTGTGATGAAGCCGGCTCTCGATGGGCCGCACATACAGCCTGTAACGTAACCCTGCGAGAAGCGTGCTCCGTCTTTTGCAAGCTGGTCGATGTTCGGCGTTGGAATGTCTTTGCATCCCTGAAAACCGACATCCGCGTAGCCCAGATCGTCGGCCATGATGACAACGATATTCGGGGACTGTGCTGCATCCGGTTGGCGCTCGGCCGCAATCAGAGTCCTGGCGACTGTTACGGCAAAGATTGTGAGATAGATTCTGTTCATCAACTACCCGCTTCTTAATTCTGCACGTTCTGCCAACCGGCCTTATTGAGCTCAGCGGCTGTCCAGCCGGATTTGCTCAACATTGACTGGTCGTACTTTGCACCGATGGCTGTCTTACCGTCAAAGCGGCCAAGGTTCCTGATCATGGCAGCTTTGGCGGCTCCAGTAATACTGCTCAGATCTGAGCCTTCGAATGTGACCGCGAGATCTCTATCTGCCGCCGAGTCGGAACCAGGGCCGCCACTGAAGAATGCGTCTGTCTTTTCGGTGCTGTCGGCCGTAGAGACCGCCCAGGTGATGCCGGAAAAGTCTGCCGCTGTCAGCTTCGCTCCACGGAAGGCATTCATCCGCCCCTTGCATGCGGTGATTTTCAGCGTGGCACCGGAAAAGTCGGCTCCGGACAGATCTGTGAACAGAAACGCCTGGTTTCCAGTAGTGACAATCGTGGATCGGGAAAAGTTGACGTCTTTCATGGAGTCGTTGTAGGCGAAGTTGTGCCCGCCAAAGCTGAGAGTCAGCCCCTTCAGTTGCGCCCCGTCCCAGATTGTTTTCGGACTGTCTCCGAAGCCTTCGGCATTCCACGACATGACACCCAACTCCGTAAAGTCGATGCCCGAGAGGTCGATTCCGTCTTTGAATTTCAGCTCACCAGCCGCCCACTTTTTGATGTCAGACGCTGATGGCCTGGCGTAGTGCACTGCGCCAGACCTTTTTCCTTTCCGGGAGCTCTGACTGACACTGCTGCTGCCGGACCACGGAACCACCCTGTCCTCAAGTTGTGGCGCATCATCCGGAACCAGCTCAACGTCCGTAAAATAGGCGCCGCCGGCTCGACCCTGCTCATCGATAAGAGAGGTCCACAGCTCTGTCGGCCCCGCCGGGAGACTCAGTTCCATCCTGACGGCACTGCAACCGGCCGGAACCTCCATCTCCTGTTCCTGTCCGGCGATCGCCACTGTGGCGCGCATGGCAACCAGTGGTTTCTCGGCCGCAGCCGGCCATTGTCGCAGCGTAAAGCGGTAGCGACCGGCCTGCCTGACGTTCACCATCCAGGGAGCGGTCACCCTCGGCAGTTTCTTTATCGATCCGAACCACCAGGGCGGATTGCCTTTCTGCATATACCAGTCCTGAGAACACAGCTCAGTGGGATTCTGATGCGGATTGCCCAGATCGATGAGCACCGGTGTCATGCGAGCAGACACCCGGTCCCAGAAGGGCTGATAGGCTTCGCGCAATCGCTTCACGACATCGGGATGTTCTCGGGAGACATCTCTGCGCTGGGCAGGGTCGGCTTCGATGTCGTAAAGAAATTGATCGCCATGATTCACCAGACGCCAGCGCTGCGTGAGCACAACCGAATGGGCAAAGGGCTGGGCAGGCAACGCGTTTCCTCCCGCCGCGCCATGGAACTGCACAACATGATGGTTCCGCGGCCATGGTTCGTCGGAGCCATACAGCAGCGGCTTGAGCGATATTCCATCGGGCTCAAACGCCCTTGAAATGGGGATGCCGCAAAGTTCGGCAAGGGTCGGCAGCACGTCGATATGCGCGGCCATCGTGTCGATATCCCGCCCACCTGTCAGACCACCCTTTGGCCAGTGGACGAAGAAAGGCACCCGATGGCCGCCGTCATAGATCGACGACTTCTTGCCACGCATCCCCGCATTGAAACCGGTTACGGCTTCAGAATCCAGCCCCTGGAACTTCGCACCGGCCGCTGTTCCGTTGTCCGTCATAAAGATCAGGATCGTATTGTCGGCCAGCCCGAGATCTTTCAGTCGCTGCCACAGGATCCCCATGTTGTGATCGATGTTGGCAACCATTCCGTAGAAGTTAGCATTGGCGACCTCTTCGCGTCCCTGATATGGCTTCGCCCATTGGGGATCCACATAGTACGGGCCGTGTGGAGCGTTTGGTGCCACGTACAGAAAAAAGGGCTTGTCCTGATTGCTCTCAACGAATCGCAGCCCCTCCCGAAACCACACGTCCGTGCAATAGCCTTCAAATTTCTCAAAGGTCCCCTGCCGGTTGTCGACTGTCGCGCGCTCGTAGGTGTCGTTGAAGTAATCGTTGCCCCAATAGTCCGAGGCCTGCCCGATCCCGCCACAGCGATGCCAGAGAACGTCCTGAAAACCCCGATCCTGCGGCCGGTGCGGCGCGTTGTCACCCAGATGCCACTTGCCAACCATGCCTGTGACATAGCCGGCTTCCGAAAAGAGGTGTCCCACTGTTTTTTCATCCGGGTGCATCATGGTGCGCCCCGAACTGGTGCGGTATGCCCCCGTGTACCCCGGATAATTGCCCGTCATCAACGCGGCTCTGGTCGGCGTGCAGAACGGACTCACATGGAAGTCGGTAAACCGCACGGACTCAGCGTAGAGCTGATCCAGATTCGGTGTCTTGAGAACCGGATTCCCGTGACAGGACAGATCGCCGTAACCCTGATCGTCCGTCATGATGAGAATCACATTGGGTCTGTCACTGGCGATTGCGTACTGAGTCTGGAGGCAAGAAACAGCCAGAAAGAGCAGCGGTGTCGTTGTTACTGGATTCATGAGGATAATGACTCGATCGTTTTGGCAGGAAAATGGGGGCAGGAGTAGCAGTCCGCATGAAATCTTCCTGCGCCCATTTTCCTGCTACGGACGCAAACAGGCTCTGTCGTCGGCGTGTTGTGGACCGGTCGACCGCGACGCCCCGACCATTCGCATCTCTCACATTTGGAAGTGGCAGTATCGTTACGGCGCAATGTTCTGCAGGAACGGACTGGCAGGCTCGCCCAGGCACCAGGCGAATGCTCGCATCATGACGATTTGAAAGCTCGAACTGAAAGCCACTTCATTGGGGTGGCTAATGACGCAGCAAAAGACTCTGCCGGCCTTTGCTCCATCTTTGGCCGAGTGTTCGACAGTCCAAAATGCCGGCCACTTCGTTGTGTCTGCGTACGACGCGGATGATCTGACGTTTTTCGGCGCTGGCGTCTCACCAAGAATGGACACCTTGCCTTGATTGCCCGCTGTTAAGTTCCAGTAGAGTTCGTCTTCAACACGAATCGTCTCAGGGAATCCCTTGAAGATCGCATGCCTGGTATCGAGGCTGATCTCCAGTTCTCCTTTGCCCCACCTGGATCTGGATTCACGTGCTCCCCAGGAAAAGGCCAGCCCAATTCGTTTCGCCCATTCTTCATAGCCGGTTCTCTGCACCAGCCCTTGATGAACCACAATCACAGAACCTCCCTGGTTCAAATGACTATCCATGGCCGAATACTGCTCAGATGAAAGATTGCTTTGCGTTAAGTTAAAGACGACCAGGTCAGCGGACGTCCATTGCTCTCTGGTTGGATAGCCCTCGGTGGTGGTGGCCTGAACTTTTTCGATCGCACTCAATTGCGAGGCAAATGTCCTGGCGAAGCGCTCGTAACCATGAACGTGCGTGGGGTGATCAGGTTTCGACCAGCAGAAGTAAACACGTTTGGCAGCAGACAATTCTGCTTTCGGCTTTCTTTCAGCCTTGAGAATGTTTTTGATCTGCCCAGAAGTCAGAAACTCGCCCGCGTGCAAAAACGATGTTGTTGTCAGAAGTATTACGTACAGGAAAGCATACTTGATGATCATGAAGGATAACTTCTGTGAAGTGGAATAACTGTTTGACAAACCTGCTTGTTGAGCAACAGGCGACCGGGAGACCAGCACTACCTGCAGGACAATGTTGTTCGATTGATGATCGGCTTGGATTGATTCCTGGTGGTGTCTCTAAGCCTGAGTTCGGCAGAGGAATGCTTTCTGATGAACTCCAGCACGGGAGTCGGATCGTTCATTCCGTGCGAGTGGCCTTTGTCTTCCACAATGACGTTGATCGAACCGCCCAGCGCCCTGTAGCGCTGCTCCATGATGGCGTCGTTCTCTTCGTAGGGAACGGCCGTGTCTTTGTTACCGCAGACCATCAGGATTGGCACACCCGCCTTCGCCAAAGGTTCCAGCTGATCAATCGGGCTCTCCTTCGTTTTGATCGCCTCTGCATCGGTGGCGTAGCCGAACTTCCTTTTGAAGTCCGCCCAGGAAGACGGAGCGCCCGAAGCCATCGAGCCACTGCCGGGAACGAGCTTGCCGGCAGGCCAGCTGAGCACGTTGCAGACGCCGTTATCCACGTAGATGCTGTCGACCTTCTCCGGATTGGCCGATGCCCAGCGGAAAAGCGACAGCGTTCCGCGGCTCATCGACGACATATTCGCACACTTTTTTGAGAAGCCATATTCGGTGGTCAGCAGCTGGTAAGCGGCATCGATATTGGCATTGCCGCTGGGATGTCCTGCGACGTCGCCGTGTGCGAGAACGACGTAATAACCCTCGTCGACCAGCTTCAGATCAGCGTCGCTGACTTTCCTGATCGCTTCCCAGAACAGGCTCCTCCACAGCCAGGGTTTTCCCGGTGCCGGCACTTTCGGACAGATGACCGAGAAGTGGCCAGCGGTCGTTCTAATGCGGTCATAGCGGTCGTAGCCTCGAAAATCCGTCTTCACTCCGGGAAAGGCTGGGCGCGGAATGAGCCCGATTGCCTTCCTTGCCAGGCGTTCGCCAAAGACGCGATAACCATCCTTCGTGTAGTGGACATCGTTTTTCGGCTTGCCGGTTTGGGGATCGGTTCTGTTGTTGAGATCGTCGGTATCGACCCAGTCCCGAAGTGGACTCGCCTTTGCATAAGCGACCTGCAGGTCTCGCATCGCCTGCCATTGGGGATGCTTACCGGTATCCAGGCTGTAGTCGCTGAGCCGGCCAAGCACGCACCGAATGTCGTCCCGCTTCAGGTCCTGCCTGAGCTGACCGAGCAGCCCGTCCAGACTGGCCTTGTAGACCGGCACCTGGTTTCCCGCCGCATCCGCCTCGCCCTGCATCCAGACGAGTGTCACCGTTTCGAGATCGCGTCCCCCAACAGCATCGTTCACTCGGCTCAGCATTCGGTTGTACAGATCGCCGCTGCCCGTGCGTGATTGTCCCTGAGCCGACTTCCATCCTTTCACCCAGCGACTGATCGACTGAGAGTTGTGTGCGTCCTTGACGACGATCACGGATTCCGACCCAAAGGCTCTGGTAACGGCAGGAGTGAATGAAACATTCGGATCCAGCCCAACCATGTTTGACTGACCAGCCAGGATGAAGAGATGAGCGCTTCCTGTCACATTCGTTTTGCTGCGAGCCGCTACAGGAACGGGCCGGGCGACCGGTGCAGATTTCACGCCCGTCCTCAAGAACGAAACAACGGCAGATTGAGGAAGACTCTCCCTGGAGAACACAACCTTTCGCTCAGCATCCAGAACCTTCAGCGTGAAGCCCTCCAGACGTTCCCCGTGACTGTCGGTCCGGTTATAAATGAGAACCTGTTCCACATCCGTCGTTCGTCCCAGGTTCACTTCCCACCAGGGATCGGTTCCATCTGACTCCGTGTGCGAAACCGATCCGTTCCTGTAATCGCCGTCCGGATTGCCATCCACCGTCCGTGTGGGGGCGCCGCTGAAGGCCACCGTTGACTGCGTCGCCTTCTTCTTAAGGGCAACATTGACCTGCTTCTCAAAGACCGACACCTCGGCCAGCGACAACACTCGCTTTTCGCCAGGCAGCTCGATGCGAACGAACTGCCCCCGCACCGCTGGAAGCTCATTGGACCTGGTCGGAGAATTTGCGCCGGCTTCGGCAGACCTGACAGGTATTTGCTCAGCTGCCCCGACCGTTTCGACCGCCAGTTCCTGGAAGGCCGTGTTCTCGCCGCCGCCAGAATCGGAAACCGGTGAGACACTCCAAACGATCCAGCGGAAGTTACCGAGCGTGTTGCTGTTCACTGCGCGAAGTGAGGCCGCCAGATAGTTCCCATCATTGTCACAGGACTGGATCGTACCGAGCGGAGTGAATTTGCTGAGATCCCATCCCGGATCCGTCGCAGAGTCGCTGCCGTAAAGCGTCAGTTGCTGCCGGATGCGAGCATTGCCCTGACGGAACGACCAACTCGTGATCGCCATCACCGGCATAACTCCCCCGAGATCCATCCTGTAGGCGCCGTTGTCAATTCCGTTGCCGAACACTGGCCCGAAGCCACTGGAAAGCCTGCCGTCGGTGAGTATGGTCAGTGGATCGTTGGATGTGTCTCGATTTGTCGTGACGCTGCGATTCGAGACACGTGGAACAGGAAGATTCCTAAAGTCACCTGGCGCGTTCCCAGTTTCGAACACCATCGTCGATTCGGGCTCAACGGACAGTTCAAGCGTCTGCTGATTTCTCACGATCTTTAGCTTGAGTGACCCGGGCTTCGATCGTGCCAGCACCCTGAACAGCTGATTCGTGCCTGAGACAGCGGTGGTCTCAATGCCCTGAATCAGATCGCCTTCTTGCAGGCCACATTTTGCCGCAACCGACGCTTTGGGAATGTCAGCAACGACCACGCCACCATCTTCTGTGCTGACACCAAACGCGGAGAACTCGTCGCCCTTCAGGTCTTGCAGTGTTGCTCCCAGCCAGACCTTTGCAAGTGGGAGGACAGCGGGCTCCTTTGCCGGTGCTGCCGGTCTCGGCGACTTCGGCAGGAACGCGGGACGCGCCGCGACAGCCTTCAGCGAAGGCTTCTTCACGCCGAACTGATCCATCGGGAAGTTCCTGAATCCCACGTCAAGCGCCGGCGAACCTTCCCGCACTGAGAAGTCGCCGTTGTCCGGATCCACGAACAGAGCGTCGCCAGACTTCGAGTTTCTGTCCCATCCAAACTTCTCAGCGTTCCGCTCGAGATTCGATTTGTCCGTGTCGTAATAAAAGTTCCGGTCGACCAGTCCATCAACGGTCACATCCTTCTGAATGTACGGACCACTGGCCCTCGCCATGATGTTGGCGGTTACCTGGTCGCTGCTGTTCTGAAACCAGACGTGTGAACTCAGACCGTTGTTGACGACCACATTGTTCCACACACGGCGACGAAAGCCTTCCCGCAGTTTCAAACCGCCGCAGAGCATCAGATTGTTGTAGATGTCATAGTTGCTGGAGCCGTCGTCGAGATCGATATCCCAGCCGTGTTCGCAGCGCCATCGGCTGTCGCGAATAACGGTCGTCTTCATCGCGTCAAGAAACGGCAGACTCGGCTCGGCATCGACGGCCTTCTGCGAGGTCGTCAGGTGATCGTGACGCCAGTATCGGTCGCGTCCCCAGGAATTGAACGAGCCGTGGTCGTGAGTCTCCAGCACGGTATCAAACACGTCGCAGCGTTCGATCAGATGCCCGCCCCAGGCGCCATCGCCAATATTGATGCCAGCGCGGGCCGTGTCGTACACCGAGCAGTCTCGCACCGTGATCTCCGCTGCCATTTCAATCTGCACACCAGCGGGCTGACGCTCAACGCGACCGATGCCGTGAATCAGACAGTCTTCCACAGTGGACTGAGCCGGATAGTTGTTGGTCTTCGGTCCCGGTGTGCGGTCGATCGTCGCGAGGTCATTCTTCTGACCGTACTCAAACAGCGGATTTCGGACGGCGTCAGGATCCCCAACGAAGCAGACGCCGCTGGCACCGGTGTCGTGAATGTGGCATCCTTTCACGAGCACTCGGCGATTGTAATTGTTCACAAAGACGGCATTGCCGCCGACCTGATCGAATTCACAGTCCACGAGGCTCACGTCTTCCGTGCCCGTCAGCACGAAAGCTCCGCCGCGATAAATCGCCCAGTCGGAGCGGAGCAACTGTTCTTTGCAGTCCATAAAAGTGCGGGCCGCATGTCGGACGGTGAATCCCTGCAGCGTGATGAACTTGACCGGTGCCTTCTCCGAGCCCTGAAACTCCACCAGGTGCCGTAGCCGAACGACCTCGACCTTCACCTTCGAGAGTTCAACACCGGGTTCCGGCTTGTAATAAAGTGTTGACGTTTTCGCGTTGTGAAACCACTCGCCAGCCACATCGAGTTCTTCGAAGATGTTTTCAACCATACGATGCTGTTTGTGCATCCCCATCCGTCGATTGTTCTGCCACCCGCCTTCATAGGTCACACCGCCATCATCGCCCTTTCCAGTGATGAGATAGTGGTAACCACCCCATCCCGCTCGGTGCATGGCGTGGATATAGCCACCAGCCGGATCTGCCCAGTTTGCGGACCGTTCCCGGGCAAAGGCATCAGCGGCAAATCCCTGGTACGGCTCGGCTTTCTTCGAGGCGTCGTAATTGGGATAGCGCGCCATACGCTGATTTGTGCCACCGATGAACAACTGATCGATCACCAGCCCGTCGGGTGTCTTCGCCGAATAGATGCCGCTGCGGTACGGCCTCCATTCGAGTTTGAGCCGCATCCCACCACTCAGGACTGCACCGCCTTCATTCTCCGCGCGGTAAACGACCGGATGCTCAGCCGTCCCGGAATCGGCAGCGGTAAATACAAGCGTCTCAGGAAAATAGTAATGTCCATCCGCCACATGCACGGTGACACGTTCTTCTCCGGCCAGCTTACGAGCCGCATCCCGCGCCGCTGCCAGCGAGGCGAATGGTCTGTCACGCGTCCCGACGCCTGCGTCGTTGCCGGCTGGGCTCACGTACAGGTCGGCTGCGTTTCCGACACTCGGAAGGACCAGCAGTCCAAGGCACACCACATAGTTCATCATGGACATTGGTTGTTCCGGCAATTGCGTTCTTCCAGCAAGCTGTATCTGACACCAGTCGTCATACGACATCTCCTGCTTTGGCTACCGAGACGGATCAAATCTGAACGCCGGCTTTTTGCCCTCAGGTCCCTCCGGCGCGGGGCCGGCATCTTTGTCGCGGTATTTTGAGAAGCAGCGGGAATCTGGTGCGGTCGGTAACGATGCATGCCAGTTTCGCAGTTGCGACTGCAGCTTCTCGACGACTTCCGGATGCGACGATTTCACGTCGTTCTGCTCAAGCGGATCAACGGTCACGTCAAACAGAGACAGAACCTTGAGGTCCATGTCGGTCAGCAGACGGTATTTGCCATCGAGGACTGAACACGACGGCCCACGTTTGCCGGGGACCCCCTTCCAGAACAACGGCTTATCACGCACGGGAGCCGACTGCCCCAGCAAAGTGGCCACCTGGCTCTTTCCGTCGGGCAGATAGCCGTCCGGCAGTGATGCACGGGCAATTTCGCAAAAGGTTGGCAACAGGTCGACGGCCGAGATCCACGATACATCGTCGCTGGCTCCCGCTTTGACCTTTCCTGGCCAGCGAACAATAAACGGCACTCCGATGCCGCCCTGCAGAATCGACGCCTTACGCCCGTCGCGGCCGCCGGTGGTGCCCATCGAACAACCGCTGCCGAAGCCTTCGCCCGTCGCGGAATCGTACATGGTTGTCAGTTTCCCGCCTCGGCCACTCCCCGCCGGTCCGTTGTCCGAACTGAAGACGACCAGCGTGTTATCCGTCAGTTTCAACCGATCCAGGGCATCCAGCAGTTCGCCGATCCGATCGTCGGCGTGCGACAGAACAGACGCGTAAACGTTGTCGGTATCCTTGAGGTCCGGGAACCGTTGCCGGTACTCGGGCAGCGTATGGAAAGGTGTGTGTGGTTCGTGCATCCACAGGTTGATGAAGAATGGTTTCTTCGCCGCGGCATTCTTCTCCATGAACGCAATCGCTCGCCTGGTGTCGTCATGAACCGGCATCTGTTCGCCGGCGCAATTGAAGGCCCCGTACTCGTCGTATCCATAGTCAGATGGCAGCGGCGAATCGGGGATCATGTTGTTCGCCAGATGCCACTTGCCGAAATGAGCCGTCGCGTAACCGGCAGATTGCAGCATCGCTGGCAGCGTCGGCGTTTCCGGATGCAGCCAGTCCGGCATGCCTCGTTTCGCGTTGCTCGGCGCCCACGCAAAGTGGCCGTTAATGTTGTACCGGGCCGGAAAGTGTCCTGTCATGACGGCCGTGCGACTGGGGGAGCACACTCCGCTGGCCACCGTAAATCGCGAAAAGTCAGTGCCTTCTTTCGCCAGCCGATCAATATTCGGAGTTTTGATGTACGGATGCCCGTGGCAGCTCAGATCACCCCAGCCCCAGTCGTCCGTGAAGATGAACAGAATGTTTGTACGCTCGGCCGTGGCCACTGGCTCTGCGGCAACCACCGCAGTGGTTGTCACGGTCAACAGGTTGAGTAACGGGAGAAGCAAGAGGTGTTTCATGATTGACGATTTCCTGCGGCGGGAGTTCGGGCAGAGCCGATTATACCGGGTGATCGAGATGCGGCGTTTCGATGAGGATTTACCTACCGGCTATTGTGTTGATTGGACGCTGGGTCATAGGGCATACGACGCCAGTGCGAGCAGAATGGTGAAGCGGGCAGTCCAGCTCGCGAATAGAGGTTCCACGGCGCATCCGCTGGAGCCTCCGGATGACACGCATACCGAACGGCAACGGGTTCAGGCACCCTGTCGCTGGTCACGATCAGACGCTGTTCCCTGATACGAGCTTCTGCGGCAAACCAGCGTCCCGATTCGGTGCACAGCTCGAACCCGTTCAATGTTCCCGCGGCATCTGGTTCTACCTGCAGAACGCCTTTCGCACGTCCGATCATCAGTCCGGACTCGGCCGCATCGAAAACCACGGTGACTTCGTTGCCGGCGATCTTAGCCTCCCGGAACATCGGTCCCTTTGCAGTCACATCACGCCCGTAGTCGCGAGCGAGCGGCCATCGCGCCAATCGCTCGCCGACATCAATCTTGTTCGGTGGGTGAATGTCGCCCCCGTTGTCGAGATCGATCGTGACCACCATGCCCGTATTGGCCACGTCAAGTGCCTTCCTCTGCTCCTCGCGAGCCCAGGTCCACGCGTAGCTCCGCCACTGCGGTAACTGCACGTAGTAAATCGGCAGATCGTCGCGATTCCAGGCGGAGCGCCAGCCGCGGATTAACGCTCTCATCTTGTGAGCGTAGTCTCGGGGATCTTCGCCTTGTCCGCAGTTCGACTCGGCCTGATACCAGATAGCTCCGCGAATGGCATACGGACGAACGGGAGAAATCCGGCTGTTGTAAATTGTTCCGGGCAGCCAGCTTGAGCTTCTCACCCGCGTTCCGCCCGCCATGGCTCGAATTCCGTCTTCGTCGCCCGCCTCTGCGAGGCGCGCGAGCTTCTCCAGTGTGGGATGACCACGGAACGCTCCCAGCGGAATGAATGGCTCGATCGGTTTGCCGCCCCACGAACAGTCGATGACGCCCACGGGAACAGCGTTCAGCTCCAAATGAAGCCGTCGCGCAAAGATGAAGGCCACCGCGGAATGACGCACGACGTTTTCCGGTGAGCAAACATCCCATTGGGCTCGGCGCTGCAGCCCGTTGAGTGGCTGGGGGGCGTCCTGTTCACTGACCTGGCAGAACCGCAGCGAAGGGAACGTCGCGGTCGCCACCAGCGTTTTTCCTTCGGGCAGGTGCTTCGCCATACTTCCGCACGTATATCCCATATTGGATTGACCGCCCGCAAACCAAACCTCACCAACAAGAACATCTTTGAACGCTGCGACAGTGTCACCTGATCGAATGATCATTTCTCGCCCCACCGCAGATGCCTTCATTGGGTCGAGCGTCAGCTTCCATCGCCCGTTCTGATCGGCCGTCGTACTCTTATGCTGACCTGCAAATCTGACATCTACCTTCGCGCGGGCTTCAGCGGTCCCCCAAACCGGCACGGATTGCTCCCGCTGAAGGACCATTCCATCGGCGAAGATGTCTGCTGGTCTGACATCTGCACCGGCGACCGCCCGAAGAGCAAGACAGGCAAGAAATATCACTGATCTCATAGCAATTGGCTTTGTTCTGCGAGACAACTTTGGCGCTGTTGCCAGTCACCGTGATGCCAAACGTACCTTTGGCCGGATAACCGCCGCCGGCAAACACCAGCGAGTCGTTTAATGGCCGGTCTGTGCGTGATTGTAACGAGCGGGTGTTGAAGGCATGGTCTGAGTGTTGAAGGATGAGCCTGTGTGACAAAGGGGGGCTGCGGCGTATCATGAAAGGCCTATCATGAAAAATAGATCGCCTTCGGTCTGGTATTTGACGAGGTGGCCGGTCCACGGCACGGTCTACTGAGAAAGCGGCTTTGGGTCGTCAACATAAGCTGCAGGGCGATTGTTATCAGCGATATCCTTCGCGAAATCTCTGAGGTACTGATTGAGCTTCCTGACAACTTCGGGGTGTGACTTGATCACGTTTTTCGATTCACCAATGTCGCTGCCGAGATCATACAGGTGCGTTGGTCGTCCCTTATTCGTATGCAGTTTCCAGTTGCCGGACCGAACGGCGGCCAGTGTCGTTCCACGGTGATAGAAGAATGCTTCATGTGGTGTGCTGGCTTCGCCGACAAGCGTGGGCCAGATGTCTTTTCCGTCGATTATGCGATCAGAGGGGACCTGGGCTCCGGCCAGTTTTGCGAAGGTCGGCAGCAGGTCCATGGCTGTCATCATTTCGCTGTTGTCTTTCCCAGCGGGAATCTTCCCCGGCCAGCGGATCACTGTTGGTTCTCGCATGCCGCCTTCGTAAGTCGTCCCCTTGTGCCCGCGAAGCGGTCCCGGGCTGGCGTGAAGAGTGTTCTTCGGGGGACCATTGTCGGACGTAAAAATAACAAGCGTTTGTTCGTCCAGACCATGGGCCCTGAGTGCGTCCAGTATCTCTCCTACCGACCAATCGATTTCCGCGATCGCCTGACGAAACAGTCTGTCACGCGTGCGATAGTCGATGTTGCCATCTTCCTGCTTCAGCTTTGCGACCACCGCGTCGGGAACGTCAGTCATAAAGGGCGGCGAGACGTGCAGCGGAGCATGTGGAATGGGATGGGGAACGTACATAAAGAACGGTTCGTCCTTATTCGCTTCGATGAACGAAACCGCGCGATCGGTAATACGTTTGGTCAGGTAGTCGGCATCCGGATCCAGTTCGATCACGGTGTCCTGATCAAGGAGAGCCAGCGGCGGAAACCTGTATTTTTCCTGCCGAGGGTGAAACGGATGAATATCGTGGCTGAAAGGCAGGCCAAAAAACTCGTCAAAGCCCTGCTGTGTTGGCAGAAATTCTGGTTGGTCGCCGAGGTGCCACTTGCCAAACATTCCCGTCCTGTAGCCGACCGACTTGAGCACTTCGGCAATCGTGATTTCTTTCGGGTTCAGTCCCTTGGGATCGCCAGCCAGTAGGACACCAAAGTTTGAGCCGGTCGCCATGCCAATCCGCTTCGGATAGCAGCCTGTCATGAGTCCTGCGCGGGACGGCGTGCAAACCGGAGCGGCGACATAGAAACTTGTAAGCCGCGAACCTTCTTTCGCCATCTGATCGATGCGCGGTGTGCTGACATGACTGGCTCCGTAGCAACTGAGGTCTCCGTAGCCCTGGTCATCAGTGAAGATAATGACAAAGTTCGGCCGTTTCGTCGTATCGGCGGCATTCCCCTGCGGCTCCTGCTGCGGCCCCGGTGCCCGGTGGCTGCAAGCCCCCAACGCGGCATATTCGTCAAGCTCTTCGCCGACGATCTGGAATTGGGGTGGAGTGTCGCCAGAGCAGACGGGCATGCACCACGCCATCAGGAGTACGAAAACAGTCACAGCAGTGTCTTTCAAAATATGGCTCCCGCTTCCACCAGTGAAATGTGATCTTTGTGGTTTCAAATCCGTCGTTACTGCTCTTGCCGCAGGAAAATCAGTAGTTCACTTTTCCGCCGCCGGCGGGCTTCTGTCGTTCGTTCTTCCACCAGTGGTCGGGGCCTTCGGACTCGATGTCATTCCATACTTCAAAAAGCCGCCTTTTCATTTCTTCGGTCTTCTCCGGCATCAAAGACGCGAGATCGCGTTCTTCTTTCCAGTCCTTCTGGATCTCATAAAGTTGAAACGTTGTCAGTGTTTCATCGCCAACCAGTTTCCAGTCCCCCATTCGAAGTGCCACGCGATCCGCAGGCGGCGACACATGAGTGCGCCAGAACAGAGGAATCCTTCTTCTGACAGCTTTGCCTTCAAACGCGGGCAGCATGCTGACACCGTCGATTGTGCGGTCTTTGGGGAGCGGCAAGCCTGCAACGTCCAACACGGTTGCGAAGATATCTGTGCCGATGACGGGGACATCACTGACTGTCCCCGGCCTGATATGCCCAGGCCATCGAACGACCCCAGGCACCCTGATTCCGCCTTCATGCTCGCTGCGTTTACCACCTCGCAGGCCACCGGCTGTGCCACCAAATTTTGCGACCGGGCCGTTGTCCGACGTAAAGATCAGCAACGTATTGTCGCTGACTCCTTCTTCGTCGAGCGCCTTCATCACCATGCCCAGCGCGTGATCGAGTTGAGTGATGTTGCCCATGTATCTGCTGTTCTCGTGTCCGTCGTAGAGGTCAGAGAACTTCGGGTCAGTCGCAATCGGGGAGTGCGGTTCGTGAAACCAGATGGACAACGCAAACGGCCTGGAATCGTCACGCAGTTCATTCAGCCAGCGAACTGCTTCATCGGCGACCAGCGGCGCTGAAAACCCGTTCAGTTCACCGACCGGCTTTCCATTGCGAACAAAGTTATTGGGATTCCTGTGGCTCGGGGCGGCGTTGTTGTGTGTTGCCATCCAGTAGTCATAACCGTGATCGCCGGGTTGCGGAAACTCTCGTGTGTTGAACTGCGGCTTCGAATTGAGATGCCACTTGCCAACGTGGCACGTTTCATAGCCACTCGACCTGAGCAGTTTGGGATACGTGATTTCGCTGGCCCGCAGATGGGCTTCGTGATTGCCTGACAGATGCCTGTAGACGCCATTCCGATAGGGAGTTCGTCCAGTCAGGATCGACGACCGCGATGGCGAACAGACGGCGCAGGCCGAATAGCATTGAGTGAACTTCACGCCCTGCGATGCCAGCCTGTCGAGGTTCGGCGTTTTGATGAGCTTATGGCCGTATGTCGCCGAGTCTCCCCAACCCATGTCGTCGGCCAGAAAAACCACAATGTTCGGTTTCAAGGCCTCTGATGCCGCGTCCGATGTGAGTGGCATCAGCAGAAAGAGAATCAGAATGCGAATGACAGTCTTCATTGGGCGACCCGCCGTTGAGATCCAGAGTGGTGTGCGGTTTCGAGGTGACGATTTCTCAGGATGGTCAACGAGGAACGCAAAGGCATCGCAGAAGTGACGAATAACCTGGCCGTCACCGCGGCGACGAGCGTTGTCTTTTTTCATAGCGAGATTCGTATTGAGGTGTAAGCAGCTCGCCACCAAACAGGATTCGCTGTTACTCATTCTGCAGCCCGACTTTTGACAGGTCGAGTGGCACAATGCCCAGCTTCAGCGCTGGCGAGTTGGGCCGCAGCCGAAAATCCCCATTCGCCGGATCGACAAACAGAGGGTCGACAGCCAGGCTGTGGCTGTCAACGCCGGCCTGTTGCTGCTGTTCCAGCATCTGCGTTCCCAGTTCCGGCTTCGCCGCGCAGAAGTAGATGTTGTTGTCTGTGTCGGCCTGATGTGACATGGCCAGCTTTCGGCCGCGGCGGTCTTCCGTTGTGCGACCTCGGCCTGCGGGCAATTCATCGATGAACGTGCATTCGGCCGACGACGAGTAAAAGATATTCCGCTGAATTGTCGCTCCTGTCAGCGGGCCCTCACGCAGGGCGAGATAGTAGCCTCGCGGTGGAGCGATCACGTCTGCGACGATGTTGTTTTCGCAACGATTATTCAGCTTCAACAGGATGCCCTGAGACGTGCAGTGGTAGATCAGGTTTTCGGCGATCAGTGTGCCTTGCTGCCCGCCATCGGTCCGAATCGCGGCCTGCATCTTCATTGGCGCGACGAGATGATGAATATAGTTGCGACGAATAATGTTGCCGTCACCGGCCCCTCGCACGTAAATCGCATTCCCGTCACCCAACAGTTCCATGGCGTGATGTACTTCGTTGTACTCAATGACGTTGTCGTGTGTGTGGAGGTAGGCAAGCACGTCCTCGCGGGCAAGCCGACGGGGCAGCGGGGGCAACTCATGCCGCCGAATGGTGCGACCGACTTCCCGCCCGTTTCTGTGGAAGAAGTCCGTCACGCAGCCGGACAAAATGATGCCTGTGTACGGCGTGTGGTGAACAAGGTTGTTGTGGATTCGGTTCTCACCACTCTGCCAGACCATGATGCCCGGCGAGTGTGAGTAGATTCGGCCAACGTGATGAATGTGGTTGTTGTGAACAGTGTTCCCTCGATTGACATCTTTCGTGCCCGGGCCATAGCCACACAGCAGGATACCCGCACCGCCCATCTGTTCGATTGTGTTCCCGCTGATTGTGTTTCGCTGTCCGTAGAGATCCACACGGATGGCTCCACTGCCACTGTCGGTGAATCGACAGTTTTTGATGGAACAGTTCTCGGTGCCGCGCAGTCGCACAAGCGAGTTCGCTTTGTCGTGTAAGTCCCAGTCGTGCTGCAGCCCGGCGTCGCCGGCCACGATGCTGTATCGATCGCCGTGCGTGAACGTCAGGCCGCGAAAATGAAGATTGCGGACGGGCCTGTCTGTGGGGCCGTTGCTGTCAATTTCACCTTCGACGCGAATCAGTTCCGTGAGCTGGGGGACGAGTACGGCGGAGTCGTTTCTAGGCCACAGGTACAGCTTACCTTCCTGCGAATTCAGGGCCCACTCACCTGGCTCGTCGAGGTCTTCCAGCGCGTTTTCGATCCAGCACGATTCTGTTTGTTTGAGAAAGTGCAGCTGTTTGATCGCATATGTTGCAGCAACTGAGGTGGTGGCAATCCGGCGGCGTTCGTCGACAGACTTCAGCGGCAGGAGGTTTACAATCCAGGCGTGATGAGGACGAAGGACCACCTCCACGTCCCCGATGTTTGCCCGATTTTTGAGCCGACCGGCCGGGAAGTGAAACTCATTGCGGCTGCCGTCTTCCGGCGGGATAAAGCCCTTCGAACGGGCTCGTGGCAGGAGCCCAGCAGAATCGAACAACGCGTGGAATCGTCCCGAAACGTCAGCGACTCGCACGTACCTGAGCGATTTCGCAGGCAGGCCCGGCGGTGTTGTCGACAGCGGCTTCCAGTCATCCACGAACCGTCCGGAACTGAAGATGGGTGTTTCATCGGGGTACGCCGCGTAGGTCACCGTTGCGTCGTCGTGACCGGAGTCCTTCATCCCAAAAACGACAGTTTCAGAAAGTCGGTAGGTGCCCCCTCGAACGAGAACGACAACATTGCCAGGATGGTTCGCTCGCAGCACGCGAACTGCGTCCCGCGCTCGTGTCAGCGTGGCGAACGGCCCGTCTGTCTTGGTGTCGTTCGGCTGCGCGAGTGTCCCCGACCAGGCGTCGGAACCCACAGGTGACACATAGAAGTTGGCGTCTGTATCGGCCGCGGTGCAGAGGCTCGCGGGCAGCAGCGTCAGCAACAGCAGGAACGCCGCTGAATGCAGCGTCCCTCTCTTGACAGCGAGCCGCAAACGGCTGCGTCTCGGATGACCGAATTTCCCTGGTGGTGCCCCCATGCTGACACTTCGGGTGTTTGCAGCATACACGCACTGGCGGCTTGTCGCTAAACGAACTGTTGGCTGCCGCTTCATCGTGCACCACTTTTCAAAATCTGAATCAGATAAGCCGTTGGCGACTTGCGAACCCCCGTGGCTCCCGGATAGGCGACTTCGCATTCGGTGCCAGTGTTTTCGCAGTGTTCCTTCAGTTTCACGCCAAAGTTGGCGGTGTGGGTGGGGTCTTTCGCCTCCCTGCCGATTGCCGGTCGGCTGCCGTATCGAATGTAAACCGGTGGATCGTCACGGGTGACGAGGGAGTACGGTGAGAATTCGCTGATCCATGGCATGATCGAATCGCGGGCGGCGAGGAACGCTGCGAAATCTTCCTTGCCGAATGCATGTCCGCCGTACCTGCTGTTGGGTGTCCATTGCTTCATCTGCGCTGGATCGAGAGTCGTCTGTGCATTGACGACCGCAGCGCACCAGAGACGACTCGATTCTCTTGCCACGGGGTCGTCGCTGGTGGGATCCGCGAGATCATCATGGAAGGCGAGCCAAAGACTGGAACATGCCCCGGCCGACCCGCCCGCCGCGCCGATTCGCTGTTTGTCGATGTTCCATTTTTCGCCTGGGAACGTACGAATTGCAGGGCTCTCGCCGCGTCGTACAAAGGCACTCGAACGGGCGGCGTCGTCCTGCCCGCCTGAGTCGTATAGCGATAGTTGATCGCCGCCACGGAGATGCCCGCATCAAGCAGCGCTTTGGTGTCCACGAATTTGTGGATCAGCTCCTTGCTGCCACCTCTCCAGCCGCCTCCGTGAACCACAAAGACCAACGGCGTGGGTGTTTCCGATTCGGCCTGCCAGAAGTCGATCACATGGCGATTGTGGTCGCCGTATTTGACGCCGGTGATGGTCGGACTGGGAACTGACTTTTGATACCCGGGCGATTCTGATTTCTTCTTGGGTGGTGCTTTGTTCACCGGAACCTGGAGTTTTCGCGGCCCCTCGTCGAATGACCGGGCACCGCTGCCCGTCCGATCTATGTCCCCAAGCTCGACGCGAGCCTTCTCGATGCGTTTCAGGAGTGAGGCGACCACTTCGGGGTTTTGCTTTGCGAGGTTATTGCCTTCGCCGGGATCAGCAGTCAGATCGAAAAGTTGCGTCTGCGGAACGGCGTCGATCATCCGGCTCCACCAGCCGAGTCCGGCCGGTTTCTTTTCACGGGGCAGAACCAGCTTCCATTGTGCGCTGCGAACGCCCGTCAACAGACAGCCGCTGTAATACAGGTACTCGTCGCGGGGACTGTTGGACTTTTGAATCAAAAAGTCAGTGGCGTCCTTCCCATCAAGTGGCGTCTCTGGCAGAACCGCACCGGCGATCGACGCGAAGGTGGGCAGCAGATCCATGGTGGTCAGGATTTCGTCGGACTCCCAGCCCCCCGGAATCCTTCCGGGCCAGCGTGCGATGAAGGGGACTCGGCAACCACCCTCCCAGGCGCTCATCTTCCAGCCTCGCAGTGGCTCCACATTGCCTGAGTGATCGCGGGGGATAAACGTCTTTCCACCGGGCACCATACCTCGTGTCGTTTCGACCCACGGGCCGTTGTCGGAAGTAAAAATGACCAGCGTGTTCTCGTCGATATTGAGTTCCTTCAGCGTGCGAAAAATCTCACCGCACGACCAGTCGATTTCTTCAATCGTGTCACCGTAGAAACCGCCGGCGGATTTGCCTTTGAAGTTTTCTGAGGCCCCCAGCGGAATGTGCGGCATGTTGTGGGCAAGGTACAGAAAGAACGGTCTGCCGCGGTTCGATGTAATCCACTTGATGGCTTCGACCGTGTAGTCCGCGGTAATGTTGTCCCAGCTTTCAACTTCCCTGACGACCACTTCGTCGTTGCGCATCAGCGGACTTCGCACCTTAGTGTCGTCGACCAAAACGGTGAATCCGTTGAATCGTGGTGTGCCGTAAAATTCATCGAACCCCTGAGCATTCGGCATGGTCGCCGGATCGAAGCCGCTGGGATGGTCACTGCCTTCCAGAGCAAGGTGCCACTTACCGATGATGCCCGTGCGATAGCCGGCTTCGCTGAGCACTTCGGCCATTGTGACTTCGTTTGGGTGCGGCACCGTGTGCAGCCGCTTGATGTTGCCAGGCTCTGCAACCCGGATCGGATACGAACCGGTCATCAGCGCTGCTCGGGACACACCGCACACCGGCTGAGCATAAAAACTGGTGAGCTTCAGGCCTTCCGCTGCCATACGATCCAGATGGGGCGTCCTGATGCTCTTCGATCCGAAACAACCAAGGTCCTGGTACCCCTGATCGTCCGTGAAGATCAGGATGATGTTCGGCCTGTCGGCAGCGATGGTGTGCGACGAACCGCATAAGCACGCGATGAGGATCATATATTTCATGGTGAGAGAAATTCGTTGCATCACGGCAAGCCGAAGTCGTCGGTGTTTCATTGACTGCGAACGCTGCCGCTGGGGGCTGGCTGTCAAACGGGAGTTCTCGGTTGCGCGCCCATCGCGGTTCACGTTTTTTACTTCGATCATTATCGCTCCGTCATCAACCGGCTCGTTACGATTGCCGTCACGACATCCCTGAGCCGAAAGTTGGTACCCTGGGTGTCGTCGAGAATTGTTTCAACGATCCCGAAGTCTCGTGCAACGAGCGCACGTCCTTTGGCGTATTCGGCGATGCGGACGATCAGGTTCCTCGCGAACGGACGCAGATCGCTGGCAAGAATTTGTTTCAGCTCCGTGACATCAGCGAAGTCTCGGCCGAGGTAGTTGCCGTGCGTGCTGACTGTCTGCGTTTTTGAGTACTTTGTGCGGAAGCGGCCGATGGGGTCGTAGGCTTCGAGAGCGAATCCGAGCGGATCCATACGGCGATGGCATTCCATGCAGGCCTTATCGCTGCGGTGTTTCTCCAGCAGATCTCGAACGGTTTCTGCGCCGTTGAGGTCCGGCGTGATCGCGGGCACCTCTTTCGGTGGCGGTGGGGGCGGCGTTCCCAGAAAGTCGGCCAGGACCCACACGCCGCGTTCGACGGGTGACGTTTCGACGCCATTCGCGCTGAGCGTCAGAATGCTGGCATGGCCAAAGAGCCCCCCGCGGTGTGAAGCAGGAGCAAACTGGACTCGCGAGAACCCTTTTTCGCCCCTGGGGAATGGCACGTCATACAGACTCGCAAGACCGGCGTTGATGAAGGAATAGTCCGAATCAATGAAGTCTGCTGCGCTGCGATTTTTGTGGAGTACGTGTCGAAAATATCGTCTTGTTTCCTCCAGCATCGCCGGTTCCAGCCGGTCCTGATAGTACGCTCGGAATTCCTTCGATTTCCCGTCCGGTGGCATCGTCCCCAGCTTGTCGAGCGACAGCCACTGATCGGCGAAGCTGTCGCAGAACCGCGTCGAACGCTCGTCGTCCAGCAGGCGTTTGACCTGCTGCCTGAGAACAGTCGGTTCTTTGATTCGGCCGGAACGCGCAAGCGCGAACAGTTCGTCATCGGGCATCGTGCTCCAGAAAAAGTACGAGAGACGGTTCGCCAGTTCGAAGGAACTCAACTCGCCGCTGTTTTCTCGAAGGTAGAGGAAGTCGACAGAACTCATCATCGATGCGAAGGTTTTGATCGTGGCCTCGTGCCATGTCGCGTTCGCAGCATTGTCCCGCCGGTTGTTGCCCCGCGACGGAGACGGCAGCGGCATGCCATTGAATCGCTGGCGTTCCAGATACTCGAGGTACGATGCGAGTTCAGCCTGATCCACGTCGCGTCGGAAGGCTCGACGAGCGAAGCGGGTCACCACGTCCTTCCGCACGGTCGGATCGGAAAGGTTGGGAATTTCATCTGCATCGTAAGTCGTGCGAATTGACTCAGACGGCCATTCGTCGAGGAACGGTCCTTCAATGCGAAACCTGGTGATCCTGATCCCCGGCCCGCGGTAAGGCTGCTTCATGGCAGATGCATCGATCTTCCCTCGGCGAATGTTGGAGCGAACCTGCGTGATCGGCTTACCCGAGCCATTGACAAATGAGAAATACGGAAAGTGATCTTTGTCAATCCAGGTATCGAATGTGAAAGTCCGGGCGACGTCGTCTTTGAGCTCGAAGGTCTTCAGCAGTTGAGGCTCACCGGAGACACTCGAGGCAGCATCCTGCCTGACACCAAACCCCATGATTGCCGGACCGTTCACAGGGGC
>JANSXP010000082.1 GCA_024742875.1 Planctomycetaceae bacterium | reverse complement strand
GTGAGTAATAGCCACGAGACACACTCAGCGACATCGCGGCGCGTAGATCAGACAGCTGTGCCGGCGGCTGACCGGCCAGTGTGGACAGCGGCTGCGGCAGCACCAGTGACAGCGGGTCGCCAACGCTCTGCTTTTTTAAGGCCGCGTCCTTCATAAACCGCTCCCACTGATCCGTCGACACACCGGCCGCGCGGCATACAGCTTCAGCAATCTGATCAACCCGCTTTCCGCTGCCGGCCTGCAATTCCGTCAACTGACTGGGCGAAAGCTCTGCGGCTGCCAGTTGACTGGTGGGGCGACAGTTGTACTGGTGACTGCCAAGATTGACGCGAATGTTGCCCGCCGCGGCAAACGGCAGTCGCACTTCGCGGGGTGAAGCCTCGTCGTCCACCTTGATATTGAACAACTCCACCTGCTGATTGCGATTCATCAGCTGCCACGAGGCATGGATCTTCTGATGCTCACCGTCGCTTTCCAGCACTTCCCACACGACGTCAGCTGGAAGAGGCTGGCTGGGCACATCACTGGTGATCGTCACTTTGTCCCAGGTGAACACCCACCGCGCGCCGTTGTTGCGGATGCCCGTGAGAGTACGGTTCATCAGCGGACTGGCGGCAGGTCGTTCTCCGACTGGCGGTGCCTTCAGTTCCCGCTGAAATTCCCACTGCGAAGCGGTCGCCTCAGCCGCTGTGGCTTTTCTCTGGTAGCTGGCCGCCACGAACGCGTCGAACAGTGATTTGCTGTTGCGTCCGTTCTGCCCCAGCAGATCTTTGATGCCGATGCGACTTTCATAAACAGAACCTGTCCGCAGCTCCATGAATTCTGTCTCGTCCAGAGTGATCAGCGTAAAAATCGCCTGACATGTATCGTCGTCCGCGCTGTCAAACTCCACGGACTTGATGATCAGCTCCTCTGGCAGGCCCCGCTGATGCATGCCGCTGGTCGTCGCGCTGGAGCCAATCACCAGCAGGTCCGGCTCCGGCACGCCGGTTTCTCTGTTGACGTAAGCGAGCGCCGCCACCTGCGTGTATCCGGGAGAGAAATCTCCATCGGTGTAGGCCAGTTTGGGATACTTCGCGTCCAGCTTGCGGAGATAACTGCGACCGGCATCTGATCGCAGCAGGCGTCTGAGAATATCGCCGGCCGGTTCCGAGCTTTGACCGGTCGCCAGAAACGCGTCCAGCCTGTCACGGTCCCGCTCGGGAGAATTCCACTGCTGATACATCACGCACGCCAGAGCGAACAATCCTCCCAGCGCAAGGCTGCTTAGCACTTTCCACCCTCGACGACCGGCACGGACTTCCGCGCTCGGCACAGGTGCGGACTGCGGATCTGTTACGTTCGTGGGGACACTGGTCTTGTCAATGAAGGCCGCGAGGGCCGCTCCCACTTCCTCCGGAGACTGCAGACGATCGGCCCGTTGCTTTTCCGTCATTTGCGCAATCACATGCTGCAGCGCCGCGGGAACATCGCCACGAATTTCGCCCAGCGGAGGCGGCTCCGCTTCGGCGTGCTGTTTCAGCTTGTCCGTTGCTGAGCCCTCTGCAAACGGAACACGACCGGCCAGCAGGTAGTAGAGCGTCATCCCCAGGCTGTAGATGTCACTGCGGCCATCCACCTGGTGCGCGTCCTGCGCCTGTTCGGGAGAAATAAAATCGGGGGTGCCCATGATGGCGCCAGCGATGGTCAGATTGCCATCAGCGTCTGCACGGATCGGCGCCTCCGGTGTGCCCTGAGGCGTGAGCGACGCCAGACCGAAGTCCAGAATCTTGACCACGTTGTCCTGTGTGACAATCAGATTGTGTGGTTTGATGTCACGATGCACCATGCCCCGCGTGTGGGCGTACTCCAACCCCACAGCCGCCTGCCGGATGTACTCACACGCTTCGGACACCGGCAGCGGACCACGCTGGCGAACGGTTTCCGCCAGGTCCACGCCTTCCACAAACTCCATCACCAGAAAGTGCGTGTCGCCCGCATGCTCAGCATCGTGGGCCGTCACGATGTTGCGATGATCGAGGCTGGCAGCCGTTTTCACTTCCCGACGAAATCGATCTATGACCTCCGGCTGCCGCACCCATTCGCGATTAATGACCTTCAGTGCCACAGCCCGATCCATCATGCGATGACGGGCCCGATAGACGCGTCCCATGCCGCCGCGGCCAATCAGCGACTGGACCTCATACCGCGGATGATCAAGCAGCGGTTGCGGCAGTGCTTCAGCGTCACCAGCAACCGCTTCGCCGACACTGGTCCGCTGATCTGACGGATCGGGGCCCACCTCCTGCAGCAAATCCACGAACGTGTCTTCCGAAGACAACCGCACGATCGTCTCACAGCAGGGCAGGCACTCACTGACGTGATCTTCCACGGACTGAGCCACATCGGGCGTCAGCCGTCCCAGTGAAAACGCTGACAATTCCTCTGTGGAGGGATGCTTTGAAGGTTCCGACACGCTGCTCTCCGCTTATGTTGTCCTGGCAGGGATGATCGCGAACGCCCGCCGAACTGCCCGATGGGCGACTGCCGGAATCCGGGCACGGAACCAAAGACCTGCCGGAAGGGAAACATGTCACGGTTTCTCAGGAAATCCCGAGGATGTTTCGATCATCCCATCCGCCTCCTGACGCAACCTGTTGATCACACGAGACTTAGCAATCACCACAGCATTCAGCGAAATACCCAGTTCGCCAGCCACCTGTTGCGGTTTGCGGCCTTCAAAGGTGGTGCCGCAAAATGCCAGCCATGTGGATTCCGTGAAGTGCGGCTTCACCATGGCCAGCAGTTCCCGCAGGACGCGTTCGTCGTGTTCTTTGTTCCAGATCAGCGTCACCCCACTGCTGGGATCATCCAGTTCGGCCAGACGTCGCTGCATGTCGGAGCCACCCTGCACGCTGGGACCGCGATCTCGTGAACGCCAGAACTTTCGCAGCCGGTTCACGAGAATGCCTTTGACCCACGCTCGAAACGCGCCCGCGCGTCCGTTGTGATCAAACGCCCCAATGTCTTTGGAAATCGCGAGCAGTGTTTCCTGCAGTAAATCCTCAGCATCGCTTTCCTGAATGTCATAGGCCCGCAGCCACTTGCGGATCAGCGGCTCATAAATCCGCTGCAGCCGATCCCACGCATGGGGCGTGGACGCGTCCTGAAGTTGATTCAGCAGACTCAGCGATGTGCTCATCGGACATCGTCCTTCAATTCGAACCGGCGGAGGCAAACTCGCCGCGCCGGGACTGGCCGGCACAGACGACCGGCCATCTCCTGGCCAAAACGGAACTTTGATGCCAACAGGCTTACAGCCAGCTGACTTCACCGCTGCGCAGCCCATACGTTGCCGCGACGACCTTTGCGTGTTTCAGGTCCGGCCCCTTCAGCGCCTTGCGCAGTTCGCTGGCCTGCGCTTTGGCGTTCTTCTCAACGGCTTTCTGCAGCTTCTTCTCGCGTCCGATGGCGTCCTGAATCTGGCCCACCAGCCCACCCAGTTCAGCCGGTGCACCGGACGGAGGGCAAATCGCCGCATCCACGGCGCCGCACGCTTCATGCCCCAGCACGACAACCAGTTCGGTGCGAATGAACTGAACGGCGTACTGAATGCTGCCAATCACTTCGCTCGTTGCCACATTGCCGGCCACCCGGGCCACAAAGATGTCACCAACACCCTGATCAAAGATCAGCTCCGGCGTCACGCGGGAATCCGCGCAGGTCAGGACGATGGCAAAAGGCCACTGTCCACCGCCGGTTTCCAGCCGCCGCCGAATTGTGGCATTGGGACGGCACGTCTGGTCCGCCACGTAACGTGCGTTGCCGTCCTGCAGAAGTTCGAGCGCAGTGGAATGGGAAATGTCGTTCTGCTTACCAGCCATCTTGGGTCTCCTGGCGAAAATTGTGATGCTTCGCGAGGATACAATAAGCGGCAGGGCACGACAATTGGCTCCCGTGCTGCTGACCGGCAAACTGATCACCGGTTCGCCATTCGGTTGCGACCCGAATACCATACCGTACTGGGTGAAACCGTTGACAACGTCGACCATCACGGAACCCAGGTTACCGACTGAGTCCCCGTCACTGGCGACCCGCAGCCGCGTCCTCAGCGCCCACCCGTCCGTGGCGGCCGTCGTCAACTGGGCCGCGGAAAGTGTCTGCGAATATCCCGGAAACGAACCAACGGCTGTCGAGGTGTCGTTGACGAACCAGGAATCCACACCCAGCCCTTGGTCGTTGGGCAACGAGCCGACCGTGATACCGGCAACCGGCGGCGAAGCCGTCCCCCCCTGATTCCCAGGATCGTTCGGGCCCGAATGCTGAAACAGCAGTTCCGCATCTGCTCGGCCGTTCAGGCAGCAAAGCAACAACAACCGCAGCAACAGCGTTTTCTGACAGGTCGTGGCCATTCCTCTTCGTGGTCGAAAAGGGAATGGTCAATGAGCCCGTAGTCCGACACGAATTCGCTGTTTTTTGCAAAGGAGCGCCGGATGCCAGGGCAAGCCGTGACAGATTGCGCCGCCACAAAACGACAATATACCTCAACCCGAGTAACGCAAGGGCAAATCTCGCGACTCCAGCGGCTCTCTCCCGGGAACGTGACAAATGTCACATGCTCAGTTGTGTCCGTTGAACGCCCAACGAAATCGCCTTAATCGCCATTGTGAGGATACTGCAGAAAACACTGACTTTCTGGACGTTTCCTCTCACAAATCTCCAGAGTGGGTATTCCTGTTTCCAACATTGCTGACTAGAGTCGGGCAGTACCCAATGTTTGGGAAGCTCCGTTCTCTTTTCCTTTCTGCTGGAGTTCAAAATGAAAACCTGTCTTAGAAGGTCACGCGGATTCACGCTGATCGAACTGCTGGTGGTGATCGCGATCATCGCTATTCTGATCGCCCTGCTGCTGCCGGCCGTGCAGCAGGCCCGTGAAGCGGCACGCCGCACACAGTGCAAAAACAATCTGAAACAGATTGGTCTGGCACTGCACAACTACCACGACATCTACAACACATTTCCCATCGGTGGACAGATTGCCGGTGCCAATGAGGAGATGTGGGGCTGGGGTGCTTCTATTCTGCCTCAGATTGAGCAGCAGAACCTGTACAACGAACTGGGTGTGGGAAATCTCCGCATGCGTCAGGTGCTGGCGGACGCCAACCTGCGTCCTCTCCTGCAGACAACGCTGGAACCATTCATCTGCCCTTCTGACCCGGCGGGCCCACTGATGAGTGGTGGCCAGGTCAACGGCGGTTCCGGACGAAACATGCGAGGCAACGGAGGCGCTCCTGCAGCGTTCCGCGTTTCCAAGTCCAACTACATTGGCAACTGCGGCTACAACGACGTTAACCGTCAGAACGCCAATGGCAAACGCGGCGTATTCCATGTGGGCGACAATTACCAGATGCGTGACATTGTGGACGGCACGTCCAACACCATTGCCGTTGGTGAGCGCACCACGTTCTGTGCGTCAGGCTCCTGGGCGGGCAACCGCAATCCGACGGGCGGCGGACCGCAGGGTGCGGACTATACGCTCGGCCGCGTGTCGATTCCCATCAACGTGGGCGACAACCGCAATCACTGGTGTACAGAAGGCTTTGACAGCGCCCACACGGGCGGAGCTCAGTTCCTGTTCTGCGATGGTTCCGTTCACTTCCTGAGCGAAAACATCGATTACAATCTGCACGTGAATGCCACGGACCGAGTTCGCGACGGCAACAGTCCCAACCGCACAGGCTGGGCGCAGAACGTCACCAACGCTCTGGGCGTGTACCAGAAACTGGGTATTCGCGACGACAAGTCTGTCCTTGGAGAGTTCTAAGCTCGCACCATCTGTTTCTTCTTTGTACTCACTCCATGGTTCTGAGATTCACTGTTATGCAAGTTTGCCTTCGACTCTGTTTTGCGCTGGTCTGCTCGCTGTCCCTGGCTGGATGTGGCGGAGGAGGTCCTGATGACATGCCGGACATTGGCTCTGTGACGGGCCGAATTACCGTCGCGGGTAAGCCGGGCGCCGGCCTGATCGTCACCTTCCAGCCGCCTGCAGGACGCCCGTCCTACGCAACGACAGATGCCGATGGCAACTACGAACTGCAGTACAACAAGGACACCATGGGGGCCAAAATCGGCGAAAACCTGGTGACCATCAGTACGGAGTCAGATGGTGGCGGTGAGGACTATGAAGACGGCACCAGCGGTCAGGAATCCTCGCTGAACGCTGACGCGATTCCTGCCCGGTACAACACCATGGCCGGGCAAAATCCGGAAATGAAGGTCGAAGTGAAGTCCGGTTCGAATGAATTCAACTGGGACGTCACAGCCGGCTAAGCCACCGGGATCCTTCGGGAAATTCGAACGCCAGTGAGCTGACTCGCTGGCGTTTTTTTGTGCGCCGCCAACAGTGACCAGCGACGTCAAATCGTTCAGCCTGCCGTAACACGTCTCACGTCCAGCCAACTTTTTGTCGTTTTTGACATGGTATTATGCCATTACTCTTTTCCCTTGCCGATTTTCGCCTAAAAATCGGCCCGTCAGCCAGCCATTTCCCAGCGTGGAATAGCCAGCCAAAGTTCACTCGCAACGTCCTTTGCCGCCGAGGCTTCGTCCATGTCCTACCCTCTCAACTTGCGCTTTCTGGTACGCCGCAAACGCGGCTTCACGCTCATTGAACTGCTGGTCGTCATTGCGATCATCGCCATACTCATCGCGTTGTTACTGCCCGCTGTGCAGTCGGCGAGGGAAGCGGCCCGCAGAACACAGTGCAAGAACAACCTGAAGCAGATGGGACTGGCGCTGCACAACTACGAGTCGGCTCACCGCACCTTTCCACCGGGCTGCATCTCCATCGCCACCAGCGCCTTTGACCCGGGTGGCTCATCCAATCAGGCCGTGGAAGAAACGGGCCCGGGCTGGAGCATGTTCGCCATGATCCTGCCGTTTATTGACGGAGCCAACCTCAACAACCAAATCGACTTCAACCTGCCGATCACCCATCCGAACAATGCCCTCGCCCGTTCCACTAAGCTGCCAGGTTATCTGTGTCCCAGCGACACGTTTGACGGCCCCGTGACTGTCTACGCCGGAAATTCGTCCACGCAGGAACTCACCAGCAATGTGCTGGTCAACGACCTGGGCCCTGTCAGCTATGTGGGCTGTCTGGCCGGTGCCAACTCCAGTGCACCGGGCTACCAGGGACGCTACGAAGAACCGGGCTTCAACGGCATGTTTCATCGGGGACGCGGGATTCGCTTTCGTGACATCACGGACGGCACCTCCAACACCATCGGCATTGGCGAACGTTCGGGCATGTTTGTCCACAACGGCTGGGCGGGCGTGATTGACGATGTGCCCGGCGCTTTGGAAGGTGGCGTCACGCGACACACCGATCGCATTGTCCAGCAGCGGGGCCTGGCAGCACCGCAGATTCGTCCGGCTTTGACCATGGTGGCCGTCCACGTTCGCTCTGGTGGCCCGGGTGGGCCGGGATCCACCAGCGGCAGCCCCGGTGGCTTCTGGTCACCGCACGTTGGCGGCTGTCAGTTTCTGCTGATGGATGGCTCCGTGACGATGATCTCCCAGAACATCAACACCCAGACCTACCGTGATCTGGCCGCGCGTAACGATGGCAACGTGCTGAGTGAATTCTGACAGTCAGTTGACTTGCTCATCGGTGATGCCGAGTATGACATCCACTGGTCGCTGATACTCAACGCCGCGGTCGCACACCGCGGCGTTCTTTTTTTGGCCAATTCACTCCCTCGGTACGCGGCCCGTCATGGCATCCTGGCAGCAAACACTGCATGAGTACTTTGTGGCGTGCGTCCGGCAATCGCAGATGCGGGGACCGGATCTGCCAAAGCAGCGCGCCCTCATGCTGCTGGGAACACCGGAGCTCATCAATCGGCAGCAGCGGGCGTCAGAAGACTACGCCAACCGAGCGCTGTCATTTCGACCGCCGGATCCAGACGAGTACGTCGTGGTTGAATCGTCGGAATCGCGAATGGTGGTCGAACTGGGCAAAGGCGAGCTCATGGAACGATTGAGCAAGAGCCGCTACCGCCTGGTACGAAAAGACGGCTGGCTGATCGCTGACATCTACCGCAAGTGTGTCTGTGATGATGGCTCCTGCCAGATCTGCGAAGGGTCCGGCAAATGCATGGGATGCGGTGCCCAGGATCCGGCATTGCCCGAAGACTGTTTGATCTGCACCAATGGTCTGTGCTTTAACTGCCAGGGCCATGGGGAATGCGATCTTTGCCGTCCCACGGATATGCCCGGCTGGACCAGCGAGTTCCGATCACTCAGACGCCACACACAGACTGACTAGCAGTTCACACTTCTCTGAACAAAGGACCGTCTGATGTCTCAGCACATCTCCCGTCTCATCCTCCTGTCCGTTTGTTTCACCCAGACGGCCGTCGCGCAGCCTGGTCGCTCACGTTTGCCGTTACCTAAGTCCGTTCAACTGACGGCCAACATCCCTTATGCCGACACAGAAAACTCGCGGCAGCAACTGGACCTGCTGCTGCCAACCGAGCGCGAACGCAAAAAGCTGCCCGTCATCGTGTTCGTTCATGGCGGCGCCTGGCGAGGCGGTGATCGCCGTGCGGGGCACCGTCGTCTGGCCGACTACGTTGCCAGTGGGCAATACGCTGGCGTCAGCGTGGGCTACCGCCTGACCGACCAAGCCCACTGGCCGGCCCAGATTCACGACTGCAAAGCGGCGATCCGCTGGATTCGCGCGCACGCTCAGGAGTATCAACTCGACGCTGATCACATCGGCGTCAGCGGTTCTTCGGCCGGCGGGCATCTGGTGGCGATGCTGGGCGTCAGCGGTAACACGGACAAACTCGACGGAACGCTTGGCTCACATCGGCAGCAATCCAGCAGTGTGGCGTGTGTGATTGATGAGTATGGCCCGTCGGACCTGCTGGCGATGAAGGACTACCCGAGTCGCATGAATCACGACGAGCCCGCCTCCCCGGAAGGCCGTCTGGTCGGCGGTCGCGTCAGTGACCATCCTCAGACAGCACGCTCCGCCTCCCCGGTCACCTGGGTTTCGGCCGAGTCGCCTCCGTTCCTCATTGTGCACGGCGACAAAGACCCACTTGTGCCGTTCAACCAGTCAGAGCGACTGCAGTCAGCACTAAAACAAGCGGGCGGAGAGGTCAGCCTGATCACCGTGCAGGAGGGCGGACACGGTGGCTTTCGCAATCCCGACATTGCTCGTCGGCAGCGTGCATTCTTTGATCGGCACCTTCGCGGAATCTCCGCCGCGTTTGAGGACGTGTCGCTGCCCAGTCAGCCGCAGTAGCAGTCCGTGATGGCGTTACCGGGCGGTCCAGGCGGCCGCTCAGGGGGCATCGCGACAGCTTACGTGATCTGGTGATTGACGATTGCCGTGGGCCCCATGGTATACTGTCGGGCCCGCCCTGATGGTCCCCACCTCCTGACGACCGCCTGTCCCTCAAAACACAGCGAGCCAGTGACATGGCCTTGTTTGAAGCCCCACCGTCCGCATCCCCACCGTCCGCATCCCCACCGTCTGCCTGCCACCCAACGCTTCGCTCGGTCTTCGCCGTATCGCTGGCCGCCGTGGCCGTCATACTGCCGGTCTCCGCGGTCGAAGGCGATGATGTCAGATTTGTGAACGACGTGCAGCCCATCCTTCGCAAGCACTGCTATGAGTGCCACGCAGGGACAACGCTGGAAGGTGGACTGAACCTTGGCATTCGCACCCAAGCCATGCAGGGCGGAGACAGTGGCCCGGTGATCGTGCCCCATGACGCGGCGGGCAGTCTGTTGCTGCAACTGGTGTCCGGTCAGCACGAAGACCGCTTGATGCCGCCGGAAGGCAATCCGCCACTGACCGCTCAACAGATCACAACTCTCAAAACATGGATTCAACAGGGCGCCGCATGGCCCGCAAACGCCAATGTGACTGATCCCCGCGCGGATCGCGCTCGGCAGCACTGGGCCTTTCAACGACTTTCCGCAATCACTCCTCCCTCCCCCGCAGAAGACGACTCATGGTCTCACACTCCGGTCGACCTGTTCATCCACCAGAGTCTGGAAAAGGCCGGCCTGCAACCCGCACAGCGTGCGTCAGCCCGCACGCTCGTACGGCGTTTGTATTTTGATCTGGTGGGCCTTCCGCCCACGCCGCAGCAAACCCGGGAATTTGAAATCGCGTTTGCCGACGACGCCGATGCCGCGGTGGCTGCCCTGGTGGATTCGTTGCTGGCTTCGACTCAATACGGCCAGCGCTGGGGCCGTCACTGGCTGGATGTCGCGCGGTATGCCGACAGCGATGGACAGGAAGCCGATCAGGATCGTCCGTTTGCCTGGACGTACCGCGATTTCGTGATCGACGCATTCAATCAGGACATGCCGTACGACCAGTTTGTCCGCTGGCAACTGGCCGGAGACGAATACGCGCCCGACAGCGACGCGGCCGTTTCCGCCACTGGCTTTCTCACAGCGGGCACGTCCTTCAAGCTGCCCGACTCTTTTCTGGAGAGCGAACGTCTGCGCAATCGCTACAACGAACTGGACGACGTGATCTCCACTGTCGGATCCGGGCTGCTGGGCCTCACAGTCGCCTGCGCCCGCTGCCACGACCACAAGTACGATGCCTTCTCGGCGAAAGAGTATTATCAACTGCTGAGCGTGTTCCACAGTGGCGATCGGGTGACTGACAAGCTGCCGTCCGGTCAGCAGGCATTTTTCTTTCGCGACTTTGACGCCAAACGCCGCACCACCTGGCTGTTTCGTCGCAGTGACTTTTACGATCGAGAAATTGAAGTGGGCCTTGGCTTTCCGTCGCTGGTGTCCGCGGACGTCACCGCCGATCAGTTCTGGGAACAGGCCAAACGAGATTACGCCAGTCACGGTACGCCCGCCAGCACACTGCAGCGACGGGCGTTTGCTGACTGGATCACCAGCACAACCGACGGCGGGGGTGTGCTCCTGGCCCGAGTGATTGTCAACCGCCTCTGGCATCACCACTTCGGCACAGGGCTGGTCGGCACCACCAGTGACTTTGGTGTGCGCGGCGATTCGCCCACCCATCCGCAGCTGCTTGAGTACCTCTGCCAGCAGTTGATCACGAATGGCTGGCATCTGAAGCCCCTGCATCGCAGCATTCTCACCAGTCGAGTGTGGCAGCAGGCGGGCACCGTCGGCTCAACGGACCCCCGCGGCCCGCAGAAGGACCCGGCCAACGCGCTGCTCTGGCACCGTCCCCCTCAGCGGCTGGAAGCCGAAGTGCTGCGTGATGCCATGCTGTCTGTCAGCCAGACGCTCAATCCCGATGCTGGTGGCCCTGGCTTCAAGCCGTGGATTGCCCCGGAAGCCAATCTGGCGCGTAACATCAAGGGCGAAGGCTATCCCAGGGACGCCAAAGACGATGCATCCACCAGGCGTCGCAGCGTGTACATGTTTCACAAGCGACTCATTCCGTATCCCATGTTCCAGGCGTTCGATCGTCCGGAACTGATGACCAGCTGCGCCGCCCGACAGAACACCACGGTCGCACCGCAGGCCATGGTGCTGCTCAACGACCGGTTTGTGCGGGCGGTGGCGGCTGACTTTGCCCGGTCGCTGCACGATGGCCGCTCCGACGCGGCGGTTGACGCGACCATCATCACGGCCGCCTTTGAGCGAGCTTTTGCACGAGCGCCCCATGAATCAGAACTCCAGGCCGCGTTTCAGTTTGTGCAGTCGCAAACAGACGTGCGGAATCGGCGGGGCGAGGCCAACGCGCAAATGGCCGCGCTGACCGACTTCTGCCAGGCACTGTTTGGACTCAACGAATTTCTCTACGTCGATTGAACGTCATGTCACATTCCCAATTCCCCTGTGGGCGTTTGTCGTCCGGACTGAGTCGTCGCCAGTGGCTCACCCGAGCCGGATCCGGAGCCGGACTGCTGGGCATGGCCGGTCTGCTGGCCGACGAGTCATCATCGGCTGGCGATCAGGCCGCGTCGAAATCGAGCGTGCCACGCCCCGACTCCACCCTGCTGCCTCGCAGGAGTCACTTTCCGCCTCAGGCCAAATCCGTGATCTGGCTGTTCATGGAGGGCGCGCCCAGTGCCGTGGATCTGTTCGATCGCAAACCGGAACTCGACAAACGCGACGGGCAGACCACCGACATCGAGGCGTTTTTTGGCAATCCGGGCCCGCTGATGAAATCGCCGTTTCGGTTCCGCCGCTATGGCGACTGCGGGCAGTGGGTCAGTGATCAGTACACGCACGTCGCCCGGCACGTGGACAAAATGGCGTTTTTGAAATCCTGCCACAGCGAATCCAACGACCACGTGCCGGCCATCTATCAGATTAACAGCGGATTGCCGCGGCCCGGCTTTCCCACGGCCGGTGCCTGGGCCACCTATGGACTGGGCAGCGAAAATCAGAACCTGCCCGGCTACGTGGTGATGGGCAACACGCAGGGCGCGAAGGGCGGACCGCACAACTGGGGCTCGGGCTTTTTGCCATCCACGTTTCAGGGCACGCTGTTTCGCTCGGAAGGAACGCCCATTCTCAATCTGAACCGCCAGCCGCAGATCACAAGGGCCGATCAACGCGCTCAGCTGGACCTGATGGCGAAACTGAACGACGAACACCGCCGCCGTCATCCGGCGGACGCTGCGTTTGCCAATCGGATGGAGTCGTTTGAACTGGCGTTTCGCATGCAGACCGAAGCCACGGATGTCGTCGACCTGTCACAGGAAACCCCGGCCACACAGCAGCGCTATGGCATCCACGAGGAGCGTTCCCGGTCGTTTGGTTCCAAATGCCTGATGGCCCGTCGGCTGGTGGAAAGTGGCGTGCGTTTTGTGCAGGTCTACAGCGACGGCGAATGGGACGCCCACAATAACCTGAAGGAAAATCACACGCATCACTGCGCTGCCACCGACGTTCCCATTGCCGGGCTGCTGACGGACCTGGAAGAGCGTGGGCTGCTCGAATCCACGCTGGTGATCTGGGGGGCCGAATTTGGTCGGATGCCGATTTCTCAAAACGGCAAAGGGCGTGACCACAATCCCAAAGGTTTTCTGCAGTGGATGGCAGGCGCCGGCATCAAAGGGGGCGTCAGTCATGGCGAAACCGACGAAATTGGCTACGAAGCCGTCACCGACCCGGTGAGCGTTAATGACTTTCATGCCACACTGCTGCACCTGTTGGGGCTGGACCACGAACGGCTCACGTATCTCCACAACGGCCGCAGCTACCGCCTCACCGATGTCGCCGGCAACGTCATTCACCAGATTCTATCCTGAGTTTTCTTCGCAGAGGTTCCCACAACATCCGCCGGGCAACGCTGCCCCCTCACGGATATCGCCGGCAGACGCAGCCTTATCCGGCAGCAATTCCCAATTCCTTTGGATCTCATCCGCCTCCTTCCCCATTGCCTGCCAGAGCCACGCCCTGCATGTTCGCTTCACTCTCTGACCAGACCCGTGTTGAGTTCCTCGAACGTCTCACCAAATACGGACTCGCCGACCACAAGGAAAAGCTGCTGGCTGTCGCGACCCCGGCGCTCAGCCTGTCTTATGGCGATTCTCTGGCGGACGCCCCGCTGGGAGTGAGTCGAACTGGAGGGCCACCAGACCTGGTGGATCCTGCTGACTGGAAACAGAACGGACAATTCTGGATCTTCTATTTTCAGCTCAACCTGGCAGACATCAGCAATCCGGAGCGGTTTGGACTGCCCGGTGGCGGATTGCTGTCGGTCTATTCCAGCTCGCAGATTCATGCCGATGAGATTCGCCTTGTGCATCGGGACGACCTGGAGTCACTCCGCAAAGGCGAACAACCTGCTCTGGATCTCTACTGCGACGCGGATCTGGGGGACGGCAATACGCCAGTCTGCCACCAGCCTCCCGTGACGATCACCATTCAGGAAGCCGTGGCCCTGCCGTCGTGGCCACCTGCCCCCATCTATGATTCCGACGAACTTGATGAGGCCTACTTCGAACTGCGTCAGTCGCACGCGGGTGACATCGCAGACTTCGCCCCGAACTACGAATCAGACTCCCCCGACGAAACTGAGGGCTGCCGCTGCCTGTTCAACCTGCATACCGGTCGCTACTTTCAATTTGGCGATTGTGGCAGCCAGGCGATTTTTGCACGTGTCGCAGATGGTCAACTGGATCTGCGGCACACCGTCTCGCAATACAATGAGTAACAGACGTTTCCCCGCCTGCAGACAGGCCCCGCACAATGAGCCCAACATCCTTCGAGCAGCGTTCGCCCATCGCCCGAGCGTCATATCTGTGTGATCGAGCCAAACTCAACGACCACCGCATCAACGGCGCGTTGCTTCATCCCCGGTCAGGGGATGCGGTATCCTGTTGTTTTCAACTCGTCTGAACTCATCCGGGGTGTCGGAATCATGAAGCCCCCATCTCCCCTCATCTGCCTGCTGCCCGGCATGACGCAGCAGTATCCGGTCTATCACAGACTTCTGCCGCTGCTGCCCAGCGCCCGCGTTGTGCCGTTTATTGAGCCACAGCCGGATGAGACACTGCAGGCCTATGCCCGTCGTATGGCGCCGCAGTTTTCCCGCGACTGCTTCATTGGCGGGGTTTCCTTCGGCGGGATTCTGGCTCAGGAGATTTCACGAATTGTTCAGCCGCAAGGCTGCATCGTCATCGCCAGCATCCAGCACCCTTCACAGCTGCCGCCGCGACTGCGACTGCTGCGAACCCTCGGCGGCCGGCGGACGCATCGACTGCTCAGGGCCACCGGGCGGCTGGCTCAGTCTGTACCCGCCCGTGTACGGACCTCGTCCACCGCGCGGTTAAGAAAGCTGTCCGGAGACGCGGGTCGCTGGCACCGCTGGGCGACAGGGGCCGTGCTGGACTGGCAGCCACCAACGTCCATGAACGTTCCCCTGACGCACATCCATGGAGACGCAGACACCACATTCCCCGTCAGCTACACCACTGCCGACACCATCATCTCAGGCGGGAAGCACGCTCTCCCCGTCTCTCATCCTGAAGAAACGGCGGCCGCCATTCGCCGCTTTGCAGAAAACGCTCTTGCCGGCAGCGACACCACAAAGAGGTGACCATGAACCGCATAACCGTGTTGTTGGCTTTCCTGTTGACGACCGCCGCCGCCGATGATCAGCTGCGTCGGGTGTCTGATGACGAGCAATTGGAACGCTGGCTGCAGAACATGGTCTGGCACCATCGGTTCACGCCGGAGGAAGTTCGACAGGTCACCGGACTCGAAGCTCAGCAGCAGGTGGAAAAGCTGAAGCAGTTTGGCATCACGGCCGACAACTGTCCGCCGCGGGAGCACGATCGTCTGTTCGTGCTGCCGTATCCGGGCGGCCCCCATCCGCGAATTGGTTTTCTGGAGGGCGCGATCGCTCCCCAGCGGGAGACCAAGCTGAGCGTGTTTTGTCCGTGGGACGACACCAGCTACGCCGTGCTGGATGTGCCGGAGGCCATCTGGTCCAACCTCGGATTGACGTATCTCGCTCATACCCATATCGACACGGTGTGGAGCAAACAGAACATCGACCTGCCGCAGCGAGAGTGGAGTTTGCTGAAGGACGGCACCCTGGTGATGCAGCGAACGCTGCCCAATGGCATTCGTTTTGGGACCCGCGTCAGCCCTTGGGCTGACCATCTGGCCATGGAGATGTGGCTGTTTAACGGCACGCAGCAGCCACTGAGTGACCTGCGGGTGCAGAACTGCGTAATGCTCAAGGCGGTCGACGGCTTCTCCAGACAGACCAACGACAACAAACAGCTGAACGGCAGCTACGCGCTGGCCCATTCCGAGGACAGGCAGCGCTGGATCATCACGGCATGGGCTCCGCTGCATAGAAACTGGGCCAACGCGCCGTGCCCCTGCCTGCACGCTGACCCAAAATTTGCCGATTGCCCACCGGGAGAGTTTCGCGTGCTGCGGGGCTGGTTCTCCTTTTACCAGGGCAGCGATATCACCAGAGAGCTACAGCGAATCGACGCCACGAACTGGCGTCAATCAAAAATTCTGAGCCTGCCGCCCGCCGACAAATAGCACGGCCCATCTTTACGTCCCAACCTGCTTCCCACCGAAAGCCGACCCATGAAAGACATTCTGCTGTTCGCTGGCCTGCTTACCGCCGTCAGTACACCGGCTGCCGCTCAGACCTGGCAACCATTGTTCAATGGCAAAGACCTCACCGGCTGGCATACGCAGCCGGGGGGCGAATGGAAGGTGGTCGAGGGGACCATTGTCGGCACCAGCAAAAAATCAGAATCCCGCCATGGTCTTTTGGTGTCCGACGAACAGTATGCCGACTTCATCCTGCGGGCAAAGTTCCGGGTGACCACGGGAAACTCGGGACTTTATTTTCGCTCTGCCGAGACCAAGACCAACGTGGCGATCCGGGGCCTTCAGGCAGAAGTGGACGCAACAGAAGCTGTCGGGGGACTGTACGAAACGGCCAAACGCGGCTGGGTGCGAAAGCCCGCACCGCAACTGATCAGCCGTATCGTCTCCCACGGGGACTGGGTGGAGATGGTGGTGACGGCCATCGGTGATGACATGACGGTCTCGCTCAACGGCGTCACCGTGACGGAACTGCTGGGCGATTCTCTCTGTCAGAAGTCGGGACATATTGCACTGCAGTTGCACGGCGGCATGGACATGCATGTGGAATTCAAAGACATCGCCATCCTTGAACTTCCCCCGGAGCGCCCATAAGGCTGACGCTGCCACGGCTCTGGTGCGAACGCGTACGTGCAGTCAGCTGCCCGCTAAACACTCTCCGACTGCGGCACTTTGCAGTTCTCCGTACAGCGACCGGTCAGCCGCAGACGGTACTTCGCAAAGACCACATAGCCCAGATCGAGCGTGTGGCTAATCAGCGGCAGCCGGGTCAGCCACACGATCGGTCGAAATCCAACAGCTGTATAGAGACGTCGAAAAACTTCCACCCCCGTCACCCACGAGCCGTCGGGCAGACGACCGTGCATTTCGGCCATCAGTTCGTCCTGCGTTTTCCCAAACTGATCCGCAGCAAAGTCGGCGGCCGCAATATTGGTAAACCGCAGCCGCCCGCGTTTGTCCAGTCTTTGGAGCAGACGAGTTTCGCGCATACACAGGGGACAGTCGCCATCGTAAAACATCTCAATATCAAACGCTTCGCTCACGCTGTCGGTCTCCTGTGTTGCGGCCCATGCGGGTGGCAGGCACGCCGGCATGTTTCCACGCCGCATGCGGGGTTGTAGACACGGCCTTTCCCACCACCATGCCCTATCCCGCAGAAAACGGCCACTATTAACGCGTCTGGTTGCCGCCGAGCCGATCACTGGCAGCATTTGTTCGGCCAAACAGGACCTCAGCCGACGCTCACACCCTGGACACACGCTGGACACACGCTGGACACACGCTGGACACAATGGCCGCAGCATATCTGCGGCCGATGGTCAGTCTCGCAAGGCTCAGCAAAGGCAGCAGGCTGCTCTCAAATTCGCACCACAGGAACGCGAGGCGGAATATCAGGACCGCCTGTTCCTGTACTCGATCGGACGGTCGTATGTTGAACCGCTGGCAGACCCGCAGGACACACTAAATCAGTCTGTCCCGGGCGAGTGACGGCTTTCCGACGGTGCCTCACGCGGCTGCCGTTTGAACAATCGATAGATCACCCCAAACACCAGTGACACAATGGCCAGCGCTCCACCGGTCAGCAGCGTGGCCAGCACGACCACAAACGGATTGTGGAGCTGACGTTCGAATGGCCCGACCGTCACCAGGCCAATGCCCACCTGCAGCCATGGATAAAACTGCGTCAGTGCCACGGCAAACGCACCGCGGCAAATGTCTGTCATGAGCGCCGGAGCGAATCGACACATGTGCCAGCCCGCAAAGCCGCCCACCAGAATCCCCACGGGCAGTCCCAGCCGACCATATCCTTCGACCAGCAGCAGCGCAAAGAAAGTGGGCACGATGCAGTTAGCCGCCATGCGCTTGAGCCACGTTTTCTGCAGCGTGGCAATGGCGTCCGTCGTCACGGCCACCTCAGGGCCGCTCTGCGGTGGTGCAAAGGGATGATCCGATCGGTCTTCCGCCTCGGCGTCTTTCCCTGCCTGACCACCTGCCACGCGCGACGCCGTTGCCCCATCCAGCGGGCGTGCAGATTCAACACGGCGATTGCTGCCAGACTGCGGATCCGTCTCGTCCATGGATATCTGCCGACACGTCAGTGGAAGAAAGCCCAGGGGGCACGTTCTTCATCTACGCTGACCTGGAGCACAATCGTGGGAAGTTCGCTCCCGAATTGCTGAGAAATCTTCGGTTCGCGCTCAGCTGAGAATTTCCTTCACAACGTGCCCGTGGACATCGGTCAGCCGTCGGTCGATGCCGTTCTGGCGGAAGGTGAGCCGCTCGTGATCGATCCCCATCAAATGGAGAATGGTGGCGTGCAGATCGTAGCAGTAGGTCTTTCCTTCGGCCGTCTGGTAGCCCCAGTCGTCACTGGCGCCGTACGCGGTTCCCGCTTTGATGCCGGCCCCCGCCATCCACGTGACAAATGTCCCGCCATTGTGGTCGCGTCCTTCTCCCCCCTGAGCGAAGGGCGTGCGACCAAATTCCGTGGTCCAGATGAGCAGCGTGTCTTCAAACAATCCTCGCTGTTTCAGGTCCCTGAGCAGGGCAGCAATGGGCAGATCAACGCTGCGGGCAATCGGCGGCAGTTCTTTCGGGATGCTGGCGTGATTGTCCCAGTTGCCCGTTGCCCCCTGCGGTCCGCTCCACACCTGCACAAAACGAGTGCCGCGTTCGCACAGTCGCCGGGCCAGCAGGCAGCGACGGCCGAAGTCCTCCGTGACGGCATCGTCCAGACCATAAGCCGTGTGCGTACTGCCGGACTCGAGCGACAGGTCAAACGCTTCCGGAGCGGACAACTGCATTCCGGCCGCGAGTTCGTAAGAGCGAATGCGGGCATCCAGACGCGCGTCGTCACGTCGCGACTGCTGATGGGCGTGGTTCATCTCGTGCAGCAGTTCCCTGGCACTCTGGTCGGCTCGGCCCCTGGCAAACTCAAAACGAGGGTCGGCAAAAAGGTCTGGCACAGGGTTGTTCGCACCGGCATTGATCACGGTGCCCTGATGCACGGCCGGCAGAAATCCACTGGAAAATGGCCCCCGCTGATTGTAGGGCAGGCCTTTGGCATCGGGCAGAACAACAAACGTGGGCAAATTATCGACCAGTCGCCCCAGCGCGTAAGACGTCCAGGCACCCAGACACGGGAAACCGGGCAGAATGAATCCGGTGTTCATCATGTACGTGCCGGGACCGTGCACATTGGTTTTGGAAGCCATCGCCATCAGAAACGCCATGTCATCCACGCACTGCGCCTGTTGCGGAAACACGCTGCTGACCCATCGCCCGCTTTCACCATACCTGGCAAACGCAAACGGACTTTTCATGAGTGCTCCCGGCGACGCCGTGAAGCCTTCCGGCTTCTCCGCAGGCCCCAGCTTCTCACCATGCAGACGCTCCAGTTCCGGCTTATAGTCAAACGTGTCCATCGGGCTGGCGCCGCCCGTCATGAACAGCTGAATCACGCGTCTCACACGAGCGGGATGGTGCAGACCGCCGTTGAAATCAGCCCGGGGCGACACGTCATCAGCCGCCAGCAAGGACGACAAAGCCAGCCCGCCAAACCCGCCACCACCTTGATAGAGAAATTCGCGTCGCTGCACTGGCTCAGTCCACAAACAGAAACTCATTGCTGTTAAACAGGACACGGCAATAGGCGGCCAGTCCGTGGCGCTGCACAAACTTCGCTCCTCGGGCCAGTTCCGCCTGTGTGGGCGATCTCAGCCACGCCAGAGAAATGGCGCGCCGCACCTGATCGGACACGTCACTGTGTTCTGAGCATATGCGGTCCGACATCCACTGACTGGCGTGCAGCACAAAATCATTGTTCAGCAGGGTCAGTGACTGCAGCGACGAAACCGAGAAACCTCGCTGCGGGGCCAGCAGTCCCAGGTCGGGAAAATCGAGAGCCTCCATAAACGGGTCGGCGATCCCCCGCCACACCACCCGATAGATGCTGCGACGCCGCGCCTGGGGCGACTCCCAGTCCCAGCCGTCGTAGTCCAGAGCGGGTGTGGCCTGCGGGCCTTTCGACTTGCGAAACTGCTCCACACCCGGTCCCCCCATGGTCAAATCCAGCCGCCCACTGATTTGCAGCACGCTGTCTCGAAACATCTCCGCGGTCAGGCGGGAGCGATTCTGTCGCCACAGTAACCGGTTTCCGGCATCGACTCTCTGTCCCGTCGGGTCCCCACCGGCCATGGAATTTCGCCGCCATGCGTCGCTGGTCATGAGCAAACGATGCAGTTGCTTGAGTGATCCGCTGGCCTCGTCTCGAAACCACACCGCGAGCCAGTCGAGCAGTTCCGGATGCGACGGCCGTCCGCCCATCCGACCGAAGTCATTCGGCGTGTTCACCAGCCCCTGACCGAAATGAAACTGCCACACCCGATTGACGATGCTGCGGTGCGTCAGCGGGTTGTCGGCGTGCACCAGCCAGTCCGCCAGCGCCGCACGCCGGACAGATTCCCCGTCTGCGGTCGTGACGGAAAAACGAGCGGGCAGCCAGTCGATGGCCGAAAGCGCTCCGGGGCCCACCTCCTGCTGCGGTCGATCGAAGGCACCTCGCTGCAGCACGTGCACCTTTTTGGGCGTCATCGGCTGCGGCAGTTTCTTTGCGTGCGACCAGTCAGACGACACTCCGTACACAGTGGCCAGCGGTGGCAGTTCGGCCTGTCTGGAGACGGCGTACTCCTCCAGCGCGGCGGCGGCAATCGCCAGTTTTTCTTCCTGAGTTCGCGCCGTTTGGGGTTTACCAACGGCAGCGGCAACGTCGGATGGCAGCAAACGCGCGGCGGCAGGATCGGCAGCGGTGACGGCCACTCGCACTCGCCCCATGACGTGCTTCGGGGGGTACAGATGCTGCAGTGTGAGGGCCAAACGCCCGCCGTCCGTCAAATCCAGAGGTTGCTGAAGTTCCAGTACAATGGCGTGCGTCTGGTCAACCCTCGGATAGATGGCCCAGCCGGATTTCCGATCACCATCCACGGCCTGCGCTGACGTCCAGCCGTCCTGATCGAAGTCAGTCGACGTACGGGAAACGGACAGTGTCTGCGGAGTCACCCCTGCGGCGGGGAACCACTGCAGCCGCAGTTCGCTCAGATGAAAATTCCCGTTACCCGCTCGTCCTGGTCCGTTCATCGGCAGCGACTCATCCCGCAGCGCTTCGATACGGATGGCCGTCACCCGTTCTCCGGGGACAGGTGCAGTGAGCGTGTAGGTTTCTTCATCGGGAACGACGCCGGAGGCCAGGATAGAGTGGTCCGCCTGACGCGTGAGCGTGGCCCCACCGGCGGACACAAAGACGTCTGGCCTCAGGGTTAGCCAGTCCACCTCAGCGGCCGCCTGCGCAGACAGCCACGACTGCACACGGGAAGCATACTTCTGCTGCAGCAGCACATCGCCGTTACGGGCGGCCGCCGCCTGTCGCAGCTGTGACAGTTCCCTTCGCTGCTGTTGCACATCGGCCGAAGTCTCAAACGACAGATCACCTTTGCCCACCCCTGCAAACACCGCCTGCAGGCTGTAGTAATCCTCCTGGCTGATGGGGTCAAACTTGTGTCGATGACATCTGGCGCAGTTGACGGTCGTGCTGGTGATCGCCGCCATCGTCTGGGTCACCATGTCGTCGCGATCGAGATAGTCAAACGTCACCGGCGCGGTGCCGGCCCGGCTTAGTTCCAGCGGACCGGCCGCCAGAAATCCGAGCGCAGCTGTCAGCTCCGGCTGTTGCGGGTAGAACACGTCCGCGGCCAGTTGCTCCCGCACAAACCGCGGATACGGCATGTCGTCGTTGAACCGCGAAATCACATAGTCACGAAATCGCCAGGCATGCGGTCGTTTCACGTCGTGTTCACAGCCGTGGGAGTCGGCAAAGTGAATGACGTCCAGCCAGTGCCGCGCCCAGTGTTCTCCGTAGCGCGGCGAAGCGAGCAAACTGTCGATCAGTTGCGGCCACGCGTCCACGCTCCCGTCGTTGACAAAGGCGGCCGTCTGTTCCGGAGTGGGCGGCAGACCGTGCAGCGTGATGAACGCCCGGCGAATCAAAGTGCGGCGGTCTGCGGCAGGCACGGGCGAGAGCTGCTGTTGCTGCAGTCGGGCCTGGATAAACGCATCGACCGGATGACCGTCTCCGGGAACAGCCACCGGCTGCAGGGGCCGCAATGACCACCAGTCCGCATCCACCGCAACAACCTCGGGCGGCGTGCGGGGATCAGGAGCCCCGCGACGGATCCACTCGGTCAACAGTTTGATCTGCTGTGCCGTCAGACGTTCATCGGGAGGCATCTGCAGATCGGGATCTTTGTAAGCAACGGCCTGCAGCAGCAGACTCTCTTCAGGTCGCCCCGGCACCACGGCAGGTCCGCGATCGCCGCCGTTCGACCAGCCACTTTGCGAATCCAGCGTGAGTCCTCCCTCCATGGACTGTGACGCGTGGGAATGACATCCTGCGCATTTCTCTTGCAGCAGCGGCGCGATGTGATCTGCGAAAAACTGCACATCCTCGGGCGTCATGTCAGCCTGATGCGGGGAGTTGGAGCTTTCTTCGTCGTCCGCCTTCACCGCTGCGTGTCCGGGCAGCACCAGCCCCAGCACCGACACCAGCAACAACAGTCGCATCGACGTCCGCGTCGACGAAACAGTGAGTCTGACGGCCAGTCCCACCAGATACGGACAGAGGGCACAGCCCTGAGCAAGCCAGCGTGGAACCGGTTTCCTCCGGCTTCTGTTGTGAATTAACAATTCCCGGTGCATCGATTCGGCCCGCGATGTTCCCTGTGATCCACCTATTGTACTACCGACAGCACGAACAACCAATGCACTGTTAACCGCGTCCGGCTGCGTGGTCGCTGGCATCAGAGCGAGGCCTGACGTAACAATACGGGCCCGCACTTGAGAACACTCCGTTCTCCCCTCCTACCCGACTGCCCCTTTTCTTTTAGGCGGTTCCAACATGATGCTGCGTATTTTCCTGCTGACGACCGTTGTGGGCACGACAGTGAACGCCGACGACCACAGCCTGCCCGTGGTGCCTGATGGTTTTGTCGTGGATGTGGTGGCTCGCGAACCGATGGTCAGCAATCCGTGTGTGATGGCTTTTGACCAGCGCGGCCGGCTGTTTGTGGGACAGGGGCAGCAGTGGCGGGCCCCCACGCCGGAGACTCCGGGTGATCGGGTGGACCTGTTGATCGATGAGGACGATGACGGCGTGGCTGACCGCCGCACCACTTTTGCTGACGGCTTCAATTCCATCCAGGGACTGGCCTGGAGAGGCGATGACCTGTGGGTCGCTAACGCTCCGGACCTGACCGTCGTGCGCGACACCAACAACGACGACAAAGCCGACACCTACATCCGTGTTTACACGGGGCTGGGAAATCTGGAGCACTCACTGCACGGTCTGAACTTTGCGCCGGACGGAAAACTGTACATGTCCAAGGGCAATTCCCGCGGATACAACCGCCTCGACCAGTTAGCACCGGCGGCCTTCCGCGAATTGTGGGGACTGCCGTCACCGGATGGCGCGCCCGACTACCCGCCGCAGGAGGTCACGACGCGGCAGCACTATCAGCGGCGCTATCACACTCCCAGCGACGACTGGGGACAGTCGGGCGGAATTCTGCGGTGCGATCCGGTGGATGCAGCCGGCAACTACGGGCGCAATCTGGAAATCATCTCGCGCGGATTTCGCAACCCGTGGGACATCGCGTTTGACGACAGCTTTCACTGGCTGGGGACCGACAATGACCAGACACAGGGAGACAAAATCTTTGCCCCGTTTCCGGGCGCCCATTTTGGCTGGGGACATCCCTGGAGTTATCACTGGACGGGCGAAGACCATCTGCCAACCGTGCCCGCCAGCGCGCCGCTGTTCGAAGGTTCGGGCGCCGGTGTGGTCTATTATCACGCCGATCAATTTCCGACCGAGTACCGCGACCTGTTCTTCATCAACGACTGGATGAGGCGGGAGGTCTACGCATTTCGTCCCCAGTGGAACGGGGCGCTGCGAACCTGTGAGAACGGCTTCCCGCCCGTCTTTGCCCATGCCGATGGCGGACGCACGCTGCCAGGCAGCTCGGGCACCGTCTTTGACCCCACTGACATCGAAGTCGGTCCGGACGGCGCACTGTACATCCTCAGCTGGGGGCATGCGTACGGCGCTACGGTGGAGAACGGTCGTCAGACAGACGCTGGTCGCGTCTATCGCATTCGCTGCGCAGGCAATCCACTGCAAACGTTTGATGCCGCCGCGCGTCAACTCCCCCTGCCAGAGTGGCCCATGGAAGATCTCGTCAGAGATCTGGGCAGCAGTGTGCCGGCCTGGCGAACGAATGCGCAGGCGGAACTGCTGCGGCGGATCGAAGGAGAGATTGCAGCAGCTCGCACCAGCCATGCGCTGCACACCAATGACGGCCTGCCGGACAGTCGCACGGCCGCCTTCCTGCTGGACCAACTGGCGTCCAATGACTCTTCCCGCAGTCTGCAGACGTGGATTCTTTGGACTCTGGGCCAGGCGGCCACCAACAGTCATTCGATTGACGCCCGCTTTCTGGGGTGGGCGCTGGCAGAAGACGCTGACGAAAACAGGCGGATCCAGTCGCTCCGCATTCTGGCACATCGTCACAACGCGCGCCCTCATGACGAAACCTCACAAACGACCACTGCAGTGGACAGTGAGCCTGCCGCACCGCCGGAAAAACATCGGCAACTGATCGCAGCGGTCCTGGCCAGTGACAACCCTCGTATCCGCCACGAGATGGTCCTGCTGCTGCGGCAAACCGCCGGGCGATCCTACGTCAGCGAACTGCTGGATCGGGCGGCCATGGAAACAGATCGTGTGGTCTTTTACTCCACGTGGCAGGCACTGCGACATCTGGCGGACGTCGAACGGCGGCTCGCGTGGCTGGCCGACGAACGCCCGGGCGTGCGACTGGCCGCGCTGCTGGGACTGTTTGAAGACGACGCGGTCTCCGTGGACAGAGTCCTGCCGTTGCGGAGTGATCCGGAGCCGCGCGTCGCGAAGCTCGTGGAATTCTGGCTGCAAAAAACAGGGGGAGCGGCCCCGCTGGTGACGTTCTCTCCAGCAGCCGGCGAATTCCGCGAACCCGTGATGGTGAGTCTGACATCCTCGATTCCCGGGGCAGTGCTGAATTACACGACCGATGGCTCCGTTCCCGTTAATACGTCAGCACGCTACAGCGGCCCCATTCGCGTCGACCGCGACACACAGTTGAAGGTGATCATCGCCAAAGACAACACGCAGGCCGGACCAGTTGTGACGGCCAGCTATCAGGTCCGCCACGTCGAACCCTATCGCCACCGTCCGTTCATCACCGATCTGCGGGCGCCCTCGCCGGGTGACTACCAGATCGACTGGACCGGACTGGCCAGCGGCAAACGTCAATACACCGATCGTCCCTATTACATCACCGCCGTTCCCCATTCGCTGCAGGGACTCCCCTTTGTCCGCATGTGCAACAATGATGATCGCTGCAGCGGGGATCGCTGGCTGCAGATGACGGCTGACAGTGACGTGGGCGTGGTGGTCGGCATCGATCTGCGCGTGAACGCACCGCTCGGCTGGATGAAGATCGGACAGCCTGATGGTTTTGTCGACATCGGCGAAGAACTGGTCACCACTGACGGCACTTTTCGTATGTATCGCCGCGAGTTTCCTGCCGGACAGATTGTGCTTGGCGGCAACACCAACGAGCCGCTGTCGGACTCCGGGCGTGGCATGTATCTGGTCGTGCTCGATCGCGCTGTGCTGGGTGAGCCGTCCGATCACCGTGTCACGACCGACGACGTCCTGGCCGCTATGCCCACCGCCGATGCGGAACGAGGTCGCGAACTGTTCCTGCACCCCCGCGGCGCCGGCTGCCTGAAATGTCATCAGATGGAAGGGCTGGGCAGAAAGTATGCCCCTGATCTGTCAGACATTGGCTCCCGCGCCAAACGTGCCGAGATTCTGATCCAGTCGATTCTGGAGCCGAGTGCCGTCATCACCGAGGGATTTGCGCAGCAGAAGATCGTGACGGTCGAAGGCAGAGTCTTCTCCGGTGCTGTCCTGGAAGAAAGTGGCCGGGCGCTGACGCTGATTGACACGGCAGGGCAGCCGACTGTGATTGCCAAAGCCAACATTGAAGAACGCATTGGCTCCAAACTGTCTCCCATGCCGGATGGATTTGGCAAAATGCTGACAGCGCAACAGGTGGCCGATGTGGTCACGTGGCTGATGACACAAACGGCCGTGGGTGATCGATCGGGCTTCTGGTTTCACGATCGCGGCGACCATATCGACATCCACTATCAGCAGCAAAGAATCGCCACGTATCTGAAGGACCATCCCGAACTGCCACGACGGGCGCTCGTCAACGTGACCACGCCCGGCGGCGTGCCCGTGACCCGCAACTTTCCGCCGCGTGCGCCGGAAGACGTGGACCCTGGCTACCCTCGGGAACAGGGCATCATACACCCCCGCATGCACCCGGGAATTTGGATAAGTTTCGGAGACCTGAATGGCAATGACTACTGGCGACTGCAGTCGACCGTGCGATTTGACGGCATTGTGGAACCTCTGACCGGGACCCGTGACACAGCGTCATTCGCCGTTCGCAATCAGTATCTCAGCAAAACCGGCGAGGCTGTTGTCTGCACAGAAATCACCAGGTACCGCTGGGAACGCGGCGCTGATGGGCTGTTGCTGCAGATCGACGCTGAATACACGTCGCCTCAGGACTTTTACTTTGGTGACCAGGAAGAGTCGGGGCTGGCGGTTCGAGTCGCTTCGCCTCTGCGGGTGCAGGGCGGCAATGGTCAGATCATCAACAACCGGGGCGAACGCAATGGGGCCCAGATCTGGGGCAAACCCGCGAAGTGGTTTGATTACGCTGGCACCGTCGCCGGTCGCCGAGTCGGCCTGATGGTGATGCCGCATCCCGACAATCCGCGCCCATCCTGGCTGCACGCTCGCGACTACGGCGTGGTGGTCACCAATCCCTTTCCCAAACAACCAAAAGAACGCCGGGAGCCCTACGTCAAGACGTTCGTCAAAGCGGGCGAGCCCTTTCGGCTGTCGTATGCCATCCTGATTCACGAGACCGACATGGCCACCAGGTTTGATCGCGAACGAGCGGCCACCGAAATCCTGAGCCGCTTTCGCTGATCTTTCGCTATCCAGTTGCCGTTGGCGCCACTCTGGAAAGCTGGCACCGCCACCCACTTGTCGCCCCCGTCCTTTCGGCCCCTTCCCTTCCATTGGGATGCTTTCATGACACAGCTGGTTTACCGCATGCTGACCGCCGCGATCCTCTCGATCTGCGTCAGCTCCGCCTCGGCCTCTTTGGTGACGTTTCAGATTCGTGACGTCGCAGGCGATCCACTGCCCTGTCGCATTCACCTGCAGAACGAGGACAAGACGGCCGTCACCGCGGATGGCGCACCGTTCTGGCACGATCATTTCGTCTCTGACGGCCAGACCAGGCTCGACCTGCCCGAGGGACGCTACACGTGGACCATCGAGCGCGGACCGGAATACTGCCGGGCCGAAGGCATCATGCTGGTTGATCAGCGGGAATCGACCGTGGAGATCGTGCTGCAGCGATTGACTGCGCTGCGGGAAGCGGGATGGTACAGTGGCGACCTGCACGTGCATCGCCCCGTGGCCGATCTCGAAGCGTTGCTGGCGGCCGAGGATCTCGACTTTGCTCCGGTCATTGAATGGTGGACCGCGGCGGGCGGCGGTCTGCCGCCTTTGGCC
>JANSXP010000117.1 GCA_024742875.1 Planctomycetaceae bacterium | reverse complement strand
TTTCACTGAGGCGCCTGCTGATCACACTCCCGGGCACTCATGGGGCCATTGGTACGCGGCCGCTGGTCATGAGGCCGGACCGGCAAAGCGGCTGAGTCCTTCACGAAACAGGGCTTCGTCGAGGCCGCCGGAAACGAAGACGGTCGTCACTCCGAGCTGGCCCACTTCCCGGATGTTGCGCATTTCGTCGTCAAAGAAGAGCATCTGCGAAAACAGAATGTCGTGTGTGGTCTGCAGGGCGGAAAAATGCTTCAGCTTGCTGCCCGGATAAATTTCGACACCGGCAAATCGATCGGTAATGCCCAGCAGGTCCACCAGCGTGCGCGCCCACTGGGGCTCTTCGGTGCGCGAGGCCAGGCCCATGCGGATGCCCATGCGTTCGCACTCTTCCAGGATATCCTCGACATCCGGATACAGCCGCACATGTCGTCCCGTGGCATCAACGACCCGCTCACCGTCTTTATGAAACGGAGGCGTCAGACAATCGCAGTAGGTTCCACCACAGTTCCACAGCGTGAAGTCCAGGTCAAAAACAATCAGATCAGGTAAGGACATAAGCGACGAACATTCATCATGCCATCGCGAATCAGTATCCGTTATGGCGTTGTATTGAACAGCACGACCAGATTTTTGGTTTGTCGGGCGGCGGCCACAATGTCAGGTTTCCCGTCGCCATTCAGATCCGCGGCCTTAATATCTTCAACAGCTATTTCGCCGGCAGACAGCACAGATTCCTGCCAATCTTCCGCATTGCCTCCAAGTGGGAAAAACATCTTGATACCGGGAGTGCCCGGATCATTCATGGCTCTCCAGCCCACGACAATCTGATCCGACCCCACGCCGAGAAAATCGGCACACGCGACGGCGTGTCCGTCCTTCAGACCGTCATCGAGTACTTTCCGTCGAGTCCAGAGTTCCCCCGCGCGCTGCGGTTCCACATAAACGGCACACACAGAGCCATGTTTGGGTTCCACAGTCGCAATAAAACGTCGGCCGTCGGGCAGTCGACCATCGCGAATTTCCCCAGCAAATTCCGTGGTTAACTGCGTCGCCTGCCAGTCATCGTCACGACGATCGAAATGCCAGACGCCCTCTTTGGCCGCGACAATCAGTTCCTCCTCCGGATCGTCATCCCAGTTCACCACATGAAAGTTGTGAGACAGATGCAAAAAATCACAAACGACCTGAAATCGCCACTCATCGGTGGGATCAGCAGGCATCTGATAAGCCAGTAAACGTAAACCGGCCCCATCGCCATCCACACTTCCGCGTCCGCGCAGCGGTTTCACAAATAAATCGAATCCGCCGGACCGATTACGAGCCCAGTGCATGCGGTGCGTGCTGGGATCGTTATACAGCTGACGCGGCTGCCAAAGCTCAGTGCGATCTTCCGGCGGCAGCAGATAGAAGACGGCCCCGTCCTTATTGCTTTCCCGATAGTTCCACTGTCCACCAACTGCAATTTCGCACCGACCGTCCCCGTCAATGTCGCGAGCCGTGATACACACGTTGTCGCGGACGGTGAGATCACGAGCAATGATGTGCTTTTCCCAGGTCGGATTCTGATACCACTGAAACGTCTTCTTATCGGCCAGGATGATGTCCGTTTTGCCATCCCCATCAACGTCCGCCAGCTGAACACCATAGCCAATCGAAATCTGGTCAATGGTTCGGGCCCGCCATTGAAACGTCGGCACCTCATCGGCTGTCGCGGTCGTGATCAGCAGTGTCCAGCACAGCAGCTGCCATCCTGTTGTCTTCATGGGCCTGTCCTTAAACGGGTTCTTCGCGGTTCATAATTCCCGGCAGCAGAGCCGACTGTTCGCTCGACGGCATGCCCCAGGTCAGATGACTGCCGAGGTCAAACACGTCACGTGCCGTTTCACTGCCAAAGCGTTCATCAAGAATCTCGCAGTCCTCCGGTCGGATCAGTGCCGGATGCACGTGAGAGCAAACGTGTGACAACTGCAGCAGCTCTTTTCGCAGCGTTATGAGATAGTTGGCCAACCGCGCCGATTTGTCTGCAGGATCCAAACCTCGCATCAACCAGCCGTTTTGTGTGGCCACGCCCGTGGGACAGAATCCTGTGTGGCACTCCTGAGCCTGGATGCACCCGATCGCCAGCATGGCTTCGCGGGCAACCTGAATCATGTCGCAGCCCAGGGCAAAGCTCAGCGCGGCTTCCGCGGGAAACCCCAGTTTACCGCCGCCCATAAAGACCACGTCAGAGGCAATGCCCTGTTCGAAGAACTCCCGATACACGCGCACGAATGCCTGCTTGAAAGGCAGCGACACATGATCTGAAAACGTCAGCGGAGCAGCCCCCGTCCCCCCTTCGCCGCCGTCAACGGAGATGAAGTCCACACCGCGTCCGGATGTCGTCATCTGACAGGCCAGTTCATTCCAGAACTGCTGCTCTCCCACCGCGGACTTGATGCCCACGGGCAGTCCCGTTTTTTCCGCCAGCAGCTCCACCCAGTCCAGCATGGAATCCACATCAGAAAACGTGGCGTGTCGCGCTGGACTGATGCAGTCTTTGCCCTGTGGCACACAGCGAATCCGGGCAATCTCCGGCGTGATCTTGGCAGACGGGAGCACGCCTCCCATCCCCGGCTTAGCGCCCTGTGACAGCTTGATTTCAATCGCTCGGATCTGGTGTTTTTCCACGCACTCCAGAAACAGAGGCAGATCAAAGTTGCCAGCACTGTCACGGCAGCCGTAGTAGCCGGTTCCCAGCTGCCAGATCAGATCTCCGCCGTGATCATGATGCGGCGCCACGCCTCCCTCACCCGTGTTGTGCATCGCGGACGCCAGAGCGCACCCTTTATTGATGGCTTCGACGGCCGGCGCACTCAAAGATCCGTAGCTCATCGCCGAGACATGCACGACCGACTGAGGGCGAAACGCTTTCGCGCGCCCTCGAGCACCGCCAAGCACCTTGGCGCAGGGAATCAGATACTTCGGATCGTAAGACTCATCTCCCGGCCGCGCCTCCAAAAGGGGAAACGGAGACTGCTTGATGATCAGATGATTGGGCGCCCGCTCCAGATCATTGTCGGTGCCAAAGCCGAAATAATTGTTCTGTTTCTTGGCAGACGCATACACCCACGAACGCTGATCGCGACTGAACGGCCGCTCTTCGTCGTTGCGAGCCACAATGTACTGCCGCAGCCCCGGGCCAATTTTTTCAAACAGATAGCGAGCTCGCCCGATGATTGGAAAATTTCTCAGGATCGCATGACGGGGCTGCGTGAGGTCACGCAGCAGCAGCACAAACAGAAAAAAACCGCCACCAAGCAGCGCCCACCAGCCCCAGTCCATCGATGTTTCTCCCAGTAGCGATCGGAATTGGTGTCCGGCCTCGTTGTGTTCAGGATGGTGCAGTCAGCAACAGTGGCGAGCTGATCGGAATCGTCGAGGAACGCAGTCGCAGCAGATCGACGGCCCCTGCCACAACCGCGTCGTTGTCGTCAGGCGACGATGTTTATCGACTTTCGTAGTCGGGATTGGGAACGGGCAGTTTGGCTCCCATTTGCTTCAGCCGTGTCATCAGCCGCTTTTCCAGTTGCTGCACGCGCTGCCGTTCTTCCTGGGACAGGTCGTGTGCCTCGCTGAGGTCATCGCTGAGGTTGTAAAGTTCCTGAATGCCTTCGTAGTAGTGCAGCAGTTTCCAGTCGCCCTGACGAATGATGCTGTACGGTCCCGGTGCGTGTCGGTAGTGGGGAAAGTGCCAGATCAGTTCATCACGATCAAGCGGCGTCTTCGCAGCGGACTTCATATGAGTGACCAGCGAAACGCCGTCGATGTCGCGATCCGTCGGCAGTGGGACACCGGCAGCTTCCAGAATGGTGGGAAAAATATCGATCGAGCACACTGGCTCATCAGAGACAGTGCCGGCGGGGACCTGCCCGGGCCACCGCACCAGAAATGGCACGCGGATGCCACCTTCATACGGGGAGCCCTTGCCGCTGCGCAGAGGCGCGTTTTCTGTGGGACTGCCATTACGGTCCAGCCCGCCGTTGTCGGACGTAAAGATGATGACCGTGCGATCGGCGACCCCCGTGCGTTCCAGCGCGGCGAGTATGTCCCGCGTACTGTCATCGAACGATTCCACCATGGCCGCATATTTGGCATTGATGGCCGACTTGCCTTCGCGTTCGTATTTTGCAGCCACCTCGGCGATCGCCTGAATGGGCGTATGCACGGCATAGTGGCCAACCTGCAGAAAGAAGGGTTCGTTCTGCCACTTCTCAATCAGCTCAACGGCCTCTTCGGCTTCCCGATGTGTGAGATACTGGCCAGGCTGGCGACCGGGAAGTCCGGGAATCCCGGCGCGAATCATCGGGTGCCTGTGCTTTGGCTGATTGAAGGGATCAAAATACGAAGGGGGCTGGCCATAGTCACACCCTCCTTTATTGACCGTGTAGCCCTGACCGGGCGGATACCAGGCTTCGTCGCCGAGGTGCCACTTGCCAATGTACGCGCTCCTGTAGCCGACCGCTCCCAGTGCTTCGGCAATTGTCAGTTCCTCATGCTCCATCCAGAACGGATTGGGCGGGCACAGCACTTTGCGGTTTTTGCCCCCGACATACTCGGTGGGATTACGGTCGGGCGTGCCCTGGCCACCACGCTGAAACAACGCCCGAATCCAGTCTGTGACGCCAACGCGTCCTGGGTAACGCCCCGTTTGCACGGCCGCACGCGTTGGTGAACACACAGCACAGGCCGCATAGGCATTAGTAAACCGAATCCCCTCAGCGGCGAGCCGATCCACATGGGGCGTGCGGTAGTAGTCGCTGCCCTGGCACGACACATCCATCCAGCCCAGATCGTCCACCAGAATGACTACAAAATTCAGCCGCGATTCCCCGGCCCTCACCGGCAGAGCGACCAGCAGCGTGAACAAAAAAGCCGTCAGTGATTTCAAAGTCTCGCCTTTCCAGAATGCCATGACCGCGAACGTTGACACCCACTTTACAGCGTGGCTCAAGGATCACCAACCGAGTGCGCATCCTCGAAGAGCGAGCCCACAGTCAGAGCGCGTGAGATGGCGAACGGCGGCGCAGAAAAAAAGCCGCTGAGCTGTCAGCGGCTTTTGAGACCTGATTTTGACACAGTGGACGAAGGTTACTGGCGGACACTCAGCGGCACCAGCAGTTCCAGTTCGTCCAGTCCATCGCTCTCTTCATACGGTCGCACACGACGATACCAGTCCGCCCACGCGCGATGGGCTTTGTCCCGCCAGTTGTTGGCGCGGACGAGTCTCTGTTCATCAGACGTGATCCGCGGCCCGGCCAGTGGCTCCATGCTGATGCCAAAGCCGTTCGGTTTGCGGGCGATGTAACGCAGTGCCACCAGCGCCTGCACGCCCACGTCCAGATTGCGGTCCCGCAGGCCATCCAGAATCATGGGCACCAGGTTGAAATCCCCCGTGCGGCCCAGTGCGTAATACGCCGCCTGACGATGTTCGGCGTTGCTGCTTTTGACGAGCACTTTTAGTTTGTCCACCTGCCCGACCAGTTCTTCTTTATTGCCGAACTGCACCGTTTCCACGATGTCATCCGTGTTCAGATCTTCCAGTTTGGACAGGTCGATGTTGTCCAGTTCGCCCAGCAGTTCGCCAAGAGGGCTCAATTCCTTCTTCTCTTTCTTCTGACCAAACAGAGTCGACAGGTCTTTTCCGCCCGCCATGATGCCGGTGCCGTACTGCTTGTCGAGAATCTGCTGAGTGGAACGCATGAAGTACAAAATCGCCAGACTGGTTCCGTTGTTGTTACCGGAGTGAGTCTTGAAGCTTCCGTCCTGCCCCTGCAGCGTCAGCAGGCCGTCTCCGTAGGTTTCGAACCAGCCATCACCCAGATCGGCCAGTGCGGCCGTGCGTTCCAGCGCGTAGTAGTAATAGATTTTGTGTTCGGCGCGACTGACCGGAGTGAAGCGGGCTCGATTCCAGCCAAAGGCGCGATCGATGCGACCGTCCATGGCACCAGCCGATGTCCGCGCACTGTAGTTAGGAAACGCTTTGCCGCTTTGAGCCGCCTTGTCGGCCGCCGTTTCCTCTTTTTCCAGCACGCCAAATTTGGCTTCTTCCTTTTTCTTCTTCACGCCGCCGCGTGGTCCGTGCAGCAGCGTGCGGCTCACAGCGATCGTACCAGCCGCCGCCACCGTCATGTTGTGCGTGGAGTTACCGCCGCCAGGCCCCTGCGTGGTGCCAGGACGATAGCCCCAGCCGCCGTCACCATTGCCGTTGGACATAAGATAGGCGGCCGCGTTGTCCAGTGCAGCAGGAGGCACCTGAGCATTCACTCGTTGCGCGGCCCACAGGGCCAGGACGCCGTACTGCGTCATACTGACATCGCCGGGCTGACGGGGACCGTCGCTCCACGAACCGTCACTGTGCTGGGTGGAAGCCACATAGTTGGCGATCGTCTGCAGATTGGGGGCGTAAGTTTCTGCATCCACATCCGCGAGCAGCATGGCATCCACGCCGGCCAGATAGATGTGGTCGTAGCCGCGGTAGCCGTTCTTGCTGCTGCGTTCCACGGCAACTTCCAGCCCCTTCTGGACGGTTTTGTCATTTTTGCTCACTCCTGCCTTCACCAGAGCGTATGCAGCCAGCGAGACGTCTCTTTCGGCGAAGCGATCCTGCTTTTGCAGGTACGACACGGCTTTGGCAACTGCCACGTCAAAACGCGGTACCTTGGTGGATTTCAGCTGGCCGTTTGCCGATGCCGCGGAGGCCACCAGCAACAGCGGGACCATCCAGAATGCCTGGCAGCGAGAAGTCTGATTCATCAAAGGGTCCTCACAGGGAAGGCTGAACAAAACAGCAGGGACTGATACTATCCATCCCTGATTTGACAGTCAAAGTGGAATCGGAGGCGGAATGCCGGACATTCAAAGAGAATGCGTATTGGTGACCGGAGGTGCCGGTTTTCTTGGTGCTCACGTGGTTCGCAGCGTCCTGGCAGACCCTCGATACGCCGATTTTGACGTGATCGCCATGGACGATCTGTCGGGGGGGTTCCGCGAAAACCTGCCGGAAAGCGATCGGCTGAGGTTTGAGCAGCGCAGCATCACCAGTCCGACCGACGTGGAGGACGTCTTCGGCAGCCGTCAGATTCGCTACGTTTTTCATCTGGCTGCGTACGCCGCCGAGGGGCTGAGTCATTTCATTCGGCGTTTCAATTATCAGAACAACCTGATCGGCAGCATCAACCTGATCAATGCGTCCGTGAAAGCCAGGGTGCGGCACTTTGTGTTCACCAGTTCCATCGCCGTTTATGGCGCCGGACAGGTGCCCATGAAGGAAGAAACGACACCCTGCCCGGAAGATCCGTATGGAATCTCCAAGTTTGCCGTGGAACTGGACCTGAAAGCCGCCCAGGAGATGTTCGGTCTGCCGTACACCGTCTTTCGGCCGCACAACGTGTATGGCGAGTATCAGAATATCGGCGACAAATACCGCAATGTCGTGGGGATCTTCATGAATCGTATCATGCAGCAGCAGCCGCTGCCCGTTTTTGGCGACGGAAGTCAGCAGCGTGCTTTCACCTATGTGGCCGATCTGGTGGGCCCCATGATTGCCGCTCCTTTTGTTCCGGCCGCGGCCGGAGAAGTGTTCAACGTGGGCGCCAGTCGCCCCGTGACCGTGCGGGAACTGGCCGAGGTGGTGGCCGCCGAATTTGGTGTGCCGCCCGAACTGCAGTTTCTGGATGCCCGCAACGAAGTGCACATTGCGTTTGCCGACCACTCCAAATCGGAACGCGTCTTCGGAGCCACCGCCGAAACGCCACTGGCAGAAGGCATCCACCACATGGCCGCCTGGGCGCAGACTGTCGGCGCTCGATCAGGCAGCGAATTCGACAATATCGAACTGGTCGAAGGCCTGCCGGACAGCTGGAAGCAGATCACCACGGAAACGTCCTGAACAGCAGTTTCTGCCGAATCGCGCCAGCGCATCCGCAGCAATGCGTGAAGAAACAGACATCGCGACCAAATGCCGCCGGCGGCCCGCTCGCCGCTCACTACATTTCCTCCCGGACGACCGGTTGAGGAAACACAGAACATGCAGGGCGCCTTTCATTTTCTTAAGAGCATCATTGCCTCACTGACACTGGCCGTCGTCGCATTCTTGATGCGATACGGCGGGCACCTGTTTGTCCAGGATGTGGATGATCCCCCGGCAGGCGTTGTGGTCACGCGACACCTGGGATCGGACAGCGACAGCCAATCGGCGCAGAGAACACAAACAGATCACCGGCTGGCCACCTGGAACGTCGGCGTCGTCACCAACCGCGTTTTGGCCGAACCGGCCGTCGCAGCGCCGCAGGGGCTGCTGTCAGCTTCGTCCACGCTGCGACACACGACAGAATCTCTGGCCGAGCAGGCCATCAACATGATGTACGGCACGCCGGAATCGACGTTCCAGTTTGTGCCCGTCTCTGTGCAGCTGAACCGTCGCCGGGGCGATTGCGCGACGTCACCGGCCGACAAAGCCAATGTGGCCCTGCACCCGCCTATTCGCTGCACCTCCGACGCCTTCTTTGACGACATCCGCGGGCTTGTTGAGCAAAGCGACGCCCATGACATTTTCGTGTTTGTTCATGGCTTCAATGTAACGCTGGAGAATGCGACGGCGCGCGCCGCCCAGATGGCTGAAGACCTGCCGTTTGACGGCGTTGTGCTGGTGTTCAGCTGGCCGTCGGCCGGCAAAGCGACCGCCTATCTGAGTGACGAGCACCAGGCCGAGCGTTACTTCTGGAACCTGTCCGCGCTGCTGCATCGTCTGCGACAAAGCTGCCCGGCTGACACCCACCTCAATCTGCTGGCGCACAGCATGGGCAATCGCGTGACGCTGCGGGCCATCGAGGCGCTGTGCGGCACCATCGATCCAGCCGGCGGCCGCAATTCGCTGGCGTTCGAACGTCACTTCAGTGGCCGCGGCGTCGCGTCATCCGGCAATTCTGCGGGCATCGTGGGCGCCTCACCGGCGGAGATTCAGCGACGTTTTCCCAGCTGGGGACGCTGGCATCACTCCCGGCGATCGGGCTCACCGCCCATCGACAATCTGGTACTGGCGTCACCCGACGTGGCAGCCGCCGACTTTCGACAATCCATCAATAACCTGCGTCATGCCTGCGGACGCATCGTGGTGTACGCGTCCGATTCCGACTACGCGCTCAAGGCGTCGCGCCGAGTGCACGGCGGATACCGCGCAGGCGATTCCCGCGCACAGCTGAACATCGACGGCGTGCACGTGGTGCGAGTCACGGGCGTCAGTCTGCACGATCCGCTGGGGCACTCCTTTTACGGCACCAACACGCGGGTACTCGATCAGCTGGCCGCGCTGTTTCGCCCGCAGCCGCAGCTGACGACGCTTCCCGCCCAGCCCCTGCATTAGCACTGCGTGCGTCGACAAACGGCTCACGCTCTGCCAATGGGGAACGCAATCACGTCAGAAATCGAAGGGGTTTGCAGAATGGCCATCAGCAGGCGATCGACGCCCAGGGCCACGCCCGAGCAGACGGGCAAGCCGTGTCGCATCGCCTCCATCATGCGTGGTGCCCCGGGCAACTGGTCGGAATCGTGCTGCTGGCGGGCCGCATTGGCGGTCGCATCGCGCTGGGACAATTCCTCCACGTCGCTCAGTTCCTGATACCCGTTGCACAGTTCCAGACCGTTCCAGTACAGCTCAAATCGCAGCGCCGTGCGGGGATCGTCAGGATTGTGCTCGGCGAGGGCCGCCTGAGAGACTGGATAGTCATGCAGAAACGCCGGCACGCCGGTTCCCAGCTGCGGCTCGATACACTCGGCCACCAGCACGTTGAGTACGTCGTCACGACGGCCGATTTGCCGCGCGGTGTCCCGCAGCGCCGTTTTGGCGGCGGCCAGCTGCTGCAACTGCTCCAGCGACGCGTCAAGCACATCGATGTTCAGGAATCGTTGAAACGCGGCCGCATAAGACAGTCGCTCAAAGGGCACGTCGGACAATTCACCCACCGAAACTTCGTGCGTGGCCACCTGCAGCGCGGCTGCGTGCACCGCCTGCACGAGGTCTTCGGTCAGCTGCACCTGCTGCTGCCACGATGCGCCATTGGCGTACCATTCCAGCATCGTGAATTCCGGATTGTGTCGATCTCCCGTCTCTGCACGACGAAACGCTTTGCCCAGTTGAAAGATCGAGCCACTGCCGGCCGCCAGCAGGCGTTTCATTCCGGCTTCCGGGCTGGTCTGCAGATACAGGCGGCGATCCGCATCCACCACAAAAGGCTCCAGATGCGCGTCAACGACCACATCGTGAGAGAGCAGCGGCGTCTCGACTTCCAGAAATCCGCGGTCCACAAAGAATGTGCGAATCGTGTGCAGAACGACGGCCCGCAGTCGCAGCATGGCCAGCGTGCAGGTGGGCCACCAGTCCTCCGGCTGCAGATCATTCGTCATGAGGCGGATTCGGCCAGTACTGTGTTTACCGCTGCGGCCAGACGTCGCATGCTTTCCCGCAGATCCGCCGGAGACAGCACGCCATACGACAGACGCATCTGGTTGGTGGGACGTTCCTCCCACGATGACGGATAGCACAGTTCGCCCGGCACGTACATCACTTTGTCGACGGACGTGGCCTGCTCAAACAGCCGACTGGAAAACCCTGTCGGAACGCTGTCGGGCAGAGTCATCCAGACATACAGGCCGCCTTGGGGATGCAGCCAGGACACGCCCGGGATTTCGGTGAAGAACTCTTCCGCGGCGGCCAGCATGGCGTCCCGCTTTTCGCGGTAACTGTCAATCAGCCGCTGCACGTGTTTGGCATATGCCCCCGACTGCAGCACACTGGCCACGATGTTCTGACTCAGATGAGTGCTTCCAAAATCTTCGTTGCCTTTCAGATCGGCCACCGGCTTGAGCAACTGGCGTGGCAGCACACCGACGCCCACCCGAATGCCTGGTGAAAAACTCTTGGAGAAAGTCTGAGACAGGATGACGGTCTGATCTTCGTCGCGACTATAGCTGTCGTCATAAGACCACAGACTGCGCTGTCGGGGGCCATCGTAGTGCAGTTCCCGATAGGCGGCGTCTTCCAGCAGGAAGATCTGCTGATCCTGAGACCACTTTTTGACGGTGCTGACCAGCTGCGGGCGGCGTTCGTTACTGACACTCACACCCGCCGGGTTGTCGTGATAGCTAACCACGTACACCATCTTCACGCGGTGCAGCTGACCGGCCTCGGCCAGTTCCGCCAGCTTCTCATCCAGCGCCTGCGGACACATGCCGTCGCCGTCCGTATGGACGGGAATCGTCTGTGCCCCCACGCCGTCCAGCACACCCAGATAAACGAAGTAAGTGGGAGCGGCCACCAGGCAAATATCGCCTGGGTTGAAGATGGCCTGAGACACCAGCGCCAGGAGTTGCTGTGATCCCGTGGTGAGCATGATCTGCCCAGCGGGCAAACTGGCCGCCAGCGGGGAGCCGTCTTCCAGTTCCGACAGATAGTCTTTGAACACGTCTCGCAGGCCGTCAGAGCCGGTGGTTGTGCCGTACTGCAGCGCGAACGGGCCGGTTTCCGGAGTGAGAATCTGATCGGCCGCTTCTTTCACCAGTTCCACCGGCAGCGTCTGCGGATCGACCAGACCGGCCGCCAGAGACAGGCAGTCTGCGTTCTCAACGCCCTGCTGCATCAAAAACTGATCGCCTGCTCAGAGGCTCGCGTGGCCATGGTGGCCGGCTGAAAAGAGGTAGCCGTGGTCGACATCCTGCTGGTCCGTGTCGTTGAAAGTCGTGAGTGTATCCACCGGAAGGTCTGCCTGACGTGTCACGTCGGCCAGACGCCGGGACGCATCTGCCGCGGGTTATAACCGTTCCGATGGCGACCAGGACACATCGACGTGTGACAGGTTGAACAGATTTCGCCAGATCATCCTGAATTCCGCGAATCGCTCACATTTGCGGCGTGGAGTCCGTCTCCTGTTCGGTGACAGCCCGAATTCCTGAGGGATATTCGGCGTTCTCAAATGGCGGTTTTCGCTGCCAGATGGAGGCCAGCACCGTGCCGGTGAGCATGCAGCCGAACGTGTACAGGGCACAGGGAATCACAGCGTCCGACGCCGCGCCAAACAGCCGATCGGCCAGCACGATGCCGGCCCCCGCGTTCTGCATGCCCACCTCCAGAGTCAGCGCACGCCGCATGCCCTCCGGGAAGCGCAAACCGGCCGCACCAAAGTAGCCAGCCAGATAACCGCCCGCATTGAGAACGGCCAGCGCCACCAGCAGCAGCCCGCCCGCGCGACCAAGATCATCGCGTTTTACGGCCACCACCACGGCAATGATGATCAGAATCGACAGGTTGGCAACGGTGGGGGCCCACGTTTCGGCCACCGCGCGAAATCCGGTACTGAAGCGGTTCAGCAGATGTCCGCTAACGACCGGGGCCACCACCTGAATCAACAGCAGCTTGACGGCAGCGGCTCCGTCGTACTGCATCGAATCATCCAGCGTGAGCCACAGTGCCAGGGGAACCACCAGCGGAGACAGCAGCGTGGCGGAGGTGGTGAGAGTGACCGAATAACTCACGTTGCCGCGGGCCGCCAGCGTCAGCACGTTGGATGCCATGGCCCCCGGCACGCAGCCCACAATCAGAATTCCGGCGGCGATTTCGGGCGCCGGTCGCAGCACAGACACGACGCCCCACGCGAGCAATGGCATACTCAGATACTGAATGGCGGTCCCGGCCAGCACACGGGGCCATTTGGCAAAGACGTCGTTGACCTCTTTCACAGGCAGCAGTGCGCCCACGCAGAACATGGTTACGACGATCAGGGCGTTGAGCGATCCGGCTGCGGCGGTGAACGGATCAACGGCGATCCCCAGGCGTGGCCACACCCAGGCGAGCCCGCTGGAGGCCACTAACCAGCACAAAATGTATCGCTGAAGCATGTTTTGAGAACTAACGGTCGATAAAGTACAGAGCGGTCCGTGGCGGGGCAGGCGACACTGCTGGCTGTCAACACGACTGTCAACACGACTGTCAACACGACTAACTGACGACAAGGACAGACTCACTGTCGGACAACAGGAAATGTCAGACATGCCGCGTTCGACTCGTCATGCCATCACTCGCTGGTTCGCCCTGATTTCGGTTTTACCCGCTACCCGGCAGGAATACCACAGCGGCAAATCGTGACGGCAAATCGCGTCGGCAAATCACAACGGCAAACCACGGTCTGTCACCACAGACAGGCATAACATCAACATAACGGAAACATGAGGCTGCGGCCTCAGACGGAATCAGCAATGCCCGGCAATACGTTTGGCCAGTTTTTTCGCATCACGACTGCAGGTGAGAGCCACGGTCCGGGCAACGTCGTTATCATCGATGGCGTCCCGCCTGGCATTCCCATCAGTGTTGATGACCTGATGGTGGATCTGGAGCGTCGCCGCCCCGGTCAAAGCAAGCTGACCACACAGCGAAAAGAGCCGGACACACCCGAATTTCTGGCGGGCGTGTTTGAGGGACGCACCACCGGCACCAGCGTCGCCATTCTGATTCGCAACACCGATCAGCGCAGCCGGGACTACTCGGACATCAAAGACAAGTACCGTCCCGGACACGCTGACTTCACCTACGACGCCCGCTACGGTTTTCGCGATTATCGTGGCGGCGGACGCAGCAGCGCGCGAGAAACCACGGCCCGCGTGGCGGCCGGAGTGATCGCCAAAAAGCTGATCGCTACAGCGTTTGGTGGTCAGGTGCTCGCCTATGTGTGTCAGGTGGGGGACATCAAGGCGGACATCCCTCAGCCGGAAAACGTCACGCTGGAACAGATTGAAAAACTGCCGGACGGGTCCCCCAACATCGTTCGCTGTCCGGACTACGCTGCGGGCGAAAAAATGATCGCCCTGATCGACGAGGTCCGCAAAGACACCGATTCCATTGGTGGTGTGTCAGAGATTGTCGCCACTGGGATTCCGGCCGGCCTGGGCGAACCGGTGTTTGACAAACTGAAAGCCGATCTGGCCAAAGCGCTGTTCAGCCTGCCAGCCGTGCTGGGTGTTGAGTATGGCATTGGCTTTGACTGCGCCACACTCCGCGGCAGTGAGAACAACGATATTTTTGTGGCCGGCGCTGAAGGAATTTCCACGCAGTCCAACCGCCACGGCGGCATGCTGGGGGGCATCAGTTCAGGGCTGCCCATTGTCCTGCGGGCGGCGATCAAGCCGACCAGCAGTCTCGCCAAAGAGCAGGACACCGTCACTTCGGATGGCCAGCCCACCACCATTCGCACGAAAGGACGGCACGATCCCTGCCTGCTGCCTCGGTTTGCCCCGATGGGGGAAGCGATGGTGGCCATCGTGCTGGCCGACCACTGGCTGCGGTGGCAGGCGATTTCGCAATGGGAATCCGACACCAGCAGCGACAGCTCGGTCTGATCCGGGGCAGAATCACGCCGCTCACCTCGGGACATTTCCCAACAATCGCGTGAATTCCGGCGGTTGTGCGGCAGAGCAGGGCGATGCGCTTGTCAGTGTGATACGCCCTTTTTACGATCTCGCCCCACGGCGATCGCCTCTGTTCGGGTCGAATCGCCTTTGTCCCTGCAGTCGCGCCATGGCGGCCGACGGCCTGGCGGACGACGACACAGCACCAGTGCCAACGGAACGATTCCCCCATGAGCGACGGAAAAATCACCGGCAAAGTTTCGGTCATCGAAGAAACAAAAACCTACGGCGCAAAAGGATTCCGCAAACGTCTTGTGGTGCTGGAGCAGGACAACGGGCGGTTCACCAACTACGTGCCCGTGGACTTCATTCAGGATGCCTGCGACGACGTGGATCAGATGTCAGTTGGTAACGAGGTGGAAATTCAGTTTCGTCTCAGCGGCCGCAAGTGGCAGCGTGATCCGAACAGTGAAGTCAAATACTTTCTGAACGCCGAGGCAACCGGCTTTACGGTTCTGGGCGGTGGCGCCGACCCGGCTCCGGCCGCTGATGAAGGTGTCCCCTACGGCGAGGTGTTTGAGTCAGACGACGACCCGCCGTTTTAATCGTCACCAGCCTGCCGCGGAGGGTGTCAGCCAATCGACGCCCCGCCGATTTCAGCAGTACCGGCACGCGGCGGAGAGCAGCAGCCAATCGACGCCCCGCCGATTTCAGCAGCACCGGCACGCGGCGGAGAGCAGCAGCCAATCGACGCCCCGCCGTTTTCAACAGCACCGGCACGCGGCGGAGAGCAG
>JANSXP010000088.1 GCA_024742875.1 Planctomycetaceae bacterium | reverse complement strand
TTGGTTGTCGAACGTTTGGTTGTCGAACGTTTGGTTGTCGAACGTTTGGTTGTCGAACGTTTGGTTGTCGAACGTTTGGTTGTCGAACGTTTGGTTGTCGAACGTTTGGTTGTCGAACGTTTGGTTGTCGAACGTTCTAACGAATCGGACGGGCCACGGGATGCTTCAAAACCGGATTCGTTCCGTCGGAAGACAAATTTTTCCATCCGACAGCAAATCCGACCGCTCGATCACGCCGCCGTGGCCACATTCCGCCATCCGCTCGTGTTTTCTGCCAACATCTAGACGGACCAAAACGTCGATTCTTCCGGCCCCGTGTAAGCGATGTTCAGGTGGGGCGTTTTGCGTTTTTTGCCTTCGTGAAGACTGTTGACTCCCTCAATCACCATTCCGGATGTCAGCAGCGTTCGTTCAATGGGATAAGGCGTTTTGCGTTCGATCATCGTGGTTTCAATATGGCGCGCCAGCGGGTTGAAGAAGTCAGCCGTGGTGGAACCGCGGCCCGGCATGGGCAGATACATCTGACAGGAAACATTGGTCCCGTCTTTGAGCTGACCAGCGTAGTTGAAGTCCTGCATATTGGTCAGCAGCATCGTGGTCCGCATTCCGTCGTTGTGTTCAATCAGGTAAGCGGTGGTATTGGGATAGCTGTGCTGCAGCCATTCAAAAGTGGGCACGCCAGTGGGAAATCCGCCGCTGACGGGCAGGTTGTGGCTGCGTGTCACGGCCGCGATGATCAGTTCTCGCGTGGTGGCACAATCGTCAGCCGCGAGCCGTCGCCACAGGTCTGCACCCCGCAGCGCGTGCACTTCGCGGACTCCCGTCTCTCCGCCTTTGCGACGTTCGGACATACACTGCGCCGTTTCCAGGGCGTGAATGTCGTAGCTGTCGATGCCGCCGTAGGCCACGCACACGCTTTCCTTCACATCGGCCCCAAAAGGCATGTCGACCGCGGGCATGCGTCTTGTGACTGGCAACGAAGAACCAGCCAGAAACGGAAAGTCCAGACGCCGCGACGCCTCGACCATCGCCACACATTCGTCCCAGTCGGTGGACAGATGCTTGTCGTTGAAAACCGGCACACTGCGGCCGCTGTCTTCAAAGACTTTGACCACCCGCTGGAACCAGTCGAAACGCGGATACAGTGTCTGTCCTTTTTCGTTGCGGGGATAACTGCCGTGCTCGCCAATGAGCACCACGCCATCCACGGCCAGCTTCTCGCCGCCGAGTGTCAGCGCCTCTTCGATAGTCGGGTAGAGCTTGAGGTCGTGTCGCTGCACTCGATCGTGCGCGAGGTCTCCTTCCGGAAACTGATCAACAAACACCGACGCGACTTCCACCCGCGGCATCTGCCAGCCGCCATCCCACGTGTAGCCCACTGTGTGGCGATCCAGAAAGTGCTGCGCGTGACTGTGACGCCGCACCACCGTCCCCAGAAACGCAATCCGGGGACGCCGGGCGTCTGATTTGGCATCCGTCTTCACCTGTGGGGCGGGGAAAGGACCAGCCAGACTTTCCGCTGTGCCGGCTGCACCAGCCGTGGCGGCGGCCAGCGACTGGGTCATTGTCTTCAGGCAGTGTCGTCGCGAGATCGTCATCAAAACCTCCCGTTGTGAGCGTTTGCAGTCGCACGGGCAGGCGGACGATAGTGTCTGCCAACGAAAAATCCACGGAAGTCTCCAGGCGATCCGGAGGTTCCGTGGACTGAAATCGATCGTTCAGCCCGCCTGTGATCAGAGGGGCCAAGTATAACACAGCGTGGTCATTCAGGAGAATTATACGCCGCTGACTGTGGGGCAGACCGTGCGAAGCCGAGAGAGACACCCCGCTGGTCAGCCCCTTTCGTCAATCGGTTATTGACAGCCGTCGGCAGGAGGGCAGCAGGCGCCGCAGCCAGTGCCGCAGCCGGTCGCACAGCCATTGCCGCAGCCAGCACCACGCACCGTCCACTTGTAAGACGGCTTGCGTGTTTCGTAGCTGGACTCTTTCAGTCTGGAAACGCAGCGGACGCGGCCTTTGGCAAACTTGCCAAACAGGCACTGCATCATGCGGCCGCCCAAAGACGGGCCATGACCTTCGCCGCACACGTTTTCCGAGCCACAGGCGGCTCCCGTGGTGCAGCCGGATCCACACGAGGATCGACCACAGAAGCTGAGGCAGTCGGGCAGGCACACAGGCGGCACACACACCTGTTTGCACTCCACCTCAAAGCAGTCAACATCCACCGTCTTGCATTCGCACTCTACGCAGCACTGTGCACAGCTGTTGTCTTTGTGGCACTTCCAGAACAGTCCACCAAAGACGGACGAACTGCCCTGGCTGACCAGCATGGTCAGCAGCAGAATTTTATAAAACGATCGCATGGGAGGGGCTTCCTTGCTTTCTTTATGAATATGTTGTTTCAGGGGAATCGGGCCACCGGCCGGCGCTGGTCCGACCGGTGTCACGCAAACTTCGGCAACGGATGTTCCGCGAATCTTCAGGCGTCTTTTCAGTCGCTGTTAGAATTCGATCGCGAAGCGGGTACCAGCAATCAGGTAGCTGCCACCCAGTGAGCCCGTGATTCCGTCACGATTGTCGATATCGCCGTAGACCAGGTTGAACTGCACCTTGGAGTACGGAGTCCAGTACCAGTTGACGGCCAGTGTGGCACTCTCACCGACGCCGCCCAGCACGTCTGCGTCAGACAAATCGAGGTACGAGTAACGAGCGGCGATACCCAGAGCACCCCAGCCTGTGCCGCGAGAACCATCTCGCGTGTCCACCAGGAAGAAGTTTTCGAACGGCTCCAGGCGACCGATGGTGCCGGACGTGCGGTTGTAAGGAATGTGCTCGCCGGTCAGCATGTAGTTCACGTAGATGTAACCACCGTGGAACTGCGTGTCGGCAAAGCCGTCTCGCTGCATGAAGTTCTGCATGAACTCACCCGTGATCTGCAGTGGTCCCACGTTCAGCAGGCCTTCCACACCAACGGTTTCATACCAGTCGGCGCCGGCGATGCGTCCGGTGTTCAGCCAGCGAAGCGTGGAGCGTGCTTCTGGTCGAGTACGGAAACGACCTTCGTTGCGATGGAAGTCCGTGGCGTTGTCGTCGCCGTCGGGATGCGCGATCATACCGGAGACAGCCCAGTGGAAGTAACCACGGCCATTGGAACTTTCGTCGTACCACGGGCTGCTGGCCAGTCGGAAGTTACCACTCATCTGACGCTGGTCACCCAGATAGGAGCCGTCTGAGGTGATGTTCTCCAGATAGTAAATACCGTAGTTCCAGTGGTACTTCTTGTCGTCCGTGTTACCGAATACCCCAATACCAGGGCGACGGGCGTCTTCGTTGAACGCTTCCACAACAAACGGTCGTTCGAGGAACACGTTGAAACGACTACTGTTCAGGTGATCCAGACCGATGGGACGCTTCTGGTTACCGATCAGCAGCTGCTGGTTGTTCGGCAGATTCTTGAAGCCGATGTAGACGTCCTTCATTTCCGCAATGGCCGGTTTGTTGAAGTCGATCTGCGTTCGCCAGTGCATCGTTTCAAGGATGTCACCTTTCATTTCCAGTCGGATGCGGCGAAACGCAAAGCGGTCTTCCGGATCGGAACCGTCGTTGGAAAGGATGCCGTCTGAGCCGTCACCACCGATGGGGTTTTCAAAGAAACCGATGCCATCGTCGTTGATGAAGTCCCAGTAGTCGGCATGGATGCGGCCGTTGATTTTGAAGGTGGGCTTCTTTTTGGCGTCGGCCTTCTTTTTCTTTTCGGCCGCTTCAAATGCGGACCAGGCACTGTCGAGCTTCTTCCAGCTCTCTTCCATCTTCTGCAGGCGGTTGTCGAACTCAGCGTCCTGCACGGCCGGGGCGGTGGCTGACACCTCGGAGAACGGACTGGTCAGGCCAGTCGACCCGCTGTGCGTGGCGGGCGTTGCTCTGACACCGGCGGCGTTCTGCGCTTCCAGCTGCTTGATGCGAGCTTCCTGCTCTTCCAGCCGCTTGAGCAGCTCCGCGATTGATGGTTGTTGTACCGGTGTGGCCGATGGCTCGTCGGCTGCCGCGATGCCGCAACTTAACGACAGGCACAGACAAAGAGTGAGGCGTATCACAGGAGTCCCTTCCCGAAGCGCGTCTTCTGATATTTTTCACGTAACATACGGCGATCCTTCGCCTAAACAGCGTGGTCGTCTACGGGGAGCTCAGTGCCGCAGCCTTTACACACAATTCACATTTACTTAACATTTCACAGGGCGTTAGCATTCGAAAGAGCGAGATGTGCGGACCGTAACGGTCGTTCGTGCTGGGAGGGTCTGGCAATCTGGAGCATCAGCACAGACTGCCAAACGACGTTCGAAATGCGGAACTATTTTTCATTGCCGGTGACCTTTCGTTCGCAATCTTTGCTCGATCCGACGCACCCACGGCGGACTGCCTCGCTCATTTCTCCCCCGCGAGTCCCCCGCACTTCCGGTCAGTTCGCGGCCTGAAGCGGTTGGAATACAGAACATGACGCTGCCATTTCTCGAACACATGGATCAGCTGCACAGCGACATCCTGACCATGTGCGGGATCGTTGAAGAGAACCTCAGCGCAGCGGTCACCGGCCTGAAGTCCCGGAGCATCGAACTGGCCGAACAGCTGGCCGCCAGAGACCGAAACGTCAACGAACTCGACATTCAGATTGAAGACGAATGTCTGAAGATTCTGGCCCTGTACCACCCGGTGGCCAATGATCTGCGACGGGTGGCCACCGTCCTGAAAATCACGGGGGAACTGGAACGCGTGGGCGATCTGGCAGTCAATATTTCTGAGCGGTCAGCATCGCTGTGCGAGTTTCCCGATTTTCCCCTGCCGGAAGCTCTGGAGACGATGTGTGAGGCGTCACTGTCGATGCTCCGCCGCAGCATTGCGGCGTTCATCGAACTGGACCTGGCGGCCGCCAACGAAGTTTGCGCAGAAGACGATGTCGTGGATCGCATGAACGACAGTCTGATTGCCGATCTGCGGGCGCTGATGGGCTCGACACCGGAAGCTGTCGAGCCGGGCCTGCATCTGTTTTCCATCGTGCGGCATCTGGAACGCGTGGCCGATCACGCCACCAACATCTCTGAAGACGTCGCCTATCTTGTCAGTGGCGACATTGTTCGTCACCACCATGGTCGCGAAGTCCAGGCGTAACGACGCCTGACGGCTGCTTTGTTTGTGAGTCTGTGTGCTATGTCGTGTTTGTTATTAACGTCAGTGGTTGCCCTGACATTCCCGATGGCCGGCGATGCGGCAAGTGACCAGTTTGTGGAACCGGTGCAGGAATTTATCGAGCGTGCGGCCGAAGCCCACGCACAGATTTCTCCGTCCCGTCGAGAACAGCTGACGACGATCGCAGACTACGTATCAGAGCAGATCCGCAGTTCGCAGCCGGTTAACCTGACGTTTATCTGCACACACAATTCTCGCCGCAGCCAGCTGTGCCAGGTATGGGCGACCGTCGCCGCCCGGTACCACGGCGTGCCCGGTGTGACGTGCTTCTCCGGCGGCACAGAGGCCACGGCCTGCAATATTCGTACGGTGCGGGCACTCCGACGCGCCGGGCTGTCCGTCGTAACGCAGCGAGACGGCAATAACCCTCGCTACCTGCTGCAATACAGCGAAGACCATCCGGCGTTGAGTCTGTTTTCCAAAGTCTACACCGACTCCCCCAACCCCAACGGAAACTTTGCGGCCGTGCTGTGCTGCTCTGATGCCGATAAAAAATGCCCCACCGTCGAGAACGCCAGTGTCCGCATCCCGCTGCACTATGAAGACCCCAAAGTCGCTGATGGCACCCCGGCAGAAGCGGGTCGCTATGACGAACGGGCCTTTGAAATTGCCCGCGATATGCTGTTCCTCATGTCGCAGGTGTCGTCACAAAACTAAGGCGAACGCGCGACAGTGATGCTCCGTCTGCGATACGTGCCGGCGACGGGTTTGGCCGCCCCCGTCCGGCCGTCGCGCGGGCCACGCCCGCGCCGTCACTCTCGCCATCGCTTTGGCCATCCCTCAAGACAATCAGCTGCAAAAGTGACTCAGCTGTCAGTGGGACCACCGGACAGTGCCCACGAATGGCCATCCCAGGCGGCCATTTTTCTGACAAGATCCGTCAGTCCCGCGGAAAAGGTCTGCAGCAAATGCTCGCCTTTTTCCGGTGTGGCGGCCGCTGGCTGACCAATATGTCCCTGCGGTGCGCGATCTTTGGTGATCCACGCGCGCTGAGCGGGTTCAAAGCCGCTGTCTGCTGCGACCGACGGCTGCGCGGCGAACTCGCCCACCAGCTCGGGCGAGATTCGCTGCACCATCGACGTTTCCCACTCGCAGGCGTGCTGCATCTGCGACTGCACCAGCGGCACGCTGCCGTCGGGTTCTGCCAGCGTCCAGTAGGTGGCCGACAGCAGCAGCAGGTCATCCCGCTGACGATGCTGCTGCCGCAGTTCAAACATCGCCTGCCGCGAAGGCACGTCGTTGCCACCGTGACCATTGATAATCAGGATTCTCTGAAAACCGTGCTGCAGCATGTTGCTGACCAGCCCGCTCGTCATGTCGATCCAGTCACGCGGCTCGGACGACAAAGTGCCGGCGAAGTCCAGATGATGGTGCGAATTGCCCAGCCACATCAGCGGCAGGATCAGGCATTCGTCGCCGCAGTTTTGTTCAGCACGGCGAACAATCTCGCCCAGCAGCAGACTGTCTGTCACCAGCGGCAGGTGATGACCGTGCTGTTCGATCGCGGCCACCGGAATGACGACCGGCAGCGATGAAGGCAGCTGCCGAATCTGCGGCCAGGTGAGATTTGCCAGTTGCATCAGCAGTTCCCGCGAACCAAAACGTGTTCTGTCAACATCGCCATCATTCCGCCGGTCATCATGAAGGGATCACCGAAAGGGATTGGTCCAGATGATGGCCGTGCCGTCCTGGGAGGCCGTGGCAATCGTGCCGTCCGCTGCCACCTCAACGCAGGTGATGGGCGCGTAGTGAGCGAGGGAATTGTCATCCGACAAAAACTGATAAGCCTCGTAGGCCGCCAAAGGAGTGGTCGACGGGCGACGCGGCAGCCAGTTCCAGATCAGCGCACCGCCGTCCTCGCCACCGGTCATCAGATAGGGCGAGTCAGGCAGAAAACAGATGTCCGTGATGCCACCGGCTTCGTGACCTCCCTGAATCGTGGCATGCAGTTTGAGTGTATTGCCAGTCATCTCAAAGACCCACGCGAGGCTTTCTCCGCTGTTGGCGTCCTGCCCGGAAATGGCCACATGGCGACCATCGGGCGAAACGCGTCCCCGCGACAGCAGCAGTTCGCGGTCCGCATCGATCGGCGTTGTGAGCGGCTCAAACCTGCCGGCCGCTGACACCAGTCGCAGTTGCCCACTGCGTTCGGTAATGAGCACTCGGTCATCGTCCAGCCAGGCGGCCGACACAACCGGCGTGGCATCTTCACGCAGCCAGCGTACAAAACTGGCCCCGTCCGCCTCCCACTGCCAGAGCGCCACAGTGCCATCGGCACCGGTGGTGACAAATCGAGGTGGACCGTTCTTCGCACTGGCAAACTGAATGTGGGTGATGATGCCGGCGTGAGGGTCACCGATTTTCAACAGCGTCTGTCCGAAATCGCGACGGTTTTCATCCGCCTGAAACACGCGAATCGCCCGGTCTCCGGTGACCAGCAGAGTGGACTGTTCCTGCTGCAGATAGGCGGTCGACTGCACGGCAAACAGCGGGCGGAAATCGACAATGTGTTCTCGCGTGCGAATGTTCCACAGGTGGGCGGCCGTTCCGTCAAACGTGGCGATGATGTTCTCTCGATCTTTGCGGTTGGTGCCGGCCGGTGCGAAGACCGCATCCGAAATCCCCAGTCCGGGAGAATTCAGCACGGTGATGACCTTCCACGTACGCGTGTCGAGAATCTGCAAATGGCTGTCCGCCACAACGGCCAGCCGGCGTCCATCGGGGGACCAGTTGATGGCCACAATCCGCTGTGGCGTTTGCCCCCCCACGCTGGCCAGGTGAATCTGCCCGCGTGGTTCGGGAGTATCCGCATCCCACAGCTGCAGTTCGTAGCCCACCTTCTGTGTGGCTCGGTCTGTCCGCACGCTGATCGTGGCAAACTGCCGTCCCGTTGGGTCCACGGCCACCCGCTCCACTGGCACCCGGTCGTGCACCAACGTCAGCGACTCCTGCAGCCGAACGGGCTTGCCTGAGGGCTGCTCCTTCAGCGCCGCGGCCGTCGCATCGATCATCGTGATGCGACCATCAAACCCCACACTCAAAACACGGTCGTCAGCCATCCACTGAAGATGACTGACGATCGTGTTTCGCGCGTGAGTCTGCCCGATTCCCAGCAGCTTTGCGTCCTGCAGCCGCCAGATGGCCACGCGTCCATCGCGGCCTCCCGTCACAGCCAGTGTGGCGTCCGCGTTGAAGGCGATCGCTGACACTTCCGCTTTGTGAAACCCGGACAGTTCCGCCACGGCCAAAGGAGCATCCGCCGACAGCAGGCTGGACGTCTGCCAGACGATCGCCGTCCCGGATCGACTCTGGCCACCGCCCGACGAAGTGGCCACCAGACGTCCATCGGCAGACGCCGCAATGGCATTCACCAGTCCCAAACCAGGCAGTTTCATTTCCTGCCGGCCGGCGTGCCGTTTGCGGGTGTCAGCGTCCCACAGGCACAGCGTTCCATCAAAGCCTGTGGTCAGCAGAATGTTGCCGGCCGGAGGCAGAAACCGCAGTCTGGCCACATTGAATTCGTGCCCTTCCTCAAAAGCGGTCGCTTCCGTGGCAGCGGCGTCCCGTCGCGTTGAAACACCTTTCACCGGCTGACCGCTGACGGTGTCCCAGATAACGGCCGAACCGTCGTCCGCGCCAGTGACCAGTCGCTGCCCGTTTGCACTTAAAGAGAGACTGTTAATGGCGCCCCGCTGCTGCTCACTGTCAGCGTTGAGCACCAGGTAATCCTTCAGCAGATCGTTGCCGATCGCTTCGGCCACAACAACCGGTGTCCCGGCAGACGGTGCCCCCACTTCCCCGTCCGCCCGGGTCAGCAAATACTCACTGGAGGGCGGGCGACCACGGGCACTGATCGGTCGCCCCGGTTTGAGGCCCACGTTCCTGGGCCGCTGCGGTCGGCGGGCGGAATCGAATATATCCAGTTCAAAATCTCGCTCCAGCTGCTGCTGTTCCTGCTCGTACTGCTGCACGTCCCAGGTGCGGCACGAGCGATCCGCACTGGCCGACAGCACAAAGCGACCGTCTGGATCCACAAACACGGCCGAATTGACGCGGGCCCCATGACCTTCCAGTCGTTCTACAAACCGGGGTTGTTCACCGGCCATTTCCCAGACGCACACGGAGCGATCATCAGAGGCCGTGACCACGCGCCGCCCGCTGGCCGAGAAGCAAATGTCGTTGATGGGACGCTGATGGCGACTGCTTACCCAGCCATCGATGCCACGCTCCTCCAGATCAGCCGCGTGATCAAACGGAAACTGATCGCGATCATTCGCGTCAGGCGTACGACGCGTCAGACACATCAGCTCTCCGTTGCGACTGTTGCCAATCAGCAGGGCCGATTCGTCCGGCGCGATGGAGATGCACTGCGGAGGGAAATTGCGGTTGCGGGGCAGACGCAGCTGTCCCAGTCGCTGTGGTCGTGCGGCGGGATCGTCGACCGGCGGCAGCCGATAGGCCAGAATGTCGGCCGACTGACCGCCGCGTGATCCGGCGTACACAAACATGCGGGCAGCGGGCATGATTTCGATATCCCGAATACTGCTGGTGCTGCGGATCGACCACAGTGGCTGGCGACTGCTCACATCCCATCCGGTGATCAGTCCGCTGTCATCAGCAGACAGCAGCAGGCCGTCTCGCAGCCGCACGGCTGTCACGGCGGCCGCCCCGTTCTCGACCCGCTGGACGTCACCGTTATCCGGTGACCAGAACAGCAGATGACGTCCGTTGGCCGCCACAACCAGAGATTCGTCCGCCGAAATCTGCAGGCTGCCGGCGCGGCCGTCGGCCTGCACGCTGGCAAGCACCCTGTCTGGCAGCCGTTCGAAACCTGTCGCCAGGCTGCGGGTCGTCAATCGCCCGTTCACGTCCGCCTGCACGAGCAGACTCCCGGAGGGACTGAAGACCTGACTTTGCACGGGCACCTGATTGCGAGTGGCGCGTCGCTGCAGCTGTCGCTGTCGGGCTTTCAGCTCGCGAATGCGGTCCGCACGTTCGTCGTCGGGAAGCTCTCGCAGCTCCTCGTCAGATTCAAAAGCGGTGAGCAGATCCTCCACAATTCGCAAAGCCGCCGGGTAGTCGGCGTTGCGAATACTGCTGGCAATTTTGGCGTTCTGCAGATCAACACCGGCGCGAAGTTTTTCTTTGTTGAGCTCTTCTTTCTGCTCACCAAGGTCCGCCAGTTCCCGCTTTGAGGATTCAATCTCTGCCTGAGCCACGGCCACTTTCTGCCGCTCGTTTTTCACCTGCTGCTCCGCATCTTTGACATTCTGCTGCGCTGTTTCCAGCTCAGCAGTCGCAGCCGCCACTTTCATCTCTTCAGTCTTAAGTGCGGCCGTCTTTTCATCCAGTTCCGTCTGTTTGTTGTCCAGTTCCACCTGCTTGTCAGCCAGCTCGGCCACCTTGCCGGCCAGTTGCATTGCTGCTTCGTCGACTTCCTCCTGTTTCTCATCAAGCTCCTGCTGCTTGGCATCAATGCGGCCCTGCGCTGTTCGCGCCAGGTCTTCGGCGGCCTTCCGTTTCACCTCTGCCAAAACGGTGGCGTTTTCCGCTTCCACAAGCGCCTCTTCGGCCCCGGACACCTGCTTTTCCAGGGCATCCCGGGAACCCACCAGCGCCACAATCTGCTGCCGCTGAATGAAGCTGATGATCCCCACGCAGAAGACAGCCAGCGTGGCCACCACCGTAATGGTCTTCAGGCCATTGCGTCGCAGCCGAGCCCGCTGCAGTTTTTGTTTCAGCTCCTGAAACTCGCCATCGTTTTCCTGCTCAACAATCTGCAGACCCAGATCATAGTCGCCCTTCACCCGCGCCAAACTGGCGTACTTGTAGCGTGTGTCCCGCAGCCCCGTGCGGGCCGCTTCATTTTCCGGCCAGACCACATGGGCTTCTTCATAGAGGGCAGCGGCCGTTTGAAAGCTCTGGTAGCCCTGGTTGCGATCCAGATGGCTGCCTGACTCCAAAGACGCATCCGCACGACGCGCCAGACGCCGACTTTCTTCATGCTGCTGCCAGTCCTTGATGGCCGCCTGGAACTGCAGCACCGTGCGATAGCGTTTTTTTGGGCGAAGTCTCCATCGCCTTGCAGGCGATGTCCATCAGTTCGCCGCTGTGCTCGGTCTCGCGAATGCTGTTGCGCCGCACGACCTTGTCGATCGTCATCCACAGGCCCGTGTTGCCGGCCGACGAATCCGGCTCCGGAAACTCGTGCGGCGGCACACCCGTGATGGCTTCAAACAGCGTGGCGCCCAGCAGATACACGTCACTCCAGACGCCAATGTGATTTTCCGGACCGGTCCACAGTTCGGGCGACATGTAGGCGGGCGTGCCGGCACCAAACGGTGCGGCCGGTGACGGAAAGCGGCCCTTGTCTTTGGCACTGGCAGGCACCGCCAGTCCCCAGTCCAGGACGAGCACTTCGCCGAATTCGCCCAGCATGACGTTTTCGGGTTTCAGGTCGCGATTGACAACGCCGTTGTGGTGGGCATACGCCATGGCGTCGCACACCTTCATCAGCACTTCCAGATTCTCATCCAGGGTCATCTCCTGGATGCGCTCGTTCCACGGCGTGCCGTGCACCCGCTTCATCGAATAAAACGGAGAGCCATCGTCCGTCTGGCACAGATCGTGAATCGGAATGATGTGCGGGTGCACGAGGTTTCCGGTCACCAGGGCTTCCGACAGAAACATCTCCCGTCGCTGATGTTCCACCTGACTGATGCGGCCCTGCGCGGTGTAGGTTTTGCGATCCCGATCCCGCAGCGGCTTGAGTGTCTTGATGGCCAGCTCGCGGCCCAGCGACGTTTGGCGGGCCACGTACACGGCCCCCATGCCACCTTCGGCCAGCTTTTTGATGATCTGGTAATCAGGCTTGTCGGAATTCAGCGTATTGTCAAACAGGCTCTCGCCGGCCACCGGGGCATGGCGAATCGTGAGCGCCGAACTGAGCCCATCGCCCGACTGCTGACTCCAGATCTGCGTCTTGCGGCTGTTGGACGTGCCGCTTTCTTCGGGCACATCCAGAACGGCCGTGTCACCCTCGCTCAGTGCATCCTGATCGTTCTGCCAGTCGTCAAACTCATCATTCCCAGGGCTGCGCATTCCCATCGTCTGAGAGTAGACCGTCTGCTCGTTGCCGAGCAGGGGCGCTTCCACGGTCTCCATCACCGCGCTGTCGCCAGCATCCAGTTTCGCGTCGGGTGGTGGGCCGGCGACAACAGTTCCCATCTCTGAAGGATCGACGTCGCCTCCCATGCCATCGGCCGTGGGAGTGTCTGACGGCACCCACGTTTTGTTGGGATCATCACCGTCTTCAGCGGGCCCCATCACGTGCCGCGTGGGCGTGCTGGAGGGCACCCACGTTTTGGACGTGTCTCCGTCTGTCTCACCATCGGAGCCGTCGTCCCCACGCTCGCCCGCAGAGACGGTCTCCTGAGCAGCAGATGGCAGGTCTGACGCGTTAATGGTGGGTGCGCCGGACACCACCCATGTTTTGTCGACAGCCAGCGGATCATCTTCATCGCCCGCGTCCCCCGCACCGTCATCGTTCCGGCTGACGCCGCCGTCTTCAGAATGCGTCTGCGCCATCGCGCCACCGTCGGCCGGCGGCACCCACGTTTTGTCGACAGCATACGGGTCGCTGTCATCAGCCAGTTCGGTGCCGTCCACTGTTGGTGTCGACGATGGCATCACCGTTTTGTTGACGTCTGTTTCGTCTGCCGGGTCCGCATCTTCCGCTTCAACACGACCGCTGTGTTCCGGCAGCCGTTCAGCGGGACGGTCAATTCCCGAGGCCGTCGGCGTGCTGGAAGGCACCCAGGTCTTGTCAGCGTCCAGAGACGGGGCATCATCATCTGTTACCCTGGACGAAGCATCTGCTGTCCCGCTGACATCCGGGACCCACGTGTCCGAGGCGGACGGTTCTTCGCTGTCAGCCGGTGGAGTGCCGTCGTCGGCTGACGCTCGCTCAGGAACGTTCTGCGGAATGAAGTCGCGATCCAGCCCCGGAATGGGCGGCTGTCCGGAAGACGGAACAGCATCCCACGTGTCATTGGCGAACCCCAGATCACCGTCGTCCGCGTTTTGCGACTCGGCGGCATCTTTGTCGATGTCATCCGGTTCTGGCTTGTCTTTGTCAGCCATTCTGAGAATCCGTGGTTGGTGTGCGTTCTGATTCCTGGTGTTGTGCGGCCGCTCGCCGCAGACGCCGCTTGAGCACGGCTGTCGTCGACAGGCACTGGTCCGTCCGCGTTTGTTTGCGGCGCCATCGCGCCGCCAGTGACAGTCCGGTCAGGAGGGCTGCCCCCGCAGCCGGCTGACCAGATGACAAATCGCCGTCGGCGGCGGAGCTCTGCGTGTCGCCCGGCCGATCTGTGACAACGTCTGTCGATTCGGCATCCGAGCCATCAAGCGACGGCGTGGCGATCGCTGGAGAGTGATCCCCCAAACCCTCGCCCGATGCTTCGTTCGCCCCTTCGTTCGACCCTTCGTTCGATCCTTCGCCCGACCCTTCGTTCGATCCTTCGCCCGACCCTTCGCCCGATCCTTCGCTGTCGGAAGTCAACTTTACCCTTTCGCCTTCTGGCTGCGGTGCCAGACCAGCATAGCGAGAAGTCAGCCGGTTTGTCGGGTCATCGTCCATGATCCCCGCCGTGTCGTCGTCTTCCCGCTGCGGGTCCACCGGCTGCCGCTGATCGGGCTGTTCAAACTCAAGTTCCTGCAGTTTGTATGGCTCAAAGGTTTCCGGCAGTTCTTCGGTGGCCGGTCCGGGACGACCGCCTGTGATCTCAAATTCCACAATCGGTCGGGCCACCTTCTGACCACTGGTCTCCGTGATCAGCCAGACCTCGTAACCATCCCCGTCCTGCAGCACGGGGTTATCTTCCACAAACGCTTCGAACGCATCACGGCTGGAAATGAAGCTGTTGTCCGTGATGCGCTGAATCACAATTTCCGCTTCCGCATCCAGCTCAAAATGACGGCGAATCTGCAGGTAGACTTCGGTGCCGATGGCCGACTCACCGGCCGCTCCGGAATCCAGAGTGACATCACCAAACACGTTGGTCACCACCGTCGTCACGTCCGGCACTTCCACCACTGGCAAATCAAACGCCTGCTCTGCAAACCGGGTCACGGGAATGACACCAGGCGACGGGCCCGCCAGAAACTCCCATTCAGCGAAACCTTCCGGCTGCCCGGTCGGCGTGTTGACCAGGTTGCCCAGCGGCAGTTGCGCGGCTTCCTGATTGAACTGATCGAGACCGTTGGTGTCCGTCGCGCTCAGCAGGGCCAGATTAGCGCCGGGCATGATGGCCGCGCCATTGGCATCCACAATGGTGGGCGATGTGCCACTAAACACGGGCGTCGGTGTATCGGGCACACCCAGCGGATCCGTGGCATTGGTGCCCCAGATATTGATCGATTCATGCTGAGCGACAGAAAAGCGAACGCCAATGATGTTCGGATTCACATCGCGTCCGTTGCGATCATTGGCCGTGGTCAGCAGATCAGCAGGAGCATACAAATGCGGGATCTGATAGCTGGCGCCGCCTTCGTCAATGAAGTAAATGACCTTGTCCGCATCGGACAGGTCAAAGGCAAATTCGCCGGGAGCGATCTGCGTGGCATCCGTGGCAGCGTCAGTAACGAAATCCGTCTGCGAAACAACACCCCAGTCAACCACCACCTCAAGGTTTTCTTCGCCGGCAACGCCAAACACCAGCTCCAGCTGCCCCAGAAATCCACCGCTGACAAAGCTCAGGTTACTGCGGGAATTTTCCGCATCGGTGAGTGTGACGAACGCGTTTTCCGCGCCCACCGTGGGCACTGCCGCGAACGCTGTCGGCCGTGGAGCAATCTGTCGTGCGACACCGCCATCGGTGCGGACTTCGGAGTTATTGCCCAGGCTCACCAGCCCGTTGCTGCCGTCGGAACCTGCCAGAATGGTGATTTCATCGCCCGTGACGTCATCGAACACGCCCGCCGTGGTGTCTTCGTCAGTGGAGATGGAACGGTTGTCGGCCAGCCGAAAATCTCCGCCGCGGGAGATCAGCACAATCGACTCGTCGATACTACTGGTGAGCGTATCCGAAGCCGCGTTGATGTTTTCGCTGACCGTCAAATCTCCGACGGACGTGACGTTGATGTCACCCGCGTCCGTGTCCACACCAGTGGTGGCCAGCCATGACAGCAGGCCGATGTTCTCTGCCGCCAGCTGTCCCACGACGAGGTCGTCGACATCAAAGAAACTTACGGCGGCGGCATCCGCTTCGTTGCGTGCCGTGAGCACATCCACATCATTAGCGGCCGCCCCCAGCTGAATATCACCCGATGTTAGATTGCGAATTCCCAGACGGGCCGCCACGATACTGCCGCTGGCCGATTGCGCGGTCCCTGTTGTGGAGTTGATTCGCACATCGGCGGTCCCGGCATCCACGGTGGCATTGAGCTGCAGCGACTGATCGGCCTGCAGCAGCACGTTGCCATTCGTGGTACTGATTCCCGGCGTGGCGGAAAAGACAGAAGCATCCACCGTGCTGGCAGCCACGGTTCCCACGGTGAGGTCCTGCGTGTTGCGCAGTGCGACAACTCCACCATTGGCGGCATTGAACACAGACACGGAGTTGATGACGTTTGCATCATCCAGCACCACATCGCCGACAGCGCCCTGCTGTCGAATGCCCAGTTCGTCAGCCGTGACGATGCCGGCAGGCGTTTGCGAAACTGCACCGCCGGCCAGCAGCCGCACATCGCCTGTTCCGGCGGCGGCCGTCACGCCTTCATTCAGATCCAGCGTTCCGCCCGCGTCCAGCTGAATGTCCGTGCCCGCCACCCCCGTGACCGCTGCAAAGTTCAGATTCACGACGTTTGCGGCAGCGATGGTGCCGACTGTCAGATCATCGCTGTCGGCGAACGTCACATTGCCGCCGGACAAATTATCCACGGCCAGCACATTCACATCGTTGGCCGCCGCCAGACGAATTTCGGCCGGTGACGTATCGCGCAGCGCCAGTTCATCGGCCGTGATTACTCCCGTGGCCGACTGCACAATGCCACCGGCGGTGCTCAGCCGCACGTCGGCCGTTCCGACGTTCAACTGCTGGTTAAGCTGCAGGCTCGTTTCCGCCTGCAGCAGGATATCCTGATCGGTGCTGGACAGTCCGACGGAGGCACCGATCTGGTCAATGGCGACATCGTCGATATCCGCCACGGCGATGGCTCCCACGTTAGTGCCCGCCAGTTGGTTGATATCGTTCGTGGTGTTCGTCAGCTGGTACGTGCCGTTGCCATTGAGCACCAGACCACCGGCCAGAATTCGGGAGTTCTGTGTGCCGGTGACGGGCAGATGCTGGCCCACCACAGCCGCCGTCGTCTGGTTGATGGTGGCGATACCGGCCCCCACATCGATGGCCGTCAGATCGCAATCCAGGTCAACCAGCGTGAGTGACGCCGAATCATTGTTGACCGTCAGATTCCCCACGGCTTCACCGTCGAATTCTGACACAGTCAGATTCAGCGTTTCGCTCTGTCCCGATTTGAACAGCAGACGATTGGCGTTGATGTCAATCACACCGCCGGCCGCGGCCACGTCAGCCGCTTCCAGACGCAGATCACCACTGACCGTCAGCGGCGTGGCGGCCGGTGGCAGGGTTAGCGTACCGCCCGCAACAACAGACAAACTGCCGGTCGTCACAACGGCGGCTGACAGGTCCAGATCGCCCACACTCGTCAGGAAGGCCACATCGGCGGTCAGTAGAGTCAGCGCCGTGCTGCCCTGCTCAAAGACGGCCACGTTGCGGCCGGCGGAAATCTGCAGTTCGGCCGTGTGGACCTCAATCGGATCATCGGCCGTCGGTTTGAACACGTCGGTCGACGCAAATCCGATGTCACGACCGGCCGTCAGAATCGTGCGACCGCCGGTCGCAGAGATGTTCAGCGCAGTGCCGTTGAGATCGAGAATGTCGTTGCCGGCTGTGATGTTCACAGCAGTGACCGGTGCCACGGGTCCGTTGGCAGAGATTGAGTCAATCAGCACATCACCGGCTGTCGCTTCGACCGCAACGAACCCGGTGTCTGCGATCACCGATGTGGCCGTCACACTGCCGGTAGTCGCCAGCAGTGTCACGCTGTCGGCCGCCTGAACGGCGGTCGCCGCCACATCGCCGCTGGTGGCCGTCAGGCTGACACTGTCCCCCGCACCACCAGAGGCTGTCACGCTGGTGGCCGTGATGTCGCTACCGGCCGTCACCGTAATGGCACCATTGGCTGTGGTCACCGACGTCATCACCAGGGCGTCGGTTTCGTTCAGCACGATGTTTCCGGCGGTCCCTGAGGCGGCCATAACGCTGGCAATGGTGGTGTCCAGGGTGATGCTGCCGGATGCGGTCGCCGTCAGACTGTCGGCCACCACATTCACGCCCGCCAGTCCGGTGATGTCACCGCTGGGCGCTTCGATAGTCACATCGCCCGTGCTTCCGGCATTCAGAGACTGCACCTGCACCAGGGCCCCTTCGCCCCGAATGCCAATGTCATTGGCAGCAGAGTCGGTGAGGGAAACGGCCGTCACACCATTGATGCTGCCGCCGGCCACCAGGTCGATGCGTCCATTGGCTGTTTGCAGAAACGTGGTGCCCAGGACATTGCTTTCGGCAATATTCAGGCGGCCGGCGACCGTGCTGCGGGCATCCAGAGTGGCTGCGTCAACGTTCAGATCGTCCGTACGACCCACGTCCGCCGCCGCTGCCAGCGTGAGCACGCCGCCGATGATGTTTTCGCTCCCGCTCCCTTCGCCCGTGCGGTTATCCAGCAGACTGCCGGTGGTTGAGGTGACATTCACGGCCGACGTGCCGGCGTTGAGCAGACTGAGCTGCACATCATCACTGGCCAGATAGGTAATGGCACCGCCGAGTGTGGAGGTCGTGGTGCCGTCGGCCATCACAATGGTCGCATCGGAGGTGACCTGCACCACTCCAGCCCCCGCCGTGCTGATATCAGCGTTCTGCCGCACAGCCGCAGCCAGCACAGACAGGTTGCCGCTGCCGGACATCACTGCGGCGTTGTTCTCAACAGCGCCCGTATCGGCGTCCAGCAGTACATTGCCACTGCCATTCGCCGAGACAACCGCAGTGGTGACGAGATCTCCTGTAAGAGTGTGCAGGCTGATGCTGCCGTTGCCACCACTGGTCACAACGCCGGTGCCATTGACCGCCAGGCCATCGGCTTCCTGAATCACCACATCGCCGGACGTGCTGTTGGTCGCCTGCAGCAGAGAGATCTGCGTGTCAATGTCTCCCGCGCCGGCCGTACCAATGCCAGTCGCTGCTGACAGCGTCACCTGTCCGGCCGTGCTCAGATTGGCCGATTCCGCCGCCGTGTTGTCCGTGATGGCGGTCCCCGCCGTCACAGAAATGGGGCCGGACGTGGACACCACCTGACTGAGATCGACGGCCTGCGTGGCATTCAGCGTGATGCTGCCGCTGAACGAGGTGCTGGAGGTGCCGTCGGTCATCACCAGGCTGCCATTGTCGGCCGTGATCCCCACCGTGCCGGCACCACCTGTCTGCACGTCGGCATTCTGCGCCACACTGTCGGCCGTCAGATCGATGCTGCCGGATGTGGCGGACACGACGGCATCCAGCGTGAGCGCCCCGGCGTCCGCATCCGCATCAATGTTTCCGGTCGCCGATGTGACCACATCGCTGATTTGCAAATTTCCCGCCAGCGCTCGCAGAGTCACATTCCCCGCGGTGGTTGTCACTCCGGTGACGGCGGCAAAGCAGTAACCGGCGCTGACGGTGCCGACGGTGAAGCCATCCGCCTCGTGAAACACAACACTGCCACTGCCGGCTGTGGCCGCCAATGTGCCGACGCTGTTGGCATTGTTGGCCAGCGTCACGGCCGCAGACGCCCGCACACCGAGTTGCCCGGCGTTGATCACTCCGGATACGGTTTCCGTCACACTGCCGACATCGGCCTGCAGTCGAATGGTGTTGGCGCCGGCGGTCAGCAGGCCGTTGAGAATCAGATCGCCACTGAGCACGCACAGCTCGATGCTGCCGTTCGCGTTGTCGGACGCTCCCACAGTAAGGGCCGAGGAATTGGTAATCTGCACATCGCCGCCGGCACTGTTGGAAAACGCCAGCGCAGACACACTGGTCTCTAAAGCGCCACCGCTGCCAATGCCATTGACTGCGGTGATGTTCAGCGTGTCGGCCACCAGATCGGCCGCCGCATCGCCGTCGCCCACCACCTGGTCAGCGGCAGCCACCGTGATGGTGTCGCCTGCGGCTGTGGCCACACCGGGCAGCCGCACAGAACCGGACGAAACGGTCGTCAGCGACAGACTGCCCGCGCCACCGGCGGTCGCCGTGCCGGATATCGTCAGGTCGGCATCGGTCACCTGCAAAGTGATATCACCATCGGCCGACTGCACCGCAGCGAAATCCGCCGCGCCGCCGCCCGTCTGCTCAAACACAAGGGTGCCAGGACCGGAACTGGTCAGACTACTGACGGTCACGGCGGACGCCAGCATGTTGTCGATGTCGATCGCTCCGGAGGTGGTGTCCGCGGCAATCACGCCTGCCGCCAGTTCCAAAGCCGTGACATCACCGATGCCGGACGCCGCATTCAGGTCGACCGTACCGGCGGTCACCAGACCGCTGCCATTGATGCGGTTATCACTATTGATTGTGACCGTATTGCCCGCGGCGGTCGTCGTGCCGGTCAGCTCGACGCTGCCGGTGCCGGAAGCTGTAAGATTCACGTTTCCGGTGCCGCCCGCCGTGACGCCATCGACGTTGATCAGATTGCCGTCGCTGGCGGTCAGAGTCACATCACCGTCGGTTGTCGTCACGCCGGCGGTGGCCGCAAAGCAACTGCCCGCCGCCACACTGCCCACCGTGAACCCGTTGACGTCGCTGAAAGCGACCGATCCGGCGACGGTGCTCGCCGCTGCCAAAGTGGTGACATCATTGGCAGCGACGTTGAGTGTGACAGAGCCAGTCGCCCGTGTGCCGAGCGCCATTGCGGTCAGGATACCTGACGACGACTGGCTGATTGTTCCAGAGTCGGTCTGCAGACGAATCGTATTGCCGGCCGCCGACAGGGCCGTGTTTATGTTGAGGTCTCCGGTCGTCAGACACAGTTCAATATTGCCCCCCGTATTGGCGGATGTCGTCACCGATCCCAGCGAAGCGACCTCGAGCGTCTGAGAATTTGTCAAACGCACGTCGCCACTGGTGCTATTGGAAAAGGCCACACGATCAATCGATGTTTCCAGTTCCCCCGCCGTGCCAATGCCGGTAGCGGCCGTCACCACCAGCTCACTGGCCACAACGTCAACCGCCGCATCACCGGCGTCAGCCACCTGGCCGGCCGTGGAACTGATGCTGACACGACCAGCCGCTGCCAGTGCGGCCACTGTAACATCCGCTGCGGCCGCCACCTGCACATCGCTGGCCGTCGTCTGCACGAGCGTGCCGTCGGTCATCTGAAAGCTGCCGCCCGCCAGATAGTCCTGACCGCCTGTCGCGGTCGTCAGGGAGCCGGATGTGATGCGAATGTCGGCCACCGCATCAGCATCGATCGTGCCTCCTGCGTCCGTCGACACACTGGCGGCAATCACCAGATCGGTTCCGGCGTTCAGGACAATATTGCCGGTGCCGTCCACAGCCGCATCGCCGCCGGTGACGGCAAGAGCCGCATTGATGGTGAGATGATCATCAGCACCGCCATCGTTGGTCGACACCAGCGCAATTCCACCACCGTCGTTGTTGGTGATGGCCGCGTTGATGGTCAGAGGACTGGCGGCCGTCAGTGTGATGTTATCCAGCGTGCTGTCCTGCCCATCGCTGCCCACACCCGCGTTGTCGGCAATCGTCACGCCCGCTGTGCCGCCCACATTGCCCACCACAACAGCCCCGCTGTTGCTGATGTGAACGTCACCGGAGTCTGTGGTTGCTGCCAGCAGCACAGATGCTCCAGCCGCCTGTGTTTCCAGAGCATTGGCATCATCACCAATGCCACTTTGAGCCAACAGCCCAACGGACGCAGCGATGATATCGGCGTGCATGTCACCGTTGTCCACGATCGCTCCGGACGCTGTGGTGACCGTCACGGTGGACGCTGTTGACAGCTGGCCCAGCAGAATGTTGCCATCAGCTGCCAGCACGACGTCGCCGGTCGTGGTGGTAATCTGAGCTCCGTCATCCATGACGATCCGGCCGCCGCTGCCCGCCGAGGCACTGCCCGTGATCGAAACCTGCCCCTGCTGGGCCGTCACATCACCGTCGGCTCCCAGCAGCACATCACCGGCGGCGCTGATGTCGATGGTGCCGGTCAGCGCCGTCGTCGTGACCCGCCCGCTGATGATGCTCGCCGCTGCGGTGGGCGCATTGCCGCCGGGCCCAATCGTCACCGAGCCACCACTGCTGACCTGATTGTTCGCCCCGTCGGCCTCCACCACAACCGCCTCTACAGTGCCCGCTGTGGCAAACAGGTCAGAGCCCGACAGACTCACATCCGACGCCGCATTCAGCAGGCCGGCAACCGTCACCTGCACGCCGCCATGCCCACCGGACGCTCCGCTGCCGGTGTCTGTGCCAGCGTTCGTATCGGCCGTGATCACAATGCTGCCACCGGCGTCCACGGTCGCCCCCACAATCACGTCCCGAGCAGCATTGAGGATCACGTCGCTGCCTGAAGACAGGTCGGCCGCGATGACAAGATCCGAACCGCCACCGGCGATGACGATGTTGCCACCACCCACATTCACCTCTCCCTGCACGTTCGCGCCGGAAATCGAAAGCGTGCCGCCGCTGCCGGTCTGCGAACTGACGGTGGAGGTGCCGGCAACCGACAAACCGGCGATTGAGGTGAGCGTGATGTCACCACCGGCAACTCCGCCACCGCTCGACACACTGCCCGAAAACGTCACACCTCCGCCACCCGACTGATCGAACGTCACGCTGCCGTCACCGGTGGTCAGCGACGCAACCGTTACTGCCGTGGCCGTCACGCTGTCCAGATCGATGTTGCCAGTCGTGGTGTCCGCCATCACACTCGCGGCAGCGATTTCCAGCGCGCGAAGACTGCCGATGCCGGTGGCAGCATTCAGATCCAGACTGGCGGCCGTCACATCCACCACGCTGTCAGAAGTGGCATCCTGAATGCTGTTCGCTGATGTCAGCACCACGGCGGCCGTTGCGGTAATCAGCCCGATGTCCAGAACCGTGCTGTCGACAATCGTCACATTCGTGGCGTCGGCATTGATCACGCCCAGCTGATTTCCGACCGCATCCAGCACCACATCGCCGGCCGCCTGCAAACTGGCAGTTCCCGTGACGTTCGCCTGCCCGGTCGAATCAGTGATGCTGCCGACCGTCGCTGTCAAATTCAGCGCATCGCCGGTGGTCACCGTCTGCGACAAATCAATGGCCGTCGCCGTCGCGGTCAGGTCACCCGTCACGCCCGATGTGCCAAACGTCAGATCATTGACGTCCACCAGCGTGGCATCGACAGCGCTGGTGATCATCACCGCACCACCAAAGTCGCCAGCTGCCGCGTCGAGCGTGATCACCCCGACGGCCTGCAGCGTGGTGGTTCCCGTCACTTCCAGCCGACCGCTGCCCAGATCTGCGATCCCGCCCGTAGATATCAGGCTGGCATTGCCACCCACATCGGCTGTGCCCAGCAAATTGATCTGCGCGGCCGAAAGCGTCAGGTCCCGGGACGCATTGACGGTCGACAGCAACAGCGTATTGGCATCGGCCAGCGAGACATCGCGTGCCGAGGTGACGATCACCTGATTGCCAAAATCGTTGGCGGCGTTGTCCAGCAGCACATCGACAGCAGCCGACAGCATGCTGATACTGCCGGCCTGCAGATTACCCGCTCCGGAATCAGTCACGCTGCCCGTGCTGGCCGTCAACACCAGGCTGCCACCGACAGTCACCGTGTTGACCAGATCAATTTCGGCTGCCGTCACCGTCAGACCAGACTGTGTGGTGACGGTGGCTAAAGAAACGGCCGATGCGGCCGCCAGTTCGGCTCGCATGGCGGTCACGCTGACATCCCCGCCGAACGAATTCGCCGCGTTGTCCAGCGTCACCAAACTGGTACCGGCATCGAGCACTGTGGTGCCGACCACCGACAGCGAACCGGTGGAATCCGTAATGGCTCCCGGCCCGCCATTGGCGTCCGTTTCCACATCCAGATTCTGCCCGATCACGGCAGCTGCTGAAAAATCCACACCGCCGCCGGAGTCCACCGTCAGGTCACGGGCCACACTGACGCCGCCAAACGTCACCGCGTTGGCATCATCGAGCACGACGTCACGGGCATTGGTGATTGTGACCGCACCCATAAAATCATTGGCGGCGGCCGACAGGGTGACATCTCCCCCAGTGCCCGCATCCAGCGTCGTGGTGCCGCTGACCGTCAGCGCGGCTGTGGCGGCCGTGATGGATTCGGCCGTGACTGACAGGGAACTGAACGACTGAGCCGTATTCTGAAACAGCACAGAGTCGGTGCCGCCGCCCAGATCAATGGCCACCGCACGCCCGCTTAGCCCGCCCAGTTGATCGATGGTCAGGTCGGTGTCGCCGCCACCGGCCGCCGCCGTCACACTCAGACCGCCGGTCGGATTGAAGTCGTCTGCCAGATCACCGACAACCGCCGTATAGTTCGACGCATCAGAGAAGTTCAGCGTCAGTGAATCCGCGGGACTGGTGAAGTTGGTGGTGGTGAAGGTGTCACCGGTCACCTGAGTCTGGGTCGCGTTTAAACGTGCGATGCTGATGTTGGGGTCGCCACCGGCAAACTCCAGCGTCAGATCTGACGTGCCGCTGATGTTCAGCGAGTTGTTTTCGATGTCCTGATAAGAGAGTGTTGTGCCATCGATGGTGACCTGCCCGGCCTCCGGGTCGACGGCGCTGTAGGAAACCACCACATGGCTGCCGCCCGTGGCGCCCACAATAAACACGGTGTCGTCACCGGCCGCTCCGTCGAATGTCACGTCCGTCGTGAAGACGCCGTTGCTGAAATCCAGCGTCAGTGATTCATTGTCAGCCGTACCCTGCACGAGCAGCGAAGTGACATCCGCAAACGCTCGGGATGTCTGCAGGACCCCGCCCACATACAATTCCAGATTCCCACCGCTGGCCGTAATCACCACATCGCCGGCACCAGCCACCAAATCAAACACGGCCGCCGCACTGTCATCATCCGTAATGGTCAGCGTGTGAGTATTCGTCGTGCCGATGGTCGCCTGCCCGCCGCTGCCATCACTCAGAGACTGCAGGGACAGCTCCAGCGTTTCCGCATCGTCATCCAGAATGTCTTCAAACGTGGCGACCGTCACGCTTTTGGTGAACGATGCCGCGTCTCCGTCGGCCGCACTGAACGACAGCGTGGTGTCTGCGTAGCTAATGTCCGCGTCCGGATCGACCAGGCTCGCTGTTCCCCCCGTGCGATCAACGTCTACGGTAATGGTCTGATCCAGCCCAATGGCCCCGCTGCCGCTGCTCGTAATCGTCAGATCCACATCAACGGTGGTGCTCGACGTGTCCTCAGCCACCGTGGTTGTGCCGGTCGCGAAGCTCACGTCAACGGTTTCACTATCATTCACGACACCTGCGGCCGTGGCATCGGTGATGGTTGCACGGGACGCATCCACACCGGCATCCCACGTTGCGGCCGACAGCATGAGCGAGTACGTCTCCTGCCCTTCAACACGACGGTCGTCGGTGATATTGACCGTCACGCTGGTGGTAGTGCTGCTGCTGTTGCCGGAAATCGTGGCCGCCGTGGTCGCGAGCGTCACATCTGCGGCGGATGTGCTGCCGTTGCTCAGGGCCACAGAAAAGTCGATGTCCTCTTCCGTGGCATTGGTGGATGTCACCGTGAACGTGGCCGTCCCGTCGCCTTCGTTAACCGTGACGTCGTTAATCGACAACTGAGCCTGATCGTCATTGGTGATCGTGTTGACAGACTGCGCCCCGGTTGTGATGGCCGCGTCCTGCGTGGCTGAGGTGCCCGTCACATCGCCAAGCGTCAGTCGAAACGTCTCATCAGCTTCAACAATCGTGTCACCCACCAGTGTCACGGTGATATCGTGGGACTCTGCCAGATTCCCGGCAAACACAATCGAAGAACCAGACACGCTGTAATCGGTCACCTCTGCGGTCAACAGCGTGTCTGCATAAGCAACCGTGAACCCACCTTCCACAGCCGCATCGACACTGACCGTCGCCGTCACATTCTGATTCGCATTGGTCTCAGCTGTGTTGATGTTGCTGATGCTCAGCGTGGCGGTGTCGTCGTTGTTGATGGTGCCGCTGGAAACCGCGCCGGTGGTGATCGCTGCATCCTGCACGGCCGAAGTGCCCGTCACATCGCCCAGCGTGATCGAAAACGTCTCGCCGTCTTCCACAATGTCATCGCCGATGATAGTCACCGCGATGTTTTCCGTCTCACCCGCCGTGCCGGCAAACGACAGGCTCGTGCCGCT
>JANSXP010000151.1 GCA_024742875.1 Planctomycetaceae bacterium | reverse complement strand
GAGGTGTCCGCAGTGTCCTGCGGTCTCAGTCATCCATGCGTGGATACCATTGGTGATCCCGCCGCGCAGCTCATTCGTTAGAACACACTCGTTGGTGTCGTCCAGCGTTCGATGCTTGCGCGGCCTCGCTTCAAGGCAGGCAACCGTCTTGAACTTTCCCAGATCGAGTGCGAGAATCTTCATGCCGTGTGACCTTTCAACGTGTGATGTTGATGAGCGACTGCACTATGCAGCCAGCTCCTGGGGTATCCCTGGGCGTCAGGCTAACACCCGACGCCCCACTCGGCTTTCATGGATTCTTTATATGGCCAATCCCACATCAAAACTCGACTCAGCAATCGGCGGATTGAATCGCGCCGCGATCGGGTTCGTGGCCGGATTCATCGTCGCACTTTTCGTGCTCGTCTTTACCGGCGCATTGCCACCGCATGCCCATCGTGATTTGAACCTCACCGAAATCGAAGAACAAACTTGGTCACTTTGGCTGGCGTTTTACATCGCGTGCGGCGCTGCCGTTTTTGCCATGATCATCGGCCGAATCCATTTATCAAGATTCTGGCTTTGGTTCGTGCTCGCATTCGGCATCATTTGCGTTATTCCATTCTGGCCATACAAAGATGGATCATTGCTGCCGTATGGCACCCCGTACGTTAACCTTGGTTTCCAAACCGGCGATGCAATCATCTTGGCTATCCATGTTTCGATTGCGCTCGCGGTTGCTGCTATATTCCATTGGTGGCAGATCTTGCGCCAGCGCAAAAAGACCAGATGACAACACAACGCACCGAAGCCCAGCCGGACGCGTTTTGATGGACAATCGCTGGTCAGGGTCCAGCGATCGCAGCCTTCTACAAGGTGAAATGAATGTTCCGATTGAAGCCAGGCGCAACCGTGCTGATGTTAGTGGTGCTGTCGCTCACGATATCGCACTTTTCACGACTCACTAACCCCAGCGGACAGAATCGCATCCCGGACCACAACGTCGCCGTATCAGGTGGCCCGTTAGTCGTTGCCGATCTGGATTCAGTGCTGCAGGACTCAGTGGCTGTACTTCTGATCTCGGGGCGGCAATCCACTCTTCACATTCATTGCGAGAGTCAGTTCTCTAAGAGAATTGAGGTAATGCCAAGAGACCTGACACGGAACATTCACTTTGCCGTTCTTCCGTTCAATTCACCCGAAGGGCCCACGTGGGACCGTCTTATGGGCTGGTGGGATCGCCACTCGTTGAAATACGGTTCGATGAAGGATTGGGGCAGTCAAGGTAGCATTGTCTGGATTAAGGATGGAGTCCCAGTCAGGCAGCACTTCTGCCGTGGGCTGCCTGACACAACCTTTTGGGAGACGACTGCAGAGGTGTTCTACAGTCCTATGTAAGCCGGTCAATCTGATCCGCAGATCGCGCGGACGTTCACGTTGGTCTTGTTCGCCGCGAAGCCTAGGAACGATGTGTAGTTTAACTTCCTAGTTCTTGGATGGCTCCGAATCCAGTGGGGCCAAGGCCAAGGGTGGCAAGAGTTGATGGTTCTGGGTCGGCTGTGCTGTTTCGGGACACGTTAAATGCGATCTCGCCCAGCCAGGCGTAATTAGCGGTATCTGCACCTTCCTTATTCAGCGGATGGTCCTTGAATTCACCGCAGATCTGGTCGCCTCAGACCCTTGAGTGTCATCCTGCCTGACGTACTATGGGCCTCGACCAATTCGCTTCCTCGATATCATGGAACTCAGGAATGAAGAACGTTGCATTGATGGCCCTCCTTCTCTGTTCACCGCTCTACGCTCAGGATCGCCCAAAAGGAGAGGATGCGACTAACAGCGGTTCGAATCATGAAGCTTGGAAGCCAAAATGGCGAGTGAAGCTGTTCCGGGTACCGAGTGGAACGGACAACATTGGGGCTGCTGATTGGGAGCTCAATGCGGCAAGCCGGCCCAGAGCTGTCGAAAAACGGCTCGCCGATGGTAGGGTTATCAAGGAAATTGTCTACGAGCCAGTTCCGAGGAACGATCGACTGCCTAAGGTCGCTCAAGTCGAGTTGCATTGCGATGTTTTCACAACGGCAACGGACTCGGATGGCGCTGTAGCTTTCGATTCGCCCAACCGGACGCGAGTAGTTATTCCGGGATTGCCAACGATTGAATGCGAGTCGGCCTTGCTGAAGGGCGGCACATTGTTGCTGGTTGACGCAAAAACCGTGGGGGCCCCTGTCGGATTCGGGGCAAACGAGTTATCCGTCAACTTGAAGGCGATCGGCTTGACGGTTCTCCCTTACGGCCTCGAGCTGCAGGACAGTGGTCGTGCGTATGAGCCGGGGCCAGTTCCAGACGAATTGTTCCGGGATCGCGGTGTGGGTACCTACGAGCCGAGCGTTCCTGATCGCGTTAGGGAAAATCGCCGTCCAGCTCCGGGCTTCGACGAACTTGGTCGCGACCTCAACGAAGATCGCCGTCCTGCAGGCGACTTCGGCAAGAGCCGTCAGGATAGTCGCCCTTCACAGCCGTCGCCGCGTGAGCCTAAGGACGAAAGATGGACGCCCAATGACCGGAAGCCTGATGCGGTTCCCCAAGACGCGAGACGTTGACCTCAAAGTTCAAAGGGCACAGGACTGGTCACCACTGAAATTCACACTTTCCGTGGTCCGCATCAGCCCTCCCGTGGCTATTACTCAGTGCCCAGCCCTTAGTGACCAACCCCATTCCGTTCAGTCCTAGGGGTTGGTGATCCCGAGCGGGGTTACTCCATCAGTTGCGGCCAAACTTCCCGACAGTTGCGTCCCGCTGAGGGAGCGAACCCGATACTTGTGGCATGCCGCCACCTGTATGGGATGGTAGCTAGCGAGCCCCCACTGCTTGCCCGGGGCGCTCTTCTCCCCCCACGTCAGTTGTTCCGTGCATCGAATCAGGCCCTCCATCCCAAATCCGCCCCAGGCGATCCTTGAAGTGTGCGAGATGCTGACATGGCTCTTAGGGCGGATAATGCGTGAACAGCCAGACTGGCCCCCTCAGGTGGCTTACAGTGAGGTTCGGCGAAGGGTGTCACTAGTCACGCATGTGCGGTGGAACACCATTGAGTTGATGATTGACCCAACAGTTCGTACCCAACTTAGCTTCGATGCGTAGGGATGAGACAAGAACCACACTTTGGAGACTAGTACTGACTTCTTGAGTGTTCGTCTGGTGCAAGTGTCTGCGTGTGGAATATCCTTCTTGCAATCTTAACGTCCTCACCGGGTGCACCACGGCATCTTTGGAGGTCGCACCGAGGCAAGTCGCTCGGTGCTTTTTTGTGCGCTGTCGAAGCCCCATTTCTGCGGCGCAAAAAGCCACTGACGAGTTTCCAAATCTTGCGACTCACCCAGCAAGTCTCGGCAGCGAAACTCGATACCAGGATTCACCTCTCACCGGCGGAGTCCCCGCCGCCTTTGAGGTCCACACCGCATGCCTGGGGAGGTTCGCGGTGTTTTTTCTTGTGCGCTGGAGTCACAGAAATGAAAATGAGCCGTCAAGAGATCATGTTCGTCGTGATGGCTGGTGCCGCCATGGTTTCGGCGTTGCTGATCCCGGCCTTCTATTGAACACTGGCGGCGACACACCTGCCACAAGCGGCGGGAAGGTGTAACCTAGGCCTCTTCCCTGGACTTTGCCGTGCCGCCCCCAGTAGTCTGCTCCACACGGCCAGCGGTTTTCACCATTGGTCGACGAAGCGTTGTGGTGTGGGGCCACAGCGCTTCTCTTATGCGCTTCAAGAAACGCCAGCGCCATCGCTGCGAGCGGCCAACATTAACGCCTGCGGGTCGAGGACTAGCGTGAAATGATTTCAGAAAAGCCACTGCCGAATACCTGCAGATGGCAACGGCAGTGGCCCAACTCCTCACCGAGGACAGTCGGAGAGGGAGTTTTTCAATTTCCACTCAAGAGCCGCTGCTCACCTTCTGTGTTCGGCATTGGTAACTCCTCGAGGAACCAGACGTACGAGAACACTGAGTACCGTAGCAGTTCATTTAGACTTGTGACTTCGCGATACGTTTCGATGTCACCACCTTGACGTCCGTTTGCTTTGGCATGTTCAACACATAGGCCAGCTGAGCGAAGGACACTGGAAATGTTGGCGGTCGCCAATTCCGATTTGATTGATGCCCGACAAGAATGGCAGCCCAGTTCTGTGGCCACCGATTCCACAAGCTTCATGTCGCGGTTTTCGGTCACTATCAGCATGCCCAGTTGTGAAATAAGACCCGTCTGGTTCAGTATCCGTCCCCTCATCGTAGCGCCAAAGAACATGCCATGACGACCTTGACGTTGCTCATCAGATCCTGTCAACGAATCTAGCGTGGATACCGGACATGATCAATTCGGGGTGGATTTGGCCAGCGCCGGCGAGAATGGATAGGCATCTGTGGGGGTTCCAGGCAAACTTTGATAACATGCCTTTACAGAACTGCATGACAAGGTCGTGAACCGGAGCACTCATTCACGCGGCAACTGAATTCAACACTCTTCGTTCGTGCCCGGCTACGGAGGGCATTGCCTGGCAAGGGGCCATCACGCAAACTCGTCGTCTCCCACTTCTTGTTGCCCTCGTGCTTCTTGGTGAACACATAGCACTTGCAGTGCTCTACGCAGCCTCGTACAGCGTCGGTGCGTTTTCTCTCGCGATAATCGGTCTCACCGCCTATTGCATCGTCGTGATTCGCGCCACCCACCACGACATCGAGTCTTTGGCCTGCATAACTATGGGCATCGGTGTGCTTCTCACCATCGTGGGATGCTCGTTGCTTTTGGTCCAGTGTTAATGAGAGTCAGGTTTGTAGGGACGTATGCTGGTGGAACGCAGGCTGAGGCGTAGCCGAAGCCGGAGTGGAATCAGTACACGTCCGCGCGAACTCCGCCGGGGTCTGGTAG
>JANSXP010000093.1 GCA_024742875.1 Planctomycetaceae bacterium | reverse complement strand
TGCAGCACTTCGGGAACATGCTTTTGAATCTGCTGCGTGATGGTGTCCGCGGACGCCAGCCGACAGCAGAACACAACAGCGACAGTCAGCAGGCGACAGCACAGACATTCCGGCAGACGATTCATGATCAGGCTTTCTCTGGACACACGGGGAGCGCAAAAGGAAACGATGGACAGAAGACGGGGGCGTCAGCGGGTCTGGATCCGCAGCGTCTTTTTGATCAGCCGTCCCGCGTCACGGGTGAGCCGACCAGAATGACGGTCGTAGGCGTAAAACGAATGCAAAAAGCGATCCATCACTCCCTGGCCCCGCAGGATCGTTCCCGGCGAAAACTTCACGGGGCTGGCAAAGACGGTGATGAATTCATCACCCAGCTGCGGCTGAATCGTGATGCTGCCGGACTGCGGCAGTCGACAGGACTGTCCCTGCCCAAGTCGCTGCACGCCGTCAGTCAGCACTACTTTGCGGCCCCGTGCACTGGTCCCCACCAGCTCAAAAAACAGATCACCGGCCGTGTTGTTGGTCAGCGTCACCACCATACCTTCGCCGGGAGCAAAGATGTTTCCCGCCTTGTTGGTCGTGAGCGTCAGCTGCCGCGCTGCGGAATCGGGCAGATGGTCGGGACGTGTAAGGCCATTCACGGCGGCCACCGGCACCGCAATGCCCAGCTGCCGGGCGATACGATCGAAGTAGTCTTCCCAGGTGTCGCGTCGGATGACGCCTCCCGCTGAAAATCCGGCCAGACCCAGCTGCATGAACTGGGGCAGACGAAACACGTTCTGCAGACCGGTGGCATCTTTGAGGCCCAGTTCGGCGGCCGCCTGCTGCAGCGTCAGCGGAGCATCCAGAAATGTTCGAGAGACGGGAATCAGCGGTTCGGAATTCTGCTCTTCCCCCAGAGCCTCACGCATGGCCGTCAGAAAGCGACGTTCGTCCCGATCCAGCAGGCGATTCATGTCTTCCCGCGCGATGTACAGTCGCAGAATATCGGCTTTGCCGGCCACGGCACTGCCCGGCAGCGATTCAAACGCCGGGCGGATGTTGTCGGCAAAACGCTTCACACCGCGTTCGTGACACCGCATGCATGCCAGACCATTGCGGACGACGCGATCTTCGGCAAACTTGTCGGTCACAATGGATGTTGGTGCTTCAGTCAGTCGCAGCCCGGCCGTATCGGTGACAAAGTAGGCCTGGGTGCCGTTGGGCAGATTCCAGATCATCTCTCCACCGGCGTAGTGGAAGTTGATCGGGTCGACAAACATATTCTGCAGCCCCTTGCTGGTCTCGAAATCAAAGCTCTTCCAGTAGGCGCCGTTGCGGGACGGATGACGTTCCACCACACGGTTGTTACGGGACACGCCCGACAGCGTCATGCCGGCGCGACGGGCCACGTAAGTTTCCAGATTGCTCTGACTGTCGACGTCCAGCATGTCTTCCAGCTCATACAGTTCAAACGGCAGCTGCAGCAGATCCTCGTACAGCGGCGACTGCGTGGCCGTGCTGACGAACCAGTCGATGCGAACCCACGGAATCGGCCGCACCAGATCAGCGTGATTCAGGTACACGTCGCCCAGTTGCTGAAACACTTCTGAGTGTTCAAACACCAGGCCGTACGGATACTCCAGCAGCACCATGTCAAACAGATCCACGGAAGAGCGCGAAGCGGGCGACGAAGAAGCGTCCCCAGCGGCTGTGAACGGCGACTTCTGCCACCCAAGGTCGCGCAGATCAACCACAAAGATGGTGCCCACCCCCTCATCCACACAGACAGGGCGAACGATGTCCGGCTCCCACGAAAGATGGTTGATGGCTTTGGCCAGCGCGTGGCGATAGGTGAGCAGTTCGGCGGCCGATGCGCCGGAGGTCAGCAGGTGATTGCTGCTGAAAAAACGAAGATAGGCTCGATCGTCCCGAGGGACGTTCTGCACGTACTGAAGAATCTGCGTGAGGACATACTCAGCGCCGGTGACGCCTGCCAATGCCGCGTCCGCCCCGGGTTCTGCCGGAATCGAGACGTCCGGGGGAAAGTCGCCCGCGCCAGCGTCAATCCAGCGACGCACGGTTTCGATTTCCGCTTTGGTCAGCGGCGGACGGGGCGCCTCCGGCATCCGGTAGTCTTCGTCATCAGAGGCGATGTAGTCGTACAGGATGGAGTCGTCCACACTGCCGGGAATGACGACTCCGTCCTCACCCCGGTAGGACGACAGATCGAGAATATCGATGTCCGCTTCCCGCCGGACAGTACCATGACATTCCACACAGCGAGCCCGAAAGATCTGCTTCACGGCAGCCGGCAGGTCAGCGGCAGACTCATTGTGCCAGGCGGCACTGGCCGACGGTGACAGGAAGGACGCCATCAGTCCGATCAGAATCAGGGACCATCTCATGTCTGCCACCGCAAATTTCAGCGCACAGGGAACGGATTACAGACTGCCCGTCGTTTGCGACAAACGACTGTGCCTGTGACGTGTGTACTGCGGTCCGGCCGCCAGGTCGTACAGGCGTTTGCGCGAAAATCCGGCGTGCGCAGGAAGCGGCCAGTCAACGTGTGGCCGGGGCGTCTCAATTCTGTGCCGTTGCAGCAGGGTCTGCCGCTTTGCCGCCAATTGCAGAATCCTGTGTTCTCCCGAGCAGTTTTGAAAACAAAAACGGCAAACGCGATGATCTCTTCCCACGTAACAAGGGCGTGCTCAACAGCAGCACAACAACCAGACCTGGTGAGGGCATCGACAGCAGCAGCGTTTCTGTTTGTGCATTGTTATTTTCTCTTTCTGCCACGCGTACTGCCGGCCTGACCTCACCCTCCTGATTGCCGATCGCAATATTGATTGCCGATCGCAATGTTGATTGCCGATCGCAATGTTGATTGCCGATCGCAATGTTGATTGCCGATCGCAATGTTGATTGCCGATCAGACAACGAATCACACATTAAACAGCAGATGGAACATCAACCGCACGCTGTGAGTGCAGTCGCAACGTGTGTTCGATGCTCCCGCAGCGAATCTGCCGGGCTGTTTCCGGCGGACGGCTTCACTCTCGAAAATTTCAGGGGACAGCCCCACGTCAGCGCGCAGATCACACGTGCTCATCACGGCGTGAGCACACAATTCGACGTCGTCCTCTCAACTTCCCCTGACCTGATGTGCTGACCGCATCGTCGAAGGCGGCAACCTGTTGCACCGCCGTTTCTGTTTCGACGCAGCCTGATCTCTCAGCGTCATGCTGCGCTTGAACGACTCAAACTGTCTGACAAGTCTCTGCAAATCTGCGCAGGATCTGCGCGCGGTGATCTGCTGCGCAACGTTTACTGAAAGGGCCACCATGGACGATCCCGATTTCCTCAGACCTTCCGACTCCCCGGAAGAAACCTCCGGACCTGCGTCACAGGCCGGTGAGGCATCGCCACCATCGGAACAGTTCACGTCCGTACCAGGCGAGTCAGGCCCATCACCGTCTCGTGTGGTCACACTGCCGATGGTCAAAGGACGCTGGGGCGTCTGCCTTGTGCTGCTCATGGTGGCACTGGCCGATGTGACCATCTACCGCACAAAAGGCTTCACCGGGCTGGCCGTTTTTCTGACGGGCGGTTCGGTGCTGCTGTGCTGCGGAGTGCCTTCGCGGACTCTGAGGGCCTGCACGTGTTTCGTCTGGGGCATGCTGGTCGTGCCTGCCTGGCGACTGGCCGACTGCGGCAACAACGTGCTGCTGCTGTGTGGCGTCTGGCTGCTGCTGGCACTGGTGTTGTCGTTTCGCGGCCGCATTCCGTTCGTGTTTGACGTGCTGATTTTTGCCATGGAATGCCTGCCCGGCGGGGGCGAGTTTCTGCAGGCGCTGAACGCCAGTTTGAAAGAAAAAATCACCCGGTCCATCGACGCCCCGCAGGCCCGACCGGGTGCAGAGATTTTGTTTCCGCTGGCTGCGACCGTAATGTTCGGCAGCGTGTTTGTGATGGCCAACCCCGATATCGTCTCAATGTTCACCGGGCAACTGGACGCGATCATGGACTGGGTCGCCGACTTCGCCGGTCAGTTTTCATTCGGACAGATCCTCTTCTGGTGCGCGGTGGCCTGGCTGACCGGCGGCCTGCTGCGTCCGACCATCACCCGCTTTATTCCCACTGACTGGGAACGTGAGCCCTTCCGTGTGCCGGACGGCAAACCCGTCTATGCGCCCATGTACGCCGCCTGGAGAAATACACTGCTGGTGCTGATCGTGTTGTTCGCCGTGTATCTGACGTTTGAGTCGCGGGCGTTCATTCGCCGCGTGCCTCCGAAAGGATTCACCTACAGCAGCTATGCCCACGAAGGGGCCGCCTGGCTGACTGTCGCACTCGGCATGGCAACGCTGACATTGTCGGTCGTTTTTCGCGGAATCACCATGGCGGACGATCGCCTTGCAGGACTGCGACGACTGGCCATGATCTGGACGGTTCTGAATCTCGCGCTGGCTGTGGCCGTCTGCAATCGGATGCTCATCTATGTCGATTTCAACGGAATGACGCGAATGCGTGTGGTCGCCTTTCTGGGGATCGGTTCTGTCGTGGCCGGGTTTCTGCTGGTGGTGGTCAAGATCTATCAGCACCAGCGATTCACGTGGCTGCTGCAGCGGCAGTTGTGGGTGGTTGGCCTGTCGGCGTGGCTGTATGCCGTGCTGCCGGTGGATTCGCTCATTCATCGCTGGAATGTGAACCAGATTCTCGGCGGCAATCCGGCTCCCATCGTGCAGATCACAGCCCACAAGCTGGATGATGCCTGTCTGCCCGTGCTGTTGCCACTGTGTGCCGAAGCAGACCCCATCGTCTCGCAGGGAGTCGCCGCCCTGCTGAATCTCCGCCACCGCCGACTGCAGGAAGCCGTTGATCAGAATCGTCAGGCGGGCTGGACCGCGTGGCAGGGGCACCAGAGTCGTTCACTGTCAGCGCTGACCGCCGCACAGTCCAGTTGGGATGTGTTCCCCACGCAGATGGCCACCACAACGGCTTTGCAAAGGCTGTCTGATGTGGCAATGGAACGATACTGGTAGACCGCAGGGCACCTGCCGGGCTACTGCGGCACCGGCGTCGCGCCGGAAGACTGCCCGGCACGTGGTTCCACAAGGCTGATGCGGCGGTCCACTTCCGGCGTGTCAATTTCGGAGACGGCCCCCGAAGGCCAGTTGACTGTCAGTTTTCTGGCCTGACGCTGCGTATCAAATCCAAACAACAAAGTGGATGTGGAACTGGACGCATAGCTGCCTCCGCTTTTCTGCAGTCGCAGCAGCACACTGCCATCAGACAGTTCCAGTTTCAAAATGGCGCCCACAGGATGCCGGGGAGACTGTCGTCCAATCAAATCCACGTGCAGCCAGTGGCCGTCCACGGGCGTCTGGTTGTGCAGCAGTGCGGCCGGTTCGTTGACGGGGCTGGTCATCAGATCGGGGCGGCCATCACGATCAAAATCGATCACCGCCAGGCCCCGCCCGTTGCGGGGGCGAGCGGTCGCTTCGACCAGATGAGCCACGTCTTCAAAATAAGTGCCGTTGCCGTTTTCCAGCAGAATCATCGACTGCTTCACGGGGGCGTGCCGCGGATGTTTGACAACGTGCCCGTTGCAGACAGCGATTTCGTGGTCGCCGTCCAGATCGAGATCCACCATCGCCGAGCCCCAGCCGACGTACTTGCTGCCGATCGCCGAAATGCCCGTCATGTCGCTGGAGTGACGAAACAGCATGTGCCCCTGATTGCGATACAGGGCAAAGTTCTCCTGCTCAAAGTTGGCAGCCCACAGGTCCGGCAGCAAATCGCCGTCGAAATCGGCCACGTCGATGCCCATGCTGGCATCCGGCGTGCCGCGACGACTCACGCATGCGCCGCTGGTGCGGGACAGATCTTCCAGATGCCCCTGCCCGTCATTGCGATACAGAAAATTGACCATAATGTCGTTGCCGATGTAGGCATCCACGTGACCATCCATGTCGATGTCAGCCACGACAAGGCCCAGCCCCATGCCGTCCGGACGCACGCCGGTGGCCTCGGTAGCGTCAGCATATCCACCATCGCCCGTGCTGAGAAAGAACTCGTCGGGCAGCGCCTCAAACTGCTTGGGCGAGCAGTTGTCGCGTGTTTTTCCGTCAGCCGCATAGCAGGGCGGGTCGTTGTCGAACGACCAGTTCACATAATTGACCAGCAGCAAATCGGGACAGGCGTCACCATTGAAGTCTCCCCACGCGGCGCTCGCGCTCCACTGCGACGACTGCAGTCCCGGAGTCTCCGGCGAAGCGAACGTACCATCGCCACGATTTCGAAACAGCTGCACGCCCTGGTAGCCGGTGAGCACCACATCCATGAAGCCATCACTGTCCACGTCGGTCACAGACAGCCCGTGGTTGTAAAACTGCGCCTGCTGATCTGCGGCGACGGCCATCGCCGTCACATCCTCGAATCGCCCGCGTCGACTGCGAACGGCATACAGCGGCTCACTGATGCAGACTTTCTCATCAAAGCCGCCTCCTCCAGCCACGAGCACATCGTCCCAGCCATCGCGATCGATATCGAGCGCCGCACAGCCACTGCCCAGCGATTCCAGAATGGTGGCGTAGCCGTGCTCATCTCCGTTGCGAGTGACAATCTCCGGAAACACGTCGCGCGATGACTCCACCAGACTCAGCGACGTCTGCTGGGAGGCGGCATCGCTGGGCACGATCAGTTTTTTCGGCGGTGCTGCGGCCGGCTCTTTGCGACCTGTGGAAATGTCGGTCTCGCCTGTGGATGGCTGGACAGATTCTGTCCCCTCTTCGGAGGCTGGTCGGCCACAGCCAGCCACCAGCAGTACGGCAGCAGCCAGTGCCAGGTGATAAGAAAGTTTCGGACTCGTCATGGGGTGGTCTCGTTGGTGCGGGGTCCGTCAAACAGATCGGCATGCGCTTCCCGGAAGGTGGTCCAGGCCTGCTGAACGGCGTCATCCTGCGGAGCCATGCCCACAGCGGCTTCCAGCCATGTCCGCGCAATCCGGGGTTTTCCCAGTTGCTCGGCCACATCCGCCAGCTGCAGTCTGAGGCCCACATCATCAATGTCCTGCACGGCCGCCTGGTGCAGTTCGGAAAACCGCTGCTGCAATTCGGCGATCGATGCCGAGCGCTCGCGAAAACCGGCCGCCTGTTCCTGCTGACCGGCAGCGCCGAACACGTCGGCCGCGGCGCTGAGCAGCCGGATATTGCGAGGCTGCCGCTTTAAGGCCGATGAAATCAGCTGCATTCCGGCAGAGTAATCCCGTTCCTGTTCGTACAGACTGACGGCCAGCGTCACCGCGTCGATATCGTCGGACATTTGCGGCAGCACGGCCTCGATCATGGTTCTCGCCTCGTCGTACTGACGCAGAAAGTAACACGCCTGCGCTCGCCGCACCATCACAACCGGCGTCGCCTGAAGCGGTTTGAGCACATCCAGTGCTTCGGAATACCGTCCCAGCCGAACCAGACACTCTGACCAGCCGACCCGCACATCTTCTTCGCCCGTCGAACCGGCCACTGCCAGGTCAGCGGCGGCAGAGAACGCTCCCGTGGCCAGCTGGAACTGCTCATAGTCTTTGAGAATCTCTCCCTTCATGAAGTGAGGGCGATAGTCCTCGGGCGCGAGACGCGTTACCTGACCGATTTCATCCAGCGCCTGATCCATGGCACCAATGTCATAAAACGCGGCAGCCAGCATACGACGCGCGAGCGTGTTGTCCGCGTTCCAGGCCGTCACCCGCTGCAGCAAAGAGATGGCCTCGCGGAACTCCTTCAGTTCGTAGCAGATCAGCCCTGCCTGAAGAAACGATTCTTCTCTTGTTGCCTCGCTCTGCTGCGCCTCAGCAAGGCTCACCAGTGCCTCACGATAACGTCCCGCCGACTTATGTTGCAGCCCGGTAAGAATGGCCACCTGGGGCCGCCACGCTTCGCTGCCGGACAACACACTCACCGCCTCATTCACTCGCTGGGTGTTGCCCAGTCGGGCTGCCTGCAACCCGTCAGCATACGTCTGCTCATAGTCGACGGCGTTTGACATGGACAAGACGATAGCACCAGCAACCACCACCATGCCGACTCCGCACAAGAGCAGCGTGCGGCCGATACCTTGTCGTGACTCAGCCCCGCATTCTCGACGACAAAAAAAACGCCGCGTGGCACTCCTGGACTTCGCCTCGAGCGGCCGACCGGCCACTGGAATTTCACATTTCTGACGTTTCACTTTGTATCAGCCCTCTCACAGACGGCCCATTCATCGCGAACAACACGACATTCGGGAGTCCAGGGAAGTGTCGACCGCCGCTCGAAATCCTGCGTTTTTGCTGGCGAACGCCAGCTTCTGCGGCGCGCGTCCAGCCAGTGCTATCAATGATCACCGCCGATTGCAACCGGCACACGACCCGATTGACGGCTCCCAACACACAGCCCCGGCAATGACCTGAGTGCCAGTGAGGCGGGTTGCCGTGACGCACGGTATCAACCATACTTAAGGGAGATGTCACCAGGACATTCGCTTCTTTTTCTTTTCCTTTCCGTGAGGCCAAAAACGTGAGAAATCTCTCATCACTACGCAGGAGGTCAGCATTCACACTGATCGAGCTACTCGTTGTAATCGCAATTATCGCAATTCTAATTGCCCTGCTGCTGCCAGCCGTTCAGCAGGCTCGTGAGGCAGCACGCCGAACGCAGTGCAAAAACAACATGAAGCAGATCGGTCTGGCGCTGCACAACTACCACGATGTCCACAGCAAGCTGCCGCCCGGTGCTTTCTGGAACGCCCGTGCGTCTGACGGACTGCGCTACCATCAGGGCAGCATGCTGACCCACCTTCTGCCGTTTATTGAGCAGCAGAACATGTTCAACGAAATCCCGTTCAACAATCCTCCCGGCCGCAACGTCAACAACACGCGTGATGCCAGCAACACGCTGCTGCGACGCAAGTTCTTTGTGCCGTCGTTTGTCTGCCCATCGGACACTGCCGGCAACAATTTCAACAACCGCGCAACCGTGCAGAACTACGCCGGCAGTAAGGGCGCTGACAACGCGGGCAGCCCCACCGGCGGCAATCCCAATGGAAACCCGCGCTGTCCGGATGCCTATCTGTCGTTCCGCAAACGCCGCAGCGGAGGCAACGGGGTGGCCGGTCCGTTCTATCGCAACTCACGCTGCGACTCATTCCGGGATCACACGGACGGACTGTCCAACGTCATTTACGTTGGCGAAGTTCGTCCCGAGTGCAGTAACCACACACGACAGGGCTGGCTGCAGGCCAACAACGGTCAGGGCATGGCGTCGACGCTGTACCCCATGAACCTGGACACCTGCAACACCAGCAGCTCGTCCGGCTGCAACTGGTGGAACAACTGGACCAACGAATTTGGCTTCCGCTCTCGCCACACCGGCGGTGCTCAGTTTCTGCTGGGTGACGGCAGTGTTCGCTTCATCTCTGAAAACATCGACCACGAAACCTACAACCGTGTTGGTGGAAAATCAGACGGCGAAGTCGTCGGAGAATTCTAAGCGGAGCTGACAGCAGCTCAAACGAAGCCGGTCAGGCGGTGGTCGCAGGACCGCCGACTCACACCCTGGCCGGCCGAATTTTTCTGTTCCGAATCCCGGCAGATTGGGATTCGGTTTTTTCTTTATTCCGACATACGTAATTTCGGGTCAGCTATGTCCTTTAACAATTTTCAGATGTTGTGCGGCCTTGTGCTGCTGACATGTGCTGCTGGCTGCGGGGGCGATCGGCCCCCACTGGCCACCGCTTCCGGTGTGGTCACCCTCGATGGTGGCCCCGTGCCTGGAGCCACAGTTTCCTTTGTACCGGTCGATGGGGGTCGCGCAGCAACCGTGATTACCGATATGGAAGGTCGGTACATCATGAACACTTATGGCGATGTCGACGGTGCCATCGTCGGCGAACACTATGTGGCCGTGATGAAGGTTGGCGGTAAAGGTGCCGACATGCTGGAACAGGAGTCCTACAACGAAGACACGGACGAAATGACGGGCGCCAACTCGCTGTCACCCAATCTGGGAGGCGTGGATGGCCCCTCAGAAGATGCGGTCGACATCGAATCGCTCACCGACTATCTGGTGCCCAAGCGGTATATGGATCCCAAAAATTCGGGCCTGCGAGTGACCGTTCCCCCGGAAGGCAGTGAGCGTCTGGATCTGGTGCTCACCAATCAGTAGTCGACGCAGCTCCCGCCAGTAGCGGTCAGAACCGACGACCGAAAGCCTGCAGGCGACTTCGCAGATTATGCGGGGTCGCCTTTTTTAATGCCGGTGACCGTGCTTTCGATCGTGCCATCGGCCGTGCGTGTGACGAGCTGGTCGCCGGCGGTTATGTCGTCCACGCTCGTGACCAGCTGCCCGGCGGAGCGGGTGAGCGAGTAGCCGCGGGAGAGGACCTTCAATGGACTCAAAGCGTCCATCTGCCCGGCCAGTGCCTGCACCCGCTGCGTCTTCAGCTGCAGCAGCTGCCGCACGGCCCGCATGGCGCGATCTCCCAGTTCATCAAACCGCAGTCGCTGCTCATCAATGAAGGATCCGGGAGACTGCATCACCCTCCGAGCGGCCAGTGCATCCACAGTGCTCCGCAGGCGATCAATGCGATGACGCAGACTCTGGTACATGCGTGACTGTCCCGCCCGCAGTTCCTCTCGCAGGGACTCGGCCGAGGGCACCACCAGTTCCCCCGCCTCACTGGGTGTCAGCGCACGCCGATCAGCCACCAGATCCGCGATGGAAACGTCGATCTCATGCCCCACCGCGCTGATCACCGGCACAGGACACTCCACGATGGCGCGGGCCACCACCTCTTCATTGAAGGGCCACATGTCCTCCAGGCTGCCGCCACCGCGTCCCGTAATGGCCACATCCACATCCGACATATGACGCAGGTAGCGGATCGCTTTGGCAATGCGCGGGGCGGCCCCCTGCCCCTGGACGGGGACCGGCAGAATGATCACATCAGCGCCCGGCCAGCGACGCAGGATCACCTGCAGCATATCGCGCACAGCCGCCGACGTGGGACTGGTCACCAGTGCGATGCGGCGGGGAAACTTCGGCAGCGGCCGTTTGCGTTCTGTGTCGAACAGTCCTTCCTGCTGCAGCTTGTCCTTCAGCTGACGAAACGCCAGTTCCAGATCACCGATGCCGTCCGGTCTTAGAGAGTCGATGACAAACTGACAGTTGCCGCGGGCGACGTAGACCTGCAGTCCACCGGTCGCCAGCACCTTGATGCCGTCTCGCAGCTGAAACCGCAGACGTTCGGCCGTGGAACGCCAGATCACGGCCCCCATTTCCGCATGTTCGTCCTTCAGCGTCAGGTAGCAGTGACCAGCTCCGGAACGGCGAAAGTTGGAAATCTCTCCCTGCACGCATACCGTCGGCAGCGTACCTTCGACCACCTGCTTGAAGGCCGTGACCAGCTCGGTCACGGAAATCGTCGGCATTTCCGTCATGGGGCGCTGTCTTCCTCGGTCACACCCACCTGAGTGCCGGCCGAACGTGGCGCGCGGACTCTGATATTCAATCCTTCCACGATGAGCGAAAACGCCATCGCAAAATAGATGTACCCTTTATTGACGTGCGTGCCGGCCGCTTCGGCCACCAGCATCACGCCAATCAGAATCAGAAAACTGAGCGCGAGCATTTTGACGGTGGGGTGACGTTTCACGAAGCGACTAATGCGTCCGGCAAACGCCATCATCACGCCCACGGACAACATCACAGCCACAATCATCACCCATAGAGTTTCCGTCATGCCGACTGCCGTAATTACGGAGTCCAGACTGAAGACCACATCCATGATCATGATGTTGATCAGGATCCCGCGGAACGTGCTGCCCTGAGCCAGGTGACGATCGTCGTCAATGGGCCCTTCGAATTGCTCATGAATCTCCTTCACGCTGTGACGAATCAAAAACAGTCCGCCCAGCAGCAGGATCAGATCCCGGCCAGACACGCCGTTGACTTCTTCGTAGGACTGGCCGGTCAGCTGCTCCAGAAACCCCGCCGGAATCCCCAGAGATGTGAGGTGAAACCACGGCTCTTTCAGCTTGATAATGATGCTGATCAAAAACAGCAGGGCAATTCGTGACACCATGGCCAGCGCCAGCCCCAGACGTCGGGCCAGCGGCTGCTGCTCTTCGGGCAGACGGTCTGTCAGAATCGTGATGAAGATGATGTTGTCGATGCCCAGCACGATCTCCATCAGAGTCAGTGCCAGTAGCGCAGCGATGGCTTCCATGAGTGCTCCCGGTGAATAAGGCGGTGGTCAGCGTGACCTGGCCTCGCGCGGATAATACTAAACCGCGGGGCACTGTGCGAATCGATTCGCACTGACTGTTGGCGACGGCTGTCGGGCGTGTTTGCCTATCGCCCACGGGCATCGCTGATGCGTACTGCCTGTGTACACAGGCCCGTGCATCCATGCCGTGAAGACAGCAGGCCACAGAAACCACGCCACGGAAACCACGCCACGGAAACCACGCCGCAGACGTCACTCCGATTCCCGAGCCGCCAATGACTCGGACGGCACCATGGCCTGACTTTCCCCCGCGCCATCGACCGGCTCATCGGCCGACACCGCATCAAGCACCAGCACAACGGCCACCCCGACCGCACACAGCGAGAATACGGCCAGCAGGTGTCCGTCAACGGAATTCGGCAGATAGTGAACGAATACCTTCTGCTTGAATTTGACGATGTCCGGTGTTGTGTCCTGCTGGAAGGGCCACAGTTTGTAAAGCGACCCCAGCATAAAACCGCACAGCACGGCCATCGTGCCGTCATGATGTTTACTCAGCAGCCAGCGAAGCACACGACTGAAAGACAGCAGCCCCACCAGACAGCCTGCCGCAAAGATGCCGAGCGACGCGATCACATCCAGGCTCAGATTTCCCTTGAGCGTGTCGCGAATGCTTTCTGTAATCATCGTATAACGATTCATCAGCAGCAGGATGAACGCCCCACTGATGCCCGGCAGGATCATCGCTGTAATTCCGATCATGCCACAAAGGAACATGTACCACAGCGTGTCGGGCGGGTTTTTCAATGCGGGCAGTGTGACCAGCCACAAAGCAAACAGCATTCCCAGCAACAGCATGCCATAATGCTGAATCTGCCAGCGGGTGATGCGACGGCTGACCAGCAGACTGGATGCCAGGATCATGCCGGTAAACGTGGCGAACGTCAGTGACATCTGATTAGTCAGCAGGTAGTTCATCAGCGAGACCAGCCCCGCGACGCCTGACAGGATGCCTGTTCCCAGAGCCAGCACAAACTTGACGTCAATGTGATCTGCCGCGTCTTTCCACCGCCGCTGCAGCAGCAATCGGGCGAATTCTGCGTTGCACTGACTGATGGCGGTCACCAGTCGCTGATACACCCCCAGAATCAGCGCCACGGTGCCCCCGGACACTCCCGGAACCGTATCGGCCGCGCCCATCAGAAAGCCACAGCCCGCTGTCCGCAGGTGCTGGGTGGTGGAATTGGAGTCTGTCACACTGTTTCCCCTGTCACCGGCAGAACCGTCAGGATGGGGAGCCTCACCGTATCCCGACACCGGAACACGTGCGAATGGCCTCCAACATCACTATGCTGCCGTCATCAGTTTCATCGACCATTCGGACCGCAGGACTCATGACGTTTTCTTACAGCCTCAATTCCAGCACCATCAAAACCACGCCCATTCTGGACAAGATTGCCATTGCCGCAAAGGCCGGCTACGCGGGAATCGAACTGTGGCACGATGACATGGATGCTTACGTGGCCGGCGGCGGAAAGATTGACGATATTCGCAAGTGCGTTGAAGACAACGGACTGCAGGTGCCCACCACCATTCACATTCACAACTGGTTTCAGCCGGACGGTGACGAACACGCGGCCGCCATGGACACCGCCAAACGCAAGCTGGAGCAGGCTCAGGCCGTCGGCTCACCGCACACCGTCGCCGGCCCGCCCCACGGAGCGGCCGATCGCAGCATGGGGAAGCGGCACTATCACGAACTGCTGGAACTGGGTGCACAGTTTGGTGTGAAGCCCGCCTTTGAGTATCTGGGATTTATCGCCGACCTGAAAACCATCGACGATGCCATTGAAATTATCGACGGCTGCGGCCACCCCAACGCCTGCATCGTGCTGGATCCGTTTCACTGCTATGTGGGCGAAGGCGGAGTGGAATCCATCAGCAAACTGCGGCCCGAGCAGGTGGCCGTCTCTCACTTTAATGACGCGCCGGCTGATCCTCCGGCCGCCACACAGCGGGATCCCAATCGGGTGATGCCCGGCGATGGCGTGATCGACCTGAAGCGTTACTGCGACCTGTTGCGACAGATCAGCTACGACGGCTTTGTTTCGCTGGAGCTGTTTCGCCCGGCTCTGTGGGAACAGGATCCGCTGGAGGTCGCCGTCATGGGACTGGACAAAATGCGAACCGCGGCCGAAGCCTGATCCGCCGGCACGATCCCGCGACAGCCGGCCGCAGGCGACCACGACAGCCTTACCAGTCGTAGGCGACGGTCGTCGTTTCCAGATCGTAGAACAGCAGATCCCAGTCGAGCGTCAGCCCGCTTTCCCCGTCTGTCTGCACCACCAGAGAACGCGTGTGAGCAGCGCGCTGCAGCTGCTGGACGGCGTCCACCAGTCGGCGGATGTGCTCGAAGTCTCCCGACACCTGCACGTTGAGACTTTGGGTCACAAGCGAATACGGCGTGGGCACCGGTTCGTCTTCAAAGTCGTCCACGAGAATACCATCTGTGGCCAGATCATCGTCTTCCATCCAGCGTCGGACCTCGTGATCACCCGGGGTGACGTTTCGCAGCCGGCAGCCGGTCTCCCGGATCAGCCCGATCACCTGATTGCGAAACTCGTCCGCCGATTCCTGCGTCACCAGCCGAGTTCGCAGCGCGGCGGTTTCCTCGGCTCGGACGGCCACGTCCACAGTCAGCTGCTGTCGCTGTTCGTCAAGGCTGGCCAGTTCCATGGCGTGCCGTTCGGCATGCAGCCTTGCGGAACGGGCATTCCACCAGGCAGCAGCAAACATCACCACACAAAGACTACCGGCCGCGCACGACAAAGAGAACACCAGCTGGCGATTCCCCCGCACACTGAAGAAGGGCCGCAGTCGGTCACGCACATGCTGCTTACTGAATCGTCTTGTCTGAGGCATCGGCCAGTCCGGTGGTTGGTGGTGAAAGGTTCAGCTCGGCCATGACGTCAAACTCGACGCTGGCTCGACGATCTCCGGAACCCGCTTTGGTTCCCGTAAGTGAAGCACGCCGTATCAACGGCAGCTGCGTGACGTATTCGACAAACTGGTAGGCGTATTCTTCCTCGGTGCAGCGGCCCTGCAACTGCAGGGTGCCGTCCTGATTCAGCATCCACGTGGTCAGGCTGCCATCGTCCGGCAGACAGGCCGCCACACTGGCAATCAGTGCTGTTAGCGAAGATTCGCGGCTCTGATGGATGACACGCTGCAGATAATCGATCTCCAGCACACGATCTTCATGCTCGTATTCGAGGTCTTCAATCTCCATAAGCAGGTCTTCATGCACCATCTCCACGGGCTCGCTGCCCGCGCTGTGACGCAGTTCGCGGACTCTCAGGGAATGGAACATCATGCACAGCAAAGCGGCCGCAGCCAGGGGCCACATCGTCTGCTTCAAACGCGAACGCAGCGACTGCGTTTCCTGGCCGCTGAGCACCGACAGCAAATCGGGCCCCTCGATGGAATTGGAATCCGGCAGCTCCCCACACAGCGCCCCCAGCGCAGCCGTGCTGGCTTCCTGGCTGGAATCCTCAGAAAACAGCCAGTTGCCGCCAGCCAGTTGATCGGCCACCGCCTGGACAGACAGTCCCTGATCGAGCAGAGCCGTCCGGACGTGGCTGGCCTCTGCGTCGGCCGCCACATAGACACAGTCCAGCTTTCGCCGTGATGTCAGTGCGTGCCAGCCAAAAAAGCGTTCCAGCAGTGCGCGCCGTTCCTCCAGAAAACCCGCCAGGTCAGCGGCCTGCAGTTGTCTGGCCGGACGCACATCGAGCAGCAGGCTCCCCTGGTCAATGACGAGAATATCGGCTCGCTGATCTCGCAAACGCAGCAACAGGCCTCCGCTGTTTTCCGGGTCCATATTGTGCACCAGCCCGGCCAGCAGCACGGCCGCCGGATTCACCTGCGACACCTTCATTTCGGACGCTGCAAATGCGTTGAGGATGACGTTTAGAGCCTGCCGATTGAAGGCCGAAACCAGCCCGCGGTAGCTGCCATCTTCCTGCTGTGTCAGCTGACTGGCGGCCAGCTTCTGACCCTGTCCAAGCAGCAGAAAACGGCCGCATTCGGACTCCAGCTCATGCACTCGCGCGAGCACAGTTTCCCGCGGCCCACTCACATGACGTGTGACACAGAACTCCCCTCCCAGTACGACGCGAATTTCTGCGCCGACCAGATGTTCTTCCACGGCAAGCGTTTGCAGGGCCGCACGAAATTCTTCGGCTCCACGATTGTGTGTCAGGCCGGCTGCGTCAATACGCCACCGCACGCTGCGGCTCCGCAGTGCCTTTTGTTCCTGGTGCCACTTCACCAGATGCAGGCTGTCGCCCGTGATCTCTATGGCAACAGCCGTGGCGCGTACGCCTCGATGACGATCCCGGCTCATGGTGTTCCTTTGATGGTTCGTGTGGACGTTCTTGTCTGTCCGTTGCAGGACGTCACGCAGGTGACGATGAAATCCGTGCCGGATCTCTGCACCCGAACGTCGTAACGTGGCCTCAGGTGACTGTCAGGCAGACCGCTGCGAGTCCCGTTCCAGCGCAGCCGTCCGGAAAACCCGGGAATTCGTTTCAGTTGCGCTGTGGCGTGGGCCAGACCGGCCTCCTCCAGATACGCCAGCCGTTCGCTCGTGACGATCGCTTCAACCACTTTGGCTCGCACCGTCAGCCGTTTCAGAATGCCGATGGTCATAGCAGACACCAGGGCAATCACAAAGATGGCCAGCAGCATGACGGAGCCACGTCGCCCGGAAGGACGATCAGCGGTGTGGTCGCAGCCACACGGTGCATGTCGAATTGCGATTGGCATGGTGACTTCCGGCAGCCACCGTGGACGCAGTGCACCGCAAAGACTGAATGGTTCCGGCCGTGTTCGTCGGCTGTCCGACGGCATCCAGTGCGGCCACGTCAAAAGACGATATGCGATCAGCGAGCAGTGTCGATTCGCCCGCTTTTTCAAACAGCAGTCGTCCGGATCGACGATCGTGCCGCCAGCGGCAAACTTGTCCGTCAGATGCGACAATCTCCAGAATCGTAAGACGATTGCCCTGCCTGCGGACGGATGTGACCTGCTGGGCAGTCCGCAGCACGGACCGAATGTGCCGCAGTGATCCATACACGCCATCCGTGCGGATCTGCTGCTCCTGAATCTGGCTGTAAAGGGTCTGACTGGTTTTGAGAATGGCCACCACGGGCGACATCAGCAACGCGGCCAGCGTAATAGCCATCACAGATTCCAGCAGCGAAACACCCCGGCGATCTGCACGACCAGGCAGAACGCCTGGTCTTCGGTGGCGTCCGGTGTCAGAGCGGCCCTCAGGGCGCCGCAATTTTGCAAAGCAGACTGACATGCGGTTCCCCGGAATCGTGACGTTTGTTGCGGTTCCCATCTTCCCAGACCAGCGCGGAAACAACGATCAGCAGCCCGGGCACCCCACCCGTGGACGGCTGATCGGTACTCATCACGGTATAGCGAAGCTGTCCTGAATCCGAATTCAGTCGACCACCGGATGTCCGCAGTCGGCCGCTCTGACTGACCGCCTGCATCTCTGTCTCCAGCACATTCTGACAGCCGATCAACAGCTCCTGCTGCACCTGCAGCCGTCGCCCCGTGTTGATGGAATCTCTCAGCACGCGTGTGGAAGGAACCAGCACAGCAGCCGTGAGAACGGTCGCTGCAATCACGTCTGCCAGAGACGAACCGCTGCGACGAAGCGGCATCCGCTTCGCTGTCTGACGCGCTGGCCATGATCGGCACGATCGCACAGTGAACATCACTGGTCCTCACGTTCAGTGACACGGACAACGCCCGTCAATGACACAGTTTCCACCCGCCACGATCGATGCGTCGACTGAATGTCAATCACGCCCGCGGTGGACGTACCATCGGCCTGAAACGCAAACTGCCGCAGCGGGCTGGTCATGCGCACAGCGGCAAAGTCAATTGACGGACGAAAACGCAGCGGGACGCGACCGTTCGCTGTCACCTCGTAAAGCTGCGTCTGAGTGATTCGACCACCACGACGTGTCAGGCGAATGCCATGCTCGCGGCCCGTCAGCACAGCCTGTTGTCTCAGCGACTGCAGCGTCAGCGACAGCTCAGCGGCCGCCGATTCAGCATCGAGCGCCGCGAGGCTGCCGCGTGTAAACGGCCGGCTGGCGACCGCAGCCAGCAGTGCTGTGAGCACCATGGCTGCGGTCACCTCGGCCAGCGTGAATCCCGCGGATGGGCGTTCGCGTCGCATACCTGTCTTCGCTGCCGAGCCTGCGGTACGCCGTTAAGGCGCGTTCTTGTTGATGACTGACAGAGTGTTCTTGTCAAACGTGTAGCGACCACCAAACGGTGTCACCAGCGCTTTGGTCTCAATATAGCCGCTGCGAACCAGCTGACTCAGATTGGCACTTGGCCAGCGAGAGTGTTCCAGGTGGTACGCCTGCACCTTGCTGTTCAGTTCCGCGATGTTTGTCTGATCCAGTTTCGTATTCGCTTTGCCACGCAGCGATGACAGTCCAGTGACACTGGCCGTGGCAACAACGGCGATGATCACAATCGCCGCCATGACTTCCATCAGAGAGAAACCGCCGCGGCGGCACTTCGCATTCTGGCCCTTTTTCATGTCTTTCCCCAAAGTTTGTTGGCTCGTCAAGAATGGGCGACCACGACTTTCCGCAGTCGCCCGGTGAAAACCTAGGACGGAAAAACCAACCCGCAATAAGTGGTTTCCAGTACCTAGAGCTCTGCTAAGCGCATGGAGTAATCGCTTCCACTACCCGGGACTTGCTCGCAGAATTGAGGTTTCCAGAATCGCCAAAAACACGTGTGAACCCCCACCTGAACGTGGACTTGCAGCCGTTACAGGCGGCCCAAACATGGGTGAAATCACCCCATCGTTCTAAGACCGTCGCGCCGACTGGGAGCGCAAAAAAAGAGCGTTGTGGAAATATTTGTTTCCAACAACGCTCTGAATCAGCTGCGATATCACGTTTCCGCAGTCAGTTTTCCATTCGGTATTACTCCGCCCCAGTCGGCGTTTCGACCTGTCGCTGACTTTGCAGGTAGGCAATCAGATCGATGACTTCCTGATCCGTCATGGTTTTGAGGATCCCCTCAGGCATCATGGACACCGACGCCACCTCCCGGGATTCGATGGAGGACTTGGCAATCGCCACCGGTTCATCGCGATTGGCGATCCGCAGTTTCAAGATTCGCTCGTTTTCTTCGGCCGGAATGCCGGAGTACACACGACCATCTTCTGTCAGCACCATGTGCATCTTGTAGGCATCCTGAATAATCGCGCTGGGCGTCAGAATGTTACCCAGCAGATATTCCAGATTGCTGCGGTTGGCGCCGGTGATGTCCGGCCCAATCACGCCACCATGTCCATACATCTTGTGGCACGCCGCACACGTGCGGTTAAAGATCTGACGGCCGTGTGACTGATCGGCGCCGGTCAGAGAATCGGCCGACAGCAGTTGTCGATAACGGGCAAACTGCGCCTCTTTATCTGCCGACAGTTCATCCAGCGCGCCCCAGACTTCGACAAAACCGTTGCCCACCACGCGCCGCAGCGACCGCGCCACGTAGGCGGGAACATCACGTTTGGGCACACGTCCATCCTTGATGGCCAGTGTCAGTTTCCAGCCGGATTCGCTGCGGGCCGCCAGAGTGTGTACCACTTCCAGCCTGTCGCGTTCACTCAACTGCGGGTACATCGCCAGCAGCCGATCAGCCAGAGCCGCGTCTTCAAACGCGGCCACCGCGCGAATGGCGTCTGCCCGCAAATCTTCGTCCTGCAGCAGCGCGGACAGTTCCGCTTTGACTTCCGCCCGTTTTCGCCCCACCAGTCCCTGCAGTGCCTCGCGGCGATCCGCCACAGAGGCGTCAGAATTCTTCAGCGTCTGCAGCATCGCAGTGGCCGCCACCGTGTCGCCGAATTGCTGCGACAACTGCAGGGCAATGCGACTGGTTTCCGGATCAGAACTTCGCAGCACACGGTAAGCGGCCACCCAGTTCTTCGGCGCTTTCACGTCGAACCGACCATCCAGTCCATCACGCATCCCCAGCAGCATCTGCTGCTGGTTTTGTTTGGCAGCGGCGACGGCAGCCACCAGCGAGTCAAACTGTTCGTCATCGGCCAGTCGACGGCCGATATGACGAGCGATCAACTCCAGCTTCGATGCTTCTGCCAGTTTCAGAGCCCGATCCGGATTGCCGGTCACCAGTGGCTCCAGTCCGAACCAGATCATTTTGGGAATGTTGTGGTCGTTGTTGTCGACAGCATGCTGACAGAGTCCTTCAATCAAACTCCACTGCGTCCCTTCTTCCACGCGCTGCACAGCGGCCGCCAGATACAGTCGGACCACAGCTGAGGCATCACTCGTCGCCATCTGCGCCATCTTTGCCAGCGCCGTTTGATCGGCGGCAAAGTCTTCCGTCAGCAGCTGCACACTCCATGCGCGAATGTGCTCATCGTCATCATCCAGCAGTTTTGTCAACCAGGCGGCATCCATGCGGCCTACTGTGTGCAGTGCCCACAGCGCCCGCAAACGTATGTCCGGATTGTCGTGCTCACTCAGAAGAGCTTCGAGCTGCTGCATCGCCTCCGCGTCAATTCCCGTCGAGTTGCCGCGATGCTGCAGCTCCACGCGTGCTCGCCGCGCGTGCCATGCGCTTTTGACGGTCTGGAGCTGCACCAGTTCGATATCCTTCAGCTCTGTCAGATCCGCATAGCGATTGGGAAAATCGACCGCCTGAGACTGTTTGGGAGCAAAGCGGAAGATGCGTCCGGTCTCTTTGTTAAGCACATCCTTGCCGCAGATGTCGGCGTCGTGCCAGTCCAGAATATAGACGGCGCCTTCCGGACCAATCTCGGCCCCAAAACCAATCCACTGTGCGTTGTTGGCCAGAGCAAAGTCGTCACCATGACGTCCTTTGTAGCCACTGCCGGACCGCTCCACGATGTCTGTCAGCACGGCGTGTTCGTGGATGTTGGCCATGAAGATCCGGTTGTGGTACTTCTCGGGAAACGCGTCAGACAAATACACTCGGGCTCCGCCATGTGCCGAACGATGCCGATGCGTGGCGATGGTACGAATGTCCTTGTAAACGTGCCTGTTAAAATGGCTGCCGCCCTGCCGATGGTAAATCCCACCGGGAATCACGTGCCACAAATGCGGAATCACACAGGCCGTAATAAACAGCTGACCTTTGGCGTCATAGTCCAGCCCCCAGGGGTTACTGAATCCGTGGGCCACCACTTCAAACCGGTCTTTCGTCGGATGGTAGCGCCACACACCGCCGTTGATGTCCACCGGCTCGCCGTCAAAAGCGATGTCTTCCGGGAACTCATCTTTGTGTTTGTAGAGCCGACCTTTGCCTTTGGGGCGTCCCACGCGTGATGGCGTCGCAAAACCCTGACAGCCGTAAAGCCAGCCATCCGGCCCCCAGTGAAAGCTGTTGAGCGTTTCATGACGGTCACGGATGCCCCAGCCGGTCAGCCGTATTTCAATGTCGTCCATATCGGCTTTGTCATCGCCGTCGGCATCGGGAACAAACATCAAATTGGGCGGAGCGCCCAGCCACAGACCTCCCATGCCCACTGCAATTCCGGACGGAAATGGAATGCCCTCGGCAAACACTTTCTTCGTATCCGCCACGCCATCGCGGTTAGTGTCTTCCAGAATCAGAATCCGACTGTCGCCCGAATTGGCGAAGCCGTCTCCCCGAGACTCATAGTCGCGATTCTCGGCAATCCAGATGCGGCCTTTGGAATCCCAGCAGAACGCCATGGGCTGCGTCATCATCGGTTCCGACGCATACACGCTGGCCACCACGCCGTCCTGCAGTGTCATGTTGTCAACCGCAGCCTGCGGCGTCAGAAACTCGGCCCGACGGCCTTCCTGCTGAGCCAGTCCCCACTGTGCCCACGCCATTTTCTGCCCACTAAACTGCGACCACCGCTCGGTCAGTTCCACGTCGTTGAGCGGACCGGTAAACACGACCACCTGATGGCGGATCGTCTCTTTCTGCCCTTTGCCAATCTTCCAGTCGCCCAGTCGCGCCCGCACGGGCCCAACTCCCAACTGACCATCGACCCGCCATGGCTGCGGAAAACCTTTATTGGACGGGTGATCAAAAATGGCGATATGGGCCCGGTCGTCACGGCCTTCCACCGTCATGCCGACGTCCACCCAGACGCTCCTCTGCCCTTCGGCCCGAGCGCCCCGCTGTCGTGCGCCATTGACTACTTCGCCATCCATGCCTTTCTTCCAGGGCATTCGCAGAAACAAACCACCGTAGTCATATTCAGAAACAGTGACATCCACTTTGGCATCGCCCGACCAGGTCAACTCCAGTGTGTAGGAGGTGCCGTCGCTCTGCATCGACCAGATCTGTGATTCCTGCAGCACGACGCTGCCATCCTCGGCCAGCAGGTCGTAGACGGTCTGCCACTGCAACGCCTGATCGGCGGCCGGGGCTTCCGCGTTCAGAACTCGCACGGCAGATCGTCGCCAGTGCGTGCCTTCGGGATGATGAAAATAGTCGCGCCCATTCAGCCGGGTGAAGCCCCAGTACAGACCCGTTTGATGCTTGTGGTGTCCGGGGCTGTATTCGGTCAGCAGCCCTTTGCCATCGGGAGCCACAATGGGATGCAGGTACGGCCGGAAATCCGCACGGGCAACCTGAGTGAGAATCGGCGTTTCGCCTCCCTGACGAAATACTTCCACACGGTCCCCATCCTGAGACAGTGCGGCCGTCAGCTGCGCACTGGCCGCTGGCCCACAGCATATCGCCAACCCACAAACCAGCCCCATACTCCACACGCGTCGAACGATGAACTCTCGCACAGCTCCTGCCCTCGTGATGTCAGTCTGTCTTGGCGTCGGAAACCTGTTCCCGAACCCGTCCATCCTAACTTCTGCGGCCCAACGTGCCACCGATCGCCGTATCACATCGTCACGTGTCGCCCTGAGCCAGCAGTGGTCAAATCGGTCATCGCTGCTTCCGCCGGCCCCATTTCAGCAGTCAGCCACTGGCGTCAGCCAATGGTCCAGAGACAGCAGCACTCGTTGGTGCGAAAAGGGCCACGGCTTTTGCGCTTGCCGGGCTTCGCTAAGCAGCGTAATCAATACGGCCTTATGACCGCCCGGCCAATTCGAAATGTGATTACATCGTACCGCCACAGCTTAAGCGCGGGCCCACCCCAATTTTCGACAGCGAAGCAACGGGTCAGCCCAGCGGCGCAAGCTACCGCAGCGACGTGCCATCTTCTTCGCCCCGGCGATACCGCCCGCCGCGGCGTCCCGGCCTGCTTGAAGCGCGGAGCAACCCCGTTTGTCGACAGCGCAGCAACGCGGAGCGAGCCGGCGCAGAGACGTGCCGTTTTCATGGTCCCACCTACGCCACCGCCCGCCGCGGCTCGCGGCCTGCTTGAAGCGCGGAGCAACCCCGTTTGTCGACAGCGCAGCAACGCGGAGCGAGCCGGCGCAGAGACGTGCCGTTTTCATGGTCCCACCTACGCCACCGCCCGCCGCGGCC
>JANSXP010000143.1 GCA_024742875.1 Planctomycetaceae bacterium | reverse complement strand
GGCGTGGAACGACGATGAAGATGGCACGTCTCTGCGCCGAGTCGCTCCGCGTTGCTTAGCTATCGACAAACCGGGTCGGATCCGCGTCAGGGCCTGACTGGGCACCAGCAGGCCAGGCTGATCGCTGCCAGCCATCGTGCCACCGCGCTTCGATAGTCAACTGGCCGGGACGCCCCCGCGATGACCGCGAGTCGCGGCGGACGGTGGCGTGGATCGACGATGAAGATGGCACGTCTCTGCGACGGCTCGCTCCGCGGTGCTTCGCTTTCGGCAATCGGCGTGGCGCCGCGTTTGGTCGGGATGCAGTGCCGCGTTTGCAGACCACAAAGACCGCAGCGCCCCCCGGCAGACAACCGATCGCCGGCACATACTTCGCCTTCGCAACCGGTCGCGCAACAAAAAACCCCGGTGCCGCACAGCACCGGGGTCGGGATTTCTCTGGAGAACGAGTCTCCGATGTCGACTGCAGAACTAGTTCAGGATCTGCTTGGTGTCGCCGACGATTTTGGTGATGGCTGAGCCATTCAGTTCAGTGGCTTTCATCGCGTGGTTGACTTTGACTTCAGAGTCGACCCACATCATGACGGTGATGTCAGCTTCCTTAGCGATTTTGTAACGCTTGGGACCGGCGCTGTTGTCGAACACAGTCAGAGGAGTGTTCTTGATGCCGTGCTTGGTGGCAGCGGCTTTCAGCTGAGCTTCCTGAGCATCAGGATCGTCAGACAGCACGACAACGAAGGCCGCCATTTTGCTGTCGCGATTCTTGCCAACCACAGCATCCAGTTCCTTGACCAGCTTGGTCACGTTTTCGTCCATTTTGCGAGCAAAGATGTTCACAACAGGGCGAGCACCGTACTTGCAGCGGTAGCACAGTTTTTCGCCGGCAGAGGGGCCAGTGATGTCCGCGACGTAGTAAGCGCCCGGGTAGTCGCCAACCTGCAGACCTGACTTGATGTCGGCAGCGTCAGCTGTCATGGAAGCAGACGCCAGAACGGTAAGCGCGAGAATTGTACGCATTGAGCGAAACTCCTTGGGTCGTTGAGAAACTGGTGAGAGGCAACGGCCTTTCACCCAACACTTGAAACCTGAGTAAACCTGTCGCACTCCAGCGTGTTTCGCGATTCCATCGGAAAAATCAAAACACAGCAGGAATGCTGATATTCGTGCAGAGACAACAGCAGTTACTGAGTGGACGCGGTCAGCCGACGCACCACTTTGAGAACTGACTCACAATCTGTGGAGGCCGTGACTTTCGTGTTCCGGTGGATGATAGTCCCGTCTCGCCCGATGACAAATGTCCAACGCTGCGCCGTAACGCCACGAGACAGAACTTCGGGCTGTCCATCGACCAAACGAGTGATCTGACCACCACTCCTGGTCGGGACGCCAAACGTATTGGCGACCTTACCGTCCACATCTGACAAAAGTGGAAATTTCAGGGAATGCAGTTTCTTGAACAGTTGGTGATTGCGGGATTTGTCACCGCTGATGCCCACTACCTGAACGCCGGCGCTTTGAATCTCTTCCAGATGCTTCTGAAAGCCGCACGCCTGACGAGTGCAGTCACGCGTCATATCGGCGGGGTAGAAATAGACGACAATGATGTTGCGACCGACATGGTCAGAAGACTTCCACACTTTGCCCGTGTCATCCACCGCCTGAAACTCGGGTACCTTGTCGCCCGTTTGCAGCACAACAGACGATTCGCCCGCACACAGATGGGGCGCAAAAAGCAACGCAATCAGCAAGGTCGACCGCATAGGAGATGATGGAGTTTGTTGCATCAAAGAGGAAACCAATACGTCAGCCGCGAGCAAACAGCGGTGAAGGATCGTCTCAGTTTCGGCCCGGGTGCAGGTGTGGTGTGGCAGGAAGGTCGTTCGGTAGGACGGTTCAAAGGAGGGCAGTCAGCACAAGGGGAGACGTCAGGCTGACAGTGGTTTGGGGGGGGGGTGTGCCGATGAAGCACGTGGCAGGACGCTCAGACAGATGACCCACTGAACATGACCATTGGCCATCAGGTGGTTGCCCAAAAGGCCCGCCGCTGCCACTGAGAATACGAATTCCAGGTCGCCGCGTCAATTTCTGGCCGTTTTTCACGGGGATTTCTGCCATTTTCCTGCGACCGGTTCGTCGTCGCGGTCGTTCGTCAGCACACCTGCATCGTCCTGTTCGAGCAGCAGGCACCAGAAATCCCAGGCGAACAGGAGCAATCGGGCGTGGCGGCACTGCCTGGTCAGACGGCAGATTCAGTGTCCGGAGACGCCTTTCCCTCGTCCGCAGAGTCCACTTCGTCCGGTTTTTCGCTCGGATCTGTGGCCTGGCGCTCCTCATCTTCCCGGTTGAGTGCCGTCACACTGCGGTCACGGGCGATCGGCAGCAGCACTTGAGCAATCAGAAACAAAACAACAGGGCCGATCCAAAAGGCGCGCGCGATGTGCAGGACCCACACGGGCGGCTTGATCAGCTGAGCGAACAGCAAATAGGCCACCAGGCCAAATGTCGCGTAGCCCAGAACCCCACAGCCAATGGCCGTCATCTGAGTCTTGAAGACGCCGCGTTCAGAAATGCCGTCAAAATAGACATCGATCGTGCGCCGACGTCTCAGAGATCGCAGCAGAGCGCCGCCAATCTCAAGGGAATTGGAAAACTCGGACATGCCCTTCTGGCACGCTGCACTGTCCGTCAGCCGTGTCACCAGGCGGTCGATCATCCCGGAAGCGCTGGCCGCAGCCTGCGAGCGTTCGGGCGACGGCAAAGCAGTCGGCACGTGCGTGGTGCCATCCTCGGTCGTCACCTGAATCGTCACGTCGGTCAGCGGTTCCGTGTCCGATTTGAACACAAACGTCGCTGGGGGCAGGGCCTCTTTTTCGTCCGCCGTGCTGGCCAGCGTAATACTGCGTGACAGCAGTCGTCCATCGGCCCCCAGCAAATCAAATCCGGTCACACGATCATACGCAAAACCAAATCCGCCCATCGCGTCGATCACTCGCAAATCGGCCATCGATTGAGCGGCATCAGCGTTCAGGCCCGCCTCCGCCGCCAGTTGCCGAATGGTCCCGCGATCGACAGAGGACGCCTCTCCCGTCGCAACGTACCAGCGGCCGGAAACCGGCACGATCCCATAACGACTCTCGTCCAGCAGCAGATGCAGCTCATAACTGAATGCCGTTGAGGCATCGTCCGGCACAATGGCCAGCACATGACGATCGGCCTGCGACACCTGCCGGCTCATGGCAATCGAGGTGTCGGTGTCCGCATACGCCACGATGACGGTCGCCGCTGCGGGATCCAGAATGGCCTCTTCATCGTTACCCACCAGATCAAGCGGAATGGATCGCTCGGCAAAGGCGGCCGCCAGCGGGCCGGTCACGCAGCAGCTGGCCAGCTGATGGTCGGCACTGGCATGAATCGCTTCCACCAGAAAAATGGCTTCCACGGCGTCTCCGATGACGGCAAATCGCATGGTGTCTGACTTACTGGCGGCCCGGCGGACCAGGCGGCAGGTTTCTGAGAAAGTGTGAGCAATGACCACCGGACATCGGTTGACGCTGTTGTCTGTCGCAGACAAAGTGGCAGCATACCAGTCCGATCCGAATTGCGGCGAATAAATTCACCGCACGGTTCCACACAAAGCGGAACCGACTGGGGCGAACGTCCGTCACCGTGCCAACGTCCAGTCAGCGTCGGACGACCCATTCTGATGTCGAACCGTCCATCTGCCTCCAGAACGTCCCCGAATTCTCCGGAAGTGTGGCGGGCCCATCACACACTTACAACGTCACAGGACAATTCCACGTGGCAACAGACCAACTCCCCGGTGCCAACATGGTTACAGAACTCTCTCACGCGGTCGTTTCCCACCACCTGAGCCGCCTGCGGGCTGCCGACACCCCGGCCTGGCAGTTCCGACAGCATGCGCGCAGCCTGGGAACCATTCTCGCCGCGCACGCCACCGCGGCCCTGCCAACACAAGACTGCTCGGTCACCACGCCCATCGAAACCACTACCTGCCAGCAACTCAAAGGCCGTATTGCGGCGGCCCCCATTCTGCGGGCGGGCCTGGGAATGATCGAACCACTGACCGACATGATCCCAGAAATCGAAGTCTGGCACCTGGGCCTGTATCGGGACGAACAAACGGCGATGCCCGTCCATTACTACGACAAACTTCCCCCCGACAACCCCACGGACGTGGCCCTCGTGCTGGACCCCATGCTGGCTACTGGTGGCTCCGCCGCCATGGCCATCGAAACGCTCAAAAAATGGGGCGTGCCAAAAATCCTGATGCTGTCCATCATCGCCGCCCCCGAAGGCATCGAAAAACTGACCAGCCAGTTTCCGGACGTCGAAATCTTCACCTGCGCCATCGACCGCATGCTGAACGACCACAAATACATCGTTCCCGGTCTGGGCGATGCGGGAGATCGGATCTTCAACACGTAAACAGGGCCTTCGCTTTGAGTGCAACTCCCTCACGCCGCTGTGTTCACCGCCTGCCGGACCAGCTTCGCTTTGTCCGCGTGGCTCGACTCGCGGGCGTACGACATCAGTCGGTCTCAACAGCCAGTCGCCTGCTGATTCTGCTGGCGGTGCTGCTGTCGGGCACACGTGCATCCGCCCAAACACTCACCTGGCAACCTCAAGCCTCCATCCCCGATCAACTGGGACTGGCCGGCCCCGTCGTCGGCGTTCACAACCACGCCCTTATCGTCGCCGGCGGAGCCAACTTCCCCCAGCCGGTGTGGGACAACAGCAAAGTCTGGCACGACGCCATCTATGCGGCCACGCGGGACAAAGACGGGCTCACCTGGCAGCCGGCCGGCAAACTCAAGTTCCCCATCGGCTACGGTGCCTGTGTCTCCACCCCCGACGGCGTGCTGTGTATCGGTGGCAACGATGCCGACCGCAGTTTCAGCGACGTCTTCCTCCTGCAGTACGACAAAGACACGGCGGCCGTTACACAAACCGAACTCCCCCGACTCCCACACGCATTCGTCTACGCGGCGGCCGCTCGCATCGGCCATCGTGTGTTCGTCGCCGGCGGCCAAACCTCCGCCGAACTGCGCTCCGCCACCTCGGAACTGTGGACGCTCGATCTGTCACAGCAGCAGACCGAACAGTTCGAATGGACACAACTGCCCTCGTGCCCCGGTCCTTCCCGCGCCTTCGCCCTGCTCACCGCCCAGCACAACGGCTACAACGACTGCCTCTACCTGACCAGCGGTCGACGGGAAGCTGTGGCTGCCGACGGCACCTCACAAATCGAATTTCTCACCGACCACTGGGAATACAATCCCGTCACCCAGTCCTGGCGACAGCGGTCCGACATTCCCGCCTGCATGATGGCGGGCACCAGTGCAGCGGTTGGCCAAAGCCACATCATGGTGTTCGGCGGAGCTGACGGTTCCCGCTTTTTTCAGGCCGACGAACTCAAAGACGACCACCCGGGATTCCCCAAAACGGCCTGGGCCTATCACACCATTACCAACACCTGGATCACGGCCGGCGACACACCCGCCAATCACGTCACCACCACGGCCGTCCGCTGGGACGACGACATCATCATCGCCACTGGCGAAGTGCGTCCCCGCGTCCGCTCCCCCAAAGTCTGGTCCATCACTCTCGACCGAACCGCCCCCGACTTTGGCCTGATCAACTACACGGTCCTGGTCGTCTACCTGGCCGCCATGGTGGGCATCGGCCTGTATTTTGCCAAACGCAACAACACCACCGACCAGTTCTTTCGCGGCGGCAGCCGCATTCCCTGGTGGGCGGCCGGCTGCAGCATTTTTGCCACCATGCTCAGCTCACTGACGTTCACCGGCGTCCCCTCCAAAGCCTACGCTCAGGACTGGGTCTACTTTATTGGCAATATGATGATCCCCGTGGTCGCCGTCTTCGCCGTCAAAGTGGCCCTGCCGTTTTTCCGCCGCATCGACGCCACCTCCGCCTACGAGTTTCTCGAACAGCGATTCAACCGCACCACCCGCCTGTTCGGCAGCTCCTGCTTTGTCGTCTTCCACATCTTTCGCATGGCCGTCGTCATGTCGCTCACCGGACTCGCTCTGGCCGTCGCCACCCCACTGTCCCCCGCCCAGAGCGTCCTGCTCATGGGCACCCTCAGCATTATCTACTGCAGCCTGGGTGGCATCGAAGCGGTCATCTGGACAGACACCATTCAGGCCGTCGCGCTGCTGGGCGGAGCTCTGGTCGCCTTCGGCTGCCTCATCTTTGGGATCGACGGCGGCTTCTCGGGATTCCTCGAATCCGCCACCACCGCCAACAAATTCAACCTCGCCAATCTCCACATGGACGCCATGTCGGCCCAGGTGGCCCTCTGGGTCATCATCGTCGGCGGCATCGGACAAAACGTCTCTTCCTACACGGCCGATCAGGCCGTCGTGCAGCGTTACATGACCACCTCAGACGAAACTCAGGCCGCCCGCTCCATCTGGACCAACGCACTGCTCGCCATCCCCGCGTCCGCCCTGTTCTTCGGCATGGGCACCGCCCTGTTCGCCTTCTACCAGTCCCACCCCGAACGCCTCGATCCCGGCATCACCACCGACCAGATCTTCCCCATCTTTATCGCCCGCGAACTGCCCGTCGGGCTGGCCGGACTGCTGGTGGCCGCCATCTTCGCCGCCGCTCAGTCCACCGTCTCCACCAGCATGAATTCCACCGCCACCGCCATCGTCACCGACTTTCTCAAACCCTTTCACCTGCTCTCCTCCGACAAAGCCTACCTCAACGCTGCTCGTCTTCTCACCGTCGTTCTCGGCATCGCCGGCACCGCCATCGGCCTGGTCTTCATCGACCCCGACATCAAATCCCTCTTCGACGAGTTCCTCAAAATCATCGGCCTGTTCATGGGCGTCCTCGGGGGACTGTTCCTCCTCGGCATGTTCTCCCAAACCGCCACCGGCACCGGAGCACTCGCCGGTGCCCTCGTCGGCGCCGCTGTCATGTACGCCACATGGAAATACACGTCCATCAACGGCTACCTCTACGCCACCATCGGCATCACCACATGCCTGATCATCGGCCAGGCCACCCCGGGCCGCGGCCGCGACGCCGCGGCGGGCGGTGGCGTGGATGGCTGATGCTGCGTGGATTGTCGCTGCGCCGAGTCGCTCTGCGTTGCTTCGCTATCGACAAACCAGGTCAGATCCGCGCTTCAGCATGTCTGGCCGGGACGCCACCCCGGGCGGCCGGGACGCCCCGGCGGGCGGTGGCGTGAAGGGCTGATGCTGCGTGGATTATCGCTGCGCCGAGTCGCTCCGCGTTGCTTCGCT
>JANSXP010000101.1 GCA_024742875.1 Planctomycetaceae bacterium | reverse complement strand
GAGGGGTTCCATCAGGTTTGCTGAGATCGTGCTCAATGTCACCGGTGTAGTCCACGGTCCTGGCGACGGCGGCCGCCAGGTCTTTGATGCTTATTTCCTCTCCACTGCCTACATTCACAAGGTCGGGAGGGTCCTCCAGATTCATCAGGTGCACAATGCCGGCGGCCAGGTCATCAACGTGCAGAAACTCTCGCAGCGGAGTGCCTGTCCCCCAGATCGTCACCGACGGACTGCCCTGCTCTTTGGCTTCGTGAAAACGGCGGATCAGGGCGGGGAGTACGTGTGAATTCTCAGGGTGATAATTGTCGCCGGGCCCATAAAGATTCGTCGGCATGGCAGAATGGAACAGCACACCGTGCTGCCGCCGGTAGAATTCGCACAGCTTGACTCCCGCAATCTTGGCGATTGCGTAGGCCTCATTGGTGGGCTCCAGCTCTGACGTCAGCAACGAGTCCTCCGCAATGGGCTGAGGTGCCATCCTCGGGTAGATGCACGTACTGCCCAGAAAGACAAATCGGGACACGCCAGCCGTCCAGGCCGCGTGAATCGCGTTTGTGGCCATGGTCAGGTTCTGGTAAATGAAGTCTGCTGGATAGGTGTTATTCGCATGAATGCCACCCACACGTGCCGCAGCAAACAGCACCACTTCTGGCTGCTCTGATGCAAAGTAGTCCCGAACCGCTGCCTGATCCAGTAGATCAAGTTGCTCGCGTGAAGGTGTCAGGAACTGAGTGTATCCCAGTTGCCTGAGATGACGCACCAAAGCGCTGCCCACCATCCCACGATGTCCCGCAACGAGGATTTTCTGGTTCACGTTGATCAACGGCTTTTCACTCTCTTGGCTGTGAATAAAAAAACGGAGGATCGCGTCAACAATCCTCCGTTTGCTTCATGCGTAGCATGCACTAACTGCCAATGCTGGCACTACTTTCTTCTTCCGATTCAGCAAAGTAGGCCTCACCGGATTCTTGATACGACTCATAACCGTAGTTGTAGTCTTTGTAACGGTAGCGGTAGTCCGAGTAGCTGTAATTGCCGTAGCCGTAGGCGTCTGTTTCTTCCACGCCGTTAACCACCAGACCTGTGATGTTGGCCCCCACGTCACGCAATTGCTCCAGCGCTCGTCGACCAAATTCTCGTGTGTGACGACCCAGGCGGATGCACAGCAGCACGCCGTCGGTTCGGGGAGCCACACTGCAGGGGTCGGTCACGACAAGAACAGGCGGCGTGTCGATAATGACGTATTCGTATTTGGCCCGCAGTGCTTCCAGCAGCTGCTCGTATTCCGGGCGGGTAATCAACTCCGACGGATTCTTCGGCCGACTGCCGCACGGCATGATGTCAAAATTCTCGAGCTCGGTGGTTTGAATCGCGTCGGAAATTTCGGCGTCACCCCGCAGCACGTTCACCACACCCGTCTCATTGCTGACACCCATCAGCTTGTGGACTTTGGGGCGTCGGAAGTCACTTTCAATCAGAATTGTCTTTTTGCCAGACTGAGCCAGCGAGACAGCAAGGTTGGCCGTCAGCGTGGACTTGCCATCACCCGCCGCCGGGCTGGTTACCTGAATCACGCGATGCTGACTGCCAACCGCACTGAAGCACACGGCAGTTCGTACCGTTCGATAAGCCTCCGAAGGACGCGAACGCGGCAGGTGCATGGCGATGACCGTGCGGTCCATGGTGACATTTTTGGGAATCTTGCGAAGCTTCTGCTCCTGCATGTAGGGGGTGTGTCCCACGATTGGCAGGCCAAACTCGCGAACGATTTCGTCTGGCCGACGGAAACTGCGGTCAGCCACTTCCACGATATAACCCAGCGCCAGGCCAACCAAGGCACCACAAAAGGCCCCCATGCCAAGAAACTGGGTCAGACTGGGATAAATCAAACTCCCGTAACGGGCCCCCGTCAGCACCGACGTGGTCACACCCCCAGTATTCGTGGGCAGTTCTGTATCACGCATCTGCTGCTGCACTTCCTCAAGCATTGATGTTTCTCGTGCAATACGCCGCTCGAACGAATTGCGCTCGTGGACATCGTCTCGCAGGCGTCGAGCTTCCGCTGTTTCGCGGTTGGCCAGCACCAACAACTGATCCTCTTTTTCTTCTGTCAGCTTGATTTCCTGCCGGAGTGATTCCAGGTATATCGTCATGAAATCTGTTTTGGGGCCTTCTTCATCAACGACTTGGTCTGGGGCAAGATCCTGCAATTGCTTCATATGATTTCTTGTCGTCTCGATCCGCTCCCTGATGGCTCGCATTTTGGGGTGCCTTGGTCCCAGCTCAAGGGACAACATGCTTTCCTCAATTAGCAACGGCATTAGTGCCTGAAATGTTCTTACATCGTCGGAATCCGCAATGCTCGGTGTTGGCAGACGCTCCCCACCACGCGCGACGACGTACTTGTCGATCAGCATCAGCATCGCGTCACGCTGCAGACCGTCTCGAATCGCCTCTTCCAGTCCATTCAGTTCTGCGACCAGTTCTGTTCGCACAATCAGAATCTCACTGATTTTCGACTGCACGGAAGCCAGTCGCTGCTGGGGCAGATTTGTGCCGTCCAGCTGCAGTTCAGATTCCTGGATGAACTGCGAATATTCGGCCTCAAGTGCGTCGAGCCGATCCCGCAGTTCCCGATTCGCCTTCTGCAGCAGGTCCGTCAGTTGACTCACCGCCTGTTTGTAATTTTGTTCCTGATGATCCTCAAACTCGGCCGAGGCCGCATCAGCGATGAGCTTGGTGTCTTCCGCGTAGGGACCTTCGCAGGAAACCGTCAGAATGTTCCGAGCGGTTTTGTTAGTCGATGCTCTGAGCATCCCGGACAGTTTCTGCACCTTGTCATCGATGGACGAAATGCCTCGAAGAGTCGGCAGCTCACTAAGGTTGTGATTCAGAATCGCGTCTTTCAGCAGCTTGTTGCTGGTAATCACAAACTGTGCATCAGACAGGTTGCGTTCGGACATCAGGTTCTCAACCCGGGGATCCGAATTGTGGTGAATCACCTGCAGCAGAGTTGACGACCGGTACATGGGCGTCTGCTTCTGAAAGTACAGATAGCCGAGGCCTGCCCCGACGAGTGACAGCAGGATTACGAAGGCTTTCCGGCGACGCAGAAAGCCCCAGATATCCAGGCCCTCGTCGTCATCGCTCATGTTGTCCAGAGCGTTCCAGTTGGCTTCCTGGGATTGATTTTGCACGTAATTGACTCCGACAGACCCGACTAGGTTTTGGCGATCCATTCCTGCCGCAAGGTGCGGTGGTTTACGGAAAAGATTGTGGCTTCCAGAAGACGTTGAATCCACAAAATGCTCACTATTTCACACATTACTCACCCATTGGGTTCCCAAAATGGAACGTGCACAAGATGGGTAGGCGCGTTGCGAAACGGCAACAATCGGCCCCGCTCAGTGTTCAGAAATGCGGTGAACAAACGTAAAGGGTGTACAGGTTTCTGAACGCTTTTTTGCGGTCTGTCGGCGGCGAAACCAAATGTCTGTCACTCAAAGTGGGGCCATTTGTAAGCCATCAGGTCATTCCGAATGACGGCAATATCGTGTCTGCTGTTCCTCGGCCCTGTAGCGATTCGCATCGTGGGGATTTCAGCGCTGCGGCAAAACCGTACAGCTCTGCCAGTCCACCGTTCACTGGTCGATACCCGCATTGCCCTCTTTTCGTGACGTTGCGAAAAAGCAACAGCAGACAAATGGGGCGGCTGTTCGGAGTCTGCACGGTGCCAGGCGAACGTTCCTGCACGTGCCGAAAATTTGACTTATCGTACGGCGGTGAGTTGGGACCGTACCGACCGCACACGGTCTTCCGCGTCAGCGGATGTGTTCGCCAGCGTCGTAACGTGGCCCATCTTCCGTCCTGTCTTCGCCCCCGATTTCCCATACAGATGCAGCTGGGTGTCCGTCAGGCCACTCATTGCAGCCGCGTCCCAGGTGGCGGGCAAATGTTGCCCCAGCAGATTGGCCATGGCGGCAGCCGGTGCCGTGCGAATCAGGGGAACAGGTTCCAGTCCGCAGATGGTCCGCAATTGCAGCTCAAACTGGCTGCAGTTGTACGCTTCGATCGTGAGATGGCCGCTGTTGTGTGGCCGCGGAGCGATCTCGTTGACGACGAGTTGTCCGTCGCTGGTGAGGAACAACTCGATACACAGTACCCCCACCACGTGAAACCGCTCAAGCACACCGCGAGCCATCTGAGTGGCCTGTTCGGCCACGGGGGAGACCAAATTCGAGCCACTGATGGTGACATCCAGAATGTGATCAGCGTGATGATTCAGAAACGGTTCGAAGTAGACGCACTCACCGCTCGCATAGCGTCCCGCCACCACAGACAGCTCAAATTCGAACGGCACTCGTTGTTCCACCAGCCCTTCTGTCAGCCCCGATGAGGTCCACAGTTCCTCAAGATTCGTTGCTGCTGAAATACTCCACTGCCCTTTGCCGTCGTAGCCGTCCGTGTTGGCCTTGAGGATCACGTCGCCGCCGAAATCGCTGCGGGCCAGGGCCAACTCGTCGGCGGTGTGGACCATCCGAAACTCGGCTGTCGGCAATCCGCAATCACGCAGGGCCGTTTTTTCCTTCAGCCTGTTCTGGGCGACGGCCAGCAGATCGGCGTTGGGATGCAGGGGCGTCAGGTCGGCGATGGTGGCGGCCGCATGCGCCGGGATGTTTTCAAACTCGTACGTGACCACATCGCATGCGCTGGCAAACTCGGTCAACTGCTGGGTGTCGTCGTAATTGCCCGCCCAGACGGCGTCTGCCACCTGTCCACACGGGCTCCTGCGATCACCGCCGAAGACCGCCACGCCGTATCCCATGCGGCGAGCCACCAGAGCCAGCATGCGTCCCAGCTGGCCGGCGCCAAGAATTCCGATTGTGCTGCCTGGGCCGATTGTGTGTGTCATAGCCACGAGTCTTCGAGGACGGTGTCCGTTTGAGTCCGCTGAAAGGCGAGCAACTTTTCACGCAGGCTGGCATCGGCGAGTCCGAGGATCCGGGCGGCCAGCAGCGCGGCGTTCTTTGCCCCCGCTGTTCCAATCGCGAGCGTGCCCACGGGAACACCACCGGGCATCTGTACGATCGAAAGCAGGGAGTCCACGCCGTTAAGGACGCGGCTTTTGACGGGTACACCTAAAACGGGCAGTGGCGTCATGGAAGCGACCATGCCAGGCAGATGAGCGGCTCCTCCAGCGGCCGCGATGATCACCCTGATACCGCGGTCTGCGGCCGTTGAGGCGTATTCGACCATCCAGTTGGGCGTGCGATGAGCGGAAACCACGCGGGATTCGCATGAGATGCCAAACTGGCCCAGCATCTCCACACATGGCTGCATGGTTTCCCAGTCTGAGCGACTGCCCATGATGACGCCGACGTCCGGGACGTCCGTGGATTCGGAAGAAGGCGTGTCAGAAGGCATGGCTGTGTTCCGCAGGGAAAAAGCTGATGGACTGGGCATGGTAAGTCGGCCCGTCGGATTCTCAAGCCCTCCCGCCGTCTATCTGACGACCTGCCCGGGACTGGTACACGGATTGAGAATCTCGCCGCCGATCTGCTTAAGATCTGCTTAAGATCTGCTTAAGTTTACTGCTTCCGGCAGTCCCCACACGGCCGGCGGCTTTGCCCGGACTAGAATCTCGCCGCCCACCCCTGTTTTGGAAATCACGATGTCTACCGAATCCGATCTGCCCGCATCGCCCGAATCCCGTGCTGTGGAATTTGAGGCCCTGGCTGCCTCCCGGCGGCACTGGATCGATACCGTGCTGCATCCGTGGTGTGTGGCGGCCACGCAAAAACAACTCATGCAGGCGGCCACCGAGTGGCTGGATCTGGCCGGTCGGGTGGACATCGATGCCACGCTGTGGACATGGGCCTGGGAACGATTTCCGGTACTCACGCATCCGGAGCTTTCGGGGGTCAACGAAACCCATCCGGTTAGCGTGCGGCTGCAGAATGGCGATGAGTACCGTGGGTTTCCCGATTCTCGTCAGAGCATCCGTGGCAACCTGGTGTTGCTGGGCAAAGACGAATCCACCGGGCTGAATACCACGCTGGGGCCATTTCCGATCGATATGATCGCATCTGTGGAATTGCTCAACTGAGCGGCAGATCGACGTCGGTGGAGCGACATTAGCAGAAGCCAACTGAGCCAACTGAGCCAACTGAGCCAACTGAGCCCGTTGCGTTCCCGTCTAAGACCACAAACGGTTGATGTTCTTCCGCACCGCGGACGTGTCGCCTCGAAACTCACCTCCGTCTTCCGGCAGGTCTCCAAACACCTCACCGTGTGTACGGCGTTCACACTGCTGCTGAATGGCGGACGGCAGAAAACGCGTCATGCGTGAAAATGTGCTGCCGCCGCGACGCTGGCGATTTTGAAAAAAATACCGCTCCGGACGCGTAATGAACAGTCGGTTGCGGGCTCTCGTCAGGGCCACGTAAAACAGGCGGCGTTCTTCTTCGATGTCTTCCGGAGAGTTGGTCGACTGCTCCGCCGGGATGTTGCCTTCCGTGGCATGGATGACAAAGACAGAATCCCACTCCAGGCCCTTTGCCGAATGGATCGTACTCAGCGTCAGGCAGTCGTCATCGGTGCTGGCCGACAGCCTGGTGTCCTGACTGGAAGACGGCGGGTCCAGTGTCATTTCCGACAGAAACTCCTGGCGATTGCCATAGCGCCCCGCCATCAGTTCCAGCTGCTGCAAATCTTCCAGGCGATTGCGGACGCTGTCGTGGGCGATTTCCAAAAGAGGCTGGTAGAAGCCGATGATCTGGTGCAGCTCAGCGCCCGTACGCGGCGAGGCACCAGTGTCCTCGACGGTTTCCTGCGGCGGCTCGGCCAGACGCAGCATTAGGCTGACAAAATCCTTCCAGTAGTCTTTGGTGGCTGCCGGCGGCTGAAACTGTTGCCACACGTCGAATCGTCCTCCAGCTTCCGACAGCTGGCTGAGCAGCACATTGGCTTTCACCTGGCCGACGCCTGGCAGCAGTTGCAGCACGCGGAATCCGGAGATTGCATCAAACGGGTTTTCGGCCAGCTTTAGGAAAGCGAGCACGTCCTTGATATGGGCGGCTTCCAGAAATCGCATTCCGCCGAACTTGCGAAACGGAATGCCATGACGCGTCAGCGCTGCCTCCAGTGACATGCTCTGATAGGACGAGCGAAACAGGATCGCCTGATCCCGCAGGGCGACGCCCGACTCTCGATTTTCCAGTACGTGATCGACCAGAAATTCACTCTGGCTTTCTTCATCACCACAGGTCGCCAGCACAGGCGACAGGCCCTCTCCCCGGTCGGACCACAGCTGCTTGTGATGTCGTTCGGTGGCTTCGCTGATCACCGCGTTGGTGACGTTCAGGATGCCCTGTGTGCTGCGATAGTTTTGTTCCAGCGGTACGACCGTGGTGCCGGGAAAGTCGTCCGGAAAGTCCAGAATGTTCCGCACAGTCGCCGCGCGAAACGAATAGATGGACTGTGCATCATCACCAACGGCCGTAACGCCCTGCCCGGTTGGCGACAGCAGCTTCAGAATATTGGCCTGCAGGATATTGGTGTCCTGGTATTCGTCCACCAGGACGCAGTCGAAATGATCCTGCACGGCCGCTTGTCCGTCGGGATCCTGCAGCAGTGCACACCAGAACAGCAGCAGGTCATCAAAGTCGAGTACCCGCTGCTGCTCCTTCAGTTCTGAGTAGGCAGTGAACAGCTCAATCAGCAGCTCTTTGTGCGGCAGGCACCAGGGATACCACTTGATCAGCACCAGTTCCAGCTTCAGTTGCGTGTTGACACAGCGGCTGTAAATGTCGAGACACGTGTTCTTCAGAGGGAAGCGTTTTTTGGCGTTCTTTTTTCCTTTGGGGGCGGCCGGCAAATCCAGCTTCCCCCGCGCCATGTTCATCAGGTCTTCCGAGTCGCCGCGATCCATGATCGTAAAATCCGGATACAGGCCGATCAGCTGACCGTGTCGTCGCAGCAGCTGAGTGGCGACCGCATGAAATGTGCCGCCGCGAATTCGACGGACCGAAGCTCGCTGCACGAGTCGCGGGTCCGGCAGATCAGTCGGATCCATATTCTGCAATATGGCTTCCACCCGTCGCTGCATTTCAGCCGCCGCGCGACGACTGAAGGTCAGCAGCAGGATCCGCTCCGGCGGCACGCCGCTGGCCAGCTGCCAGGCTACCCGATGCGCCAGAGTGGTCGTTTTTCCGGTGCCGGCTCCCGCCACAATCAAGAGAGGATCGCGGCCATGAATAACCGCCTGACGCTGCTGAGGATTCAGCGTCGACAAAAATTCAAAGTCGTTGTCAGGGCGGTCAGCAGACAAAATCGCGTCTCGGCAGGAAGGGAAGCCCGGAGTTTAATCAACAAACCGCATTATCACAGGCAAACCGAATCGTGTTTGTTGGCCGGCATTCGTGCAGGCCTGTTCCCAGCGACTGCGGGATTTTGGCTGACGAATTGCGGTTGACGGCCACACGCTCGACCGACAGATTGTTCCCATGGAACCTGTCACCATTACTGATCTGAACGATTCCCGGCTGGACGTGTTCCGCAGTCTGCGAACGACCAACGCCAATCGCCGGTCAAATGTTTTCATTGCGGAGGGCACCACTCTGGTCGAGCGCGTGCTGCACAGCGACTACGAAGTGGAGTGTGTGCTGGCATCTGAGCAGAAGCTGCGCAACTTCCGCAGCCGCATACCAGCCGGCACCACCGTGTATCAGATGCCCCGAGCACTGGCATCACAGCTGGTGGGTTACAGCTTTCATAATGGTGTGATGGTGGCCGCCCGCCGTCGAGAATCACCTTTGTTGGCGGATGTCGTGCCCGCGTGTGGTGCCAGCCTCGTGCTGGTGGGTGATCAGATCATCGACGAGCAGAATCTGGGCCTGCTGGTTCGCATCGGTTCCGCATTCGGAGCGTCGGCCGTTGTTGCGGGCGCTGGATCGGCCGACGCATTTTCCCGCCGCGTGCTGCGAGTGAGTATGGGGAACGGACTGGTGACACCCGTTATCATGGCGGAGGATACCGGGGCCTGTTTGCAGCAGTTGCGCACCGCCGGCCACACTGTCTATGGCGCGGTTCTGGACGATCAGGCAACAGAACTGGCCGACTGCGATTTCGCCGCACGATCCGTGATTGTCGTGGGCAACGAAACGCACGGAATTTGCGACGCTGTGCGGCAGCAGTGCGATGGCCTGATCACCATTTCCATGCACAACAACACCGACTCACTCAACGTGGCCATAGCCAGCGGCATTTTCGTGCACGCCTATCGTTCACAGCACGCGGTTGTGCCGCCGTCGTCTGACTGACGTTGTGGCTGACCGGCCTGGCGGAAGCGGCACGCAAGACGCGTGTTTTGCGCCGTGGGCCGTGTCAACGCGCTCTTTCTGCCGATCGCTGCGGCAAATTTGGGAAAGCCGGGCGGGATGGCCCTGTTCCATCTGGTGTTGGAGCGACGGGTCTGCAAAAACACGGCGCAGGAAGATGATTTCAGCAGGGATTAACTATGTACGCACTGGTTGGCGGCAACGGATACGTCGGAACCGCATTTCAGAAATTTCTCACAGCCAGCGGGCTGCCTTTTCAGAATGTCTCTCGGGCGCAACTGGACTACTACGATCGCAGCCAGCTGACGCAGTATCTGAAAGACCTGCAGCCACAGTTTCTGATCAATGCGGCCGGATTTACCGGACGGCCCAATGTCGATGCCTGTGAGCTGCAAAAGACAGAATGCCTGAACGGCAACGCCGTGCTGCCCGGTGTGCTGCGGGATGTCTGTGAAGACCTGAAACTTCCGTGGGGGCATGTGTCTTCAGGCTGCATCTTCACGGGGGAAAAACCGGATGGCTCCGGATTCACGGAAGACGACGCGCCCAACTTCTCGTTTCGCCAGAACAACTGCAGTTTCTACTCCGGCTGCAAGGCACTCGGAGAAGAGGTTCTCAATGGCGCCGAGCAGTGCTACGTGTGGCGGCTGAGAATTCCGTTTGACGAATTCAACTCTCCCCGCAACTACCTGACCAAGATGATGAAATACGATCGTCTGCTGCAGGCCCGCAACAGTCTGTCTCACCTCGGTCAGTTTGTGGAAAGCTGCGTGGCCTGCTGGACCAAACAAGTGGACTTTGGGCTGTACAATCTCACTAATCCGGGAGCCGTGACGACCCGGGATGTTGTGGGCATGCTCAAGTCGCAGCGGTTTCATGACCTTGAGTTTGATTTCTTCGACAGCGAAGAACAGTTCATGCAGATTGCAGCAAAGACGCCGCGATCCAACTGCGTGCTGGACAGCTCCCGAGCGGTGTCGGCCGGACTGCCGCTCAGTCCGGTGGAAGATATGATTGAGCAGTCAATCCGCAACTGGGTGGAGTAGGCATCCCGCCCTGGCATCACCTTTCGATATCCCTTCACGGCGAGACCAAACATGAAGACCATTCTGGTAACAGGCGGGGCCGGATTTATCGGCGGCTGTTACGTACGACGGGCGGTCGCCCGCGGCGATGTTCGCATTGTCAACCTGGACAAGCTGACCTATGCCGGCAATCGGGACTCGATCCCCGATGATTCGCCGCACCACATCTTTGCGCACGGAGATATTGGAGACGCGGAGTGTGTTCGACAGCTGCTGACCGAACATCGACCCTCAGCGGTTGTCAACTTTGCCGCCGAATCTCACGTGGATCGCTCCATCGATGGGCCGCTGGAGTTCGTACAGACGAACGTGGTCGGCACCTGCCGCATGCTGGAAGAAGTGCGTCGCTACTATGGAGACCTGTCGGACGACGAGCGGGCCGCATTTCGTTTTCTGCATGTTTCAACAGATGAAGTTTACGGCTCCCTGGGTGACACGGGGCTGTTTCGTGAAGACACGCCCTACGCGCCCAACAGCCCGTATTCCGCCTCCAAAGCCGCGTCGGATCATTTTGTCCGGGCCTACCATCACACCTATGGTCTGCCTACGCTTATGACCAACTGCAGCAACAACTACGGCCCTTATCAGTTCCCCGAGAAACTGATTCCGCTGATGATTCTCAATACCCTCGCTGGGAAACCGCTGCCCGTCTACGGCGACGGGTTGAACGTCCGTGACTGGCTGTTTGTGGAAGATCACTGCGCGGCCATTGAATGCGTGCTGGAGAACGGGGTCATCGGTGAGTGCTACAATGTTGGCGGCGACAACGAACAAACCAACATCGATATCGTGAAGACGATCTGCGAAACGGTGGATCGCCTGCGACCCGATCTGCCGCATGTGCCGTGCGAGTCACTGATCACCTATGTCAAAGATCGTCCTGGACATGATCGCCGGTATGCCATCGACGCGAGCCGCATTCAGTCGGAACTGGGCTGGAAGCCGGAACAGGATTTTGCCGGCGGTATTGAATTGACGGTTCGCTGGTATCTGGAAAACACTGCGTGGATTGAACGTATTCAAAGTGGCGAATATCGCGGCGAACGACTGGGGCTGGGAAGCTAATTCAAACGGAAGACACTTCGATGCGCAAGTTCAAAAAGGGAATCGTTCTGGCTGGCGGCACGGGTTCACGCCTGTTTCCGCTGACGATGGGCATCAGCAAGCAGATGGCGCCCGTTTATGATAAGCCGATGATCTATTATCCGCTCAGTACACTGATGCTGGCCGGCATTCGTGAGGTTCTGATTATTTCGTCGCCCCGGGATCTGGGTGGTTTTCAGAAACTGCTGGGCGATGGCTCCGAGTGGGGCATGAGCTTTTCCTACATCGAACAGCCGGAACCGGAAGGCCTCGCACAGGCCTTCATTCTGGGGGCCGATTTCGTGGGGGACGATCATGTCGCACTCGTGCTGGGCGACAACATCTTCTATGGCCAGGGCTTTCAGAAGATCCTGGCCAATGCGACCAGTCTGGAAACCGGGGCGACAATCTTCGGCTACGAAGTCCGGGATCCGGAACGTTATGGCGTGGTCGAATTTGACGACACGGGCAAGGCGATCACGCTGGAAGAAAAGCCGGAAGTCCCCAAATCCAATTACGCCATCCCCGGGTTGTATTTTTACGACAACGATGTGGTGGAGATCTCCAAAAATCTGAAGCCCTCTCCCCGTGGTGAACTGGAGATCACAGACGTCAATCGCATCTACCTGGAACGCGGGCAGCTGCAGGTGGAGAGTTTGTCACGCGGATTTGCCTGGCTGGACACGGGAACTCACGAATCTCTGCTGGATGCGGGCAATTTTGTCTCTGCCATTGAAAAGCGAATGGGGCTGAAGATCTCCTGTCCGGAAGAAATTGCCTTTCGTCTGGGATTCATCAGCCGCGAGCAGCTCGACACGCTGTCTGCCAAATACAAAAACGAATACGGCTCGTATTTGGCGCATATCGCCAAAACGGCAACGCCCAATGCTTAATCGCATGGGTTCAGCGCCTTCCTGGACAACCCGTGTTTTCATTGCCATACGATGGGCTTCGACCCGGCACCGCGAGACGGAGCATGGCCAGGGCAGGACTGTGGATGCGCGCTGAGGCGTTGAGCTGAGGCGTCGTCATCATCCGTGGAGATGGGGGCGTCGCCGGCCGCTCCTTACGCTTTGAAGATCTTTTCACGCCCTTCGGTCACCTGCTCTGTGGCGTTGCGGGTGTCCAGCACCATCCTGGCGTGTTTTACGATAAACGTGTAGTCCCACGCCGAATGCGCCGTGGCAATCAGCACACAGTCCTGTGAGGCAAGAAACTCGGCCGTGAGCTCGCTGCTGGACAGATCAGGCACATCATGATGTCGCATCTGCGGCAAATGCGGAATGTGCGGATCGCTGTAAGTCATCACTGCGCCGCGCTCGAGCAGCAGGTCGAGCAGTTCAAACGAGGGGCTTTCGCGTGGGTCATCGACGTCCTTTTTGTAAGCGACGCCCAGCAGACAAATTTTGGTCCCGCGGATCGGCTTGCCCTGCTCGTTGAGAAATTCGGCCAGCTGACTGATGACATACCGCGGCATGCGCGAATTGACTTCACCAGCCAGTTCCACAAAACGCGTGCTCATACCGTGCCGTCTGGCGAGCCAGCTCAGGTAAAACGGGTCGATGGGAATGCAGTGGCCACCCAGTCCCGGACCGGGGTAAAACGCCTGAAAGCCAAACGGCTTGGTCTTTGCTGCATTGACCACATCCCAGACATCAATGCCCATTCGGTCCAGCAGCACTTTCAGTTCGTTGACCAGTGCGATATTCACCGCGCGGTAGGTGTTCTCAAGGATCTTGCACGCTTCGGCAATCTCCGCATTGGCCACAGGAATCACCTGCACAATGGCGTGCTCGTACAGCAGTGTGGCAAGTTCGCAGCTGTGACTATCAAAGCCACCCACCACCTTGGGAATGCCGGCCGCCGTGTAGTCCGGGTTGCCCGGGTCTTCGCGTTCGGGGCTGTACGCCACGAAGAAATCCTCGCCGCAGATCAAACCGGCCGGATTGTCATTCAGGATGGGGACCAGCACATCTCGGGTGGTTGTGGGGTATGTGGTGCTTTCCAGAATGATCAGCTGACCGGGCCTCAGGGTGGCGGCGATGGATCGCGCTGTTCCTTCCACATAGCGCAGGTCCGGGTCACGGCTGTCATTCAATGGTGTGGGCACGCAGATCAGCAGGACGTCCGCTTCACTCAGCCGCGTCATATCGGCCGTAGGTTCCAGCACATCCCGAGCGATCCAGTCAGCAACTGTCTCGGAACTGATGTGCTTGATGTAGCTTTCCCCGGCGTTCAGGCGATCGATTTTCTTCTGGTCAACATCGTAGCCCAGGCAGCGGAAACCGGCGTTGACAAACGCACTGATCAATGGGATGCCGACATACCCAAGTCCGATCACGCCCACACGAACCTGCTTGTCCGCAAGTTGACGCTTCAATTGTCCCACATGCTGTTCCACAGAACCCACAGTCTGCTCCCACTGGATGCCGATCGGTTTGGGGTAAGTTACGGATCCCGGCAAATCGCGTCGACAAACTTCTTACCGGAATCAGCGCACGCCCCACAATTCCTGCCGTCGGCCGCGGATTCGACGGGTCAGCGGGCCCGTCCAGGCTGACGCAGGTACTCGGTCAGTGCCACCGCATTGGCCAGCCGTTTGCCAGGCCGCCCGGAGCATCGCACGGCGGACGGGGTGACGCACACCGCCTTAAGAACGTCTTCCAGAGTTTTGGCCTGCGGTGTCAGATTCACCGATTTCAGGCTGATTCCCCGGGCGGGTGACAGGCCAATGGTCGACAGCAGTCGCAGTGTGCTCTCGTTGTAAGCGACCAGGATGTCGTTCGGACGAGTGAACGCCTGCCACTTTTCACAGAACGCAGCCACGCCTGCCCCGGCAAATTGATCGGCCGTCAGTTCCATATGCGAGAGGAAATCCGTATTCAGGTCGGTGGCCTGAACGGGACATTCAAAGACGTCTCCGGTGGCCAGTCGCTGCGCCACCCAGTACACCGGCTGGCGATCGGCGGCTCCAGCCTGCTGACCGCCGAACGACGCTTCGCCGTAAACCACCACCAGTCGGTCGTGATCGTTGAGGATGCTGCCGGGCACGTTGGCGGCCGGCCGCCACGACTCTCGTCGCTGCCGCACACGTACTGATTGTCGTGGGTGCTGCAGTTGTGTGTCGATCATTGTGTCAAACGCCGCAATCAGATCATCCAGACCAGCCGTATCCGGTTCCAGAAACCGCAGTGCGGCGACCGTTGCCTCAAGAGTGGACAGCGCCGACTCTGTTGGTTCCCTGCGAATGCGATACGTACTGGGAGTCTCCGGCTGCAGACAGAAGCGTGGCAGTGTCTGCAGGACGGGGATCTGCTTCATGAAGGTCTGAGCGTGGTGCCACGTGCCGTCCAGGATCACCAGTTGCCGGGGCCGCTGCGACGGGGCAAGGTCATTCAGCAGGGTTGCCTCGTCTCCCGGATACAGCACCCCCGTTGATTCGCACAGCGGCAGCTTCCGCTGAGCGAGTAGCGGTGTTTGATCGACCAGCAGTTGGGAATTGCGCAAGGCGGCTTTCACGATGCGCGCCGTGTTGAACGCATGGAAGCGTTCTTTGACGTGCTGGAGAATGAGAATTTCTGTGCGGTTATCGATATCCGGAATCTGCGCGCAAAAGCAGGCCGACCGGGGGCGAAAGCAGGTGTAGCACCGTTCCCGTACGTCTTGCTGTCGTTCATTTCGCAATCGCATGTTGCCCTTATCCCGTTTATTCAATGGGGCCGCCGACAGGTGGCGGCGGAGCATCGTCGGGGTCCGCTGTGATGGTTACCAGCAGTTCCCGACCGTAATAGTCGCGGCGAAACTCACGAGAGAATTCTCGAAATGTCAGATCCTCCAGGTAAATGTAGGCGAGGATTTTCACGATGGTGAGCAATCCGAAGATCGCCAGCAGAAGCATGATGAGAGTTTGTGGCGGGCGATCGTAAATGATGAACGACAGAGCACTGCCGATTGCCGCCGGGTGCATGGTGTCGGTGCGGCGCATCAGGCAGATGGGGACGGCAACGGCCAGAAAGCACTGCAGGGGCAGCGGCAGCCACGCATGCTGATGGACGGGGTGCAGGACCACGCAGACAACAGACGAAATCAGATAGGCACTCACGATTGTGCGCAGGCTGTTGGTCCTGGCCAGCGGAGCGAAGACCACGCTGGCTGCGGAAGACCCCAGGCAGGCAAACAGCAGCACGTCACCTTCTTCCAGATTGGTCATCAGCCATGCGACCAGTGCCACCGCAGCGCCCGCGATGATGCCGTTGACGATGGCCGCCTGCCAGCTGTTGGCTTTTTCCATACGAAAAAACGTCTGCTCCAGGTCCCTGGCCAGTTTGGTTAACGGGGCGGTCAGGACGTGCCGTTTGTTGGGTTGCATGGAGGATTCGCAGGAAAGGACTGGAAACGGATTGAAAAGAGCAGGACTGATCGGGGAGTGGCTGAGCCCGCCTCATGACACAGAGTGAAACTGCCGGCGGTACTGCGACGGCGTCATGCCCGTCAGTCGTTTGAAGTACCGGGCCAGCTGCGACTGATCATAGAAACCGCTGGCCAGCGCGATATCAGCGATGGAACGGCTTGATCGTGACAGCAGATTGCGGGCCGCGTTCACACGCACCCGCAGAATATATTGTGTGGGCGTCATCGAAAACACTTTGCGGAAGCGGCGGTCAAACTGACTCACCGAACAGCCTGACAGTTCTGCCAGTCGGGAAACGCGAATCTGCTGGTCGTGGTGTTTCAGCACATGATTGATGGCCTCACCAAAGGGCGCGTAGGGGCTCTGTTTGTCGATGGTGTCAAGCACAGTCATGGCGCCCGCCACACCAATCACCCGCCCCGCCCTGTCGTGCAGAGGGACCTTGGTGCACGAAAACCACTGCTGAACCTGCAGATGGTCGTAAACGAGCCACACCTGATCGGGCAGCGGACGATTCGAATCCATCACCTGCTGATCTTCGGCACGGTACGCGGCCGCCATTTCCGGCGGATGGAAGTCGTAATCGGTGCGACCCAGAATCTCTGATTCATGCAGCACGCCGTTGCGGAGCATCGACGCCCGGTTGACCGCCATGAACTGCCCCTGTCGATTTTTTACATAGAAGTGAACGTTATTCAGTTGGCAAAATAACTCAATGAAACCCAGTGAATCATCGATGTCGTGCAGGAATTCGGCTGTGCGCGCCGTCTGTGAGACAGGTTCACTCATGCGCAAATCGTACAAATATTGGCGAGATTCGTCCAAGAGTTCCCTGGCGGTGTATGCCATAGTTTCCCTCCCCCCCCCCCCGTGCTGACTTGCTGCGGAGTCCTGTCGTGAAAATGCCCATCGTCACTGGAATAGCCCCTGTCCTGAAATCACTTGCCGCTGTTGGCTGCCTGATGATTCCGGAATCCGTGTCGGCGCAGCCGCCGGTGGACTTCAATCGCGACATCCGACCCATTTTGTCGGACGCCTGCTTTCACTGTCATGGACCCGATCCAGGAACGCGGGAAGCCGACCTGCGACTCGACACAGAAGAGGGAGCCAAAGACTGGGCCGTCGTGCCAGGCCGTGTCGATGAGAGTGAAGTGATCAGTCGCATCCTCGCCGATGATCCGGACATCGTGATGCCGCCACCAGATTCCGGCAAACAGCTGACAGGCGAGCAGAAGCGTCTGTTGCAGCAGTGGATTCGTCAGGGCGCTCCGTGGGCGGCTCACTGGGCCTTTGTTCCGCCCGTGCGAGCGCGTTCCGCCGGGGCAACAGCAGAGCATCCTGTGGACGTGTTGATCAAACGTCGCCTGGAGGGCGAAGGTCTGACGCTGTCGCCTGCCGCGGCGGCTCACGTTCTGGCCCGCCGTGTCAGTTTTGATCTGACGGGGCTGCCCCCGGCAGACGCCCAGCTGCAGGCCTTTGTGGCCCAGCCCGACGATCAGGCGTTTGCCCGGCTGGTCGACGAACTGCTGGCCTCACCGCGGTTTGGTGAACGCATGGCGACAGAATGGCTGGACGCGGCGCGTTACGCTGACAGCGACGGTTATCAGCAGGATGCCACACGGCAGAACTGGCCCTGGCGCGACTGGGTCATCGATGCGTTTAATGGCAACATGCCGTTTGATCAGTTTACCCTGGAGCAGTTTGCCGGAGACTTGCTGCCGGACGCGACTCCCGAGCAGATTCTGGCCACCTGTTTTCATCGCAACCATATGCACAACGGCGAAGGCGGGCGTGATGCGGAGGAATCACGCGTTGAGTATGTGATCGATCGTGTGAATACGATGGGGACTGTCTGGCTGGGGCTGACGCTTGGTTGTGCGCAGTGTCATACCCACAAGTACGATCCCATTTCTCACGCGGAGTACTACCAGCTCAATGCGTTCTTCAACAGCATTGATGAAGACGGTCGAGCGGGCGGCAATGCCAAACCGTTTCTCAAGTACACGTCGCCCTATGTGACGAGCGGTCAGCAGGACGCGCGTCAGTGGCTGGCAATTCAGAAGTCACGTCTGGCCAGCGTGCGGACTGCTCAGCTGGAAGGTTTCGAACGCTGGCTGGGCGACGTTGTGGCAGACCGTCTTCGTCCATCACAGGTCGCCTATCAGTCGTGGATAACGCCCGTCATTCTGGCCGCGCAGACCACCAGCAGTACCCGGCTGCAGGTGGAGGGCGACAACGTGGTGGTACGCGGAGTTGACCCGCGGCACGACGATTATCTGCTCACGCTGCAGCCGCAGGCTCGCACACTCACGGGGCTGCGACTGACGGTTCTCCCCACAGGAGCACAACCTCAGCTGTCTCGATCGAGTGATGGTCATTTTCTGCTCACCAATCTGAAGGTCCGAAGACGATCGGCTGACGGCGCGACCGAGACTGATCTGGAGATTCGCCGCGCTGTGGCCGACCATCAGGCCAAAGCCAGTGGCCGCGTCTATGGCCCGGTGGCCACCGTGCTGGATGATGACCCCAGAACGGGCTGGTCGTCAGACGGCCGTTCGTCCACGGAAACCCGGACGGCCTGCTTCGAATTCGCGCAACCTATCGTCTTGTCCGCAAGAGAGACCGTGGTTGTGGAACTGCGACAGCGGTCACTGCGAGGGTATTCCAATCTACAGCGATTCCGCCTGGAACTGACGGATGAAGCCAGCCCGGGTCCACTGTCTTTGCAGCTGACGCCCCTGGAAAAAACGGCACGCCGCATCGCCGACACTCCACAGTCCTGGCGGAAAGAACTGCCCCCTGCTCTGCTCGCCGAACTGCAGAAAGAGTACCTCGCACAGCAGCCCGAATTTCGCCGCGCTGAAGCAGCCGTCGCTCAGGCAGATCGACGCGCTCGCAGCTATGACGCGGCCGCCAAACCCCGCAGCGTGACCGTGCTGAAGCAAACAGACAAACAGCGCCCCACGCATGTGCTCACGCGTGGGGTGTGGGATGCCAAAGGGAAGCTGGTGTCAGCCGCCACGCCGGAGATTCTGAACACACCAGGCGAAACGCCGTCGGATCGACTGCAGCTGGCCCGCTGGCTGGTGCACCGTCGACATCCGCTGACCGCACGTGTTATCGTCAATCGGTACTGGCAGATGCTGTTCGGCAGCGGCCTGGTAAGAACTCCGGGCGATTTTGGTACGCAGGGAGCACCGCCCACGCATCCGGAACTGCTCGACTGGCTGGCCGTTGAGTTCATGGAATCCGGCTGGGATGTCAAGCACATGCTGCGGCTGATGGTGACCAGCCAAACCTATCGACAGCAGTCGCACGTGACGGCGGAGCTGCAGCGACGGGATCCGGACAATCGTCTGCTGGCTCGACAAACGCGTTTTCGCCTGCCGAGCTGGATGATTCGAGACGCGGCGCTGGCGGCTGGTGGTCTGCTGGACGGTCGTATCGGCGGGCCCCCCGTGTACCCGTTTCAGCCCGAAGGTGCCTGGATGGACGCCACGATGGGCCGCTTTCGCTACGAGCCCAGTGTGGGGGCGGATCGTTATCGCCGCAGTCTGTATACGTTTTGGCGCCGATCTGTGGCGCCCACGGGTATGTTTGATGCATCGCCTCGACGCGTGTGTGAAGTCCGCGCTGTTCGCACGAATACACCATTGCATGCTCTCACGCTGCTCAACGATGAGACATTTCTGGAAGCGGCACGGGGGCTGGCCGAGCGGGCCCAAAGTGCGACCACCGACGGCACGTCGGAGCCCGTCGTCTGGATATTTAAGCGGGTGCTGCAGCGTGCTCCTTCGGCACAGGAAGCTGAAATTCTGCGTCGGCAGCTGCAGCAGCACCTGGCCGATTTTCAGCAGCGTCCTGAAGCCGCCCGTCGGCTGCTGCAGGTTGGTCAGCCCACCGAAACGGAGTCTGAACGGGTGCCGACCGCCGCTTTGATGATGGTGGCCTCCACACTGCTCAATCTTGATGAGGCCATGACCCGCGAATAACGGCCGTACCGGCTCAAACTGGACTTTGGAATTCGATCTATGAATTTATTCCCCGATCCTCTGCAGGTGACACGCCGGCATTTTCTCGGCCAGGGCACCGGGCTGCCCCTGGGCGCCATGGCCTGGTCACAGTTGATGGCTGAGTCGTCCGCCGAAACCACGCCGGCGGTGCGATCACGCCAGCCCCATTTCACGCCGAAGGCCAAACGCGTCATTTATCTGACGCAGTCAGGTGGCCCGTCGCAAATCGAACTGTTTGACTGGAAGCCGGGCCTGGCCGATCTGGAGGGCACCACCCTGCCCGATTCGATTCGCAACGGGCAGCGGCTGACGTCGATGACGGCTCGGCAGAAGCAGATTGTGATGGGACCGCGGGCCCGCTTTAAGCGGCATGGGCACAGCGGTGCCACGGTGGGGGAATGGCTGCCGCACATCGGGTCGGTGGCCGATGATCTGTGCTTTGTGAAATCCATGCACACCGACTACATCAATCATGCTCCGGCAATGACATTTATGCTGACGGGCAATCAGATTCCCGGACGACCATCGATGGGCGCCTGGGCGAGCTACGGCCTGGGCTCGGAGAACCGCAATCTGCCGGATTACATCGTGCTGGTCTCGCGCATGAAGCGACCCAGCGATCAGCCGCTGTATGAGTACTACTGGGGATCCGGTTTTCTGCCGTCCCGCTATCAGGGGGTGAAGTTCCGTTCGGGCAGCGAACCGGTGCTGTATCTGAATGATCCTCATGGTGTCTCGCGCGACACACGCCGCACGATGCTGGATGGGCTGGCAGACCTGAATCGGCTGCGTCGTCACGAAACGGGTGATCCGGAAATTGACACGCGCATTCGTCAGTACGAAATGTCCTATCGCATGCAGTCCTCGGTGCCCGAGTTGATGGACCTGTCGGGCGAATCGCAGGCCACATTTGAGCTGTACGGACCGGAATCCCGCCGGCCTGGTTCCTATGCGGCCAACTGCATTCTGGCACGGCGGCTGGCTGAACGCGGTGTTCGGTTTATCCAGCTGTTTCACCCGGACTGGGACCATCATAAGAAAATGACCACGTGGTGCCCGGACCGCTGCCGCGACACAGATCGGCCGACGGCCGGCCTGATCAAAGACCTGAAACAGCGGGGCCTGCTGGAGGACACGCTGATCGTCTGGGGGGGGGAATTTGGACGCGGTGT
>JANSXP010000105.1 GCA_024742875.1 Planctomycetaceae bacterium | reverse complement strand
GGCTGCATTCGTCGCTTTGACACAGGCCTTGTCAACGAGCAGTCATTTCTGCTGATGACCAGTGCCGGCGTGGACGCGGATGTGGTCCGGCGACTGCACGCGGTCCGCACGGGCAACATCCATCATCTCAGTTATGTCCGGCACATCTTTCAAAGCCTGCGGCGTTATGAGTACCCACAGTTATCTGTCTTTGACACCGAGGGAAATCTGCTGGGCCAGGGCACACACGTGATCGCCACCAACATCCCTCAGTATGGGTTCGGCATTCCCTTCGCACCGGCCGCCAATCCGTTTGACGGGCAGTTGGACGTGCGGATCTTCCGCCGACGAGGCACCCTGCCGACCGCCTGGCACGCCCTGCGGACGCGGCTGCATCTGGCCGACCGCGACCAGGACGTGGTGCGATTTTCTGCCCGTGCGATTCGTGTGGAATCTGACCTGCCCGACACCCCCGCCCAGTGCGATGGTGACCCGGCCGCTGCGTGCCCGCTGGACATTCGGCTGGTGCCTTCGTCCATGACTCTTGTTGTGCCGGAAACGTTATGACGGCTGCCGACACCCCGTTGCTGAAATCTCTGTGCAAAGCGACCGTTGTTTTGCTGGTCGCCACCGTTGTGCTGCTCGCCGCTTTGTGGCTGGGAGTCAGTCGCACAGCGGCAGAAAAAGTGGTGACGGCCCTGGCCATGCCCTGCGGACTGATCTGGTATGCGATCACCCTGCTGTGCATTCTGTGCGTGCAGAAAGGGCAAAAGCAGCTGGCCGTCGGCTCATTGCTGCTGTGGCTGGGCTACTTTCTGCTGGGCAACGGCCTTGTCGCTGCCCGCATGGTTCGCCTCATTGAAGAACCATTTTCCGCCACCGACCCTTTAACCCAGCAGCCGTTTGATACGGTCATCCTGCTCGGTGGCGGCGCGTCCACCGGCATGACGGGACGGCATCAGGGCAACGGCTCAGGAGACCGCCTGATTCTCACCGCCCAGCTGTATCACGCTGGTCTTGCCAAACACATCATCTGCACGGGCCGCCGGATTGCAGAAATGACCAATCAGGACTTCGACCCCGCCGAGCGGTCCCGTGACGTGCTGGTCAAACTCGGTGTGCCTGATGACGTGATCGAATCCTTCGGCGGGCGCACCACCAGTGAAGAAATGATGGACCTGGCGAAACGCTTTGACGGCACCGGCAAACGCGTTGGGCTGGTGACGTCCGCCTGGCACCTCCGCCGAGCGACCCGACTGGCCCAGCGCAGCGGCCTGGACGCCACGCCACTGCCCGCTGATTTCATGCATCCGCCCCTCACCGACAAACCCCTTCCCCTGGCCGCGCGGATCGAATCACTCATCCCCAAAGGCGAGTGCTTCCAAACCAACACCCGCATCGCCAAAGAATACCTCGGCGCCCTCGTCGGCCGCTAAGCCGGCCACGGCCACGGCCGCGACGTCGCGGCGGACGGTGGCGTGGGGAGCCGAATAAAATGGAACGCCTCTGCGCCGAGGCGCTCCGCGTTGCTCCGCTATCGACAACCGAGGTCGGGTCCGCGCTTGCCCCGAGTGGGCCGCGACGTCGCGGCGGACGGTGGCGTGGGTGAGGCAAAAAAATGGAACGTCGCTGCCCCGAGGCGCGTCGCTGCGATTACGCGTTGCTCCGCTGTCGACAACCGAGGTGGCACCGCGCCTGCCGCCTGTCGGCCACGACGTCGCGGCGGACGGTGGCGTGGGGGCCGCATTACACGCGGCGACGATGCTGCATGGAGCGCCTCTGCGCCGAGGCGCGTCGCTGCGCTTACGCGTTGCTCCGCTATCGACAACCGAGGTGGCACCGCGCTTGCCGCGAGTCGCGGCGGACCATGGCGTGGCGTCCTGGCCCGCTTAGGCGCCGAATTTTCGGACTTTGCGTTCGGTGCGCTGTTTGGGGACGTAGGCTTCCCAGCCATCGATGCGGTACTCGGGGAGTACGGTGTTGATGCGCATTTCGATGTTGGTCAGTTCGCCGCCCTGATCCAGACGCACGAAGGTGATGGCACGTCCGTTCATGGCAGAAGACAGTCGCCCGGTGCGTCCCACGCGGTGAACATAGTCGTCGCAGAACTCGGGGATGTCGTAGTTGATGATGTGGGAGATGCCGCTGATGTCAATACCACGACCGACGACGTCGGTGGCGATGAGCAGTCGCAGTTTGCCGGCGCGGAGATCTTTAATCACACGGTCACGTTTGCGCTGTGGCAGGTCACCGTGGATGGCGGCGATGCGATTGGACTTGAGTTTGCGGCTGAAGATTTCCTGCAGTTTGTCGGCCCCACGTTTGGTGCGGGTGAAGACGATGGCCTGTGCGGGACGTTCCTGAGCAAGGACACGCAGCAGGGTCGAGCGTTTGCGATCTTCGTCAACAGTGATGTAGAACTGCTCGATCGTGTCGACCACGACGTTGTCTTCGGACAGGTCCACCATGTCCGGTTCATGCATGTAGCGGCGGGCCAGTTTTTCAACGGGGCCTGGCATGGTGGCCGACAGCAGAAGCGTCTGTCGTTTTTCAGGACACTGTTTGAGGATGCGTTCGATGTCGGGGCGGAAGCCGATGTCGAGCATGCGATCCGCTTCGTCAAGGATGACCACTTTGAGCTTGTCCAGGTGCAGGGCCCGACGGCGGAGCAGGTCGAGAACGCGCCCCGGCGTGCCGATGATGGCCTGAGCGCCGCTTTCCAGAGCGCGAATCTGCTGGTTGATGGGGCGACCGCCAACGCCGACGGCCAGTCGAATGCGACCGCCGCACAGCTTGCGGGATTCTTCCATCACCTGTTCGCTGAGTTCGCGGGTCGGAGCCAGAGCGAGAATCTGAATGGCCGGCTCGCTGACATCCACGCGTTCCAGCGAAGGCAGCATGAAGGCCGCCGTTTTGCCGGTTCCGGTGCGTGCCTGGCCGATGCAGTCTTGGCCGGTCAACGCGATGGGAATGAATTCGGCCTGAATGGGGCTGGCATTTTTGTAGCCGGCCTTGTCGAGATTTTTGAGTGTTTTGGGATTGAGACCGAGCTGCTTAAACGTCGTGTCTGAAAGGACTTGCACAGAGTATTCCGGATTGAGGGGATCAGGATGAGGGGACGCCGGCACGGACCTGAAGGCCAGTCTGCTGCCTGAACATGTTGGCCGCTTTGCGAAAGCGGTGTGACGTCCTGTGATGAATGGCGGTCTGGAACAGCTGATTGAGCCCGCTGATTGGGGCCCGTCCGACGGGGCGACCGCTCAAGAGTCTCTTTTTTGACTCAGAGATGACGGAAAAACGTGTGTTTTCGTGCCGGGAGTCTACGGCATGATTCCAGCGTCGTCAATCAGATGCCCTGAAGGCTGTCGATTCCCCTCACATCTGTTGGGAATCCCGGCACCGGGAACCGTGAGAACGCGAAGAGCCGCACTTCTGTGACCTACTGAGTTGCCCCAAAACACGGCAGATTGTCGGTTTGACACGCGACTTAAAGTGGAATTCAGCGCACTTTACTGGCATCCAGTGAACCCGGTTGGGCCGCGTTTCTGATGGCCCAGCCGCATGCCCCAATCAAGACCATCGCATTCGAGTCCCTCGCAGTCCCAACCGCCTGCCGACTCTCCCTCGGCCCCGTCTCCCTCAGCCCCGTCTCCCTCAGCCCCACGGGCAGAATCCGCGGTGGTCCCCCCGACACCACCGCACACACGGCCGCCTGGCACAGCGCTGGAATCTCCACCATCGAACTCAGCAGCCCCTGATGCAGCAACACGTTGCCTGACGCCGGACGCTGCATCTTCCGCCGAAGGTGGGCCCGCAGAATCCGCGCAGGTCTCAGAGGTGTCGCGATCGTCAGATTCCCGCCGGCCAACCGCACCAACCCGTCCCTACCGCTGTCGATTCTGCCGCAAGCGACTCGTCCGCCTAAAATTGGAATGGGAGGATCTTCCCGGACTACTGTACATGGCCGTCCCGTGGCAGTGTCCTCACTGCTTTTCCGTGTTTCGCCGTCCTTTTTTGTGGATCAGGAGGCTGCCCGGGGTACCCTGGGTAGAGAACAGGCTGCGTGCCGCTCCGGAAAACACGGGCCATTCCCTGTTTCGTTCTGAGCGGCCGCTATCTCCGAAACCAGCCAGGAAGTTTGGATGGCCTGCCGTTGGTGCGTCGCCGGTTCTGTCCGGACTGTGGCGATGGCTGCCTGGCGGGGACAGTAAACTGATGCCCAAAAAGCAGAGAAACAGCGCCTACCGGTGCCCGTTTTGTCGGGAGAAGCTGGTTCAGCAGCCGATGAGCCCCAGCGACTGGCTGGGTGCCGTGTTTCTGATGCGTCGGTTTCAGTGCCCACACTGCTTTTCCTTTTTCAAGCGGCCCTTTGCCTGGCTCGGATATCTGCCCGGTGTCGCGTGGATGGCTGGCAAATTGTCGTCCCGCAGCGGAGAAGAACGTCAGTCCTGGAAAAGTCGGGAACGGGATCAGCCGGGTGGGGTGGCCAAATTGCTGGCGGGCACGGGACGCCAGGTAGGCCGCGTTGAGCGGGCCCTGGGCGGCGTGTTTGTGCGCTTATGCAAGATCGTCTGGGCCCCATTTCGCTGGGTGACCGTGTTGCTCTTTGGCGAAAGCGGCCAGCAACTGGAAGGGGGACTGTGGAAGGCCCCGCGGAGCAAACGTCGACGGCGGCGGCGTTCCAAACGGAAGAATCGGCGATCGGAATAGCCCAGGGGACCGCCGTGCGGCGGCGGGACGACGATAAGTCCCGAATTTCCATGGATTTCCGCCAATGCGACCTGGCGATTTTGCGTAGCACTCCGTGTGCGGACTTCCTGCGCGCCTGCGGATCAGGCCGGGCAGTTCACGGATCGAAACCCAAACGAATTACTGAAGTAGCGACTCATGAGTCAGTCTTCACCGGCAGGCGTCAAATCAGGCATACCGTGGTGGCTTTGGATCTTGGTGGGGCTCACCAGTGTGGCCATTGTTGTGGGCGCCATCTACTCCTCGATTCCCGAAGATCCCGAGGTCATTTACCAGCTGGCGCTCAAGCAGCTGGAAACGTACGACTCTTTGAACAACGAAGAGCTTCCCCCAACACTGGAGAAGCTGAAAACCTATCCCGAGTACGCCGACCAGACAGCGTACGTGGAAGGCCGCATGGCTGCTGAGCAGCAACGGCATATCCTCGCCCTGCAGATTTACGAAAAGGCGATGGACAACGAGCAGATGCGACCGCTGCTGAAAATTGCGATGGGGGATTCGCTGGGGCGGATTGGCCGTCACAACGAAGCTATCGAGGTCTATGAGGAAGCCATCAGTCTGCAGCCGGAAAGCGGCAACGACGCTCGGCTGAAACTGGCCCGACTGTATTTTCAGGTCGGTGCCAACGGGCTGTCTGAGAAGACGCTGCTGGAAGTCTGCAAGACAGATGAGAAGAATCGGGAAGCCCGGACAATTCTGGCCAGGATCTGCGGCGACGCGGAGCGTTTTGAGGATTCGCTGACGCACATGAAAGTGCTGCTGGCCAACGAGGGCGATTTCAGTGCCGCCAGTCCGGAACTGTTGCGTGCCTACACCAAAGCGTGTCTGCAGGTCGGTGATCAGGAAGCTCTGCAGGAGCTGTCGGACAAGCACACCGGTGTGTTGAAAAACGATGAAATCAAAGCGGCCATGAAGATTGCCGTGGGCGACACGGAAGAGCTCAAGATTGCCTATGGTGGTGCGGTCACCGAAGGACTGGCCGAAATCGAAACCGAGCTGGGTTATGCGGACGTGCTGATCGCCACCGGCGACACGGCGACTGCCGGGCCAATTGTGGACAAGCTGCTGCGTCGAATGCCCCGGCGTCAGGAAGTCTGGGAACTGGCCGAGCGGTATTACCGTGAAACAGAAAATGCGGCCCGTCTGTCCGTGGCAGAAGAAAACGTCAGGCAGCTCAAGGCTCTGAAGGCGGACCTGATTGAAGCTCAGGAGGCGATTGCCAACGAGTACGAAAACGTCGAAGGTCGTGTGCGTGTGATGAAAGCTCTCATCAAGCTGCAGCAGTTTGACACGGCCCGTGGCTGGTATGCCATGATCAAGCAGATGGCCCCCAACTATCAGCTGCAGGATCCCCAAACCCTGGAAGCGGCCGTCGGTCCCCTTGTCCCGTTCGACACGGAAAAACCGACCGGGGAAGAAGAACCTGTCAAAGAAGAACCTGTCAAAGAAGAACCGGCCAAAGAAGAGCCTGATGCGTCTGCCGGAAAGGACGGCGACCAGTAGAGCCGAGTCACGCGAGCCGCCGGGATCCCTTTCCCCAGGGCTCTCCCCTGATGAGCTGCCGCACTAACGAGGGCTCCCCGATCCGCCGTCGGCCGCCCCGCGCGACTCGCGCGGTTCGATAAGAAACAGGCTGGTGATCCAGGCGGCGGCCACCAGCCCGCTGATCTGCAGGAACGGCAGAGTGTAGCCACTGTGCTGCACCCAGACGCCGATCAAAGGTGAGGCGACAATCGGCAGCGTCATGCTGAGGACAACAGTGCTGACGTACAGCGGGTGATTTTTGCGTTCGGTCAGTTCCAGCGCGTAGTTCAGCTGCATGCGGTAGGTGACCGGAACGACTCCCAGCCACGCAAACGTGATCCAGTACCAGTTGGCATTCGCCCACGTGCCGAGCCCGAGGGAAAGTGCGGGCGGAAAGATGGCGAGAAACGTGAGGCAGCGAAGGGCAGAACGCGTGCCGCGTTTGTCGGCAATGGCCCCGCTGATCCAGCTAAAACCCGCAGCGGAAAGGTTCTGGGCAATGACCCAGGTCATGAGCATTTTGCCCGTATAGCCGGCCGTTTCGCGGCCCATCCGCTGGTAATGGGGAAACAGCAGCTGCGAACAGACAAACAGCGTGGCCAGCAGGCACAGCCGTCGCAGATGCGGATCGGTCTGCACCAGCTGGAAGGCTTCCTGGAATCGTCGTTTGACCACCAGCGACGATTTGGGCTGCTGGGCATCCGGGCGCTCAACAATGCCGCGCAACATGAGACTGGCCGTAAAAAACATGCTGCCGGTGAACAGAAAAATGTAGGCGAACTTCGGCGGGTCGGCTTCGGTCCAGGGTTGCAGCAGCAGCAAAGCCATCAGTACGGCCATCGGCGAGCCAATGGACCCCACAATCCGCATCAGTCGACCGCGTCGCTCAGGCCGGATGACTTTGCCCTGCAGTGTGTTGAACGACGCCTGGTTCACTCCGTGCACACTGAAGAATGTGGCATAAGCGAACAGAAAAAAGGCGACAAACCAGGGGGAAGTCTGTCCGTCGCGCAGCAGCCACAGTCCGCCGATCGACAGAAACGGCAGACTCATGAGCACCGTGGATCCGGCCAGCCAGCGGGATTTGACGGGCGTGCGGCTCAGACGATCGGACAGCAGCAGTGGTGTCACCGACTGCCCCGTGCGATTGAGCAGTGGCAACAGCCCCCGGACCCAGCCCGCATCAGTGAGGCTGTCGAGAAACGCCGGCATGATGACGCTCTCGGTTTTGAAGATCCATGCCGTGCGAAACAGGATCTGGTGCAGCACCATCGAGAGAACGTTGCGAGGTTCGGCCCGCACAGTGGCTTCGTCGGCAGGATCAGGCGGGGCCGTCTCGACGGACGGCGGTGTCTGGCCGGAGGCAGAGAACGGAGCGTCAGAGGACGAGGGACTATTGGGGGACGTCATGAAATCAGCGGTGTCGGGCGGGACGTCCGACAGGGCGGCGAACGGCTGCAAATGGCGGCGAACGGGAGTGGGGCGCGGAGAAAACCGCCGCGGTCTGGCCTGATGCCCCAATGTTAGCAGGAATGCTGCGGAAACCTAAGCCGCACGCCAGGATTTCACCGTCACAAACGTCCGCGCCGCGCCGGGCTGCGAACGGTTGTTGGTGGTGCGGAGCAGTTCGCCTTTGTTCTGCCGGGACGCTGTGCCTATAGTGCCGTCAAACCAATGGGGACTGATTGATGCCGCTGTTCTGGTGTGATCCTGTTTATTTGTTTGTGATGGGCGTCGTGGGCGTGGTGTTGTTTGCTGCACTGCGCGTGCTGCTGCGGACAATGCAGCGACGACGTCTGTCAGGCACTCAGGTCGGACGCTGGAAGCTGAAGCTGGGGATGGCCGTCTGGCTGTCCGTCACCACGCTGTATGCGGTGGAGCTGTCGTTTGCCGCCTTTGTGGAATTCACTGACGCATTCAGTGCCACCAATGTTTCCGACCGCTGGTTTGCACGATACATCGAACCGTTTCGCAACAAAGACGGATTTCGCGATCGGCGGGAATTTGTCAAAGGAGAACACCCCGACAGCACGGATGTGTACTTCTTTGGAGACAGCTTCACGATCGGTCAGGGCATCGAATCAATGGACGACCTGTTTGTCGTGCGGTCGGAAAAGCGGATCAACGCCCGGGCAACGTCCGGACAAAAACAAGTCCGCACTTTCAATGCGGCCGAATTCGGCTGGGAAGTGAGCATCGTGCAGGGGATGCTGCGAGGTTTTCTGCAAAAGCAGGTACGGCCGGACATCGTGGTCTATGTGTTCATGCTCAACGACATCGAGGGCTATGATCCCAGAACAGAAGAACTGATTCAGCAGGTACAGCGGGAGGAACCCCAACTGTGGCTGTGGTCACGAACCTACTTTTTCAACTGGCTGTATTTCCGCTGGCAGCAAAGCCGGGCCAGCCGCACCGTCGATTACTTTCCGCACCTGGCGGACTCCTACCGCGGCGACGCCTGGAACGGGGTCACAGGCAAGCTGACACAGATGAAGGCGGACTGCGAAGCCACCGGTGTGGAACTGCGGATTGTCGCGTTTCCGTTTCTTCACAACCTCGGGTCGGATTATGAGTTTCTGCACGCCCATCAGCAGCTGGCGGATTTTTGTGAGACCAGCAACATTCGCTTTCTGGATCTGGAACCTGTGCTGACACCACTGGCCGATCAGGAATTGACGGTCAACCGCTTCGACAACCACCCCAACGAGTTCTGTCACAGGGTGGTGGCCGAAGCAATCGCCGATCAACTGCTGTCGGATTTGCCGGTCAGCGAAGCGGCCGGGACAGCCCCGACAGACAAATAGCCCGGCGCACCAAACACGCCAGTCAGCAGGGCCCACGACCACCATCTGCCGGGAATCGCGGCGAAGTGAAAATTTGACGAAAGGTGGCCGCCCGTCGGTTCGTCGCACCCGGGAGACTGGCACGACTGTGCGCCGTCAGAGACAATGCCCGTCCTTCCTGGTGTGATCCAACCCTGTGTCCAACCGAGTTTGTTATGAAATTTTCCGCTGTTTGCTCTGTGTCCGTAGCGCTGCTGTCCGCAGTTCATGCGGCCGACTGGAATCAGTTTCGTGGCCCCAAAGGGGACGCCATTGTGGCCGTCGACGGCACGCCGATCGATTTTGACTCTGCCACAACGGTCTGGAAGACGCCGATCGCAGGCACGGGCTGGTCAAGCCCGGTCGTCAGCGACGGAAAAATCTGGCTGACGACCGCAGAGGTTCTGCCCGCGACGCCGGAACAGATCGCCAAAAAGCGAGAAGGCGTGGAGTTCGCGCAGATCAAAACGGCGGCCGGTGCTGTGAAGCTGCGTGCCCTCTGTGTGGATGCCGACAGCGGAAAAATTGTGCACAACGTGCTGCTGCGGGATGTCACAGATCCGGATCTCATCAACCCCCTCAACTCTTATGCGTCCCCCACACCCGTTATCAGTGGTGATCGCGTGGTGTGTCACTTCGGAAGTTATGGCACGTGGTGCCTGAGCACACAAACGGCCGACATTCTCTGGGACACCGCTCTGGTTATCGACCACAGCGTCGGACCTGGCAGTTCTCCCGTCGTGGCCGGCGACGTGGTCCTGATCGTCTGTGACGGCATTGATAAGCAGTTTGTGACCGGACTGGACCTGGCCAGTGGCAAAGAAACGTGGACCACCCAGCGTCCCCCCATTCGTGCCGACAACGGTGAGTTTCGCAAAGCCTACAGCACGCCACTGCTGATTACCGTGGACGGGCAGCAACAGGCCGTGATACCGGGCGCCCAGTGGATGTGCGATTACGCCCCCAGCACAGGCAAAGAGATCTGGCGCGTGGACTGTGGCAGCGGTTTCTCCACCACGCCAATGGCCGTCGAACAGGACGGACTGGTCATCTGCTCCACTGGCTTTATGAAGCCGGAACTGGTCGCCATCAACCCGGCCGGCAGCGGCGACATCAGCAAGTCGAACATCGTCTGGCGAACCACGCAGGGCGGCAGCACGATGCCCACCGCCGTCGCGGCCGACGGACTGCTGTACGCAATCAGCGACAAGGGAATCCTGACCGTCCTGAACACCACCAACGGGGAAGTGGTCAGTCGCGAACGCATTGGCGGCAAGTTCGCGTCGTCTCCACTGCTGGCGTCCAATACTCTGTATCTGGGAAGCCAGGAAGGCGTGATGACCGTGATTGATCGCAGGACGATGAAACCACTGGCTCGCAATTCCATGGACGGCGATCTGATGGCGAGCCCCGCCGTACTCGGCTCCGATTTGATTATCCGCACGGCCAAATCACTGCAGCGGATCGCCGGCAAATGATGACCGCCGGCAAGCCGGCAAGCCGGACATCACGGTAGCCCCCCCAGCCAAACTCAACAAAAAAATGGCTCGCGTGACCAGCGCCGCGAGCCATTTTACTGCGCCCTTTATCGCGGCACAGGAGGCTCGACGTCCGCGGCCGCGGCATCCAGTCGCGCCGCCTGCTGCTGCAGATAGCGGTCATATTCCGCCTCAAAATAATCGGCAGAAGCGGCGTTCAGTGTTTTGTAGTCGTCCAGAGTGTGCGTCGTGGCCTGCAGATAAATGATGGCCATCTCATCGTCAGAATAGTCCCCCCAAAACACGTCCCGAGGGGGTGAGTTCGGATTGCGGGGATTACCGTCGGAATTATCAAACACACAGTCCAGCTGCAGCACGGTTCCGGCCGGCAATTCGACAGGCTCGGCAAACACATACGTGTCCTGCCAGTAGAAGTCCCAGTCTTTGATCTCAATCAACGGCAGCACGTCGCCATTTGGCAGGACCGCGCGAGCCTGCATCGATTTGCCCAGCACATGCATGTGGGGCGTAATATCAATCACAACCGTGTCCACAGGCAGCCGCCATTGAGCCGCATGCTGGTGACTGTTCGCCCCCGCGGGAATCGCGAGGTCCACGTCGGCCACCATAATGGACGTCACATACCGCTGGGCCCAGTCAGCCGCGTAGTACAGCCCAATACGTGACTGATCGACTACCTCACGACCGCACGGATGGTAGTGAACCTGCAGCACCAGATCAGAAGCCGCCGGCAGCGGTCGGCCCGTGCCCTCGGGCAGCAGGCTCGGCAGTCCGCCCGGTCCCCAGCCCCCCAGTGATCCGGACACCGCAAACCCCGGTGAGCCCACGCGACTGTAACCCAAACCCGGATCCGCCGCGTCCAGTTCGCGCCCCTGACCCGTGGTGTCGTAGTACAAAAACGCGTGATGCACGACTTCCGGCGCACCCGGTCGAAATTCAAACCCACGAATCAACCGCCCCCTGTCCAAACCCGTCGGAATCACAAAGTGCTGATAAAGGTCGGGGCCGTCAGCGGGAACCGTGAAGCCCTCCGGCATGATCAGCTCCAGATCAGGGGGGCCCATCTGCCAGCCATCAGCAAATTCCGGAAGTGGGGGCTCCGCAGTCGATGGCCCCTGTGGCACGCCCTGATCGATCCACCGCGTGATGGTGCGGACCTGCGCCGCCGACAGACGGCAGTCGTTTGCAAACTCTCCCACACCTGCCGACGGTCGCCACGGAGGCATCAGCCCCGATGTCACCACCTCACGAATCTGAGCCGCATGATGAGCCACTTCCTGCCAGGTGGTCAGCGAAAATGGCGCCAGTTCTCCCTCGCGATGACAGCTCACGCAGCGGGCATGCACAATCGGCGCCACATGCTGCGTGTAAGTCACCTCCGATGATCCCGACAGCGGCTGCGGACGAGATTCCATCACACAGCCCACCGCCTCGGTGATCACCGGAGTTCTCAGCTGTCCGGCATGAAATCGCATCACGGCATTCTGCAGACTGTGTTCACGCACCTCCCGCGGCGCCGCGGCGATCCGCACATACCGATCGTCAATGCGACCGCTATACAGAATATTCCCATTGCCGGTCACCAGCACGGCCTGCGGCATATGCGTCATCCGCAACTGATCACACAGTCGACCAGTGCGGTCAATCGTCAGCGGAAACCTGATGGCAAAATCGGCGCGGAACTGATCAACATCCGTGTCAGCAGCCGGCACGGCCGGTATCAGCCCCACCAGCGGTACGTTCCACTCCCGAAACTGTTCGTACAGTCGGTTCAGCGTCGGCACATAGCCGCGGCTGATGGGACATTCCGGTGACAGCGTGACATAAACCGTGGCCACCTGACTGCCCGGCAAAGGATCCTGTTCTGCCGACTGGCGAGAACTCCCCGAGTCCAGACGCAACAGGGGAATCTTCAAAAACCACCGCCCAGGCAGCAGCAATATGACGATGGCCACCAGCACAGCCACCGCTACGATCTTCGCGGAACGCATGAAATCCGTTTCATTTTCTGTTCGTCAGGCCACATCCATGTGAAGACGCAGCCTAAGGGCTTCCCGCGAATCTCGTCAAGGTCGCCCCGCCGGGACCGGATCACTCCTCCCCAGGGACTGTTCGCCGTGTGGGAGCGGCGGTACCATCAGACCATGAAAACCTTCCCCTTCTCCCACACCGTCTCCCTCTCCTGCCGCGTCGTCCTGATTCTCACCGCTGCCATTCACCTGACAGCCGCAGCAATCGCCCAACCGGACGCTCCCCCAACCACAGCACAGGTGCGTCAGGCCCTGGATCGGGCCATCACGTTTTACACGAAGTCCGTTGCCGTCAACGGCGGCTACGTCTATTACTACTCCCCCGATTTGCAACAGCGACTGGGCGAAGGCACAGCGTCACCCACCCAGATCTGGGTGCAGCCTCCTGGAACACCGACCGTCGGCATGGCACTGCTCGACGCATGGCACGCCACCCAGGAACCACGTTTCCTCGCCTCCGCCCGGGACGCGGCCACCGCCCTGATCCACGGTCAGCTCAAATCCGGCGCCTGGACCAACTCCATCGACTTTGATCCCGCCGGACAAACGGCCGCCTATCGCAACGGCAAAGGTCGCGGCCGTAACTTCTCCACTTTGGACGATGACATTTCCCAGTCCGCCCTGCAGTTTCTGATGAAGTGTGATCAGGCCACCCACTTCAACGATCCCGTCATCAGCGAAGCCGTCCGTGTCGCCCTCGACGCACTCCTCAACTCACAATTCTCCAACGGAGCCTTTCCGCAGGGCTGGGACGGCCCCATCGATCAGCAACAGAAATCGATCAACGCCTCTTACCCGACCTGCGACTGGCGGACCGAAGGACGCATCAAAGAATACTGGGACATGTACACACTCAACGACGGTCTGGCAGGCACCGTCGTGGAAACGCTGCTTGTCGCCCACGACATCTACAACCGCCCCGACTGCATGGCGGCCGTCGTCCGCTTCGGCGACTTTCTCATCGCCGCGCAGCTGCCAGAACCCCAGCCCGCATGGGCCCAGCAATACAACCACAACATGCAGCCCATCTGGGCGCGACGCTTCGAACCGCCCGCCATCGCCGGACGCGAATCCGCAGACGTGCTCCTGACCCTGATGCGCATCCACGAAGTCACCCGCGAACCACGTTTCCTCAAACCCATCGCCCCCGCCATCGCATGGTTCCAGCGCAGTCAACTCCCCGACGGTCAAATGGCCCGCTACTACGAACTGCAAACCAATCGCCCCCTCTACATGCAGCGAACGTCCGGTCGCAACTACCAACTCACCTACGACGATTCCCGTCTGCCCAAACACTACGGCTGGAAAAACAGCAGCCCCGTCAAAAAACTGCAACGCGAACTCACACGCGTCTCGGCCGGCCGGCCGGCCACCACCTCCCCCGTCTCCCCGCAAACGGTCCGCGAAATTCTCTCTTCCCTCGACAAACAGGGACGCTGGCTCTCCACCTACCACAACGAACCACTCGCCGGACAACCCAAATTCCAACCCGGCCAGCAATACCTCTCCAGCGCCGTTTTCTCACAGAACATCCACCTCCTCGCCTCCTACCTCAGCCGTCCCGGCCGGGACGGCCGCGACGCCGCGGCGGGCGGTGGCGTCGATGGTCGATGAAAACAGGACGTCCCTGCGCCGAGGCGCGTCGCTGCGCTTACGCGTTGCTGCGCTTACGCGTTGCTGCGCTATCGACATTCGACGTGGATCCGCGCCTGGGCTAGTCGCGGCCGGGACGCCCCGGCGGGCGGTGGCGTGGATGGTCGATGAAAATGGTAAGTCGCTGCGCCGGCTCGCTCCGCGTGGCTACGCTGTCGACGTTCGACGTGGATCCGCGCCTGGGCTAGTCGCGACCGGCGGTGGCGGCCGCGACGTCGTTCCCCGGGGTTTGTTACGTTCTGCAAGTTCTAAGAACGTTCTCACAAGACCATCGACCGCGTCCCTTGAGGCACAGGCGCGGTGCCACGTCGGTTGTCGATAGCGCAGCAACGCGGAGCGAGCCGGCGCAGAGTCGTTCCACGCAGGCCCGGCTACCCAACGCCACCGTCCGCCGCGACGTCGCGGCCGCGGGGGATGGTGGAGATGGCTTCTTCGATGGCCAGGGCGAGGGATTCGATATCGGCTTCAGTGTTGTAGGCGGCGAAGCTGGCGCGGGTGGTGGCGGACACACCGAGCGCCTGGTGCAGGGGCATGGTGCAGTGGTTGCCATGTCGGGTGAGGACAGCGTGTCGATCCAGGACGATCGCCAGATCTTCCGGATGCAGGCCATCAACGCGGAAACTGATGATGGCCCCTTTGTGTTCGGTTGCTGGTCCATAGATCGTCAGACCAGGAATCTGCGAAAGACGTGCCGTGGCAATCTCGAGCAGCTTCTGTTCGTGATTGTGGATGGCATCGATGCCCAGATCAGACATCCACTGGATGGCGGTTCCCAGAGCGATGGCCTGCACGATGGGCAGGGTGCCGGCTTCGAATTTGGCGGGCGCCTGTGCGAAGGTGGATTCGTGCGGACCGACCTGGTCGATCATGTGACCGCCAAACAGGATGGGATCCGCTTCTTCCAGGCGATCGGCTTTGCCGTAGAGCACACCAACACCCGTGGGACCGTAGACCTTGTGTCCGCTGAACACGAGAAAATCGACATCCAGATCCTGCACGTCGGTGGGCAGATGGGGCACACTTTGCGCGCCGTCCACCACAATAATGGCCCCTGCGTCGTGAGCGCGCCGGGCCAGTTCTTTGAGCGGATTGTTTGTGCCCAGCACGTTGCTGGTGCCGGAGACCGCCAGCACTTTGGTGCGATCGGTAAGGACTTCTGACAGACGCTCCATGTCGATGCGACCATCTTCGGTCAGCGGGGCAAACTTCAGGTGGGCGCCTCGTTCTTTGGCCAGCTGCTGCCACGGGACAAAGTTGGCGTGGTGCTCCATCATCGTGATGACAATGTCATCGCCGGCGTGCACGAATTTGCGTCCCCAGCCAAACGCAATCATGTTGAGCGTCGCGGTGGTGCCGGGGGTGAACGCGATCTGCGTGGGCGAGGCCGCGTTGATGAAGCGGGCAATGATCGCGCGGGAGGCTTCCAGTTCTTCGTCAATGCGGGCGCCAAACCTATAGCGACCGCGATAGGCATTGGCGAAGTACTGCTCTTCCACTTCGCGTTCTTTGTCGATGACGCACTGCGGCTTTTGGGCCGAGGCACCACTGTCCAGAAACACGGGCTGCAGGCCGTCTTCCAGCGTTTGCGTCAGAACGGGAAACTGAGCTTTCACGGCATCCGCATCCAGTGGCCGATGATCGGCTGACGTGACCGTTGCGGCTGTGGTCGGTTCCTCAGCGTGACTGCCTGCCGTGGGCGTCATGACAACTGCCGAAGCACTCAGTTCCACCGCCAGAGACAGAATTCGGTCCACCATGCCCTGCAGACCATTACGCCGTTGCGGACTGATGTACTGCCGCAGATTCAATCGATCAAAGACGTCCGTGATCGGATAGGCGACAATTTCACTCGCCCGACGGCCACTGTAGGCCGCAATGAGAATAGTGATCAGCCCCCGCACGATCTGCGCGTCACTGTCTGCCACAATGTCGATCGCCGGGTCATCGCTGTCATCCACCGCACTGGCACGCAGCCAAACCTGGCTTTGGCAACCGCTGACCAGATCACAGTCGCGTTTCTCTTCCGGTTTGAAGTCCGGCAGGTCATAACCCAGTTCCAGCAGATACTGGGACTGGTCACGAGGATCCAGGTCCTCAAATTCCTCAAAGATCTCTTCGGTAGTGATCAGCATGATCAGTCAATCATTGGGCGTCGAACGGATCAAATGGGCAGATCGAGTCGGGGGCCGATTGAGTCGGGGCACATCGAGTCCGAGGCAGATCGGTATAAGAGGACTCGATGCCTGGCTCTTAACAGACAGACATCATGACGGACGCAGCCGACCGCCGCTCGGTTCGCGGTCGTCCACCCAGCCAAATTACAAAATCTCCAGCGTGGGAGCCGCTGGCGTGGTTGTCAGGTTCTTTGCCACCTGCATGGCCACATTCTGACACACCTTTCGCAGAGATTCCCGCGCCGGGTTGTCTTCCTGCAGCAGAGCCATCATCCGTCCCGCGTCCCCATACTCCCGAACCGCTGCGTTGATCGGCACTTCACCCAAAAACGGAACCTTCAGCTCGTCAGCCACCTTGTGAGCGCCGCCTCGCCCAAAGATTTCTCCCGTCATGTTCTCCACAAAACCCAGCACGGGAACATTCACCTTCTGGTACATGTCCACCGCCTTGATCGCATCCAGCAGCGCGACCTGCTGTGGCGTGCACACAATGACGGCCCCCGCAAGCCCCACCTGCTGCGAAAGCGTCAGCGAGACATCCCCCGTGCCTGGCGGCAGATCGATAATCAGATAATCCAGCTCACCCCAGCTGGTGTCTTTCAGAAACTGAGTCAGCGCCTTATGCAGCATCGGACCTCGCCACACGACCGACTGGCCCTGCTCAATGAAAAAGCCCATCGAGATCAGCTTCAGCCCATCCACATCGATGGGTTCCATCCGCACAATCTTCTGGCCTTCCCCGCCAACATGCTCCGTTGCACCCGGCTGACCGGAAGCTCCCAGCATGTGAGGGATACTGGGGCCATACACGTCCGCATCCATCAGCCCCACTTTGCAGCCAAACGAGTGAAGTCCGCAGGCCAGCGCGGCCGCCACCGTGCTCTTGCCGACGCCCCCCTTACCGCTGCCGACCGCTATGATGTTGTGCACTTTCAGGCCGATGCGTCCGCCGGCATCCACGCCGCGAACCGTCGGCTGCAGGTCCACACTCACCGTCTGCCCGTCACTCAGCGCGCCAGAAACGGCCTCGGTCACGAGCGTCACCAGACGTTCCTGATCCGGGTAAGCGGGGGTCGGAGGGGACACCACGACCTGAAATGCGTCGCCATCCGCCGTCACATCGCCAATCATCCTCAGATCACCCAGAGGCTTCCCAATCTCAGGATCCACCACCTGGGAGGCCAGATTTCGAACGTCTTCAATCGATGCCATAATTCGCAATCTTCTGCTGCAATGATCCAGAACAAATCGTCATCAGCCGCCACACTTCCGGCACACGCAAGCTGCCATCAACAAGGCGGAACGCCACCAGACAGGCCCTTCCGTCAGAACTGGGCAACGTTCACCCCGCCAGCCCCCTCGAATTCACGAAAGGCAGGAAAAACACGGCTGGCGGGCCGAAATCATCCTAGGCAGCCCAATCGACAGATCAACAGCACCCGGTAGCCAACTCCCACGATTCGTTCATCTGAGAACGGGCCGGGACGCCCCGGCGGGCGGTGGCGGCCGCGACGTCGCGGCGGACGGTGGCGTGGGTGAGCCAAATAAAAGGGAACGTCTCTGCGCCGAGGCGCTCCGCGATGCTGCGCTAGCGACAACCGAGGTGGCACCGCGCTTAAATCATCAGCTGGCCAGCCGGGACGCCCCGGTTAGCGCGAGTCGCGGTGAGCCCTGGTCGCGTCGCAGGTAACCCGACCTGGACGGCTTCCACAACGTGGCGCGTTTCACTAACGGCATGGATCCACGCTTAGTCGTGATCGTGCGATTGCAGACCCCGGGGCGCTCCGTTCAGCCCCGCCTTCCCCGCACGCCCCCGCAACTAAACAGCCTGGGCCGTCCGGCGACGATTGGTCTGATTGCGTTTTGCGAACGCCTTATCGTCTTCGTTCACTTCAAAGCCGACCGGATCCGTCGCGTCTTCGTGACCGTTGTAATTGATCGTGATCTCTTCACCCGGCTGAATGTCACGCAGCGCCGTATAAACCTTCGTCATCCGACCCACATCGTCATAGCGGGCGTTCGGACTGTACGAATGGTTGTAAATGGAACCAAAGCCCAGCGCCAAAGCCACCGTTCCCTTGCCCCACTCAAACACATAGTCCGCCAGCACATCACCCACTTCGCCCGTCAGCACTTCCTCCGAAGGAAACACCAGCACGGGCACTTTCTCAAACTCCGTGCCAGCCGGAATGAACTTGCAGGCAAACACACCACGCCCCTTCCCCGGGGACTGTTTGACTTCAATATAGGGAGATGACTGAATCGGCATAACAATCGCGATGATCAAACTTTAACAAACAGAAACGCTCGCCAGCGTGTGATACCAAACATCGACGCCAGCAGAAGTTCCGCGCACCAAATCCTCAGGAACTTCATCATCTTCCAAAAACTGAAACTGCCGCGAGTCGCGGCGGACGGTGGCGTGGATAGACGATGAAGATGGCACGTCTCTGCGCCGAGTCGCTCCGCGTTGCTTCGCTATCGACAAACCGGGTCGGATCCGCGCTGGGCCTGACTGGGCTCCTGCAGGCCAGGCTGATCGCTGCCAGCCATCGTGCCACCGCGTTTCAATAGTCAACTGGCCTGGACGCCCCCGCGATGACCGCGAGTCGCGGTGGACGGTGGCGTGGATCGACGATAAAGCCAGCACGTCGCTGCGACGGC
>JANSXP010000064.1 GCA_024742875.1 Planctomycetaceae bacterium | reverse complement strand
GTGCCCGATGATTTGGGCGTCATCGGCGTGGACGATGATGACGCCATTTGCCCGCTGTCGAGTCCACCGCTTTCCAGTGTACGGCCCGACGCGGAACGGGTCGGCTACCGCGCGGCGGAAGTGCTGGATCAGATGATGCAGGGGCAGCCGCCCGGCAGCGCGCTCGAACTGATACCCCCCACCTCGGTCGTGCAGCGGCTGTCCACTCAGGTCATGGCTGTGGAAGATCGCGAACTGGCGCGCGTGGTGCGATTTATTCGGGAATTCGCCTGTGATGGAATCGATGTGAATGATGTGGCGGAATTTACATCGCTTTCGCGGCGGCAGCTGGAACGGCGATTTCGCCAACAGCTTCAGCAGACGCCTCACGAAGCCATCACGGCCATTCAGGTGGAGCGCGTACGCGAATTACTGCGCGAAAGCGACCTGACACTGGAGGAGATGGCCCCGCTGGCCGGATACCGCCACAAAGAACGACTGGCGGCCGTCTTCAAGCGGGAAAGCGGTGAGACTCCCGGTGCCTATCGTCGTCGCATGCAGATATGAGTCCGCTCATGTTGAGCGACTGGCAGCGGTTTTGTCTTCGCCCTGTCTTCGCTGCTGTTGCCAGGCAGGGCCGCCGAGTTTGGACAAAATCCGGAATTTGCACCAATAGTTTGTCAGAAGGTTTCGGGGACGGGATTAGGTACGATAGCCGCAGGAGATCATCGTGCCCGAGTTTCCCGACACTGTCGAAAGCCTGATTCTCAAAGTCCGCGACCCGTCCAATCGGGCGGCGTGGGATCGATTTGAGCATCTGTATCGACCGGTTATTTTCCGTATCGCCCGGGCCCGGGGACTGCAGCACGCCGACGCGTCAGATCTGGTTCAGCAGGTGCTGATGTCTGTGGCGGCATCGATTGATCGCTATGAGCAGCGAACCGGCGAAATCCGGTTTCGCAACTGGCTCAGCCGGGTCACACGCAATGCCATTCTCAAGGCACTCACGCGTCAGCCCCGCGATCGCGCTGCCGGAGGTTCTGTCATTTTGGACCTGCAGGCGGAGGAGTTGATGTCAGATCCGCAGACCGACGCTTTGATTCGGCTGGAGTATCGACGCGAGCTGTTTCAGCGCGCCGCCGAACGCGTGCGGTCTGAAGTGTCTGACGGCATCTGGCTGGCGTTTGAGCTGACGGCTTTGCAGAGCCTGAGCATCGAACAGGCCGCCAGCCAGTTGTCTCGTTCGACAGGCAGTATCTATGCGGCCCGCAGTCGGGTGATGCGGCGATTGCGTGACACGGTTGCGGAACTGGACGATTTGGAAACAGAAGAGGACCAGCGATGAATCCGACCCATCAAACGTGCGACCGTCAGCGGATCGATGATTATCTGGACGAGCGACTTTCCCCGCAGCAGAGGGAAGAACTGGAACTGCATCTGACGGACTGCAGTTCGTGTCAGGTGGAGCTGGAACGCCGTGCAGCGGACCCCGATGTTTGGCGCGACGCCGTGCAACTGCTCAGCGAGACGGCTGTTGGCGGAGGCGATGAGGACTCGGCGGCCGAGTTTTCCGGTCAGCGGACTCGCAGTCTGCAGGCGGTGCTCGGACTGCTGACGCCCACAGATTTTCCCGAAATGCTGGGGCGGCTGGGCGACTATGAAGTCAGCGGTGTTGTCGGCCAGGGAGGCATGGGGGCCGTGCTGAAGGGCTTTGACCCCTCGCTGCGACGCGTCGTCGCCATCAAAGTGATGGCTCCGCACCTGGCGGACAGTGGATCTGCGCGGCAGCGTTTTCAACGGGAGGCCCGCGCCGCGGCGGCCATCACGCACGACAACGTGATCGACACCTATGGCGTTTCCGAAGCGGGGGAGTGCCCTATCTGGTGATGCCGTTTGCCAGGGGGCCGTCGCTGCAGAAGCGACTGGATGAAAGCGGACCATTGGCCACGGTCGAAGTGGTCCGCATCGGCCGGCAGATTGCTGCCGGTCTGGCGGCCGCTCACGAACAGGGACTGGTGCATCGGGATATCAAGCCGGCCAATATTCTGCTCAATGAGGGGATCGAACGTCTGTGGATCACAGACTTTGGCGTGGCTCGCGCGGTCGATGATGCGTCGATGACACAAACGGGCGTGATTGCCGGTACGCCGCAGTACATGTCGCCCGAACAGGCGCGCGGCGAATCCGTCAGTCCCAGCAGCGACCTGTTCAGTATGGGCAGCGTGCTGTATACGGCCTGCACGGGCCGCGCCCCGTTTCGCGCCGAAGCGGCCTGGGGAATTCTGCGTCGGATTACGGACACTCAGCCGCGCAGTATTCGCGAACTTAATCCCGAGATCCCGCAGTGGCTGTGCCGTATTATTGAGCGACTGATGGCCAAGGATCCCGTGGATCGATTTTCCGATGCGGCTGAAGTGGCTCAGATTCTGGAGCAGTGTCTGGCCCATCTGCAGCAGCCGGAAGTGGTCGCTTTGCCGTCCGATCCTGCCCACGGCGCAATGGCTGAACCTGCCTACCGCGGCGGCACGGCGACCGCAGAGTCACAGCCATTGTTGCAACGAGTTTTTCAGAAGCTGGGATCCCTGCGTCTGGGCAGGACGGCTCTCGGAAGTATCGCCACCATCGCGCTGGCTTTGGTTGTCTGGCAGGCGACATCTCCTCCGGATATTCAGGGCAACTGGGGCGGCGAAGCGTGGCCCGCTGTTGAGCTTTCGACGGTGGAAAATGCGGCCGGCTGGTACAGCGGGGCGTTTGTTGACCAGCAGGGGCGCAAAGGTGCGTTGCAGTTGGAATGGTCGCGGCTGCAGCGGAGATTCACGGGCCGCTGGAAAGTGGGAGACGCGGCGACCGGCTCCCTCACACTGCGGATGCGTGAGGGGCGTATCAGCGGAGCCGTGGCTGTGGATGCTGACTCAGCGGTGTCAGATGAAACACCTCGCCTGCGGGACTTTATCTGGCAGCGTGGCGCCGGTCCTGCGGATCTTTCGGTGGCCACGCCGGAACGTCGCGTGGGTCGCCGGCAGGCCCTGCAGTCTCCCATCGCAGGAGCCATACGCTGGAGCGAAGGCATCGTGGAAAATTCCCGGGTCGAAAAGGGGCAGTTGATTGCACAGATTGTCGACGTGGATCCCAACATGATGCAGCGGCTGGAGGCGCAGACGCAGGTGCAGGAAACCAATCTGGTGGCCATGCAGTCAGCGCTGGAAGCGACCGAAGCGCGGGTGAGAGCTGTCACCAACAGACTGGACTTCAGTAAGTCTCGACTGGTCGCCCTGGAAGACAGTCAGAATCAGTCGGAGCAGGCCAGTCAGGACCTGCTGGACGCCCATCTGCAGAAAGTGGAGGTCGAGAAGAAAAAGCTGGATTCGATCAACGCTGTCCTGAAGCAGCGTGAAACAGAACTGGCTCGGCAGCAGAAGCTGTTTGAGTCGGCCGTGGTTTCGGAATTGAAAGTTCAGCTGGCAGAACGCCAGCTGGCCGAGCAGCAGGCTCAGGTTGATGGAGCCGTGTCCGCTATCAAATCGGCCGAGATCAAGGTCGCCGCAGTGAAGAGCGAATCTCTGGCCAGACGACAGCAGTTTGAAGCAGACATCGCCGACGCGAAGGCGAAAGTGTTCGACGACGCGGCCAGCCTCGCGGAAGCGGAAAGCACTGTGTCCTCCTCGCAGGCCAATCTGGCAAAAGCCCGAAAGGAACTGGAGGAGACAAAAATCAAACTAGCGCGGCAGCAGTCCTACTCAATTGTGGCGCCCATGGACGGCGTTCTGACGCAGCTCAGTGGACTGCAGATTTTGAAAACAGGCGATGTGGTGTGTTACATCAGCACACAGCAATCCGCGCCCGTTTCGCGAGGCAATATCGCTCCACAGCCAGTGCAGGAATCCTCGTCTGTGACGCAGGTCGCGTCAGACGTTTTTCGACCACAGGACATCGCCGGCATTCCCGGTCAACCGGCTTCGGCCCTGGCAGTGTCCAGCGCCATTGAAACGGCCCTGTCACTGGGGCGACGAATGCGGCAGTTGTTTCCCAAGGGGCTTGATGGGGCCAATCCGCAGACGCAGACTTCCGCTCAGGTGGAAAACAGCCGTGACCGGGCCACCGCAATTTCTATTCTCGAGACACAGCTGAATGCCGCCAGGGAGCGATACGGCTGGCAGAAGACCATGCGACAGCAGGCTGAGCAGCAACGCCGGCTGGGACAATCTCCGGTCACGGACCTGATGGAACGTGAACTGGGTGTCGCTGACGCGTCCGCGACTCTGCAGCAGCTGCAACTGCTGCTCAATTACTACAACAGGATCGGCACTGCGGAGTCAGATCCCAAAAGCGACGCCGAGTTTGCCCGGAAGGTCCTGCAGACTTATCTGGATTCGGTGAAGGAGAGAATTGCCCTGCACCGACAACTGCATGATATCGCCCGGCAGCGGTTTGAGATGGGAGACGCTGATGCCACACAGGTGAGTGAAACGGAACAGGCCGCAGCAGCTGCGGAGGCGGACCTGCGAACCACACAGGCATTGCTCAGGCATTACTCGTCCGACGGACAGGAAGAGGAAGCCCCGTCCCCACCTGCTGACGACTCACAGGGGAAGTAATTCTCCCCGGGCAACCGCCGACAGCAGCTTTGGCCCCAATCCAGCGCCAGTGCTCTGATCCGTTTTGCGATCGGAGCACTGGCTTTTTTGTTGGCCGCTTCACAAGCCCGGTTTTGTGCTCTCAGGTTGTGATGTGTTGATGCGTTTTTAGTATGGTGTGTATTTTTGCAATGCATTGGATGTATCGCTTCGCCTGGCCAATAATCCTGCATATCAACGGTCTGTGTGTCGCGGACCAGAGCATTCACAGCAGGAGAGCAGGTCATGATCGCGTATTGCAGTCGCGCGTTTTCCGTTTTGGTCGGACTGAGCCTATTGGCTCAGGTGTCGGCACAGCAGGCGAATTACAGAAAGGGAGCAGCAATGGATATGAGTCAGTGTCCCGTGATGGGAAATGTGGGATCGGCCAGCGCACGGCATACGGCGGCCGGGTCCCTGTCGAATCGTGACTGGTGGCCCAACCAGCTGAATCTGTCGATCCTGCATCAGAATTCGCAGAAGGCGAATCCACTGGGAGGCGACTTTCACTACGCCGCGGAGTTTGAAAAACTGGATTTGGAGGCCGTCAAACAGGATCTGAAAACGCTGATGACCACGTCGCAGGACTGGTGGCCGGCAGACTATGGCCACTACGGTCCGCTGTTCATTCGCATGGCGTGGCACAGTGCCGGCACCTATCGCGTTTCGGACGGCCGCGGCGGTGCAGGCTATGGCACGCAACGATTCGCTCCTTTGAACAGCTGGCCGGACAATGCCAACCTCGACAAGGCGCGTCGCCTGCTGTGGCCCATCAAGCAGAAGTATGGCCAGCAGATCTCCTGGGCGGACCTGATGATTCTCTCCGGTAACGTAGCCCTGGAATCGATGGGTTTTGAGACGTTTGGTTTTGCCGGTGGGCGAGCGGATGTCTGGGAGCCGCAGGAGGACATCTACTGGGGGCCGGAAAGCGAATGGCTGGGCGACGAACGCTACAGCGGTGACCGCGATCTGCAGGGGCCGCTGGCGGCGGTTCAGATGGGCCTGATTTATGTGAATCCTGAAGGCCCCAATGGCAAGCCGGACCCTCTGCAGTCTGCACGCGACATCCGCGAGACGTTTGCCCGCATGGCAATGAACGATGAGGAAACGGTGGCTCTGATCGCTGGTGGTCACACGTTTGGCAAAGCGCACGGTGCAGCCGCAGCAGATCACGTGGGTGCCGAACCGGAAGGGGCGGGAATTGAAGAGCAGGGTCTGGGCTGGAGAAACGCCTACGGCAAAGGCAACGCGGAAGACACCATCACCAGTGGACTGGAAGGTGCCTGGACATCGACGCCCACTCAGTGGTCCAACGGATATTTTGACAACCTGTACGGCTACGAATGGGAACTGCACAAAAGTCCGGCCGGAGCGTGGCAGTGGAAGCCAACCGACGCCGACGCTGATGGCACGGTGCCGGATGCCTTCGATGAGGCCAGGACCCACGCGCCCATGATGTTCACCACGGACCTCGCTTTGCGCATGGACCCGGAGTACCACAAAATCTCCAAACGCTTTCACGAGAATCCGGAAGAGTTTCGACTGGCGTTCGCCAAAGCGTGGTACAAGCTGACACATCGCGACATGGGCCCGGCGTCACGGCTTCTGGGACCTGATGTGGCCGAACCGCAGCTGTGGCAGGATCCTGTGCCTGAAGTCCTGCATCGCCTGGTCGATGCGGACGACGTCAGGTCGCTGAAGCGGGAGATTCTGGCTTCTGGATTGACCGTGCCGCAGTTGGTCGAAACGGCGTGGGCTTCAGCTTCCACATTTCGTGGCACTGACAAACGCGGCGGAGCCAACGGTGCCCGTATTCGACTGGCACCACAGAAAGACTGGGACGTCAACAACCCGGCTCAGTTGTCCAGGGTTCTGTCTGAACTGGCAACGATCCAGCAGCGATTCAATGAGAGCCAGGCGGATGGTACGCGTATCTCACTGGCGGACTTGATCGTGCTCGGTGGTGCCGCGGCTGTGGAGTCTGCTGCGGCCAAAGCGGGTGTCGAGGTGGAAGTGCCGTTTGTTCCCGGCCGTACAGATGCCACCGCAGACATGACGGATGAAGAGTCGTTTGCCGTGCTGGAACCAAAGTCGGACGGATTTCGTAACTACCACGCGCGTGAGATTGATCGTCCGGCCGAAGAACTGCTGATTGACCGCGCTCATCGACTCACGCTGACGGCACCGGAAATGAGTGTGCTGGTTGGCGGCCTGCGTGTTCTGGATGCCAACGCGGGGCCGGGGCCACTGGCACAGTTGGGAGTACTCACGCAGACTCCGGGAATACTGACCAACGACTTCTTTGTGAACCTGCTGAGTATGGAGACGCAGTGGGGAAAATCGGCCGTGTGTGATCACTTCTTCGAAGGCAAAGATCGAGCCACCGGCGACATGAAATGGACGGCCAGTCGCGTCGACCTGGTGTTCGGCTCCAACTCACAACTGCGGGCCATTGCAGAAGTCTACGCTTCTGAGGATGCGAAGCAGAAATTTGTGCATGACTTCGTGGCTGCCTGGACTAAAGTCATGCAGCTGGATCGTTTTGATCTGGATCAGTAGCCGGGGCCCTGGTCACCTTTAGCAAACGCCCCCGCGATGCGACCTGTGCGGTGCATGGCGGGGGCAATCTGTTTTTGAGGCTGACGCGTGCCGGCTCAGTGTTGATCCACTTTGACGCGAACCTGCAAGGCACCCAGCATTTTGGTGATGCGTTCTTCTTTGCGATTGATGAAGAAGACGTTGTCCAGCACGATCGCTTTGCGTTCCTGACTGGGATGCAGAATCAGTCGGCCGGATCGCAGCAACAGGTACTCAAACACATCGTTGATTTCTTTGTCGATGCGCAGACTGGGCGCGGAGAATCGTTTCAGGTCACTCAAAATGCCGTGGTGGTGCAGCAGTTCATTGCTGCGAACTTCCCAGTAGTCAAAGCGGCGGCTGATCACGACGATCAGGTACAGGAGCGACATCCCCAGAAAATAGATAAAGTAAAAGGCGGCGTTTGTTTTCGGTGTGATCTGGTTAAGCCACGCCGTGACCGTGCGGCTCAGGTCTGGCTTCAGCTGAAACATCATGAACAGCAGGATGACGCCCGCGACAACGGCAAAAAACCACGTGAGTGAGGTGGTTCGCGGGAAGTCGAACGACACGACAACCAGGTTCACCATCAGTACAACCAGAAAGATTCGTGCGGGAATCACGGCGTAGTCGGCGTCGGCGGAGTTTCCGTTCCACATCATGAAAATGCCACCAAACAGGGCGGCCAGCACTGAGGGATACAGGAACACGATACTGGGGTAAGAGACAAGAAAGACGGGGGCAAACTGCTGAGAGCCTGAAGACTTCAGATCGTCAGCCGCTGACTTTTCCGCGTTGGCGCTGTCGGACATTGTGGTTGCCTGGAGTGAATGATGCTGTCGTTTTCGGCGGCCGCCAAGGGTCAGAAGTGACAGTTGATCTGTCAGCGTCCAGGGCAGCCGTGTTCGTCTCGGCGAGTTTAGACGGGCCGTTGTCAAACGGCCAGTATTGCCAGCGATGGAAGGCCCGTTTTGCCGCGTGTTTTGGCAGAATCTGCAACCCCGGGCGACTGTGTGAGTTTTCTCAGGCCCCGATGTGACGCGGGCGACCCGATCCCACTCGGCTCGATCGCTGGTGCACCGAGCGGCGCTCCGCAGGAGGCGGGTGCAGGCGGAGGTCAGTTTTGTTCAGAAGCAGGCGACCGTCGTTTCTGCCGCCGCCAGTTCCACCAGAAAATCGCTGCGACTAAGATTGTGGCCGTCGCCCCCAGCACCAGCCATTTGCCGAGGCCAGGTCCCCGTCCCTTCAGGCCCGTCCAGTGATCCCCATCAGCGGGCCACTTTCGACGCGCTGGTCATACACTTTCACTCCTTCCGGCAGTCCGGCGTCCTGCCACGTAAAGCGGCTGGCGGGGATGTCTTTGTTGACGAAGTCCCACGACAGAGTCAGCGACTGGTCGCTGCGAAGCTCCTGCTGCGTGAATTGACGCATCCGGTGCAGCACGGGCACCATGACGCCGTCCAGACTCTGCCACTCAGTTTCAATCGTGTATCCGGGCACCGCAATGTCGCGAGGGTTGTCAGCGGCCGCTCGACCGACGCGCGTCGCAATGGGCACGCACCCGTTGTTGACGTCGAAGCAATAGCAATAGGTTTGCCCGTGGCCATGGTAGACGATCTCACGAATGCCGTTGTTCTCTTCCAGATGCGCAATGAGATCTTCTGTCGGTGGAGCTGTGACCTCCGGCAGGACGGCACCAAACGGACGCCCCGCACGGGACGGTGCGGCAACAGACATGGAATAGGGAGCCAGCACGCGGCGCTCTGAGCTGGACAGTTCTTCGTAGTCCACGAGCGCGTAGACGCCTGCCGTTTTTGCCGAGGTTTCCGGCCATCGCAGTTGGTACTCCAAATTGATCAGCTGGAACGCGGCGCCACTGCGGCCATGAAATCCAGACGCCAGACTGCTCCACGAGTTTTTCGGACGATCAAACGCATAGGACAGCTGCAGCTCAATGGTCTTGTCCGTCGCGGGAAGGTGCAGTGATCCGCTGGCTGCAAACGCCCCTGTCCTCAGCTGCTCCCACGATTCTTTGACGTTTGACCAGGTAGATCGGCTGATCGCCGGCCACTGGGAAACGTCTTCATCGCCGCAGGCCGGATGTTGCATCGCGAGAGACACGATGCAGGATTGAAGGACGCAGAAAAGGCGCGTGCGTCTCATTTCGGCTCGATCTGTAAAGGGGCAATCCGCCGCCCTGGTGTCTCACTGGTTCCCCGTTTCTCGCCGCAGACAAGTCTACCGCAACTGTGTTTCTGGCGTCAGTTTGTGGGCCGCAGATTTCCCTGTTACGCTCAATGCACGGACAAAGCAGATCGGAAGGTGGGAGACGAGTGTGGCAAATTCACGCAGGATGTTTCTGGCGGTTGGTGTCGCTGTTGTCATTGCGAGACCATGCGTCGCGCAGTGGGATCTGTCAAAAATGGTGACGCGGACCAGCCGCGGGGCCGTATTCCATGCCCAGCCTGTTCCCTCAAAGCTGATCAATGCGTGGCCGCCGGCTCTCGAAGCGGAATTTCAGAAGCGGGCCGAGCGAGTGATCGCCGCACAGGCGAGGGACATCAAAGGCGGCGTGAATACGTATTTCGAAAATGAAAAACGCTCGTATGGCTTCCTGATGGCCCATGTGCTTGGCGGACGCCACGAACAGGCGCTCAAAGACCTGCAGGCACGCGATCACCAGCACGAGCAGTGGCATCGAGAAACAGCGGGGATCGATTACTACGCCTGTTTCACACTCAAGCATCAGATACGCAAGTACTTTTATTTTGGAGACCTGCTGGAGTCGGACTACCGACGCCGGATGTTTGACGGGGCGAAACGCTGGACAGCGAAAGATCCACTGAGGCGGCCGCATTATGCGCATACTGGCCCGAAAGAAGGCTGGGGGCCTGATGCACGCAACAGCTGGGTGGACGTGCGGAGTACCGAAAACCTGTGGCTGATGCGAACCACCAGCGTCTATCTTATGGCCGAGGAGACGGGCAATGAAGCGACACGGCAGCGGTATCGCCAGCACCTGCTGAACTACACAAAGACGCTGTATCGCATTGGCATTGGAGAATGGGATTCCGAAAACTATCACGGCCATTCCATTGGTCCGCTGCTGAATCTGTATGACTTCGCACGTGACGAATCTGTGCAGGCGGCCGCCAAAGCGTGTCTGGATTTTTATGCCATCGCGGGAGCCGTCAAATACTACCGCGGTGGATTCAACGGCCCCACGAAACGGGACTACAACCATCCGCAGCCGTTTGGCGGCAGTGCGGCCAATTCGCTCTGGATGTGGTACGGCAATCATCCGAGCGGTAAGAATGATCACTGGGAGTCCGACGAAGTCCATCAGATCACCAGCGCCTATCGCCCTCCTCTGGCGGCCGTGAAGCTCGCGCGCAAACAGTTCCCTCGCCCAGTGGAAATTTTTGCCGCCAAACCGGCGTACGACGCGACCACGCAGTTTCGTCATGACAGCCAGCCGGAACATTTGGAAACGCAGTACATCGGTCATACGTTTCAGATGGGCACACTAACGAGCGGGACGTCCGAGGACGGAGGTGACGTCAACGGGTTTAAGATTCTGGCGTTTGATGAGACGGACGGAGCGATCGCTCTGCACGCAGTGCCGGGCAGCAATCCGTCGCTTCCCGGTTCACCGATGTACAAACGCGGTGTGGTGGCCGGACGCAATCGCGTGGCGCAGCAGGAAAATCTGGCTTTGTGGCTGGTCAAAGACGGCACAGCGCCGTGGCTTTGGGTGATTCCCGAGTCTGTGGAAGTCAGTGTTCGCAAAGATGTCACGTTTCTGAAGTGCGACCGCACATGGGTGGCCGTGCGAACGCTGGGAGGCACCGCGCTCAAATTGGATCCGGAGCTGTCAAAACGGCTGACCGAAGATCGGAAGAATCGCTTTGTGGACCACAAGGTGCTCAGTGCGAAAGGACGTGCGGAGGGCTGGTGCGGACTGGCCGTCGAAGTGGGGGAAAGGCAGACGCATGGCAGCTTTGATCAATTTGTAAGAGCCGTTCTGTCAGCTGATGTGGATACGACAGAGCTGTCAGCGGGAGTCGCCCGGTACAAATCGAGCGATGGCAAATGGCTGGGCATCCACTGGAATAATGACCCGCTGCAGCTGGGCGTCTGGCGCAATGGTGTGCGTCGAGATTTGGCGACGGCAGCTGTGTACGACAGCCCCGTCATTCAGGCGGGATGGGGGACAGGCACATTGAGCGTCTCCCTGCCTGATGCAAAATTTCGTTGTCAGGTGGATGATGACGGCGCGGTTGTGTTTGGCACGCCGTAACACCGGGGGCACCTCTTTTCTGTGGGCGTACGCTGCCCGTTTGAGGATTGTGGAAATCTTTTGAACGGTAGGTGGCAGCGGCGCACTTCATGACGCAGCATGGCAGGTGAGACGCTTGCCGAAAAAACTCACGTGGAGCAGGAGCCGGGGATGCGAAACAGCGTTTGCACATTGTCAAAAACGGGGTCACTGGTGGTCTGTTTGCTGCTGTCTGCCGGGGCATTCGCCGACGAGCGGCAACACACGACTCAACCCGTTTTGTTCGTGAAGGTCATGCTGCCGGAAGTGGCCCCGCCGAAGCCTTCCCCCGACAACTTTCCCGTCGAGAAGTGGATTCAGGGGGCCTTAAAAAAGCAGGGGCAGGCTGAGCTGCGTGCTGTGACGTCCTGGGTTCGGTTGCCGTCGGGAGAATTTGATTCTGTCGACGTCTGGAACGCTACCGTGAACGGAAAAAGCTGGGGGTGCCCTGTCGGTGGCTCCACGTTTGTCCAGCCGGATGGGCGATGCAAGGTGGAGTTGATCGGCTGGACACCAGGCGGTGCCGACCTTGTGGGAAACGTCATCACTCCCGAACCGGGGAATCGCAGGATTGCCAAAGTTGGCTACAAACGCGGCCCGGAAGGCGAGGAGTCGGGCGTGCAGTTCGAGACGCTGGCCTACGTGGCAATCATCGTAGCGCCCAGCGAGGTGGCATCGTCCGAAAAGACTCCGGACACAACGTCGGATTCAGATTCCGGCGTCAAGCCATAACTGGTTCGAGCCTTCCACCGTCCCTGAAGGATCATGGTTCGGTCGAGCCGAATTGCGGCAAGGCTGACGATCTGTTGCCGCGGATCAGACTGATTTACCTCGCAGACTTCGACAGGATTTCGTCAGCCGTTAGTGTTGACGGCTGTGACAGAGACTCGGGGAACTGCAGCAAGCGTGCCCCTTCGCTGCCATCTGCGGAGTGCACCCAAAACTGTCCCGCCGTCAGATCTGCGATTTTTGGGTGTTTTAGTCCCAGCATTCCGAGGAATTCTTTGGCCGCATTCAGGGAAGCCGGGCTGCCCATCCGTCCGTACATCTGCGTGCCGCAGTTGCCCACGATTTTCGTATCGACATCTTTGGGGTGCTGCGTGGCCAGGACAAGGCCCAGCCCATATTTTCGGGCCTGAGCGGCGAGTGTCCGCATGCTCTCTTTGCAGGCGGAGTCTTTGCCTGACGGCACAAAATCCCGCGCCTCGTCAATCACCAGTAATCCGTGCAGCGGCCGATTCTCTTTGGGCGTGGGATTCGCTTTCAGCCAGCGGAACAGCAGCATGGCCAGCTGATTGACAAATGTGCAGCGCTGAGACTGCTCGGGAAGTCCAGCCATGCTGATGGCGGTGACCGGCGTTCTGCCGGTTGCTGTCGGAGAGAAGAGTTGATGGGGATCGAGTGCTTCACCGCCGTGTCGCAGCAGTGGGTTTTGGACCTGCTGAATCTTCAGGCAGTCAATGACTTCACGGCACAGCTGATCTTCTCGCTGGATATTCAGCCTGGCTCTTTCCGGGACGTCGCACAGAAAATCAATGAACGACGACAGACTACACTCTTTGGCCGTTCGGGCAAACTCCGTTACAGCGCCCGCCAGGATCGCACTTTTTTTGCTGATCTTTTCTTTCGTGCCTGTGGCAGCCAGTTCAGTGATGGAGGCCACCACCATATCGATCGTGGTGGCCAGAACTTCCTGGTTGTCTCGCAGAGCCACGAAGTCCGGTATCAGAGTCAGGGACAGCGGACGCCCGCTGCGGGCACCGGGCGTGTAGATCACCTGTTCCGTGACTTTGTGAAATCGCTTTGCCTGCGAGTCGTCGCCGTACAGCCAGTGAGGCGAGGCGGTGGAGCGCGGCTGCTCGAATGTGCACATATCCCCTGCTCCGTCGATGATCACAGAAGGAATACCGGCCAGGGCGGCTCCTTCCACGAGCCTTCGAACAGTAACGGATTTGCCGGACCCGGAAGCCCCCATGATCATGGTGTGCCTTGCCAGATTGGCGATTGGCAGGCGAATCAGGTCTTCTGAACGCGATCGATCGATCGTCCGCCCGAGAGGGATCGTGAGCGGTTCCGGTTCGAGGTCTTCGATATCCGTGTGTCTCTCGTCGATTGATTCATCGTCGGTTTGTGTGGTGTTCATGATCTCGGTGCTGGTGACTTCAGTTTTGACAGGTTCGTGATCGGGCGGGGGAATATCAGACGGTTCTGCGAGCACAGAGCCGTGAAACAGGCAGCGGACGAACTCTGCCAGTGAGGAAATCGGCCGACGCTGTTTGAGCCACGCCTCCAGCAGCGGATCTTTGTCTTCGAACATGATGTTCACCGCGACCAGGACCTGAACTTCTTCGTCTGTCAACTCATGAATCCGCCCGCCGGCATGCTCGAGAGTGTCCTTCAGTGTGGCAGTCACTGGTCCGCTGGGAACCGGGCCGCTGCGGAGGATGGTCAAATGTCGGAAACTGAGGTCATCGCTGATGCCCGCATGGTTTATTGCCGCTCGCAGCCGGTTCTGAAACGCCATGGGATTGGAACGCTGCAGAGATCGCAGGCTGTAGTGTTCTTCGCGTTCGTTCTCGTCGTGAAAGATCAGACGCAGGCGAGCATGCAGCGGCACCGCGTTGGTATTGCCGGAAAACTGTTCGTCAATGACGGGGGTGATGGAACTGGGAATCTGCTGGGCTCGTTCGACCAGCAAAGCGCGAATAGCGGTGACCAGCAGCGGGGCCAACTGCTGGTCCTCCTGACGCTCGTCCAGATATTCGTCCACTGTGGTGGCAATACGAAGGTGTTCGAATTGCTCGTCCAGTTGGGCAACGTCGATCGGAGTGTTGATCGGTGTCGTTGTTTCGCCAAAGTGAGCCACCTCCCAGACCTGCTGCTGGGTGAGCATGTTTTGGCATTCTTTGTGGCATCCCTGCAGCAACTCTCGGGGAGTTTTTGCGTCCAGTCGGCTCAGCGCGTCGGGCTCAAACGGCCAGGTGTCATGGGGGGCCTGGAAACCGGATCGGTCAAACGCCGTCTTCAGGCGGCGCTTGATGAGCCGCTGGGCCACGCTGTCGTCGGCATTGAGCAGTCGTTGCGGTGAATCAAACCGGTCGGTCAGTGCCTGCATGACAGTGTCAGTGAGACGCGCCCACGTGCTTTCGATGCAGCTGACCACCGGCCATGTCCAGGCGAGTTCCCGCAGGGTGGCAAAGCCGTTGCCGATGTCCTGCACAATGCTGCGGGCTGCTTCCTGCTCCTGCAGCCGCGCTGTCGACTGATGAAATGTCTGGTGGACAATGGGGTCCAGCTGATCAAAGGCCACCACCGTCGGGCCGGTCAGGCTAATGAACCAGCTGAGTCCCTGGACAATGTGTCGGCAGCTCTCGGACTTTGTCTGAAATCCCAGCGCTCGCTTTTGCGCTGCTTCCAGTTCCTGTCCCTGCAGCCATGTCAGACCGATACTCTGTGTTTCAAAGTTGTCCGAGTTCAGGCAGCAGATGGCGCGAATGACATCCTGATGTCGCAGGACCAGCTGGCGGCTTGTCGTTTCCGCCAGGCCTTTGATTACATTGTTGATGTTCTTTTTCAGCCGTGCGGGCGTGTAGCCTTTGAGCTTGCCCAGCGTTTCTTCGACGGCATCCTTTGAGGCTTTACCAAGGAATCTCTGCAGGATCAAAGACTGCTGATCGTGCTCGCCAAGGTTGTGCTGCAACGAATCTACGTAGCCCTGCAGCGTAGTCACCCAGAAATCCTGCACGTCGGTCATGTCGACCAGCACAAACGTGGCATTCCGTTTGAGGGGCTGCTGACGCAGAAAACTCAGCAGGTGAGTTTTGCCTGAGCCTCCCTCGCCGATGATTGGCAGGGAGAACGGGGAGGCGGTTTGGCTTAGCAGGTTATCCAGATGTTCGCACAGTCGTTTTCGCTGATGGCTGTGCAGCGATGCGACATCACCGGGGGCATCCAGCCAGACGTCGCTCAACCGCACACACCAGTCGAAGTCGATGTGTCGGATCGCGTCCAGTGCAGCATCTGTTTGGGTGGTCGTGCTCATGAGTTTTCTCCGTAGTACACAATGTGATTGGGTCGTCCGCCGGAGACGATGGCCGCTTCCCTGTCCGCGGCCGTGATTTCTGTGGGGTCGTTCAGACGCCAGATGCTGAGCCGGCCCGTGCGTTCCAGGGCCAGCAGTTCGTCGTCGACGGCCTGCCGCGTGAACTGCGAAAGGCGAGGGCGCAGTTCGGCCAGACGCACGCGGACGTTTTCACGCCCGCCGCCGGCTTTCAGACACTCCTGCTCGATGATTTCCTGCAGATCATGTTCGCGCTCTTCAGTGGGCGCCTGGCTGGAAATCAGCACCAGTTCCCCGATGGAACTGCAGTGGTTCTGCTGTCGAAAAAATTTTCTAAGGATCTCGCGCAGACGATTAAGCACCACAGCCACCATCGGAGATTTGCTCTGCAGAGGTGTGCCGAGGTGATCCTGACACCAGGCCCAGCCTTTCTCCGTCAGTTCAATGTAGGTGGCGTCGCGATTGGTTGTGGCGCGTTTTCGCTTTGCTTCTTCCGTCAGCCCCTGCCGCATCAGCGCGGTCCGCTTTGCGGCGGATTCGAACGACAATTTTACGTCAGTCAGGAACATGCCCCCGTCGTCACTAACCATCAGCAGCCACAGCAGCAGTTGCTGCTGCGATTCCAGTTCGCTTTCAATCACGTTGTTTCTCCTTTGCTGCGCCAGCGGACCACCTGGCGAATTTTTTGCATCACAGCTTCCACGTTGTTGATGACGTCCGTGTGCGGCACCCGCAGCACGGCGTAATCAGAAATCAGCAGCTCGTAATCGCGATGGCGATCGCTGCAGAACATTTCCGGGTGAGAGTGGTTGCTGTAGCCATCCACTTCCACGACCACTTTTCCCTGCGACCACAGCAGGTCCACGACAAAGCGACTTCCTGATGCGACTGTGATCGGCTGGTTGAATTCAAACAGGCCGGTGAGTTCATGGTCTGTGGCCAGAGCGGCGGCCAGTTGCCGTTCTCCCGGACTGTAGGGATGGGGGCGTCCCACAAATGGCAGGATTCGCTGGCGAAACTCTTCCTCGACAGGTACTGCCGCCGATTCAGGTGCGGTGATGGGATGAAAGGGCACCTGGCAGTCCGCCGGTACAGCGTTTTCTGCGGTCACTGCGACGACGGGGGCGTCCGTTTCGCGGGCCAGCCACTCCAGCGCCTGCAGGATGGTGTGCAGTCGATGGTCCTCAGCGGCCGGCAGGGCGATGGTGACAATGATGCAGATGTCTTCGTATCGAAGGCAGGCCGCCAGTTCGCGGACCTGTCGTGTAACCGAGGTGTCGGGCACACAGGGCCTCTGGCTGCGATTGGCCAGCAGTGAGGCGCGGCGAAACCAGGCGGCGTCCACACGCACCTGGGCATTCAGCAGCGTCTTCAGGTTGCTGTCTGTCGTGACTCTGGTGGTGGCGGACTCCTCAGACAGCTGGACGTGTGGACCGTACCAGTCCGGCCAGAGCAGCAGCGCCGCCTGCGCCAGTTCCTGAGCCAGACAATCCAGCAGCCGCGTGTGTGCCGGCGGATCGTTGAGCTGGCAGATGACGACTCTTCGCTGTTCGGCGACGATGTCGTCTGCCAGCTGAGCGGCCGCTGTGCGAAGGTCTGCTGCGAAGACGCCCTGCACCACGCCGGACTGCAGAGGAGCTGGCAATAGCCGGGGCTGTGAGGCGGTGATGACGGGCGTTCGCTCACGGTCTGCGCTGTCGTCGATGGCAGAAGCGTGGCCGCTGTGCCCGGACGACCTGTCTGTCTTATGCGATTCGCCGGCAGGAATGCGACTGTGACCATGACTGCCACAAAGTCCGCGGGCACGTTGCCGATCGGCATCGGAAGCGGACGGGGCATTGACGTCAGGCGATTCTCTGTTTGGCAGCCGGAGTGCCGTCAGCTGGTCCTTAGTAAGAAATGAGTCGTCCGGGGATTGTGCAGGAGGTGGGGCGAGAGACTGGTTTGCGGACGGCGGGGGATCGCTCGCATCTGCGGTTGATTCGACGGTTGATTCGACGGTTGGTGTAGCGGAATCAGACTGGCTGCTGCGCCGCAGTGTTTCCTGTTGCGACTTTGGCTCTTCTCGCAGGTAACGGCATTGCCCAATCGGTCGCCGAACGGTCGGCGGTGCTGCGGTGGGCTGCGTTTGAGCCGACGTTGTTCTGACGAATCGCTTGTCAGCCGGTGAAGGCATGGGGGCACATCTCGTTTGCCCGCGCCAGATAAGGTGACGGTCGCCTGACGTGCGTTGTGGTCCATCGCCGCGATCAGTCGCTCTGATCGGAGGTTGCGATCCGACCCATGGAGCCCGGTCGACACACGGCGACAGCCGCTCCCTTCCAGAGGCTCGACTATCACCATAGGCATCCCGGATCGCCCGTGCGGTGCCGGCGAATGACTTTTCCTGGGAAGACGGTTGACCCTACCGCGGGGGGGGCCGCATGAGAGTACGCGGTCACCCGATATGGTTGCGTTGCGGTACATCCGTGCGAACTGCTGTTCGTCGCATGTGCCGTTGACGCTGAGACATGGCTCTCCCGGGCGGCTCGGTACCGCCGGATCGACTACGTGAGCAGCTCACTAAGAGGACCGCGATAAGAAACCCCGTTTTGCTTGAGCACGAGGTCTTCGTTGCCGTAATGCTCCACGGGGTTGCCGTAGGCATTTAACAGTGTGGTCCACCAGTTGCCGATCGTCCGGCAATCGTCAGTGCCGTAATCCGGGTAGCGGATGTAGCGGCCGGGAATATTCAGTCGGCCAGAGCAGCCCCCGATCACCACATAGGGCCACTGTGTGCAGTCACCGTGATGCTTGTTGGCCGAGTCACTGAGAAACACGATCATCGTGTTGTCCAGCATGTTGCCATCGCCTTCGGGGACGGCTTTGAGTTTGGCGGCCATCGAAGCGAGCAGAGTGCAGTGATGGTTGCGGATGATGTCGCGACATTCTTCCTGGGTGCGTGTGCTCTCGTTGTGGCCAATCCCGTGATTGTGTTTGGCCAGGCCCAGCTCGGAATACACGGTGGAGAGATTGTCCAGGCGAATGGTGACGCAGTTGGTCAATCCGGCAATCAGGGCAGCCGACGCCAGATCGAAGTGTGCCTCCTGTCTGACCTCTTCCACCTCAGATGTAAACTTGTCATCGAATCCCGGTGCGCTGGCGCGGATCCGGTCTTTCATGCTCGACAGCCGGCTGTGCCGCTCCTGCAGTTCTTCGAAGGCATTCAGGTAGGCATCCAGCTTGGTTTTTTCCGGGCCGGGAATGGCCTGGTTCACTTTGCGAATGTCGTCTACCATGAAGTCCAGCAGGTTTTTCTGCACGCGGAATCTGGTTCTGGCCGTGCCGCCCTCGGCCGCCGAACCAAACAGCTGTTGGTAGGCCAGATCGGGGCTGCCCTGAAACGGAAGTTCCTTGTTGGCGCCAACAGCCGTGATGCCAGGATACAAAACGCCGCCATAAGAACGCGACAGCGCCGGGCCGCGCACAGCCAGACCCACATGCTGAAAGGGAGCCGGCGACAAACGAGCCAGTTCCGCATCGGCGGTGGCGCGCAAAATAGCGCCGCGATCGTGCTCACCGCCCGTCATGTAAACGCCCATCGCGCCAAACCAACTGCTGTGCCCGCCGCGGCACATCTTTCCGGACAGCCCCTGAATGATGGCCAGCTGATCTTTAAACGGCTCCAGTGGTGCCATCGAATCAGGCAGCCTGACACCCTGCAGCGACTGGTTGACCGCATCTGTGCTGGTGATCGAAGGGGGCGTGACGCCTTCGGGCACGATCCCGCTGGATTTGACCACAAACACAAATCGCTGCGGTCGGGGCGTTTGCAGAGAAGCCTGTGCGGTTGCCTGCTGCAACAGCGGCGACAGCAGAAAGCTGCCAGCACCAAGGCTCAGACCTTTGAGAGCGTCGCGTCGATTTGATGACATAGGGGGCTCCGGAAACGTTTACCTGCGATACAGGAAAGAGTCTGAGGTTAACAGGGCGACAATCAGGGCATTAAAGCTGCCGTCACTGGTCAGATACGCGCGATCTGCGGCGATCAGCGTTTGCGAATCAGACAGCCTTTCATTTCGGCCCAAAAAGTATCGAAATGCGTGACGAATGATGCTCTGGCGTACCCGATCGGAGGAAGCCAGGCGTTCAATCAGATCCAGTGCGTCGTTTACCGGGCCATCGAGTGTCGGGTCTGGAGAATCGGTCAGCTGCGTGCTGGCCACGACTGGTCTGGAGGGATGCCTCCCGTCTGCTTTGGGCAGCTTATCAAGTGACTCCTGCGTTCGATAACGACCAAAGTCATCATAAATCTCAAACGGGTAGCCGAGTGGATTCATCTTCCGGTGGCAGCGCCAGCATGCTTCTGCTTCAGTGACCACCATGCGTTCTCGCAGTGTCTTATGAGGATCTTCCGGTATCGTGGCATCGACCGTGATGGGCAGGTCAGGAACGGTGTCGGCCAGCAGACGTTCGCGAATCCACTTGCCGCGACGAATCGGATCCGTGGCGTCGTTGAGCGAATGAGCAATCAGCCAGGCCGGATGCGTGAGCAGCCCCGCACGATGGGGGCGCTGGTAGGGCTGAGTCAGGAGGAAATCCTGTTCCTGATCCTCAAGGTCATAGACCATCGTGTATTTCTTATACAGCGGCTGCATGCCATGCAGCAGTTTGTCTTCGTCTTCCGTGTTCTTCCACTGCCGACATTCCTTCACGATCTGTTTGATTGCGCGAACACTGCCGTTGAAGCCCTTGTTGAAGTTGTGCAGATTGTATTTGACGTTGAGTTCGTCCCAGCTCTTTAAGTCCAGACGGGCCAGAAGTTCGGTCGTCATTTCGTCCGTCAGGATGTCGTTCTCAATCTGCTGTTCGTACTTCCTCCAGAAGTCGTAAACGGTATTGCGAAACGTCTGGCGATTGAGAATGTAGTAGCGATCGGACGTCAGCAGTCTGCGGAAGACATCGCGGTCCTCTTCCAGAATGTTCATGACAAAAAAGTCCGCGTCACGTTCGTACATCTGCGGGTAGTTTTCGCCATAGTACGAGAATCCGCCGGATCGTTTGGCGTCTTTAAACACCTTGTGGGCCTGTGCGTAACCGAAGAACTCCTGAAAGAACCGCAGGATGCGGGGCTTGCTGATGGCGTCATCCTGCAGCAGACGAAGAACCTGCTGCCGCACGTCTTCGCGATTGCGCAGACCGCCGCCGCGAACCGTCTGCAGCAGCACATCGTCGGGCGGTTGATCGGTCAGGGCGAAGCTGATGGCAAACGCCAGTTCCGTTGGTGACAGCATGCGCCGCCCGTCCGGCAGCTTCGCTCCCAGGCCGATCTCCAGCCGGTAAACCGATTCATGGTGCAGCATGGTGGCCATCAGGATCACACGCAGCGCTTCTGCACTGTCTGCCTGCTGTGCCGTCTGTTGAAAGAGCGCGGTGAATCGTCGCGTTTCGTCAGCTGTGGGTGCGCGATAGATGACTCGGCGAAACTGCCGCTCGATCACGCCCCTGACCTGTTCTGCAGTCGGCTGCCGTTCGTCCAGAAGTTTGCGTAAAGCGGGGTCTGTTTCCAGCAGTCGGTCGGCTGACCTGCCCGCATTGGACATCAGAACATCCACGACCGCGGAGTCTGCGAACAGCAGCGCCGCGTAGTCGCGAATCCCCGTTCGGTCATCAACAATAAACGGCTGCCGCAGGAGTTTGGGGTCGGCTCCCTGCTGCGATTTCACATTGTCAAAAACATAGGGACTGGTCCGCCACAGTCTCGCGGGTGAATACGCGGGTGTGGTGATCTCACCGCTGAATAACTGTTCGTGGCTGATGGAGTTGCCAAACGCGGGTGACTTCATCTTTTCCTGGAACACGGACCGTGAGCCCAGGGCAGTGAATTGTCGCTGCACGGCGCTGAGTAGTTCGCTGTGCTGAGCGTCGGACAGCGGTGTGGAGTCTGCCGGCGGCATCCGACGCAGGTAGACCTGTTCTTCGATGCGGTTCAGCAAAGCTGTCTGCTCGGCCTTCGACTGGCGAGAGAAACTGTCGAAGCGGACGCCGGCTTCCTGCAGATCGCCGCCATGGCAGTCGCGGCAGTGCGAATTGAGCAACTTTTGCAGGGGGGGCGTCACGGGAACGCGATCTGACGCAACCCTGTCTGACGTTTCTTTGTCCGGCGATTGCTCTCTGGTTTCCCGAGCCGGCGATTCATCGACCGCCGCTGTGTGGGAGTGGTGCGGGAGTTGGTGGTCGGCCGCATCCACGTCCGCCAGACGCACCAGACAAACACAACTCGCGGTAATCAAAATGGCGCGCACAGAACTCTCCGGGAAAGCTGACTAAGTCCGCAGTTTCCCGTCTCCGCCCACCCGATTCAATACAAGCCTGGCCCAGTTTTACCCGCAGAGATTGAATCGTTCGTCCACGTCGGGTCACCTGGTTTCAAAACTCAGAATGGTGCCATTCTGCGCACAGACGAACAACCGCCCGTCTGCCACCGCAAGGCTGTCAAAGCCCGCTTCGGCAGGCAGACGCTCGCTGTGTCGAATGTGTCCGGTGCGCAGATCGATGAGTCTGAGAAAGCCTGGCTGTCCGGCATCCGTGCGGTCCGTGCCGCCTGCAATGATCAGAACCTCGGGCGTGATGGCCATGGCGGTGATTTGCTCTTGGGGGGACAACTGGAGCTGACGGGGTTCGTCGACGGTGGCGTGCCTGATGGTGAGTGCTCCTGTCTCTGCGTCAAAGGCGGCCTGTGCGTGCGGCGACCACACCAGCAGTTGTCCGGCCATGCCCTGAGCCGTCCAGGTTTGAATGTTCTTGCGGATCGCCAGGTCATGTTTCCGCCAGGAGGATTCCAGCAGTCCCGCTTTGCCGCCCTGCAGATGCGTCGAGTCAGCGGCCGGTGCGCCGAAACCGGTGGCGGGATCGAATTTCCAGTTCGCCAGATACACGCTGTTCTGGTCGGCGATGAAGTAATCACACAGACCCCGGAGTGCACCGCCCGACAGTTGCTGCTGCCACACGGGCTGACCGGTGCCAGGATCGATCGCTTCTGCAAACAGGCCACCATCGGCATCGGGCGCCCGTCCGGCAGCGGCCAGGATCAGGCCGTTACGAACAAGAGTTGTTCCGGACACCGGCCACGCAGATTCCAGACCACCGTACGCGACGATACGGCGGTCCGTCGGCGCAAGTCGGCGTTTCCAGCACGGCTCTCCGGTTGCCGCCTGCAGACAGTAGACGCAGCCGTCATGGGCTCCAAACACGCACAGCCCCTCATAAAAGGTGGGAGGGCTGTCGATGCGTCCTGCCGCATGAAACTGCCACAGCGGCTCACCGGTGGCGACATCCAGAGCGACGAGGCGACCTGCATCAGCGTCAGCCACAAACACTTTCCCAGCTGCGACGGTGGCTGCCGTCAGTGTGTTGCCAGTCCGCAGGGACCAGCCGTCTCGGGAGACGCTGCTGTCACTGGTACGGATGCGGACAGACCATTTCCGGCGGAGCCTCTTGCCGAGTCGAGCCGGTGAGTATCCACTGCGTTCGGCATTGCCACGGTAGACGGGCCACGGCACGGCGCCTTCAGCAGTTTTGTCCTGGGCAGCGGGCTGGAAACTGGTTAGGGCTGCCGTGGGAGGTGGCGTGGCCGTGGGGGCATCCAGCGAGTGCATGCCCATAAAGCCCCGCAGTGCTTCCGTAAAGCAGCCACATGCATGAGGGTGGGAGTAAAGCAGACCGTTGGCCGGCACGAAGCCCAGGCCGCATCCGCCCCGGGTGAATTTGAACGCACGTTTTTCTCCGGTATCGAAATCGATAAACGTGGCCTGCCGGGGAATCATGATGTAACGGTCTGAGGCAATCAGTACCTGGCAGCCCATTTTGGCGGGGGTGTCCGTGCGTGGCCATTCTCCCTGCGTTGTTAGTTCTCTGACTGTCTCCCCTGTGGCGGGATTCAGCGCCAACCAGACATTCTGCCCGAACGATTCACGGGGGGAGTTCTGCGACAGCATCCAGACCAGACCCCGCCGGTAGAAGTGCCCGACGTAACGTTCGTCGACGTAGGTCTTGCCAGGGCGGGCATCTGTCGTCTTCGTCCACAAGTGACTGCCGTCCGCAGCGGCAAACAGGTGCAGAGATCCGTGAGCCTGCAGGGCCACGTAATCGTCGGCCACAAAATTGATGCGTACGCGGGCTGCCGTCACGTGCGGCTGTGTGTTCTGACGATAGACGATGCTGCCGTCCGCAGCATTGACGCAGATCAGCTCATGGCGAAACCGGCCATCGCTCGATCGACCGGCCGACAGCAGGAACAGACGGTCGTCGTTTGCTGTCAGGCTTGACTGTTCGCGACGATCCAGATGCCAGAGCTTCGTCTTTCGTTCTGCGTCAAACGCCGTCAAACGTGTCCTCGACTGCACAAACAGTCGGTTGGCGTGCAGCATGATCTTGTCGATCTGGTGCGACTCATCGAGCGGGAAACGGTCGGTCGTCTGACCGTTCAGCGGATCGATCACAACGACCGATCCCGGATCCGTGACAGCGTACAGGGCATGGGGAGCCGCAATCATGCGGGGGTTGGTTTCTCCGTTGCCGGACACAAACGGGCCCGTCCATGGTCGCTTCCAAAGCAGTATCCCGTTGTAGGAGTCGAGTGCGACCAGATACTGCTGCATCTGGTCCGCAGCACGCCCCACGTTTTCGGAAACATTCTGGGTGACGTAGAAGTTAATACCACCGGAGGTCACCAGTGTCTGGGTGCTTGATTTTCTGCCGGCCATTGCAAAGAGAGGACCGGCAATCCACTGGACTCCCGTCGGAACGCCAACCCGCCGGTCTTCGCTTGTCAGTCCGCCGTCCGTCGCATGCCACTGATGTGACCATTCATCGGTGTCTGCGGGATTCGGTTTCACATAGCGTGTGACGTCTGTTCCCGTGCAGAACAGAGCCACGCCACCAGGGCGGAGAATGCGGTACACTTCTTCTGCGGGAACCAGATTCCCGTGCACGACCACCACATTGGCGAGGTTGTCAGCGTGCGGCAGCGTCGGATGGACCCAGTGTTCGCCAACAATGCTGGCGCGAACGTCCGGATCGGTGGCCTGTCGTTGATGCAGTCGCGCGATGGCACCGCGGTCCTGATCCAGACAGTGCAGCAGCCGATGCTGACTGGCTGCCAGGGGCTTGAAAGTTCGTTCGTCGAAACCGATCTGCACACACAGACCACGGGCCGACGCCAATTCGGCAAAGTCATCGTTATCGCTGCGGCACTCCGGGCCGCTGGCCAGAACGAACAGCAGGAAAGAAACGCAGGTGAGTGATTGTGGGCGGCAGAGCATTTCAGAATCCCTGGGTCAGCAGACGCGAGGACGAAGTCAGATGTGGCCACATCCTCACAACAGTCACCAGGATTCCTCGAATACCGCGTTAGGATCCCGTTAAGCGGTTCCCCCGACTGGCGTCGGCCTGATGACCGCCGTGCATCGCGATTCGCCCTGTCTTTTGTAATATGTCGTGTGTGGGGGCCGCACCTGACGCTGGGCCGCACCTGGCGCTGGGCCGCACCTGGCGCATTCGACTCTGTCCCCCGATTGGTTCCCAGTTCCGCCATTTCGGTACACCACATGTGGGCTCGAAAACGCATTGATATCGGCTGGTCGGATCTTGCCTTCGGAGCCGTCTGTTGTCTGGTGCCGGGGCGACGGACGGCGGCTGTGGCGGATGCAGAAGCGGCCTGGATATCCGATGGATCTGCGCTGGCCTGTTTGTCAGTGCGCAGCGGACTGGACTTGCTGCTGCAGACAATGAACTGGCCCTCCGGCAGCGAGATCCTCATGTCCGCGGTCAACATTGGCGGCATGGTTCAGGTGGTTGAACACCATCAGTTAAAGATCGTGGCCGTTGATCTGCGAACGGATGACGCCTCCGTTGACTGCGCGCAGCTGGAGTCACTGGTGACGCCGCAGACGCGGGCGATTCTTGTGGCCCACCTGCTGGGGGTTGTGGCCGATGTGACGCCGATCTGTGACTTTGCCCGTCGCCACAGTCTGATGGTGATCGAAGACTGTGCACAGGCCTACGCGGGAACGGCGTACCGCGGACACGAGCAGGCCGACGTGTCGATGTTCAGCTTTGGTCCAATCAAGACGGCCACAGCCCTGGGAGGGGCGCTGCTGCGGGTGCGGAGTAATTCAGTCAGGAATCAAATGCGGCAACTGCAGGGCACGTATCCCGTGCAGTCGCGATGGCGTTTTCTGAAGCGAATCGGGTTCTACAGCCTGCTGCGATTTCTTGGGCAAAAGCGTGTGTTCGCCGCGTTTGTCTGGTGCTGCATTCGTTTAGGAAAAGATCTGGAGAAATTCCTGAATGGCTCGGTGCGCAATTTCCCCGGTGGTCAGTTCATCGCCAGTCTGCGGCAACAGCCGTGCGGTCCGTTACTGAGACTGATGGCACGACGGGTCCGGCGATATCCGGATCGCCTGATCGAACGTCGCGCGGCGCTGGGGCGAATGCTGACACAGGAGTTGTCGCTTTGTCGCTGTCCCGGCGGAGCGGCGAAGTTCCACAGTTACTGGCTGGCGATGGTTCAGGTGCAGCATCCCGATACCACCCTGAAAGAGCTGCGACGCCACGGATTCGATGCCACCAGCAGCAACGCGCTGCGACCGGTGTCCGAATCTGTACCGGAGTCCACAGCCGTCGCACGAGCCATGCTGGCGAACACCGTCTATCTGCCGATCTACGCAGAAATGCCCGCGTCAGAAGTGCGAAGAATGGTCGCCTGTTTACTGACGGTCGAGCAGCACGCACAGACTTCTGCGGCAGGTCGCACGCAATGAAGCGGCTTCACAGAACAGCCGGGGAAGCAGTCGGCTGGCCGGAACTGAGCCCGGCCAGCCTGTGACACGCTGGCGACTGATGGTCGATTTAGTGAACCAGGTCAAGTTCATCATCGAACAACAGCCAGTCCCGGCCGGAGCCTCCCCAGACTTCGTCAACATCGTCGTCATGAAGCACTTCCAGCTGTGTCGCTTCAATGGCCTCGATACGGCTGTCTGTGGAGCCTCCCCCTGTCCAGATGTCCCGAATCAGTCTCAGGCTGTCTTCGTCATCGTCAACATTGGTGTCGCCTGTGATGATGATGTCCTGGCGGCTTCGTCCGAACAGCTGATCGCTGCCGTCGCCGCCAATCAGCAGGTCCAGGCCACGTCCGCCAAACAGCAGGTCATCGCCTGACTGCCCCAGCAGGATATCATTGCCTCGTCCACCCCAGACTCGGTCATCTCCAGCGCCGGCGTACACAATGTCATTGCCGGCATCCGCATCAATCCAGTCGTCACCGTCGCCGCCGTGGAGTGTGTCATCTCCAAAGCTGCCGTGCAGACAGTCATCCCCCGCTCCGCCATCGATGGTGTCGTTGCCCCAGCCGCCCACGATGATGTCATTGCCGGCTCCACCGGAAAGGGTCGTGGGGGCGAAAACAAACCAGCCCATGACGATCACGTCGTCGCCGTCTGCACCGTCAACGCAGATTTCCTGCACGTCAGAAACGTGGACGCGTGTGAACTGTGCTCCTTCGATGCTGGTGAATACAAAATAGCTGCCCCAGAACCGCTGAATCAGAACTTCGTCATCGCCGTCTGTCCCTGTGATGATCAGCTTGCCATCGATGACCTCGACGCCGGGGTCAGGCACATTGTTCACGGTCACCTCAAATTCCGTCGAAACGCTCGCACCGGCAGCGTCTGTGGCTGTGACAGTGACGATGGCCGTTCCGTCTGTTGGGAAGCTGAGTGTCAGGGTGCTGCCGGAAACGTCTGCCACCACAGCTGTGCTGGACGATGTGGCAGAATACGTCAGCGTGGGGTCATCGATGTCGGCAAAGACGGGCAGAAGATCGATGGCCACGTCGGCCACACCTTCTTCAACTTCAACGTTAGACAGCCCGGTCTGCACGGTGGGAGCATCGTTGACCGGCGTTACGGTGACCACAAAGCTCTCTGCCGTGGTGACTGCCGAGTCAGTGGCTGTCACCGTGATGGTGGCGGAACCAGACTGGTCAGCGGCAAAGCTGAGTGTCAGCTCAGTGCCGCTGAGCACAGCGCTGACGAGACCGGGCGCATCGCTGGAGACACCTGATACAGCCACAGACGTGTCTGCAAACGTGGTGGACAGATCAATCACAAGGTCTGCGGCATCTTCATCTACCGTGAGGTCAGCCAGCGGTGTGGCCAGTGTGGCGGCCGAGGCCTCCACGGCGCCAATATCCACGGTGCCCACGATTCGGGCGGCACCTCGCTGATCAGTGACCAGAGCCGCCCCATCGGCGTTTAGTGCGAGGGTGTCGTTGCCGGCATTGATGGCCGCTGATCCCGAGGCGAGTGCGTGAGTCAGCGTGGTGCCGCCGTTGTCAGACAATACCGGGTCCAGTACGTCGGCTGCGATGCCACTTGTCAGATTGCTGCCACTGGCGGGCGTCAGTCCGCCAGCGGTGTTGTTGCCGGTGTTGGCCGTATTGCCCACAACGATGGAGTTTTGAACGGTCAGTGTGCCGTTGATGCCCGAATTTCGCAGACCGCCGCCCTGCCCTGACGAGGACGTGTTGCCGGTGATTGTGGAGTTGATTACTGTCGCGCCGCCCAGATTGAACAGCCCTCCTCCGCCACTGCGCGCCTGATTGCCGGACAGCGTGGAATTCACCACGGTGAGTGTGCCTTCGTTGAAGACGGCTCCTCCAAAGGTGTCGGCCGTGTTGTCGGCAAACGTACTGCCGGAAATGACCAGCGACGACCTGTTAAAAATGCCGCCGCCGCGTCGGCTTTCGTTACCCACAAAATAGCTGTCGCTGACCGTGAGTCGACCGTTGTTTCGAATCGCACCGCCCTCTTCAAACGTGCCGGCTGTGTTGTCGGACAGGACGACACGATCGAGTGTGACATCCGCCGCCGTGGTCACCAGAATGCCAGCGCCATCACCATTCGTGCTGCCATTGGCCACGGTGAGATCAGAAAACAGAACGTCTCCGCTGCCGACGCGGAATACGCGACTTTGATCGTTGCCGCTGATCGTCAGCAACTGTGCGGCGGGGCCTGATACGCTCACGTCGGAGTTCACGTCCAACTGCGTTCCTCCCAGCGTGATCACATCGGCTGCGGCATCGGTGAAGTCAGTTCCTCCGGCCAGAGCGGTGCCGTTCCCGAAGGTGATGTCGCTGACATCAGGGTTGGAATTGGCAAATGCGACGGCTTCCCGCAGGCTGGTGAGACTGTCTGTGGGATCGACGATATCCGCGTCTGTGGTCACGACCAGACTGTCCGCCTCTCGGTACTCCACCGCTCCGATATCCACGGTGCGAAGAAAACGTGTGTTGCCGAGCTGGTCGGATGTGAGTGGTGCGCCATTCTCGTCCAGAGCCAGCGCATCGTCACCGCCGTTGATTGCCGCTGAGCCTGGCACCAGAGCGTGGGTTCGGGTGGGCCCGCCGTTGTCCTGCAGCCGTTCCACCACGCCATTTTCGTTGTTGCGAATGATGTTGTTGAGATTGACATCGATGGAACCAAACAGCTGGATGCCGTTGCCCGCGACAATACTGTTGACGATTTCCAGTGGTCCGCTGTTCTGATTGTTCACGCCGTTTGTGGCATTGCTCACGACGGTGCTGTTGACGATTTTCACATTGCCACTGGTGCCCGATTGCCGAATGCCGTTGCCGTCGTTTTCAGAGACGGTGGAGTTAATCACGAGGACGTCGCCGAAGCTGCGAATGCCCGCATCGAAATTGTCGCGGACCGTGCTGTTGATCACCGTCAGGCTGCCGGATCCCCCGTTCTGAATACCGCGGGCCCTGTTGTTGTGGACCGAGACGTTCCGCAGCGTCAGGTCACCAGAGGAATTGATCCCGCCACCGTTGTTCGACTGGCCATCGATCACTGACAGGGCATCGATGGTCACGCTGGCAGCCGTGCCGATGGCGATGACACGCGAAGTGCCACCACCACTGATCGACAGCAGATCGGCCGCGGGGCCGTTGATGACCACGTCGGAAGAAATGCTCAGCGGGCTTCCGCTCAGTGTGATGACATCCGGAGTTGCGTCGTGAAAATTCACGCCTGGCAGGCTGCCGTCGTTGAACGCAATTGTGTCACTTCCGGCCAGCAGGTTGGCTTCTTCGATGGCCGCTCGCAGCGAGGTTTCCCCATTGGCGTCAGCTGCAATGCCGTCACCGGGGTTGGCGTCTGCCGTATCGGCCAGTGAGTTGACGGTGAAAGTGGTGAGCAACTGTCGGCTTTCGAGCATTTCGATGCTGCGGGGCGGTGCGGGCGCCCTTCCCGGGCGTTGCCGTCTTCCTTTGGGGGCAATGGGGCGGTGGGACTGCAGAGATTTCAACCAGGAATTGATCAACATTGATCGGGGCCTTTGTGAGAACTGAGAGAAGCATCCAGTGGGGGCGATCTGCACGGCCGACCAGTGGGGCAGGTGCGCAAATCTCAAAGGCAGTAGGGGTTGGTTGTGGTGAACCTAAGTCAAAATCCGAGAAACTTTCCCAAACACGTTCTGCTTACCCCAAGGTGTGATGAAAAGCACACGGGGAGGTGGGGGGCGGTGGTTTCCGGGGGCAGAGAAAGCTATCTTAAAAAAATGAGCAAATTGCGTCTTAGATTTCGCGGACGGCCTGCTATCAGGAATCAGTGAACGTGAACTCATACACACCGCGGGATTCAGCAGCGACGCGCGCGTCGCTGCTGTTTGCGATCCGGCAAAATCCCGCTGATAACGGACTTTGGGATCAGTTTGTCGAACGCTACGTGGGCCTCATTGAAAAATGGTGTCGCTCATGGGGGCTGCAGCATTCTGATCGTCATGACGTGACTCAGGAGGTCCTGTTGAGCTTGTCACGCGCGATGCAGAGTTTCGAATACGATTCGACGCGAAGCTTCCGGGCGTGGCTGAAAACGGTGACGAGGAACGCCTGGACGGCGCTGGCCCGCAGGAACGAGCGGCCTGGTCGTGGCGGTGGCGACACAGCCATGCACGAACGAATCGCTTCGGTGGAAGCGCGCGAGGATCTGGCGCGGCGGCTGGAGGAACAGTACGACAGTGAGCTGCAGGAACTCGCCGTCCTGCGGGTCCGGATGCGGGTTCAGCCGCGGACCTGGCAGGCATTTGAGATGACGGCCCTGCAGGACCGCCCGGCCGCACAGGTGGCCGACGAACTGCAAATGAAAATTGCTCACGTTTACGTTGCCAAAAGTGAAGTGTTGAAGGCTCTGCGCCACGAAATTCGACGACTCGAACCTCAGGAAGACTGAAAGCATGATGTCCGTCACAGAACGCAAAGCCACGTGCCCCGGGGATTCGACTCTGTCGCGTATTCTGCACGGTCAGACGGGCGACCACGTCAGCGAAATGGTGGAGCATGTGGAGACCTGCGATCGCTGTCAGCAGCGACTGGAGGCAATGACAGCGTTCGATGCAGAAGACAGCCTGTCCGCGGGGCAGCGTCGCATCTGGGACCGCGTGCGGGCAGCAGGCCACGCGGCGCCTACTGATGCTGTGCGCGATCGCCAGCGCACAACGCTCGCAGAACCGACACTGGATACCGCGGGCGAAAACGTGTCCGCCTGCTGGCCGTCAGAGGAGTCCAGGCACCTGCCTGTATTGCGGATTCCCGGTTACGAAGTGTTTGAGGAAATTGGCCGTGGCGGCATGGGGGTGGTTTACCGCGCTCGCCACATCAGGCTGAATCGGGAAGTTGCCGTGAAAGTGGTCCGCCCTGCCGCTCCGTTGGCACCTGTCGCGCGTTTTGAACGCGAAATGCGGGCGGTCGGGCGGCTCTCTCATCCACATCTTGTCCAGGCGCATGATGCCGGGGAAGTCGACGGTCGGCCCTATCTGGTGATGGAACTTCTGCGGGGAGTGGACCTGGGGACGTATCTTCGGACTTCCATTCCAGCGGCTGACGGTGCAGAGAAAAAGGGGGCGCGTTTACTGCCAGTCAAAAATGCGTGCGATGTGACGCGTCAGGCCGCCCTTGGTCTCCAGGCCGCGCATGAGGCAGGACTGGTGCACCGCGACGTGAAGCCGTCCAATCTCATGGTGGATTCAAAGGGACATGTGCGGGTGCTCGACCTGGGACTGGTGCATGAATCGGAGACGACAGCCTGCGACGGCAGTGAAACTGACAGAACCGTGATTCTGGGGTCGCTTGATTATCTGGCGCCCGAACAGGGCCGAGACACACAGGCCGTCGATGCGCGTTCCGATATTTACGCGCTGGGCTGCACGCTGTTCGCGCTGCTCTCCGGACGTCCTCCGTTCTGCGGGCCGGACGAATCAACGGCCTCTCAGAAACTGCTGGCACACGCGACCCGGTCGCGACCGGATGTCCGCACGCTTCGACCGGACGTGCCTCGTGAACTTGCGCACATCGTCCGGCTGATGATGGACTGCGAGCCGGATCGGCGACCCTCAAGCGCCGCGCAGGTCGCCCGCATGCTGGAACCTTTCTGCTTTGATGACAGGCCTCCAGTGAAACCCCGGCCGGCCATCCGTCTGGCGGGCTTCGGAGGGCTGTTGTTGCTGCTGGGAGTCATCATTGTGATCCGATTTCGTGATGGCACGGAAAAACGGATTGAGGTCGAAGGCGACGTGGATCTGGTGTCTGTTCAGCAACTGACGGATGCCGCCAGCGTTGAGATTGAACGGACGGACTCCGGATTTGACAAACAGGAGTATCCAGCGTTCAGAAGTCTGCTGGCTCACGCTGCAGGGGTACGGGGCATCTGTCTGCTGTCTGAGGAACGGGGTGTCACGGTTTCCCTGGATTCGCAACTCCGGGTCTGGAACCTTGAGGATGGATCGGTTGAGAAGACCCTGCCTGTGCATGGCCCGCGGATCAACGGTTACCTGGTGCCTTCAGATGACGGAAAGTTCGTCTACGGGAAGATCAATGACGACCTGGCAAAATTCCGCCTGAGCGACGGACGCGCCGTTTGGAAGGAGAGCTTTGCCATCCCCACGCGGCTGGATGTGTCGTCGACCGGCGATGTCGTGCAGCAGACGGCAAACGGTCTGTTTCTGATCAATGCCCTGGGCGAACGTCAGCGGCGACTGCGAAAGAAAGGCCATGAACCCGCCTTTTGTTCATCCGGCACACATGTTGCCTTCGTGGCACGCGAAGAGAAGCATGTCGAGGTGCATTCCCTGAACGATGCCGATGACGTTGTCAGCTACGCGGCGGAAAACTTCGTTCCGCAGTCCGTGAGCTTTACCAGCGACGATTCCCTTGTGGTGGCCGTTGATGCCGAACAGACGGCTGTCGTGTGGGATCGCGTGTCGGGTCAGCTTTTGCAGCGGCACACCTTTTCCGTTCAGTCGCAGCAGGGTGCCGTCGCCGTGCAGCAGGGGCGATTCCTGGTCAGTCTGCGAGACAACGAACGTTCTGATCAGCGCGCTATCGTCGCCTGGGATCCGCAAACCGGAAAAACGGTGAAGCAAATTCGCGTCACAAAGACGCATTCGTTTGCGGTGTCAAAAACAGGAGGGCGTGTCATCACGTGTGAAGACGTTCCCGGCCGGGGCCGCAACCGCACCACCGTTCGGGTGTGGAGTCTGCTGGAAGACTAAGCCTGAGATGACAGGCCGGGCAGGAGGATGAGCCTGGCAGGAGAAGTGGCCCGGGTTTCGGCGACTCTCTGCTGTTCCGCCCGGACCGGACCGCCTTACGTGGCAAACAGTTGCTCTTCGATGTTGGCAAAAGCTTTGAATTCCAGGGCGTTGCCGCTGGGGTCTTCAAAAAACATCGTGTACTGCTCGCCGGGCTGACCTTCGAACCGAACGTAAGGTTCGATGATGAATCGGTCAACGAATTTGCGCACTCGCGCTTCGAGTTGTTTCCACTGTTCCACTTCCAGCACCACGCCGAAGTGCGGCACGGGAACCGCGTGATCGTCCACCGGATTGCAGTAGCTGGCCACCCTGCCTTCGCGGCCAATCTGCGGGTTCAGGTGCACGACCATCTGGTGACCGAACATATTGAAGTCGATCCAGCAGTCGTCACTGCGCCCCTCGGGGAACCCCATTTTGCTGCCGTAAAAATCGCGGGCTTCGGCGACGTCTCGAACCTGAATGGCAAGATGAAAGGGGGTAACCATAGGGCGCGTTTCCAACAAATGTGGCGCAGGGACGGATGATTTCGTAATGCGTTTCATCGACACAGTGGCGGCCTGCGGATTGCATTCCCGCGACGGGATGTCAAGATGATCGATCGTTATCGATAATGCAAGCCGTTGAATTCCGCAAAACTCTGTTCATACCAAATGCGATGTCAGGCAGGTCAGGGAAATCAGTCTCACAGCGAGAGCGTGTGGTGGAGGCACTGCAGCAGGAAATTCTGAACGGAACGCGCCACCCCGGTGAGGCGCTTCGCCAGATTCCCCTTTCAGAACTCTACGAGGTTTCTCAGGGCGTGATCCGCGAGAGTCTGCAGTCGCTTTCACAGCAGGGACTGGTTGTCGGGACAGCCCGCGGATTTGCGGTGCGATCTTTTGAACGGCAGGAACTGGTCGACGCTTATCGCGTGCGGGAAGTGCTGGAAGGTTTGGCCGCGCGACTTTGCTGCCGAAAAATCTCGCATGACGATGTCGACACGCTTCGCGAACTGGCCGAGCAAATTTACGCCGCTCGCGGTCCCCGTTCCCGCAGCAAACGCAGTGACCTTGAGTACCGTTTTCATCAGGCCTTTCTGAGCCTGTCGGGCAACGAGACGCTGATGCGCGTCAGCGTGGGATATCGATTCGTGGGGAATCTGGTGGTCACAGAGCGGGATGCCGATCAATTGCGGTCTGAGCATCTGGCGGTGGTTGAAGCCGTCGCCGCCAATCGCCCCGCTGAGGCCGAACGTCTCGCACGACGTCATGTGGCTCTCAGTGCTGAGTCAATTGTGAACTGCGACCGATAAGAGCCCGCTGGCTCCGGACACGGGGCATCGTGATCGGCACACGGCGAAGGCAGCGACGGCGAAGGCAGCCACGGTAAGGGGGGCACCGGACGGGTGTCACAGCGGGGGCGTCACAGAACGGGCGTCATGCGATCGTCGATGTCGCGTTTTTCCTCAATAACGCACAATTCGTCGTCAAACTCCAGCTGTTCCCAGTCGATCTGGTCGTGGTGCGCCAACTCCTGGCGGAGCAGCTGGAAGGCCACGCGGGGCTGCATGCCGGCAGCCATACGCTCCTGGATTTTGCTCTGCAGAAGGATGCGGATTCGCAGGCTGTTCTTAACCATGATTCTACCCGATGCAATGGCTGGCCCTGTGGCGTTATCGGGGCCCGACGACGAAACTGTTGTGAAAAGTCTGCCGTAGAACAGACAACGGACGGACGTTTTTTTGTTGTCCGGGAGAATCCGTCGGTATCGCGATGTTCAGCGGATTTGCACCTTGGGGGGTGGGTCAGTGGCACTGTGCAAAAGTGCGCGGAAGCCGTTTCTGCCCTGAACCTGCCACAGCTGTTGCTGGCGCGTCCGTATCATGGCAGTGCATTACCCGGTGGTTCTGATGGGATTCCCACATTGCGAACAAACGCACGCACGGCCGTCGCGTTCTTCACGCCGGGGCTGTCTTCGACTCCGCTCGCCGTATCGACGCCGAAGGGGGCCGTCGCGGAAATCGCGGCCGCCACGTTGTCCGGCCGCAGTCCGCCGGCGAGAATGAAGCGGTTGCCAGGCTGGCGGGGCCAGTGCCAGGCATTCACCAGGTCAGCGCGGATCTGGTGGCCTGTCCCGCCGTATTCTCCGGGGTGGTACGCGTCGATCAGCACACTCTGCAGTGATACCCCCAACTGGGCGGCCCTCTGCAGCCAGGTGTCAGCGGCCGAGAAACCCGCATCGCCAATTCGAAAGGCGCGAATGATGTGCGTGTCGGGACACGCTTGCTGAAACTGCTGCACCTGCTCTGGTGTTTCGTCTCCGTGAAACTGTACCGTGTCCAGACGGGCGGTTTCCGTCAGTTGCCGGACTGTTTCCGTAGTGGCGTTGACGAACACCCCAACCACGTCCATGTCCTCAGAAACGGCAGCGCGGACTTCGGGCAGCGCGTCCGGCGACAGATAACGCTTCGAAGCGGGATAGAAGTTCAGCCCGATGGCCGCTGCCCCGGAGGACGAGACAACGCGGGCGTCTTCAGCCGATGTGATGCCACAGATTTTGATCCACATGCGGTCGTACATAGCAGCAGGACTGGTGCTCTGCAAACCTGTTCGAGTCGGTCACTGAGAATGACAGGTCGCGAGCGGGTCTTTACGATACGCGATCAATGGCCGGAAGGGGCCGCTGGCCGGCCGACAGACAGGAATCAGGAATGGAATCAGAAAACGAAGGGCAGGCAGTTCCGCCAACGCCCGAAGAAATTGCGTTTCGCTACATCGACGAACTGCCCTGGCCTCCCTATCCGTTTCAGGAACAGGCCATTTACTCCTGGTTTGAGGCGGAAGATGGGATTTTGATCTGTGCTCCGACGGGCACCGGGAAAACGGTCATCGCCGAGACCGCGCTGTATGAGGCTCTGCACACCGGACGTCGAGCTTATTACACCACACCGCTGATCGCGCTGACCGAGCAGAAGTTTCATGAACTGCAGGACTCCGCAGAACGCTGGGGGTTCGCGCGGGAGGACGTGGGACTGGTGACAGGAAACCGTCGCATTAATCCGGACGCCCGCGTGCTGGTCGTGGTGGCCGAGATTCTGCTCAATCGCCTGCTGTCGCCGGAGGAGTTTTCGTTCGACGATGTGTCTGCGGTGGTGATGGATGAATTTCACAGTTTTAATGATCCGGAACGCGGCATTGTCTGGGAGCTGTCGCTGGGCATGCTGCCCAAATCCACGCGGGTGCTGCTGATTAGTGCGACCGTGGGTAACGCGCCGGAATTTGTCGTTTGGCTCAACCGTGAACATGATCGCACACTGCGGCTGCTGCAAAGCGAAGAGCGGCGAGTGCCCCTCACGTTTCGATGGGTCATGGATGAGCTGTTGTCAGAACAGCTTGAGATCATGGCGGACAACGAGGAAGAATCGGCCCGCTACACCCCGGCGCTGGTGTTCTGTTTTAACCGCAGCGAATGCTGGAGCGTGGCCGAACAACTCAAGGGCCGACGCCTGCTGGCCAGCGGTCAGCAGAAACAGCTGCAGCAGGAAATCGACGGTCTGGACTGGAGCGTCGGGGCCGGGGGGAAACTGAAACAGATCCTGATTCGTGGTATCGGCATTCATCATGCCGGGTTACTTCCCCGGTATCGACGCGCTGTGGAGAGTCTGTTTCAGAAGAAACTGCTTTCGGTATGTGTCTGTACGGAAACCCTGGCTGCCGGAATCAACCTCCCTGCGCGTTCCGTCGTGATGACCTCTCTGCTGAAAGGACCGCGGGGAAAAATGACAGTCATCGATGCCAGTTCGGCACACCAGATGTTTGGCCGTGCCGGTCGCCCGCAGTTTGATGATCAGGGCTTTGTGTTTGCCGTGGCCCATGAAGACGATGTAAAGATTCACCGCTGGCAGGAGAAGTACGATCAGATTCCCGAAGACACCAAAGACCCGGGGCTGCGGCGGGCGAAAAAGAACCTGAAAAAGAAGATGCCCCGGCGGCGTTCGGGGCAGCAGTACTGGTCGGAGCCGCAGTTTGAGCAGCTGCAGTCGGCGCCCCCCGCGAAGCTGGCCAGCAAGGGGCGTTTCCCATGGCGACTGCTGGCGTTTCTGATTCGCAAGTCAGGAGCCGTCACTGGCCTGCGGTCGGCGATCAGAAAACGACTGCTCGACACGAAGGAAAAAGAACAGGCGCTCGAAAATCTGAAAAGGATGTTGATCACTCTGGACGCCGCAGGGCTGGTGACACTCACGCCGGCCCCACCGCACCGCATCCGGGAGGAGCAGGCAGGCGTCGAGGGACAGGCGGCCCAGCAGGCGGACCAGCAGGAAGCATTTCGCAGCGTGCTGGCTGAGGATGAAGGCGTAGAACTGGCAGTGGACCAGGTGCAGGAGGGACGTTCCGTCACCACATCTGTCTGGGGCAGCGGTCTGCAGCAGGAAGACACCGGCCTGGGCGATGTGGTTGACTTTAGCGCGGGTGTTGCCGAGGAAGATCCGGATTTTGGTTTGGGGGTCTTCGCCGACGAAACGGACGAGCAAAATCGAGACGCTTCAGAGTCCTCCTCCAGCAGCAACATGGACGCTGACAAGTCGTCTGCGGTCGACGAGCAGCAACCGGGGCACGGGACAACTGGCGAGAGGCAGGGGGAGGAACCGTCGCCACCTGACGATGATGGGAGCGGGCCCGCAGCGGCCCCCGGACTCCTGGGCCAGTTGATCAGCGAGGCGCGGGATTCCGGCGGCGTGGCAGCGTCCAGTCGCCCCGTGCCTCAGAAATCCGACGATCGGCCCAAAGCGTCCAGATCGGAGCCGGTCGTCGACGTTCGCTGGAAGGACTACGAGCCGGATTACGCCGTCGCCACACCGCAGCTGGATCTGATGTTCGCTTTTCGCAGTGTGAATCCGGTCTACGCCCTGTTCCTGGCGGAGCTGTTTCCCAGGGCGGGCTATGAAGAACGGCTGCAGCTGATGGAAGGTGCCCTCAACATGCCAATGTCAGTGGCCCGCAGCGTGCGGGTGCCGTTTCCCGACAAGCTGCCGCATGGTCCGCTGGCCACCGAATTTCTGGACGCCGAACTGCTGACGCGGGGCCTGGTCACGCAGAACGATTTGCGCGGTTACCGTGACGAAGTTTTGGAACGCAACATTCCGCCGATGAAGCTCGCTGACAAGGCGCATCTGCTGTTTCGCAGTGATTACCCGGGAATTCACGATGCCCGCACCACTGCTGTCTGGTGCGTCGGCGACCTGCTGCAGTTTGGGGGCGATTTTAATAAGTTCGTTCGCGCCCGCGATTTGACCAAACAGGAGGGCATTATCTTTCGGCACTGTCTGCGGATGATTTTGCTGTGTGGCGAATACGCTCAAATCGTGCCGCCCGACATTCCCGGAGACCGCTGGCGGTCTGATCTGGCGGAACTGGCCGCTCTGCTGACCGACTCGTGTCGGGAGGTTGACCCTTCGAGCACGGACGAGGCGCTGTCGGAACTTTCGGATCGTCGTATTGACAAGGCGCAGCTTGTGCTTTGACACCGGAATGTGCGCCACTGTCCGATCAGGCGATCTGTCCGTACCAGAGCCGCCTGGCACGGTTCCCGCCGCTGCAGGTCGGCTGACGGGAGGCTGGTGCAGGTCGAATGGACGGCCGTGCAGTTGCCTGGAAATTGATGTTTCCTGATTGGACACGTTCGATAACGCCGAGCGACCCGATAGACTTGGGCTGGACATTCATTGCTCAAACCGGGTCGGAAAAGATGACGGCAATACAGGAAACAGGCAAGCTGGAACGGCTGCCGTGCGAAGTCTTCACCAATGCTCCCGCGGCGTCGCGTTACGTGGCCGTGCAGATTGCCGATCTGATTCGCACGCGTGCCGCCAAGCAGAAAAACTGCGTCCTTGGTTTAGCCACAGGCTCCACCCCTGTCGGCATTTATGCCGAACTGGTTCGGATGCACCGCGAGGAGGGACTGTCCTTTCAGAACGTGATCACGTTCAATCTGGATGAGTACTATCCGATGGGGCCGGAGGAACTGCAAAGTTACGTGCGGTTCATGAACGAGCATCTGTTCGATCATATTGACATCCCCCAGGACCAGGTCCATATCCCTGACGGGACGATCCCCGTCGAAAAAGTGGCGCAATACTGTCAGCAGTACGAGCAGAACATCGAGGACGCTGGTGGCATCGATATTCAGCTGCTTGGTATTGGTCGAACGGGGCATATTGGCTTTAACGAACCCGGGTCTGATGAGACCAGTCGCACGCGACTGATTACGCTGGACACCGTTACCCGCACCGACGCGGCGAGCGACTTTTTTGGGGCCGAAAACGTGCCCCGCCGCGCGATCACCATGGGGGTCGGCACCATTCTGAACGCGTGGAAAATCTTCATCCTCGCGTTTGGTGAAAACAAAGCGCCCATCGTTGCCCGCACTGTCGAAGGGGCGCCCAGCCCGTCTGTGCCGGCCACCTACCTGCAGACACATCGCAACGTGGAACTGCTGCTGGATCAGGCGGCCAGTTCCGCGCTGACCCGCGCTCAGTTTCCCTGGCTGGTGGGGACTGTGGAATGGACGCCGCTGCTGATTCGCCGTGCGGTAATCTGGCTGGCTGAAAAGGTGGACAAGGCAATCCTGAAACTGACGGACGCGGATTACAACGAAGAAGGGCTGCAGAGTCTGCTGGCCGAATACGGCTCCGCCTACGAAATCAATTTGATTGTCTTTCGTCATCTGCAGGGCACCCTGATCGGATGGCCGGGAGGTAAGCCGGAACACGCCAAGCTGCCCGGCGACCGTGACGGGAAATTTGACCACATCTTTCCCAAACGCGTGATCTGCTTTTCTCCGCATCCCGATGACGACGTGATATCGATGGGCGGCACGCTCATTCGACTGGCCGCACAGGAACACGAAGTCCATGTCGCATACCAGACATCGGGCAATATCGCCGTCTTTGATGAAGACGCCATTCGGTTTGCTGAATTCGCGGCCGAGTTCTGCACCACGTTTGATATCGCCACGGAAAAGGTGAATCAGATTGAAGGCCACATTG
>JANSXP010000016.1 GCA_024742875.1 Planctomycetaceae bacterium | reverse complement strand
GCGACGATGAGGAAATTCGCGTTTGTAATCCCGGCCGATCGTTTGCGGCAATGAGCCCTGCGTGAACTGCTCCGGCTCAATCACGGCCAGCTGATGCCCGGACGGTGTATGCAGCCACCGCTGCCCGAAGTCGGTCTCAGCGGGATCATTTTTCACGGTCTGATCGAAAAGCGTGAGCAGCTTTCGCGCCGAATAGTGCACACCGGAATCGACGGACTGCTCTGCCAGCGGTGTGACGGTGCTGACGATCAACGACCTGTCATCGGGCGACAGATCAGACGGAGCAAACTCCAGCAGGGCATCGAGAATGGCCTGCTGTACGGCCGGTCGTTGCTCGACCTGCAGACGGTCAATCAGTGCCTGCGGCGACATCCCAAACGCCGCCATGCGGTCTATCAGCAGCGACCGCAGTCGCGCGTCTTTGGCATCCTGCAGACTATCCCACAGCAGCCCGTCTGCTCCCAGCTGCGCCAAAGCCAGATGCAGACTGGCCGTTCGCGATGCCACCTGGTCTTTGCGAAGTTCGTCAATCTCACGATGCCACACGAGCACGGCTTCCCGCTCACCACCGCGCTGCACCACCGACACGGACACCGGCCGAAAACCGCTGTCCGTGTAGGCCTGTGCGGGAGCGAGAATCTCGTCCATGGTCGCCGGTCCGGTCACCCGCGTTTCCAGCGGGCTGCCGCTCCACCATGTCGCTGCAAGGTCATTGGAATCCGGCGACAGGCGGACGTCCCGCGGCAGCTGCCATGAGGCAGGCACGTCCGGTCGATTGTCTTCAGCGACCTGGGCAAAATCGGCCCGCGTGATGCCTGTCAACTGCCGCGATCGAGCGTCGTACCACAGCCGAACATGCAGGCCTGTGTACACGTCGGCGTCATCGCGGCGAGTCACCAGCCCCGTCTGATACTGATAGCCGTTTTTGATCGGCCACTGCGAGGCCGCTTCGTCGCCCTGAGGCACCTCCACCAGCAACTGTGTGGCGGCTACAGCAGGATCCTTCTCCAGCCAGATGACCGACCACGCATCACCGGCCGGCGCGGGACTCACATCCGCGGCCATCCAGCCCTCTGCCTCGCGTTCAACGGCTTCCTCGCGGAGCTGCTCGGCAGACACATCGCGTGACAGCGCCCACTCACCGCCGCGACGATGCCAGATGACAGCCGCAAACTCAGCCTCTTCAAACCGATAGGGCCGCAGGCAGATCGGCACATAGCCAGCAGTCGACATCCGCTGACAAATTGGCGGCAGCTGTGAAGTCGGCAGACTCTGACAGAAAGCGTGCGAGGGGCCCACAAAACCGCCCGCCTGTTCCAAAACCTGCTGATCGGCTGCCTCCAGAGGCAAAAAACGATCGGCCTGATCGGGCAGACGATCGACCTGCTGCAGACTGGTCTGTAGCGCCTCTACGGCGGACGGCCCGTGCGTCTGCAAAGACGCCAGCAGAACAGAAAAGTCTTCCGCCTGAGCTGTGGCCAGCAGCTGCGACAACTGGTTGGGGTTGTCGCTGTAGGTGGCCAGAGCAACCGCAGCAATCGACCGCTGCACGCGTGACTTGCCCGGATCAACAAACATGGCCGACAGCGAGGGCATCAGCGTATCACCAACAGGTCGCAGCAGCTCAATGTAGCCCGAGGCACTGGCGACCGAAGACAGTGCAGCCAATCGCTCCACCAACTGTTCGCTGCGTTCCTCCCAGTCCGCGTCGGCGTCCCAGGCAGCCAGCAGACCAAACCACTGCAGTTGCTCCCGCTGCGGGCCGGCTTCGATTTGCTGCCACGCTGTGGTCGGGTCACCGCTGGCAGTGGTCTGGAGCCGGGCGGCAATCACCGCCAGATCCGGTGGCTCAACCTCCCGCACAAATGACGTCAGTTCGCCAGTCGAAAGCGGGCGTTCCGGCATCAGGGCCAGTCGCGCGTACAGTTTCGCCCGCGGAGTATCGGCATCATCGACGCGTTCGCCAAGCAGGGCAGTCGCCAGCGTACGATCGGAGTCAATGGCCGTCAGCAGATTTCCCGCTTTGTCGGGAGAAGCGGCCAGCAGCGCTGCAATTTTTCCCTGCATGTCGGTTTCGGCCAGTCGCTGTCGATTCCACGACCGGTACCACAAAAAGGAGACCACAAGCAGAACCGAACAGACAACAAATGTTGCAATCCGTCCGCCGTGCAGACGGTTGGCGGCCGCCAGCATCTTCTGCGAGGTGGAGGTCCGCTGATGCGGTCGCGTCCACACGTGAATCTGCAGCCACTCCAGCAGCGACGGCAGCTGTCTGGCTTCGCGCGTGGAACGCCAGAAGTCAGAGCGCATCTGCAGCAGCAGTTCGGCCCGACCGCGGCGGGTTTCCTGCTGTTTCTGATTCAGCCAGGCGCGAGTCGGACGCACCAGAAAATCGTGAGACAGCTGGTACTTCCTGCCGGACGTCACGATGCCGGAATCGACCGTACTGTCGGGGGCCACCGTTTCCTCCACCGGCGTGATCAGTCGCAGATCCGCATCCAGAATACTGATGACCTGGTCAAAATGTTCCGAACTGTCCGGCTGCTGCAGCAACGAGCGCAGGTCGGCTTCGGAACACTGGGCCCCCTTGATGTCTGCGGCCGTCTTGGGCATCAGTGTCTGCAGCACGCGGCGACAATCCGACTCCAGGGCCCGACGATTGGGAGGCGATCCGGGACCCGTGAAACTGTTTTCCAGAAAAGACACGCCCAGTCCCAGGGCCCCACCGACCCGGCGAAACGAATCCGGCAGCCACTTGCGATTGCGCATCATTTCGGCAAATACGGCCAGCTGAACGCTGATCACCTGATCATTTTCGGCCAGTTCAGAAACGGCCGACTTGAGAAAATGCTCCTGCGGACTGGAGAGTCGACCTTCCGGCAGTTTGCCAAAGGCGACGCCCAGTTCGTGCAGCACCCGGACCGCATGCGGCTTATCAAACAGACTGACAGACGCCGCGTTCCAGCCCTCCTGGATGGGGATTTCCAGCTCATTCATGAACTGCGTGACGGACATCCAGAAGTCGTCACGAATCAGCAGAAGACTCTGCAGCAATCCTCCGCCACACTGCCGCAGCCCCATCACCAGCGCCGATTCCCCCAGGTCACGTGACTCATGCAGCCACTGCTCCAGCTGATCAATCACAATCAGCAGGCGTCGACCGCCTGTCTGGTACTTCCCCTGCCGCAGGTGTGCCATCACCTGTGGCAGCGATGCCTCAGCGGGAATTGCGGGATAGAGATTGCGCAGCGACCGCAGCAGCACGTGCTCTGTGTCGTAGCGGGTGGCCTGCACGAACAGCACCTGAACGCTGGCGTCCAGATTGGGAATCAGCCCCGCTTTCACCAGCGATGTTTTGCCACAGCCGGACGGGCCGTAAATCAATCCCACACCAAACGACTGATCGGAATCGGACGATTCGATCCGCGATTTCCAGAAGCGCACCGAATCCGGCAGACCAAATCGATCGCGGGGGCCTGGCAGCAGTCGCAGAAAAAAGTCGGCATCGTTGGCCTCATACGCCCGCAAGCCTCGCGGCACCACCGGCGTAACAGAATCAGAAGCGGGCGTCAGCGCCGCGGGGGTTGCCGTCGGCCCGCGAAGCGTCGGCGCAGAGGCGTCCGGCAACTGCTGCAAATAGGCCCGCAGATCTTCAGCAAAGTCGGACGCTTTCTGATAGCGGAAGGCCACTTTCTTTTCCATGGCCCGCTGCACGATGCGTTCCAGCTCCTGGGGGATGTCGGCATTCACCGTGCGGGGCGAATCCGGCTCATCAAACTGTACCTGATGCAGCACGCCGGTAGGCGTGTCGGCAGCAAACGGACGCTGACCGGTGAGCAGCTGATAAAGCACGATCCCCAAACCAAACACGTCACTGCGGCCATCCATGCGATGGGCTTCGCCGCGTGCCTGCTCCGGACTCATGTAGGCCGGCGTGCCGGCACACATGCCGTCCACTCCCTGCCCCTCTTTCAGGGCCACACCAAAGTCCAGCAGCCAGGGCCGTCGACTGCCATCCAGCAGAATGTTGGCCGGCTTCACATCCCGATGAATCAGACTGCTGTCGTGGGCGTGCTGCAGAGCGTCGGCGACAGCGGCCACAATCTTAATGGCCTCATCAAGCGCCAGCGGACCACGACTGAGTTCTTCCCGCAGCGTGAGACCATCGACAAATCGCGACACAATGTAAACGCGTCCGTCGTCTGCCTGTCCCACGTCATAGACGGGCACAATGTGATCGTGCTCCAGTGCGGCAACCAGCCGGGCTTCGTAGAGGAACGACTCACTGTCTTCCCGCTGCATCCGCCGAAAAGGCACCTTGATGGCCACCTTGCGATCCAGCTCTTCGTCGTGAGCCAGATAGACGACACCAAACCCGCCGCGGCCCAGTTCACTTAAGATCCGATAACGACCAATGTGCTCCGAAGCGGAGGAACTGGCAGGCTGATGGAGTGATTGTCCGGAATCCGGCTGGAGGCGTGTTTCTTCGTACGGATCCGAATCAGGCATGTCACCAGCGTATCGCAAGCTTGTCTAAAGAGCGAGCGTTGCCGTGGACAACGCGGATGTCATCGCAGCCGGCACACGACACGAGACCGGCACCATTCACACGCACACTGCCGGCCGTCCGACCGAAGACACAAAAATTCCAGCCCTCCCCCACTTCCTTCCAGCGTGAGGGCTGGGCGTGACAATACAGATTCAGTGCCGTCTGATCGCCCCAGTCCGACGACCCCCGCAGTTGCCTGGAAGAGCGCAGACGCTTCGCTTCGTTAAAGTAGTCCTGCATGACGATCGCGGTTCCCGCCGCAAACCCGCCATTGAGAACACACCGTCCGGAAAATAACTCCACGACTCTTCTGCGTTCCACCGGACAGGCGATGGACGTGGTCCACTTCACCATGCCTTCGTTGACATCCCAGTCCTGCGGCTCTCGCCCGGCCAGCAGGCGATCCGGATAACGCGCGGTGGTCTGCCACAGGTCCGTCAGTCGCCCCTGAAACAGCACATCGCCTGCATCCCAATAGGCCAGGGGAGTGCTGTCTGGCAGGCTGCGGGCAATCTCTGCAAAGTCTTCCAGCCGACGAATGGGGGGCAGTACGCCATTATCCGGCCGGGCCACAACGCTCACCCTCGGCAGACGCTGCAGTCGCTGACGTTCCGACGGATGCAGGCCATAACCCACGGCAATCACCTGTTCCGCATTGCCCGATTCTCGCAGTGTGCGGAGGAACTGCTGCTGAAACTTCCGCACGTCTCTGCGGTTGAAGGCGGCCAGCACAACTCCAGATCGTGTGGCGGTACTGGCGGCCGGTCGAACAGTCGTGCCGGATGCCGTCGCGGTCGCTTCTGCCGGGCGATCCAGATGGGCGGCGGTCGCTCCGGTCAGATAATCGATGCGAAATCCCCGCGCACGCAGATCGAGACACATGCACAAGCACTCACAGCGATTCATCTCATAGCGGAAGGGCAGTCCGGCAATGACGGAGCGGCGAAACAGTGTGGCCCCCATGCCAATATGCGGACTGGGCCGACGGCGGCCGCGATCGCCAAGGTAGTCGGCGGCAAATGCAGCGTACTCCGGTCGCGCCTGCAGGCCGTGCAGTAACCGGGCCACAGTGGACGGCTGCAGCTGGACGTCATCATCCAGAAACATCAGCCAGTCGGCGGATGAGGTCTGCACAGCGTGGTTGCGTGCGCGCACAATGGTTTGCCACCGCTGCCGCTCGCCGGGCAGCGGGGTGCCGTCAATCAGGCGAATGCTGACCGCCACCCCCCGTTGGTTTCGCACAGCCGCCATCACGCGGGGCGAAATCCCGTCCGGGTTGGTTGTCAGAATGGCAATGTCAATTGTGGGTGCCATATCCGGTCTGTCACCAGTGGATGCGGAAAACGGTCGCTAACATCCGCCCATTGGAATATCGCCACCGCTGCCCGAACAACCGATGGCACAGCCCACGCCATCGACGTAGCCGCTGGGAGTCGGGGCCGCAGAAGACGATGGGGCATTCACTGCCGCGGCGAGTGGTGGGTAATACTCGACAGCTTCGGCAGCCGTCATGCCGGTGGAAACTTCCAGCAGCGTCTGTGCGTTTTCCGTGACGTACACAACGCCTTTGGTGGAATTGGTACACTGCAGCCAGTCGTTGAGCTCTTCGCCAATGAGCCACTTGCCCGATTTTGTTTTTTTTACGGCACGAACATCCAGCGAACTGAACGTTCGTTTCACCGACGTGCGGTCGGTTGAGGTTTCCACGGTGACGTAGCATTCATCGCAGCAGCAGGAAACGGCAACCGAGGATGCCCCCTGACCCGCCGGCGGGAAGGCCACGGTGCCGGCCAGAGCCAGTCGAAGTTTCTGTTTTTCTTTCATTGGTATCGCCCTTGAGAACTGGTTAAGGCTCCGCCCGATATTTCCACGATCCGTCAGTGAATGTCAAAACCCGACCTGTTGCAGCCACCGCATACATTTTGGTGCCCACGTTTCGCAGATCGACAATTTCTGCTGATGCCGGCAGCGTGACCGGCTGCCACACGAAGGATGCGTCGGCACGAAACAGCTTTCCGGAATCCGTCAGCGCGTGCAGTGGCTGCCTGCCAGTTCCGGCGATCATCGTGACAGAAGCTTTGTTCAGGCCCTCCGTCATAGTGACCCAGCCTTTTTTTGCCTGCCGGCGATAAACCCTGAAGTTGTCCCTCAGACCGTAGACCTCACTGTCCGTCCAAGAGACGTCGTCAAATCGCCACGAAGGAGGGCTGATGAGCGCGTCGGATTTTTCGTAAATCGCGTGGTCGGGCTTCAACACTACCGAAGGTCGGAATCTTCGCTGGCGGGTGAGCCTGACCGTGCGATCTGTCACTCGCAGCGGGAGCGACTTTTTGACTTTGAACACATGCGCTTCCACACACCATGACTGCTCGCCAACGTGTGTCAGGCTGGACTGATTCACCCAGCAGAACCCACCGTCCTTCCACCGGGTTCCGGCAGAATTCATGATCAGCACTTTGCCGGCGGCCGAGTCAAATCCCACCGCGCAGACAGCGTGATACCGCGGCGATGATTCGGCGCCGTTCCAGACATAGGGTTCGCTGCCGGATCGAAAATCCTCAAATGCAGCATCCAGCTGAACAACCAGCACCACCGGGTAACCCTGGCTTAAGTAGATCTTGATGTCATCAAGTGACTGGGCGCGTTCATGTTCGAGCGCCTTATACAGCTGGGCTTCGTATTCCGGGTGACTGTTGCCCGGTGCACACGCGGCCAGCGATGCACATCCCTGTTCACGGAGACAGTCGAACACTTCGCCGGCATTCACTCCGTTGCCGCTGTCGGGAATGCGGTCGAAAATGTAATCCGGACTGAAAGTCTGCCACGCCTCGCTGGGATGATCCCTGTGGCGTTCCTGAGCAATCTGGCAGGTGTACGACGCATAACCGGCTGCCCACGAGAAGCACGAGTTACCTTTCTGCTGCCCCGGAGTCGGCAGGAACTCCCGCAGGTCCACAGCCTTCTTCAGTTCGTAATGTCCGTAAGTTCCAAACCCTTCGACGTAACCGCGCGGTGGTTGAGCGACCGGAGGCGCTGCGGTATCCGGAAAGTCAGTGGGCGGAAAAGAACCGTAGCTGGGCGGTCGGACGAGGTCCACGGGCGGTGCGTCCGCCATCGGCGGTGCGTCCGCCATGGGAGGTGCGTCCGCCATGGGAGGTGCGTCCGCCATGGGAGGTGCGTCCGCCATCGGCGGTGGTTCGACAGGTGGAGCCGACATGACTGGCGGTGCAGAAAGCACGGGCGGCACGGGACCGGGCGTGGAATCGGCCGACGGACGACCAAGCGTTGGCAGGCGTTCGTAATCCTGTGGTGGAGTGAGCTCGACGCCCTGTCCGCAGGCCGCCGTGAGCGGCGCCAGCAGAACCAGCAGCGTTAGTCGCGCCAGTCGTGCAATCGACAGCACTCGAACAATAAGAAATCCCAGCATCATGTGCCCCGACGAGTTGAGAAAACAACACGCTCCACGAACGTGACTGACAACCACACATCATTCAAATCCCTTTTCGGGTTTCCCCCTATATCGCGGCGAGAAAACGTCAACCGCCAAAATAACGAGTACCAGCTGCCCCAGGGGACTGCCTGGCTTGACGCAGTGACCGAGTTTTGGTCCGGTGTTTCGGCCCGCGCTGGACGCATCTCAACACCGGTGCCCGTGAGAATCGGCCCGTTGCTGCGAGTTGGATTTCCCCCCGACCTGGTCACCAGAATCCCTGGTCTCATAGCATTTTCCGTCACACAACGTCCCATCGAGCCGGACGAGCGGCCGACAGGGGAGCGACTGATCGCTCGACTGGACCGCTGGTCGTGGATCGTCTCGCCAATGGTTTCGCTGGCCTTCGTCTGTTTCTGGATTCACCAGGACTTTCCGTTTGAACGCGACAATGGCGAACGAAGCTTCCTGACGTTCATGATCTATCTGAACGATGACTTTGAAGGGGGCGAAACGTCGTTTGAAGACTCATACTCTGATGAACCCTTCGACCCGTTTTCCGTCGTGCCGCAAACAGGCATGGCGCTGTTCTTTGAGCACGGCACCTATCACATCGGGGAACTGGTTTCACACGGCCGCAAATACGTGTTGAGAACGGACGTTATGTATGCTGCGGATGACGCCGGCGAATGGGAAGAACAGGCGGACGACCACTGGAATGATGAGTGGGGCGAGTGAACTCACGCGCTCTGGCCACAACCGCAGTCGGTGAAACAGTCTCCGGTGGCTGACGGATGTTGTTTCCGGGGCAGGATCGGGTGCCCCGTCATTCTGTTAAGCGACCGTCAGAACTGTTCGCCGGAAAGAATCTCTTCGCCGTAGCGGGCTCCGGCGGACGTCAGCAGGTGAACGTAAACACGGGCATCGATATTTTCTGAGACGGTCCGCACGGCTCCGTCGCAAAACCCGACCACCACAACACCATGGTGTCCGGAGGAGGGCGAGGGGTGCCATTTATTGGGGTTGTTGATGACAGACGTGGCGGGGACCGGCGGCGGGTCTTCACAGATCGGATGTCCGTTGTTCATCACTTCGGTGTAGACCCAGGCGTTGCGATTGCTCTTTGGCGGATACTCGCCATAAACGGGAAGCATGAAGTCGCCGGCCGCATCCCGCAGGGTGGCCGTGGATAAGCCAAACCCGTGGCTCAGCCACGGCGCCATGAAGGGCAAACGAGCAAACAAAGGCCCATGGACGGGCTGCCGCAGGCCACTCCATTCCCGCGCACGATCACGTTCACTGATCATCAGCGTGTTGCTGGTCCCATCTCCCAGATCGAGAATCTGCTGCATGTTGGCGGTGGACTGCGGTTTGATGGATCCCCAAAAAACACGACTGCCGGCCGAAATCCGATCCTCTTCAGGCGTCACTTCGGAATCGCGATTCCAGTCGACACCCCAAACGCGGCGACCTCCTGTTTCGGCCACAACGCCGATAAACGACAGGGGCAGTCCGTCCCAGGAGTCATTCTCCGGGTGCGTCACGAGGGACGCCACGTAGCCACCGTCGTCGCCTTCATCAATAACGACCGAATCAAAGTGCACCGCGGGCGGCGGCACGTTGCAGCCGGGTGTCAGCAGGCCAACTCCGACATTGACGACGTAGCTCAGCCCCCGCGTCGGCGTTGCATTGGCAATGTCATCCGGACACAAATAGGCCTCAATGCGAACTTCGGGGACCGTCCCGGTCCGCAGCCGATCATAAACGGCCTGCTGATCCAAATGAGGCAGAATCTCGCGAGACCAGCATGTGGGCACCGCACCGTTATGGCCGACCACGCCGGGGAAATGCCCGTTGTGGGCGGTGGCGCTGGACAGCAGGGCGGTGGACACATTGCGCATCCGATTCAGACACTGCGTACGCCGAGCGGCCGCCCGCGCGTTCTGCACGGCGGGCAGGATCAGCGACATCAGCACGGCGATGATCGAGATCACCACCAGCAGTTCAATGAGCGTAAAGCCGCAACGTCGCAGTGACGTCGGCTTCCGGGTGGCAGTTTGGGGAATCTGGCGAGTGGCCGGCTCGCCTGCGTGTCGATGCATCTGTCGTCACTCCTGGCTGCAGAGGAAAACCGCTGGGCACAGAAACGTGTTTCTCTGACATCATCCGGAGCAATTCGAAAACTTTTCCCAATTGCCGAGGATCTCTCACAACGTCGCAGGAAGCGGAACTGGTGAACTCAGCCCCGTGAAATCAGCCGGCGGGGCTGACCTCGTTAAGCTCCCCGCTGACAATCCGCCGGAAGATTGGAAAAAAGTTCGTCCGAGTGTCCAATAGATAAACCAGCAAACGTCATGGGGTGAAGGCCGGGAATCGCTCGGCCGTTGACCCGTTGACAGGAAAAATCCATGACAAAGAAAACGTACCTGTGTATCCAGCGAAGTCCCCAGACGGACAAACCTCAGCCGCCATCCCCGTCTCAGATGGAGGAGATGTTCGCAAAGTTCCACGCGTGGAAAGAAAAGTTCGCTGACAGTATTGTCGATATGGGCGGCAAACTGGGCGATGGGCGGGTTGTCTCCGCCAACGACACCACCGATGGCCCGTTTATCGAAACCAAAGAGATAGTCGGCGGCTACATGATTGTTCAGGCAGACAGCATGGAGGAAGCGGCGATTGTCGCCCGCGAAAGTCCGGGCACCATGATGCCTGGCTCCAGCGTAGAGGTGCGGGAGATTGTCACGTCGTGACGACGACTGATCTTGTGGCACACTTTTTTCGACACGAATACGGCAGGCTCGTCGCCCTGCTGTCGTGTCGGATGGGGCTGGAGCATCTCGAGGACGTAGAAGACGCCGTGCAGTCCGCTCTGATGTCCGCACTGGAGCACTGGACGGTGTCCGGTGTTCCCGACAATCCCTCTGCCTGGCTGTTTCGCACTGCGCGCAATCGTGTTCTGGATAGCTTCCGGCAGCAGGGGCGACACGAGCGGCATTTGCGATCGCTTGCAGAGATCAGCGCCCACAACAAAGCAGACCGTCAGACGCTCCTGCCGGAGGATGCAGAAGAAGGTCTGCTGCGGATGCTGTTTGCCTGCTGCGACGAGCAGATCCCTGCACCGTCACAGCTGGTCTTTGCGTTAAAAACACTGTGCGGCTTTGATGTTCGCGAAATCGCGATCCGCCTGTTTACCACCCAGGACAACGTCTACAAACGGCTTAACCGAGCCCGCAGTCGTCTGCGACAACTCTCACAGCCGCTGGCCGATCTCACGGCCGACGAGACGACCGCTCGTCGGCCGGCCGTGACAAAAATTCTCTATCTGCTGTTCACCGAAGGCTATCTGTCCTCGCACACCGAATTTCCTTTGCGACGTGAACTGTGTGATGAAGCCATCCGACTGACCCGCCTGCTCGCTTCACATTCCGCCGGTCAGTCGCCGCAGACGTTCGCACTCCTGGCGCTGATGCTGCTGCACAGAGCGCGGATGTCTGCACGGGAAGACGGATCCGAGGGACTGCTGCTGCTGGAGGAACAGGACCGCACGCAATGGAACCGAGCGGACATAGAGGAAGGATTGGCCTGGCTGGAACGATCGGCGTCGGGTGACACCTTTTCCCGCTATCATGCGGAAGCCGGCATTGCGGCAGAGCACTGCATCGCGGCCACGTTTGAGCAAACCCGCTGGGACCGTGTCATCGAGTGCTACGAACTGCTGGAACACAGCAACGCATCGCCCCTGCACCGACTGAATCGTGCGGTGGCTGTGGCCGAATGGCAAGACCCGGCACACGGGCTGGCCCTGCTCGAAGGCATGGAGCCTCCCGCCTGGCTGGCCGGATCGTACCAATGGGCGGCCGTGCTGGCGGATCTGCACGGCCGCTGTGGCCACAACACAGAAGCCCGTCGCTATCGCGAAACGGCTCTGCGTCTGGCTCCCTCGCCACACGTGCGACAACTGCTGCAAAGACGTCTGCAGGCCGACGGCACGCAGCACCGTGAACCGGAGTAGATCCTGCGGAGCCCGTGCAACGCCCCCCCTGCACAATGCCCTTTAGCGGCCGCCGTTGAAGACGAACACAATCAGCAGGATGGCAATGGCGTATAAGCAGAAGCCACACAGCCCCACAACGAGCAAATTCATCAGCCAGCGGACCAGCCAGCCCGGCCGCCATTCTGTTTCCTCCGAACCGTCTTCTCGCTGTGCCCCGACTGAGGGTTCTGCAGCGGCCGTTGGTTCGTGGTCTTTTTTCACTGTCAAAGATCTCAACAGGCGAACTCGGTTGATCGAAAATGAACGTTACTATTTTCAATGGCCAGCGTCATCGCAAGAATGGCTGAGTATCGGCCCGATCTGAGTCTATTCACGATGTGGTGCTCTCACGTTTTTCGATCCGGAAAATTTCCCGCTGACCCAACTTCTGGAAGAAACTGGGAGATCATCCGAGACGAATACCTTGCTCTGCCGGAAGAGGCCTTCGATCCCTGGGTTCAGCGGAGCATGCACGGCAGCGGCTGGAGCGTTTACGGACTTGTCGCACAGGGACGACCGATCCCCGGCGGTTCCCGCCAGTGCCCGGCGACCGCGGAAATCCTCTCACAGATCGAGGGCGTTGGCCTGGCCGGATTTTCTCGAATGGCTCCGGGCACGCACATTGCCCCTCATTCCGGTTGGGCGGAAAACGAGTACCGGCTGCATCTGGGACTGGTGGTTCCCACTGGGTGTCGTCTCCGCGTGGCAGCAGACACACGTTCGTGGCAGGAAGGGAAGTGCCTGATCTTCGACGACACGGCCCTGCACGAAGCGTGGAATGACTCATCGGCGATGCGCGGCAACCTGATGGTGGATTTCCTGCGGCCGGGCATGACAGAATTCTCTTCTGACGTGCCGGATGATGTTCTGGAGTACGCGGCACAACTGTTTGCGCGATCCAGCGATGCTGCCGATCAGCACAGCGAACGACAACCGCGTGATTGAGCGATCTGAATATGCCCCGTATTCCAGGCGCTTGGCAGCACTTAATTGTTGGCTAATTGTCCATGCCTGCTGATCCTGTGAATCCATACGCTCCGCCAGAAAGAGCGGTCAGCGCGATCCCGCGAAACCTGCAGCGACGCTGGAGGGTGGGACTGGCCGCGGTCTTCGTCGTGGCCGGATGTCAGCTCATCGACGGGCTGCTGTTGTCCACAATTGTTTTTGGAACCCTCGCCCTGCTGTCGCTCCCTGGATGGAGGCCTCCATTCCTGCTGGGCACGGTGTGTCACGTGCTGGGTGTGTGGGGCCATCTGTCGATGCTGGTGGCAGATCCTGTGCTGCCGCGGTTCATGGGCACAGGGCTGAACATCCTGATGCTGGTCTTCATGCTGCAGGCCGTCCCCGCGCTTTGGAAAATCGTCCGCCTTCGCAAGCAGGCCTGATCAACGCAGCCCCCTGCCCGCTGTCGCGACGCGATCCGCAGCCGCCGTGGGCATCAGGAAACCTCGGTCACAAATGGAAACGACCAGGGAGCGATGATGGAATCGGCGGCATTGATGGCTCGAACCCAGAAGCGATAGCTGCCGACTTCCAGAGGCGCCACGACAGCGTAGGAGGTCGTGGTCAGGTGGTCTTCGCGAATGATGACGTTGCCTGCCTCGTCTTCGACATAGAGAACATAAGTGTCAGCTCCATCGACAGCCGTCCACTCGAACAACGGCGTCGTTGAGGCGGACGCTCCCGGAGCGGTAAAGCGGCTCCGCAGTTCTCCGATGGTGACTCTTCCCCTGCGAGCACTCCACGAACCAAAGTTACCGTTGCCGTCTTTCACGCGTACAGACAGACTCCAGTCGCCGGCCGTCAGATTTGCCGGTGCCGTCCAGGAATTGTCCGTAATGCCAGTGCCATGGTACAACTGTTCGTCGTTGTAAATCATCACCTCATAACCAGCCGCTTCTTCGACAGCGGGCCACGTGAGCAGCGGTGTTGCGTCGAGAGTGCTCACCCACGGAGTCGGATCTACCGTCAAAGTCCCGGAAGACGCCAGAGTCACCGGGACGCGGTCACTCCACGCTCCAACGACGGTGGAACTTCGCCACGGGCGAACCTGTATGACGTAGGATCCGTCACGCACTGGCCGTTCCAACTGGACTGATGTACCTGTCACGACGGCACGATATTCTCTCACCAACCACGTTGAGAAACGCAATTCGATTTCGTACTGCTCAACGCCATCGATCCCGGTCCATGTGATCGTGGGCAGCGGATCAGTGCCAAAAGTGCCCGTTGTCAGCACGGTGGCTCTGGTTGTGGCGACGTCGATGACCGTCGGATCGCTCCATTCGCCTGGTGCCCCGTCCCCCGCAACGGCACGGACATACCAGGAAACCTGAGTCCCGGTTGACAACTGTGCTGGAATTGGTGTCCACGAATGAGACGTGATTCCACGTTCGTAAATGAAAGACGTACCTGTCGAAACATAGACGTCAAAGGACGACGCTTCCGCTGGCGCTGTCCACGTGAATGTTGGCGGGCCGAACACAGAATTCGTCAACGGCGAGGTCGGAGTCGCCGTTACGCTTCCCGATTGCACACGGAATGTTGCCATCTCGCTCCAGGGAAACGGAGATCGAAACCGCCCGAGGGCCCGCACCCAGACACGATAGTCGCCATTCCTGAGTGGATCCATCTGGACGAAGCTGTCCTGCCAGCTCACCTCTTTCTGAATCACGAATCCCGGATCGTCTGCGCGATCGACGTACACTTCGTACGCGGTCGTTATGGATGCGTCGCTGGGTGTCCAGGTGATGAGGGGCGCACCGTCTGCGATCGTACCGGCCGGAGAGACAACCCGCACAGCTGTCGCGAACTCATTTCGGATGGTCCACGCCGTGACCGTGCCGTCTGTTTTCGTCGCTCTCACCCACCAGTCCCAGTTGCCGAGGGGCAGGTCGATGTCCGGAGTGAACTGATTGGTTTGCAGTCCGGATTCAACAATCGTCGTCCTGCCGTCCGTCAGGTGAATGTCGTAAGTCAAAGCATCGGGAATCGAAACCCACTCAAACGTCGGGTGCAGCTCGCGACTGATGTTCAGTGGCCTCACGGCCGTCGTTTGGACGCCACCGCTGACCGTGAACTCTACAGGTCGGCTCCAGAGGCCCGGATCACCAGCCTGGTCTGTCGGCCGCACCCATGCCTGGTAAGCTCCATCAGCAAGCAGAATATCGTTCACCGCCGCCGTCGTAATATTGCGGTTGCGGTAGGCCTGACCTGGGATGTCGGTTCGGTAGATGAATAAATCGTAACTGGTTGCGCCATCCAGTGGCGTCCACTCAAAGCGGGGTGAGGGAGACGACGTGTGACCAGCCGGACCTGTGATAATCGGCCGGGCGATGTCCGCGTCTGCGTGGCTGCTCCATTTTCCAGGCGCCCCGTCGGCCGTGAAGCCGCGGACCCACCATTGCAGACTTCCGGCAGGCAGATCTGCTGTCGGTGTCCACGTGTTGCCGGTCAATCCCTGCAGGTTGAGCGGGCCTTCTGAAGTGGCCACCCACAATTCGTAGGCATGTGCGCCAGGGATTTCCGACCACTCGAATGTCGGGCGACGATTGAACGATGGTGCCACCGGTGCCACGGGCTGAGGCCCCAGCGAATAATCGATCGATTCTGACCAGCCGGTGGCGTTTCCAGCATGATCAAAGGCACGCATCCAGATGCGATACCGACCAAAGGTGAGGGGTTCAGGCCACACAAACGAGGTTGAGCTGATGTCGGTGTTGCGAATGACGATTTCGCCCGTCGTCAGGTTGTTGCCCCAGATTTCGTAGCGAGCGGCAAAGGGAAGGGCGTTCCACGAAAATTCAGGAGAAGTGTCGCCCCCCTGTATCGACAGTTCATCGAGAACGACCGTCCCGTCAATTCTGATCTGACTGGACTGTGGAGCCGACGTTGAGCCGTTCGGGAAATTGGCAACGACCTGAATGCGATAGTCAGCGATCCCCAGCGGCACGGCAGGCGTGTATTTCGTTCCTGTGACATTCTCCTGAATGGTGAAGCCGACTTCAGCCAGACTATCAATGGAGACACTGTAGCTTTCGGCATTGGCGACACCCCGCCAGGTGATCGTTGGGTGTGGTTCGGCCAGTGTGCCGAATGGTCCGGTGACCGCAGGAACAGTGCTGTCGTCGTCAACGATCGTTCCCGTCGCACCAGACCGCAGTGACTGGTTGACCGCCTGGTCTCCAGTGAAATAGTAGACACTGCTGTTGGACACAGGATCAAAATCCCATTGTCGCACAGAGGTCACTGTTTCCCGTTTTGCTGTGTGCAGTGTTCCGCCGAAAATTGCTGAGGCATACAGGAGTCCCTGATTCTGGATGATGATTCGCGTCCCATCATCAGAGAGTTCGAAAAGTGACAGACGATTCGATCCATTCGGGTTCGATAGCAGTTCGGTCACGTCCTGATCATCGATCGATATGCCGATCAGACGGTCGTTCTGCACGATGACGGACCGACCATCGGATGTAAAACGCATCTGGCGAAAGTCACGACCAACAACGGACTCTGATGCGAGCTGTCTGGCTGCTCCGTCATCAACAGCCACGACATACAGGCCCCCTGGCTCATCGGCTGATTCCGTCGAGAATACGATCTGTGATTCGTCTTCGCTGACTTCAAATAAGCCAGCGACGGCGAAGCCCTCAAATGCGGGCGTAAGAGGCTGAGATTGCGCGCCTGCGAAAGAAACAGAATATAGCCTGGTTTTGGCATAAATGACGTCACCATTGCCGAGGATACGAAAACCGCTCACGTCTTCGTTGTCGCCGTCAGAGACGTCCAGGCGTATGGTCGCCCCAGTCGTCAGCGAAGTGGAATAAAGCCCCATCGCCTGTGAATCCGATTCCTGCCTGATATAGACAACTGCTGATCCGTCAGAAGTGAACCTGAAGGGCTCGGTGCTTAAAGCGCCAATGCGCGAAGAAGTCTCGGGCGGGACCAGAAAGCCCAGCGCGACTGCCGGTCCGCCAGCTAGCGGAACGATGAATGACAACTCGTCTGCGTCACGAGAATCGGAATTCTGCGCGTTGTAGATGACAAATCGCCCGTCCGGACTGAAGCGTTGTATGGCCGTTACGTTTCCCCGATTCGGCAGATCGTGATTCAGCCTGGTGACGGGACCGCCATCAAGGCGAACGGTGAACAGTTCCGCCTGATCGCGATATCGATCAAGAAGATAGGTGACGTGTTCGCCGTTCGGGCTCAGTCGAAATTCGGCGATCTCTTCTCCGGACTGAAGCGGCGGGGTGAGTGTCACGAGTGGTCCGCCAGCAGTCGGCACCAGATAGAGTCGGTCAGGTCCAAACGGCCAACTGCCCCTCAGCACCGCATGGCTGCCGTCCGGCGTCAACTGGTCTGACCCATACAGTCCTCGCTGCGTGAGCCTCGTGAGTCGGCCGGATTCCAGTTCATAGGAAAACAGCTGACTCCAGGTGGCAAGAATCAGTCGCCTGCCGTCAGGAACGATCTGCACAGACTGCAGGGAAAACGGCTCCGCTGAATCGGATGCCAGTTCAGGATTAAGTTGAGCAACGACGGCAGTCTGTGTGTTCACCGAGTAGAGGTTGTGTGTTGTCTGAACGACAGCGTTGCTGGCATACGTGACATGCAGTCCGTTAGCAGAAACATCAAACGCAGTGATGTCAGCAAACTGGGGAATGACGGCATTGAGTTTTTCGACGGTTCCATCCGTTAGTGCGACGCTGAAAAGCTCTGATGACCGGTTGAGCCCCGACTTCAAAATGAAAACGACCCGCGACCAGTCAGACGTCACACGAAACTGCGGCACCAGACTTGTCTCACCAGTCAACACTGTGAGCGGAACGGCAGAACTACTGCCTGTGGCTGGTACGCTGAACAACTGATCGCGGGCAACCGAGGTACCCTGACTCAAGTACGTCTGCCGAGTCAGGTACAACACTTGCGCGCCGTCCGGACTCAACTGGAACGTGGTCACATCCTCGGAAGACTCAGGTTGTCCGCTGAGCGTGACCGGCCCCCCGTCTGTTATGCGGGTGCTGAACAGTTCAAAGGTATACCGCGTGGTTTCATCAGAGAGATAAACGACGCGTTGTGAATCCGAGGTGATCGCAAACGACTGAATGTTCCTTGGGAAGTTCGTTCCACCATTGATCTTCTTAATCTGTCCACCGGTGATGGAAACGCTCAACAGATCCGCGTATAGACGATCCTGAGTGAAGACAACCACCGAATTGTCAGGGGAGATCTGGAATTCGAAAAAGTCAGCAGACGACCGAGTGGGTTCTTCGCTCAGCTTTGCGATTTCCAGCGACGAGAGGTTTGAGGAATACAGTTCGAACTGTCGATCAAACTCCAGGTCAGCGACATAAACCGCATATCCCCCGTTCGGACTGATTGCAAAGTCAGTGACATTGCCGTTTGTTGACACCGGCCCGTTCAGTTTGAGAGCATGTCCGCCATTGACGGGGACGGTATAGATTTCCACGCGATCGTCCCAGTCCTGATCTGCCGTGTAAACGACACGACCGCTGTCCTGGCTGACTTCAAACGCAGTCACCGAACCACCCGCGACCAGCGGTCCATTGAGTGTCACCAGGTCTCCGCCTGCTATCGGAACACTGAAAAGTTCCCGGCCGAGAAAGACAACGTTCTGACTATCGGGCGTGATCTCAAACGACTCCACCTCGTGGTTTTGTTCCGGCAAAGGGATCAGTCGGGTGACAGGTCCACCGTTCACCGAGACATGAAACAATTCTTCGCGATCGTTCGCCTCCTCACCAGACACAAAAACAACAGCACTGCCATCCGGGCTGATGGCGAATTCGCTGACATGTCCTCCTGCAATCAAAACATCGTTGAGTCGAACAGGGGTGCCGCCTTCTATCGGAACGCTGAACAATTCAAACTGTCCGCTGACATTCTGATCGGCAAGATAGACCACGGTCCTGCTGTCGGGAGTGATCTCTGACGCAATCACATCACCAACAGGCAGCTTGCCCTGGAAAACGGAACGACTCGAGAACCCAACGTCGCGAATGTGTTCAGCATTCGCAGGTTCGACCGAGAGGAGCTCAGCATCAAACGTGCGATCGTTGTTTTGGCTGTTGTCGTCGAAGATCGGAACAGAAATGGAGGCCTGCGTTTCTCCCGCAGCAAAGGTGACTGATTGGGTGCCGCCCGTGTAGTGCGTGCCGTCCGCCGCTGTTGCATCCTGTGTCGCAAAAACGGCCGTGACGTCTGTGTCCACGGGCTGAGACAGCGACGCGGTGAAAGTGATCAATCCGGCCCCTTCAAGGGCCGTGGCATCGGCAAGCGAGACAACAGACGTGTCGTTGTCACGAATCGTGAGTGTCGTTTCCGCGCTCGCCAGTTCCAGGCCAGCGGAAGGACCGTTCAGCGTCAGCGTCATCGACTCAAGAATTGCCTCGACGACGTCGTCGTCGACGATGGAAAGCTCCACAGAACCAAACTGACTGCCGTCGGGGATCGTAATGGTCGTGTCCGACAACGAATAATCCTCGGCCGTGATGCCCTCACCTGCAACGGACAGTTGAACGGTCTGCTCGCCGATCACAGGCTCATCCGTTTCAACCCAAACGGTCACCAGACGCAGACCGTCTTCTGAGGTCGAATCGGCCGAAGTTCTCAGGCTGACGGCAGAAAGCAGCGCACGGGATTCCAGCGACTCAACACGTCCCACGATCTGAGCGTTGCGAAGGCCGCGGGTTCGACGGCGGCCACGTGGTCGATGTTGGCTCAGCAGTCTTTTGAGAGCACTCTTCAGAGTCACAGCTTTTTCCTGACGAAATCTACCTGATTGGTGGCCTCCTATTCTGCGAAGATGCACGACAGGAGTAAATTCCCTTTCACTACTAAGGGCCAGCGGGGAATGCCAATCATTCGTGGCCTCGCTGGACGGTGGATCTGGGCACCGATCCGCCGGACGTCATGGATGGCTTTCGCACCGCGACGAAGCTGAGAGAGACGTCAAAGTTGAAGACTCACGTCGAAAATTAACAGTTGGCCTTTGACAACGGCATGAGCCCCCAGCACCTCAAAGCCTGCGGGTGTGACCACCGCGAAACCAACCGGTAAGAAGCGATCAACCGGAATCCTCACTTTGGGTGACGCCACGCAAAAAGCCGCTTCTCGCGGGTCGCGAAAGGCGGCTTCAGGTGAGTTTCAAGCCCTGGAGATTCGGACTCTCTGTGTTTCAAGTACCGGAGGCGGGACTTGAACCCGCACGGGCTGTTACGCCCACCGGATTTTGAATCCGGCGTGTCTACCAATTCCACCACTCCGGCGTGGGGACGCAGAGTATAGTCTTGGCGTGACAAACCGCAACGGCTGGATGCCGAATTCGCCCGGCCTTCGCCAGCGTCCGCAGGCACATTCCTCCCCGGCAATGCAGCGCACAACGCAACAGGCAAAGCAGCGCACACCTGTGAGAAATTCCGCGGGGCCCCCCGCATTCTGCTCCGGCACACATGCCAGTCTGCTCGGCCACGCGATCGTCACAACAGGCAAGTCAGTGTCAGACCGTCGTACGGACGATTAGACTCAGCAGTTCATCTCCCACCGGCCAACAGGAATCACCGATGCGTCCGTTCATTCTTGAGGAAACCAACTACACCCACGTGAAAGACTGCGACTACCAGGTTGCCGTGCTGCCGATGGGTGCCACAGAACCGCACAACCTGCATCTGCCCTATGGCACAGACACTTTTCAGGCACAGATTATCGGGGCCCACGTGTGCGAAGCGGCCTGGAACGCCGGGGCTAAGGTCATCATGCTGCCCGCCATTCCCTACGGCACCGAGACCAATCAGCGGCACTGCCGGCTGTCGATGAATGTCAATCCCTCGACACTGGGGGCCGTGATCTGCGACCTGATGGAGTCACTGGAAGGTCACGGCATTCACAAGCTGGTGATCCTCAACAGCCACGGCGGCAACGAATTCAAACCCCTGCTGCGGGAACTGAACGGCACCACGCCAGTGCGGCTGTTTTTGTGTGACTGGTTTCGAGGCATTACGGCCGATCAGCAGGCCGAAATCTTTGATGATGCCGGTGATCACGCAGGCGAAATGGAAACGGCCCTTGGGCTGGCCTATTTCAATCAGTTTGTCCTGAAAGACGATGCCGGCCGCATCGTGGCCGATGATGGCGCAGTTAAACGCACACGGTTTGATGCGATTAACAACGGCTGGGTGAGCATTACCCGTGACTGGCATCTGCTGACCACCAACACAGGCTCCGGCAATCCGCACCCAGCCACGGCAGAAAAAGGCGAACGGCTGATGCAGGTCATCGTCGAACGACTGTCGGCGTTTCTGGTAGAACTGGCGGCCGCGGAAATTGACGAGCAGTTTCCGTTCTAGTCCGCCTGCAAAGCGCCGTCAGCAACGCACCGGGAGGTGATTGTCAGTGAATGTCACTTGCCGTCCTCTGCCGCCGCTTCCAAAGTCAGCGCCCCCAGCACGATTCCGTGAGTGGCCACGACTTTCTGAGTGGGCGCTTTGACGTATTTGTTGACCGATCCGATGGCCTTACTCATCTGGCCATTGAGTGTCGCCGTGCGGCACACAGCCCCCAAACACTGCTCACGATAGACGCCGTTTTTGATCAGCAGAATTTCGTCCACCAGTTCGTCGGGGGCGTCTGCCTGTGCGGCGAGCTGTTGCGCGATAAAACGAAGACAGGCTGTGCACAGTCCCTGCAATCGAGAGGCCGACTCCAGCGCCCGAGCGGGAGTGAACTGTCCTGCCAGATACCCCCGCCACGCAGACAGCTGAATGCCGATGATCGCAATTTCATCAGCGGGATCCGCGCGAAACAGCTGCAGGTCCATGCCGCGTTTGGGCTGCAGAATATCAGACCATTCTGCGCCCTCAGCAGCGGCGGCAGAAAACAGGACGGCCCGCAGGTTGTCGATGGCCAGCTCCTGTGTCCAGTCGCCATCGTTTTCATAGGCTGCTTTCACCACGTCCAGACCTCCACGATCAATCACGCGAACGAGCAGCCCCAGCAAAGTGCGATGGCGCAGTTCCGAAGCTCGCTGGATGCGGTCCACCCCCTGTCGGTAGGCGATAAATTGCGTGCGGACTTCTGATTCCTTCAGCCGCAGTTCGTCCACCATACTTCTCTTTACAGCCGCATCGTCTTCTGATACGTCGTAGGCCGTTTTTCGAACGTCGATTGTGGGGGGGATCTGCGAACACGCGACCGCAAACAGCAGTTTCATGGCGCTGGCGGCAGCCTGGTCATCGCCATTCTGCGCTGCCGCCGCCACGTAATCCGCCAGAGCACTCGCCTGCACCAGCGAGATGGACAAATCCGGCGCAGGAGCATCAATGTAGGCCTGGAACCCATTGATCTGCACACGCTCCGCCGGCTGCATGCCATCCACAGCAGCTTTCGCAGCGTTCCAGTGCGAAGCCGATGTCCCACCGAGCGTGGAGTTGACCCGCAGCAAAGTCTCTGCCCCTTTTTCGGTAGCAGCCGTTACCAGGGCGGAGGCGGCAGACAGATCATTCTGTACGGACATCTCCGCGGCAATGACCGAATAGCAGTCACCGACCGATCGCAGTTCCGGCGCTGTGCCAGCCCAGGTGATGGCCGCATCCCAGTGTCCGCGTGCCGCCAGTTGAGACGTGATGGCCGTCACCAGCGGGCGATACCACGTGTAGGGCCCAAACGGCGAAGGAATCGGACGGCCAAGTTCGTCCATCGTCATAGCGGTGGTCGACCACGCGGCCAGTTTGAGTGTGTCAATCTGTGAAATGACCGTGCGATCGACCCCCTGATATTTCACGATCTCAGCTGCCAGTTTCATGTCGCCATTGTGAGCGACGGCTGCCGCCAGCATGATGCCGGACTCCAGAGCCACGTCCCCGGAACTGGGCATTTGCGTGCGCAGGCTGCTGGCCGTCTCGAGAACGGATGCCGCTTTGTCATTTTCTCCCGCTGCGATCAGACGCCAGTAGCGATTGAGCAGCGGAACCATTTTGTAATAGCCCTTGCGCGATCGACGATCAGTCGACAGACGGTCCAGTGCTTCGAACTGCTCCGCCGCTTCTTCCATCATGCCCAGACGCAGATAGGCGTCTGCCGTCATGCGACGGCAGTACGCCTTATCACGGTTGCCCGACGTGACGCGCGAAGTGTCGATCATATCGACCAGTAGTTCCAGCGCCTTTTTTCGATATTCGGGCACCGGTTCTGCGACTGGTTCATCGGGATCTTTGACGGGAGTCACCGGCTCTGCTTCATCGGGCGTGTCGGTTCCGGCCACGTTTGCCCCGGCCCCTGGCACGGTCGGCAGGGGAGGCAGTTCATTCGTCCCCATGCTGTTCAGGTATTTGACCAGGCCAACCGTGGCAGCCAGCGCAACGACGCCCACGATGCCGTAGATGACCATCGGATTCTTTTTGCCGCCTTCGGTCGAGACTTTGACCTCGCGGGCCACCGCATCGTCGCTCACGCGGCCCGGTGCTCGGGTGGGCGTGTCTCCACCATCACCTTCGGCGGTGAACACGGGCACCAGACACTCTTTGTTCGCACACTTCACCTGTCGACCAATCGCACCTTTGGGAATAAATCCCTGGCAGTCGCACATGGGGCAGATCACTCGATGCATGCGTCCCTTCATGGGCTTGCGGGCGCAGGGGATCACCCTGGCGGCCGCCGGAGCGCGCTCCACGGCAAAGGGATCATCATCACCGCTGTCCGCTGGCTTTGTGGGTTTGCCTTTTGAGGCCGCCGGAGCAGCCGTCTGTTTGCCGGCTGCAGATCCATCCATCGCTGCGCCACAGAAGGGGCAGATTGCGGCATCATCATCCAGAACAGACTGGCCGCAGGAGGGACATGTTGGCAGATCCATGAAACTACTTTCGAGCGGTGAGAGAGGACTCGTTTGTATTTTGTCACCAGCGCTGCTGGCATGGTGCGAGGGATTTTTACAGCCCCGCTACTGACAGAAAAGTCTAGCCTGGGCTGTAAAGTGGTGATACTGAAAACACCCGCAGGTGAAGAAACGGGTTTTCGACACAGAAATCCGTCTGGCAAACCTTTTTCCGACCCACACAACGAAAACGGGAAGCAGATGACTCTGCTTCCCGTTGATCGATTCAGATTGTACGTGAGACAGATCGTGCAATCTGTCAACACTCAGGCCGCCCTGCTGCTGTTGCGAACCGGCAGAGTCATTTCCGACGTTCATCCTTTGTCGGAACGCTCTTCAAGACACTGCCGGCCTGATGCCCCGCGAGGAGCCGATCCGCGGGCATTTAGTCGCGATAATCCACGACGACATAACCCTTCTTCACACGGACATCCACTTTGTATTTGCCATAGTAGAATCGCAGGCGATCTCCGTTGCGGCGACAGCGAACTGTCTCGTGCTCACAGGGTGGCACGCAGATTTCGATGAACACGCACTGGGGACCGCAGGTGTGCTTGCAGGCACAGGGGTCGTTGACCTGAATGATTTTCTTCACGGCACATGGGGCCACGTTGTGTGTCCGTCGGTAGCGGACGGTCGGGAACAGGTCGATGGGAGCTTCATCCCAGTGGTGCACGGGACCTGGCAGAATGACGCCTTCGGTGAACTCCGGATCCACCTGTGGCGGCGGATCAAACGGTGCGGGTGCCGCCGGGATGGGCAGCAGTCCGTCTGCTGTCGCGGCCGCGGTGATGGTGAGTGCCAGGCAGAGGCTGGCCAGTCTGGTTACTTTGATCATTTCTGAAATGTCCTTTGACGTTGAAGAGACGCAGGTCGGAACACTGTGTGGTCAGGAAATGGTGGCTGAGGTGAGAAGCAGTCGCTCTCGCTCAGACCACCGTTTTCAGGATGCCACAATTTGCGTCGCGTTCGGGTTTCGTTTTGGGATTCCACCCAGATGGTCACATTGTTCGGCCGCCTGTAACGGAACCTGCGAACGTGCGAACCACGGTATTCTGGGAAGTATGAGAATTTCAACGCGTTTTGTCGATATTCTTCAAATGAGCAATTCAGCAAAGAATAGAGGATAAGAAACATCTGCTTCTTTTTGGCAACGCTGGACACCTGGTGAGGTGGGCGGGTTAGCCGACCGCCACGGGAGCGTGGTTCAGACTTCGTATTGGCCCGTTTTTCGAGTTTCTGTAAGATCTGCCGGTTGGGAAGCCGGCCCTGTTTTTCTCGTCTGTGAGACGGTCGCGCTTCCAGTCACTCTGATGATTCGCGCCGTCATGGACTTCAACATCCGTCCCATCTCCAAATCCTGCGCCGTTACCGGTGATCAGCTGGAACCGGGTCACAAATGCTGGTCCGTCCTTTCGGAAGTCGACGGCAAACTTGTCCGCCAGGACATTTCCGAATCTGCCTGGAGCGGGCCACCGGAAAACAGCATCGGTCACTGGCTGGTGGAGATTCCGGAAGATCCCAATGCCGGTCGAAAGCGGCTGGATACCGAGTCGCTGTTCGAATACTTCGTTCAGCTCTCGGAGTCTCCCAACAACGTCGAACGCGATTACCAGTACGTATTGGCACTGCTGCTGATGCGCAAGCGTCGGCTGATTCTGGAAGCCTCGATTGAAGTCGACGAACAACCCGCCATGCGGCTGCTGGGCAGCGGCAGCGAGGGTCCATTTGATGTGATGGAACGAGAACTGACGGATGAACAGGTTGGTCATCTGCAGCAACAACTGTTTGGCCTGTCTGAAGAGGCGGCCTAAGTGAGCACCGGTGTTCGCTCCGGCGGGATCAAGGAATGATCAGAGTTCTACCATCACTGCTTTTGCTGCTGTCGACGCTCGCCAGTTCCGGGTGCATTTTTGACGGTCTGCGGGAACGGTTCTCTCCTGCAGTTCGCGTCAAAGATCCCCCTTTACCGGAATCGATGACCACCCTCGAACTGGTGGACTATATCAACCGACAGAATAAAGACCTGGATGGCTGGCGTTCCACATCCACGCGAATGGAAGTGCGACTGCCCAAAATGATTCCGCAGCGGCTCAGCGGCGCGATTGCCTGCCAGACGCCCAACTATTTTCGTCTGACGGCCGACAACCTCATCGCCAAGACAGACCTGGGATCAAACAACCATCGCTGCTGGGCGTACGTTCAGCCTGGCGAATCCGCCGTCATGACCTGGAAACACGAAGACACGCCGCTGCTGCAGCAGGTGTCTCTGGGCGTTCCCTACATTGACCCCAACTGGCTGATGCTGGTGCTGGGCATCACACCGCTGGATGCAGCCGATTATCAAATTCGCCCCGGGAAGAAACAGGACCTGCTGCTGGAGTCCATCGTCACAGCCCCCAGTGGACGTCCGCTGCGCCGTGTGATCCGGTTCGACCGCGTCAATCATGTCGTGCGGGAACACCTGATTGCCGACAGCGAAGCCAACACGCTGGTGCAGGCCATTCTGTCCAACCATCGCTGGAAAAATGGCCGATTGATTCCGCACAGCGTGCGACTGGACTTCCCCCAGCAGGACACAGAAATCCTGCTGACGTTTCGCGATATCGAAACCAACCCCAACCTTCCCGATTCCCTGTGGTACCTGCCTGACAGCGAAGTGCAGGTGGTCGATGTCGGCGAAATTATTCGGCACAGGATTGCGGCCGAAAATCCGCATCTGGCCGAACAACTGCTGGGGCAGCGACAGCCGGTTTCGCCATTCGCCGAAGTCCCTGCCGGCGGGGCCGCCCAGGTTGCGGACGCCGCAGCGGATCCGTTTGCTCCGCCCCGGTACGCGGCCGGTGATCAGCCGGCGATTCAGCTGCAGCAACCGCAGTTCCACCAGCCGCCACTGGGCGCCGGTGCGGCGGAAACTATGCCGCCGAATCCATTTGCCGCGTATGAGTCGGGCACCCCATCCCCTCCTGACTGGTCTGACGACACCACGAATCACGACGAAACACGTCCTATCGATCACGCGTTTCTCGGTGCCACCGACGAGGCGATTCCCGAGCCGGAGTGGAGCACATCATCGATCTCGCACAGCCGCGAGGTGGACCCACCGCCCCGCAGACGCAGCCTGATGGATCGTATGTTCGGGCGATGAGAAGTCAGTCAGCCGAGCCGCTGACCGGCGGCCGCTCACCGACACAAATCCCGAACAAATCAGCCGTCCGTCAGGCAGTGGCCGCAGCGACCGCCTGTTTCATTTTCTGCAGTCCGGTGCGAGCCACGACCTCGGCATCCTGCTTCCAGTACTTCGGGTTGAACAGTTCGAGTGACAGAACGACTTCACGGTCTCCACCGCCGATCATATTCAGAATGTCGCTCAGCGGAGCGACCCCATCGCCGGGATAGACGCGATCCGCATCCTTCATTTGTTCCCGCGGTGGCTCGGCCGGATAGTCGTTCATGTGAAACACCTGCACGGCCTGATTGTGCAGCAGCCCCAGGCCGCCAAACTCCGACCCTCCTTTAAAGATGTGGTAGACGTCCGGCAGCAGACAGGCTTTGGGGTGACTGGCTTCGACGCAGACCATGACGGATTCACCGAGCCGCGACAGATTGGGACTAAAGCCCCAGACCTCCAGCTGTGGCACAACCCCCATGGCGTCTCCGACCTCCAGCAGCGCCCGATAGCGTTCGGCCACGACAAACAAATCCAGTTTGGGAGAGTCACCACGATGAGCGCCCACGGGAGGGGCTGCGATCCGGGTGCCACCAATCTGCGCCAGAACGTCCATGTCCCGCCTGGCCTGCTCCAGACCCGCTTTGCGCTGGGCATCGTCGTCCACAATCCAGTTGGCAAAACCGATGGCACTTTCGACCGTCAGCCCGCTGTCCTGCAGGATCTTTCGCAGATCGGTCAGGCTGCTGCCGGCCTGCTGGAAGGCCTCCAGATGGCGCATCCACGGTTCGATGCTGTCATAGCCGGCGGCCGCCGCAATGCGAATCTGCTCACGAATCTCTTTGGTCTGTTCACGGATGGTGCTGGTGTTGAAGCAGTAACGAAACGAACTCGCTGCGGCCCGTGGTCCTGTGAGCGATGAACGGCCGGCGGCGGAAACGGTACCCACAGAAAGAGCGGCAGCAGACGCTGTGGTGGCAGACTGAAGAAAACGGCGACGATTCATCGGGGCAATCCTGATCAAGAACGAATGGCGGGGTGGCTATCCTGGCACGGAGTTTTGAGGAAAACCAGTCCCCCGCACTTGACGATCGCGCCGGGAATCCGTTTTCACCTGATGTAACCCACGGAACATCTGTGATTCAGGGCAGGTCCCGGCGATCCGCCGTCCGAACGCGCAAAAAGCTGCAGTGCCACGTAACGATTGCCGATCAATCGTACGAGTCAGGAACACATCAGGCATTTCAGTGTTACCCCGACGGAGGTCTCAAACTTTTTGCGTAGGCCCGGTCCACCACAGAGTGCACGCCCTGCGTGACTCGGATCTCGCCTGACTCGCTGCGGTCCACCGTCGCAGTCACTGAAATGTCTGACGTTCATTGTCCGCAGTGGGATTTCCCACTGCGGTTTTTTTATTTGCGGGCAGCCAGACAAATCGGCCCGTCACATCACTCAGGTCGTTCGCAGCTTCCCGAGTTGTTGTCTTTTTTCACCAGGCTGCGGAAACAGGAAGGCAGGCAGAGTGGTTTTGCGGCCTTCCATAAAGCCAGTATGATGACACACTGCCTCGCACGAGGGGAATTGAGGTTCAATCGCGTGCGTGGCTGACAACATCGTGTAACGGCCGATTCCCATCCCAGAATCCTGATGGACCCACCGCAGGACGACAGGTCAACAATATGACAGACACACTTGCCAATGCTGCCCAGGAGTGGTTCAAGAAGGGAACCGACGCGATGGGCAGGGAAAACTGGGACTTTGCCGTGGAGTGCTTCACCAACTCCATCAAGATGAAGCCCGACGTGCAGCTGTTTCGTCAAACCAAACTGGGTTGCTGCCGCCGCATGTACGGTGACAACAAGACGGGCGCCCGCATGGCCAGCATGAAGCTGATGCCCATCCGGGGCAAAATCAAAAAAGCCCGCATGAAGAAGGACTGGAAAAGCATCGATACGCTGGCCGAGCAGGGGCTGACCATCAATCCCTGGGATGCGCAGCTGTTTATGGATCTGGGCGAAGCCGCGCTGGAACAGGAAAACAGCGACGTCGCTCGATTCGGATATTTCGAAGCCGTCAAGATCGACACCAAAAACGTGGCCAACAACATGGCCCTGGGTTATCTGCTGTTTGATCGCAACGAATTTGAAGAAGCCCGCAAGGCCTTCCAGCGCGTACGGGACGTGGACGCCATGCACAGCGAGGCGCGCACGATGCTGTCGCGGTGTGACACGCAGTCGGTCATTCATCGCAGCTACGAAGGCAAAGAGTCCACCAAAGAGGTGGCCACAGAGGAGCCGGCTGCCGCCACTAACGCTTATGAGGAAGATCGCAGAGCTCGCCGCGGAGCCCGCGCCGAAAACGCGGCACCGGGCGAATCGGAAGAAATGGACATGCGAGCCGCAATTCGCAAAGACCCCAAAAACGTGGCCCGCTACCAAAAACTGATCTCTCTTCTCGAAAGCGAACGCCGATTTCCCGAAGCCATTGAGCAGATCGACCTGGCTCTGGAACTGGCACCGGGCGATCAGGGACTGCTGGAATCCAAAGAAGACTACGAACTGGAGATCATGAAAGAGCGGCTCACGGAAGCCAAAGAACGCGCCCGCAAGAATCCCAGCCGGGAGCGCGTAGTGAAGAAAGCCGAGGCGCTGGCCGACGAGTTTCGGGAACGTGAAATTGCCATGCTCACCAGCCGCGTTGAGAACCATCCGCAGGACATGAAGCTGAAGATGGAACTGGCAGAACGCTTTCGCAGAAAAACAAAATTCAAGCTGGCGATTCCCCTGCTGCAGCAGGCCACCAAAGATACGCGACTGCAGAACGCGGCACTGGTGAAACTGGGCGAGTGTTTTGTGCGAACCGGGCAGATGAGTCTGGGCAAACGTCAGTTTGACAAAGCACTGGAGTCACTCAACTCTCAGGACCACCCGGAAGAATTTAAGCTCGCTCACTACTTTCTCGGTCGCCTGAACGAGAAGGCGGAAAACAACGACCAGGCCGAATTCCATTACGGCGAGATTCTGGGAATTGACTGGGACTACAAAGACGTGCAGAAACGTCACTCCGATCTGCAGGGCGGCGAAGACGAATTCGGCGACTTCGACGACCTGTAGGCCCCCCCGCCCGATCACGCCCCCAAACCCACACGCGACGACGGACGCTCGATTATGACAGCGTCACAGATTCGACCGGGGCGGAAACGGAAACAGATGCGGGGCGTCTGCCACCATCGGCCAGCTGATCGTCTATTGACTGTCGATACGACTCGAGCGACTCCTGCGTGGCGGTTGATTTCCGAGCGTTCACTTAACCGACCAGCCGGTTTTCAGATCGGTCAGCGCGCCACCCGCGGGCCATCAATCGACGTCCGCCAGGTCTTCAGCCGCATCATCGGCATACCGCAGGGAAGGCAGCAAAGGCACGCCGGACTGGTGCTGTTCCAGTCCCTGAGCCGCCCAGCCGACCAGTCTGGCAATGCCGATCGCCAGCGAGACACGGTCTTCAGGCACCTGCAGGAGCGTCAGCAACCGGGCGGCCGTCCAGTCGACTGTGGGATACAGTCCTCGCTCAGCCAGAACACTTTCCAGTCGGGCGGCAGACGACTCCATGACAATACTCTCGATCGATCCGAGCAGTTCCCGGCATTCTGCCCGTAAGAGGGTCGATCGATAGTCAGGCCCGGCATCCTGAAAGCCGAACGGCATTGTGGGAGACTTCCGCGCCTCAAACCAGGCCTGCGCATGATCGGGCGACTGGAATGAGCGAAACCGTGTGGCCATCCACGCGAAGGGATCGTTGCGCAGCTGAGCGGTGAACATTGAGACGGCCGACTTCAGACCGCCCACCACATCGGGGACCACGCTGCCGAAAATCCGAGAGGAAAAACAGGCGGGACGCATTTCCGTCAGACACTCGCAGATCAGCACGGCGTTCATGGCCTGCTCTTCCAGCGGCGACGGCGGCTTCGAGTCCTGACGCAGGATCTGCAGCAGTCGGCCGGCGTAGGTGAGCGGTGCCTCGTCCGAGGGGGAGTGCGTGCGACCATCGTGCAGCTTCCCCCCAAAGGCCACGTGCAGCAGCACAGGCAGTTGTCCCAGCAGTCGCCAGAATCTGGAATGCGATGCTTCAATTGTGACATCGTTGGGGGTCGGATCAAAACAGGCCAGCATCGACACGCACAACGGCAGCAGATCCAGCGCCCGTACCTGCAGGGGCATGGCGGTCATCATTTCTGCCGCCGGCTCATCCACCACCGCGCAGTCAGAAAGAATGGAACACGTATCCGCGAGTTGCTCCGGGTCAGCCGGCTCACGATTGAGCAGCAGCCAGACGACAGATTCCAGTTGCCCGTCGGCCACCAGTTCGGCCACATCGCAACCACTGTATTCCACCCGATCCGGATAGAAGCCAATCAGATCAGTGCGTCCGCAGACCACTCCGTCCAGCCCGGGGTCGTGACCCTGACGCCAGGCCTGGAGGTCTGTCACCAGTTGGCGAAGTCCGTTCGCGACGTGCGCGGGTGTAGAGTACCGCATTACTGAATCCTTTCCCGGAATCCATTCCGTTGGTATCGCCTTCCTGCGCGACGGAAGAACCGTCCTTATGCCGCCACAGTTGACTCCTGTCGAATGGCGACCGCCGCAGTTCTGCAGCGTCTGGACTCAATTGTAGAACATCGCCATCACGATGCGAAAGCGACTGCAACATCCCGTTTGGCAATGTCAGGCTGTTTGCCAGTTCGCCCAGAATCGCTATTGCCACAGCAACAGCTCCGCGACCCAGGATAAGGTGCTCCCGGCAGACTGAGGACACCAGCGATTTGCGGCAAAAACGACTGACGTCGCCATGAAATTCCAGGAGTCCGCCCGCGCGTCAGTTGGTCCCGCGGATGGTCAGTCGCACTTCTTTAATCTCACCGTCAAACGCGTACTCCGCTTCATAGTCTCCGACCGGCCCCCCGGTATCGGTGCCAACCTGCAGCCCGTCGATCGGCATAGCGTCGAGCAACCCCGGCAGTTGGCCCTGCAGCAGCGACTGGCCACTTTGCAGGATGGCCACAGATCCATCCTCAGACACATCACATCGCAGCGTGCCGGACGTGGGCGCCGATCCCTGAAAGTGAAACAGCCGGCCGTGGCTTCTGGCGGCAAAATGAAGTGCGCCATCCTGCAGGTATATCGCATAGCCGGCAGCCGTCCCGCCCTGAGACAGCAGCACCCCGCGAGTGCCCGCTTTGGCAATCTCGATCTGAATGCGAAACGGCCGATCCTGAATCATGGGCGCCTGCTCGCGCAACACGCGAGCGTCCCCATCAAAAACAAACCGTTTCTTTTTGGACAGCTTCGCCTTTTTTGATCGCCAGGGCGTGAGTGGATAAACGTGAGCGCGACGCGCGTAGTCGTCCCACAATGCCGAAAGGATGCGAACCCGAGTGGGCTCTGCTGCTGCCAGGTTCGTCTGCTCGGAGCGGTCCGCCACCACGTTGTACAGTTCCCAGGGACCATTGTCTTTGCGGACCAGTTTCCACTCGTCCACGCGGATCGCACAGTTGCCTTCGTGCTCCCAGTACAGCGCTTTGCGGGAGAGATCCTGACCGTCAAACGTGGGCGCGAGACTCAATCCCTCAAGTGGGGTAATGTCTTCTCCGTTGAAGGTGGCCGGATAGTTGGCGCCGGCAACATCCACACACGTGGCCATGATATCCACCAGATGGCCGGGCTGAGTTTCCAGTTCTCCGCGACGAGCGATGCCGGCCGGCCAGTGGGCAATCAGGGGCGTACTGATGCCCCCTTCGTGGACCCAGTGCTTGTATTCTCGAAACGGCGTATTGGACACATTCGCCCAGCCGCGACCATAGGCGATGTAGGTGTCTGCCGGGCCCGGCATGACACCTGGTCCCTGAATCACGGGCCAGCCGTCTCGCGACTTTTTGGGCACCATGTCAAACTGCAGTTCGTCTTTGGCCATCGGTGCTTCGGGGGCAGCGGGACGTGTTTCTCGTCCTTTGCTCGCCCGACGCCCCAGACCTTCCGCGCAACCGCCGTTATCCTGCATGAACAGGACCAGCGTGTTGTCGTACTGCCCGGTGTCCCTGAGTGTACCGACAATCTGCCCGATGCCCTGGTCCATGCGGTCGACCATCGCGGCGTACACTTCCATACAACGCAGTTCCCAGTCCACATGATCCACTCTGCTCCAGTCCTCGGCCTGCGCTGACATCGCGATATCCGGGGGAACCAGGCCCAGTTGCTTCATCTTCGCCAAACGGGATTCGCGAATGGCCGGATAACCGGCGTCATACCGCCCCTTGTATTTTTCGATGTCCTGCGGCAATGCGTGCATGGGCCAGTGAGCGGCCGTGTATGCGACATACACAAAGAATGGCTGATCGCTGTTGTCCTGGACATGTTCGCGAATGTAGCGAGACGCGTGATCACTGATGGCGTCGGTGTAGTAGTAGGTTTCCGGCTGATACTCCGGATCGGCATCGGGCGACACCTGCACGTTGTCGCGCGTCAGCGAATTCGGGTCAAAGAAACTGCCGGCACCGTGGATGGTCCCGTAGAATCGATCAAACCCTCTTTGCAGTGGCCAGTTGTGTTTGGGGCCATCGGGCTTCACCGATTTGGTGACATGCCATTTGCCCGCCATGTATGTCCCATAGCCGGCCTGCTGCAGCACTTCGGCTATCGTCAGACATCGGCGATTCAAATCTCCCCGATAACCGTCGTGCCCGCTGTCTGACATCATATGACCAATGCCCGCCTGATGCGGATACAGGCCAGTGAGCAGCGAGGCTCGCGTCGGGCAACAGCGAGCCGTGTTGTAAAACTGCGTATACCGCAGTCCGTTCTCCGCCAACCCGTCCAGCACGGGTGTTTCAATTTCACCGCCGTAACAGCCGATGTCCGAATATCCCATGTCATCAGAAAGAATGACGATGATGTTGGGACGCCCGGCGGGAGCCGCTTCTGCCGCAAATGCCTGGCCGGCCAGCAGGACGACGGCGACGGCCTGCATCAGCGGACAAATGATCATCCTGTGTGACAGCGGTCGCGATTGAATTCTGAACAGCGCTGGCGTAACTCTCATCCCGGGCTCCCGACAAAAACTGGGCGCACAAACGTTGTGGGCCTTTCTTCCATTGGATGGGTTGCCACCTGGAAATTCAAGGCGTGCGAGACTTTGTATCACACTGTACACTCAAGCCGGACCGTGGAGCCGTCTGCCGGCACCGGAGAGCCCATTCCTGCACGCGCGTGTCTGTGCAAATCCTGATATCTGTGCGAGTGAACAGTTTGGCAGAACTCTTCAAGCCAGCCTCCACTAGGTACTGAAGACAAGTAATACGCGGTGGAGGCACTGGAATGCCCAGGCATGGAGCGGTATTATTAAAGAGTCGCTCGTCGTGCTTTCAGGCCGGACACGTCGCGGGCTGACCACGGGCAATGTGGGCATCGGGGACGTCCTGAACGCCTGCAAGCCACTACGTGCAGGCTTCCTGCGACTGTTCAGCGCCGGGTAATCTGTCGAAATGTCATGAAATTGGCAGATTGAGTCCCACCTCACTCACCTGGCCGCGTCCTGATAAATAACCGTGAACAGATCGTGGCAGAACCTGATACGGGATGCAGCAGACGGAGATAAGTCTGCGCTGCAGCAACTCGTGTCCACCTACGACCCCGTGGTCAGGCTGTCATTGAACATGATGACTACACCCGCCTTTCTCAGCGTCGGGGATCTGAGCCAGGAGGTCTGGATGCGGGTGACATTAAAACTCGACACGTTTGATGGGCTGGACAGTGAGACTGATCGGGTCTTCCGCAGTTGGCTGCGGGTGACCGCGCGTCGCGTGGCGTTTTCCATCCTGCGAAAAAAGAGTGTCAATACAGAACAAAGTCAGACGGCAGACCTGACCAGTTATGGACTGTCGCCGGGCTCACGCGCACATCAGGCCGAACTGCGGGCAGCCGTCGTACAGGCCCTGTCCTCTCTTCCCAATCCTCAGGACGCCGATCTGATCATGATGCGATATGTCGACCAGATGACCCTGGATCAGATCGCTGCCACCAGCGGACTGACCAAAGATCAGGTGCGACACTCTTTGAAGCGAACAGAGAACCGACTGCAGCAGCAGTTGGGTGATCTGCTCAACTGAATGCCTGACCTGGAATCAGCGACGGCATCAACAATTCCTGTCTCTGCCCGAGCAGCCGGATCGTTTTCTGCCGCTCCCCCCATGGACAGAGACTTGCCCTGTTAAGATTCTTACCTGCTGGAGCGTAATTCATGGCAGTCGACTATAGTGCCGAAGTTCAAAACACGGATGACGTCTGGGCGGTCCTCACATTTGGCCAGACGGCAGGGTCCGATGGCGGCCCCCTGCTCACCAACCCCACACTGGGAAAACTCGAATTCTCCACTGAACGCATTGACAGTTCTCCAGCGCGTCAAATTGTGCTGGTTCCGGCGGGTCAGAAAACTCGCGTTTGTGTTCGCAGCAATGAAGCCAACATACTGACACTCAGTGCCGAAGCCGTTCTGGATGCTGAGGACTCCGCGCAGTTTGGCGGCCCTCCTCCTCCCAGATGCTTCGGGCCCTGTCCGCCGTACGGTGTGGAGAACTGCGACGGCATGCCGGATTGCAGCACAGGCAACCTGCGGTGCGTTTAGTCTTAACGGAACAGTGAACCCATGAGCAGCGGGTCGGCAGACAGAGAATCGCGGATCGAGCAGATCGTCGAACAGTACATCGACGACCTGCAGGCCGGTTCCGCCGTCTCACGTGACGAACTGTCCGGTCGACATCCGGAACTGAATCCGGAACTCGAACAGCGTCTGCGACTGGTCACCGCCGTCGCAGGTGTCTTCGAGCCACCGGCCGAGAAAACCGTCTCCCTGCTGGCCGCCGTCAATCATCTGAAATGCCCCCACTGTGGCATTCAGGTTCGCATCGTTCATGACTCTTCCTCGCTCATCTGCCGCAGTTGCGGCAGCAGCTTTGCATTTCACGACGAACCACCGAGAAACGCCGGCGGGCTGGATGTCCTCCAGGAACGATTTCAGTTCATGGAACGCCTGGGACGCGGCTCCTTTGGAGTTGTGCATCTGGCGCGAGACATGCGACTGCAGCGGGAAGTTGCGGTTAAGGTTCCCCGCCGAGGTTCATTTGACACGGTGCGCGAACGCAATGAGTTTCTCCGGGAAGCCCGCAACGCCGCGGAACTGGAACACCCCAATATTGTCCGCGTTTATGAAGTCGGCGACGAGGCGGCATACATCGTTTCTGAATTCATTCGCGGGCGCACACTGCGGCAGTGCACCGGATCCCTGCGTCTTGATTTTCGCGAAGCCGCGCAGACTGTGGCCACCGTCGCTGACGCTGTTCACTTTGCCCACAGCCGCGGCGTGATTCACCGGGACATCAAGCCCAGCAACATACTCATGGATGAAGACGGCCAGCCGCATGTTGCGGACTTTGGGCTCGCCTTTCGCCTGGGAGCGACGTTCACGATCAGTCACGACGGCGAGGTCATCGGCACGCCCGCTTACATGTCTCCCGAGCAGGCGGACGCCAAACGGGCCGACGTGCGCAGTGATGTCTAAAGTATTGGCGTGGTCCTGTACTGGACACTGACCGGCGTGCTGCCGTTTCGCGGCAGTCAGCAGATGCTGCTGCATCAGGTACTGGAAGAAGATCCCAAACCACCACGCGCGGTGAATGAACTGATCCCCCGCGATCTGGAAGTCATCACGCTGCGGGCGATGTCCAAAGAGCCGGCCGATCGATTCGCGACGGCGGAAGAATTTGCGGATGAACTGAAACGCTGGCTGGACGGTCGAGCGATCGTTTCGCGGCCGGTTTCCGCGGGAGAAAAGATCTGGAAATGGTGCCGCCGCAACCCGGTCTGGACGGCGTTGAGCGGCCTGATTGGCGCGTTACTTTGCTGTGTTGTCGTGCTGTTCGCACAACGAATCAGAGCCGAAGCTCAACTCGTAGTACAGCAGGAGACTGCGCTGTCCGGCGTCGCTGACAATCTCATCGTTCGGGCCGTAGAAGAAGCAAACGGTGTCTCACCCATTCATTCGCTGCCGCATCTGGTGGAGGCGCTGCAAATGCGCCAAACGCTGGAGCAACCCCAAAGAGCACAGAGAACAAGACGAATCATCGGGCAGACGTTTGACCATCTCCCAGCGGTCACTCATTTCACCGCGCTGGATCAGCGGGCAGACGAACTCAAATACTTTCCTGCCGGCAATCAGTTGTTTGTCTGCTATGGAACACGCATCGATCGTGTCTCCACGGACAGTTGGGAAACGGCGTCCTCAATGCAGCTTGCTGATCGCACCCGAGAACTGATCTTCAGCACGGCGGGTGACCGCATGATCTCTTTGCCCAGTCAGATCGTTGAAATCACGTCTGAGCAATCCCCCTCGCAAAGCCGACAGACGGAATTGTGGGACGCAGAGAACGGGCGACGCCTGGCGCTGCTGAAAATCGAAGGGCAGACTTCGGATGCCACATTCGCCCGCAACGACAGCGTGGTGGTAACCTGCCGGACCGAAGGATCGGCCTATGCCTGGGACGCGAACTCCGGCGCATTGCTGGCTGCTTTGCAGATGCCGGGCAACATGACGACCCATGTCTGGCCGTCCCCCGATGGCGAATCGGTCTATGTGGACGCCCATTACTACGACGGTCGCCCCAGCCGCATTACCCGCTTTTCTACAGACAACTGGCAGCCCACAGCGCAGTATCAGATTGGCGATATCGTGAACCAGGCCGACACGCTGCTCTTCGACGAACAGATCACGGCCGTCACCCGCTTTGGAGATCTGATTGTCCTGATCGAGGAGCCGGAAGACAGCGACGTCGCCGGTGATGACGCCGCGCCCCCGGAGAAAACCACGAGCATCGCTGATCTGGCCGACGGCAGTGACCAGGTCCACAGCATTCAGCAGTTGACGCCACAAATACTCGCTGTGAAAACCAACACAGAAGTCTTCACCTGGGACCTGCAGCAGCAGGAACGGCGATATACACTTTCATCCGGCGACGCCACCGAGGAACGGCTGTTTGAAGTGTCGGACAATGGCCTGATTTATGCCGTCATGAAAGCCCCTGAGACGCTGGCCGTCCGCTGGGTCGACGATGGACACCCTGTCTGCACCAGCCTGCCGGTCACCGGAACCGTGACGGCCGTGACCATTGCCGCCAATCGTTTTGTCGTCACTGCCACCGAAGACGGCGCAATGACAGTCTGGGATCTGGCCGGATTATTTCGCGGTCGGCAACCACTACTTTGCGGCCTGCATGCGAAATTGCCCGCATTTGTGCCGGATGGGTCCGCCATGATGGCCATTGTGGACGACACGCTGCATGTCTGGTCTGCGGCAGCGCCTGCTGAGCCGCTGTGGACGGCGGGCGCAGCGGTTGCCGCCGTCTCTGCCACGGGACAGATTGCCACGGTGCTGGATTCACAGATTGAACTGCACGACCCCGCCACCGGTGAGGTCACAGATTTGCTGCAGACGGAATCTGAGGTCACGCATCTTGTTTTTGCCGTGGACAACAACGGAGTACTGATCGCCGGGCAGGCCGATGGCAAACTCACTGCGTGGAACACACAGCGGGATTCTGTGGTCACCATAGCGGCCCACACGTCTTCGGTCACGGCACTGGCCAGTGGTGCTGGCGGTATGGTGGCCTCCGGAGGGGAAGACGGAGTGATTCGTCGCTGGAACATCGTGGACGGCGCAGCACTCGGCGATCCACTGGCATGCGATCCCGTCGTGCGGTCGCTGTCGTTTTCTGCTGACGGACAGCGGCTGGGTGCCACCAGAATCAATGAGTACCAGATCTGGCAGGCAGCCAGCGGAAAACTGCTGCACTCCGGGAGCACCAGTGCCAGCAGGGCGGGTGTTCTGTTTGACGACAACTCTGCGGACTACTGGGCGGCGGATGACGACAGCCGTCTCGCTCGCTGGTCCGGTTTGCACGAACGCGTGGCGACTGCAGACGGGCGCGACGTCACGCGGTCAGCACGCGTCAAAGACGGCTCCTTGCTGGCGTTCAATAGTCGACGCGACGGTGCAAACAGCATGTCACTGATCTTCGCAGACGATCTGACACTCATGGCACCGCCACTGCCTTTTCGCAGCGGAGCGGAGGTGGCATTTGCGCCAGACGGCCAAAGCCTGCTGGCGGCAACCTACACTGGTCGCGTTGATCTGATCCGTATTGTCACAACGAAGTTGCCGGTGGCCGATCTGGAACGTTTGTGCAGCGTGATGACGCACGACTGTTATGTTGACAATGTGCTGACACGGATCCCCTCGCTGCAGATTCGCGATGAATTCCGCCAGCTGAAGATCGATCAGCCAAAACTGCTGAAGGCGACCGACGAAGATGTCGCACGGTGGAACATCCGCCTGCAGCAGGAACGGGACAATCTGCACTGGCAGCCCACTGTCGTGCAATAATCGCTTTGGTCCGCTGAATGGATGGGCGCTGTTCAGAGGCAGACCGATCGGATAGGCCGACGACTGGTGCACCACGCGGTGCCAGTCACACGGTGCCATTCATACGGACTGACTCAAACAGGCCGAACACCGGATCGTGTGCCGCCTCAGATCATGTATTCCATGTCGTCCTGCGGCACTGTTTCCCGCTGAATGCCAAGGGCGATGCCCCCTTTGATGTGCCACACATTGTCGCGGCCCACACGCTTGAGCACCTCAGCCGCTTTGCCGCTGCGACTGCCACTGCGACACAGGAAAATCAATTCCCGCCGATCATCAGGGGCGCTCAGCAGCTGGCTTAAGAAGTTGCTCAGTCGGGTCAGTGGAATGTTCTGCGGCGGTTGCGTCAGTCCCAGCGCGGTCCAGTCCTGTGTGAAGCGAAACTCGTGTGGTTCCCGCACATCAACAATCAGAGCCTCGGTATGAGCGGCAAAGAAATCGGGCAGTTGCTCGGGCGTCAGATCGACCGAATGGCCGTCACACCTGGTGACGGAAATATGCCCGCATACCAGCTCACAGTTGGCTTCGTCGTCAATTCGGGCATCGACGAGCACCTTTTCCTGCTGAAACTCTTCCAGCGGCGGAGGGCTGCCGACGGCAAAACGATTCAGCAGGGCATTGTTCTGCGTTTCGGCCTGCAGTGTTGTCGCAAACCCGGTCGTGTAGTCGTGGGTGGGGCAGATCAGGGAATCCTGACCGATAATCTGTGGCAGGCGACTGAGCGAATTATACAGATCGGAGGCTGAGCTGCTGTAAAAGTCTGTTCGCCCAATTCCGCCGATCAAGATGGTATCGCCGGTGAACGCCAGACGAACAGCTTCGGCCGGCAGCTGTGAATCGGTTTCCGGCCCCACTAAAAACGCGAGCCCGTCAACCGTGTGTCCGGGCAGATCCGTTTTGGCAATCACCAGAGTGTCCGTAAAACGAATGATGTCTGCCTGCGAGCCATCGCTGAGTCGCACAGCATCGTCGGCACTGCCGGTCTGTTCGGGCCAGCCGAGTTCGTGACTTGTGAAAGCAGACTCCAGAGCACAGTCCCGCAGCGACTCCAGCAGCGCTGAACGGCAGGATACGTGATCCACGTGTTTATGCGTGTCCAGCACAGCCACCACCTGACTGTTCTGACAGCGGACAAGCGACTCGATCCGTTCGGCAAGTTCTTCAAACGGATCAATGATGACGCATTTCTGGCGATCGGCATCCAGCAGCACCCAGCTGCAGGCGGACCCTTTCTTCAGCTGCACCAGCCCGTCCACCACCGTTCCCGGGGTGGCTTCCACGTCGTTGCTGACTACCAGGCACGACGCGCTGAGCGCGCGACCGGCCTCCACGATGCGGACTTCTGCCGCCTCGATGTCCGACTGCGGCGTCATCGGGCCAAAAGACAGCCGCACAGCTCCATCGCTGCGCCACCGCGGCAGGCCCATCGCTTCCAGCACAAACGATCCCTGAATCGCAGAGCCGCAGGCCGATCCGGAACTGACGCGCACGTTGGCCGCATCAAACAGATCGAGAATCTCTTTGCTGCTAAAGCCCTCCACGGAAAAATTGATGGTGGTGGGCACTGCGTGCTCGAATGGCGTATTGAAAACAATGGTGGGAAACGCGTTCTTTAAAGCAGCGACGAGGCGATCCCGCCACTGCGTCAGTGTCTGCGTGTCGGCAAACGTGTCTGATTGAGGATCATTGAGGCACTTGAGAATACTGGCGATGGCGGCAACGCCTGGCAGATTTTCTGTGCCACCGCGGGCACCACCTTCCTGTCCGCCGCCGGCCAGCAGCGGCACAATCGGTGCGCCTTCCCGCACGTACAAAAGACCAATTCCCTTGGGACCGTAGATCTTGTGTCCGCTGATGGGCGCGTAGTCGATGCCGCAGTCCGCCAGTTCCAGTTGCTGTTTGCCGAGCGCCTGCACACAGTCGACCATCCATCGCAGTTGCGGGTTGCGGGGGGCGATGGCTTCTTTCACAGCCTTCAGATCGTGCACCACGCCCGTCTCATTGTTGACGGCCATCGTGCAGATCATATCGGTGCTGGCCGCATGCTCGCGAATAAACGCCAGGTCAAGCAATCCGTTGCTGTCGACGGGAATCGCGCAAACTTCCGCCTGCATACCCAGCAGATGATTCCAGTGCTTGAGTGCCTGCGGGACGGCCTTGTGTTCTGTCGCACCGTAAAGCAGATATCGCGGGCCATCGACTGGCTCGTTCAAACGCTCGTCACGGATGGTGCACAGCGTGGAGAAGATGGCCATTTGAATGGCTTCGGTCGCACCGCTGGTGAAGACAATGCGGCCGGTGTCCACTCCCAGCGCGGCTTTGGCCAGACTACGAGCCGTTTCCAGAGTGGACCGCGCCCGCAGCCCGGTGATGTGAGAACTGCTGGGGTTGCCGTACAGCTCTTCCATTGCGGAAAACGCGGCCTGCGCGGCTTCCGGCCACACGGGCGTGGTGGCGTTGGCATCAAGGTAGATCTCAGCAAATGAGGATTGCACCATGGGACAGCATCACTTCTCAGTAAAATTCTTTCACCAGAATGCTGATCCCGATTACCAGGACCAGCCATCCAAACGCCACTTTCAGTCGATCGGCATCCACCACAGCATTCAGCCGCACGCCGGTGAGTATGCCCACAACGGCGGCCAGTGTGAAGCCGGTCAGTTGAGGCCAGTTCAGGTCGGACACGATAAAGGCGTCGGCAGCAAAACCCAACAGGGACTTCATCGCAATTACAAAAAGAGAGGTCGCAATTGCCTGTCTCGTCTCCATCTTTAGAAAGATGATCAGCGCGGGCACGATCATGAAGCCACCGCCCGCGCCCACCAGCCCCGTTGACATCCCGACAAACAGCCCGGCCGCCACAGATTTCCAGGCCGTGCGCTGCGCGGCTGGCGGGGCCGCTCGCTCTGACGGGGCACGCCTGTCGCGACGAATCATGCAAAAGGCGCTGATGAGCACCAGGACGGAAAACGTGGCCAGTAGGAAGCCGCGTCGGGTCAGCTCAAAGCCCTCGGCAGAGTACAGGACAGGAGGAATCCGCGGCATGAACACAAGACGCGCCACAAACACACCGGCGACAGATGGCCCCCCAAACATGACCACCGCGGGCAGATCCACCAGTCCTTTGCGAAAATAGCCCACCGCGCCAAACACGGCCGCCACCCCCACAATCAGCAGTGAAGCGGACGTTGCCTGCACGGCCGGCAGCCCAACAAGATAAACCAGCACGGGCAGGATGAGAGTGGAACCGCCGCCGCCGAGCACACCAAGCAGTAACCCGACAACAGCAATGGCCGCGTAATTGAGCATACGGCAGAATTCCGGACGGACGCCAGCAGGAGCAGGAGACTATTGGGCGGCCGTCTCAGCAGACTGCGTCGCCTCGAGCAGACCGATCACCGCCCAGCACGTCCCCCAATAAGTGGCCGTCTCCTCCACGCGATGCTGCTTGTTCTTTTTGGTGCCCTTCACTTCCCAGCGGTCATCCTGCTGCTGTGACAGCAGCCACGCCACCGCCCGCCGCTGAGCGTCAGCCGACTGAGAATCATTGTGCAGCGCAAGGGCCCACAGGACCTGCCCGGTGGCCATGGCGTCACTCTCCTCGCCCCGGACCCAGCCCCAGCCGCCGTCTTTCTGCTGATCATTCAGAAGTGACGAAAGCACCTGGGCCCGGTCAGCCTCATCCGCCAGCAGCATCCGCACAATCAACGCTTCGGTGCTTGTTTCAGGCGTTGAGGCGGCGAGAAACGCGGCCGTGCGTCCGCGATGTGGTGCGTCCAGTTCTTCGGCTGTCGTGAAGTAGTCAATCCAGGCCGTCGACACCCAAGTCGTCTCCGGTTTCGGACGCTTTTGCGAAGGCAGCTGTCCGGCTGGCTGCCACGAACCATCATCCTGCTGTCCCTGCTGCAGATAGTCTCGCAGCTGCTGTTGCTGCGTTATTCGATCTTCATCGGCCGGCAGGCCCCGTGTGACGTGCAGCAACTGGGCGACTCCATCAAGATTGGTGGTCGCCACAATTTTTTCATCGTCGTTGGGCTGCAGCAGCGAGTCATAAGACCAGTCCACCCACTCATTCAGCTGCTGCCGATTCACCTGGAGCCCCGCTCGGTCTGCCGCGGCCACTGCCCAGATGGAAAACGTGGTTCGATGACAGGAGATGCACTTCTTTTTGTCGATCCACCACTGCCCGCGTTCGGCGATGTATGGCAAACTCTTCTGCACGGCTGCGTGAACGTCAGCAGCGTCAATCCCGCCCGCTGCCGCTCGGTCCGCAATGGCCACCCGTGGGTCATCGAGGCCTTCCTCCTGGGCACGCACTGACGCAAGGCTCAGCGTCACGCCGACCAGAAGACTTTGCGACACACATCGCAGGGTTCGAATCGAAATCATCGGCGGGCCCTCAATTGACTCGTCCGTGAGTCCGGTTCAGCGACGCGTCGCAGCGACGCATCTGGTTGGCAGAATTATTTGGGCGGCGTCCCTTTGGCCAGTTCTTCATCCCATTCATCCAGCAGCGGCCAGTCCACAGCACATGTGCCAAAATCAGCCATGTGCTGATAGCCCTCCAGGCGTTCAATTGTGGACTGCAGCAGATCATGATCGTTGGCAAACGCCGGACCATGGCTGGGCAGCAGCCACTCGACATCACTGGACTGAATGCGTTTGAGGGATTTGATAAAAGCGGGGATATCTGAGCCGTGATGAGCGTCGATCCCCCCCACGCAGCCATCCCGAAAGATATTGTCTCCCGACATCAGCAGGTTGCCCAGACGAAACGACAGCTGACCGGTGGCGTGTCCTGGCGTATCCCACACTTCGAGCGCCAGGTCGCCCAGTTCCAGCGTGTCACCGTCCGTCACCGTTTTGGAGACTTTGAACACGGGCATGTCGATGGAAATATTCTGCGCGGGAATCTCAGCGTAGGAGGCGATGCGATCACCGTCCTCGAGAATCTTTTTGGCGTCAGGATGAGCGACAGTTTCCGCCTGCGGGAGCAATTCGGCCGCTCGATTGAGTCCCTGCACATGATCCGCGTCCGCATGTGTGGCGATCAGATAACGGCAGTTGGCCAGCGGAAAGTCCATGTCACGAATCAGGTCAATGATTTCCTGAACGGTGTCCTCATATCCGATGTCAACGAGTGCCCAGTCTGTGCCGGAAAACACCAGATACACGCAACAGCCAAAGCGACGTCGCGCCTGAAAGTTGAGTTCGATGACGTTGGGAAACAGTTCGCGTCGGGCAAGCATGAGCAGGGCAGTCGGGACAGAATTTTTTCAGGGCAGGTGCCGTCATTCACAACGCCGCAGTCTAAGACGCCCTCGCAGATTCGGCAACCGGCCACGCATTTTGATCCGACCGAACGACTGAGTGATCAGAACGGCCACGCGTTGCCGGAACGCAGCTTTTTGAACGGATTTCGGGGCGATTTTCCAATCCTCATTTTTGAGGGAAAACACTTTCCGCACATCCTGCCAGTTGCCCGATCAGCAGGAGCCGTTTCGCCGTCGTACACAGAACGTTTTTCAATCGTGACCAAAGTCATCGGCAGATTTCGCCAGCGGCCGGAAAACACCCCGATGACTACGGGATTCGCCCGTTGACCGTCCGGCCGTTCCACGAATATCACTGCCGCCGTTGACTTCAGCCAGTCCTTCAAGAACGGGTCAGACAGATTTTCCACGGAGCAAACAGACGCATGCTGTCCGTCCCGCAGCGGATCGTTCCCGCGGTTGTTGTGACCGTATTCGTGCTCGTCGTGCTCACCTCGAGTGTGACGCCTGCAACGAATACGGTCTGCGCTGACGACCATCCCCCCTCCCATCCCCCCTCCCATCCCCCTTCGCAGGTCAATTCACAGGTGGAAATTGTGCCACCGATCGACTGGGACGGACGAGCGTCTCTCACCCCGTCGTTCGAACGTCCCCGCCGCATTGATGCCTCCGTTCTGCCACCGGAGCAGATGGAGATTCTCGATACAGCCGTTTTCTCCAGCCGTCCGATTCAGCGTGTGAGAGCGGTCATCAACGCGGGTGCCCAGGCAGACGCTCGTTCGATTGAACAGACCTTCTCGCCTCCGGCTGTCCCACCGGCGAAATCTCCGACCGGAATGCTGCCCCCGCACACGGCCGCCCTGATGGCGCCACCGGCCCCGGTCGCCTCAGGCGAGCCAGCTAATGGGCTGCAGGTCTTGCCGCCTGTCGATGTGACCGCACAGACCGCAGATTCGGCCCCCCCAACAGAAGCCGACCCGGAGGCGGCTCCGGCAGACCTGTCTGGCGAATCACCCGCCGTGATGTCGTGGGAAGACCGCGTGATGTGTCCCGCTCCGTTCGTCATTCCCGACGAACGTCAGCCGCACCACTGGGTCCGCGCCGATGTGCTGCTGTGGTGGGTCGACGGCGTCGAAGTGCCCGTGGTCGCCACGACCAGTCCGGCCGGCACGCCAGGCCTGCAGGCCGGTGTGATTGGGCAGCCCGACACCGGTGTGCTGTGGGGTGGTGGTGATCTGTTCGATTTGACTCGCAGCGGTTTTCGACTCCGCGGCGGACAGTGGTACGAGGAAAACGACGGCAGCGGCTGGCAGGCAGAATTTCTGATGCTGGGCACCGCCGGCCACAACTTCACGGCCGGTTCCGCAGGTACCCCGGTTCTGGCTCGCCCCTTCTTCAACGAAGCATCGGGGCGCCAGGATTCTCAGCTGATTGGCTTCACCGGCCTGTCAGAAGGATCGCTGGCGTTCAATGCCGAAACGCGAATGTACTCCATTGCTCTGTCCCTGTGGGGAGAGATTCTGGAGGACACGGGCGGCTATCCAGGCAGCCCAACCCGCGGTCCGCGGCACAGTCGCACGTGTCTGCGATCTGACTACGAGTCCCGTTCACTCGGTCTGCGAGTGGGCCCGCGATTTATCCATCACGATGACAGCGTGCTGTTTGACGAATGGGCCCGCAGCGCAGCCAGCGGCAATGAGTTTCGTATTCTGGACTCATTCAAAACGGAAAACAGCTTCCTGGGCGGAGAAATCGGCCTGCGGGGACGCCGGCAAAAAGGCCCCCTTTCGGTCGATCTGGGAGTCAATCTGGCCCTGGGAGCCATTCGCCAGGAGCTGGACGTCAGTGGCTACACGGCTATCACCAGCGGCACCGGCACCTCACTCGCATCCTCTGGTTTCTACGCGCAGCCCACCAATTCGGGCTCCTGGGATGAGAATCGATTTTCCGTGGTGCCGTCACTGGAACTGGCCATCGGTTACGAACTGCCATCCGGCTGGAGATTCAGTATGGGCTACGACCTGATTTACTGGACGAACGTGCTGCGGGCCGCCGAACAGATCGATCCGGCCGTTCACCCGGACCAGTTTGCCCCCGCCACCATTCCCAACTCGGCCACTCGTCCCGCCGTGTTACTGCATGAGTCGGACTACCTGGCTCACGGTCTTTCCTTTTCCATTGAACGTCGCTGGTAACAGCCGGCTGACTCCAATGTTCACTCTTCCACTGTTCTGCCTGACTCCCGGGTCTGACTTTGCCAGGGACATCTCATGAACTTCTCACTGTGGCTGCGCTGCTGGAGATCATATTTTGCGGACGCTGTGCGGCGTCGACCACGACGAGCCGCGTTTCGCACGTCTGCTGTGCCGCTGGTGCAGCCGCTGGAGTCTCGCTGCCTGCTGGCGGGCGCCGACTGCCTGGGGCAGATTGAAGGCACCACATTTCATGACATCGATAACGATGGTGTGGTGGATACAGGCGAAGCCCTCAGCAATGCGGTCGACGGAGTTGTCGTGCATCTGTTTGACGCGGGCGTCAATGGCACGCTGGAAAGCGCGGGCAACTCGGGCGTGGCGGTCGGCGATGACGTACTGATTGGCACCGCACTTCCGGACGCCAGCGGCTTTTACCAGTTCACCGATCTGGCTGCCGGAACCTACTATGCCGAGCAGCCAGCCATCGCCGGTTTGCTGCAGCGATCGGGCGGCTCCGTGTCGTCTGCGATCGTCATTTCGACGGCCGATGCCCAGGGCATCGCCGGCACCGTGATCGATGCTTTCGACGCGCCGGCAACGCCGCAGGTGGCCACCGCCAATTCCGGCACACCGAGCGGTTTTAGCGCCGCCACAGTCTCTGTGCTGGGCGGCGAACGTGATCTGGTGGCCACGCACGCCTCCGGTGGATTGAATGTCGAGCTGTCGGCCAACGCGGTGGCGGGCACGCTGGCACTGTCTTCCGGGACTGGGACCGCCGGGAGCGGCGTGGCCAGCTGGGATGGCAGCGATGGCTCGGCGACACTGGACCCCGACGGGCTGGGAGGCGTGGATCTGACGGACGGTGGCGACTCCAGCGGGCTGCTGATCACCCGCAGCGGCGATGCGGTGGGTTCGCTGACGGTCACCGTTCATTCGGACGCCGCACGCTCTTCTGCCACCACAGCCACGATTCCCATCGTCGAAGAAACCATTTTTCTGCCCTACGCCTCATTCACCAGCGGAGGTTCTGCGGCGGACTTCACCAGCGTGGGGGCTGTGGAAATCAGCCTGTCAGGGCCGGCGGGCTTCGACGGGCAAATCAACCTGTTTCAGGCGCACGGCCCCACCATTTTCACAGCCAGTTTTCTCAACTACGAACCGCTGACACTCGGCGGGACTGTCTTCGGTGATGCGGACAATTCCGGGGCCATCAACGGTGTGGAAGCTGGCATCGATGGCGTGGCCCTCACGCTGTTTGCCGACACCAACGGCAGTGGCGACTTTGAAGCCGGTCAGGACCTGCAGGTGACAGATGCCACCAGCACGGCGACAACATCCGGTGGAGGACAGTACGCCTTCACCAACCTGTTCCCCGGCGACTATCTGGTGGTGATGAATGCCGCCAATTTCAGCGGGCTGCTGACCAACTTTGTCACCAGCACGGGCAACGATCCCACTCCGGATCCGGACAACAACACCGACAGCGACGACAACGGTCTGGCCGCGTCAGGCGCCGTGGCCTCACGGACCATCACCCTGGCAATCAATGACGAGCCCGTCACAGATGGCGACGCGGACAACAACACCAATCTGACGCTGGACTTTGGCGTGCTGGAACTGGTGGACATCGCCCTGTCCAAAACCGACAGCGGTGATCCGGTCACAGCCGGCAGCGGAGCCGGCAATCTCACGTACACCATTGAAGCGTCCAACACGGGGCCGTCCGATGCTACCAGTGTGCAGGTCACCGACCCGCTGATTTCCAGTTTGCCGGCCGGCTGGACGCTGGTCTCAGCAACAGGCTCGGGAACGACTTCGTTCAACCCCCTCAACGGTGTCTGGGCCATCGGTGATCTGGCAAGCGCAGCCACAGCAACGCTGACGATCACGCTCACCGTGGGCAGCAGTGCGGCGGCGGCCACCACCACCAACACGGCCTTCGTCAGTTCAGTCGGGCAGACAGAAGTGACGACCACCAACAACGCCGTTTCAGAAACCACGCAGGTCGTGCGGCTGGTGGATATTGCCCTCGCCAAGTCCGACAACGTGGATCCTGTGACGGCCGGCAGCGGGGCGGGCAATCTGGTCTACACGGTCACTGCCACCAATAACGGTCCCTCCGATGCCAGCGGTGTGCAGATTACCGACGCCTTCGTCACCGCTCTTCCGGCTGGCTGGACGCTGGTGTCCGGCAGCGGCAATCTGGGCAGCACTTTTCAAACGGCCACGGGGCTGTGGAACATTGGCGACCTTGCGGCCGGCGATTCACGGACACTCACCCTCACACTGACCGTCGGCAACGCGGCGGCCGCCGGGACCGTCACCAACTCGGCGGCCGTGACGGCCGTCACCGAATCGGAATCCACAACCAGCAACAATGTGGCTTCAGAAAACACGGTCGTGACGCGGCTGGTGGACATTCAGGTATTCAAGTCGGACAACGCGGATCCGGTGATTGCCGGCAGCGGAAACGGCAACCTTATCTATTCGGTCACAGTCACCAACAACGGCCCGTCCGATGCGACGGGCGTGACCGTCACGGACGCACTGGTCACCACGCTGCCATCCGGCTGGGCACTGACGGGAACCTCCAGCACGGGCAGCACCAGCTTCAGTGCGATCACGGGGCTCTGGACCGTGGGCAACCTGCCAAACGGTGATTCCGAAACTCTGACACTCACCATCACCGTGGATAACACGGCCTCGCCGGCGACAGTCACCAACACGGCAGTCGTCAGCGGTGTCACAGAGTCGGAATCCACAACCGCCAACAACTCCGTCAGTGAGACCACCGCCGTCCAGCGCCTGGTGGACATCGAGGTCATCAAGACAGACAACGCCGATCCGCTCACCGCTGGCAGCGGCACCGGAAATCTGATCTACACGATAGAAGCTCGTAACAACGGGCCATCCAATGCCACAGGAGTGGAAGTCACCGACGCACTGATGACAGCGCTGCCACTCGGATGGACGCTGGACTCCGCTGTCGGCAGCGGAGTCACGTCTTTCGACACCACCACCGGCGTCTGGACCATTGGCGACCTCGCGGATGGCATCACAGAAACGCTGACGCTCACACTGACCGTTGACGGGCGTGCGGTCAACGGCACGGTCAGCAACACGGCGGTTGTCACGGGTGTCAATGAAACAGAGACCACCGTCGCTAATAACACGGCCCGTCAGGACACGACGATTGCCCGTGTGGTCGACATCGAACTGACCAAATCGGACAACATCGATCCCGTCATCGCCGGCAGCGGCCCGGGCAACCTCGTTTACACAATCACGGCCACCAACAACGGCCCCTCTGACGCGACGAATGTCGACATTCAGGACGCCTTTCTGACGTCTCTGCCGGCCGACTGGTCGTTTGTGGGGGCAGTCGGAGAGGGCGGCACCATCTACACACCGGCCACTGGCATCTGGAATGCCGGCAGTATCTCTGCGTCGGCTTCCAAAACGCTCACGGTGACGCTCACCGTCGGCTCGTCAGCTATCGAGCAGACAGTTACCAACTCCGCCGCGGTGATTGGCGTGGATCAGGTGGAATCGACCACGGCCAACAATGTGGCCAGCGAAACCACCGAGGTGCAGCGGATTGTGGACATCAGTCTGCAGAAGGTCGACAACGTCGACCCGGTCATTGCCGGCAGCGGAGCGGGCAACCTGGTCTATACAGTCACCGCCACCAACAATGGACCGTCGGATGCCACCGGCATCTCGGTCAACGATGCTTTTCTGAACTCCCTGCCGACCGGCTGGACACTCGACAGCGGGACCGCCACCGGAGGCACCACGTTCGACATGGGCACCAGTGTGTGGACCATCGGCGACCTGGCCGCAGGAGATTCGCGCACGCTCACCCTCACGCTGACGGTCGACGACACCGCGGCCAGTGGACGGTCCACCAATGTCGTCACCGTGTTCGGCACTAACGAGTCGGATTCCGATGTCACCAACAACACGGCGGCGGAAGACACGCTTGTGGCCCGTAACGTGGACATCGCTCTGACCAAAACAGACACCGGCGATCCCGTGCTGGCTGGTGGTGGCACGGGCAATCTGACGTATGACATTACGGCCACCAACAACGGACCGTCCAATGCCACCGGCCTGCTGATCACCGACGCTCTGATCGCCTCCCTGCCGACGGGCTGGCAGCTGGTTTCGGCCACTCCCAGCGGATCTTCCACCTTCGATTCCTTTCTGGGCATCTGGGACATCGGCCAGCTGAATCAGGGCGATACAGAATCACTGTCGATCACACTGACGGTCGGCCCGTCCGCCGCCGAAGGCATCGTCACCAACTCCGTGACGGTCACACGAGTGAACGAAGTCGATCAGGACACCTCCAACGATACGGCCACCGAAGACACGACCGTGCAGCGCCGCGTCAATGTGGGCATCACCAAAACGGACTCCAGCGACTCTGTCATCGCCGGCAGTGGCACGGGAAACCTGACCTGGACATTCACTGCCAGCAACGCAGGTCCGTCCGATGCATCGGGCATCGAATTTACCGACGCACTGATCGCCGCGCTGCCGACTGGCTGGTCGTTTGAGTCAGCAGCCACCGCCACAGGCAGCTTTTCTGAAACCACGGGCGTCTGGTCGATCCCAGCCCTGGCAACCGGCGACACGGCCACGCTGGATGTCACAGTGAATGTGGGCAGTGCCGCGATTGCTCAGGTCGCCAGCAATACGGTGACGCTGACGGCCATCAACGAAATCGACACCAGCACAACCAACAACTCGGCCACGGAAACCACAAGCATCAGCCGCAGCGTGGACATTCAGCTGACGAAAACGGACAACGTGGATCCTGTGGCTTCCGGCAGCGGAATCGGCAATCTGACGTATACCATCGCTGCCACAAATGCGGGTCCCTCCGATGCGTCGGCGGTGGCGGTGACCGATCCACTCCTCACTTCACTGCCCACCGGCTGGAGACTGGAATCCGCAACCGGCAGCGGCAGCACGACATTCTCCGCAGCCAGCGGTGTCTGGACGGTCGGCGTTCTGCCATCGGGCGTCACACAGACCCTCACCCTCAACCTGACGGTCGACAGCAGCGCGGCCATCGGCACCACCACCAATACGGCCAGTGTGAGCGGCCTGAACGAAACCGATGTGGATCTGACCAGCAACACGGCGTCCGAATCCACCACGGTGCTGCGGGCCGTGGACATCGCCGTCACCAAATCGGGGCCGTCGACATCCGTGACGGCGGGCAGCGGCGGCGGCAACCTCACTTACACCATCACGGCCTCCAATAACGGCCCTTCAAATGCCACTGGCGTGGCGCTGACAGACGCGCTGCTGGCCGCACTGCCGTCGGGGTGGTCACTGGATTCCGCCGTGGGCAGTGGCAGCACAACATTCAACAGCGGCACGGGCGTCTGGACGGTGGGCAATCTCAACACCGGGGTGACGGAAACTCTGACCGTCACGCTCACGGTCGGCTCCGCGGCCACCGCCGGGACGGTCACCAACTCGGTGTCGTTGACTGACCTGGATCAGGCGGACAGCACGCCGACCAACAACACGGCCACAGCCGACACGCCGATCGCACGTTCCGTTGATATTGAGCTGACGAAAACGGACAACGTCGATCCGGTATTTGCCGGATCCGGGACGGACAACCTGGTTTACACCATCACAGCGGCCAACTCGGGCCCCTCCGATGCCAGCGGCGTGCAGATTTCCGATTCACTGATTGCCAGTTTGCCAGCCGGATTCTCCGTCAGCTCAGCGACTGGCTCACACAGCACCTCATTCAGCCAGACGACCGGGATCTGGGATGTGGGCGTGATCCCGGCAGGTGCGTCCCGCATTCTTACACTCACGCTGACCGTCACGGATGCCACTGCGGTCACCTCCGTCACCAACACAGCCCAGGTAATTCAGGTCAACGAATCAGACAGCAGTCCGGGCAATGACACGGCCACAGAAACCACACAGGTGCTGCGGGCCGTCGATATCGTGCTGACCAAGTCAGACGCCGCAGATCCGGTCGTGGCGGGCAGCGGTACCGGAAATCTGGTCTACACCATCACGGCCGCCAACAGCGGACAGGCGGATGCCACAGGACTGCAGGTCAGCGACGCTTTGCTGACCACTTTGCCCGCCGGCATCTCGATTGTGTCGGTCACCGGCACCGGCGGTTCAACGTTCAACAGTGCCACCGGCATCTGGGACATCGGGAGTCTGGCGATTGGCGACAGCCGCGAACTGACGGTCGTGCTGACCGTCAGTCAGCTGGCCACCGTTTCCAGCCTGACCAATGTGGTCACGGTCGCCCAGGTCGACCAGCTGGACTCCGATCTGACGACCAACACGGCCTCAGAGACCACACAGATTGTGCGGGAAGTGGATCTGGTGGTCACCAAAACGGACGACGCTGATCCGCTGCGATCTCCCGACGTACTGACCTACACCATCGACGTGGTCAATAGCGGGCAGTCGGCTGCCACGGACGTGGTGCTGACGGACACACTGTCCATGCAGGTCACCTTTATGAGCGCCCAGACGTCTCAGGGAACAGTGAGTGGCAGTGGACAGGTCGTGACGGCGGACATCGGTGTGCTGCTGCCCGGCGAGACGGCCGTGGTCACGATTGTCGTCAGTGTGGATCTGCCACTGGGGGGACGCATCGAGAACATCGCCACGGTGACGTCCACCGGAACGGACACCGATCCGGCCAGCAACACGGCCGCTCAGGCCACGGTGATTGATCCCCAGCTGTTCAGCGTCTCGGGAAGTGTCTATCAGGATTTGAACGACAACGGTGTGCAGGATGCCGGCGAAGCGGCCGTCGCCGGTGTGCAGGTTGGTATCTTTGGTCGCAACGGACTGGGCGATGATGTGCTGCAGACGGCCACCACCAATGCGGCTGGCCAGTATGAATTCACTGGACTGCTGCAGGGCGAATATCACCTGTTTGAAGTGCAGCCATTAATCTACGAAGACGGCAGCGACACAGCTGGCACAGGCGCGGGCAGCATCAGCGCGACCAACGACGCGTTTTTTGCTCTGAATCTGAACGCTGCCAACGGCAGCAATGCGGTGGGATTCAACTTTGGCGAAGGGCAGATCGACGAATCCAAACGAGAGCTCCTGGCATCCAACACGGATGTCGATCCGCCCCCGCCTGTCGATGCGTCGGCCACCGGCAGCCTGTCGGGCCGCGTGATGGTGGATGTGAACAACAGCGGCATTCTGGATGCCGGCGACACGCCCGTGTTTGCCGCCTCCGTCACACTGGCGGGGCGCCGCACGAATGGTCAGCCGGTGCTCGTCACAGCCCGCACCAATACGTTTGGCGAATACACGTTCACCGGCCTGCCGGCGGGAACATACAGCCTGGTGCAGCAGCAGCCGTATGGCCTGGACGATGGTCCCGAACAACTCGGCACACTGCTGGCCGGATCTGTCCGCAATGATGCCTTCGCCGCCATCACGCTGGCGGACGGCGCCACTGGCACGGGCTTCCACTTTCTGGAGCGGGAACCCGTGCAGCAGGCCGCCGCCGATCTGCAGCCGGTGGTTCTGGCCAATGGCATCGAGGCATCTGCTCATCCCACGCTGTCATGGACGGAAATCTCCGGAGTTTCGACGTACGATGTCTGGTTGTCGCAGATCACCGACGGCGTGGGCGTGGTGTATCGCAACACGGCTGTCAGCGGCAACGCCCTCACCATTCCCACCGCGCTGTCGCTCGGCGTGCACCGCATGTGGGTGCGGGCCATTGACAGCCTGGGACGGACAGGACCATGGAGTCGCCCCGTCACATTTGATGTCAGTCCCCAGGCCGAAATTGTCGCACCGCTGGTGTCGACCGTGCAGTCATCGCCAACAGTTGTCTGGCAGTCCGTGGATGGAGCCACGCTGTATGATGTCGTGGTGCAGGACGAGCGGGGAATCGAAGTGGCCCGTTCCACAAATGTGGTCGGCACATCTGTGGTGGTGCCCGCCTCGCTGACGGATGGGCGATACACCGTCTGGGTTCGCGGCAAAAACGCGGACGTTGTCGGGCACTGGTCCGACGGAACAGACTTTGTGGTCACCGGCGCACCGGTGACCCTCGGCCCCACGCTGGCGTCTGTGTTTGCCGCACCGCTGCTGGAATGGACGGATACCGGCGCCTCGGCCTATCGGGTCTGGGTAAACGACATCACCACCACCTCCACCAAGGTGCTGGAAACGGTCGTGTCCGGAACGTCACTGCTGATGACATCCGGACTGCAGGGCGGTCACCGCTATCGCTACTGGGTTCAGTCTATGGACGGCAGCACGGGCTCCGACTGGAGTGCCGCACACACCTTCACCGTAGACGACACCACCGTCATTACGTCACCGGTGGGCAATGTCAGCACCAATCCCCCCACAATTTCATGGACGCCCTTTGCAGCCGCCACGCATTACGACGTGTGGGTCTCTGATGCCTCCGGATTGTTTCTGCGGGAACCGGCAGTTACCGGAACATCTTACACGTTTGGCACCTCGCTGCCGGACGGCGATTATCAGGTCTGGGTGCAGCCGGAAGGGGCAGGGCAGTTCGCCAAATGGTCGGCTCCTGTGAGTTTTTCCGTGGGCGCCCTGACACAGCCCGTAATTACGTTTCCGCAGACAACCACAGCCAACCGACGCCCCACGATTACCTGGAATGATGATCCGGCGGCGGTGTCCACGGAAATCTGGATCAACCACGTCGGCGTGACCAATCGCGTCATCCACGAACTGGCTGTCGCCGGTGAGAGTTTCACGCCCGGATTCGACCTGGCACCGGGCACCTATGCGATCTGGGTGCGTTCGCGCAGTGCCACGGGAGTTCGCAGCGAGTGGAGCGCTGTACTGCGACTGGATGTCACCTGATCGGTCGTTTTCAAGGTGCCGAAAATACGCAAAGCGACCGTTTTCCGCTGCGCATTGCCAGGGATCGCTTCGTCCGTTCCAATGTCATCATCACTGACAGAGGAACGATATGCTGCGCCCCACCATCTTTCACATTCTGCTGATCACATTGTGCCTGCCCGTCCAGCCCTTCTGTGCTGTGGCTGCGGCAGAAGACTTCACTGATGCGGACTTCCATCCGGGTCTGCTGGCCACCTACCGCAGCCACGGACAGCGGGTACAGCGAATTGACCCGGTCCTCAGTTTTCAGTGGGGCGGCGATGCGGCCGACGATCGCCTGCCGGCAGGGCCGTTTGATGCGAACTGGGAGTCATGGCTGCTGGTAAAGACGCCCGGCACACATCGCTTTCATGCGTTTGTCATTGGCAGCCTGCAGGTGACCATTGATGACCAGGTGGTCCTGCAGGCCGACAATCAGCGAGGCTTCGTCTCGGGTGAGAACGTGACACTCACAGCCGGTGATCACGAGCTGAAAGTCGTGTACGAATCGCCGGCCGAAAGCGACAAGCCTCAGGCGCGGCTGTCAGTCTACTGGTCATCGGACAGTTTTACCCTGGAACCTGTGCCGGCCGACGTACTGTATCGGGAAGAACTGCATGACGCCCAGCTGGCGGATTATGGCCGTGCGCTGGCCGATTCGTTTCGCTGTGCCGCCTGCCATCAGACAACCTCCCATCTGCCGCCACTGCCCGGTCCTGCACTGGATCGCGTCCGCGGCAGTCAGCCGCTCGCCGTCCTGACAAAGCGGCTGCAGAACCCGCGTTCGGTGGTGCCCAATTCGCACATGCCCGACTTTGGCTTCACGCCACAGCAGGCAAACAGGATTGCTCAGTTTCTGACTTCGATCTCCAAAAAATCACACCCGGAAACAAAACAGAAAACCGAAAACGGCGACGTGTCCGCCGGTCAGCGTTTGCTGCTGTCAACCGGCTGCGTCGCGTGCCACAACGTGTCGGCGGCAACACAGAAATTTGAGGACGCCACGGACACCTATGCTGCGCCGGATCTGGCGAGTGTCGGTCAGCGTCGCACGCCCGCCTGGCTGGATCGCTGGCTGCGGGACCCGGCCTCGCTGAATGCCGATCATCGCATGCCCGGCTTTGAGCTGTCCAAAGACGAACGCCGTCAGATTGTCGCCGCACTGACAGAAAAGACGGCAGACGCGACCGGTCACATCGATCAACCTGATGGAGCAACGGACGCGGATTTGGCCGCCGGACGTCAGCTGGTGATCGACGCCAACTGCGCAGCGTGTCACGCAATCCCCGGGCTGGAGCCGGTCAGCGTGCCGCTGGAGTCCTTTTCGCCGGATGCCGGCCACTGCTTTGCATCAGCCAGGCCAGCGGCAACAGCATCCGGGAACACAGGTGAGGCCTCCCTCCTGCGACCTCGGTTTGACCTGGACGAACTGAAGAACCGAAGCCTGACAACCTGGCTGACGACTGGCACCGTTCAGTCGGCTATAAACGCTGTCGACAAAGGGGCCATGATCCTGGCCCGCAATCGCTGCCTGTCGTGCCACGATCGCGACACAGTGCAGGGGCTGTCGCTGATTGCCGGAAAACTGCAGAAACTGCACCCGGATCTGGAGGGACAAAGTCAGGGTCTGGTGCCACCTTCATTGACGGCCGTGGGCGACAAGCTGCAAACGGACTACCTGAGCAAAGCCGTAAAGGGAGAGCAGGCGGGTCGCCGGCTGCCGTGGCTGATGGTGCAGATGCCACGATTTCGCCATTCCGATCAGGAGACCTCGTGGTTGTTACAGCACTTCCAGGCCACGGATCTCATTCCACCGCAGGCCGACAGCGCCCGCGCGGACGTGCTGTCACACATTGACTTAACCGGTCAGCATTCGGCCTCCGCACAACAGCTGCTGACTGGCAATCAGTTGACCGGGGCGGCGGGTTTCAACTGCGTGGCCTGTCATCAGGCGGGACCGTTTCAGCCGCGTAATGTGGCACTGGGCACGCGCGGGTCAGATTTGATGACCATGGGCAGCCGTATTCGCCCACGTTATTTTCAGCGGTGGATGAAGAACCCGATTCGTGTCGTGGCGGGAATTGAAATGCCCGCCATTCGCAAAGGCATGCCGGACGTGCTGGAAGGCAGTCTGCCCGCGCAGCTGGGCGTCATCTGGACGGCACTGGCGGACAGCCGCTTCACACCGCCGACAGTCACCAGTCGCTTCGAGCAGATTGCTTCCGTGACGGCAGACGATCCACCATTGATTTTGCGGGACGTGTTCACCATCGGCACTGATGCCAAAACATTTGAACCGGTGGCCAGAGCCTTTGCTGTCGGCCTGCCCAGCGGACACAGCCTGCTGATTGATCTGGACACCATGAACCTGCGGCTGTGGACCTATGGTGAGTTCGCCCGTCAGCGGACTGAAGGCAAGAGCTGGTACTGGGACATGCCCGGCAGCGTGATTCGTCGTCCGCTCCAAACCACGTCGATTCAAACCGTCACGGATGAACGAGGACGCGTCCTGGCTCCTGTGGAAGACGAGGGGCGTGTGTGTGAACTGCTGTCCTACGATCAGAAACCCGGCTTTGTGCAGTTGCGAACTCGCAGCTGGTATCGCACGAACGAGGCGCCCTCGGCGGCGACCGAACGTTCGCCTCACGCCGCTGAAACGGCATGGTCATCACCGACTGACCCGCTGACGCCCGTGATCTTTGAACACACCATTCGCCCCAGGTCCTCGGGCTTTGAGGCGATCGTCAGCATGGCCGATGCTCCGCCCGGATGGCGTCCGGCAGACGTCACACAGGAAACATTTGGCACCGCCGACAGCCTGATCGCAAGTCAGGTCACGGTGCAGCGACTGGACGGTCCAGCACCGGGCGTGATGATCACAGGAGAGGTTTCCGGCCAGCTGCCCCCGCGCCCAGCGCCGCGCGAGCTGCCGCGTATCAACAGCGACCCCGATCGACTGACGTCAACCCCCGGCTTTGTCGGTTCTCGGCTGCCGATTGACGGTGCCATCATGCCCACCGCCATCACGTGGCTGGACGATGGCCGCATGGCCTTCACCTCGCTGAAGGGGCATGTCTGGATTGCCGACGACACGGACGGCGATGGCATTCCGGATCGCACGCAGCTGTTTGAAGAAGGGCTGGCCGCACCGTTTGGTATTCTCACGGACGGCAGAGCGCTGCTGGTAGCTCACAAACCCGAGGTCCTGCGTCTGGAAGACACCGATGGCGACGGTCGGGCAGACAGGCGGGAAGTGGTGGCCAGCGGCTGGGGCTACAGCGACAACTATCACGACTGGGCCTCCGGACTGGTTCGCGATGAAGACGGCCATCTGTATGTGGGACTGGGAAGTGACTACTCACAGAAGAAACGGCCCGTCAAAAACGATCGCTGGCGCGGAGGCGTGGTGAAGATTGACCCGTCCGGCGTGGTGACTCCGTTTTCGCTGTCGATGCGTTATCCCATGGACATTGCCATCGATCACGACGGGCATGTGTTTGCGACGGACAATCAGGGCGTGCAAAACACGTTCAACGAAATCAATCATCTGCTGCCCGGTCGTCACTACGGTGTGCCGTCACGCCATCAGCCGGTGGAGAGCCTGCAGGCCGAAGAACCGGCCGTGATGGTGCCGCATCCCTGGTCGCGCAGTGTGAACAGCATTCTGTTTCTGCCGGACACGTTTGCGATCCCTGGCCTGCGGGGCCACGGCATCGGATGCGAATATGACTCGCGATTTCTGATGCGGTTCACCGTGCAGGACGTGAATGGCACGCTGCAGGGTGCCAGCTATCGCTTCAGTCGCCCCGATCAGGAAGCCGGAGGCAGCAACTTTATTGGTCCCATTTGCTCGGCCGTGTCGCCGGAGGGTGAGCTTTACATCGGCAGCATCTGGGACAGCGGCTGGCAGGGGGGCCGCAACACGGGTGGCATCTCCCGGCTGGCGGTGGATGAAGAGACTTTTCCCAACGGCATTCAGGAAATTCGCGCGGTCAAAGGGGGCTTTGAAGTGGAATTCTTCGAGCCGGTATCCCGAGCGGCCGCCCTGAAAAGTGCCAGCTGGAACATTCAGGCCTTCACCCGAAAATGGGGCGGCAGCTATGCCACACCGGACTCCGATCGATTCACAGCCAGCATCGACGCCGTGGATCTGGACGACACCCGGCGGATCGTGCGGCTGTCAGTGCCGGACCACCGTGCCGGTTTTTTGTATGACCTGACGGTCGATCAGGCGGTGGGCGGAGGAGCGCCGCTCTGGCCGGCCGCCGCCCATTACACGATGAAAGTGGTGCCCTGACGGCGCAGCATCGGCCACACAGGGAAATCACTGGCCACGGAATGGCTCGGGCCTAAAACGTTCAGACGTGTCACCGGACACCGCCGCACTTTGCGAATCCGGACAACGCCGTTTGCACAGGACCCGAGAATGCCCGTCTTTCAGATTGCCACTTCCATGATTGCCCTCGCGGAATCGGGCCGCCTGCCCGATGGCGTCATCCGGGCGGGTATGCGGAACCTGATGCGAGGACGTCTGCGAGACCTGAACGCGGACGGACTGGAATCCCGCGGCCACAAAGTGCAGGCCTGGCTGGACGAGCTGGCTGCCGGCCCTGTCGCTCACGTGCCGGAAAAAGCGAATGAGCAGCACTACGAAGTGCCGGCCGACTTTTTTCTGGCGTCACTGGGCCGACACCTGAAATACAGCTGCAGTTACTGGGACGACCAGACGACCGACCTGGACACGGCCGAAGAAAACGCGCTGCGAAAAACGTGTGAGCACGCCCAGCTGGCCGACGGTCAGAGAATTCTGGAACTGGGGTGCGGCTGGGGATCGCTGACACTGTGGATGGCGGCGCAGTATCCCGGCAGCACGATTCACGCAGTTTCCAATTCTCACTCTCAGCGGGAACACATTGAAGCTCAGGCCAGACAGCGTGGTCTGACCAACGTGACCGTGCAAACGTGCGACATCAACGATCTGTCGCCCCCAGGCCCGTTTGATCGTGTCGTCAGCGTGGAAATGTTTGAGCATGTCCGCAACCACCAGGAACTGATGAAACGCATCAGCTCTTGGCTGACGGAAGACGGCAAGCTGTTCGTTCACATCTTCTGCCACCACCGACACGCCTATCCGTTCGAAGATGAAGGTTCTTCTGACTGGATGGCGCGACACTTCTTCTCCGGCGGGATCATGCCGTCACGTGATCTGCTGCTGCACTGCCAGGATCACATGGCCATCGAGCAGCAGTACGAATGGGACGGCACGCACTACGAAAAAACATCGAATGCCTGGCTGGCCAAAATGGACCGCGAATCAGCGGCTGTGGAAGCCTGCTTTCGTGACGCCTACGGGGCTGACTGGAAGACCTGGCGGCAGCGGTGGCGGATGTTCTATATGGCGTGTGCCGAGCTGTTCGGTATGCGGGACGGCCGTGAGTGGTACGTGTCGCACTACCGCTTTCGTCGGAGATCCTCGTGACCACAATTCTCCTTTGGTCGGCAGCCGTGATCGCCGTTTACGTGTTCGTGGCCTGGCTGCTGAGTGTCCGCTGGACACGCGCCGATATTGTCGACCCCTTTTGGGGCCCCGGCTTTGTGGTGCTGGCGACCACAGTGGTACTGGCCAACCCAAATTCCTCTGTGCAGATGCTGTCAACGTTCCGCGCCGTGCTGTTGCTGCTGGTGGCTGTCTGGGGCCTGCGACTGGGACTGCATCTGACAATCCGCTGGCGAAAGGAAGCCCACGAAGATCGTCGCTACGCCGCCATGCGGGCCGCCGGAACCCAGCGGTGGTGGCTGCAGAGTCTTGTCACCGTTTTCTTTCTGCAGGGCTTTTTGATCTGGCTGATTGGTTTGCCGCTGCAGCAGGCCCTGTCGGCAAATGGTCCCGTCGATCTCCTGCTGTTTGCTGTCGGCAGCGTCGTGTGGCTGATTGGCTTTCTGTTTGAAGCCGTGGGCGACTGGCAGCTGACCCGTTTTCGAGCAAACCCCGAAAACGCAGATAAGGTGCTGAATACGGGGCTGTGGCGATACACCCGCCACCCCAACTATTTCGGCGATTTCACCATCTGGTGGGGCTTGTTTCTGATGTCGGTAGCCTGTGGGGCTTCCGGGTGGACCGCATTCTGCCCGGCTTTGATGTCCGTGTTTCTGATGAAATTCTCCGGCGTCGGCATGCTGGAAAAAGACATCAGCAGCCGTCGACCCGGCTACGCGGAGTATGTGCGAACCACCAGCACTTTCTGGCCTCGCCCACCGTTGACCGCTGCGGCTGCCACTGATTGATACAGCGATTTCACTGCGCAGAAAAAACGCGAGCAGCGGTTGACTGTTCGCGTTCGCAGATGTTCGTGTTGGTCAGCGCGATTCCGCGTTGAGGAATCAGCGCAGCTGCCAGGTGGTGGCCGCACCGCCGTGCCAGGAAGCCGGACGTCCCTGAACGTGCGGCTGACCAGGCTGGTACTTCAGACGCGGCCAGATCTGAGGCTCCACAAACTGACCGGTGACGGGCATGGGAGCCATCGGAGCCAGCACGGGCTTGTCGTTGATGCCTGCACCCAGTTCGTTGACCGGAGGCTGTGGGGGCTGAGCGGGGGGCTGAGGCTGCGGTGTCAATTCAGTCTCGGGCATCGGCGCTGGTGTGGCCGGTGCGGGCGTCAGCGGAATCTCCGGCACGGGTGCTTCCGGCACCGGGGCGAACGGATCTTCCATCGGCAGAATTTCTTCTGCGGGGATGGTCTCCAGCGACTCGTTTGCCGCCGCTACGGCCCCACATCCGTCTACACAACCCTCGCCGCACTCGGCCTTCGGTTTGAAGCAGCGAAAGCATTTGTCAAAGAACGAAGGCACGGGGCAATCCGTTTTCTGTGAGCAGCCTTCGGCACACGACTGTTCGCCACATGGCTCATCGGTGATACAGGCTTCGGCACAGGGATCGTCGTTGCAGCCATCGACTGCCGGCTCCGCACAGCCGGTGGAGCAGAACCGGGACAGGTTGCACTTAGGCAAACGGCAGGTGGGGAATTTGTACTTCGGCAGTCGAATTTTGGGCATGCGAACAGTCGGAAAACGGACTTTCGGCATCCGCACTTTCGGCAGTCGGAAACAGGCAGCCGGTTCGCCGCAGTGGCCAGAGGAATCGCAGGCTTCGGCACAGCTGTCCGCCGTTTCCGCACACGAGTGATCGCTGCACGCGTGGTCCACACAGGGTTCACTGACACACGACTCGTCGACACACGACTCGTCGACACACGGTTCATCCGCACACGGCCCGTCCGTACAGCCCGGTTTGCCGAACGCATCATGCAGAACGCGTGACAGCCCGACGCCCTTCACTTCCAGTTCCTCGGTCTCGGCCACGGGCGGTGAAGGCACCGGCTGGCGTGGAGCGGCTGGCGGATCGGCGTGGTATTCAATGCTCGGCGACGGGCCGGCATCGGGGGTTGGCTGGATGCCCGTACTGATCGGTCGGGACCGCGGGGCTGAGCGCTGGTACGACTGTGTGGCGCAGCCGGAACAGCTGATGATTGCGCACAGCAGGAGCAATGTGGGCTTGTGAATTCGCATGACGACATCCTTTCAGCGATTGGTCCCGCGGATGGATGACACGTCGTGTGCCCCACGGAATCGCCCAGGTGAATTTCCTTCTTCCACCGTCGTCATCGTCTGCGAATTCCTCGGTTCTGGCGGGTGTTGGGCAATTTCTGCCGAGCATCCGCAGGACCCCGTGGGATATACGCGAGTTGCGAATGCGAGGAATCGAACCAGCCAGACCGATTATCCGGGTGATTTGGTTCGTGAAGCCTGCAGGGTCTGTCGACCGATCGGAGTCACCATGAGACGGCAGTCAGTGTGGTCGTGACGCCTGGCAGAATGAGACTCTGACAGGCAGACCAGCTCCCCAGTTGCCGGCCTCTAACGGGGTCGCGGTACCGATCAGCGATGCTGCTCGAGATTGATGATGCGGCCCACACCCGGATGGATGGTGTTCTGCTGGCCCAGCAGCGGAAGGTCCTGCACGGTGGGGTCGGACCAGTTCAGACAGAAGAACCCCGTCACCCGTTCTTTGGCCAGGCACATTTTCATCAGCCGTTCCATGACGTCGGCCTGCCAGGTGACATAGTCGGCCGTGCGCTCGCCAAAGCAGGCCGATTCCGGCAGTGCCACCATGACGTTCATCGGCATCTGCAGCAAAGACCAGTGATCCAGCAACTGGGAGACAGACAGCATGTCTCGCTGCAGCGACTGAATATCTCCGCCGCCAAATCGCAGATCCAGATTCACCTCAGAAATCCGCGCGCCGCTGCGGCGAAGCGTATCGACAAACTGAATCGGCGGAAGTCGGTTGTTGGTGGCCCCCAGATATTCGCCCCATGGCTGGATGACCCGCAGGCTGATTTGAATCTGCTCGTCGACCTGCTGGGCCGCTTCGATCGCCCGCATGATCAGATTCAAACGCTGTTCTTCCAGCAGACCATTCACACCGCCACAGTTGGCACCGGACACCACTTCCCAGTGACGGATGCGACCGACGTATCGGCTCACCACCGTCTCCACAAAGTCCGATGTGAAGCTCTGCAGGTTTAACAGATCGCCCTTCCACGGATTCATCCATTCCGGAAAACACTCGGAGGACAGATCCAGCAGCGGCCCTCCCATCAGCGACAGATTTTTCTCCGTCGCCCAGTCGACCAGAGCATCCAGTTCGTCCCACTGATAATCGCCGTCCCGGGGCTCCAGGACGTTCCAGCGGGTTCGCACCAGTGCGGCGTTGAAGGCCTTCAGAAACGTGTCTTCCACTTCCGGTGGGCGAATAAGTCGACAGCCGGTCGACATGGGGATGCGACGTGTGCGTTTGCGACGATAGGTAATCCGCTGATCGGTGTAGACGCTCACCAGAGCTTCGGTGGCATGCAGACTCAGACGAATGGCATCGACGGCTGCCTGCGACTGACCTTCCCCGAAAATGCTCTGCCGGAACACACCATGGGCCTGTTTCATGGTGGCTTCCAGTTCATCACTGCTGCGCAGTCCTGCTCCGGTCCACAGGGCATGGAAGTTTCGCAAACGCGTCAGCAGACCACGGGCCAGTTCCGCCTCAAGGTCATAAATCTCCGAGCTTTCGCGGATTGAGGCGGTCTGCAGTACGTACTGCTGTCCATCCAGATTGCAGAAGATCCTCAGCTTGCTGCTGTCGGCCTGGGTACGGTGGCAGGTGAGAACGCCGTCCGTCAGTCGATTGGACGATGCAATCACGCGACCGTCGAAGGTAACAAAGTCTGCCTTTGCAATCTGCTCAGGGACGATCAGTTCCGGTGTACCGACTTTAAACTGAATCAGTCCCATGGTGATTGATTGTGCGGTTGCAGAGGAGGGGGTGTTCAGAAGCGGCGGCAGGCGCCCGATGACCTCTGCGTAGAATACTCATCTGTTCTGACAATGGAACTAACCGGCCGGATTCCGTGCGAACTGCAGGGACGAACGCCGCCTGCAGAACGCCATGGATTGCCCCCACATTTTCGCAGCAGACTGTTCAACACGACAGGCGTGGCTAAACTGATGCCGTTTGATCAGTGCGACAGTAAATACTGGCCGCACACCTGTTTTCGACCGGCACCAGTCGGCCGGAAAGACCCACATCCGGATCCCGTCATGAGCAAGTCCGCCTGATTGCAAACTTATGAGTTCTATTCTGCTGGAAAGCAGCCTGCCTGACCGGCCCGTTCGCCGCGGCAAGGTCCGCGACGTCTACGATTTTGGAGACCGGTTGCTGTTCGTGGCCACCGACCGCATCAGTGCCTTCGACTACATCCTGCCGTCCGGCATCCCTCGAAAGGGAGAGCTGCTCACGCGGATCAGCCAGTTCTGGTTTGATCAGCTGTCGATCGAGAACCACTTTCTCACAGACGATTTGACGACGCTGGGACTGTCTTCGGAAACGGCCGCCCCGTTAGCCGGCCGCAGCATCGTGGTTCGAAAGACGCAGGTCGTCCCCGTCGAGTGCGTCGTTCGCGGCTACCTGGCGGGCTCCGGCTGGGCTGAGTATCAGGCACAACAAACCGTCTGTGGCATTTCGCTGCCGTCGGGCCTTGTCGAAAGTGACCAGCTGCCCGAACCCATCTTCACGCCGGCGACCAAGGCGGAACAGGGACACGACGAGAACATCACATTTGAACAGATGTGCGCTGTGGAGGGAGTCGGTGAAGATCTGGCCGCGCAGCTGAAATCCCTGAGCCTGCAGATCTACTCCGAAGGCGCCCGATACGCCGCAGAGCGGGGCATCATTATTGCGGACACCAAATTCGAATTCGGGCTGGTGGACGGTCAGATCATACTCATCGATGAAGTGCTGACTCCGGACAGTTCCCGCTTCTGGCCGCAGGATCGGTATCGGCCGGGGGGCACGCAGGAATCCTTCGACAAGCAGTACGTTCGTAACTGGCTGTTACAAAGCGGCTGGGACCGCAACAGTCCGCCGCCGGAACTGCCCTCTGAGGTTGTGGCGGGTACCACGGACAAGTACATTGAAGCATTCGAACGACTGACGGGGCAGACGTTTTGACGCTCCACGAGGCTGGGCGCACGCAGCCTGCGGTGGCGTCGATGCGAATGTGCAGGTTGTTCCACATGCAATGTCGATGAATGTCGGCCTCGTTTGAAATTCAGATATCCGTCGCAGATTGAGGACCATTGCGGATTTAAGTTAGAACCAGAAGAGCAGCGTTAATCAAATCACCTTCGAGTCGAATTGCATGCCTGCCGGACTGCCTCGCCAGACTGACCTGCCAGTCTGACTCAACAGTCGCGGGACTGAGCCTGAATCCCCTGTCGAGGTTGACGTGACGGACAATCCCCACAAAAAGAAGAAACCGCAAAGCCCCCAGAAGGCGAAGTCGGGGAAGAAGAGCGTCACAAAAGTCGGCGACTTTGAACTGAAAAAGCGCCTGGGCAAAGGGGGCATGGGCGAAGTCTTTCTGGCCCATCAAATCAGTCTGGACCGCATGGTCGCGCTGAAAACGCTGTCGAAAGAGCTGTCCAAAAAAGAAGACTTTGTGGCCCGCTTCCTCCGCGAAGCTCGCTCCATGGCCAAGCTTGATCACCCCAACGTCGTGAAGGTGTATGCGGTCGATTCCTTCAAGGGACTGCACTTTGCTGCCATCGAATACATCGACGGCAAAAGCGTTCAGGACTGGCTGGATCAGCAGGAGCAGTTTTCTGTGGCGGATGCCGTCCACCTGACAATCGCTGCCGCGGAAGGTCTGAAGCACGCACATGACCTGAACATGGTGCATCGCGACATCAAGCCGGACAACGTGCTGCTCACCAGCAAGGGCGTGGTGAAGGTGGCCGACTTCGGACTGGCAAAGGTGCTCGATGAAGACGTGTCGATGACACAAAGCGGCACCGGCCTGGGAACACCGCTGTACATGGCGCCCGAGCAGGCCCGCAGTGCAAAAACAGTCGACCAGCGATCAGACATCTATGCACTGGGCGCGACGCTGTACCACATGCTGACCGGCAAACTGCCGTTCTCCGGAGGCACGGCGCTGGAACTGATCATGGCCAAGGAGACCGGCAAGTACGAGCCGGCACGCAAAGTCACCCCCGGCATACCGGAACGCCTGGACCTGATCATCGACAAGATGATGGCCAAAGATCCGAAACATCGGTACAGCGACTGTGGTGACGTCATCCATGATCTGGCCGCCCTTGGCGTGCACTCCGAAGCGCCGTCGTTCATTAACGGCGCACTGCCCACCGGCGTGGGACGATCTGCCAGCACGACGGCCGGTGTTGCCGCCACAACGGCCACCTCCCGCAGTGGAGCTCAGCGCTCATCAAGGGCGGATGCCAGGCTGTCAGAAACCAAACAGGCATCCCGCACGTGGTACGTCAAATTCACAGACGTCAACGGCAAGGCGGTGGTGGAAAAGCTGTCGACCGGTCGGGTGCTGAAGATGCTGGCCGCCGGCATGCTGACGGCCAAGGCCAAAGCCAAACTGAGTGCCGAAGGCAACTACATGCCGCTGTCGCAGTTTCCGGAATTCACCGAGGCGGTCGAGAAGCAGCTCACCAAAAAGACGGAGCAGTTCAAAAAAGACGACATGAAAAACCTGTACAAGCAGGTGGAACGTGACGAAAAACGCCGCAACCGCTGGCGGTGGCTGGGCAACAAATGGCGCGGACTGGTCGGCATGATCAGCCTCATCCTGTGGATCGCCGGTATTCTGATTGTCGTCGGACTGGCCATTTACTTCGGCCGCGAAGTCTTTGAATACTTCGGGCAGAAGGTCAAAGAACTGATGAATTAGACGGAGCTCCCGCACGACGGAGCTGATGAACGAACCAAAGTCGGGCAGGTCCGGTGAGCAGGGCGTGACCTGACTCATCACTGGTCGGCCACATCGCCCCTGTCAACCATCGCCCGGCCCCCAATCGGCCACACGGAAAACGTCGCCTACGGCACGCTGCCACGCACACACGGCGTAAAACCAGGTGGGTTCTCAGGTGCCATATTTCAACGAGCGCATCAGCTCCCGCCAATGCCCCGCTAGCGTGCCTTCAACTGGGCCCGCTGCTGTTCGTACTTCTGTTCGTACTTGTCGTTCAGTCGGGTATGCCGGCTCGTCAGCTGGACGCGTCGCCCCTGGACCCATGCCTGATTGACCTGAGTGTCAATTTCCAGCGGATCACCGCTGGTGACGATGATCGTGGCGTCGCGGCCCACAGCCAGTGTGCCGACCTGACCGTCAATGCCCAGAATTTCGGCGGGATACTGAGTGATCGAACGCAGGGCGTCCGCATACGACAGACCATGGGCGGCCGCCATGGCAGCATGGTACGGCAGATTCCGGGCGTTCCACGTTTCTTCGCGGCCGTAGCCACTGATACAGAACTTCACGCCCTTGCGGCTGAGCCGGCTGGCGAGCGTATAAGCGGCATCATACGGTTCGTGTCGGCGACGGGGGCGACGCAACACCGAATCAATAATCACGGGAACGCCGTGTTTTTTCAGCAGGTCGGCACACAGTACCGCATCATGCCCGCCAAAGATCACCAGCTTCAGATCATACTCCACGGCAAACGCCACCGCCGACTGAATCGATCGCTGATCACTGGCCCGCACAATCAGCGGCGTGGTCCCCTCCAGGACTGGACCAAAAGCGTCCAGTCGAATGTCAAACGCCTGCCGGCTGTCAGGTACAGCCCGCGCCCGGTGGTACGCTTTGGCATCTTCAATGAGCTCACGAAATTCCTGCAGGCCCTCACTGGCACCATCCGCAGCGGGAAACGGCCAGTTGACCACGAGCCCGGCGGCCGCTTTGACGGTCATCTGTTCCCACGTCCATCCGTCCAGCTGCATCACGCTGGCATAACCGCTGACGCGTCCTCCCGACGGTGCTGAAACGGCAATCAGGACCCCGTTCGCCCGGGTCACGGGAATCACTTCACTGTCCGGATTGAAGGCGACATGAGCCTTCACATTGGGGTTGATGCTGCCCGCCTCGGAGCTGTCGATGCTGGCACGCACGGCTGACACTTCCCGCAAGCCGATCTGTGACATCGCCTCAATCAGTCCAGGGTAGACGTGCTGCCCCTGCAGATCGATGACTTCGGCGCCTTTGGGAATCTTCACTTTCCTGCCGACGGCCGTGATGGTGCCGTTCTCAAACAGCACGACACCGTCTGCGATGGGAGGCTCAAGAATGGTGTGCACGATTGCGTTCGTCAGAGCGATCGCTTTTTTCTGAGGTGCTCCCGGCACCTCATCGCTGGCAAATGCCGGTGTGGCGACGACGGCTGCCACAAGCAGCAGTGAATGGAACAGACAAAAGAAACGATTCATAGGAAGAGTCCGAAGACAAAAATGAGTGGATTCAGACAAAGTCACGCGGACAACCGACAGCACGACGGACGCACTACCGTCCGCTTTTGATCGACTGCAGGCGAGCGTCATCGTTTTGGCTGTGGCGACAGTATTCATCGTGGCGTGGCCACATGTCTGTGCTGCGCGGCCGGCGTCGCTGCTCATCAGCCCCCTGCATGTCGGCACCGGAACTGAGGATTTTCTGGATCAGGGTGTTGCGCATTTGATATACGTGGTCGCGTGCGGCCGCGTCTTCGTCATGATCAAAGTACCGCGCGCCGTCGATCCACGTCTGACGACAGTGCGAGAACGAAGACAGGGGATCACCATTCCACACGGCAAAGTCCGCATGTTTGCCTACCTCCAGTGAGCCTACATACTCATCGATACGCAGCTGTCGTGCCGGGTTCAGCGTCACAAACTTCAGTGCCTCTTCCGGCGAGACACCACCGTATTTGACGGCCTTGGCAGCCTCCAGATTTAATCGTGTGCCCAGTTCGGCATCATCAGAATTGAATGACACAACGACGCCTGCTTCGTGCATCAAAGCCCCGCCAAACGGGATGGCGTCATAGACTTCAAACTTGTATGCCCACCAGTCGGAAAACGCGGATCCCATCGCCCCATGCCGGGCCATAGCGTCTGCCACTTTGTAGCCCTCCAGAATGTGCTGAAAGGTGCCAATCGTGATATCAAAGTCATCCAGCACGCGGATCAGAGCCAGAATTTCATCCTGCCGATAACTGTGACAGTGGATCCAGCGTGTACCCTCCACCATCTCCAGCAGGGCATCCAGTTCCAGATCCCGCCGCGGCGGCAGCCCCCGTCGGTTCTTTCGCCAGTCGTCCCACCGCTGCCCGTATTCACGTGCCGCGGTGAATGCATCGCGAAACAGCTCTTCCACGCCCATACGGGTCTGGGGATAGCGGGTGCGATAGTCGTCTCCCCAGTTGCTCTGTTTCACGTTCTCGCCCAGCGCGAATTTCACACCACCGGGAGCCTGGGCAAACTTCATTTGTTCGTCATTGACTCCCCACCTGAGTTTGATCACCTGGTTCTGTCCTCCAATCGGATTGGCAGACCCGTGCAAAATATTGGCCGCCGTCACACCACCGGCCAGCTGTCGATAGATCGTGATGTCCGTGCAGTCGATGAAGTCGCCAATGCGGACTTCGCAGGTGATGGCCTGAGTGGCTTCGTTGATGCCTCCGTCACTGGCCATGTGCGAATGGCAGTCGATGATTCCAGGCGTAATATGCTGTCCCTTCAGATCGACCACAGTCGCTGACTTCGGAATGTCCACCGCGATTCCTACAGCCTGAATGGTGCCATCGTGGATCAGCAGCGTGGCGTCTTCAAGAATTCCGGCCGGACCGCACGTCCAGATAGTCGCATGTGTGAAAGCCACTGTCCCGCGTGTCGGCAGTTTGGTCCGACCGAACGCCCCCAGTGGATAGTTCACATCAAATGAAGCGCCTTTGTCGTCCGCTTCATCATCGTCCGCGTCGTCATCGTCTGCGTCGTCGTCCGCGTCGTTGTCGTTGTCGTCGTCGTCGTCCGAATCAATATCGACCGCCTGGTCGTCTGCTGCAAGGAATGTCAGAGAGGACACATCGCCGGACGGCCAGACGAGCTGCCCCATACCCAAGGGACGCCCGGAGGTGACATCCACTTCGCTGAACAGCAGCGACACGCGGGCGATACCCTCCTGCCCGTACTCTTTCGCCTCGAACCTGGCGGTGGCTGCGTAGTCGTTTAACGCCACATTGCGCAGATCGACCACGACCGGGGTGGGCTCACCTTTTTTCTTTTTGCCCGACCTGGCAGAGCCGTTCTTTTTGTCGGTCCCGGATTTCGCAGAGTCTTCAGCTTTGGCGTCGTCGTCTTTATCGGGCAGCACCGCATCAGAGATCCGCCCGCTGTCTTCTTTCAGCTCCACGTACAGTTTCTTTGGCAATGAGCCTGAGGACTTCAACTGCAAAACATAGCGGCCCTCCAGGTCGCGGGCCGGAGGCGGATCATGTTCAAATCGCTTTCCATCCACCCAAGTCTCAACCACCTCGGTGTCTTCGGCAAACAGATCACCATCGGTCACAACAAAGCTGGCCAGTTTGCCGGCTTCCACGGATCCCAGCAGTTCCGTGACGCCATACAGCTCTGCCGGCGTCTGGGTCATGGCCGCCAGTGCGGCGTCCGCACTGAGACCCCGCTCAACGGCTCGGCGAATGGCCGTCAGAAAATCGTCAGGCGAGTCCAGGCGATCTGTAGTGAAAGCAATCGGGATACCGGCCGCCGCCACACGCGCGGGATTCTCGGGAGCCAGATCCCAGTGCATCAGCGATTCCAGCGTGGCATTGTCCGCCAGCTCGGGCGTGCTGACGTTGGGCGCCTTCGGAAAATTCAGCGGCAGAATCAGCGGTCGGTCGGTGGCCGAGATGTCTTCCAGTCTTTGGTACTCGCTGCCACTGCCGCGGATAATCAGGCTCAGGCCGAACTCCCGGGCAAACCGATCCGCACGCAGCACGTACAGTTCCGACGTGCACTCGATGATCGCAGGCTGCTCAGCGATCAGCAGGGGCTCCAGCGCGGCCAGCGCCACATTGCGTTCCGGTCGCGGCAGTGCGGTATCTGCGGTCGCTCTTTTCCATGCCTCGCGATACCACCCGGCATCATACATGGCCTGACGGGCCAGCGCCACAGCGCCCATCGGCGAACCGGGATACTGATCACGGCCACGTTGAGACAGCGTCAACTGCATGTGCTGGGCAACGTCGGGTCGCAGTACGACATGGTTGCGATCGTCCGTGCCTGTGGTCACCAGCGCGCTTTGACCCCGAATGATGGCATTCCCGGGAGCACGCAGCTGGGCCACGATCCCCTGCTTTCGCAGTGCGGCCGCGTCTTCGTTTTCCGTCAGACGGCGGGCGACGGACAAGTGCGGAACCACCTGAGGATTCCAGTAACCGGCCGTCTGCTGCAACTGCCAGCCCGGAATCTCAGTTTCTGCATAAGCATCAATCAGGCCGGCGTAAATTGTTTTGCCCGACAGATCGATGGCCCGTGCGTCCGCCGGCACGTCGCCGCCGGGCTGCACGGAATCAATCTTTCCGTCTCGCACGACAAGCGTCGCATCGCTCACCACCTGACCGGGCTTCACGACAACCGTCACGTGTTGCAGCGCCCAGACATCGGGCCGATTCTCACGCAACCCTTCCCGGTGAGCCGACGACCGATCGTCCGCCGATGCTGCCAAAAGACCACACAGAAAAACAGGAAGCAACCAGAATCGCACTGACATATTTGGACCCGCGTCAGAAAATCTCGGCCAGACCAGATGGCCGCTTGGTGTCAGTCTTCAAACTAACCATTAGAGGCCCCTTGAGACCACCGCCAAGTCCGACGCACACAGGGAATCTCCGGATTCAGCCCCCCTACAGGTGACGTTGCCGCTGACGTGAACGTCTGGTCCCAGAGAAGCCGCACAGACGTAACGCGGCGTACAAACTCGAAGGCCATCAACTCGCCGGCACCAGACGGATTCGGAAGCCGACCGACGGTCTTCTTTCGCGAACAGACGATGCTCCACCGTCTCACGCCCATCCAGAACTCGGCAGGTCGGACAGACGCAGATCACTGGATGTCGGTGGCTTAGGTTCCGCCGTTCGCCACTGAGGCTGCCTCTGCCGGACAGCCGGGATACTCGCGCGTGCAGAAACAGGCCCATGCAGGGCTGACTGATGTAACAGCAATCAGATGATCACAGAGAATTTTTCTGCTAACCCGAAAACCACGCCTGGGTACTGAAGCAACAAAAATTTCTTACACGAAATCTGACGAATTTCTTTCGGGCCCGCGTTTTAAGGTTAGAGGCACAACACAACACCAAACGACAGCCAGCCCTGTTGAATGTGTCCGTTGGAGTTGTCTTCGATTTCGCGATTGCCGGCACGATCGAGAGCGCCTGAGTGCCACTCAGGTTTCCTGTCTAACGCCACCCCGTTGATTTTTTTCGCGCTCATTCTGCGCGCTGAAGTCAGCACCTGATCGAAAGGTCTTCCATCATGAAACGTTACAACCGCCGCAGCCAGTCCCGCCTTGAAGCCTTCCTGGCAGCAGAAGTATTTGAAGCACGCCAGATGCTGTCCGCTGTAACCGCGTCAATCGATGGCACCGGAAACAACGTCGACAACCCAGAGCTGGGCAGCACGGGTGTTGAACTGCTGCGACTGTCAGATGCCGAGTATGCCGACGGCGTCTCCAGTCCGGCGGGTGATGATCGCGTCAGTGCCCGGGTGGTCAGCAACAATGTGGCCGCACAGTCCGAGTCGATCCTCAATGACCGCAACCTGACAGACTACATCTGGATCTGGGGTCAGTTTCTGGATCACGACATCGACCTGACAGAATCCGCAGAGCCCCACGAGGAATTCAACATTGAGGTGCCCTTCGGCGATCCATTGTTTGATCCCTTCTTCACGGGTGAAGCGGAAATCGGACTGAACCGTTCCATCTATGTGGACGGCGACGAATCCAGTGACGGCATCCGCAATCAGATCAACGAGATCACGGCATTCATCGACGGGTCGGTCGTGTACGGATCCGATCAGGAACGGGCGGACGCGCTGCGGACGTTCGAGGGCGGACTGCTGAAGACATCCGGCGATGGAGAATACCTGCCCTACAATGTGGATGGCCTGGCCAACGCAGGTGGCACATCGGACTCGCTGTACCTGGCCGGTGACATCCGCGCCAACGAGAACATCGCGCTGACGTCCATGCACACCATTTTTGTTCGCGAACACAACCGCATTGCCACGGAGCTGGCCGCCGAAGATCCCAGCCTGACGGACGAGGAACTGTACCAGCAGGCTCGATCGATTGTGCGGGCCCAGTTGCAGGTCATCACCTACAATGAGTTTCTGCCGGCGCTGCTGGGAGCCGACGCTCTGAGCGAATACTCGGGCTACGACCCCAGTGTGAATCCCAATATCGCCAACGAGTTTTCCACCGCCGCCTACCGTTTTGGGCACAGTCTGCTGTCTCCCGAACTGCAGCTGCTGGATGAAAACGGCGAGGTGATTGATGGCGGCAATGTGTCGCTGTCAGAAGCGTTCTTCCGCCCCGATCAGGTGGAAGCCATCGGTGTGGATGCCATCCTGCGGGGCGCTTCCACGCAGCTGGCGCAGGAACTGGACTCTCACGTGGTCGATGACGTGCGAAATTTCCTGTTTGGACCTCCGGGGGCGGGCGGTCTGGATCTGGTGTCGCTGAATGTACAGCGAGGCCGCGATCATGGCCTGGCCGACTACAACCAGGTGCGTGCCGATCTGGGACTGGAACCGGTCACCTCATTCGATCAGATCACGTCCAACCCTGAACTCGCCCTTGCTCTGGAAGAAACCTACGGATCGGTCGACAACATCGACCTGTGGGTGGGCGGACTGGCCGAAGATCACGTGGAAGGCTCATCCATGGGCGAAACGTTTTCCACCATCATCATCGATCAGTTTGAGCGTCTGCGGGACGGAGACCGCTTCTGGTACCAGAACGTGATGGACGGTGAAGAACTGGCAGAGGTCGAAAGCACGACACTTTCAGACATCATTGAACGCAATACGGGGATTGAAGGCCTGCAGACCAATCTGTTCTTTCAGCATGGTACCGAAGTGCTGGACGTCAACGCAGAACGCGAAGGCACAGACAACGTGGCTGTTCGCGTCGAGAACGATCGGGTGACAGTCGTGGACGCCGACAGCGGACGCGTGCTGGCCGAACGCCCGGCTGACGAAGTCGCGGGCATCAATCTTCGGGGCGCTGATGGACGCAGCGAACGCTTCACCATTGCTGCCGATGGAATCATCCCGATGAATGTCAGCGTGGACGGAGGCAGTCGCGGACGGGACACGCTGGTGGTTCGTGGCACTTCCAGCGACGACGTCATAACGGTCGACGAAGACAGCATCGAGATGGCCGCGCTGGATGTGGTGTTCCAGAACATCGAAACCATCATTCTGGAAGGCGATGACGGTGATGATGTGCTGGACGCCACGTCGGCCAGCGTGGATCGCACCATCCTGATGGGCGGACGCGGAGACGACCTGCTGCTGGGCAGTGAAGGACGTGACCGTATGTTTGGCCAGGAAGGTCGCGACACTCTCAAAGGTCGCGGCGGCGATGACACGATGTCCGGTGGCGAGGATGAGGACCTGATGTACGGAGGTCGCGGTCGCGACGGCATGAACGGCGGTCGCGGCAATGACATGCTGCTGCAGGACGGTGATGGACGGCGATCCGATGAGATTGCTCGCCTGGCGGCCTACATGGGCGACAGCCTCAGCATTCGCCGCACGGGCAGCAACTTCGCCAACTGGGGCGGTCGGGGCGAACACTGGCTGATGTCTGATGAGGGCTGGCTGTTCATTACGCCTGAGGGAGCACTGCACCGCTGGGATGGATCAGGCGGAGCCAATGGAGAGTTGATTGCTCAGCTGAACGCTCAGGTGTTCAACAATCAGGACCTGCTGACGCAGCCGGGTGGACGACTGGACGACGACAATCCCGATGCACTGAACGTCATCGTGGAAGATCTGAACATCCGTGTGCCGGGCAATCTGTTTGAAAACTGGGCCGGACTGGGAGAACGCTGGCTGTGGAGCAGCGGCCAGTGGCTGTTCATCACGCCCGATGGCATGCTGTACGAATACGACACCAATGCCACGGGCATCCCAGGCAACGCGGTTGCCGAACTGACACCGGAAACGTTCCGCAACCCGGATCGCTTCTTCCGCAACCGACGCTGATGGTCGCAGGTTGCGGTCCGGCCGAACGGCACAACTGTGGCATTCGGTCGATCGTGTTAGTCACCGCTGCGGCGGCAAAGGGCGGGAGGTCTGCAAGGCGACCTTTCCGTCTTTTGCCATTTTCTGCGTCGTCGGATGGCTGCCGGACAGCATGAGGGTGAATCTCAGCCAGGCACGTCGGACATTTGCCCGCGTTCATCCACCGGAAAAGGATAGGGCGAGCCAACCAGTTCCATGCCGTCGTTTTGCTCAATCAGCGGAAACAGGGCTGCGGACACTCGCGTGCGGGACAGGTGCAGCGTATCGGCGATCTGCACTACGCGGGCATCCTCGGGAGCCACGCGCCCCACGGTCTTCAGAGCATTTTCCACGGCAAGCGCGTCGGTGGGATAGGTGATCGGAATCATGGCCACCTCCGGGTGACTGGACGTGATGCAGTTGACCCGCGTCTTCTCATGATCGATCTGGTCCACACACCGCTGCGTCGTAAACTCGGCCACACCAATGCCGCACGCATTGCCATGTGTCTGCTCCGTCAGAGAACGCACAAAAATTCGCAGACAGCGAGCGATGTCCTGATCGGTGGCCGCGTGATCGTTGAATTTTCGGCCCACGACATTGGCATCCATGCCCACGCCGCTGATGTTCTTGCCAATGCGATCGACAATCAGCAGATCGACGTCATCGACAGGCAGCGTGGGCAGCCAGGCAATGGCCTGCTGCAGCAGTTCCGGCTCACGTTCGGCAAACCGCTCCGGCGGCACCGCTTCCAGCAACGCCGTCTCGTCCATGGCATTTTCCAGAATGGCCAGCCCCCCGATCACTCCGCACGTACTCAGCACGCGTTCCGCCACAGAGTCAATCATCTCAGGGAAGCTGTGCGACATGATGCCCTGATGATACACCTCCGCCCCCTCGCGTTTGCCCAGGCCGATCAGCAGCATCTTGTGCAGACCCGACTCGATGGGTCCGACGAATCGCGTGTGCGGCTTGACGCGTCCCACCACCAGCACATGATCGGCTTCGTGAGCGTACCGATCAAAGTGCACAGGAATTCCGAAAGACGTTTCCGCCACCACCACGGTTTCCATCGTCGCTTTGATGGGAGCCTCGACGGAGTCCTCCGTGATACCCAGTCCCTGAAGCACCTGCAGCTGGCCGGGCACATTTCCGCCGCCATGACTGCCCATGGCGGGCACGATGAACGGCTCTGCTCCCAGATCCTTCAGATGCCGCACGCACTCCCGCAAAATCAGGGCGATATTGGCAATGCCCCGACTGCCAGCCGTTATGGCCACGCTCTGACCGGAGGTGAGACGTTTCTCCATCTGCAGCGTGGTCAGCTGTCGCCGCACTTCGGCCGCAGGATCCGACACACGGGGCGCATCAAAGTGCTGTCGCACATCGCACATCAGAGGGAAACGTGACATGGTCGCCTCTGCCTCTAACTGGATTTCAAATCAACGGGCAGTTCATCAATTTTGGCCGCCAGAATGAAGTCATTGAGTGACAGTCCACCCACAGCGTGCGTCCAGATATCGATGGTTACGTTGCGATAGCCCACCAGATGCAGATCCGGATGATGGCCTTCCTCTTCCGCCAGCTGCATGACTTTTTCGAAGAACGCCATGCCGGCCACAAAGTTCTTCACGGTCCAGTTTTTACTAATGCGATCAGGGTCTCCCAGGACAGTCCAGCCTTCCACCTGCGCGTTCTGCTGCTCGGCTTCTTCCGGCGAGAGTTTGGGGACGCCCCCTTCACAGGGAACACATTTGATGGTGCGCAGTTCTTCGTTGGATGACGGAGCGGTCATGAGTGATTCCTCTGGCAAAAAATGGACAACAGACTTCTGAGCACAGAACCGAACACATCCGCGGCACACAACCGATTAATCGGCCGCCGGCGGCACTCCCAGAGACTTACCACCGTCAATGGCAATGGCCGTGCCGGTCACCATACAGGCTTCTTCGCTGCACAAAAAGTAAACGCTGGCCGCGATTTCCTGCGGCGTCATCATCCGCCCCCAGGAGCGAGCCAGCGGACTGGCAGAAATCAGCTGCCGCACAACAGCGTCAGGATCTGCTCCGGTTTCAAAGTTTTCCTGGATCAACTGCGTTCCGGAGACCGGGCCAGGGCAGATGCAGTTGACCCGGATGCGATCTTTGGAGTGACACAGTGCCAGACTTTTCGTCAGTCCCACGAGTGCCTGCTTGCTGATTGAGTACACCGGATCGTGACTGCGGGGCATCAGCCCCGCGTTGCTGGCCAGATTCACGATGGCGCCACCACGCTCCTGGGTCTGCATGTGCCGAATGGCCGCACCACAGCCAAAAAATGCGGCTTTCAGATTGGTGTCCAGCACCGTATCCCACTCGCGTTCGCTGACATCGGGTGCCTGCTTGACGAGCCCCACTCCCGCATTGTTGACCAGCACATCCAGACAGCCTGTCGTGTTCCGAGCGTGATTCACAAACTCCGTTAGCGCGGTCACATCGGTGACATCCAGCGTGCCACAGTGCACACCAGCGTCGGTCAGTTCCGCGTGAACATCGTCGGTAAACCTCAGGTCGCAGACAAACACGCGATCGCCAGAGGCCGCAAATCGCAGCGCCGTGGCGCAGCCAATGCCGCCGCCGCCACCGGTGATCACGACAGTACGGGGCGACGAGGTCATGACAGACTTTCAGCAGAAAACAGATTCCAAAGGCAACAGGCAATCCGTCCGCCCCTAAGCCTGAAACTGGGCCAGCAGTTTCGGGGGGATGCGAACGGGGCGATTGGTGTCGTAGTTGAACAGTACCACCACCGACTTACCGGTCGCCGCGATCGCGTCCAGCTGCTCACTGTAGACGGCGTGCTCCAGATCAAAACTGGTGCGGCCCGTGCGGCCCACACGACCACCGATATGAACGGTGTCTGGATAATGCAGCTGCCGCTTATAGTCGCACGTGATAGAGGCAAGAATAGGCCCCAGTCCGCCGGGCGCCATGCTGGCCTCGGTGTCGAACGAATTGAGCAGGTCAATGCGGCTGGACTCGTACCAGCGAATGTAGACCACGTTGTTGACGTGACCAAACGCATCCATGTCACCCCACTGCAGAGGCAGCGATGTGATGGTTGTGAAGTCTGCCAGGGCCTCTTTGGCCGCCGAGGGAATGGGGACCGAACCTGTCATACGCTACGCGGCTGTTTCCGAGTCGTCAGAGTTGCCCGCCTGTTCCGACGGCTGCGACTCAGAGACGTCAGGGCTTTTGGCGGGCACGCCGCGGACTTTGGCAAAGCCGGAAATCCCGACAATCACGGCGGCCACCAGCAGCATTACGCCGGTCCACTTTTTGGCGTCGTTACGAAACTTCTGGGAACTCGGTTTGCTGCCCACCAGAACGGAAGCCAGAAAAAACACATACATTGCCAGCAGCATCTTGGTGCCGATCAGCGCGTGATACAGCCCGTCACCTTTGTGCTGGGGGATTCCCACGGCGATGTAGTTGTAAAAGCCACTGACCAGAAACACGAGAATGCCGATGTGGACGAACTTCTTCCAGTTGCCCCGAATCTTCGCCAGCAGGTCGCTGTTTTCGCCTTCCAGCGCTGGAATGACGGCCAGGCGGAAAAACGCCGTACCGCCGACCAGCAGGATGGCTGTGCCCACATGAGCCCAGCGGGAAATCAGAGGAAGAATCATATCCATTAGAGGCAGGTCCCAGAGTGAATTGCCGCACCTGGCGGCCATGGTAGAGATTCCGACACCGGTTTGTAGTCCGCAGACGCCATTTGCACATGCAATCCGCCGTCGGCAGTCGGTGATCCCCGGAATTGAGAGCTGCGCACGCGCCCCCTCCGTTACGTTTGTCGGGGATCTGCCGGAAGGTCCACCCGGCAACGACGCCATGCCGATGTCCGGGACTTCCCACCTGCACACAGATATTTACGGCCGATATCAGTCAGAACCCGAACAACCGGCTCAGCTTAACAGTTTCAACAACGGCGCCGGATTGGCAGAGTTCAGCACCAGGTGTTCCGTTCGATCGAACCCCCGGGGTTGCTCCTGCGGATTCGCCGAATCTGCAGTCAGCCAGTGCAGGACACGCGTCTGGAATCAACACTGTGAATCGCGAGGAAGTCAGAAAGCTGTCGAGCGGCCTGTGTGCCGCCATCTGCCTGCCCAGCGGAAATCCGCTGCCGGTGTCGATCATCGACGTGGCGCGAGGCGATCTGAGAATCCTGACCGATCGTCCGCTGCGATTCGGCACGCGGACCAACATCGTTTTCTTCTGCCGCGACCTGACCAACACCACGCCCAATACAGGCATCGTGCACTGGTGCCGTCCAGCCGACGGCGGCTGGGAGTTGGGCCTGTTTCTGAATGCCCCCATTCCCGAAAGCATGGTGTCCAACTCGTGGTGGGAACTGCGGGACAGTATTCGTTACCCATGTCAGTGGCAGGGCTGGATGCTGGAAGCCGATGGCACCAACCGCCGCCCGATCACTATCACAGACTATTCACTCGGGGGCATGCGGTTTGAGTGTCGCTGGCGACTTCCTCTGGGAGCCCGAATTCACATCAGCCAGTCACCGCACCCCAGTGTGCCCGCAGTTGTTCCCGGACGCGTGGAACGACTGATTTCCTATGGTGGATACGGCTGCTTCCTGCCCCGTGAAGGCGGCCGGTTTTTGCCGGGAATGTTCAATGCCTCACAGTCACTGCACATGGAATCGCCATTCGTCGACGGACTGAAAATTCGCTCGTCGCTGCTGCCGCAGATGATCGAAAAACTGCCCACTGGTGGATTCGAAGTCTCCTGAATCGGCAGGACCTGCAGGTCTGCCCTGCGCTCGGCAGATCGAGGACGCGTTCTGTTTTTGCAGGCAAACAACTCAGATTGTTGCCAGTCGGGCCCACTGTCTATGATTCGCCCAACTCGCGCCCCTTCCTGCCGGACTGTGACATGGACGTCTCATCTGCCCCCAAACGGCCCCATTCCTATCGCCTGACCGCCACCATGCTGGGCGGCGGCGTGATGGCCTGCGTGCTGATCGCCATCGGCTGCCAGGCCACTCCCCACACCGAGCGAAAGCAATTGGTCCTCGTGTCGGCAGAAAAAGAAAATGCCATGGGATTGACGGCCTATCAGGAGGTGCTCGAAGAGGAACCGCTGACACAGAATCAGGCGGCCGTCGATCTGGTCCGCAAAGTGGGCAACCGGATTGCCGCCGTTGCCAATCGACCAGACTTCCAATGGGAATTTAACGTCATCGAAGACACCACACAGAATGCGTTTTGTTTGCCCGGTGGCAAGGTGGCCGTCTACACGGGCATGCTGCCGATCTGCGAGTCGGAAGCAGGGCTGGCCGTGGTGATGTCGCACGAGATTGCTCACGCCATCGCACGTCACGGCGGCGAAAGAATGTCTCATCAGATCGTTCAGAACACCGCCAAACAGGCGCTGTCCAAAGTGCTGCAGGAACGAGATGAACAGACTCAGCAGATTGTGCTCACAGCCTACGGCGCGGGCGCGCAGTACGGCGCCATTTTGCCATACAGTCGAAAACATGAACTGGAAGCGGATCACATCGGCGTACTGCTGATGGCCAAAGCGGGCTACGACCCGTCCGAAGCGCCGCAGTTCTGGGAACGCTTCTCGCAGGCCAAAGAAGGAGGCGCACCTATCGAATTTCTGTCCACGCATCCCTCCGACGCCCGCCGCGCGACGGCGTTACGGGAACTGCTGCCGGAAGCCATGGAGCAGTACAACGCGGCACCGGAAAAACTGGGGCTGGGCGTGGCCATTGAAGACGCCGTCAAGCTGGGCATCTAGCCGACCAACGTCAAATCAGGCTGCAGGATCATGAACTCAGGCAGGAGCAGCCGCACGGCACACTCTCAGGGGTCGAATACAAAACAGGATTCACGTGTTGCCTGTGGGCGCTTCGGTTCGGCGCAATCGCTGCGTGTGTGTTTGCTGAAGTCGCACCTGGTCGGTCGATTGTGGCGTTCTGTTGTGGCGTGCAGTTGTCGCCGGTGGGCTGTGGCTCGAGCCGCGAGCCATCCAGCAGGCGGGAGTCAGACGCGAATCGATTGATCGGTGATCAGTCATCAAGATCGAACTTGGGAGCCTGAAACTCATCATCGTCTTCCAGATCCGGAACCGGCCGGCTGGCGGCCGTGGAGCCGGATGTTCCCTGGTAGTCGATGCTGGAGTGCTCATTGCTGGCCGACCGAATTTCGTCCTGAAAGCCGTTCATCCCTTTTTTGAACTCTGATAGTCCCTTGCCGAGATTGCGTGCCACTTCCGGCAGTCGCTTGCCAAACAGCAGCAGAGCAATGATGCCAACGACCAGCATCTCCTGAGGCCCGGGAGAAAAACCGAACGCCAGAGTGCCGGTGGCAAAGTCAGCGAGAAAACTGCAGATCATCAGTGCGAACCTTCATCTGTGATGATGTTGTGAAACCAGCCGGTTTCGCGAGCGGCGGACATCCCCAACCCGTATGGCGGAACGCAGCGCCGAACTGCGGCCGTTCGACCGATCGAGTCAGTGGCAGGCCAGCCTTTACTCTTTGTCCTCGACCCGCTGCGGTTCTTCGTCCACACCTTCCTTCACGCCCTTTTTGAAGGCGGTGAAGCTCTGGCCCAGAGACTTGGCCGCACCGGGCAGGCGGTTGCCAAACAACACCAGCACGATGACAGCAAGGATCGCGGCTTCCCAGGGGCCCCCCATTCCGATGAGTGCCTGGGTGGATGCTGTGTCAATCATTTCAAACATGTTCCACATTGTTGTGAACTCCATAGATCTGTCAGCCGGGACAATCAGTTACGCGCTGCAAGCAGCATTCCAACGTTGCGAATTCGAAAGTTTCTGGATCCGCAACTGTTCGCAGCACATCGGCAAAGACAGAAATTCGCCCGATTCTGGCCCCTTATCGCAGATTCTACCCCCGCCATAGCGGGAATCAATCTCCCGATGGTCCGCCTTGGAATCTGTTGACAAGTCGGCGTTCCTGACCGGATTTGTCTGCCAAATCAGACCTTCGCACGTTGCATCACCAGTCAGTGTGACAGGCGTGCACACGTGCACACTGCAGCAACACCGCACAGAGCACCCCGCCCCTGGTGCGGCAAAATGCAACACTGCAACAATTCGCCTCCCACCGCAAGTCCACACGGCTGTTTGGGAGGGAGGGAATACCCTCTTTTGAGTTTTTTTCCCGCTGATTTGGGAACAACGCGAAAGGAAATGAGTCCCTGGTGCGTATCACCTATAGGAGAACTGCAGATTCTGCCGATTTTTGGGCCGGAATTTGCACTTGGTGCGATACAGAGTGACACAGTTTGCGGTTCACTCTGTGGCACTGATAAAGGAATGTCAAAAATTCACTTGGAGGTGGAACATGTTAGTACTGAGCAGAAAGCAGGGAGAGTCGATCCAGATTGACGACAACATCTTCGTGACCGTGTCTGAAGTCAAAGGCGGTCGCGTCCGTCTTTCGATTGACGCCCCCCGAAACGTGCGAATTGTCCGCAAGGAAGTCCTCGAACGAGACTTCGGACCCGCACCCGAATCATTTGTCCTGGACCTGCCGGTCGCTCCATCAGGTGATTGCCTGAATTAGCGAGGGCAACCGGCGAGACGGCTGGATCGTTTCGCCGGTCAGCAGCAGGAAAACCCCGAGCCCACACAGGATCCGCCTTCCCCCACGAAATGGGTTGCAGAGGTCCTGACGGGACGATGGTCGTGTCCGTCGCCCGATCCGGCCGAACTGTTTTGCAACCGGTTTCAGGACAATCGATATTGTTCGCCGGAAGCTTTGTCCAAGCGGTCTGCCTGCCTGGCATGACGCCAGCCCGGCCGCTGTCGATCGGTTGAAACCTGCGTGTGACGGATAGATTTCACTGTCGTCCCCGCACCGCCGCGGCTGCGATGGCACAACGGCCCCCCCGGCACAGCAACGGCCCCGGCACAGCAACGGCCCCGACGCAACGACATCCCGCTGGACTGGGCCCTCAGTCAGCCATGCCCCCACTGACAGGCAGTTTCCACCGCCGTCCTGCGCGACGGAATCGCAAAAGCTCACACACGCTGCTGGCAGCGCGTTGATTGTGCCCCTGGGCCTCGTAGAATCGCCCGTTTCAATGCGAACGTACAGGCCCGCTCATTCATGCAGGAAGCCATCCTCAAAGCCAAAGTCCTCGTCGAAGCCCTTGGCTGGATCAAACGATTTCGCAACCGTTATGTCGTCGTCAAACTGGGTGGCAGCACACTCGACCAGCCGGACAGCGTGGACAGCCTGCTGACTGACGTGGTGTTCATGGAAGCGGTCGGCATGCGACCGGTCATCGTGCACGGCGGCGGCAAAGCCATCAGCGCAGCGATGGCAGAAGCCGGAATCGAGTCACGGTTCGTGGAAGGCCGGCGATACACGGACGCCCGGACACTGGAGATTGCCTCCCAGGTGCTGGTCAACGATATCTCAGCACGCATCGTGGACAGTCTGGTCAGCAAGGGCGCTCAGGCGACGGCCCTGCATTTTCAAACCGAAAACGTGCTGGTGGCCGAAAAGCTCACACTGCCTGGAGAAAACGGTGAGCCAATCGACCTGGGCCATGTGGGGCGCGTGGTCGACGTTCATCTGGACCCGCTGCGGCGTGTCTGTTCAACGGGGACAATTCCCGTCGTGCCCAGTATCGCTCTGGACAGACTGGGCCACCGATTTAACGTCAACGCAGATACGGCGGCAGCGGCCGTTGCTCGTGACTTAAACGTTGAGAAGCTGGTGTTCCTTAGTGACATCCCCGGCATTCTGACAGACGTTAATGATCCTGATTCCCGGATTGCCCATGTTGATGTGGGACAGGTCCGCGAGCTGATCGCCCAGGGCATCATTGCCGGAGGCATGGTTCCCAAGGTGGAAGCCGCACTGGATGCCCTCGATGCGGGTGTTCGCAAAGTGCATATCGTGGACGCCTCCATGCCTCACTCAGTGCTGCTGGAGATTTACTCCGACACGGGCGTGGGGACAGAGATTGTTGCTGCGCAGCCCGCCTGACGATTGCCAGACACGTGTGACGAGAAACGTCAGGCCTGTGCTTCACTCGCGTCTCGACCTGCTGGTGCCGACCTGCCCACACGCTTTTCAGGTGACGCCCAGGATCCAGCCTTCCAGGTCAGCCTGTGTCCGCTCGCTGTCTTTCAGTGGCACATCAAAATAGCGGTCGAGCGTGTTCCGTTGAGCGCAGTCGGCCAGCCATGAGGCCACGCCAAAGGCATCCTGCTGATCCACACTCCTGTCCCGGGGCGGATAACGGCGACGGAATATCGACGGATAGACCTCAGCCAGAACCGACTTTCCTGCCACCGGCTGCCAGCCATCGAAGGGCCAGAAGTGCACCAGGTCACCCACCTCGTCTCGAATCTGCTTCAGCCACGGCAGCCCCGCAAACGTCGACTTGGCCACTGATCCCTGCACGTCAAACAGAAACACGCTCTTGGCCGAAGACGTCCACTGCTCCGCCAGGCGATACTCCCGGCTGCCACCCATCCGATCCGGGGGGCCCGCATAAGCTTTACGAATGGAGTCGACCGTTGCGTCGTCCCGGTCCGTCGGCCAGTGATGGCAGAAGTCATCCAGAAAACTGCGCCACGATGTGAGACCATATTTGCGAAAATACGTCACAGGGAACGAAAAGCCGTGATCGATACCCGCGACGATTCTTTGCTGGCGAATGGTACGGATCAGCCAGTCGGCCACGTCCCGGCGACACCAGTTGCGATGCTGCCTGGTGCCGCTCACAGACGGCCGTACAATTCGGGGAGATCGCCCGCCACTGCCTCGATAGACCTGAATGGCGGCCGATCGCGACGTCGGCGTTTTGCTGCCAGAGTAATCAATCCCCACGAAAGCTTCATACGTCGACACAGCGATCACATTTTCATACGAGTGAGCACAGATCCGAGTCCACCGTCGACGCCAATCGTCTGACCGGTCACCCAGCCCGCGGATGGCCCCAGCAGCCAGCCAATCGCAGCGGCCACTTCCGACGGTTCTCCCAGTCGGCCCAGCGCGTGCATCTGAGCGGACATCGCGGCCGCTTCTTCGGTCTCCCAGAGTTTTCGCGTCATCTGCGACTTGACCAGCCCGGGAGACACGGCATTGAAGCGAATCCCCCGCGGCGCGTACGTGGCCGCAGCTGATCGCACGAGTCCGCTGATCCCCGCCTTGGCGGCCGCGATGGCCTCATGATTGCTCAATCCGATCTCCGCAGCTGCCGAGGAAACCAGCACGACCGATCCGCCCGCTTTGCGCATCAGTTTGGCCGCGCTGCGAACGATGGCAAACGACGATGTCAGGTTTGTGTTGATGACGCTGTGCCATTCTTCATCGGTCGTCAGATGAGCGGGTTTGAGTAACACCGACCCCATGCAGTTGGCGACACCGTGCAGAGTTCCGCGAGCGTCTGCCTCCTTCAAACACGCCTCAAGGGAATCCAGCTCCAGAGCGTCTGCGCGCACAACGTGGCAGTTTTCGTGGCCTGCCAGCTCCGTAGCAGCCAGCGGGTTTCGAACGCCAAGCGTCACCGTGTGTCCCGCCTGCAGCAGTTGGGCGGCCAGTGCAGAACCGACTGAGCCAGTCCCTCCAAAGATGACGTAGTGGCAGGTTTCGGACACGTTGTGATTCCTCGTTTCAAAGCTGGCAGACGTTTCCCGCGGCCGGTCGAATCTTCGCGCTGTGGACCGTCGCCGTGTTAGTCGTCGAACACCGTACGACCTTCAGCGAAGACATCGAAGTGATCCGCCACCCACTCATCCAGGGCAATGGCCTGCTCGATCAGCGGGGTGTTCAGCAAAACGGTGCCTGTTCCGGAAACAGGCACCAATTTCACTGGTTCGTAGCGGACGCTGTCCACGCCGTGACAGCGAACCCAGACTTCACAGGTCCCTCGCGCATGCTCAATCAGGAACGAGAGGACAGGGGCATTGTGATTTGTGTTGTTCGTCTTGTTCATAGCATCGCCTGAAAAGTGATAGACAGACGGCCACGATTTTCCATCTCGCCGCGCCCTGACCAACGTTTGCGACAGGCCGTGAGATTCCGCAAATCACACGAACAGGCTTCGGCACCTGGCGGGCCCAAACCGGAAGTACGGCCGGCTGTTAACGACGCCACAGCCGAATTCCAGCGAACCACAGGAATTACCCGGCCCATACGCATGTGCGCATAAAAAAACCGGCGAAGAACGGACGTTCTTCACCGGCTCTGTTCAATTGAAGAATCAGCGGCCTATTTTTTGGCTTCTTCTTTTTCCTTGCGTCGCTTTTCGAGGACAGACTCCTGAATGTTTCGTGGCGCCTGGCGGTAGCATTTGAACTCCATGCTGAAGCCGCCCTTACCCTGAGTCATCGAACGCAGTTCGTTGGCGTAGTCGAACATCTCTGCCAGCGGGACTTCCGCCAGAATGATGCAGTTGCCATCGGTCACTTCTGAAGAACTGACGATACCACGCTTACTGGACAGGTGCCCCACAACAGCCCCCTGAAACTCATCCGGAGTTTCAATTTCCAGCTGCATGATGGGTTCGAGCAGGGCCATGTCGGCTTTCGGCAGAATGGCCACTCGCATGGCTTCTCGTGCCGTCAGCTTGAAGGCCATGTCCGAAGAGTCCACATCGTGGTACGAACCGTCCTGCAGGTGAATCCGGACACCCACCACTTCGAATTCACCCAGAGGACCTTTGGCCATCTGATCATGGAATCCCTGATCACAGGGCTTGATGAATTCCCGGGGAATACGACCACCCGTGATCTCGTCCACGAATTCGTAAGCTTCTTCCGCGTCTTCCGGCAGAGGCTCCATCACACCGACAACGTGGCCGTACTGACCGGAACCACCCGACTGCTTCTTGCGCTTGTGATCGAACTCAACACGCTTGGTCGGACGCTCTTTGTAAGAAACGCGTGGCTCACCAATGATGCACTCGCACTTGTACTCGCGCTTGATGCGTTCGATGTACACGTCCAGGTGCAGCTGGCCCATGCCGGCGATCAGCGTCTCGTTCGTTTCTTCGTCACTGAGCACGTGGAACGTCGGATCTTCACGACGGAAACGCTCCAGGGCTTTGCCCAGCTTGTCGGCATCGTCTCGTTTTGCCGGCTCAATCGACAGGCGAATCACAGGCTCTGCGACGAAGATGTTTTCCAGAGACAGCTTCAGACCGTCACCCAGGAACGTATCACCCGACGCACAGTCGACACCCACGACGGCGATGATGTCGCCCGCGCCGGCGGAATCGATGTCTTCACGATCGTTGGAGTGCATCCGCACCAGACGACCGAAGCGGGTGGACTGGCCCGTTCGGGCGTTGATGTAGGTCTCGCCCTTTTTGATCGTGCCCTGATAAATACGCATGTAGGTCAGCTGACCAAACGTCTCCACAACGGTCTTAAACGCCATGGCCACCATGGGGTCTTTATCGTCGTTGGACAGTTTGACCTGAGGCGGATTGCCTTCCTCATCCAGCTCGGCATCTTTGGCGTTGTCGTTGGCGAACACTTCCACGTCCGTCGGACATGGCAGATACATGGTGACAGCGTCCAGTGCGGACTGCACACCCTTGTTCTTGAAGGCCGATCCCATCAGGACGGGGGTGATCTGCTGGCTCAGCGTGGCGTCACGAATAATGCGACGAACGTCGGCGACCTCCGGCTCGCCTTCTTCCAGCAGCAGTTCCATCAGTCCGTCGTCGAACTGTGACAGAGCTTCGAGCATTTCCTGGCGCGCTTCATTCGCCTGATCGACCATCTCCGCGGGAATGTCGGTGCGAATGATTTCTTCGCCCTCATCACCTTCATGCAGCACAGCCTGCATCAGAATCAGGTCGACAACGCCCTGGAAGCTGGCTTCGGCGCCAATGGGAATCTGCAGGGGCACGGGGTTGGTCTTCAGCTTCTCCCGCATGGCCTGCATGACCTTATCGGGGTTGGCCCCCGTGCGGTCCATCTTGTTGATGAACGCGATACGCGGTACGCCGTAACGCTTCATCTGACGGTCAACGGTCAGCGACTGACTCTGAACACCACCGACAGAACACAGGACCAGGATGGCACCGTCGAGAACGCGCAAAGAGCGTTCCACTTCCACGGTGAAGTCCACGTGGCCGGGCGTGTCGATAATGTTGACTTCGTGCTCCGGAATCTTCAGATCGTCGTTCTTCCACGAGACGTGTGTCGCGGCCGACGTAATTGTGATACCACGTTCGCGTTCCAGGTCCATGTGGTCCATGGTCGCGCCGCCATCGCCACCCTTCACATCCCGAATCTTGTGAATACGACCGCAGTAATAGAGCATGCGCTCTGTCAGCGTCGTCTTTCCGGAGTCGATGTGGGCGGAAATACCAATGTTGCGAACACGACTAAGGTCAGCCATTTCTCCAACCGTCCTGAGCATAGAGACCGTGTTGGGTCTCGACACGAAACTAAGGTGACCTGTACAGAACGTCTGCACAGAAGAAACTACTATGGGTACGCTGCCAGCTGGCGATCGGATGTGGTGACATCGTTTCTGACAGCAAGATGAATGACCACTCGGACCGGGGGTGATCCGCAATCTTCACACGGACCATGCGACGGTCTTTCGATCCTCACCGTGCAACGGCATGCGGCCCAAATCAAGGCCACGCAGATGCCGGCTGGATCACCTAACCGCCCTTCAGAACGCACGTTAGGGCACGCCCGAAATTCGGAGTGCGAATACTATCGACGCGAATTTTGGCATGAAAGAGCGATTCTTGCCGAATTCCCAAAAGTCCCAACGTTTTCCAGCATCTCCAAACCCGGGAAACCAGCGTTTTTGCTGGTGAGGCGGACAGCCATGGCGTTTTGCCGCGTCACAGCAGGTGGCAGGTACCGATTTGCTTCACGGCACGGCCATGCGACAGCCTCCGTTGACCATCGGTGTGCCCTCCCATTGTCTGCGTATGGTCGGCGATTTCCGTCCTGCAAAAACGCCCGGGAAAAGCGTCCTGATGCGGCAGGTCCCGGTCATGTCCCGACGCACCTCGCCGGCCCGGATCGCAGCTGGCCGTGGGTGCCTGGGGCCGAGGAATTCGAAGGTCTGGCTCGGCCGGGTGGGCGGGAGAAAGACTTGGCTCTTTGTCGCGCGCCGCGCACACGACTGCGATCCTCACGCGGAGCGTCGGATCGCAGCAGGAATTCTCGATCTCTCACTGGCCCTGGCAGCAGCCGGTCAGAACCGACTGAGACGTTCGGGAGCCGTTAAAGCGAGTCGCCTTTGAGTTGCTCGTTTTCGAGACGATACTTGCGGGCCGCTTCCACCTGGTTGGTGAGCTTGAATTCCGGTCCGGCCGGGAAGAACTGCACATCGTCTTCCAGATAGGTGGCGGACGGCAATGTCTGACCGCCGATTGACGTCTGGCAGCCGGTCAGCAGGGCGCTAAAGGCCATTGCAGCGGCCATCGGCAAGACGAGTGCTGTCTGTCGTTTCATTGCCTTCACGGGTTCAAACCTTTGCAAATGATCTCAGGGGGCATCAGCCCCAACTCGGAATTTCTTCACCAACATCTGCATCGGCATTCTGTGGCGGCAGAATTGCCAAAACCGCTCTAATCGTTAAACCTTCCGAAATCGTACTTCGGCACCCTGAGGCAGATCGGCAGATCCTGCCAGAATGCCGGCCCCCTGACTGGAGCCCATGCATGCAGATATCACTCATCCAGACGGACGTGGAGTTCGCCGCTCCGGCAGCCAACCTGCAGACCATGCAAAAACACGTGACGGCCGAATCCGCAGAGGGCAGTCGTCTCATCGCTTTCCCCGAATGTTTCACGACCGGCTACTGCTTTGATTCGCTCGAAGAAGCCATGTCGGTGGCCGAGCCTGCGGACGGTGACACCATTGCTCAGGTCACACAAATGTGTCACGAGGCGAACTGCTACACGGTGTTTGGCTTTCTGGAACAGGACGGTACCCAGCTGTTCAACGCCGCGGCCCTCGTTGGTCCGGAAGGTCTGGTGGGTTGCTATCGTAAAGTTCACCTGCCGTTTCTTGGAGTGGATCGATTCACCACACCCGGAAACCGGCCTTTTGAAGTCCTGTCGGCCGACGATGTCAGGGTCGGCCTTTTAATCTGCTACGACGGAGGCTTCCCGGAAGCATCACGCGTGCTGGGGATTCAGGGAGCGGACGTCATCCTGCTGCCAACCAACTGGCCACCCGGCGCAGAGTACATGTCGCAGTTTTCGCTAAACGCTCGTGCCATGGAGAATGGCGTTTACTTTGGCGCCATCAATCGCGTGGGCACCGAACGTGGCTTCTCCTTTATTGGCCGCAGCCGCCTGTGTGACCCCGTCGGCGCGACGCTGCAAAGCTCGGATGACGATGAAGCGGTTGTGCTGCGGGGCGTCGTCAGGACAGACCGCTCCCGCGCCAAACGTATTGTCCGAGTACCCGGGAAACACATCATCGACCGAATGGCCGATCGCCGTCCCGAAATGTACGGCCCGCTGTGCGAGCCACACGGTCTGAAGACACCCCATGCCGACGCTGACGGCCCTGCCAGCACCTAAAGCCAGATGAGACTCAGCCATTTTCCTGAGTGAGGCTGTCTCGAATCTGCTCGCTGGGCACGTAGCGGCTCATGAATTCCTGGTCGAGAAATCGTCGCAGGACCCAGCACATCACGATCGTTGCCCGCGCGTCGGGAGCAACGGGGTCTGTCTGCGGATCACGGCTGGCCACAAAGCCAAACAAGCTCAGTCTGACAGACCAGGACTCACGTTCCGCGAACTGATTGACGCGATCCATGACGCGTTTCGCCCACACCATGCCAAACAGATCACAGAAATCAGTCCACAGCTGATTGGCTCCCTGTGATGTGGACTCCGACTCAGATGAGGGAGGAGTCGCCAAAGCGGCCGCCAGCGCCAGCAGTATTGGCCCCATCAGCTGCCATGTTGACCCAGCGTCAGTCGCGGTTGTCAGTGGCAGTTGTACCAGCAGCAACCCTGTTCCGGCAAGAATCGCCGACATCGTGTTGGCCGTCCCAAAGTAATTGCCACACCCCATCAGCACCACCAGCACGTAGCCGATGGCAAACGGCCCGGGAATTTCAATCGCCGCCTGGGTGCCGCTGGCGGCCAGCTGCGCGATGGCTGGCCAGTGGAACACCAGCACCATCGGCCCCACGACAAACAGGGGCCACGCCTGATGCTGAGGACGCCTCGCCCCCAGGACGTCGACAAACGGCGTGAGCCCTAACACGGCCGTCGACCAGCACAGCAGAGACGGCCAAAACTCAGAAGCTCCGGGAAACAGCTGCGCGACACAGGCGGCGAGCATCATCAGGCTAAATCCCCGCGCCCACAGAGCGGCCGTCCGCATCTCCGTCTGTTTGAGCGGCGGTACTGTCTGAAACACAATGGCCAAAAGCCAGATGCCGGCAATGAGACTCAGGATTTGCATGGGGGAAGTAACGTGAAGAGACCTGTTGGCTCTGTGCGCGTGCTGTCAGTTGTACGACGTCAATTATCAGGAAGTTTCCTAAACACAGACTGAGAACGCCAGTCCTGCAGAACCGGGATTCCCGCTTCTCCCGATCAACGCTCGCACACTCACGGAAGAGTGCAGGACCAGCAAAAAAGGAGAATTGCGATGACGGGAAGAATACTGGCAGTGGTGGCAGCAAGCCTGCTCAGTCTGACGTGTGGCTGCCTGCCACGAGGCGAACGAACAGGACATCAGAGCGTCCAGCGGAAACGAGCAGACGGACGCCAGGTCGCAGCGGTCGCTGCCCTGCTCAAGGCCCAGGGGCGGGACCGGGAAGCCGCCCGATTGCAAACGCAGTGTGCGAAGGAGTGTCCTGACGCCATCTCAGCACCGCAGGCAGCAGAGTCGACGCCAACTCGCGAACACAAAAAAAAGACTCCCCATCCCGTGCCGCCCGTGCCGCAGCTATCCGAGCCGCCGGAGCCGGCCGAGTCGGCTCCCCCTTTGCCGGAACCGCCAGGGGAACCGTCCGGTCTTCCGCCCGGCGCTTTGTCAGACGGTCAGACAACCGTCGAGTAACCGACCGCTCTGCCGCCGCACCAACGCTCGGTTTGATGCGGCCAGCGGACACCAACGTTTCGTTCCGGAACGCAGAACATGGTCCTGGTCAGGGTGACCAGTCGCAGAATGACGCGCAGACTGCCGGGCCACAGTGACACGTGGACTCTCCAGGTGAACAAAACTTTAGCCCAGCTGTGAGGGAAATCTGTGTCGTTCGAGTCAAGGTCATTTTTTGTGGGTCGGTCCGGTTTTTTTGATTTCAGGGCATGTTTCCGTTCTGCCGAGACCGATCAATACAACGACTCCATGTCGACGGGATGGCGTATGCCGTTTCTATGGAGAGATGCAATTGGATGGGTTTGGTGGGCCGCTGCGGACCACAACAACACATGCTCGCACAAACAAAACAGTGCTGCAGGGGCTGGCAGCAGCGAACTGTTGAGGGGGAATTGATAATGTTGTTCAAACGTACGGCTCAGGCTTTTTTGCTGGGCGCTGGACTTTCCATCGTAGGTACTGGCTGCTCTGCCGTTGATGCACTGGTCAGTTCACCGGCAGGTCACGGAGCAAGCAGCACGTCACCGGAGCGGCTGGTAGCCATCGCTCGCGTGTTCGAAAGTCAGGGCCACCTGCAACGGGCGAACGTCATGTATCGCCAGGCATTGAAAGCAGACCCCGGCAACGAGTTTGTCAAAGAACGCATGCAGTTCATCGCCAGCGTGAATTCCGGTCGCAGCTTCACACCGTCCACAAAGACGACAACGGCTGTTGCCAGCACGACTCCCGCGACACCGAAGGCGACAGAACGTGATAACATGTTCGAGCCTGCCGAGATCGCACCAGCTCCGCGGGAGCAGGACACGGTTCTCGCGGCCGCCGAACCCAACCCGTTCGAAACCGGCAGTGAGGAACTGACGGCCGCCCTGGACAACTCCAGTGTGATGGCCACCCTGCAGCCGGTTGAATCCCGTATTGAACCGTCACCTGAAATCGCGGTTGCGACCACAGAATTTGTCCCCGCAACCCGGACGGATGAAGTGGCAGAGCCACTGATTCAGCCCACGGCATCTTCGTCAGACGTGGCCGAGGAGCTGAGTGTCGTGGACGTCGGCTGGGATCTGGCCGCCGCTGACGAACCGGCCCAGGAAGAGCTGACGACAGACATCCAAATCGTTCCCGCCCCTGCATCCGAAAACACGGCTGTGGTCGAAGCGGTGGTTACAGAAACGGCCGAAACAACGGTCAGCACCATCGCCTTCGCAGAGGAAGATAACACGGCCGGACGCATCGAGTTCGCATCAGAGTGGCGGGCCACACGCCCAGCTACCGTAACTCTGGATGAAGTGGCCGACTGGATGGCCAATCCGGTGGAAAACCGCGACAACCTGGTTCGCGGCCTGGAACACGGCGAAGACACGGGCGTGAAGGCTCTGGCCGCAACCATGCTGGCAGAATGCCCGGTCGCCGACGAAGAAATCAACGCCGCACTGATCGCTGCCTTCAGCAACGATTCCGAACTGCTGCGTCTGGCCGCCGGCGATGCACTGATCCAGCGGGGAGCAATCACCGACTACTGCGTTGATGAACTAATCGCACTGCTGGCATCGTCCGAGGCCGAAATTCGCATTCAGGCGGCAACCAGTCTGCGGAACTGTGCCAGCAGCGAATGGTCGGCACGCTGCGTTCACGGACTGGCACGCATGCTGGACCAGTCCAACGCGGACGTCGTCGTCGTGGCAGCTGCCACACTCGGCGACTTTGGAGCCGACGCTCAACCGTACGCCGCCGAACTGGAACAACTGGCAACTGGCGAAGACTCCCGCATTGCGGAGGCGTCTTCCAATGCACTCAAACGAATCAACAGCTCGTTGAATCAGGGCCGCTAATCTGGAATGACCCGCGTGATCGCTCGTGGTCACCGGTTCTCAATGTGTCACGATAATTGCGGGCGGAGCAGTAACATGAAACGCATTACCAACGGAGTCCTTCTGCTGACACTGACAACAGCTCTCACCGGCTGTGCTTCAGTGTTCGATGGAGTGGTCTCCTGCGAAACAGGCATCCGAAATCACGTGCTCGCCCAGAAGGCCTGGGGACACTGGTCGTGGTGCTACGACAATCTGGACCACCCGTTGCATTTTGCCAAAGGCTTTAAAGCCGGTTATCGCAACATTCTGGAAGGAGGCTCAGGCTGTCAGCCCACGCTGCCCCCTCAGATCTACTGGAAGCCATGCTACCAGACGCCGGAAGGCCGCTGCAAAATCAACTCCTGGTTTGACGGCTTCTCTCACGGAGCGCTGGCCGCTCAACAGGACGGTTACAACAACATGGGCGAGATCCCACTGTCGCCGACTGCCCGCATGAATCTGGAGCTGGCCAACACACCGCGAGATCCGGCGATGTTCTGGGCGGAACCCAACGCGGCTTCCGGCAACGTCATGCTGCCCGGCAACGGCGGCGTCGTTCAGCCACCAGCCATCAACGGGGAACAGATTGGCGTGCCCCAGATGATCGATGGCATGGGAACGGAAACTCCCGTGCAGATTCCGCCTGTCCGTCCCTACGAATAATCATCCTGTGACTGGGCCGCTTTCCTACACCCGCATCAATCATCTTCAACCACGGAAGATGGAGAATTCATGATGAAAAAGCTGACCTTCACTCCGCCGGCAGGCACGCGCGATCAGACAAGCCGACGGTCCGCGTATTTTGTTGCCGCCCTGCTGATCAGCTGCTCGCTGACCGGCTGCACGTCATTTTTGGGCAGTCATCGCATCGCCGGCATTCCCGTATCACGCGTGCCCCGTCAGTTGCTGGATGCGGAGCGCAAGAACAACTACGAAGACACGTCGCTGATTCGACTGCGTCAGGATCCGCCGCCGTTTTATGCTCTGGGTCCAGGCGACGTGCTGGGGATTGAGATTCCCGGCATTACCAGTGTCGACCCGGCTGTCGCCGATCTCGCCGGAGCAACCTCTCTGTCGGTCCCGCTGCCGGCTGTGCACTTCCACGAAAATTCCGACCTGCCACCCGCTGTCGGCCTGCCGATTCCGGTTCGGGATGACGGCACCCTGGTGCTGCCATATGTTGGCCCCGTATCTGTAGAGGGGAAGTCGCTCATTCAGGCGACCAAAGTCGTTCAGGACGCCTATTATGGCGGCCCCGACCCTTTCCTAAAACTGGAGGAGGGCGAAGTACCAGAGGGTAAAGTCAGCCTGACGATGATTCACCGCCGTACCGTTCGCGTGCTGGTCATGCGTGAGGAATCTGGCGGTATTGCCGAAGTCACCAAGCGCGGCAGTGGCACGGTTGTCGACCTGCCCGCCTATGAAAACGACGTGCTGCACGCTTTGACGGAAACCGGCGGCCTGCCAGGTCTGGATGCGAAAAACGAAGTGATTGTCCTTCGCGGCATGTATGAAGACGGCATCACCTACGAGCAGGTCATGAATCATGCGTGTCTGGACTGCATGAACTGCGAAGATCCCTGCTTCTGTGATGAACGTCCCATGCCCGACCCTCCCAACATGACCCGCATTCCGCTGCGGTATGATCCCCGCAATCCACCCAACTTTGGCAAGGATGACATTCTGCTGAGCGAAGGCGACATCGTGATGATCAAAAGCCGTGACCGGGAAACATTCTTCACTGGCGGCATACTGGGTGGTCAGGAAATCCCATTGCCTCGTGATCACGATCTGGACGTCGTCGGGGCGGTCGCTCTGGCAGGTGGCCAACTGGGCCAGGGAGCGACGGCGATCAGTGCGATCAGTGGTGGAGGAGGTCGCGGTGGCTTTGGAGGTGGTGGTGGGCAGTTCGGTGGGGCTGGCGGTGGTGCGGGAGCATCAGGCTTCTGTCAGCCATCCGAAGTGCTCGTAATCCGAGACCTGCCGTGCGGCAATCAGATCACTTTGAAAGTCGACCTGAATCGCGCGTTGACGAATCGCTCAGAACGCATCCTGATCAAGCCTGGCGACATGGTCATGCTTCGCTACACACTGGCGGAGGAAGCGGGCAACCTGGTCCTCGGACTGCTGCCTGCCTACCTGATCGGCAACGGCCTGAATAACTAAACACGGCAGCTGGAAGGCTTCCAGGTCCAATCGGGGGGGTGACACAGAGCCACTGTGTCACCCCTTTTTCATGCGCTGATTCGACTGTGTCATTTGAAGCCCGGAGGAACTCAGGCGGGCAGCTGCTGCGAACGCTTTACACTCCATGCGGGGAGTGGACAATGGCAGGCCATCTCGAAAGGAAATTGCCCGTGCTTCGTTCCACACTGCCGTTGTTCACTGCCCTGCTGATCGCTGGCTCCGGACTTGCGAGCGACAAACCCAACGTGCTGTTTATTGCCGTCGATGATCTTGCCCCCGCGCTGGGATGCCTGGGAGACGTGGTCGCCCAAACGCCCCACATCGATCGTCTGGCGGCGACGGGAGTCTGCTTTGAGCGGGCCTACAATCAGCTGCCGCTGTGCAACCCGACACGGGCCAGCGTCATGACGGGGCTGCGACCGGATCAGATCAAGGTGTACGATCTGGATCGTCATTTCCGGGACGAACTGCCGGATGTGGTCACACTGCCGCAGGCATTTCAAAAGGTCGGCTACGATGTATCCCGGGTTGGTAAGCTGTATCATTACAATGTGCCGGCATCAATCGGCACAGACGGATTTGACGATCCGCCATCGTGGCAGCGGACATTCAATCCCAAAGGGCGCGACAAGGCGGAAGAGAGTCTGATCTTCAACGCGGAACCCCACCGGAAGATCAGCGCCGCACTGAGCTGGCTGGCCGCAGACGGAGAAGATGGCGAACAGACCGACGGACTCATCGCGCAAAAAGCCGTTGAGATTCTTTCATCAAAACGGGACCGCCCCTTTTTTCTGGGCGTCGGTTTTTTCCGCCCCCACACGCCCTACGTTGCGCCCAAAAAGTACTTCGATCTGTATCCGCTGGAATCACTGCGTTTGCCCTGGGCTCCGCCTGGCGATCGCGACGACATTCCCACGGCTGCTTTCGCCCACAACTGTCCGGTCCCCCATTACAACCTGGAGCGACCTGTCCTGCTGAAAGCACTGCAGGCTTATTACGCGTGCGTCTCGTTTATTGACGCGCAGGTTGGGCGATTGCTCGACTGTCTTGACGAGCAGGGACTGGCAGACAACACCATCGTCGTGCTGTGGAGCGATCACGGCTATCACCTGGGCGAACACAATGGCATCTGGCAAAAACGCACACTGTTTGAACAGTCTGCCCGGTCACCACTAATCATTCGGGTACCAGGCGCCGCGGGCAATGGTCAGCCGTGTCGCCGCGTGGTCGAATTTGTCGACATCTACCCGACAGTTGCTGCGGCGGCCGGGGTCGCAGTGCCCGCGGGTCTGGCGGGCAAAGACCTTGGGCCCCTGCTGTCGACTCCGACCACCGCCTGGAATTCCGTGGCCGTCACCCAGGTCCTGAGACCTGATGATGACCGACTGGATTCCATGGTGATGGGCTGCAGCATTCGCGATGCACGCTGGCGATACACCGAATGGGCCAGCGGCAAACAGGGAATCGAGCTGTACGATCACTACGCGGATCCGATGGAGTTTCACAACCTGGCGATCACTCCTGATGAGGCCGCAAAGCAGGCCATGCGTCGGCTCAGGCCCCTGCTGCGGGAACGCGCCAGCGGCAACGTTCCAACCGTTCCCGTCAATCAGAAACGTCTTTAGGCGTTCCGGGAGGCGACAAGTTCCAGCAGGGCGTCTCGAAGCACGGGATAGTTGGCCTGAATGGAGTATTTCGCTTCCACCGTGCTGCGTCCCCGCAGCCCCCGCGTTTGGCGTTCCGCTGCGTCCGGCAGCAGCGCGTCAAGGGCCGTGATCCACTCGTCAGTTTCCTGAGCGACAAAACCATTGCGGTTGTCGTCGATGATTTCCGAATTGACGCCGACCGGCGCCGCAATGCCGGGCGTGCCCACCGCCAGGTACTGAATCAGCTTCAAACCACACTTGTAGATGTCCCACTCCTGATCGGCAAACAGAGGCATCAGTCCGACATCCATCTGCTGCAGCTGCGCCACCTCGTTTCGTGGCTGCCAGGGCTCGTGCACCACATGAACGCCTGTCAAATCGGTTGACTCCAGCGGGCCGATGTCGGGCACCACGATCCGCAGTTCGAAATCGTGTCGAGTGGCCACTTCGCGAAGGGCGGCGGCCGCCACTTCGAGATATTTCAAATTCCCCGTGGTGCCCATCCAGCCGACAACCGGACGAGCGCTGCTGGCGTCGTAACTTCGGCAGCTGTAGTCATTCATATCAACACAGGTCGGAATGTGGAGCAGACGATCGTTGAGCGGCCCCACTTTATCCATCAGAAAGCGATTGCCGCAGACTACCAGGTCGGCCATCGGGAGCAGAACATCAAACTTCTCCCTGTGACGTAAAAACACGGCGTCGTCCAGATCCAGTACAAGTCGACCGCAGCATTCACGAAACCTCTGCTCCATCTGTGTGGACGCATCGTCGAAGATCTCCCGATCAATGAATACCACATCAAAGGAGCGGAGCCTGGCTCGCAACCAGTGCCACCAGCGGACACTGCGTTTGAGCAACTGGCTGGGACGAAACCCCATCCACGGAAAGTAGTCATATTTTTCCGGAAAGCTGTTCGCCAAAACGCACTGGTGTCCTTCCGCGCGGAAATGACTCAGGTAGGGCAGAATGCGAAACCGCGCCGAAGGCACGTGAGCGCCGGATGACAAAAACAGAATCTTCATACTGTGCCCTGTGTCTGATCAGTCTCGACCGTTTGATCTGCCGGCGTGTGGGGCAACCCCGGTCGTCTGGCGATCACCGTCAGTCGCCCCCCCTGCCGCACAAAGGCCAGTCCAAACGTGACGGGCACCAGCAGCAGCTGGAGCCAAAGTCGCGGCGCATGAGGATATCGCAACAGCCACTGGCCGAGGCGACTGTCCGGCTGGCGGCGCGTCAGCGCAATGCCAAGGCTGCCGATGATATTCAGTACGTTGCGCTGATGGATAATGGTCACGCGCTCAAAACCGCATTCGAGCAGCAGGCGACGCAGCGAGCGAGGCGAAAAATGGTGCAGGTGTCGCGGCAGATCCCACGCATCCCATGCGGAACCAAAAAAACGCGATTCCCAGCTGCCCGCGTTCGGCACACTGATCGCCAGTCTGCCGCCTGGTTTCAGCAGTCGGTAGAGATCAGACAGTGTGATCCGTGGGGAAGGGACGTGCTCAATCACCATCCACGAAGCAGCGAAGTCGAACGCCTCGGTCTCAACGCTGACACTGTCCAGGGTACCGGTCGTCACGTCCAGCCCGGCCGCCCGTGCTGTCGCGGCGGGCTGTTCGCCAGGCTCCACACCGCGGACGATCCAGCCCTGCTGCTGCAGCTGTGACAAATAAGCGCCCGCCGCGCAACCCAGCTCGAATGCGGCGGGACGTTCGCTGCCTGTGCGGTGTGCCTCAGGCACCCACTGACTGCGGTCATCCAGCAGCCATTCGTACAGACGCTTCAATCCCGGGATGTATCGCAGCGGCAGATAACGGAGATACCAGGGACGAGACTCCTCTGCGTCTGCTAATCCCATCGTCGATCCCGGGACAGCCGCTGCACTCTCCTGGGAACGGGGCAGATTCTGATGCGGTCCGTAGTTGTCCGGATAACAGGCGGCAATTGTCTCCTGTGTGGGCCGCGGATTCATATACACGTGCCCGCAGCGCTGGCACTGCACGGCTCGAAAGACTCCCGTCACGCCCCACTGATTGTCTGGTGATTCGACCACCAGTCGCGATGGCCCGTCACCACACAACGGGCAGTCGATTTCTTCCAGCATGAGTGTCATGTCGCGCCCTCGGTGTGCCACAGTGTGCGCGTTCGCCGCCAGATACTCACCCACCAGGGAACCTGAACGAGACTCACGCCCAGCAGATAGCCCAGAGCGACGCCCGTTGCGCCCAGCTCCCGTCCCAGCACAAACACCAGCGCCGCAACAGACAGGTTGGAAACAACGGCGGCCAGCAGGAAAGGGTCTTTCTTGTGAGCTCGCACATAGATGTTGGTGCACTGGGCCAGCTGCATAATAACGAGCGCCAGGGACAGCAGCAGCGTGGGCACGACGCCAGGCAGACGCGCGGAAATGCGTTCGAAGAACCACCACGGCAACAGACCGACCACCCACACTCCCAGTGTAAAGGCGGCCGCTCCCGCGGACAGCAGGCCAATCGAAATACGACTCATACGAAAAAACGTCTCGTCGAGCTGCTGCCACGCCTGCTCGGCAATCAGCTGACCAAACACCGGACGACGGGTTTCAATCCACGACAGACTGGCCGCCTGCAGCGCGACGAGCACAGTGGACATCATCCCGTACTGACCGGCCGCTTCGGGCCCGTGATACTTAAGCACCACCAGCAGCGCCAGATGATTGGCGAACCACAGCAAAGATCCCTGAACGGCCATTCGCCACTGCAGCGGCAAAATCTCTCGCCACCAGTCGATCCCCGCTTCTGCCGGCGCAGTGCGAAACGGCGCGAAGAAGGGGCGAAACCGGCCAAACACCAGCCACGCTTCTCCCAGCAGTCGCACAGCCGCCGACGCACACAACGCCCACAGGCCAAAGCCAGAACCCATGGCGAGCCACACACACACGGAACCTGCCACGCCCTGCCAGAACCGGATCCGATTCACAATTCGCAGCTGGTCGCAGCCTTCAAGAATCGCCGTCAAAGGCAGCAGACACAGCTGCAAACCGGTAAGGACCACCAGTGTGCACCAGGGCGCCGGCCAGTCAACACCAGCAAGCGGCACTCCGCTCTGGTCCGTTAGTCCGCCAAAGAACAGCCAGCCGGCAACCGTCACGCCCCCGACGAAGACAACACTGGCGACCGCGTACCAGCGGACGGCCGTGCGTCCCAGTGACACCAGACGGGTCAGCCTGTGCGGGTCTCCCGTCAGCCCGGCGTCGTTCAGCTCAAGTCCGCCCCATTCGTGACTGGCCACGTTAATCAAAACGACATGCAGTCCAAGTTCAACAAAGATCTGCATCGCCAGCAGATTCATGAACGCGTAGTAGTAGCCCTGTTCCACTTCGGTCAGACAAAACACGATCAGCAGCTGGGTCACGGGGCCGGTCAGCAACTGCCAGAAGCGCGCCAATACGGCAAACCCAATCGCCCGGTCGACCCCCAGTCTGTTTGCCAGCCTGCGCAGCAGCGGGGGACGGGCCGCGTCCGCCGCACGGGCCACGTCATAGGGAGTGGAATTCTGCTGACCGTCTGTGGCCATACGGAAATCAATTCTGATCAGAACGGGTGGCCGGATATCGTCGCCAGGGACGTCGCCAAACTGCGGAGGTTCCTACGGTGAAGTCGAACAAATCCGTGGCAAAATGCAGAATTTGCGGAAGGGAAGGTGCATATTGCAGAGATTGCCGCTTTCTCGGTAAAACACGCGGTCTGCGAGGGGTGTGCGCCCCGCCAATAGAAAGCGAGCGAGCACGGATGCTCAACTGGTTCCGACGCAATTTTACCAGCCAATTGGCGATTGATCTGGGGACCACGGCCACCCGCATCGGTCTGCCTGCGGAGGGAATCCGTCTGGACGAACCCTCAGTGGTGGCGGTGGGACAGGGGCAGACTGGCGTGCTGGCCAAAGGGACGGCTGTGGGCCGTATGGCCTCTCAGATGCTGGGTCGCACGCCGGAGGGGATTCGCGCGGTGCAGCCAATTGCGCACGGAGTGATCAGCGACTTTGAACTGGCCGAGTCAATGCTGCGTTACTTCATGCAGAAGGCCAGCGGCGGCAGACTGCCGCTGCGTCCGTGTGTGCTGATCACGGTTCCCGCCTGCATCACCAAAGTCGAAAAACGGGCCGTCATCAATAGTGCCGAACGGGCGGGGGCCGGGCAGATCTGGCTGATTGAAAAATCCCGCGCCGCCGCGGTCGGCGCCGGCCTGCCGATCTCTGAGCCGGTGGCCAGTCTGGTGTGCGATATTGGCGGTGGTACCACAGAAGTGGCCGTGATGAGCCTGGGAGACATTGTGGCCCGCGACTCCATTCGCAGCGCAGGCTCGGCCATGGACACAGCGATCGTCAAATACCTGCGTCGCCGCTACTCGCTGAGGATCGGCAGTCAGACGGCAGAAACACTCAAGACTAACATCGGCAGCGCCGCAGCACTCGACCACGAGTTGAGCCTGGAGGTCAGTGGACTGGACACCGCCAGCGGTATTCCTCGCAAAGCCATGATCACCAGCGAAGAGATTCGAGAAGCCGTGCAGCCTGTGCTGGCTGACATTGTCGACTGCCTACGCACAACCATTGAACAGTGCCAGCCGGAACTCATCGCCGATCTGGCAGACACTGGAATCATGCTGTCCGGCGGCGGCGCGCTGCTGCGGGGCATCGACCGTCACTTGAATCGCCATCTGGGCATCCCCGTGCGAATCGCCGATGCTCCCCGCACAACGGTCGCCAAAGGGGCAATGATCTGCCTGGACCACCTCGAACTCTGGCAGGATCGCCTGCTCAGCGACTGAACGCGCCATGGACGCACGCTATCGACACCACATTCGTCCGGCCGCCGTGCTGATGCTGAGCCTGACTGCTGCCTGCTGGGCGGCCGATCAGTTCGGTGTGCTCACCGGTGTTCGCATGGCCGTGCACAATGCCGTCAATCCCGGTCGACTGGCCGTACTGTCACTGGCTCCGCCTTCTGTACAGTCAGCAGACAACAGCGAAGCAGCTGGAGAAATTGCCGAACTGCAAAACGCGCTACTGGTCAACGAACTGCAGCGAAGACAGCTGCTGCTGGACAATGCCAGACTGCAGCGTGAGCTTCGCGATGAACGCCGCACGGCCAGCCTGCAGACGGTCAACAGTTCTGACCTGGTGAATTTCATTGCCCTGAAAGCCAGAGTGCTCAGCCACTCGCGTCTTCCCGGTCAGCTGAAAAATGCCATTATTGACGCGGGCCGCACACAGGGGCTCAAAGAGTCTGACCTGGTAATCTCGCAGGACGGTATCATCGTCGACAAAGGAACCGACCATCGCCTGGAAGAGGGTGACAAAGTGGCGTATGGGGCCGCCATCATTGGCCGCATCACACAACTGTCTCGGTGGGTCAGTCTGGTGCAGCCGATCACAGACAGCAACTACACGGGCGCTGTCCAGCTGGTGCAGCTCAGTGATCAGGGCGCAACGCTGGGTGCACGCGGCCTGCTGGAAGGATCAGGAAAGGAATTCTGCCGAGTCACCGGTATCCCTTACACAGAAGCGGTCTCGGTGGGCGACGAAGTGTTCGCCTCCAGTGTCCAGGGCATCAACAGTCCGCGACTTTACTACGGGCAGGTGGTGCACGCCGTTTTCTCCGAGGGTGGCCAGTGGGACATCATTGTGCGGCCGGCGTTTAATCCCGCTCTTCTGGACGAGGTAGCCATTGTCAAACCCCGTCTCAGCCGACAGCGTACCCAGCGAAACCTCCCCGACAAAGACGGTGACCGCTCATGAAGTCGTACGGACTCTGGCTGTTAATTCTGTGGTGCGCCCTGACACTGGAAACAGCACGGACAGATCTGATTCCCCCGCAAAGTCTCACGCTGCCGGTGGCCGTCGCCTGCATGGCCTGGATTCGCACGGGCGGCGGGGTCCTGCTTGGAGCCGCAACACTGCTGCTGCGCTGGCTGTTGCAGTCATCAGCCATTCCCCTTGATGTGCTGATCCCCGTCACGGTCGTGCCCTGGCTGATGTCCCGGCCGACCACCAATTCCACCTCGTCGGCTGGAAACACAGGCCTGTCGGAAACAGCCTCACTGGCAGCCGTTATTGCGATCACGATTGTGGCGGTCAACATCATGTCGGATGGCTGGCAGCCGCAGCGACAATGGGCGCTTGCT
>JANSXP010000012.1 GCA_024742875.1 Planctomycetaceae bacterium | reverse complement strand
CTTGCCGTTGGCGTTGATAACTCGCAGGCAGTCGCTTGGACGTGTCAGCTGTACGACTCCGAGGACCTCGTCACCGGATTCCAGTTTGATGCCGCGAACTCCCTTGCCGGCGTTGGTCAGCAGGGGAATGTCGTCAATGCCAAAGTGAATAACTCGGGCGCCACGAGTGGCAAAGAACAGAGTTTCGGCATCTTCAATCAGGCGGCAGTAGACCACCGCGTCCCCTTTGCCCAGGCGGCAGAACTTGCGTCCCGCTTTGGTGCTGGGCGTGCGAAAGTTGTGGTAGGGGATGGTCAGCACCTGACCCAGTTTGGTGCCCACCAGCAGCAGCGGCCCCCAGTTGGGCGATTCGTCTTCCACGGCTTCCACAAAGCGAGCGTCCGTCGTCAGCGCGGAGACCACCGAGGCCCCATCGCCCAGACGAACGTGCTTGGCCAGCGGTTCGCCGTAGCCGGAGGAGACGGGGATCTGATCCATCGGTATGGTGAACGCGACACCGTCTGAACTGAAGAACACGGCGTTGTCGAGCGTGCTGCCAGGCACCACGGCCAGTACGCTGTCACCTTCCCGCACGCGCGTTTTGGCGACGCTGGACAGGGAATTGACACGTTTGATCCAGCCGTCGGCGGTGACCACCGTGTTGGTGTTCTCTTTGACGATGTAAGCGGTGGCGTCGAATTCCACAATTTCGTCAGAAGAGCCGAAGTTGCTGCGGCGTTTGTCGCCAAACTCGGCCGCCACTTCTTCCAGCTCCGACTGAATCAGCGCCCACATCTGCGTTCTGGATTTGAGCAGTTTTTCCAGCCGGCGAGCTTCCGCCTTTTTCTCTTTAAGCTCTTTGCGGATGTTGTCAATTTCCAGCTGCGAGATCTTGTACAGCGCCATCTCCAGAATGGCGTCCGTCTGAATCTCATCCAGCGGAAACTTCTTCATCAGCTTTTCGGCGGCGTCTTTTTTGCCGCTGCTGGCGCGGATGATTTTCAGCGCCAGATCCAGACCATCGAAGATAATCTCAAAGCCTTCGAGGATATGGATGCGTTTGCGGAGTACGGCCAGCTGATACTCAATGCGGCGACGGACCGTCTCATAGCGAAACTTCAGAAACTCCTGCAGCAGCTCCACGAGGCTCAGCACCCGTGGCACCAGATTGCCGCGTTCATCGGGAATCAGTGCGGTAGCGTTGTAACTGAAGTTCTGTTCCAGCGATGTGTGGCGATACAGATAGGCCATCACGGTTTCCGGATCGGTGCCGGGCTTGATCTCCAGCACAATTCGCAGTCCGTTCTCCTCGTTGGTTTCATCGTTGACGGTGACCAGCTGAGGAATCTTGCGAGCTTCCACCAGATCGCCGATTTCCGTCAGCAGGGGCCCGGTGGTGACCGTGTAGGGCACCGAGTAGATGACAAGCCGATTCTTGTCTTCTTTCTTCCGCCCGACTTTGTCAAACCGCCATTCGCCGCGGCACTTAAACGCCCCCTTGCCCGTTTCATACGCCTTGCGCACGTCTTTGCGTTCGGTCATAATCCGACCGCCCAGGGGGAAGTCGGGCCCTTTGATGTATTTGAGCAGTTGTGCGACCGTGGCATCGGGATTTTTGATTAGATGCACGCACGCTTTGGTGACTTCGTTCAGGTTGTGCGGCGGCATGCTGGTGGCCATGCCCACGGCGATCCCCTGTGTGCCGTTGACCAGCAGCGAGGGGAACCGGGCCGGCAGCACGGAGGGTTCGGTTTCCGCCGCATCATAGGTGGGACGCATGTCCACGGTGTCGAAACGCAGTTCCGACATCAACTGCTCGGACAGGGCGGACATCTTGGCTTCGGTGTAGCGGGAGGCGGCCGCCCGCAGTCCCATGATGGAGCCAAAGTTTCCCTGACCAATCACCAGCGGGTACCGCAGTGTGAAGTCCTGAGCGAGTCTGACCAGTGCGTCGTAAACGGCCATGTCGCCGTGAGGGTGAAATGAACCCGTTGTGTCACCGCAGATCTTGGCGCACTTTCGGGTCTTGCCGTCGGCGACCAGACGCAGACGATTGCCCATCACATATAGAATGCGTCGCTGCACGGGTTTCAGGCCATCCCGCGCGTCAGGCAGAGCGCGGGATGTGATGACGGACAGGGCGTAGTTCAGATAGCGTCGCCGGGTCTCGCCTCCGATGGGCACATACTGCACATTGGCGCCAGCGCTCGCGTTTTCGGATTCCTGTGCGACGTCTTTGTCGGCCCTGGTTTTGGTCGTCTTCCTGCGAGCCAAGTGGTTTTCCTTTCCAGGTATCTGGGAGAACGGTGTTTTTTCATCGGGCGGTCCCCGGGGCGGGACACGCGGAATTTCCCGGTTTTTCCAGTGAAACGCGGATTCTAGGAAATCTGAGCGAATCGCAAAGTCCTGTCGCCGCCTCTTGAGAGTGAAAAGCGGGGAAGAATAGGTTGAGTTTGCGGAATGTCGCGGATGGAAGGGTGTTTCCTGGCAATCTGCTCATACGGCATGTGACAGCCAGTCGGATTGTTCATCAGGGGTTAGCGATTAGCCGAACTGTACCACTGAGGCTCGTTATGGCTTCATTGGTCTGTATCAGCATGGCTGACAGATTTGCAACGGAAACACCCATTTCAATTTGCTCTGAATCTGTCTGCTCTGCTGAGAGTCCATGACAGGGCAGGTGATAACTCCCAGGGAGAGGATGCGATGCTTCGCAAGGGAATTGTGGTTCTCATGATGACCGTCATGAGCATCGGCGTGCGTGCCGCGGATGATACCAAGCCGACTACATTGATGAGTTTTCTGAAGGGCCCCACAATCGGCCGGCCGCACAGGCAGCCTGCCGCAAAGGGAGGCGTGGCTCACGCTGTCGTCAACGACGCCGCCACCGAGGTACCCGAGATTCGACAGATCAGCGGCGCTCCGCAGACGGCTCAGTTGCAGCCGGTGGACACGTTGCCTCAGCCGCTGCCCGTGCAGTATGACGCCGCACGACGACCGGCAACCGCTCCCACTGTGCCTGTCGGCTTCACGTCGACTGCGGCCACTGTTCCGGCCGGACCGGGACTGCACGGTATTCATGCCAATGCTTACGGTCGAGCCCGCGGACAGATGTATCATCTGCCCTATGTCGAAAACACGGTCCCCATGGGGGGCGGATCCGGTGCTTCGCTGTACCCCGCCCCGCGAGCCGGCATTCCGCCGCAGGTGGGTGGCACGGCCATCGTGCACCAGGCATTTCATCCTCATGAGATGCTGTATCCGCACCAGTACAAAGCCATGTACGGACCTTACTACTACAAGGTCCACGGCAAGTGGATCGTGACGCCGTTCGGCGTGTGGTCTCACGAGAACTGGAAGCTGCAGGGCACTCAGGTTGAAGTGAAGTACAAGTCTCACGTCAGCAAGTTTGCCAAGTTCCACCCTCCCGTGATTCGCTAGATCGATTGCTGCTCACGAGCGACTCGGGACACAAATCCCCTGTCGCCTTTTGATTCGTGCAACGGAATGCACGCCAGAAACTTCAACCCATTTTGCAACAGGTATACACACATGCGACCTGCCACATCTCAACCAGGATGGTTCGCTGCCGCGGTCTGCGTGCTGGCGACTTCCGGATTCGCGATTGCCGAAGAAGCGGTGATTCGAATTTCCGACGCTGGAAAAACGGCCGCTGCCCCGGCGGAAGCGAAGCCCCAGGCTGTCGCGCCTCCTCACGGAGCCGCCTACTATCAGTCCGCTGCTTACTCGCCTCAGGCTCATTTTGCAGCCTACGCCCGCTACTACGGTCTGCAGGAAGCAGCGCCCGTGAAGCAAACCAGCGCTCAGTTTCTGAGCAGCCAGCGGATGCAGAACGCTCTGGCTGGTTCCCTGGGGCAGCCCGCCACCCAGCAGGTGGCCTTTAAGGTTCAGGGCTGTTCGGATGACTGCAATGCGAATTTGCCCTGCGGCGACACCGGCTGCACGAGTGGTGGCTGGGGACAGGCCGGATGCGGCACAGGAAACTGCTGCGGCACCATGGGGGCCTGCGGCAATGGCGCCTGCTGCAACAGCGGTCAGTGCAACGGCATGATGTGTGACCCCTGTGATGGCTGGAGCAGCTGCGACTCATGCGACAGCGGCCGCTGCCGACTGTTTGCCCGCGGCCTGCCTCGTGACTGCTGCAACACAGGCAAGTGTCGCTGGTGGCGTGGTCAGCAGATGAACTATCTGGCTCGCAATCACCGACTGTCCAACTGCCTGTTCGGCTGGATGATTCCTTCCGGCTGTTGTGGCCAGGGCTGTCCTCCCGTCGGCTGCTACGACATCACTTACGCTGATAATCCTTCGTACGCTGACCCTCGTGATGGTCAGGTCTACGGAGCTCAGGGATACGGTACTCACATGACGGTGCCTTTGGCTCCCACGGTGAACTACCAGTACAACTACAGCTGGGGCACACCTGCCAGCCGTCTGACGCCTATTGGTCAGTACAGCCCGCAGACCTCTCTGCAGCCACTTTATGGACGTTCCTTCTAGGAACGGTCAAAGGAAGACGGGGTGGTTCGCCGCCCCGATTTGTTCGATCTTTTTGTTGTCGACCGGACCCGCCGCCTGAACCGGGTGGCTGAACGAAACTTTCTGATTCGGCCGTTGCTCAACCCGCAAACTTGCAACACTGAATTGGCGCTGAATGGATTCAGCGCATCTTTGGAGAAGGATCTCATGCTACGCTCTGTTCAACTCTGGCTGCTGACTGCCACGCTGGCAGTGCCCGGCAGCTGCCTCGCCGCTCAGATACAGCCCGTCGGCTATGCGTGCACTCCGGAAGGGTGCTCGACATGCAGCGAAGGCTGCCAGAATGCCTGCAACGATGGCTGCAATGGCTATGGTGATTGCTATGGAAACTGTTACGGCAACTGCAATGGTCGCTGTACGCCGCGTCAGACCTGGCGAGACAACTGCATGAACTGGACGGGACACTGCGGTCCCATCGGTCGGGCTGCTCGCTGGGGCGTTCCCGGCGCCCGCTGCCTGAAGCACTGCTGCGATACCAAGGCGGCTCCGGATTCCGGCTGGGCTCCTCCGGCTCGTTATCCGGTTAACCGAACCAACACCGGATTCGCTTCCTACTCCAATTACGGTGGCTCGTTTGCGGCCGCTCCGATGGTGTACCAGCCAACCGACACCACACAGCTGGGATACAGCTATGCTCACGTTCCCACGTGGCGACGCAATCCGGCCATGATCCCGCCCACGCCTGAGCCATCCGCCTTTCATGCTCGCGCCTGTCCGGGCAACGGCTACTGTGGCAGCTGCATGGGCGGCTGCATGATGAATGGCTATGGCAACTGCTATGGCACCGCGATGCAGGGGCAGATTATCAATCAGCCTGTCTCCGGTGGGTACTGCCCGGCCTGCACGTCGCAGACGACTCCGGCCCCCACGCCTGCCTCCAGCACGGAAGGCGTCGTTCGCATGAGCCGTCCGACACAGCCTGTGCAGCCGGCTGTGGAAATGAAGGCCGTTCCCGTCACATCAACCGTTCGCTCGACTCCCGTCATTCGTCAGGCATCACAGGCTGTGAAGCAGCCTGTCGGTCAGCAGCGACAAACGACGCAGCGACAGACGACGCAGCGACAGACGCCCCAGCGTCAGGCTCGTAAAACGGCTCCTCAGAAAAAAGGCGGCTGGTTCGGCCTGCCCTCTCTGAGTGAAGTGCAGTTCTAAGAAACCGGGCAACGACCGAGCAATCAAACTGCGAATAGCGGGCTGTCCCAGCGGCAGCCCGCTTTCGTGCGCGCTGGGGAAGCGGGACTGTGAGCGTTTTCCAGCAGCGTGAGCACGGCCGGCGTGTGACCGCAGTTTGCCTGTTGCTGGTGGAACCGATATACCTGATGACAGACAGACGTCCTGATCGGGAGCCGATATGCTGAACTCAAATGCCGAACTGCAGACCTTGCACGACGAAGAACGTCGTTTGCTGAATGAAGTCATTCGCGATTTGACGGACGACGATCGCAGGCTGGTCTACGCCGACTGGCTGGAAGAACGTGGTGACTCCCGCGCTGATCTGCTCAGGCAGTTTGTCGCCGCCCGGGCGTCCATGCAGGCAGACGATTTTCCTGAGACGACAGGGGTGTCAGAAGTCTGGCTCGACGTGATTGGGTTTTCGCTGCTGAAAGACATGGCCGACCACGAGACGGCCGCTGCTGTCGACACGCTGCTGCCGCTGGCCCGGCCCGCCTTTCGGCTGGAATCAGACGATGAGGCGATGCACGAATGGGACTACGAAACCGCGGTCACCGACGAACTGCCGCACGGTATTTCCAAAGTCCGCGGCATCCCTGATCTGCCAGCCGACATGGACTGGCCGGCCGGAGATGTTTGCCGCGCGATATACAATGACTCCCCGGAAGGCGTGGAGGAACCGGCGGCCTTCATGGCGCAGATCAACCTTGCGGAACTCGCCGACTGCCCGGCGGCCGACGCGCTGCCAAAGACGGGCCTGCTGTCGTTCTGGTCTTACATGGACGCCGATGATCCGGACACCTGCGGTACACATGTTTTCTACTTTGAGGACGTTGACGCACTGGTCCGCGCGGAAGCTCCCGAGGAACTGGGAGAAGCCAATCTGATTCTGCCGCCTGCCGAGCTGAATTTTATTGAAACGCTCGACCTGCCGGACTGCGCCTCAAAATACAGCGAGTCTCCGTGGCGCCCTGAGATTGCCGCGCTGGGAGATCTTGCGGAAAAGCTGGAGCCGGTCATCGACGCCGTGCAGGAACGCAATTTTCACAACTTCCTGGGCTACGGCCGCGCCACAACGGGCGATGATCCCACGCCGTCTAAGGACTCGCGGCATCTGCTTATTCTGCAAAACGCGTTTGAAAGTCGCTTTCACATGCAGCTGCTGGCCGAGCATCTGCAGGCGGTCGACTTTGATCAGGTCACGCTCAACTGGGTGGACTTTGACTAGCGCGCCGCCGACTGCCGTCGCTGGGAGCAGTCTCTGGGAGCTACGATTTTTTGATCAGGCGAATCAGTCCCAGCAGAATCACCGCGCCAATCGTGGAGTGCAGCACATCGCCGAGAAACCCGCCGCCGATGGTGATGCCCAGAATGGGCAGCACAATGCCGGCGACCATCGCGCCGATCACTCCAACGACGACGTTGCCCACCAGGCCGAAACCTTCGCCCTTGACGAATTTCCCCGCCAGGCAGCCCGAGACGCCACCAACAATCAAAAAGATCAGGAAGTTCATAACTTTGCTTTCTTTCAGGCCCGCTCGTCATTGTGACAGAATGAGGCGTTGGAAGACAGCTGCCAGGAGCCGTGGTGCAGCACTCAGGGGCGCGTCTTTGCGGTCAGACTGGTGGTAAGTTCTTCAAAGTCAGCCAGGATTTGCTCCCGCCACGCCTGCGCAAACGGATCGTCCGTTCTCGCGAGATCCTGAACAGCGTCCGAATTCCACAGCAGCCGCGCGGTCTGCAGTTGAGCGGTGGCCGCCGCATCCCGATCCTGCCCCCAGGCAATCCAGGCAGATTCCAGCGTGGCCTTCAGTCGCTCACGAACGATGAGCGGTGGCTGGGAAACCTGCTGCAGCAGGGCCTGCGCCTTTTGCAAAGACGGCGCAGCGCGGTCGTGCTCTCCCTGCAGCGTGTGGATTTCACAAATTGCCAGATGGCACCGTGCCTGCTCCTGCAGCAGCCGATCGATCGTTCGGGAGTCGGTTGCCGAGTCACTGTCGGAGCCACGCTGCGCGTCAGCCTGCAGTGATTTTTCGTATTCTCGACGTGCTTTTTTCATGGTGAAATCACCAGTGAAGTACGCTTCGGCTTTGCGTCGGTCGATCATCAAATGATGCAGACGCGTCTCCAAAGGTGTCTCGCTGATGAACGCGGCTGTGGACGTCAGCAGTGTGATGGCCCGCTGAGAATCTCCAAAGACGATGTGCCAGTCTGCCATGTTCAGCTGCGCTTCGAAGAGGGCTGTGCGGGCCGCCGTGACATCAGCGAGTTCTGCAGGTTCGACGGTGGCGTCGTCACCACTGATCTTTGAGGTGTCCCCCCGCCCAGGCTGATCGTACTGTCGCTGAGCCGTGCGCAGTTCGTTCTGCAGGCGCCGCTGGCACTGTCGAATGGACGGGTCCAGGTCGTTGTGTGACTCCAGCCCGACGGTCGCCGCTTCGCGTTCCACCAGCACGGCCGGGTCGTCCGGCAGGTCCTGCAGCAGATGTCGGCTTTGTTCAAACAGGGGGACGGCCAGGTCGGGTTCATCAGTCGTTAACCAGGATTCGGCCAGCATGTTACCGACCATCGCCAGCGAAAAGCACGCAGAATGACTGTCCGGCTGTCGGGTGTACCACTGCCTGGCCACTTCAAGTGCCTGCTTATAGTGGGCCCGTTCCTGGTGGGATTGCCGGCGATCCCAGTCGATGCCGGCCAGCGAAGTGTGCAGGCTGATCTTCAGCTCCGATGTCACGTCAATGTCTTCACCGCGCTGCTCCATCTGCTGCACCAGACGCAGGCCTCGCTGCAGCTGCGTCTCCGCGCTGTCGAGTTCGTCCGCCTGGTACAGTGCGTCGCCCAGCTGCTGCAGAGCGTGGGCCGTGTTGTAGTCCACCTCGCCCGAGTCTTCGGCCGTCTGGCCTACGCGGTCGAGTCCTTCCAGGGCGATCTGCAGGATTGTGGCTTCCACTTCGGACAGCGGCGTGTCCGGCTGCTGCAGTAACGGAGTCACATCAAAAACCAGGCGGCGCACCGTCTCCATGGCAGCATCCCGCTGAGCCACCAGCGCGTCTGCATGGCGTCTGGCGACTTCGTCGGCTTCCCGCACCTCGTTTCCCGCCACCGCCACACGATAGGCAGAAGCGGCCGAAACAACGGCGGTGGACGTGAGGGCAAAAGCCACCAGCGCAAGCAGAATGGTGATCCGTGGATTGCGTCGGCACCACCGCCACGTTTTTTCCACCGTGCTCACCGGGCGGGCGATGATCGGCTTATGATGCAGCCACCGCTGCAGGTCGTCCGCCATTTCTGTGGCGGACGCGTATCGCCGTGACGGCTCTTTTTCGATCGCTTTCAGACAAATGGTCTGCAGATCGGCGGGTACAGCATCGTTGAGCTCCCGCAAGGACTGCGGCGCGGCGTGCAGGACCTGCTGCAGCGCCATTCGCACGGTGCCGCGATATGGCACGGAGCCGGTCAGCAGTTCGTACAGCACGATTCCCAGGCTGTAAATATCCGAGCGGGCGTCGACGGCCCTCGGGCTGGTGATTTGCTCCGGGCTCATGTAAGCGGGCGTGCCGGCCAGCATGCCATCCTGGGTCAGCCGCGTATTCTGCTCATCCTCCTGCACGAGGCCAAAGTCGATGATGCGCATCTGTTCTGCCGTGCCGTCTGAGGTCACCAGCAGATTAGAGGATTTGATGTCGCGATGAATCAGGCCGGCCTGATGTGTGGCCGCCAGGCCCCGGGCTGTTTGCTCGATGAGCTTCGCCGCACGGGTGGCAGAGATCGGGCCATGAGATTCCATCAGTTGACTGAGCGTTTCTCCGGCGACGTACTCCATAGCGATATAAGGCCGCTGGTCGTCGGCTTCACCGCTGGCGTACACGGTGACCACATGCGGATGATGGATGGCCGCCAGAGCGCGGGCTTCCCGATGCACGCGGGCACGGGCCGCATCACTGTCGGCCACATGTGCGTGAAGCACTTTCAGCGCCACGATTCGCTGCAGTTGATCGTCCGTCGCACGATACAGCGCACCGGTGGCTCCACTGGCCACATGCTCGATCTGCGAAAAGCCTTCGACCCGTACGCTGGCGGAGGGACGCTGTATGGCCGGTTTTTGAATTTCGGCCGTACTTTCCGCGCGCCATGGCGTTTCGTGCAGTTGTCGCACGACAGCAGCCGGCACGTCGGACGAATCATCAACGGGAGCAATCAGGTCGGACGCATCGGTGAGTTGATCGAGGGCCGTTTGGCAGCTTGCACAGGTTTCAATATGACGTTCCAGCGTGGCCACGTCAGCGCCCGGGGCATCGTTCAGCAGCGCTCGCAGCGCGGCAGGTTCCGGGCAGGAGGTCGGCCTGTTCATTGGCACACTCCCACTCTCTTTGCGAACGTCCGGCGGTCAGGAGCCATCGCTGGCAGCTTCCATCTGCCGGATTTCCTGTCGCAGCATTTTGTTGACGCGTGATTTTGCCACATAGACTTCTGCCACTGTCATATCCACTTCCGCCGCCACATCACTGGCAGCCACCTGATCGACGGCCGTTCTCTGCCAGGCCAGCCAGGTGTGCGGCTGCACGCGCGGCTGCACGCGGGCCTCTGCTTCTTTGAGCAGTTCCTGCTGATACTGAGCTTCAATGCCGGCGGTCAGATTGGCCAGTGCCTGCGGGTCGGCAAGTGACTTTAACTGTTCTCCGGTGACCGTGTCGCCGGAGCCACGTACATTCTGGTGCTGCCAGCGGCGACCCAGATCACGCACCGCATTGGTGGTGACGGTTTTGAGCCACGCCCGAAACGTGCCCCGGCTGCGATCGTACTCGAACGACCGCATCTGGGTGACCAGTTTCAGCAGCACCTGCTGGGTTACGTCGGCCGCGTCACTTTCCTGCAGCGAATTTCGACAACACCACTGAAAAATTTTGGGACTGTATCGCGCGACGAAGTCTTCCCACGCGGCCGTGTCGCTCACATCACGCAGTCGAAACAGCAGCGTGGTGCTGGTTGCCAGTTCGAGCGGTGGTGTCATGCGAACCTCAAAAGCGTTTGTTGGCCATAGAGAACAGATAACGCCGACCCATCGTATCGATCCGCGGTTTTCTGTGCGAATCGTGGGGGATTTACGCGAAGCGGTGGCATTTTGCGGTCGGACTGTGAGGTCGGGAAAAAAATCGGCAATGCGTGCAAGACGTGTCCTCCTGGCCCGTACTTCTACAGACAGTCGTGACGAATCCTTCCTTTCCTCTGTCAGGCTGTCTGTGGTCGTCTGGAGTTTTTCGGGCGTCCGCTCTCCCGTCTTTTCTGTTTCAGCCGTTCTGTCGATTGGAGTTCTCTGATGCCACGCACCCCAAAACTGCGACGCCGTCGCTCCCTGCCTGTTTCTTCTGTGTCTCGTCTGGAGTCTCCGCTGGAGGAGCGACGCGTGCTGTCGGCCGTGACGGCGGCGGCCGTCGTGGATCACACTCATGCGGGATCTGCCCAGGATTCCGGCCTCGTTTCGGCGTCTGAGCAGGGAGCGACCGCCCGCATTGTCAACGGGCAGTCCACCAGTGACTATGAAGCGGTGGGGGTTGTGAACGGAGGCTGTACTGGAACACTGATCGCACCCGATATGGTGCTGACCGCCGCGCACTGCGTGGAGAGTCAGAACGGCGGGTTCATCGGTGACACCGAAGGCACGTTCACGGTTAATGGTCAGACTTTTCGCACGACCAAAGTGACCGTGCATCCCAGTTACAATCCGAACAACTTTGGCGCAGGTTACGACATCGCCATTATGAAACTGGAGCGACCGGTGGATGGTGTGACGCCATACAACATCAACCGGACCACGCCTCAGGTGGGGCAAATGCTGACGCTGGTGGGCTTCGGCGAGACGGGCAGCAGTACGTCGGGGTCCAACAACGACTTTGGCAACAAGACGGTCGGGCAGACGGCCATCGATGAAGTCACGGAAACTCACATTTCGTGGAACTTCGACAGTCATGATGAGAGCAATACGGCGCCCGGTGATTCCGGAGGCCCCGCGTTTGTCGAGCAGAACGGGCAACTGGTGGTGGCGGGGGTCACCTCCGGAGGCGATGGCGACCCGCATTCACTGGGCGACTTTTCGTTTGATACCCGCGTTGACACGCTGGCCGCCTGGATTGATCAGGTGGCCGGCACCACGGGCGGCGGAGGCTCCGACGGAGGCTCCGACGGAGGATCAGACGGAGGATCAGACGGAGGATCAGACGGAGGATCAGACGGAGGATCAGACGGAGGCGGCGCGGGGGGCGATGGCACAGACGGCGGTTCCAGTGGCAACCAGGGGAGTTTCACCAACGATCAGCCCGTTGCCATTCCGGACGATGCCGTCGCGACGGTGACCTCCCAGGTGGCGGTCAGTGGTCTGGCCGGCAGCATCACGGATGTCAACGTGTCTCTCGATATTGCGCACACGTGGAATGAAGACCTGACGGTCACTCTCATTAGTCCTTCCGGAATGCGTATCGAACTGTTTGATGCGGTGGGCGGAGACAGCGACAATTTTGTCAACACGACTCTCGATGATCAGGCGGCGGTGCGCATCGGGGCTGCTGCGGCTCCCTTCACTGGCACGTTTCGCCCAGTGGGCAGTCTTGATCGGCTCAATGGCGAAGACCCCAACGGGCAGTGGACGCTGGAAGTGACGGATCATTTTGAAGCGGACGGCGGTCAGATCTCCCGCTTCACGGTCAGCATCACAACCGACGCTCCAGCCGACGGAGGTGATGGCGATGGCACGGGAGGCGGTGATTCGGGAGGTGATGATGGCAGTGGAGACAGCCTCACTCAGCAGGCCATCGACATCGATCGTGAGTGGGAGCTGAGCACCACCGGCAACTATTTTGAAGACTGGGGCGGACGCGGCGAGAAGTGGATGACCAGCAACAACGGCTGGACGTTCGTCACGCCGGATGGGAGCCTGTATCGCTGGTCAGGCAGCGGGGCCACCGGTCAGCTGATCGCCACCTTCTCTCCGGCTTACCATGCCGACCCAGCGCTGCTGCACGAAGCCTACGACAACTCTCAGGGGGATTCGGCAGAGGATCTGGCGGCCAAAGCCATTGAGATTGATCAGCAGTATGATCTGCGAACCACGGGCGATTTGTGGGAAGACTGGTCCGGTCAGGGCGAGAAATGGCTCTACAGCAACGTGGGCTGGATGTACGTTACGCCCGATGGCGGACTGTTTGAGTTTGCCGGCAACGAGGACGGCACAGATCGGCTGATTTATCAGTTCTCGGCGGAGTACCATCAGGACGTGTCGCTGCTGTACAACGCGTATGACAATTCGCAGCGAGGCAAACGCAGTGCCGACTCGCTGTTTGAGGAAATCGGCGCCGGCTGTGATGATCTGCTCGTGGCCATCTGATGGGCGGATTCCGGAAACGCCACAGGTAACAATCGTCTGGTCTCGTCGATTTCGGTCGACGAGACTTATTCCTGTGGGGATGGGCACAGAACGATTTGGCCGAATCACGAGGCCAAACCACGATCTGGTGTGTGCCGTTGCCTGTGGTACCTATCCAGTCGACGCCCTGATGACAGAGAGTCGCGCGGAAATTCTGTCACAAGTCATCGGCCAGGTGTGGCCGGAAGGCAGGTCGGAATTGACGACAGCGAGGTCGCCGTCATACTTCCCGCCTCTCTTCTCCGTTTCGACGGGCCGTCCAGCAGATCGACATTCCCTTGAGTGACCTCATCCGCCGTTTTGAAGCCGTCAGAAGCTTCAGCGAAACTCTCGCCGCACCGCTGTCTGCCGAAGATTGCGCTATCCAGTCTATGCCGGACGCCAGCCCCACCCGCTGGCACCTGGCCCACACCACCTGGTTTTTTGAGACGTTTCTGCTCAGGGGAACAGACGGCTACGAAGTTTTTCATCCTCATTTTGAGGTACTGTTCAACTCTTACTACAACTCGGTGGGCGAACAGTTTCCCCGCGCCCAGCGAGGCCTGATCAGTCGACCGGGACTCGCAGAAACACGGGAGTATCGCCGCTATGTGGATGCGGCCGTGCAGACGTATCTGCAGTCGGCGGAACTGACCGACCGGGAACGAGCCGTGATGGAAACCGGTCTGCAGCACGAGCAGCAGCATCAGGAGCTGATTCTCACCGACATCAAACACGCGCTGTCAATCAATCCTCTGTTTCCCGTTTATCGAGAGGCAACTGGCGTGCAGCCTCAGCGCTCCGCAGCCACAGACACCTGGGTGGAGTCTGCGGAAGGGCTCGTGGAGACGGGATACGCTGGAGCGGGTTTCTGCTTTGACAACGAGCAGCCCGTGCATCGCGTGTTTCTGCAGCCTTATGCACTGGCCAGTCACACGGTGACCAATGCCGAATATCAGGCCTTCATGGCGGATGGCGGCTACGAGCGTCCGGAATTCTGGCTGTCGGCCGGCTGGGCGACCGTGCAGCAGCGGGGCTGGTCGTCTCCGGCCTACTGGCATCAGGAGGCCGGCGACTGGAAGGCCTTCACACTCAGCGGATTGCAGCCATTGCTGCCTGAAGCACCTGTTTGTCACGTGAGTTACTTTGAAGCCGACGCCTATGCCCGCTGGGCCGGACATCGCCTGCCGACGGAGTTTGAATGGGAGCATCTGATCCGCCGCGAACAGTCGCCGACGCCCGGCACGATATCCGGGCACTGGTCCACATCGCTCATCGACGCCGGACGCGACTGCCATCCGCAGGCCGACACGGCGGATGATGTCAATGGGCTGAGTAATGCTTTTGGCAACGTGTGGGAATGGACGAGCAGTCAGTACACGGCCTACCCTGGCTATCGACCCGTCGACGGTGCCCTCGGCGAGTACAACGGCAAGTTCATGTGCAATCAGTTTGTGCTGCGAGGCGGCTCGTGCGCGACGCCCGCTGATCACATCCGCCCCACCTACCGAAACTTTTTTGGACCGGACGCCCGCTGGCAGTTCAGTGGGATACGGCTGGCACGCTAGCAGGACCTGTCAGCACGCAGGCTCGTTCAGAACTTCCAGCAGTCGATCGATGGCGGTGGCGGGAGTATCGGAGCCGAAGCTCACTCGCGCGACGCCCGTGTCTGCCGTGCCCAGCGCCTCGTGGGCCCAGGGTGCACACTGGTAGCCGATGCTGGCCGTGATGCGATGCTGCGTGAACAGCGTCTGCAGTTGCTCGGCGGAATGACGTTCGCTGCGAAATGCGACCGTTGGTACGCGGGTGTGAGCCGGTCCTGCGTGATACACGTAAACGTCAGGGCATTCGCGCAACTGATTCATCAGCGCAACGGCCATTGCCTGACCTTTCTGTAAGCGATCCGTCGACGCTTCGCCGCGGAGCCAGTCGCACGCGGCCGACAATCCTGCAAGCGCCGTCATGTTGACCGAGCCGGCGTCGCAGTAGCCCGGCATTCCGGAGGCGGACGCCTGGAAGCCTCCACCCGCAGTGATGCTGCAGGCCGCCGAGGGACACTGCAGGTTGACGTGCGGCGCCACATAAAGTCCGCCCACGCCCCACGGAGCGTGCAGGGCTTTGTGACCGGCGAACGCGACCAGGTCGGCTCCCATTTTTGTGAGGTTGGTTTCTGTCCAGCCGACCGTTTGTGAGGCGTCCAGCAACACCAGCGCGCCATGCTCGTGGGCCAGCTTTATCACGCGTTCTGTTGGCAGCAGACGGCCTGTCACATTGCAGGCGGTCGTCATCGCGACCAGTTTGACGGGATTTGTCTGCAGGCGCCCCTCGAGATCGGCCAGGTCGACGAGTGATTCTTCCGTTGACGCCACGGTGTCGACTGTCACACCACGCTGCGACAGCTTGACCAGATGACGCGAGACTGCATGGTGTTCAAACTGTGTGCTGAGGATGCGATCACCGGCCGCCCACGGCAGTTCGTCCATTGCCAGTGTCAGTGCGGCCGTGCCGCCGGATGTGATTAGCAGGCGATCCTTCGGCACCTGAAAAAATTCGGCCGTGTTCTCAGTGCATCGGTCAAATGCGGCCGCCCACTCATGAGGGGGCATGTCTGCGGCCTTCGCCACGGCCTGCTGGACAAGCTGCGGTTTCGGCCAGCTGGTGCCCGCGTGATTCAGATACACAGATTCCACAGCAGCGCTCATTACCAGCCCATCGTTCCCGGTGATCCCTTGAAAGGACCGACGATGTTCGACGTGATCCAGCCCCCGTAAAAGTCGCCCGGCTGGGCGGCCACGAGTTCGTCGTTGACATAACACGCGTCGACGCGACTGGGGTAAAACGCCAAGTGGCCGCGAATCTCGGCAAAGGCGTCTGAAGGGTTCTCGTAGCTCCAGGCGACCTTGTCAATTCTGCGGTCTGGCAGGATCAGGCTGTGATAGGTGGCCTGCCCTTTCCACTCACACCACGAGCTGGCTGGCGCTGTTTCCATCAGGGCCATGGAAATGTGTACCGGGGCAATGTAGTAGACCGGCGGGTGGCTCGTCTCCAGGACACGAAAGCACTCGGTGGTGCTGGCCACCAGGGTGTCACCGACCACCACGCGAATGGCACCGTGAAATTTTTCACATCGCGGTGGCCTTGGGTAATCCCAAACGGATTCTTCGCCTGGTCCTGGTGTCTGTTTACCAATATTCATCTCACACCTGCTTGCCGAGTGGACGTTTCGGTATACGATTGATCAACACGTCGCCGGACTACAACGTCCTCGTCGTTTGTTCTGGGTTGATGCTCTGGTCGAATGGTTCCGCTGCTGGGATGTCCAACGGGCACCTTTTCGTGCAGCTCTGTTGCGCGGTCGCTTCGCGGCACCTTGTCCCAGTCACTCTGTTTTTTTTTGATCGGCCGCCCAGCATTCTCCGACTGCCCCATCTTAGGCGATGATCGCCGGTCGTCACGACAATTTGGCTGACGACAGTTCTTCCGACGATCGTAACCGCAACAACAGCTCAATTTATGTCCTCCTCCTCGACGTCGTCCGATTCTGCTGTCGTCTCCGAAATTGAAGAGTTTGCTGCGGATGTCGCCGCTGGTCTGAGTCGCGCCGCAAAGACGCTTCCCAGCAAATACTTCTACGATCAGCGGGGATCGCAGCTGTTTGATCAGATCTGTGAACTGCCCGAGTATTATCCCACGCGCACCGAGCTGGGCATCATGCAGCAGTACGCTGACGAAATGGGCCGTCAGATTGGCTCCGGTGCCATGGTGATTGAGTTCGGCAGCGGCAGCAGCGTCAAGACGCGGATCCTGCTGGATCACCTGGTGGATCCGGCCGCTTATGTGCCGGTGGATGTGTCCTACGAGCATTTGCACGCCACCGCCCGTCAACTGACCAAAGCTTATCCTGGGCTGGACATTCTTCCGGTCTGTGCCGATTTTACGCGGCCGTTTGATCTGCCCGCGGCCAGCCAGTTGGAAACGCATGACGCGGTGTACTTTCCCGGCTCCACGATTGGCAACTTTGAGCAGGCGGATGCTCTGGGCCTGCTGGAGCACATCGTTTCACTGTGTGGCAGCGGCGGTGGTCTGCTGGTGGGCATTGATTTGCAAAAAGACGTGGACGTGCTGGAAGCCGCTTACAACGATGCACAGGGCGTCACCGCCGAGTTCAATCTCAACCTGCTGCATCGCATTAATCGTCAGCTGGAAGGCGATGTGCAGGTAGATCAATTCCGCCATCAGGCGGTGTACAATCACGAGATTGGCCGCATCGAGATGTATCTGATCAGCAAGGTGGATCAAGCGGCCACCATCCGCGGTGATCAATACACGTTTGCCGCCGGAGAGCGGATCTGCACCGAGTATTCTCACAAGTACACCGTCGAAAGCTTTGCCAAAATGGCCGAAAGTGCGGGCCTGACCCTGCGTCGCCAGTGGCTGGACGATGAAGAATATTTTGCCGTGCTGCATCTGGCGCTGCTGGACTAGGCCGTCAAACACCCGCGCCGGGTCACTCCTTTTGCCGCAGACTCACTGACTGATGATTCGCCTCGAACAAATCTCCCATGCATTCGACGGCGTCCCGGTACTGCAGAAAATTGATCTGCATGCGGAGCCGGGAGTCACTCTGGCGCTGATTGGTCCCTCCGGCTGCGGGAAGTCCACATTGCTGCGGATACTCGCAGGTCTTGTGCTGCCGGATTCCGGCACGGCAACCGTTGCTGATATCGCCGTCACGCCCGATACGCTCTCACAGGTGCGTGATCAACTGGGCTATGTGATTCAGGACGGAGGACTGTTTCCTCATTTGTCTGCCTGTGACAACGTCACTATTCGTGCGCGACTGGCCGGGTGGGAAACAGATCGACTGCGGTCTCGCGTGGCTGAACTGGCCGCACTGACCCGTTTCCCGGAGGAGGGGCTGGATCGTTTGCCGGCACAGCTGTCTGGTGGCCAGCGGCAGCGCGTCGGCATGATGCGAGCGCTGATGATGGATCCTCCCGTGCTGCTGCTTGATGAACCTCTGGCGGCGCTGGATCCGATGATCCGCCGCGAACTTCAGGATGACCTGCAGGCCATCTTCCACCAGCTGCAGAAAACGGTGGTGCTGGTGACCCACGATTTGAATGAAGCGGCCTGGTTTTCTGAACACATCGTGCTGCTGCATGCAGGCTCCGTGGCCCAGCAGGGCACGGCCGCACAGCTCAGCGGCGATCCGGCTTCGGAATTCGTCCGTCAGTTCGTGCGTGCTCAGCGAACCTCAGTGTTTGGAGCCGTCTGATGGCGAAGCCCCTGCTGATCACAGTTCTGCTGCTGATTGCCGCCTTCGCTCCGCTGCCCCGTGGTGACGATGCTGCGGTGCGCGTGGCCAGCAAGAAATTCACAGAGTCAGTGATTCTTGGAGAAATGCTCCGTGGCTTGTCGGCGTCAACCGGCCTGTCGACCGAACATCTGCGGGAACTGGGCGGCACGCGGCTCGTGTTTGAAGCGCTGGTGAACGGCGAGGTCGACGCTTATGTGGAGTACACCGGCACGCTGGCCAACGAGCTTTTCAGTGATCGGAACATCACATCGCTGGAGGACCTCCGTGCGGCACTGGCGGAATCTGGCATCTCCCTCAGTGAGCCGCTGGGATTCAACAACACGTATGCGCTGGGCATGAATCGTGAGACGGCCGCCCGTCACGATGTGACCCGCATTTCTGATCTGTCGCGTGTGTCGGGTCTGAACTACGGACTCAGTGGCGAGTTTTTTGAGCGGGCCGACGGCTGGCCAGGGCTGCAGCAGGCGTACGGCCTGGCGCCTCTGCAGGCACGAGGACTGGACCACGACATCGCCTGGCAGCAACTGGAACTGGGTCAGGTGGATGTCATCGACATCTACACGACTGAAGCCCGCATTGATGCGCTGGACGTGCGGGTGCTGGAAGATGATCGCACCTATTTTCCCCGCTATGACGCGGTGATTCTGTATCGCACAGATCTGGCAGAGCGGTTCGCGGAAGGGGTGGACGCCCTGCTGCAACTGGCGGGACAGATTGATGAGCGACAGATGACGACGCTCAATCGCCGCGTCGAAATTGACGGGCAGACGGACGCCGCTGTGGCGGCCGACTTCCTGCAGCAGCAGTTCAGTGTGGAATCAGGCGTTCGCAGATCCACGCGAACCGGCCGCCTTGTTCAGTCGACAATCGAACACCTGGAGCTGGTGCGACGTTCTTTGCTGCCGGCCATTTTGTTTGCCGTGCCGCTGGGCATTGCGGCAGCCTGGCGGCCCCGATTTGGCCAGATCTGTCTGGCGATTGTTGGCATCTTTCAGACCATTCCTTCCTTCGCTTTGCTTGTGCTGCTGTTGCCGCTGGCTTCGTGGCTGTCGCTCAAAAGCGTGGGGGCCGGTTCTGTGACGGCCGTGTTTGCCCTGTTTCTGTACAGCCTGTTGCCGATTGTTCGCAGCACCCACAGCGGCATAAAAAACATCGATCCGGCTTTGCGTGAAGCCGCCGCCGTCCTGAATCTTCCCTGGCGCTATCGATTGCTGCACGTGGAACTGCCACTGGCGGCCCCCGCGATTTTCTCCGGCATCAAAACGGCGGCCGTGATGAATATCGGATTTGCCACGCTGGGCGCCCTGGTCGGGGCTGGTGGATACGGTCAGCCCATTTTATCCGGCATTCGTCTGGCAGACACCCGTCTGATTCTGGAAGGTGCGATCCCGGCCGCCGTGCTGGCTGTCATCGTGCAGCTGACCTTTGATTTTTTTGAGCGTCGTCCACGAGCTGGTCGCTAATCGCGCGGCAGTGAGGACACGTTGATCTCATCATTTTACGGAGTGAAACTCATGGCCAAAGCAATCTGGAACAACACCGTCATCGCGGAAAGCAGCGACACGGAAGTGGTCGAAGGCAACCACTATTTTCCGGCCGACTCCATTAACGCGGACTACTTCCGTGAAAGTGCTCACACAACCGTGTGTGGCTGGAAGGGCACGGCCAGCTACTACGATGTGGTGGTGGAAGGCAAAGAGAATCCGCAGGCTGCCTGGTACTACGCCGACCCCAAAGACGCGGCCGCCAACATCAAAGGTCGCATTGCGTTCTGGAAGGGCGTTTCGGTAGAGGTCGACTGAAGTCGGCTGAGGTCATCAGTGGTGAGGGGGCGATCGTTATTTCAGAAAACTGTGGCCCCGGTGAGCGATTCGGCAAGTTCGTGGAAGCTTTCAGGCAACGGCAAACGAACGTTGGCAGGTCTGCCGCCGCGGAGTAAATTGGCAGCGCTGTCGGAGCCGTCCGTAGGCGGCCGCACGTGACCCTGCGTCCACGCTCTTTTCCTGCCTTCATTGTCCTGCTGCCGTTTGACTGCCCTATGTTGCGCCACGCTCTGTGTCGAAAACGTGTCTCTGCGCTCTGGCGTGGTCCGTTCGCCGCCTCTTTTCGGCTGGTCTGGCTGGTCGCCGGCTGTCTGTTGATTGCTCCGCGGTCAGTGGCCGACGACTTTGTGACCTATTTGAAGCAGCACTGCGTGGCGTGCCATGACGAGTCGCTGGCGGAAGCCGGACTGCGGCTGGATCAGTTGCTGCAGTCGTACGAGCGGCGGGGGTTAAGTCACGCTCCTTCTGGCGCCGGCGATGTGCTCGTCTGGTCGCTCGTGCATCGGCGGATTGCGCGTGGTGAAATGCCACCAGCGGAAGCCGACACACCGCCCGCTGAGCAGACTCGTACGGCGCTGTCAGCCCTTGGCGAAAAACTGACGGCCGTCGATCGGCTGCAGCAGGAGCAGTCAGGCCGCCGTGAGCTGCGGCGGCTCAGTCGCATCGAGTATGCCAACACGCTCAAGGATTTGCTGGACCTGCCGCATCTGGAAATCGAGCAGATGCTGCCACCGGATGGGCGAGCGCACGGCTTTCAGAAAAGTGCGACCGCACTCGACTTCTCACATGTCATGATCTCGCGGTATCTGGACGCTGCCGACTTTGCGTTGCGCAGTGCGCTGCTCAAACATCCTCATCGCCCGCAGTCCACCACGATTCGTGCTGAGCTGAGCAGTGTAAAGGGAACGCAGAACACCCTGCAGACACTCTACGTGCAGCTGAAGCAGGGAGTCGCCATTCCGCTGGTGGGGCAGCAGGTGGACCCCACGTTTGAGCGGATCAAAGGGGACTTCAAAAAACGCGACCCCGGTCGCATTATTGATCCGGCACCAAAGTTTGACGGCGTGGCCACTTTCATGAACAGTCGCTTCAACCACAACGTGACAGTGAAGCCTTTTGTTGTGCCGCGTGACGGCTACTACAAAATTCGCATGCACGGCTGGGCGCTGCGCAATGAGTACGGCACGATCAAGCCCAGTGACCGCACGCAGACGGTCGCCTTCTACTCGCCAACCGGCCGACTGCTGGGCCGCTGTGACCTGACGGGAACACCGACGACCAGTGAGATGACCGCGTGGCTGAACGCCGAGGAACGAGTGGAGTACCTGGCCATTTCCACTGAGTACGAACGCTTTAACTTTCCATTTCGTGAGGATCCCAAATACGCAGGGTTTGCCTCCGACGGCATTGGCCTGCAGTGGCTGGAGATGGAAGGTCCCCTGCCGGAGCCTGATCAGAAGTGGCCACCGGAGCGGCATCGCCGCCTGCTGGGAACAATGCAGCGACGTGCGACCAGCCAGCAGCCCAACGAGCGGCCCAATGGGCGGCACTACACCATCGAGACGGACACTCCGGAAGCCGATGCCAAAAGACTGCTGCGGCGTTTTGCCGTGCGGGCTTTGAGACGGCCGATCCGCGGCAGTGATTTGGTGGTGCCCATGCAGCAGTTTCGTCGTCGTCTGCAGCAGAAGCAGTCCTTTGTGGAATCACTGCTGGCCGGCTACCGCGCCATTTTGGTGTCGCCCGAGTTTCTGCTGTTGCAGGAATCACCAGGAGAGCTGGATTCCTGGGCGATGGCTTCCCGATTGTCCTGTTTGCTCATCAATGCCGGACCCGACCGGGCCCTGCGGGAAGCGGCCGCCGCCAATCAGTTGCAGGATCCGGAAAGCCTGCGCCTGCACACCAATCGACTGCTGGAGTCGCCTGAAAACGCCCGCTTTGTGAATCACTTTCTGGACGACTGGCTCGATCTGCGAAATATCACGCTCACCGAGCCGGATGACAATTTGTATCCGGAACACAACGAACTTCTGACCGAATCCATGCTCCAGGAAACGCGGGCGTGGTTTGCTGAGACGATTCGTCATGATCTGCCCGTACGCAGCATCATTGACTCAGACTTTCTGATGCTTAATCAGCGGCTGGCAGAAAACTACGGCATCGAAGGCGTGTCGGGGTCGCACATTCGTCGAGTGTCCATCCCGGCAGACAGCGTGCGGGGTGGGCTGCTGACACAGGGCAGTCTGCTGAAAATCACGGCCAATGGCACAACCACGTCTCCGGTGGTGCGGGGCACGTTTGTGCTCAGTCGTCTGCTGGGTGATCCGCCGCCACCGCCACCTCCTTCGGTGCCCGCCATTGAGCCGGATATCAGCGGGGCGACCACTGTTCGCGAGCAACTGGCCGCGCATCGATCTCTCGAGGCGTGTGCCTCCTGTCATCAGAAGATCGATCCTCCCGGATTTGCGCTGGAGAGTTTTGATGTGATGGGCGCCTGGCGAGACAACTATCGCGCGCTGGCGAAGGTGGACAGGGGAGTGCCGGGGCGTCTCAATGGCCGTCCGATCTGGTATCGCCAGGGGCCGCCCGTGGAGTCAGCCGGGCAACTGCCTGACGGTCGGACGTTTGCCGACATACGCGAGTTCCGTGAACTACTCAAAAGCCGGGAACCACAGATCGCTCGTCATCTGCTCGAACAATTGATTGTCTATGCGACCGGCGAGCCGGTCGGTTTCGCCGATCAGGCCTGCGTGGACAAGATGATGGAGTCGCTCGCCGTAAAGAGCTACGGCATCAGATCGATGCTTCACGCTGTCGTGCAAAGTGAGTTGTTTCGCCGCAAGTGATGCGCGGGACGCTGGATTGGAAACGGAACTGAGCTGATGCCGAACCTGCTAAGAAAAAAGAGTCTTCCCCGCCGCACCGTGCTGCGAGCTGCGGGCGTCTCTGTGGCTCTGCCGATGCTGGACGCGATGACGCCAGCCTGCCAGGCGGCTGCCATGCAAGACGTGCCGCGGCGGATGGTGGCCGTGAACGTGGACCTGGGATTTATGCCCGAGGAGTTCTTCCCACATTCGTCCGGACGCGATTACGAACTTTCGCCTCACTTGCAGGTGCTGAAGTCGCTTCGAGATGATTTCACTGTGTTCAGCGGTGTCTCTCACCCCGAAGTCGATGGTGGCCATCAGGGGGACAAGTGCTTTCTGACTGGTGCGCCGCATCCTCGCAGCGCCGGATTTCGCAATTCCATTTCGCTGGACCAGCTGGCCGCGCGTCAGATTGGCCATCTGACGCGGTTCCCCACGCTCAATCTGCGTGTGGGGCCCGGCGGTGGTTCGCTGTCTTACACCGGGGACGGGGTTCGCATTCCCTCCGAAGAACGACCATCGCGCGTGTTTCGTCAGTTGTTTGTGCAGGGAACTGCGGCTGAGGTGGACGCCCAGGTTCGCCGTCTGCGTGAAGGCCAGAGCCTGATGGACTCGTTTGCCGGACAGATTAAGTCGCTGTCCCGGGATGTGGGTGGCGCTGATCGGGCGCGGCTGGATCAGTTCTTTTCTTCTGTTCGAGATGTGGAGCAGCGACTGGCGAGCAGCGAAGAATGGGAACGTCGCCCCAAACCTCAGGTGAAACTGAAGCCGCCGCAGGACGTGCGTGATCCGGGTGCGCTGGTGAAGCGGCTGCGCAGCATGTACGACCTGGCCCGACTGGCTCTGGAGACGGACTCGACGCGACTGGTGACTGTGTTTGTGACGCAGCAGTTCAATCCCAAGGTCGATCTGCCCGGCGTGGATCTGCCACACCACGCGCTCACTCATCAAAGCCAGCAGCAGCAGTCACGGGAGCAGTTGCGCACAGTCGAGGAAGCGGAGATGGCCGAACTGGGCCGCCTGCTGGAGGGCCTGCGAACGGCAACCGAAGAGGGAGCGTCCCTGCTGGACCGCACGATGGTGCTCCAGGGCAGTAACCTGGGGCACGCGGGACGGCACGATACCACCAATCTGCCGGTGTTGCTGGCCGGCGGCGGTTTTCGCCACGGGCAGCATCTGGTGTTTGATCGCCAGCACAACACGCCACTGTCGTGCGTGTATGTCAGCATGCTGCAGAGACTGGGGATCGAAACCGATTCCTTCGCCACCGGCACCGGCCGCATCAGCGGTTTGGACTTTGCGTAGCAGTGATCGCACGGCGGCCGACCCACTGCAGCGGGTGGGGCAGTGGGCTGACAGACTGCGGTCGACCAATGCCGTGCCTGCCCTGCCCCGTCGGGTTGTCAGTTGTCTGATTTTTCGACCGCCCCGGAATCGGTTGAGTCGTCCGCTGCGTCTGTGGTCCGTCGCCAGTGGCCGTTGTCTGTCAGTTCTGTGGTGATGCCACGATGTGGCAGATGAAACTGACAGATCACCCAGCGACCATCACGTTTCTCTGCCTGAAACGATACGGTCGCCTTGTAGACACTGCTTTTGAAAGAGACGGTTCCCACGCTGCGACTGGCATCATCGGGAGCCGGCTGGCAGTGACAGTCGGTGATGTACGACGGCTGAATGAAACTGAAGTAGCCATCAGCCTGGCTGAGCGACATGGCCTCAACCAGCTCGGACGGCTTGGGCACGCCGTTGTAAGCGAACTGCAGGTCATCCACAAAATCGGGTTCTTCTTCTTTCACGTCCAGACTCATCAACACCAGAGAAAGTGACTGGTTGCTGACGGCATCCGGCCGCGGAGAAGTGGACAGTTTCTTAAAGTCGGCCACAGAGATCGAAGCCGCCTGCGGCAGCAGCGTGCGAGCCAGCGTGGGCTTGAGGGGACCAGCGTGCAGGTCGTCCATGCTGACGTTTGTGCCCCCGGTTTCACGAACACGTTTGAGGATGAGGACCACGTCGTTGACGGAATCCAGCTGTGAATCGAAGGCGGTGGGCCGATCACCGGACGCTTCACTGATACAGATGCGGAGTGTGTCGCCCTGCAGGTCATAGATGCCCGGCTGAGTGCGGCCCAGTGTTGTGATGTCAATGTGAGCGGGCTGCGGGGCGGCGTTCAGTGCATAAGTGGCCGACGTATTCTGCCCCAGTGCGGCAGTAGTCATGGTGTCTTTGGTGAATGTGATGCGGACGTTCTTCAGGGCCTGCTGTGGCGTTACGCGTCCGCTGTCTTCCGAATACGTCACCCGCCATTCTCCCACCAGTGCCGTGGATTGCTCCCGTTGCTTTGTCGCGTCTTTCATGATCACACTCAGAGCACGCAGGGTCTTTTGAATCTCAGCCACGTCATCGACCGTCGTTTCTTTTGTTTTACCGGATGCCGCCTGCTGTGAGCGATCGGTGGCGGCCGTCAGGTCTCCAGCCAGTGCGTGCAGTATCGCCTGCTGCAGCTGGATCTGTTTCCACACAGACTGCTGGGAACGCATCCGGCCCAGAAAGGTCAGTTGCAGATCCGGCAGCCTGCCTTTCTCCACGTTGGTGCGAATCTTGTGTTCCAGCGTCTGGCTTTCTGTCAGTGCCTGCTGCGTGGTGCCCGCCCAGCCCAGCGCCAGTGCGTGGGCCGCCTGCGACTCCCAGCCGACTGGTTCTGTCGGCCGCCCCACTTTGGCCATGGCGTCGGAGAGTCTCACTGACGTATCCGGCGTGGTCAGTTCGGCCAGCACCCTGCCCAGAGAGCGAGGCATGGGACGCTGCAGATGCGGCCACAACAGGGCAACAAAACCGGCCGTGTCCCGCCGAGCCACTTCGGTGTCGGGCAGACTGGCAGTTTTCAGATCCTGCTGCAGAGTCCGCAGCTGCTGTTCCAGATCGGCCGTGTCTTCCGGGGACTGCTTCCACTGTTTGATGATGGCTTCGAGCCGATCGGCGGCCGTGGGCTGACGATCGGGGGCAGTGACTGCTGGCGTCTGATCTTCCGTACGGGAGTCCGTGCCGGACTGCTGGATGGCCACAACGGCGACGATCACAAGGGCAATGAGACTCATCAGAATGGCTCCGGTCTGCAGGATTTTGGTTGTCGTTCGTTTGTGTGTTCGGGGGCTGACAGTTGTGGCCGCTTCCGGCAGGGCGATGGCGTCGGGCTGCTGCAGGTGGCTCAGACAGCCGTCCAGCAGCGTCTGGACCTCACTGGCGGTCGCAAACCGATCGGCCGCGTCCTTGCTCATCAGGCGGTCCACAATCCCCGCCATCCATTCCGGAATTTCCGGGCTGATATCTCTCAGCGGAGCCGGTGTCTCGTCGATGATCTGCCGCATCACGGCCCAGGAGCTGTCAGAAGTAAACGGCGGACGTCCGCTGCACAGGGCATACAGCACACTGCCGAGGCTGAACAGGTCGCTGAGCTGATTGATTTCTTCGCCGCGGGCCTGTTCGGGCGACATGTACATGGGCGTGCCGGCGATGGCCCCTTTTTGTGTGACCGAGTTGTCGTCGACCGCTCGGGCCAGACCGAAGTCCGTGATGGTTACCCGCTCCACGCCTTCTTCCAGCAGGATGTTTTCCGGTTTGATGTCGCGATGCACGAGTCCTTTCTCGTGAGCTGCCGCCAGACCGGCGGCAATCTGCGACCCAATGCGGAGTACGTCCTCCAGCGGCAGCGGCCCTTCCTTTTCCAGCCGCGCCTGCAGGGAGCCACCGCGAATGTAGGGCATCACCAGAAACGGCATGGTGCCCTCAGCGGACACTCCGTGGATGGGCACCACATTGGGGTGCAGCACGGCGGCCGCTGCTTTGGCTTCCCGGGAAAAGCGTTTGCGGGCTTTGTCGTTGTTCGCCAGGCTGGGCGCCATGACCTTAACAGCCACCACACGTTCCAGCGAAGGGTCCACCGCTTTGAGCACGACGCCCATGCCGCCCACACCGACCACACCCGTGATCTCATAGTGATCCAGCCGGCCCAGTTTGTGAGGGTCATCGGTGGGTGCGAGGTTGTCGAGCACATCCTGAATGGCGACCGGGTGTCCGCCCGTGGAGCCGATGACGGTGGCCGTGGAGCAGGCGTCATCGCTCGCTTTGTCAAATTCGTCCGGCTGCAGCAGTTCTCCGGCCGATGCCCACAGACCCGCATCGCCCGCCTGGGATTCCAGATACTGCCGGCACTCTGTGCATTCGCCGAGGTGAGCGACAAACTCGTCATCTTCCAGCCGATAGTGGTCTGCCTGGAGGAAAGCCGTCGCTCGATTCAGGTCGCATTTGTTCATGTTCATAAATCCGATCACAGGTCAATCATCGGTGAGGCCGGAAAAAGGGCCGTTCAGTTGAGTTCCTGCATGCGATCCAGTTGTTCGCGGAGTCGTTTGATGATGCGACTGCGGGCGGCGTAGACCGTGCCCACACTCTTGCCGATGGTCTTTGCCGCGTCCTCGCAGCTGAGCCCCTGTACGACAGTCAGCTCAAAGGCCTGCCACGTTTCTGTGTTGACGTCTGATCGCACAACCGCCGCCGCGCGATGAAACTGTTCCCGGCGATGCTCGTGGGCCAGCTCCCGGCTGGCGTCGTCCTGTTCTGGTTGTCGCTGCAGTTGTTCGTCAGCCGCCGTGCCGCCGACTGCTGCATCTTTGGGGCCCCGCGACAAAGCGGACAATATCGCGTTGCGAGCGACGCGACGCAGCCAGTGCCGAAATTTGGTTCCCGGTTGCGGTTCGTAGTCGGCAATCGCGGCGGACACCCGGACCAGAATATTCTGCACGGCGTCCTGGGCGTCGGCATCCTGCAGACCCCGGCGACGCGCCATGCGGTAGATCACCGGGCGATAGGTCAGGAGAAAATCCTCCCACGCTTCGCGGTTTTCTCTGGCTTTGACGCCGGCCAGCAGAGTGGCTCGTGTTTCAGGGAATTCGGTCATGCACTGGTCTCCTGAGGTGTCAAACTCAGGGCGTCGTGTGATTCTGACACGAATCCAGAGAAAAACGGCCGTCCACGCCATTTCGCCGTCGCGCCCCGTGAACGCTCAAGTGTAACCATAGTGAGGGCAGATGGTTAGGGCGTACCGCTCAGCTGACCTGTCTCCCTCAGTTAAGTCCGATGGTCATTACCGACGACGCGTCGTGCAGTGTCCCTGATTGCGTCGTGGGCATTCGCGTGAGACGAGGACGCCGTGTCCGGCGAATCGCCCGGCCCCGATCCGCCTTCTTCTGAGTCAGGTCTCGCTTTATCGGGAGACTCTGCAGAGTTGTCGCTCGTTTGTTCATCCGGCTTGTCGGGTTCCGCCGTTTTAGCGTCCGACGCCCGTGTTCCACTGAGTTGATCGAGCGTGTCCTGCCACTGCTGACGTTTTTCCGTTTCGGACCTGGCCTCGTAAACGGTGATCAGGACGCGACACAACTGCTGCAGTCGTCCGGTCTGCACGGGGGTCGGCGGCGAGGGACCATATTTCTGCAGTCCTTCCCACGCGGCCAAAGCCGTCTGTTCGCCTTTGTCGAGCCGATCCTGACGCACATAGCAGGCCGCCAGCATGGCCAGGTAGAAATGCGCGTTGGGATCTTCGGGCCACTTCCGCAGATAGATTTCTGATGTTTCCACCAGCGTGACTTCGGCCTCGTCCCACCGCAACAGTGACGACTGAGCGTGCGCGAGCGCCTGTCGAACAACAAGCAGAGTGCGTTCTTCTTCGGGAAAGGTGTCACGCGTGTCATCGAGGATCTGCCGCGTGATGGTGATCATCTCTTCGTGATCCTGTTTGGCCTGAACCACAAGCATCACAGAAATTCCGGCGTTGAACGCGGCCATGCTGTCCGCCCCGAAGAAGTCCCGGTGCTCCTGATGGCTTTGCTTCAGCACCTGCAGCGCCTCATCCAGCCGCCCTGACTGATGCAGCGCCCGACCAATTCCGCGACGCACTTCAATCAGGGTGCGCGAAGTGGATGGGGAAACGGCATCGCGTGTCTGCTCCAGTTCCCGCAGGCGTGACAGGGCACCGTCATGGTCCCCTGTTCGTGACAGGTGCTGTGCCTGCATCAGCGCGGCAATAAAGGCTTTGCGGGAGTCTTTTCCAAAGTGCGTCCGGCTCATCTGCAGCAGACGGCTGGAAACCGCCAGCGCCTCTTCATAGCGGTGGGCGTCCGCGTACATCTCGGCGAGTCGCTTTTCGGCTTTCCAGACCAGCGGGTGTCCAACTGGATAGAACTCGGTCAGGACTTTGTGGGACTGCTCCGTCAGGGTGACCGCTCGGGGCAGATCACGTTCGTGCGAGACTCCCTGAACGGCGGCCAGCTGATAGACGTGAGTCACCGGGTGCTCTGGACCAAACACGTCCTCGGCCGTTTCCCAGACAGACTGCACCAGGATCGCCGAGCGATCTGTCTGCAGGTTGTAATGACACGCTTCGGCCAGTCGATGCCGGGCCTGCAGAGTTGTCGGGTGTCGCGGGCCGAAGCGTTCTTCGGCCACACGCGCCACGCGTTCCATCAGCGGCAGCGCGGCATCATACTGCTCCAGAGTGAGCAGAAGATCGCCCATCAAAGAGGCGGCTTTCAGCACCGCCGGATGATCTTCACCAAGCTGGGCTTCCAGAGCCTCAAGCGCTGCGGTGCCCGAAGTCACGGCCTGCTGTTTGTCGCCGAACAGCCCGTTGATCCCCGCCAGGTCCACCTGCGTCACCATGGCTTCATAACTGTCTGTTCCAAAGTCCCGCACGGCCATTTCGTGAGCCGCTGTCAGGACCGTCCGGGCCTGCTGGTAGTCTTCCTCGGCCGTCAGACTCATGGCCAGATGACGTTGACATGCAAGCAGATCTGCGTCTTTGGGCTGCGGGTGCTCGTGAAGAATGTCCTGTGCCCGCTGCAGCAGCCGAATGGCGTCCCTGTATCGACCGAGGCTGTGGTAACTGTTGCCCACGGTCAGGTACAGCTGCCCTTTGACCCGCGGATGTTCGTCAAAGGTGTCGGCTTCCAGTCGTCCTTCGACACGCTGCAGCACATCACGCACAGTGGGGTCGCGTTTGTAGCTGGAGACGGACATGCCGATGGAGGCCAGCCAGTCAAACTGGGCCTCCGCAGACACCTGGCTGAGCAAATCGTTCCGCAGAAACGTACTGACACTGCTGGCCAGAAATGCTTTCTCGTCGGCCAGTCGGGTTTGCTCTCGAAGCTGCTCGTTGGTTTGATTCAGGTCACTGTTGCGGGACGTTAGCTCGGTATTCAGGGAAGTCACTTCCGCCGTGAAGTTAATCCACACGGCCACCAGTGCTACGGCAATCATCAGAACCGCCGAGACCAGAGTGGCGGCCAGAGGCTGTCTTCGTGCCCACTTCACGACCCGGGAAAAAGAGCTGGCCGGCTGCGCGAGAATGGGGCGGCCGTCCAGAAACCGCTGCAGATCGTCGGCCAGTTCTTCCGCCGTGCCGTAACGCTGTCCAACATCCTTCTCCAGGCATTTCAGGCAGATGGTCTCCAGATCTCTGGGCACGGAGGGCACATGCTGGCGAGGGCGTACGGGCTCTTTTTCGACGATCAGTCGCAGCGTTTCCACGGCCGAAGAGCCGCGGTAAGGCACCGTGCCACACAGCATTTCGTAAAGCACGACTCCCAGAGCATGAATATCGGTGGCCCGTCCAATCTGAGACCGCTGACCGGCCGACTGTTCGGGCGCCATGTAGACCGGTGTACCGATAATGTCTTCGGTTTCTGTCAGGCTGATGGTGTCATCGGTGATCTTGGCCAGTCCGAAGTCGGCCAGTTTGAACTGCCCGTCGGCATTCAGAATGTTGGTGGGTTTGATGTCGCGATGCAGCACGTCTCGATCGTGCGCATGGGCCACAGCCAGAGCCAGCTGTCGCAGAATCCCGGCCGACCGTGCAGGCTCGACCGGGATGCCACTAAGCTGATCAGCCAAAGATCCGTCGCTGGCGATCTCCATGGCGACAAAAGGAGTGCGGTGGGACTCACCTGAGTCGAAGACCTGCACAATCCCAACATGCTGCAGTCGGGCAATGGCCTGGGCTTCCGTCTGAAAACGCAGCCACCGCTCCGGATTGACGGCCGCAGAGGCAGTCAGCACCTTTAGCGCCACGTCGCGTTTGAGGCGATGATGCACCGCGCGATACACGACCCCCATGCCACCGCGGCCCAGTTCATCAACAATCGTGTAGCCTTCAATCGTGAGAGGTTCGGCACGCTCTGCTGTCGCCCGCCCGTCATCGGTGGCGTGTCGTGTGTCCGTATCAACGAGGGCGTGGCCGTGCGGGACCAGCTGTTGCCAGCGGGGCTTTCCGGCCAGTTGTTCCAGCCGAGCCACGCAGCGCGGGCAGGCGTCGATGTGGTCATGGACGAACTGCTGGTCGTCAGCCGTACCGGATTCGTTCAGAAAACCCTGCAGTACATTGTCGTCTGGGCAGGATTGCACCGTTTCTGTCATGAAGGGGCCTGAATGTGGCAGAATTTGTGATGGGCGGCGATGGTCGGCAAAGTGACGTCCGCCCCAGAGGAGACTCGGGCTGATCTGAGGGCTGATTCTTCTGGCTGACAGATGATCTAACAGCGAATTCTGACAGCACCGTGAATTTGCCGATATGGATTGCCCGGACATTTTAAAGGCGGCCCCCTGCACATTCCTCAGACGACCGCCGGCTCGCCCGTTGTTCGCGGCTCTGGCGGAAAATCGTCCCACCGTGCCGTGTGGCCGCCCGGCGGTGATGGTTGCCGGAGTGGTTGCGAAAGCTGGAGGAGGGACAGCGATCATGAGGGGGGGGATGCGGGATATTTGGTAGCCGAATGTCAGAATGGTAAAGGTCCTAAGTTGCTGTCTGGCAATGGGTTGTGGCTGACCGTGGTGTGGGCGGCTGGAAACTCGCAGATTCCTGTCCAATCTGACGTCGGTAGCGCAAAGTGGAAGTAGTCACGGAAACCAAATAGGGTCTGTTTTGAATCCGCCACAACTCCCACAGGAAGACTTTCTGCGTCTGCTGCTGCAAAGCGAGCGGGAGATCCTGCGGTACGTGATGGCGATCGTGCCCCACCCCCAGGATGCCCAGGAGATCCTGCAGGAGACCGCCGTCGCGTTGTGGAGTCGAATCGCCGACTACGATCCCGCGCTGCCGTTTGTGCCGTGGGCGTGTCGCTTTGCCGCCAACAAGGCGAAACAGCACCTGCGGACGCAGGGTCGCTGGGCGGGCTTTCTCGACGACGATGTGGCGTCGCTGCTGTTGTCCCGCCGCGAGCAACTGACTTCGCAGCTGGATCGCCGTGTCGAACCTCTGCGGGACTGCCTGGAACATCTCCCGACAGAAAATCGTCAGCTGGTGCGGGACTACTATTTTGAACGCACGTCTATTGAAGACATCTCACAGCGTGTCGGACGTTCGACCGAGGCGCTGTATAAGTCGCTGCAGCGACTGCGATCGGCTCTGATGGAATGCATTGATGGCAAGCTCTCCCGTGTGGAGGCTTCGTCATGACGAACAACCACGATTCTGTTCGCCTGCGGACACTGACAAATGCTGTGCTGGATGAAACGGCCGGGCCGGCAGAACTGGACGAACTCACGAACATCCTGCGTGCCAGTGAAGCGGCGCGGGACGAATATTTGACGCTCGTTGATCTGCACGCCGTGCTGGCGACTGATCCGACGCTTACCGATTTGAAGCCACTCTCTTCCCCCGCCAGCCCGGCGGCGGACCCGGCAGCCCAGTCAGGAGACTTTGCAGCTGAACCGCATGAGGCGGGGCGTAAGCCATCCGATCGGCAAAGAGGAAACAAGGCTGCTTCATCAAACGCAGCGCTCAACCGGCCCGGTCGACGAGCGGCTTTACTGACGGCCGTCGCCGCCTGCGTGCTGATGGTCGTGCGAGTGCTGTGGCCCGTCGGGCAAACGCCGTCAGGTGGCATTGGCTCACCGCCAAAGGCTCCCCTGGGATTTGCTGTGGTGGCGCAGGCCAGCGACGTGGTCTGGTCGGACCAGGCATTTGATGCGGGGACACGTCTGGACAGTCAGACGATTGTTTTTCAGTCTGGCGTGCTGCGTCTTGTGTTTGACGACGGTGTGGAAGTCACTCTGGAAGGTCCGGCCGAATATGAACTGGTGAAACCCGGCAGCACCCGTCTGGTGTCCGGCGTGCTGGCCGCCACCGTGCCAGCGGGCGCCGAAGGATTCACGGTTGCCACGCCGACCGCCGAGGTGGTGGATCTGGGCACGTCGTTTGGCATCGATTTGCGGGAATCAGGTTTCTCCAGCGTGTCCGTCTTTGATGGAGAAGTGGAAGTGGCCGCGCTGGACTCCACAGAAAAACGCCTGCTGACCGAAGGACAGTCGGTCAAAATCAGCGCAGACCAGTCCATCAGTGACACGCAGTTTGACGTGGATCGCTTCGAAAGGCTGTGGCCGGTTGCTTCGGGAATTACCGGCTCCAGTGACGTGTTTCGCTTTGTGCCACCCTGGCCCAAGCAGATTCGATTCGTGCACAGCGACCGACACGTGTTTGTGGCGGCCGAGGGGCGGGCGGTTGATCTGGTCCAGCCACTGGACGTAAATATTTCGGCACCCGGAGACTACTCGCGGGTTCAACAGCTAACGCCCATCACACTATCACCGGAACAGCGGATTCGCAGCTATGTACTGCACTACATGCCTCGGTCGCAGTCGCGGCCGCGGCGCGCCGGACGCGTGGAGGGATCCATCACGTTTGATCGGCCGATTGCCGGCCTGATTGTTTTGCATGAAGAACTGTTTGCCAGCAGCCGTCGGTTCTCCCGACGGCCGGCTGGCGAGCGTCAGCAGCGTCGCCAACTGGATTTAACGGGCGACGACTTTGGAGATCGCATCACGCTCAGTGAGGATCGCCGCACGCTAACAGTCAGCTTTGTTTCACCGGGACGGTCGTCTGACCTGGTCCGCGTCATTGTGGAAGCGGACGAGCCGGAACGCTGAGCTGGCTGAGATGGAGACGGGAACGGCCGTGCACCACGGCTTTAACACGTGTCAGCCAGAAAAGAGGATGCTGCCTGACCGTCAGACAACGACAACGAAGACGACAACGAAGACGATTCGCAAAGGCAACTTGCAAAGGTTGATCGAATGAAACAGGCGACCCTTTTTCTGCTGCTGATCACCCTGACCGTGACGGCACGCGGACAGGAATACTCGGCCGAGCAGCTGAAGTATTTTGAAACACACATTCGCCCCGCTTTGGTCAAATACTGCTACGACTGCCACTCCGTTGATGCGGGTGACAGTCGCGCGGGGCTGCTGGTGGATACGCGCGAGGGACTGATGCAGGGAGGCGACAGCGGACCAGCCATCGTTCCCGGCAACCATGCGGACAGCCTGCTGTGGGAAGCCATCACCTGGGAGGGCTACGAAATGCCGCCCAGTCAGCAGATGCCTGCATCAGTGATTGACAAATTCAAAACATGGATCGACATGGGAGCGCCTGACCCGCGCGTTCGCGAGACGCTGGAATTCAAAACCAAAATCACCAAAGACGATATTGAGCAGGGGCGTTCGCACTGGGCTTTTCAGCCGCCCCAGCCGCAGGCCGGTCAGGACATTGACAGTCTGGTGGCCGCAGGGCTGGCAGAATCGGGCCTGCAGCCCACTCGCGCGGCCGACGCTTTCACTCTGCTGCGACGTTTGAATTTTGACATTGTGGGGCTGCCTCCCACGCCATCTGAGATTGAAGTTTTTGCAGACGCCTTCAAGGTCAATCCGGATGCGGCCGTCTCCAGCAAGGTGGATGAGCTGCTGGCTCGGCCTCAGTTTGGTGAACGCTGGGGACGACACTGGCTGGATGTGGCCCGCTATGCGGAGTCATCAGGGTCGCGCAATGTCAGCTATCCCCACGCATGGCGTTATCGGGATTATGTCATTGATGCTTTCAACAACGACACCCACTACGATCAGTTCATTAAGGAGCAGATTGCCGGGGACCTGCTGCCGGCCAAAACGGATGAACAATGGCAGAACAATCTGATTGCCACCGGCTTTCTGGCCATCGGGATGAAGCACCACGATGAGAAGAATCCCCGCAAGTTTATGTCGGACATGGTGGATGAGCAGATCGACACCACAACCCAGGCCGTGCTGGGTCTGACGGTCGCCTGTGCTCGCTGCCACGATCACAAGTACGACCCCATTCCCACGGACGATTACTATCGACTGGCGGGGATCTTCTACAGCACGAAGACCTATTACGGCACGACGCGGATTGGCCAGAATCATCGGCCCAGTGACCTGCTGCTGCTGCCCGTTCAGGATGGCGGCACGCCGGCAGCGCGAGGTGGCCGGACTCAGTCCATGGCCAGCATTCAGCAGCGGATTGATGAGTTGGATCGGCAGATGCGGGGTGTGGCGGGCAAGGACCGTCGCAATCTCCGGAATTCTCGCAACCGACTTGTCAGCCAGCTGCAGTCGCTGAATCCGGATGGCACCGCCAAAGCCTTTGGCATGGGTGTGCAGGAAAACGGTGAGATGATCAATGCCAGCATTCTGCTGGGTGGCGAAGTGGACAAGCCCGCTCAGGAAGTGCAGCGTGGTTTTGTGCAGGTGCTGGGCGATCTCGATTTTGCAGTCAGCAGTCGTCGGGAGTCCGGTCGGCTGGAACTGGCCGAAGCCCTCACGTCCAAAGACAACCCGCTGACCGCGCGAGTGATGATGAATCGGGTGTGGATGCATCTGCTGGGCAGTCCGCTGGTCGAAACCACCAGCAACTTTGGTCTGTCAGGAACTGCACCCACTCATCCGGAACTGCTCGATCATCTGGCCGTGCGGTTCATGGCAAAGGACTGGGACGTCAAGGCCATGATTCGTGAGATTGTGATGTCAAAGACCTACCGTCGCAGCTCCCAGTATGTGGTGACCAACTATGAGGAAGATCCGGACAACAAGCTGCTGTGGCGGGCCAATCCGCGACAGGTGGATGCCGAGGTGCTGCGGGATGCCATGCTCGCACTGTCCGGTCAGCTCAGTGCGGAACGTCCGGGCGGCTCTGTACTGGCCGGAATGGGTGGTCGTCCGGGCTCAGTGAATCTGCCGGACAACACTTATCGTTCGATTTACCTGCCTGTTGTTCGCGACAACCTGCCTGAATCGCTCGACCTGTTTGATTTTCCGGATCCCAATATGTCCAGCACGGGCCGCAATGAGTCCATTGTGCCCACACAGGCGCTGTATCTGATGAATGGTGAGTTTGTGCAGGCTCAGGCATCCGCTATGGCGGCCGCACTGCAGCAGCAGTCTTCCAGCCGTGAGGAACAGGTTCGCACGGCCTTTCTGTGGGCGTACAGTCGGCCGGCGACCAGCGAGGAACTGCAGGCCAGTGTGGCCTTCTTCCGCGAGTTTGTGCCCACCGCTCAGGGTACGCCCATTTCCATTGAGCCGGCCGCCGGGCCACGCGGGCGTGCCGGACGCGCAGGGCAGGCGGCGGGACGCGGCATGGCGGGTGGTGGTCGTCCGGGAGGCCGCGATCCTGGCATGAACCGCGAACAGGGAATGAATCGGGGCGGTGCCGGCCCGCGGGGACGTCGCGGTCCCGGTGGTCGAACGGCGGCCGGTCGCGGTCGCGGTGGCGTGTCAGCGGCAGCCACCAGTGATCAGGCGCTGGCCGTGTTCTGTCAGACGCTGATGGCCAGTGCCCGCTTCCGCATTCTCAACTAGTCGTTCAGTGAACTTTACTTTGTCAACAGGAGGCGGGCCGCTGGCTCACTCCTGCCACAAACAGAAAGCCGTGTCATGAATATGAACCGTCGACAGGCCGTGCAGACAATTTCGACCAGTTTGGGCTCACTGGCGTTTACCGCGATGACAACGCGCGAGGCGTTGGCCTATGCCAGACAGGAAAATCCCATGGCTCCCCGGGAGACCCATTTTCCTGCCAGAGCCAAACGGGTCATCATGCTGTTCATGAATGGCGCGCCGTCGCACGTGGACACGTTCGACTACAAACCCGAACTGGCGGAAGCGGACGGCAAATCGGGCGGTGGACGTGGTCGACTGATGGGGCCGATCTCTCCGTTTCGTCAGCGGGGCAACAGTGGTCTGTGGATCTCCGATCTGTTTCCCAACGTCAGCCGGCACGCGGACGATTTGTGTCTGATTCGCAGCATGCACAGCGATCAGCCGAATCACCCGACGGCAGAACGCGCGGCCCACACCGGGTCGGCGCAGTTTGTGCGGCCGTCTCTGGGAGCCTGGAGTGTTTACGGGCTGGGCACAGAGAATGCTGACCTGCCTGGCTTTGTGGTGATGGGGCAGGGAGGTCGGGCTGGACGCGTGTGCTTTGGCAGTTCGTTCCTGCCGGCCCGCTATCAGGCCACACAGGTCAACGCCGGACTGGGGGCCGGGCGTGGCGGCCGCAGTGCCGGTGGCCCAGGTGGTTCCGCAGAGGCGATTCCGAACATCAGCAACAGCTCGCTGTCCGAAAGCGCGCAGCGCACGCAGCTGAATCTGCTGGCTCGGCTGAATCAGGCAACCCTCAAACAGGAGCGCCATCAGCCACAGGTGGAAGGCATCATGCAGTCGTATGAACTGGCGTTCCGCATGCAGTCTTCGATGCCCACAGTGATGGATCTGTCGGCGGAGACCGAGCGCACCAAAGCGATGTACGGCATCGGTGAAGCGGCCACGTCTGATTTTGGTACCCAGTGTCTGCTGGCTCGCCGGATGGTGGAGGCCGGCGTGCGGTTTGTGGAAGTGGGGACCAGTGGCTGGGATCACCACGCCCGGCTGGCCGAACTGCTGCCCGAATCGTGTCAGGCGGTCGACAAGCCCATCGCCGGACTGCTGGCGGATCTCAAGCAGCGTGATCTGCTGAAGGACACGCTTGTGATTTTTGCCGGCGAGTTTGGTCGCACGCCGCACGGCAGTGGTGGTCGTGGACACAACAATCGGGGCTACACCACGTGGATGGCGGGTGGCGGCGTCAAGGGTGGGTTCAGCTACGGGGCCACCGATGAACTGGGCTACGAAGCGTCAGAAAATCGCATGCATACACACGACTGGCACGCCACGATTCTGCACCTGATGGGGCTGGATCATGAAAAACTGACCTATCGATACTCGGGCCGCGACTTCCGCCTGACCAACGTGGGCGGCAAAGTCGCGCACGATATTTTCGCTTAAGTCGGGAGGTGTTTATGGATCGCTGCTGGTCAAATCAGATCTGCCACAAACACGCTGGGGGGGCTCGTTGATGAACGTTCCTGTGCTCAACCCGCGTGCGCTGGTTTCTCTGGTGGCCGACGGCTATGTGGTCTACGACCTGGACAGCAATCAGTTTCATGAGCTGAATCCGGCTGCCGCGTTCCTGCTGGAACTGTGCAATGGCTCCAACACGGTGGAGCAGATTGTCGACATCGCTGCCGGCGTTTTGCCAAACGCCGCTGACGCCGCTGACGACGCCATCGATACCCGCGTCGCCGTCCTGGCCTGGATTGCCGAAGCGACCTCCAGCCGCCTGCTGCAACAGCCGGACGAGGCGGCGTCCGCAGACGCACAGGCGGAGGGCGATGCCGGCAGACTGACGGCCGCCGATCTGGCGGAGCGTGCTGACAGCCTGCGGGACGACGGTTATGTGCAGGCCGCGTTCGTGTGTCAGGAACACGCCGTGCAACTGGCTCCCGATCAGCCGCAACTGCTGCGTGAACTGGGCGAACTGGCCCATATCCTGGGGCGACGCGAAGCCGCTCGTGAGGCCTTTGGTAGCTACCTGAAACTGGTTCCCGACGATGCCGAAGTGCGGCATCTCCTGACCTCCCTGCGGGATGAAGCGCCGCCGGAGCGTGTGCCTGATGAATGCATTCGTCAGTTGTATCAGCGGTTTGCCTCCTTTTATGAATCGAACATGTGCGGCGAACTGGGGTATGAAGGGCCAGTGCATCTGACCAGTGTGATCGATGAAGTTCTGGCGGATCGAAGCGGCCTGCGCATTCTGGATCTGGGCTGCGGCACGGGGCTTGCCGGATTGGCCGTTCACGCGCGGGCCGAACGTCTGGTGGGCGTGGATCTGTCTGCAGAAATGGTCGAGCGGGCGGCGGAGCGCGGCATTTACGACGACCTGCACACCGCCGAAGTCACCGACTGGCTGCAGCACACCTGCGAGACATTTGACCTGATCATTGCCTGCGACACATTCATTTACTTTGGCGATCTGAGCCCCGTCCTGCGTCTGGCCGCAGAGCGGCTCAGCGAAGATGGTGTGATCGCTTTTTCTGTGGAACGGGCGGACTCCGGGCAGCATCAGCTGACGGACAACGGCCGCTATGTGCACCATCGAACGCATGTGGATGCAGCGGCCAGATCAGCGGGGCTGAGCGTCGCGTACGACCGGGAAGCCTTCCTGCGTATGGAATATGGATCACCTGTGGACGGGCTGTTTGTTTGCCTGTCCGGATTTTAGCTGGCGGGCTGCAGACGATGCTGACTGTTCTGTCGGCAACGTCCGCAAGCCTGCACCTCAACCTGTCACCTCCCATCAGGAGCAATCGATGAAACCGAACGTAACCGAAACGACAAAGGCCCTGGAACACGTTGACCCGAAACGCCGCGGCTTTCTGGCGAAGATGCTGGCAGGCAGTGTGGCACTGCCCGTGATGTCGACTGTCGCATTTGCCGCCCCGCAGCAGGATGGCAAAGGCAAGGGGAAAGGCGGCAAAGGCAAAGGTGGTCAGGGCCAGGGCGGTCAGGGCCAGGGCGGTCAGGGCAAGGGCAAAGGAAAGGGCCAGCAGGGTAGTGGGCAAATGGGCGACCGCGATCCGGCTGCTGTTGCCAAACGCATGATTCAGGAGTTTGACAAAGACGGTGACCAGAAGCTGAGTCTGGCGGAACTGACAATGGCGCTCAAAGCCATGCAGGAACGTCGTGCGGGCGGTCAGGCGGGCCAGCGCGGCCGGGGCAAAGGAGGAGCCGGTGGTGCCCAGGGAGCGGGCAAGGGCAAAGGCGGCGCTGGCAGAGGCAAAGGTAAAGGCGCGGGCGCCGAGGAGACCATTGGCGGCGCGGGCATCAAGCCGAAAAAGCCGGGGCAGTAGACACTGTGCGTTAAGCCCGCAGGGTCATCGGATTGATGAACATTGATCGCCCCTGTCCCACGTTGGGATGGGGGCTTTTTTTTGCGCTTCTGATTGCCGCAGCGAAGCCAACTCGCCGCCTTTCGGGAGAAGGTTTTCCAGATTGGGAATTCTGCCAAACGGAATTCTGCCGGATTGACGTGATCAACGGAGCACGTCTACGCTGGTCGGCAGGAGTTGGTTGTGCGAAATGTGGCCCTGTTACAAATCATTCTGCTGTTGAGCACCACGTTTGTGCCCACAGAAGGGGTGCGTCTGGTTTCGGGCTCGTGCTGCGGCGACCACTGTCAGTGTTCCGTCGCTGATCGCGCGGCGGGTACCTGCTGTTGCACGACTGATCCATCAATGACGACCCGTTTGTCGCGAGTCTGCTGTCAGCAGGCCGACACCGGGCAGGCCGACACCGGGCAGGCCGACACAGGGCAGGCCGAGAAAAAGCAGGCAAACGCGGCGACGACCAGTCCAGCCAGTGCCAGTGCCAGTGCGACCTGTCCGGCCTGCGAAAAGGCGGCTAAGTCGTCATCAGGCTCGTGCTGCAACAATGTGAATAGAGTGGCCGACGCTGGCAAGACGCTGCCGGCTGGCGAAATTCCACGCTGGGGAGCTGTCTCTCGGTGTCCGTGCGGTGACACGGTCACTCATGTGGCCGTGCATATGCCGCGCGTGCGGCCGCTGCGTGTCCGAGTGTCTTCGATGCTGACGATGACGCAGCGGTTACGGCTACTCAGTGAGCACTGCTCGGCTCAGCCTCCGGAACCTCCTTTGCGTCCGCCCCAGCAGCTGGGTGGTTCGAAAATCGCCTGACCGCTGCGGCCTCAGCCTGCGCTGAGGCACGTCAGTGATTCGCCTCTGAGGCATCTTGAAATGTGTCAGGGCCGGGTCTTAGCCGCGGCCGTCTGTTCGTGATGCGTCAGTGCCCTCACGGGGCAAACTGCCATTCGGTGAATGCAGAGTCTGACTGTGTGTTGTGCCCAGTCCGGGCCCGCGCGGCCGTCTGATTGCGACACGCCGTCCGCCGCTTTGGCTGATTGCTTTCGTGCCGGCCGACTCGCCGCCCGCTCTTATGACCGACCGGTTTCGCGGCATTCGGCTGCGCTCTGATGCACGCTCTTTTGTCCACACCTTACGCAAACGGATCTATTTCTTATGCGCTATTTCAGCAAACACTCTTCACCACGTCAGCGTGGTTTTACACTCATTGAACTTCTGGTGGTGATTGCCATCATCGCTATCCTGATCGCCCTGCTCCTGCCCGCCGTGCAGCAGGCAAGAGCAGCCGCTCGACGCACCCAGTGCCGCAACAACCTCAGGCAACTGGGCATCGCGCTGCACAACTATCACGACATCTACAGCACCTTTCCGCCCGGTTACACGGCACGTGGCATGTCGTCCGCTGACCCAATCAGCGCCGAAACGGGTCCCGGCTACGCGTGGTCTTTTGCTCTGCTGCCGCAGATCGAACAGGGCAATCTGTTTGAGCAGGTGGATACGAATCTGGACGCGGCGGATGTCGTCAATCGCGCATTTGTACAGAACACGGTTCTGACGTCGTTCCTGTGTCCCTCTGACTCCGCTCCGGACACGTTTGAGGTCACCGATACCAACGGCGTGACCTATCGTCTGCCACGTTCGAATTACCCGGGCATCCTCGGCTACGCCAGCGCCACGATGAACCCAGGGCGCGCTTCGGGCATCTTCTTTCGTAACAGTCGAATTCGATTTCGTGATATCACTGACGGCACCTCCAACACGATTTGTGTGGGAGAACGCCAAGCGCGGCATCAGTTCAATCAGGTGGCTCAGCCGGTGGACGCCTTTACGACATGGTATGCCGCCATTCCTGGCGTCATTCGCAACGCCGGCATGCAGGGTATGATGACCGGTATGACCGAAGGTCCGGCGTCGATGATTCTCGGACACGTCGGGCAGCCGGCCATGATGGGCATGATGCAGATGCACAATACGCCCAATCAGACCAACCACATCGTCCACTTCAGCAGCCAGCACACCGGCGGTGTGCAGTTTCTGCTGGCCGATGGTTCGGTTCACTTTCTGAGCCAGAACATTGATTTCGACACGTTTCGCCGTCTTGGCGAGCGAGCCGACGGCGAAGTGGTGGGTGAGTTTTAGGGCCGACAGATGCCACGGCGACCGCCGTTATCTGCAATGATCGAGGGGCGAGTTGGCGATGAGTCAACTCGCCTTTTTGTGGATCACGTGTCGCACAGAACAACAAAAGTGGGCCGAATATCGCGCAGAATCTCGGCCGACTTGCCACAAGTACGGACCGCTCGTACCGTTTACCGCAGGTGACCGTTTGAGAGCACGTCAGGCGGGACCGAATGCGTGTTTTCGTTTTTCGTAAAGTCGTATCTATGCCCTCTTACCTTGTTGAACGTTCGATCTTCATCGACGCCGCGCCGGAACAGGTTTTTGCCGTTGTCAGTGACTTTGGAACGTGGACCAGGTGGTCACCGTGGCTGATTGCCGAGCCTGATGCGAAGGTTACGGTCTCCGATGACCCCTCGTCTGTCGGCTCCACGTATTCGTGGGAAGGCGAAGTCACAGGGGCTGGCGGGATGACGCATCAGGAGCTGACATCGCCATCAAAGATTGTCTCGGAGATTCGTTTCCTCAAACCGTTTAAGTCGGTGGCGGAAGTGGGCTTCGATCTGGTGCCTGAAGGCAGCGGGACGACGATTACCTGGTCCATGAAGGGTTCCATGCCGTGGTTTCTGTTCTGGATGATTCCGTCGCTGAAGTCATTTATTGGCATGGACTACGCCCGCGGGCTGAAGATGCTCAAAGAGTGGATTGAGACCGGTCGGGTTTTGAGCGACAACAACATCGTGGGCCCCACGTTTGTGGGGCCGGTGCGAATGGCGGGCGTGCGTCAAACGTGCGAGATGAAAGACATTGGCCCGGTGATGCATCAGGCGGTCCAGCAGGCAAAGCAGCAGCTGGAGGCGGCCGGCCTCTGTCCGGAGGGACGCGTGATGGCCGTCTACCATGGCTTCGACGTGAAGCAGTTGAAGTTTGATTTTACGGCCGGATACATGATCGATCAGGACGTTAAGCCACCGTCCACGATGTCTGTCTGGTCGATGCCGGAGTCTCAGGCCTTTCAGGTGACTCACACGGGCAGCTACGAACACCTGGGCAATCCGTGGAGCATTGCGCACCAGCACATTCGCTATCGCAAACTGAAGCAGCAGAAGATCGGCACTTTCGAGATTTACCACAACTGCTCGGATGACGTTCCCAGCGAAGAACTACTGACCGACATTTATCTGCCGCTGCGGTGAGCGTTTGGACGGCCGCCAACGAAGACAGCGGAAAGGCGTTTTGGCAGACATTTTGATCTGGCGGCCCATGACCTGCGTTGCTTCGTGACTGCGGATGACCGTTTTGCCGCTATTGTCGGTCCGTTTACGGTTATCCCGGGATTCTGACGGACATCGCGAAAGTGAGGCAAAAAACAGACAACTTGCAGCCATTGCCGCCTTCTGTCATCCTCGGTATCACGTGTTGATCCCGTTCACTGAACAATAACTTTCCCGTTCATGTCCAAGCTAAAAGTCGACACGCGAGTCACTGTGGAAACGCCGGAAGGCGTCGACTTTCAGTTTCTCATTGCCGGAGCCGGTAAGCGGGCCGTGTCGTGGGTGCTCGATCTGCTGTTGAAAATCCTGATCGCGATCATCGTCATTGTGCTGGTGTATCTGCTGTTCGGTGCCTGGGGACTGTCCTTTGGGACAGCGACCGGGCTCGTCTTTATGCTCTGGTTTTTTATGTCGTGGCTTTACGGCGCCTGCTTTGAGGCGTTCTGGAATGGCCAGACACCCGGCAAGCGGATGCAGAATCTGCGCGTTGTCAGGACTAACGGAACGCCCATAGGCTGGTTTGAAGCGTTCGGTCGCAATCTGCTTCTGGTGGCTGATGGCCTGCTGTATTTTCCTTCGCTGCCTCTGGCCATGGGCGGACAGACGCCCCCATTCCCGCTGAACACCGCGGGGCTGGTCACAATGGCCGCCAACCGACGCATGCAGCGTCTGGGCGATCTGGCTTTTGACACGATGGTGGTCGATGAGTCGCGAGAGTTCATCACCCGCACGCCGGGAGTGACGCATGGTGTCGACATCATTCCCCGCTCCCAGTGTTCGGGGCGGTTTCACGTGCCGGAACGGACCCTGGCCGTCATTGAGCGACTGTTCGAAGGCGACCGACTGATTTCCGATGGCCGCCGCGAAGAAATCGCGCGTCCGCTGGCCGAAGCGCTGCGAGAACGACTGGGTTACGAAGACCTGCCGCCGGATCCGCGAAATCCCAATACCTACTTTGTCAATTCGCCCGTGATTAACACGCTGTTTCTCAAGCGTGTCCTGAAGACGTTTTCTGATGACCCGGAAGATGCGGCGGCACGTAAGCGACAGGAGGAAGAACGGCTCAGTCAGGATCCCGGTCGGTATGATGCGGCCGAAACCCTGACGGCGGCTGACCTGAATATCGATCAGATCGTCGACCCATCGGCCGTCACGCTGGTTTCGCCCGATGCGGATCCGCTGCCGGCCGCGTCACCGTCCGGGCTTTCCTCCGGGCCTCCATCTGTCTCATCGCCCGCGTCTCCATCCGAGCAGCCGCCAGTTGGCGATCATTCGGGCACCGCGCCCCACCCGACTGATCGGGCTGGGGGAGACACTGGCAGCACGGAGGCGACCTCATGAATCGTGAACGCTTTATTCGTCAGCGTCGTTCCGACTGGCAGAAGTTTGAATCGCTGCTGCAGGACATGAAGGGCAAACGTCTGCGCAAGTGGAACGGGAGCGATATCACGCGGCTGTCTTCGCTGTACCGCTCTGTCTGCTACGACCTGTCGCTGGTGCAAAGTCGCGAATGGGGCAGTCGCCTGGAGCAGTATCTGAATGACCTGGTCGCCCAGGGGCATAACTGCCTGTATCGCTCACCTCCCCGATCCGTGCATACGGCACTGCATTTTTTGTCCGACGGATTTCCGGCCCTGCTGCGGGAGCGGGCCGCCTTCTTTTTTGTGGCGCTGGCTCTGTTTGTGATCCCCTTTGTGGTGTCGATGATTGTGGCGGCCACAGATCCCGTCCGGGCTGAGCTGCTGACTGACAAAGTGGCACTGGAGCATGCCAGCGAAAGCTACTCTCAGAAATTCTACGATGAGATGGATCGTCGCTACGGCGAAGAGCGAACGCTGATGGCCGGGTTTTACGTGAAGCACAACATCGGTATCGCCTTTCAGTGTTTCTCCCGCGGTGTGCTGTTTGGCATTGGCTCTGTGGTGACGCTGCTGTTCAACGGCATCAGTCTGGGGGCTGTGACCGGCTATCTGATCAATCAGGGGCTGGGCAATAACTTCTTCAGCTTTGCCATCTCGCACGGTTCCTTTGAACTGACGGCCATTGTGGTGGCTGGCGCTGCCGGTCTGCTGCTGGGCTGGGGGATGGTGCATCCTGGGCAGTACTCCCGGTTGCAGTCATTGCGTGTGCACGGACTGGATGCCGTGAAACTGGCGTGCGGGGCCGGCTTTATGCTGGCCATCGCCGCGCTGATTGAAGCCTATTTCTCGCCATCACCTTTACCGGATGCCGTGAAGTATACGGTCGGCAGCCTGCTGTGGATCCTCGTGTTTATGTATCTGCGATTCGGCGGTCGCCGCACGTTTGAGATTGCCACCAGCTACGGCAGAGCTGAGGGCAAAACAGAGGGGAAAATGGACGGTCGCCAGGGCTCTGTCGAGGAGTCGGACGCGTGAAAGTCGAAGACTGCATTGTCTCCGTCGAACGGCGAACTGTGGGTGGCTGCCTCGATCTGGGGTTTGTTTTCTTCCGGCATTTTGCTTTGCCACTGATGCAGCTGACCGCCTGCTTTGCCATACCGTGTTCCGTGCTGGTGTGGCTGCTCGGGGATGCCATGCGGCACGACGTTTTTGTGCCGTCGATGGTGATCTTTGCCTTCTTTTCGATGCTCGCCAGCGGGGCGATGGTGGCCACCGTCGGACCTCAGGTTTTTGGCGTGCCAATCAGTGTGCGGTTTGCCCTGAAGAGCCTTGGAAAGCGGGCGCTGGCTTATATTCTCGTGGGAACTATCTTCCGACTCAGTGGTTTGTGCCTGGTGCTGCCACTGTTGTTTGTCATGGCGTGGGCCGGGCATCTGCCGGAGGTGATGTTTTTGGAACGCACGTCATTCAATCAGATTTCTCAGCGGCTGTCGTGGCTCGGTAAAGGTGGCGGCTACTCACGCAACGTGGGACGTCTAATTACGATTGTCAGCTTCTGGCTGCTGTTTGCGTTCGGCCTGTTCATGATTTTCGACGTCATTTCCGGGATGGTGTTCAACGCGCCGATTGTCGCCGGCACACTGGTGGCCGGGCCGGACTGGTGGGATGATATCACCAGCCGCCTGCTCGACGATCCGCTGGTGGTGGTGATTCTGCAGCTGACGCTGTGGCTCACTTTCCCGATTGTGCGTCTGGCCTGGTTTTTCTGCTATCTTGATCAGCGGATTCGCAACGAGTGCTGGGACCTGGAACTTCAGTTTCGCGTGGAATCCATCCGCCTGCAGGAGCAGTCGTCATGAGACACGCTTTCCTTTCGGGCAGTTTTGTCGTCCTGCTGCTGACTGTGTGGCCGCGGCCCGCCGTGGCCGTGCCGCAGTCCGGGCTCACGCCGCAGCAGATTCAGGACGCCGCCAGTCGCGTGATGGAAAACTCGGATTTCAACGGGGTGCGTCGTCGCGTCCTGGAGAACCTGCCGGCCGATCAGATGTCAGATGATGGCTTTTTGCTCGAGAGTCTGCGGTCTGCCGGTGCCTCCGTCAGCGATTTTTTCGAATGGCTGTTTCGCGGGCTGTTCACAAGTCGTCCTCGACGTGTCCGCCCTGCGCCCACGCCGGCCGCACCACCCTCCTCAACCTCCAGTGGCGGTGGCATGGAGTTCAACTTTGGTTCCATCATGCTCTATATGGGGCTGGCGGCCCTCATTCTGGTGACGATCTGGATCATTGCCACGCTCGTGCGACGTGCTGACCCCGGGCGTCGTCTCAATCGGGATGGACTGTTTGGTGATGACCTGGACGGGGTGACGGACCTGGCGGTTCCTCCCGGCGAGCTCGCCGCCTCCACTTATGAGTCGCGTGCGATTCAGATGGCCGGTGATGGCAATTATCGGCTGGCCGTCCGGGAACTGCTGATTGGAGGAATGAGCTGGATTGAACGCGCGGGCCTGATTCGTTTTCGACGGGGACTGACGAATCGGGATTATGTGCGGGCCGTCTGGCGCCAGCCGGAACGTCGGGACGCCTATCAGCAGACCGCGCGTGAGTTTGAACGCATTTATTTTGGTCGACGCGACGCCACGCGCGATTCTTTTGAGAACTGCCTTCGCCTGTTTCAGGAGTCTTTCCGTGAAGACGAAAAAACGACTGCTGAAGTCTGATCGACTGTGGCTGTTTGCGGCGCTGCTGTTGCTGCTGCTGCAGTTCTGGTGGCTGCCCGGTGCGCCCAGAACGCCGGATGACACGTTTAGCAGCACGATTGCCGGCCAGCGGGGCTTTTTTCAAACGCTGCAGGCCCTGGCAAACGCCGGTCATCTGCCGTCCGTCGAACGCACGACAGACCGCCTGGTACCGGAGGAACCGTGCACACTGATTGTCCTCAGTCCGGATCGCTATCCCAACGAGTATGAGCAGGAGGAACTGACACGGTTCGTCCGCGAAGGAGGCAATCTGCTGTTTGCTCCCAACTGGGTGGCCCCCAACTGCAGGATTCCTGCCCTGCGGATTGAAACGACGGAAACGTATTTCGCCGAGGAAGATACGGTTGTCCCGACGGCCGCTCCGGCCTCCCCTGCCCCGACGATGCAGGCGGAAAAGGAGGAGGACGCCCCGGAGGTCGCCTCTTCGGCCGCGCAGGAGGGGGAATCGAAGGCGGAGTCTGACGATACGCCCGACAATCTCAGGGACGTTCAGGACGCCATCGCGCGCGACGGCACACAGCCGGAGTTGATCACAGAATTTGAAGAGACGATTGAGGCGACGGTCGCCGATCTGAAGACCAGCAGTCCCCTCGTGGAGGGCTCCGTGAAATGGCGGACCCGTGCGGGCATTCAGTTTTTCCGCACGGATCCCACGGTGCTGGTCCAGACCGGCGCTGGCACGCCACAGGCCGCCACCTGGGATTACGGTCTGGGCAATGTGCTGCTTTGTGCCAGCGCGGACATTTTTTCCAATCGTTCCATGCTGTTTCGTCGGGAGGCGGAACTGGCCGTTCGGCTGGTAGAGCGGCTGCATGAGACGCACGACGACCCGGCCGGCACAAAGATCGTGGTGTCCGAGTACCTGAACGCCAGTGATTCTTATCGGGGCACAGGTGTGCTGATGAATCCCGGCCTGCGATCCGGGACACTGCAGCTGATTCTGCTGGCCGTACTGGCTGGCTGGTTTGGCTTTCACCGTTTCGGACCGGCGGAACCTGATACTGCGGCGGAGCGACGCACACTGACGGAAAGCGCTTCGGCGGTGGGCAACCTGTTTTTTCGAACGCACAGTGGTGGCGAAGCGGTCGCCCGTTATCTGGATTATGTGCGGTCACGAATTCAGGAACAGTTCGGATCATCCGTCCGTCTGGAAGACACGAAACTGATCGCGCGACGCTGTGGACTCGAGCCCGATGACGTGCGTGAACGGGTCGACCAGGCCATCGGGCTGTCCGGCTCAAGGTCCACCACTCCCCCTCAGGCGGCGACCGCCATTCGGCAGCTGTCTGACGTTATGAAACGACTCTCTGGCGCCAGAGGCGACTGAGCGGAATCACCGATCAGCTGTCGCACTGCCCATTCAACCTACTGAAATCTGAAAACCATGGAACTCTCAAACGTTGCTTCCGTCTTTAATCGGGCCATCGATCAGATTGGCAAAGTCGTTGTGGGTCAGCAGGAACTGATCGAGGGCGTGCTGATCGCCCTGTTTTCCGAAGGCAGCGTGCTGATCGAAGGACCACCGGGACTGGGCAAGACGCTGCTGGTCAACGTGCTGTCCAACACCGTGTCCTGCGGCTTTAGTCGTGTGCAGTTCACCCCCGACCTGATGCCGTCTGACCTGACCGGCCACAGCATCTATGACATGAAGGACCAGCAGTTTCGATTCAATCGTGGTCCCGTGTTTACCAACATTCTGCTGGCCGACGAAATCAACCGCTCGCCACCCAAAACTCAGGCGTCACTGCTGGAAGTGATGCAGGAGCGGCAGGTGACGGTGGATGGCACCACGCATTCTCTGGATCGCCCGTTTCTGGTGATTGCCACGCAGAACCCGATCGAGCATGAAGGCACTTATCCGCTGCCAGAGGCCCAGGTGGACCGGTTTATGTTCAAGCTGCTGGTGGACTACCCGCCGGTCCCGGACGAAGTGGACATTCTGCGGCATTACACGTCCGGCAAAGACCCGCGACAGCTGTCGGGATTTGGGCTGGAAGCCGTTCTGCAGGCGCATGAAGTGGCCGACATACAGGAGGCGGTGAAGAGCGTCATTGTGGAAGAGAAGATTTTGCAGTACATCGTGGAAATCGTGTCTGCTTCCCGCACATGGGGATCCGTCACGGTGGGCCCCAGTCCCCGTGCCGGGGTGAATATGCTGATCGCTGCCCGCACGCTGGCCGCCTGTCGCGATCGCGACTTTGTCACGCCCGACGACATCAAGGAACTGGCTCCCTGGGTGCTGCGGCATCGTCTGCGTCTGCGGCCGGAAGCGGAGATTGAGGGCAGCACGCCCGATGAGACCATTCGTCAGATTATGGACAGTGTTGAGGCGCCTCGTTCATGATTCCCTCTGCCCGTCTGATTTTTCTGGTGCTGCTGCTGGCCACGCCGCTGCTCGTTGGCGGGGCGCCAGACGTCTACCCCAATTTTCTGCCCGGTGGTCAGGCGGTGAATCTGTCCGGTCGTTCCGTGGCTGACCTTGCTCTGTTATGCAACGTTGCCCTGCTGATTGTGGCTGGCGTCGATCTTTTGATCAGTGGCAGGCCCGATGATGTGGAGGTGGAGCGTGAAATCTCTGACGTGCTGAGCGTGGGCACCCCCAATCCTTCCAAACTGCTGCTGCGCAGCCGGTGTCGACTGTCGCTGGAGGTCAGCGTTCATGATGACGTGGGCTCGCTGTGTGAAACCGAACGGATGCCGCAAACGGTGACGCTGCCGCCGTGGAAGGAAACGACCGTCACCTATACGGTGATCCCCCGCAAGCGCGGAGCGGCTTTGATGCAGGCCGTGCATCTGCGATTTCCCACTCTGCTCAAACTGTGGACGCGGCACGAAGTGCGCTCGCTTGAGACGCCCGTGCGAATCTATCCCGACATTCGTGCGGTGTACCGCTACGAACTGATGGCCAGTCGCAATCGTCTGGCGGAAATCGGCGTGCGGATGACACGCATGCCAGGTCAGGGACGGGAGTTTGAGCGACTGCGGGAGTACCGCTACGGCGATGAAATTCGTCACGTCGACTGGAAGGCCACCGCACGCCAGCGGGAACTGATCACGCGCGAGTTCACTGTCGAACGCAATCAGAATGTGGTGTTCATGGTGGACTGCGGCCGCTTCATGCGGAACGAAACCGACGGGATTTCGTATCTCGATCGGGCGCTGAATTCGGCCATCATGCTCAGCTATATCGCGCTGGGACAGGGCGACAATGTGTCTTTGCTGGCCTTCTCCAACCGCATTGAGCGGTTTGTGCGGCCGGTTCGCGGCAAACCTGGCATCCAGTCGATCCTGCGTTCCACCTACGACATTCAGGCCAGCACGGCTGCCGCAGATTACAGTATGGCACTGGAATACCTGGGAAAAATGCAGCGTAAGCGAGCCCTGGTGGTGCTGATTACGTTTGTGACTGATGAGACTCAGTTGAAGATTATTGGCGAAAGCCTGCAACTGCGTTCGATTCCCTACCTGCCGCTGTGCGTGCTGCTGCAGGATGTTGGGCTGCGGGAGATGGCCGACAAGATTCCGGAAACGGATCTGGATGCGTTTCACAGTGCGGCTGCGGCACAGATTCTCACCGGTCAGTCACAACAGGTTCGCCAGCTGCGCGACAACGGCGTGATGATTGTGGAGACGTCTCCCGATCTTCTGACCGAACGACTGATCAATGAGTATCTGACCATCAAGATGCGCAATCTGATGTAGCACCGCGTCTGTTATGGTCGCCTTCATTCGTGCCGCAGAGCCATCACGTCGATGCGCGGTCCCCATTGATGCCGTGTCACATTGATGCCGTCTCATCATTACTGGCAACATCGTCTGACTTTGACGCGGACGAGTCAGCAGACTCAGCCGATTTTGGCACAGACTTTCTGAAAGGGTACAGAAACTGCCGCCAGTATCCTGTCGGTACGGGATGGCTGGCGATGCCGTAGCCTTCCGGCCATTCGTCCCCCGGCAGGTGATGGGTTCCAAACAGTCGGTCGAGCAGCGGGAAATGGACGGCGTAGTTGACGTTGATCGCCTCTTTTTCGATGCCGTGATGCCAGTGATGGAATCGGGGTGTGGCAATGACGTGCTGCAAAAAACCGAAGTGGAATCGCACGTTGGAATGCACAAACGTGGACAGCAGATAAACGAAAAAGATGTAGGCGTACAGGGCGGGTTCTGCAAATCCCATCACGTACATGGGCAGCGTGGTGAACGCTCTTAACAGAACAATCTCAACCAGGTGCATGCGTGATCCGGCCAGCCAGTCCATGTGTTTCGCTGAGTGATGGACGGCATGAAACTTCCACAGCCAGGGGATTTCGTGAAAGCAGCGATGGAACCAGTACTGCACCAGGTCCGTAAAGAACATGATCTCCAGAAACTGCAGCAGCAGCGGCTGGCTGGCGATCATTTCGCGAAAGCCGCTGGCCCACTGTGTGCTGGCCAGAACCGTGAAGGCCGGGGTGAGTGACAGATAGGCGAGTGCCTGCACAAACAGAGCACTGATGAAAAAGTAGAACAGGTCTTCCCGCCATTCCCCGCGAAAGATCGGCTGGTCACGCTTTTTGAACAACCGCTCGATGGGAATGAAAATAGTGCCCAGCAGAATCAGGTTCAGCAGGAAGAAATCCAGCCCCAAATAGACGTCGGACTGCCCTTCCAGTCGCTGGCTCGCGCGCGACCCGCCCATGAGCGATGCGACCAGTACCAGCAGCATGCCAGCCGCGCCCAGCCATTTGCTCTGCCGCAGTGTCACGCTCAGCAGCCCCAGCACGAAAGCGGCAATGAGCACGACGTGGACGATCAGGCGAATCCAGCCCACGTTGTAATAGCTGCGCGCATCGGCGGTCGTCAGTAGTTGCGGATAAAGCAGGCAAAGGACGGTCGACAGCCCGGCCACACCCAGAATGACGCTGAGCATGCCGCTGATCCAGCCGGAGCCAAAGTGCCGTTCACTGGAATCCATCTCGCCCGTCAGTCGTCCCATCTGCCAGTCTCCTGCGTGTGTTCTGTGCAGCCGATCTCAGACTGTAGCCGGACAGGGGACCTGAAAAAAAGGTGAATTTCAGGGGAACTCAGGGGGCGTCCCCGGGCAACTCAGGCATCCGCCCTGGCGGCAGCGTGCCGATCCGGTCGGTTAGCGAACCGGGCAGGCAAATTCCTGCAGGTTGGCGGCCAGGACCGGCTGCGGGCAGGACCACACCAGAAAGAACATGCTTTCGCGGACCGCTCGTTCGGCCGGATGACCGGCCACATACCCCGCCCCTTTCGTGGCGGCCAGCCAAGCCTGTGCCGATCTCATCACCAGCGAATTGGCCTGCTGTCGAATCTGCTCGCCCGCTTTGGCTCCCTGCGGATGTTCCCCGGCAATGGCCTGTCGCAGACCAGTCAGCAGTTCATCGTGCTCACGCTGCAGGGGAGTCACGTACTCCAGCAACTCAGGACGGCGATCGGTTTCATGCCGCATGCCGTGCAGTGTTCCGCCGGCCGCGCCCATGGCCAAAGCGGAGGTTCCCAGAGACCCCGCGCCGCCGCCTGTTCCCTGTGACATCACCCGTTCAATCGGGCCGTGCAGCACTTCGTCTGCCGTGATTTGCACGCGGTCCAGCCGAACAGCGCCGGTTTGGGAGGCGTTCATGGCCATCAGCTGCATGGGAGGCTGCACAGCCAGTCCCTTCCGATCGGTCGGGATGGCGGTCAGAATCTGCCGTCCGTCATCCAGTGTACCGCCAGTGACCAGAATGTCGGCCTGCGTTGCGCCCGTTGACCACGGGACCAGACCGGACAATTCAAAGCCGCTTTCCGTTTCGTGAACACCAACCAGTGGTTTGTCCAGATGCTGGCCGGAGGTTGTCAGATGGGAAATGCCAACTGTGGCAAAGATGTCCCCGCGGCACAAAGCCGGCAGCAGTGTTTGACGCGCGGTCGTGTTGTCTGACGTGGCGATGCGGCGCACGGCCGCCGTCCGCTGTGTCAGCACAAACGTGGCCACCAGAGACGCGGACGCCAGCTGTCGCAGACCTTCCAGCATGTCGACCGGTGGCAGATCCAGACCAGCAAAGTCAGGCGGAATGTCCCACGTGGTGACGCCCGCCTGCGCCATTGCGGTCAGCTGCGCTGCCGGCCAGAAATCACTTGAGTCCTCACACGGCAGCGATGCCAGGTGGCTCAGCAGATTCTGAAACGAGTCTGTCTGAAAAAGTGTCGACATGGTCCCGGCATCAACAAACGTGTGAAGGGGCGGCTGCCACGTCGCAGCAGCAGCGAACTAGGTGGAAATGGACGATCGGTCTTTGGCCAGTTCCATCATAAATCCCTGTACACGATCGGCCATTTCCGAGCCGTTGGGCGCCAGGCCTGCCATGATCATCGCATTGGAGTACAGCTGCTGGCCGCACGTTTTCACAAAAGCATCGTTATCCGAGTTGACGCTCAGTTCGCACAGGCGAGCGATCAGCGAGGCACTGGGATTCAGTTCCAGAATCATTTTGGACATCTCGAAGTCCGGCACGTTGGTCTGCAGGACCTTCTGCATGGTGGTGCTTTGGGCGCCCGCGCTGTTCACCAGACAGCACGCACTTTCGGTTAGACGCTCTGAACGTCGCACATCTTCCACCTGATCCCCCAGTGCTTCACGGATCAGCGTGAGCACTTTATCGAATCCGGCCGGATCGTCTTCTTTGGTGGCCGGCTTGTCTTCCGTTTCTTCTCCGTCTTCGTTTTCCTCGGCCGCGCCCGGTAACTTCAGATCGGCGGAATCGATGGAAACGATATCGCAGTCATCGAAGGCCTGCAGATTGTTCAGCACATACTCATCCACAGGATCGGTCAGGATCAGCACTTCCAGTCCGCGGTCACGGAACACTTCCATGTTGGGATCCCGCAGCACGGCGGCGGAGTCCGTGCCCGTGGCGAAGTAGATCTGCGTCTGATCTTCGGGCTTGCGTTCGCAGTAGCCGGCCAGCGACGCCAGCCCATCTTCGGCCGTGGAGTTGCTGGAGGAGAATCGCAGCAGTTTGGCCAGGCGATCTTTGTTGTCAAAATCTTCGCCAATGCCTTCTCGCAGCACAGAACCAAACTCGCGGTAGAATTTGCCGTAAGCGGCCGCGTCTTCGCCGGCGGTGGAGTCCAGATGATCCAGCACCTTTTTGGTGAGCACCTTCTTCATCTTGCGAAACACGGTGTTGTCCTGCAGAGCTTCGCGGGAGACGTTCAGCGGCAGGTCGGCCGAGTCCACAATGCCCCGCAGAAATCGCAGGTAGTCGGGCAGCAGGTCGCGGTTATCGTTTTGCACGAGAATGCGTTTGGCACACAAATGCAGTCCATGCTCTGATCGACCAAACCCCATGCGTTCCAGATTGGAATCCGGGCAGTACAGGATGCTGTGAAACTGAAACGGAGAGTCGGCCGTCAGATGCAGATGCCACAGCGGCTGCTGACCCGGAAAGTGCGTCAGGTACTCATAGAAATTCTGATACTGCTCTTCGGTGACGGTGGACTTCGGCTCCACCCAGATGGGCGGCTGGTCGTTGATGTGCTCATCTTCCACTTTGATGGGATGCGGTACAAAAGTGGAGTACTTGCGCAGGATGTACTTCAGCCGCGTGGCGTCCGCAAATTCTCCCAGGTCCTTCTTCAGATGCAGCACGATCTCGGTACCCCGCTGCAGTGGAGCTTCCGGCTCGGCAATCGTGAACGAGCCGTCACCGGTGGATTCCCAGATCCAGCCCTTCTGTTCGGTGTAGCTGCGGGTCCTCACCTCGACGCGCTCTGACAGCATGAACGAAGAGTAGAATCCCACGCCGAACTGACCGATCAGTGACACATCATCCTTGTTGTCGGACTGCTGCAGTTTCTGAATGAACTCCAGCGACCCGCTGTGCGCGATGGTGCCGATGTTCTGGACGAGTTCGTCCCGCGTCATGCCCACGCCGTTGTCACGGATGATCAGGACGTTCTCGTCTTTGTCCGGGGCCAGCGTGATGGACAGGTCGGACGCGTCGATGTCGGAGTTGGTCAGCGAAGCGTGACGCAGTTTATCGAGCGCATCAGACGCGTTGGAGACCAGCTCTCGAATCGTGATCTCTTTGTTCTGGTAGAGCGACTCGGAAAGCAGGTGCAGCAGGCGGCTGATTTCCGCCTGAAACGTGAATTGTTCTTTGCCGGTTTCGGTCGTCATTCCCCATCTCCCTGCTTCGTTGACTCCGCTTCGACGTCCTGGTCACTGGACGGCGGCGGGAACTTCTTGAGCGTATAAATTTTCATTGACGATATACGCCAGCACTCGTGGATCTTCCAGGCCGCGGATTCGCAAAAATCAAACCGAAACGGGGTTCTCAGAATCAGTCGCGCGTCGTTCGTGGAAACACGATCTTTTGCCAGGCGATCCATCGACTTTTGCAGCACACCCCCGTCATTCATCAGCGGGCACTGGACATAAGGAGGATCGAAGAAGATCAGGTCGTAGGGCAAACAGGCGTCCGCGTTTTTGGGACTGAACGATGTTCGGTGGACACTTGTTTTCCAGCAGACTGTTGGCCGCTCCTGGACAATTTTGCTGACATTTTCGGTTAATGATGCGTGAACATCTGCGTCACCTTCGATGAAGACGCACGAGGCAGCCCCGCGGCTGAGTGCTTCCAGACCCATGGTGCCAACACCGCTGAAGATGTCGGCCACCCGCGCGGATTCCACGCTGTCTCCCAGACGGTCAAAGACAATCTGGCGAACGCGGTCGGTGTAAGGGCGCGTGGTTTTGCCGTGCGGAGTTTTCAAGTGCCGTCGCCGATACTGACCTCCGATGATTCGCAGGGACATAGTTTTTGCTCTGCTTGTTTAGTGTACGTGTGTGCGCTGTTGCCAGCGGCCTCCTGACAGTCTGGGCATCTGAAGGGCTCAGACACGTCCGTTTGCCGCATTTTTGGGCCATTTTTGGCTCAAAACCCTGCAATTTAAGGGCTTGGTGCCGTTGATGACATTGACACGATGGGCTGCACGTTTAACCTCCATTTGCGAGGTAAGTAATCTACCTCCCCGTCAATCGGACTTCTCCATTGGCGTGATTCCAAAGAAAACTCAAGGAGCTTTCTACGATGGCGGACAAGCCTCTCTCCAAATCAGAGATCCTGAACTCATTGGCGGAATCCACGGGGTTGAGCCGGAAGGACGTTCAGAACGTCCTTGATGAACTGGAAACGCTGATCGGTAAGTGCCTGACGGAAGGTGCTCAGATCTTCAACCTTCCCGGATTGCTCAAGATCTACGTCCACCATAAGAAGGCCACAGAAGAACGCGAAGGCCGCAATCCGGCCACCGGCCAGCCCATCATCATCAAGGCCAAGCCCGCCACAAAGGTTGTCAAAGTACGGCCTCTGAAAAAGCTGAAAGAAATGATCTAGTCCTGTCGGACAGCGGAATTTGCCCCTTCTCGCACAACGCTGCGATGGGGGCTTTGACTGTTTTCTCGGCCAGATGATCCTCGGTGAGATGACCGTCCCTCAGCGGTGGCGGACCCACGACGCCAACCGGAACGCCCCGATATCGTGGAACGCCCCGATATCGTGGAACGCCCCGTTATCGTGGAACCCACCGCATACCGGCCTTTGGCACCCAGGACGATGCGATCTGTACTCAAACAGAGTGTTTGCCGAGGGTTCGACGTCGGCTCGTCCAACTTTGGCTGTGAACTGGCGATCCCGGCGACGATCGGACGCGAATACGGCCCCTGGAGATGGGAATTTGGTACATTCCCCCCTACGGCGGCCTCCGAACACGCGGGAATCTAACGATTGCACTGGTTGACCGCCAGGTTGGCCAGCCTACAATACTGGCAATCCGCTACCGGTCTGACAGGCTGCTTTCTGAACTGCCCCTCTTTACTGCATTTGAATGCGACGTTGGCATTCTGCTTCGGGATAAGCCTGTCCGCGACCTGCGAGGGCTCATCATGTTGGTTCTATCCCGCAAAAAAAGCGAAAGCATCGTCATCAACGACGACATCACGATCACCATCGTCGAGGTCCGTGGTGACAAAGTTCGTCTGGGAATCAACGCGCCACGGTCCGTACCTGTCCACAGAAAAGAAGTGCTGGACGCCATTCTTCGCGGAAATCAGAAAAGCGAATCTTCCAGCGAATAGTCGGGCGGCACGCTTGGCAATCTCGCGGAATCGCAATAATCTTTGAAGTCCCGGGTCGGAGCCATCCGACCTAAGCTAAGACTTCGGCCCCATCGTCTAGTCAGGCCTAGGACACTGGATTTTCATTCCAGTAACGGGGGTTCAAATCCCCCTGGGGTCACTTCAGCTGACAAACAGCCCCATCCAGACCTCTGGATGGGGTTTTTTCGTGCGCTGGCTTTGGTTTCGTCGCTTTTTCCGATGCTCCTGTACCATCTGAGCGTTTGTTCCCTGAGGAGGCGGGCAGCCCAGCAGGCGGGGAATCGGGTGAAAACTGTTCACTGAAAGCCTGTCAATTCGCTCGTATTGGTTCTAAATTGACGGCGACGACCGTACGCCTGCACCTCGGAAGTTCTGCGAAGATTGACGCGGACTTTCAGAAGCCGTCAGCCGGGAGCTGCCGTTGGTTTCTCAATCACTGCCGAATCTCTATCTGGCCGACCCGGACGTGCAGCTGATGCTGCGCGTTGCGGATGGCGATGATGCGGCGTTCGAAGACATCGTCAACAAGTACCAGGACCGCCTGATCGGCTTTTTTTACCACCTGGTGCGCGATCGCACGATGGCCGAAGACATGGCCCAGGAGGTGTTCCTGCGCGTCTATCGGTCGAGAGAACGCTACACAGCCCGGGCCCGTTTTTCGACGTGGCTGTTTCGCATTGCCCATAACTTTGCCAGCAATCAGCGGCGGGGACTGGCTCGACGCAAAGAAGTGTCGCTGGCCGGTTCCAACCCCGCGGAGAGCGGAATCCAGGGGCCGGCAGAAATTCTGGCAGAAAAATCGGCACTTATGCCGACTAGACTGCTTGATTCCCGAGAGACGCAGGACATCGTGCGGGAAGCACTGGAGTCCCTGAACGAGCGGCAGAAAACGGCCGTGCTGTTGCATAAGTTTCAGGGCATGAGTTATCAGGAAATCGGCGACATCATGGATCTGAACGTGGTTGCCGTGAAGTCGCTGTTGTCCCGCGCTCGAGGAAGACTCAAAGAGGTTCTGGAAAAGCACATGTGAGAACCCGGCGGCTGAGCTGACATTATGAATGATCAGAGAGACATCAATCGAGATGAGGCCCTCGACGAGGAGCTGACCCAGCTGGTCAGCTACCTCGACGGCGAACTCGATGAGTCTCAGATGACTCAGGTCGAGCAGGAACTGGCGGACAACAACCAGATGCGCAGTCACGCGGACATCCTGTCGCGGACGTGGTCGATGCTCGACAGCCTCGAAGATGTGCCCGTGAGCGACACGTTTACGCAGGACACGATGGCCACGATTCAGGCCGAAGCCACGGAATCTTCCGGCTCGACCACTACCACAAAGTCATCTCGGCAATGGCTCGCTTTTCTGTCCACCTACAACGTGATTCCCGCGTTTGCACTGGGGCTGATTGCCGGTCTGCTGGGACTGGCGATTGGAGGACTCGTGGCGGGAGGACGCAACGCTGGCCGGGGTGGTCCACCGGGCGAGGGCCGACGCCCCAACAATGATATGATGCTCAACGACATCGTGATCAATAATCTGGAGGTCCTCCGCAATGCGGGGCGTTACCAGGAAATTCCGTCTGCTGAGCAGCTGCGCGAAGTGGAACTGCGGGACGCTGTCGATCCGGCCGTTCCGTCTGATCCTGTGCCGGAGCCATCCTCAGGAGAGTTACCATGAATCGCGCCGCGTTTGTTGTGATACCGACAGCCTCTTTGCTGGCGGGGCTGGTGTGTGCAGTTGTGATTTCGTCACAGTTTCTGGGGCTCAGTGCGGAACAAAAGCAGTCCGTCGCGGCATTCGAGGAAATGGATGACCGTGAGCAGCAGGACGTGCGCCGTTTCGCCCAGCAGTATCAGGACAATGACGAGCTGCAGCAGCTAAAAGAACTGCATGAAGCTGTGGCTGCTGATCCGGAACTGGACCGCAAGCTGACTGCATTCAATGCCTGGCACACCACCCTCAATCAGGAACGCCGCAACGAATTGCGTCCCAGTGGAGAGTTTGCCGACAACTGGGCGATGCTGGTCAGTGAAAAATATCACGAAGACCAGAACCGGGTCGATGAGATTGTCATCTATCTGGGTGACACTCCGATGGGGGCTCGCTTCACCGTGACTGAGCACGACTATGCGGCCTTCATTGAAGAGATTGTGGCCGACTTTTCTCCTGAGGTTCAGGCAGAGCTCAATGGCTACGAAAGCAGCACGGCAGTGATGCTGGCCAAATGCACGTGGATTACTCAGGGGCTGTTTGGCGGACGCGACTTTAAGGACCTGTCTTTGATGTTTCGGGCCATCGACGGTGTGTACCGCAAGGTCTACAGTCATTTGCTCGGCTACGGCTATGTGCAGGATCCGGACACTCAGCAACTGGTGCCCGCCCGAACGGTGGTGCTCAAGTGGGAAGACAACAACCGCAGCCGCATGCCCATCCTCGTGTGGCGTGTGCTGCATGCCGGAATGACGCATTTCGGCAGAAAGCTGGCGAAAGAATCACCGCCACCCGACGAAGAGCGACTGCTGACGGCATTGAGTGATATGAAGCGGGATCAGCAGCAGCAGATGTTTGCCGACATTTCCACGGCCCGTCGGCAAATGGAGCTTTCGGCCATCAAGGCATCAGAAGGTGAGAAAGTGCAGGCACTGCTGGAAGAGTATGAAATCTTTCTGCAGCGGCTGGAAGATTTTCGCCGTCGCATGATGGATCGACGACCATCCTACCGCGGCAAGAGCAAACCAGCACGGCGGCAGTGAGCGACTCCGGGCAAAGCACCCGGTGAGCGTGCCCAGGCAGTGGCCCCTGGTCTGTTGTGCAAAGCGTCAATCGGCCTGGGAAATTGTGGCGAACGACAGACGCTGGCAGCTGCCGCCATCGCCCTGTGCGGTTATCCTGAGTGCTATGAACACCACCGATCAACAGTCCGTCTGTTTTAATGATATCCGGCAGGCGGCAAGCCGAATTCAGGACTATGTGCTGACCACGCCAGCGGTGCCGGCGGAGACACTCAGTCGGTCCGTCGGGGCCGACCTGTTCTTCAAATGCGAAAACCTGCAGCATATTGGCGCCTTCAAGGCGCGGGGGGCCTGCAATGCCGTGCTGCAGTTGACAGACGAGCAGGCGGCTGCCGGTGTGGTGACCCATTCTTCGGGCAACCATGCGGCCGCTTTAGCCCGCGCGGCCCGCACGCGGGGCATCGCGGCCCATATCGTCATGCCGCACAATTCTTCGGCCGCCAAAATTGCGGCGGTCCGAGGACTCGGAGTGGAGCCGCGATTTTGTGAGCCAACAGCCGCTGCGCGAGCTGAAATGGCCGACCAGGTGGCGGCAGAAACCGGAGCGACGCTCGTTCATCCCTACAACGATCCACACATCATTGCCGGCCAGGGGACAGCCACACTGGAGTTTCTGCAGCAGGTGACGGATCTCGACGTGCTGGTGGTGCCGGTCGGCGGCGGGGGGCTGGCCAGTGGAGCGCTGATTGCCGCCCGGGCGCTGCAGCCGGATCTTGAGGTGATCGGGGCGGAACCTGCCTGGGCGGATGACGCAATACGCAGTCTAAAGGCCGGCAGCATGCAGCCTCCCGAACGGTTCGATTCGATTGCCGACGGACTGCGAGCGCCGCTGGGCAGTCTGACCTATCCAATTATCTCTCAGCTGATTGACGACATTCTGCCGGTCAGTGAGGACATGATCAGGGAGGCCACCCGTCAGTCTATCTGCCAGACGCGACTGGTGGTTGAACCGTCTGGTGCTGTGCCACTGGGCGCGGTGCTGGCCAATGGTTCTCGATTTGCCGGCCGGCGGGTCGGCCTGATCATCTCCGGTGGCAACGCCGAGCTGGACGTCTTCGCCCGCATCCTCTCATCATCTGAGTAGAATTCCGGATGTCGAAGCGTTCGTCAAAGCAGACAGCAAAGGCCAAAGACACGCGTCGCATTTCTCAGATGCGCAATCTGGGCCCGGCGGTGGAGCGTGACCTGAACGCAGTGGGCATTGTGACCGCGCAGCAGGTCATTGACCTGGGCCCTGAGGGCGCGTTTCTGAAGATGCTTGAAGGCAAAGCTCAAAAGGGCACGGCCGCCAAAGCCGTGCATGCCGCGTGGCTGTATGCCCTGTACGCCGCCATCCACGACCTGGACTGGCGTGATGTTCCGGAAAAGGTGAAGACCGAGTTCAAACAGCTCACGGCTGAAATCCGTGAGTCGGGGTACTACCGCTGACAGGCCTCCGGCCGGTGAATTGACCAGCCGCCCGCAGCGCACGGACCAACTCGCTCGCCAGGTCATCCCGCACAACGGCAGGGTGGCAGTCAGGCGGTCTAAGCTGTGTCGCCTGCTCGTTGCCGGGCCCAATCGACAATCTGTTCGGGCGTGGGATCGTATTCCCCGATCATGCGCCCGCCACCCCAGGTGTTCGTCGCGGCGTCAAAATCGGGAGGGTAGAAGATGAGGTTAGAAGCGTTTGGCCGTGACACATTGGTGTCAAAAACGGTCATATACGCTTCTGCATCGCGGTGGCCATTCTGCGGCATGGCCCGCCTGACGATTTCGATCAGCTCTTCGCGTGTCACGTCCGCGACCGGTTGAGCGGCCTGTTCACCCAGCAGACGTCGCACCCAGTCGATGTGTTCCTCTGCCCCGTAGATCCCCTGGAAATGGTCAAAGGGGATCGATGTGCCGGCCAGCCGGTTAAATTCTTCGAGCCAGTCGTCCCCCACGCCAGACGGGGCCCCATCAAGCTGTGCCGCCAGGTCGGCCAGTTGGTGCGCCAAACGCTCATCCACAGGCTTTGGCTGAAGTTCGGGGCGTAGTTTCATGGCAGGTTCCACTGTGATCAAAGCAATTGTGAGAGTTGATCTTCACTCAGGTTGCCGAACATCTCCACGACATTGCGATCGACGTTCTGCACGGTCTGGTATTGGGGACAGTATCCCGTGGGTGTCAGGCCAAAGCGAGCGAACGACTGCGTAACGGCCTGGCTGCGGCGCTGCAGATAAAACAGCAGCAAAGACTGTTCAAACCGATTGCATGCCAGAGTGCGGATGGCCGTGAACAACTGGAAAAGCGACAGGTTAAAGAAGGGCGGATCGCAGATGATCAGATCAAACTCGATTCCCAGCCACTGCGGGCGATGAAGATCCCAGCGGTGAAATCCGGGCGTGGTGGCGAAACGCCGATCTACATCCAGAATGGTCACGTCGACGCCGCGGGATGCCAGACGCTGACCCAAAAGCGGCGCACACAGACAGCAGGGACGTGACCAGCCGGAGACAAACTCGGCAAGCTGCTCCAAAGTGGGTTCGTCAAAAAAGTACTGTTCGTTGTCGTGCAGCTCATCCATGGTGACAGCCTGCCGGTCGCCTGTGAGGTCCCTGTGATCACTTGGTGCCTGCTGTGACCTCATCGGCGGCGTTCCGGTTCGGGGGTCAGCTCCACCGCCACCGCCCATTCGGAAAGTTTTTCAGGCCGACGGTCGATCACATGCTGCGGATCGCTGCAGCTGGCTGTGATCAGTCTTCCGCGACCATCCACATGTCCCCACCGCAGCATGATTCGACTGGTGAGCAGGTCGCGTCTGCGTGCGAAGTGAAATTCGACTTCGAAGGCCGCGAACCTGGAGGGAAAGTAGCCCGCCCCGACTATGAAAAATGATGTTCGCGACAGGTCACTGATGTGCAGCAGCGGTATCCCGTCGCACCATGCCTGATGCCGCTGCATCATCGGGATTTGTGTGTAAGGCATCCAGTATTCCAGATGGAGCGCAATTTCGGCGGTCATGGCATCGCGCTGGTTAGCCGCGCTGTTATCGTCCACTGCGAAACGCCAGTCCCAGAGTAACGCTGAGATTTGTGCTTCCAGTGAAGGCTTCGGATTGGTGTTTGCGAAGGGCAACTCTCCTTTGAGATTGATCAACCTACAGAAAATCGGTGAAGTCAACAGGACTGTCGATCAGGTCGGCGGCGAGGTCTGAAATGTCGGTCGCGCTGGAGACATCGGTCACGTTGGAGACATCAGCCATGTGCGAGACATCGGGCGAGACGGCCAGGTTCGAAGGCACCGCCGCTGTCGTGTTGCCTGCCGCTGAGGAATAATCTGGTGCACCCGGCACGGCCGGTCCGCTCGAATAGGCGGGCGACCCAGGGGCGGGACCATTTCCCGGTGACTGAACGCTGGCCGCCTGTGCAGCATCACTCGATTTGCGGTCCGCGGATTCTGCGGCTTCCAATCCCTTGATGGTTGCCGCTGTCAACACGGCAGGCGGCCCGTCTTCCGATTGTGGCTCCAGATGGTCGAGCGGGTCCAGGCCAGGCTTCCAGATCGAAATCCCAATTTTCCTCAGTCCGCTGGCGACCGTTATGAATCCCGCGAAGGACATGAACGCCACCCCGCACGCGAGGATCTTGCGACCACCACGATAATCCATCATGCCGCCGGCTGTCTCCGGAAGTCCAGCGGCAATGACCCCGCAGAACAGGAATATGATCGTGAGCGTCAACAGCAGCCAGCCTTTCCAGTTCAGGCGGGACAAGTCTGTGACACGTTGCAGCTGAGTTTCCGGCATCGCTGTCTTCTTTAAGTGCGCTTCAAACGGAAGTGCGCTGAAGCTGGATCAGTGTCTTTCCAGATGTGCGCTCGATCCTGTCGACTTTGCGTGATGCTGACGTTCGCCAATCGCTATGTCCACAATTTGTCCGAAATCCGGGACACGAATATGAACTGGCGATATTGGGATCAGTGAGGCGACGGCTCCAAAGCAAATGGAGGCGGTCGGAGCCAAGTCGAGCCAGGGCCGGCCATGGGGTCCAGGGCGGGGCATGGCCCGGTCTAAGCGATTTGACGCGGGGTGTGACCATACCGGTTCGAGGCCTGCGACGAGTGAGCGGGGCTCGCCCTGACCTGACTGTCACACTGTGGTCAGTTTGTGGACAGCCGGACGTCAGATGGTCTGTGGCTCGCATCCAGTTTCAGGCCAAACAATGCAATGCCGAAACCCGCCGCAACACCAACGGCCGTCAGAGCGACCATGAGCAGCATAGGACCCTGTCGAGGCAAATCGTCTGTAAAGTAGCTGGCCGCCAGTGCCACGATAAAACCGAAGACACCAAAGGAAAAACTTGTTGTAACCAGAAAGACGGATGGTTTCATAAGAACCTCGAAAAGCCAGTGTGGTGGAAGACCTTCGGCATATTAACCTCCGCAAGGCTGAGCGTGAGTCGAATTGACGCGTTGCCTGGTGGATTCCTCAAGGTTTACCTAGGGGTGGGGGACGCCAAATCGTTCAGCCATCAATCCTGACGAGCGCGGCGATTTCCTGACTGTCGCGTCCGTACAGTGGTCCTCAATTCGCCCGTCGGTAAACCGAGTCGTCATGGGAGTGAGCCGTCGGAAACTGAGAGTCACCACGTGTCGAGCCCTCCGGCCAGATTCTGCGAAAATCGGGCCAGCCGTAGACACGATGTGTGTTGGACGTGTGGATTTCCAGCCGGCCTGCGCTGGTTGCCAGATTGGGGAGCGGAACAAAGTTTCGTGGTCCGCGAATTGAGAGTTGGGATCGAACAAGCAGACGATTTTCAAAACTGTAGTAGTAGACGTCCGCTGCCGTCACATTGCCGAAGTTGTAAAACTCCATCCCTCCGGGCACCACTTTTACAGAAAAGTCGCCCAGGCAGGACTCGCAGAGATCCGATACCTCGTGCACGAGCCCGTCCCTGGCGTACGCATGCATGCGTGACTGGTCGATTTCGTCGAAGACTTCCAGCATCTTAACCCATCCGTCTTTCAGGCGTTTCTGTTCCACCAGAGAGACTCCGTCAAGAAATGTGGAATCCGCGAGCGTCAGAAAACGAGCGATCGCGGCGGCAGCTCCCTCAGTCTTCACGGCGGCCTGCCTCTTCGCGTTCTGCAGTTTTTCTTTGAGTGTCCTGAGTCGAGTGCGAGATGCGCTCACGCGATTTCTCTGTATGGCTTGCTCATCCTTGCTGAGGGCACCGGGTTTTGCGATCTGTTTGGGCGAACGTCCTGGAGGTGTTCTCTCGTGCTTCGCGATGTCGCTGTACCGCTGTGCCTCTTTGGCAAATGGGGCTGCCGATCGTTCTGAGTGGGGCTGATCCGGCGGCGCTGCCATTAAAGGGACGACTGATACGGTGAGGAGTGACAGAATGGTTTGTCTCATGTGAGTCTTCGAAAAGTAGATCGTTGGGGCAAGAGTCGACTGGCCTTGATATGAGTTCAGGCCGCCGCGTGGTTGAGCAGCAAATGTTGCTGTGAGGTCTGTTCCGGGGCGATGGCGCAACCGCGGTGACGTGTCAACGCAATGGATGACTAGTCAAAGCACATCGTCACGTCACCCAGGCTAAGATTGGTCGACTTGCACGCTGGGCAGCGAGGTTGTGCATACAGGCCAAACTGGCCGCCGCACGGACAAAGGCCGGCCAACTGTTGCAGTCGTTCATCGAAGCCGCCGGGAGCGGCCGCCAGTTCCGCTCGTTGCTGTTGTGCCATTGATGAATCTATTGACGAATCCCGCGTCTTATCACATTGGGTGGCATCAATCGCGTTGGCGTGCTCAGCATGGGCGTCGCGCAACCGGTCGCGTTCGACGGCTGTGGCCTCATCGCACTGGTGGCAGTGAAACATTTCCGCCAGCATGCTACCGCCGACCGCCAGTTCGAATTGCAGGTCGCAGTGATTGCAGGTGGTCTCGTGAACCATTCCCATATGATCCTCCTCATCGAATCCAGGAAAGCAGACTAGGCGGCCTGCTGGTCGGATCGTGACCACTCAACCAGCGTATGTGAGTTCTTGCGGGGAATCCGGAGGGGGGATTCCGTGAAGAAACCGGCGCGGTTTGTCGTGATCGCGGGAGCCAGGAAGAACGGGCGAATCAATCCGGCCAGTGATCGGGCATGCAGAACAGGCGACGGCTGTGGGGGTTGTCCTGTGCGGAGTCAAACTGGCTGATCATCAGCGGGCGATCGGGGCTCGTCTGAAAGTGGCGGCGAACGGCCTCTGTCAACTGGACGCCCGTCAGAGCGGTGTTGGAATCCGTGGGCGTCGCAAGCCAGTGCGGCTTGCCATGGATGTGAAACAGCGCGCGTTGTGGGTCCGGCCGTCTTGCCAGAAACTCGGGAAGATGTGCGGCAGGAAACCAGACGCCGCGCTGATGATCGGGCGACATCCCCTCCAGCAGGTTGTCGGGACCGGCGTCATCAACGGGATAGAAGATGATGCCCTTCACGTGCGGCTGACGAATGGTCACTTCGGGCTGCCAGATCCTGCTGAGTGGCAACTGATGGGTCAGCAGGCGCTGGAGCTTGGTTTCAAAATTGTCCCTGGAGTTGGGGCCCACAAACTGACTGCCGCCACACGTGCGATCGGGCAGGTACAGATAAAACTTCACCGCCGTTTCAACGTGATACACATCGCCGCCGCTGCGAAAGACGAAATCCAGTTCCCCCACCGTCCGCCCGGCTTCTTCGATCTGCCGACCACAGTGCAGCAGTTCCCAGTCGGGTTGCTGACGGATGTGGTGTTCGATCAGGCGCTCAAAATAGCGACCGACACGATGATCTCCCGGTCCCAAAGACCGAGGGCCGCAGTCCGCAGCGCGGTCATCCAGCGTGGGCCGTTCAGGCAATCGGCATTCTGTTATCGCTGCTGCAGTAATTAGCGACGGACTCGCCACCGCCCAGAGAAGGTCGGCTGCAAATTGCGCGCTGGTGATGGTCTGTTGCGGAGGGAGGCCTGACACGCTGGGAACTTTACGCCGGGTTTCGACTTTCTGGATCGGACAGGATACCATTTTCAGCGTACCGACCGCCCCGAAGTAGAGTGGCTCTATGAAAATCCGCCTGCTGATACTGCTGATCTTACTCTCCCCTGCTCCGCTGCTGGCGCAAACCACGGCCGGCGAGATGAAAGCCTATCAACAGGCGATTGACGGGACCGATGTGGCCATCGATATGGTGCCGATTCCCGGTGGTTCATTTGTGATGGGCAGCCCGGCCGACGAGCCGTCCCGCAAAGATGACGAAGGTCCCCGGCACGAGGTTCGCGTTGAACCGTTCTGGATGGGCCGCTGCGAGATCACGTGGAATCAGTACGAGATCTGGGGGGAAAACATCGACATCGCCCGTCGGAAGATCTTCGGCACGGCGCCCACCGAACTGGACAAAATCGCCGATGCGGTGACCCGACCCACACCGCCGTACACCGATATGAGTTTCGGAATGGGCAAGCAGGAGAATCCGGCCATCTGCATGACCCAGCATGCGGCCCGCAAGTACTGCGAATGGCTGTCGGCAAAAACGGGACACTATTATCGACTGCCGACCGAAGCCGAGTGGGAGTACGCCTGTCGCGCGGGCACCCAAACGGCGTATTCCTTTGGCGACGATGTGAGTCTGCTGGACGAGTACGCCTGGCACGCTGGCAACAGTGAAGAGACTTATCATGCAGTGGGCCGGAAAAAAGCCAACCCGTATGGAATGCATGACATGCATGGCAACGTGGCCGAGTGGGTGCTGGATCAGTATGTGCCGGGAGCCTACGGTGACCGCAAACAGGCGGTGGCGGATCCGCTGGTGGTGCCGCTCAAACTGTTTCCCCGTGTCGTCCGCGGCGGCGGCTGGGACGACGCACCGGAGATGCTCCGCAGTGCCGCACGGGAAGGGTCTTCGGAAGACTGGAAAGAGCAGGATCCGCAGATCCCTCAGAGTATCTGGTACCACACTGATGCGCTCGGCGTGGGCTTTCGCGTGGTACGTCCGCTGCGGGTGCCCTCAGCCGACGAACGAAAACAAAAGTGGGATAAGAATCTGCCCGTGCAGCTGGATCCCGTTGTGGAATAACGACAGGCTCGACTGTTTTGCCTGACGCCTTCCTTTTCTCTTCCCCGTTCTCTCCTCCTTCAATTCCTGCCTGGAGCTGTGGCGATGTCTAATTTTTCTGATCGTCGAACGTTTTTGAAAACTGCTGGTGCGGCGGCGGCCGCCGGCGCCATGGCGACCGACCTGGCGGCGGGCGTGCACGCTGACGAAGACAACACCATTCAGCTGGCGCTGGTGGGATGCGGGGGCCGCGGCACTGGCGCCACGACCAATGCCCTGTCTGTGGATGCAGGCCCGGTACGTCTGGTGGCGATGGCGGATGTCTTTGAGGGCAATCTGAAAAACAGCTATGGCAATCTGTCCAAATCGTTTGGCGATCAGGAAGGCAAACTGGATGTGCCGGAAGACCGCAAGTTCATCGGCTTTGACGGCTATCAAAAAGCGATGGACTGCCTGAAGCCGGGTGATATCGTCATTCTCACCACGCCACCTGGCTTTCGCTGGGTGCACTACAAATACGCCATTGAGCGCGGCCTGAATGTGTTCATGGAGAAACCCATCACCGTGGATGGCCCGGCCACCCGCAAGATGCTGGCGCTGAATGAAAAGGCGCTGGAGAAGAATCTGAAAGTGGGCGTGGGATTGATGTGTCGCCACTGCGACGCACGCCGTGAGTTGTTTGACCGGATTCAAAGCGGGGAAATCGGCGAGCTGACGATGCTGCGGGCCTATCGCATGGCGGGGCCCACTGGGTCGGCTGCGGCCCCCCCCAAGCCTGAGGGCATCAGTGACCTGATGCATCAGATCAAACACTTTCACGGGTTTCTGTGGCTCAGTGGCGGCGCGGTGAGCGATTTTCTGATTCACAACATCGATGAATCGTGCTGGATGAAAAACGACTGGCCGGTCGAAGCCAAAGCGTGCGGTGGACGCCATTATCGCGGTGATACGATTGATCAGAATTTCGACACCTACTCCATCGAGTACACATTTGCCGATGGCACAAAGCTGTTTGTCAATGGCCGCACGATGCCGGGCTGCCATTCTGAATTCGCCAGCTATGCGCACGGCACCAAAGGGCTGGGCATTATTTCCTCACGCTCGCACTGGCCATCACGTGCCCGCATCTACGATGGGCACAACGCCACCAAAGAGAAACTCGTCTGGGAGTATCCGCAGCCGGAGCGCCACAATCCTTATCAGGCGGAGTGGGAACATCTGCTGGCCGCGGTTCGTGACGATGCGCCTTACAACGAAGTGGAACGAGGCGCCATGGCCAGCGTGGTTACCTCCATGGGCCGTATGGCGGCGCACACCGGGCAGGTGATCACACTGGAGCAGATGATGAACTGCGAACATGAGTTTGCACCGGGGATCGAGGAACTCACCTTTGAGTCCGATTCTCCCGTGATGCCCAACGCCCAGGGAAAATATCCGATTCCCTATCCGGGGCTGATCAAAAATCGGGAATATGCGTAGCGGCGGGCGCGTTAGTGTCTGCAGTGTGCGCTGCACGCACCTGGGTCTGCCGCGCATGAAAAAGCGGTCGTCTCAGGGGATAAGACGACCGCTGCGGGGACCTGACGTAACGATCGAGGATCGTCGCCGGGAGTTTCTGCCGTGACGCCGCACGTGGATCAGCCCGCGTACGGCTACTCGGATGTTAAAACGCGCCGCTGAGGTTCCAGATGTTCAGGTACGGATTGAGCGACGGAAAGTCACGGTAGTAATTCAGTCGCAAAGCGGGACGCAGATAGCCGAACTGGTAAGGGTTGCCATAAGGTGCCACGGGAGCTGTGCGAATTCGGCCCGGCTCTCGTGGGGGCGCCGTGCTGTGACGGACGATGGTCTGATGGCGTGCGTTGCCGGTCAGGATTTCCATCGTCGAATCGTGACGGTAGTTGGGGTTGGCGTTGAACTGAGCTCGATTGAAGGGAATCGAGTTGTAAATGCGTTTGTAGGCCGTGACGTCGACCTGGTTGCAGTCATCGCACTGAGCGACTGGCTGAACGGGCATCAGATCGCTGGCTTTGCGAGCCGGGATGATGGTGATCTGCCAGTTTTCGTCATCGATCGTGACGGTGTCAGGCTGGGAGACAACCGTCTCCACGGCGACGGGCTGTGTGATCGCGGCCGCTGGAGCAGCGGGAGCCGAGATTTCTGCCGGCTGTGGAATTGGCGTCAGTTCGCTGACCTGAGCGTGCAGGCTGTTGGTGCAGGCCGATGCGATCACAACGGCAATCCACACTGCCAGGCAGATTCGGAATCGTTTGGACATGTTCATTCCCCTTTGTTTTCACCATGAGGTGAGACTGATGAAACTGGTTGTCGAGCAACCAGCCTGGAGAATGAAGGGGGAGCGGACCCAGAGTCAACGCTCGAATGGGGGATCCAGAACGATTTTTTTCCCCGTTCAGGACGTCACATCCTGTCCCGGTTGTTCAGGTTTGTATCCGATATACACCGTCGCAATTCCGCCCGTCAGTTTTTTGAACGATGTGCGTTCCAGGCCTGCTTCTTCCATGATTCCTGTCAGGTCATTGCCGCAGGGGAACTCAGAAACCGACTGTGGCAGATACTCGTAGGCCGCCTGTCGATTGCGGACGAGCAGTTGACCCAGTTTTGGCAGGATGTTGCGAAAGTACCACTGGTAAGTGCGGCTCAGCAGGCGGTTGTCTGGCAGGGAAAACTCAAGCACCACCACCCGTCCGCCCGGTCGGCAGACACGCGTCATCTCCTGCAGCCCGCCAATGGTGCTGGACACATTTCGCAGACCGAAGGCCACAGACACCAGCTGAAACTGATCGTCATCGAACGGCAGGGTCTGGGTGTCGGCTTCCAGAAAGACGACATTGCGGTCTTTGCGTTTGTCTTCGGCCAGCTTCAGCATGCCATGCGTGAAGTCGGTCGCAATCACGGGCGTATCGGCGGCCGCCGATTTGCGCCAGGCAAACGCCAGATCTCCGGTGCCCGTACACACATCCAGAATGGGTGCGCTGCCAGCCGGGCGGGCCATGCGAACGGTCCGCCAGCGCCAGTAGATATCTGTGCCGCCGGACAAAAAGTGGTTCATAAAGTCATAGCGGCCAGCGATCTCACCAAACATCTGGCGGATGCGACTGCCGGACTTATCGACGGGCATGGGAGGCTCCCGGGTTGCTGTAGTCATCTGAGTCTAACCGCTGCCCCTGACAGTGGTTAACCGGTGAGGATACCAGACCCGGACGACCTGACGGGTGTGGCGACAGTCGCAGCGTGCAATTCCCGCTGTTCGGAAGGCCGTTTTTCGTGGCCGACCACGAATGGATGGCGTGCGGCAGCGGGAGTTTTAATCGCAGTGGCTCAGCGCCAGCAGACAATACGCAGACACGAGGTTGGGATCGCCTTCGTACCAGCGGTCCTGAGGATTCAGCCAGCTGCCATTAGGACGCTGCAACTGCTGCAGTCGTGAGATCAGTTCGGCTTTCCAGTCGTGCTTGTTGCCCTGGGCATCCACAAACTCGTCGTCGCCCAGAGTGTCCATCGTTTTGCCAAACGTATGGAAATAGTAATACAGCCCCTGAGCCCCCATGCCTGGGTTTTCCGAAAGCGTGTAGTTCTGACGAATCCAGTTTCTGGCGGCGACGATCCGAGGATCGTCTTTGCTCAGCCCGGCATAGATCAGGCTCTTCAGTCCCGCATAGGTCATGCTGCCATAAGAACGCAGTCCCCCGTCTTCTGTGACGCCCGCTTTGGATTCTCCGCCGGCCGCCGGTGTGTAATAAAAGCCACCGTCATTGATTTTGCCGGCGAACGGTGTGTTGTTGGCTTCGGACTCAAAGTTCTGCGTTCGCGAAACAAATACTTTGATGCGCTGCATGGCCGGATCGTCTGACTTCACGCCGGCCGCTGTAAGTGCCTCCAGCAGATACTGGGTGTTGGACAGGTCGGGCCGCTCGTGTTTGCCGTATCCTCCGCCTCCCCAGGCAGGGTCTGAGGATTCGATGCCTTCGCCCTGATCCCATTGCAGCTCCCGCAGGAAGCCTTCGGCGCGTTTGATGCGTTCGTCGTACTGACCCTCTTCATTGGCCGCAGCCAGCACCATGATGGTGATGCAGGTCTCGTAGTTGCGCTGCAGGCTGTCCTTCGTGTAAAAGCCGCCATCCCGCTTCTGGTGAGACAGCAGGTTGGCGATCCCCCGAGCCACTGTGGGATCGTCGGGTTTCAGCCCGGATGCCAGAAGAGAGCGTGTGACCAGGCCCGTCACTCCCACCAGTTCACTTTCTGTCCACGAGCCATCTTTGGCCTGCGTCATTCTGAGAAAGCGAATGGATCGGGCCCGCATGCCGGCAAGAGGGCTTTCGTCGGCCAGGCTGACACCGCAAAGAGTGATGGCTGTCAGGGCACAGACGACCGGTCGAGTCATTCCTGGGAAGCGGAACATACGTGATTCCTCAATGCAGTCGGACAAACGCCGATTGGTTCTGGGCGGGGAGTTCAGATCGGACCACGCCCGTCTGGACGAGCCCCCAAACATCCCGCTATTCTATCGCTCCGGGGCCGCGATCAAGTAATCTCGCTCGGCATTCGCCGCGTGGATTTCGATTGCCGCCCGGATCGGTCTGACGGCCGGTCGGTTTGTTGTCTGCAGAGAGTTGCGATGAACGATCCCAATCCGCTGAAACTGATCCCCGAAAACGAGCTGAATCCGGTTCCCGTGTTCAGCTGCATTGTGATTTTGGGACAACCGGATGACTCAGGCAAACGGCAGGCCCGCGTGGCCAATCTGGCGGGCATCACGGCTGAGGGCGCCTCTGAGCGTGATCTCCTGACGGCAATTATGAAAAAATTCCGCGCCGTCACTCAGGGATTCACGGAACGTGGTGAACAGATCCCGTGGATTGAGCCGCCCGAAACGCCCGGGAACGGCGAATCCCAGCGTTTTATTCCGGTGCATTTGTGACAGATCACCTGAACGATCGGCACAAAAAACCGGTATTCCGGTGGATTCGGAATTTTGACTAAACTGCCCGGCAGGGAGGCGGATGTCGCATCCTGCAGCCGGAATTGTGGTCTGTCACACCGCACGGACGTCGGAGGACGCCTGGCAGACAGTGAGTTCGGCGCGACACGGCGCGAATCCTGTCCTGTGACGTAAGCGGCAGGTTCGAGATCGTTCCATATCGATTGGAAAGGAAACCAATGATGGCGAATCAATGGATGGAGTGGGGCAGGTCAGCGCTGGCCGCTCTTTTGACAATTTCTGTGGCAGCATCCAGTGTTGCCCAGCCGCCGACGCGCATTGGCGACAACAGCAGTGAGTTCGGCAACTTCGACCGCGTCATTCGTGAAGGCACACAGGGACTGGGGCGTCGGGCCGATCCTTTCCGCCCGCAAACGCAGGTGGATATTGCCCGAGTGGACAGCCGCGTTGTCAGAAACCTGTTGACGGAATGTGTGACGGAATCTGAACGACTCTATCGAGCGCTGGAACAGGATTACCGTCGGGCACCGGAGATTCGCTCGTTTCTGACGAGTGTTTCCTCGATGCGGATGCGGGCTTCCCGTGCCTCTCAGGACATTCAGCGGGGCGTCGGACTGGATCGCCTGCTGCCCGAATTTCAGCAGCTTGGCAGCGAGTGGCGCAATGTGTCGCACCGCATGTCCCAAAGCCGCCAGCTCAGCCGCGCCACCGTCGACAGTGTGGAACGCATTGATCGTCTGGAGCGTGAACTGGAAAAGCTGTTCAAGATGGAGCCACAGTTTGATCGGCTGGCCCTGCTGACAGAGTTCTCCCGACTGGAAAGCGCGATCAGCAATCTGGTTCAGGAACTGGAGCTGGATCGCGGCAACGGTGACGATGTGATGCAGCTGATTTACGATGCTCGCAAACTGGATCAGCAGGCTTCTCTGCTGCAGAGCCGGGTGTTTGACCAGTACACTTACACGGACATTGTCAATGACTACAGCCGATTCAGTCAGATGTGGCGCAATCTCGTGCCGCGTCTGCGACGGCTCAACAATCGATACATCGAACGCAGCGTGGCCAACGTGGTGCTGTCCGACACTCGACTGCACGATCTGCTGTGGCTGGAACATCAGACCAGCCGCGAAAATCTGAAGATGATTGCTGAGTCTCTGTCACGAGACGTGGATGAGTTTTTCAACCGCGTGCCTTTGCGACTGCTGCTGCACTTCAAAAACGTGGCCAGTATTCTGCAGACCGCCGATGACTTTTACGGCACTGTGCAGAACCTGCAGGACTGCATCGAACGTAATGAGTCCGACCAGGAAATTCGCGAGTGCTATCGCCACGTGGAAGACTACGGCACTCAGTTTGTGCGAGCGTTTGAACCGTTGCGAAGCAGTTCCGGCCGCGTGGTCCTGCGGGAAATCGAAGACGGCATGCTGGCTTTGCGTAACGAACTGAATATTGCCGGCACGGTCGATGCTGTTGACGTTCGCAGTCTGATTCAGACGGCCGCTCGCCTGGAGGTGCTGGCCGATCATCTGGAGATGGACGTCACCCAGTGGCTCAATTACGAGCGACCATCGTTCGCCACTCAGGCCGCACAGGCTTCGGACCGATTCGTGCAGCAGGCCCAGCGACTGCACCGCAGTCTGCAAAGCCGTCCCACAGCCGCGGAGCTGAAGCGGGAAGTGGAAAACCTGTATGTCGAATTTGAACGCATCTACGGATACCTCGGCCGCTGTCGCACGGAGGATCGCGCTCATCTGAAGAGTATCGCCTACGAAATTGGCGCAGAGCTCAACAAGATTCGCAGTCCACTGAATCTGTAGTCCGCCCTTCGCCTCTGGCAACGCCCATCCCACCGTGAGAAACAGCCGCAGTTTTACTGTGGCTGTTTTTTTGCGCCGCTGTCTGAGCCGCCCGCTGTGGAGTTGTCTTCACCGGGAGTCTTTGCGGCTGACGATGTGTGATCGTGAATCACCTTCCAGCCGTCGGGAGTATGCTGCATCAGCAGCGTGAACAGCCCCGACGCATCGCCGATCTTGTCTTTTCGACTCAGATGCCAGCTGCCGAAAACTTCAGCGTAGGTTTCGCTCAGGATCAGAATCTTCAGATCACGAAACTCCAGACGACCCATGATGTCGCGATCTGTGTACCGCTTCTGATAACGTTCGAGTGTGGGCCGCCAGCCAAACGTGATCGAGTCTCCCGAGGCAAACCTGAGCTTTGAGGACTTTCGATAGCCGTCCATAAACCCGGGGATGTCGCCCGAGTTCCAGGCCATCGACTGATCCGACAGGACTTTGCGAATGGCATTTTCCGTTTCCAGCTGACTGCCTGATGACGCAGGGACCGCCGTCTGCCGGCCCGCGAGTTGCGCTCCGGATTGTTTGCCTGATTGCGCTCCGGTTGCATGGGCCGCGGAGCGAAGGCCACGCACAGAAAAGGCGGCGCACAGGGACGCTGAGACGACCAGGCAAAAAAGGGTTGGCTTCATTTGGGATTCCGTAATGATGAGGTATCGTGGCAGACGTCGGGATTGTAGATCGGCCGCCATGGTGAAGGCGAGAGCCTGGCCATCGTCCGCGGAGGATTCATGAGGTTACTGCTGCCCAACTTTCAGTTCGAAGACACCCTCCGCAACCCGGCATTCTGCCCCGGCGGCCAGACGGTGGCGGCGCTGGAAGACCTTGCCAGCACGATGGCCGTACTGGCGGAACCGAATGACCGGGTGTTGCTGCCGACTGAACAGCGGCCGGCTGGCCTGCCTGACTGGCTTGCTGTTGATCAATTTGTCACCGCTGGCCAGCGACCGGTATCAGGTCGACTGTTGCCCTGGGGCTGGACGCAGGAGTGTCGCCGCTGGCACAGCGGTGAGGGCCCTGCACCTCCGGACCAAATCGATGTGCAGTGCGTGAACAGCCGCGAGTTTCTGGCCCGGCACGATCGAGTGTGGCTGATGGACGGCGGCTGGCAGGAGCAGCCGTTTGGCAGGTTTTGTCGCACCGAGTCGGAATGGGCGGAGGCGATCGATCAGATGCCGGCCGCCCCATCGCGATGGTGTGCCAAACCGCAATACAGTCATGCGGGGCGAAATCGCCTGCTCGGTAGTGGCAGCACGCTCAATGACCAGCAACGGGGCTGGCGGAATCGTCAGCTGCAGGCCGGCGGTGTGTATGTGGAGCCGTGGCGACAGATCACACAGGAATGGAGTCTGCATTTTGATGTGACGCCTGAAGGCGACATGGCGCTGATCGGTGCGACGGAACTGATCAACGACAAGATGGGCCGCTATGCCGGAAATCTGGTCTGTTCCCCGGAAGAACTGCAGCTTCCCGACGAAGTTCTGATCAGCGCCCGACAGTTGGCCCGGGAGTGTGGTCAGGCGGGCTATTGGGGGCCGCTGGGGCTGGACGGGTTTCGCTTTCGTGATGCCAACGGAAATGCGGGTATTCGAATCTGCAACGATATTAACGCAAGATATTCGATGGGGCGGCTGGCGCTGGCCGGCCGTCGGCTGTGTCAACCGGTTGATCGGGTGCTGTGGTGTCAAATTCGTACGGCAGCGAAAGACGTATCAAAGCAGGATTCAGAATTTTCCGATCCTTCTGAAACCGCTCGAATGCTTCTCGCGACGTATGATCTCAAAGGCGTACGTATCACCAGAGTCAGTCCGCTGGCTATGGGGAGTCGACCGGTCCGCACGACCACGCTGCTGCTGTCAGGGAACTGCCTGAATCGGCTCAAAACAGCCGAGCGGACTCTTCGTGAGCATCTGGCACAACATGGCTGACCGGAGCCTGCCTCAACATACTGGACGGTTGCCCCCGGGACGGCAGCAACAGGACTGGAAATGACGGACGAACAGCAAACAGAACTGCGGCCGTGGTCGCCAAAGTGGTACGAAAATCATCGCCAGACGCTCGGCGAATCGGCGTGTCGCCAGCTGGGACTGTACTGCATTCCGGAGCAGATGCGGCTGTCGGTCGTGATTCCCGTCTACAACGAAGAGGCGACGCTGCGCAACCTGGTCGATCGTGTTCGTGAAGTGCCGATCCGCAAAGAGCTGATCCTCGTCAACGACTGCAGCAGCGACGACACGCAGCGAATTCTTGACGAGCTGGCGGCCGAAGGCGGCGAGGATGACTTCAACAGAATTCGCGTGTTTGCGCACGAAGTCAACCAGGGAAAAGGGGCCGCTTTGCGGACCGGGTTTTCCAAAGTCGACGGCGATATTGTCATCATCCAGGATGCCGATCTGGAATACGATCCCAGTGAGTATCCGAGGCTGCTGAAGCCGATCATCGAAGACAAAGCGGACGTGGTGTTTGGCAGTCGTTTTCTGGGCGATCAGGCGCACCGTGTGCTGTACTGGTGGCACTATCTGGGCAACAAGTTTCTCACGGTGATGTCCAACTGCTTCACCAACCTGAACCTGACCGACATGGAAACCTGCTACAAGGTGTTCCGTCGCAGTGTGATTGACGAACTGACACCCCGCCTGAAGCAGAATCGATTCGGCTTTGAACCGGAGATTACGGCTCGCGTTGCCAGGCGTCGGCATCGAATCTACGAAATTGCGGTGAGTTATTCGGGACGTACCTATGCCGAAGGCAAGCACATCGGCTGGCGGGATGGCTTTCAGGCGCTGTGGTGCATCTTCCGCTACGGCATCGCTGACTGATCGCGCGGCTTCTGCGCTCGCAGGGGCCAGCTGCCTTCAAACACCACCGTCGCTGGTCCCCGCAGCTGCAGCCTCTCGTTTGGCTCCTGACGCACCTGCAGCGTGCCTCCCGGCAGTTCAACGGTAACGTCCTGATTGACGGGCAGTTGTCCGAGTTGCACGCCGGCCGCCACAACAGCACACGCGCCCGATCCGCAGGCCAGCGTTTCACCACTACCGCGTTCCCATACTCGTACGCGCAGGTGAAGGTTGTTGACGGTCTCCACCCACTCCACATTGGTGCCTTCCGGGAAGCGGGACCAGCGGGCAATCGCCGCCCCGAAATCCTGCACGAGGGCATCGGTGGCATGGTCTGTAAAAACGACGGCATGCGGATTGCCGACGCTCAGGCTGTGCAAAGTCAGTTGCTGCGGCAAATCGTCCCGACTGGACAGCAGTGGAAATTCGCTGCGCGGGCAAACCAGCGTCGTTGCCGGCGTCGCTGTTCCCAGGTCGGCTGAGAATTGTCCGCACTGACCATCTTTTGCGACCTGAAGCGTGATCACGGTAACGACACGAGTCGCCGTGCGAATGCGAACCCGCTCAAACGACTGGTGAGTGTGCAGTCGCAGGGCCACACATCGCAGGGCGTTGCCACACATCAGTCCCTGACTGCCGTCCGCGTTCCACATGCGCATCACGGCGTCGCAGTCGTCATCGGTCGGACGTTCGATGGTGACCAGACCGTCGCTGCCAACGCCCGTATGACGATCACTGATATCGCGGGCAAGAATGCCCGGATCGGCCGGCAGTGCCGAGCGGAAACCATCCAGGAAAATGTAATCGTTGCCGGCGCCCTGCATTTTTACAAAGGGCAGCTGCGTCACTGTTTGCCCAGCCAGTTGACCAGTTCACGCAGATCTTTTTCGTTCATGCCCAGCACCAGTTCCTGCCGGTGACTGGGGTGAATGGTCAGCACGTGGCACGCATGAAAGGCGATCGATTCTCCAAACACAAGTTCGTGCAGCCGGGATTCATGCAGGCGATTGTCCACAGTGCCCAGAAAATGGTCCCCTTCCCGGCCCACAATCTGCACCCAGAAGTCCTCCCCCCAGCCTCGTGCCGGCACATGACCCTCCGGTGCCGGATACAGTGATTCCGGTTCCGGGTGGCCGAGAATCGGGTGCGACGCAACGTCCTGGCAGGAATCGCACTGACACGGCTCTTCCGTGTCCTCATGCGCGGAAAACCGCTGTGAGTTGATGCGAAGTTCCACAAACTGCCCACTGCCCAGATGACGTTTCAGTACGTCGGGGGGAATCTGAAACTGATCCCCGTTTTCCTGGTGCATGCGGACACCGTCGACCAGGTCATATCCGTTGGGAAACTGCTGTGCGTGAAACGTCTGCGTGATGCTCAAATCGATTTCCTCCCGAGGCCACTTTAGTGTAACACTGACCGGCTGTCTGGCAACAGGTACGCGGTCGTGCGCCCACTCTCGTCTGACCAGAGGATGGAATCTCACCCGGCTGACACCATTCGACAGCTTTTCGCCGCCGCCGTGGAGTCAGTCCGGATTATTCTTCGCAGATGCCTCCTCACACTCGTATGTGATAGAGTTCAGGATGCGGGCAAAGTTGACATTGAGGCTGCAAACAGGATTAACTCGGATGGACAGTTCGGAATTTCGCTGTGAAGGCGACGAGGCGCTGCACACCAGTCTGCTGGAAGTGGAACAGGTCAGGAAGGTACGCAAAGACGTTGAGGAAAATCCGTCTCGCAGTGCCAGACGCCAGTTGCTGGTCACGTCGCTGCGGCTCACCAAAACGATGTCGCCTCGGCTGCACACAATGTTGCAAAGTTGCGCGGAGCGTCTGTCAGTCGACATCCCGATGGAGACCTACGTTTACAACTCTCCGCAATTCAATGCGGCCTGCATCAAGCCCGAAAAGGGCACTTTGCTGCTGATGTTCTCCAGCGCGATTCTGGAGAAATTTGACGAGCAGGAGCTGCTGTTTGTCATGGGCCACGAGCTGGGCCACCATCTGTTTGCCCACCACGACATCCCCATCGGACTGCTGGTGAAAGGCAAAGACCGTGTCGACGCACGACTGGCCCTGCAGCTGTTTTCGTGGTCGCGCTATGCGGAGATTTCGGCCGACCGGGCGGGCGCTCTGTGTGCCGCGGATCCGGATGCTTCTGCCCGTGCGCTGTTTAAGCTGGCGTCCGGGCTGACGTCCAATCTGATAGAAATTCGCATCGATGAATTTGCCGCACAGGCCGACGAGATGGCGATGGATGAAGAGCCGAGCGAAGACGACAGTCACCAGGAAGACTGGTTCATGACGCACCCGTTCACTCCGCTGCGGGTGAAGGCCCTGCAGAAGTTTGTCCAGTCAGACCTGTACATCAGCGGTGGCTCTGACCGGGCAACCCTCGAATCGGAATGCCACCGACTGATGGCCATGATGGCACCCGGCTACCTGGAAGAAGACAGCGAAGTGGCCGAGATGATGAGACGAGTCCTGTTTGCCGCCGGCTGCGTGCTCATGCAGGTCGATGGAGAAATCACCGACGATGAAATTCGCGCTTTTGACAGCCTGTTTGGTGAGGGTACGTTTGGCGATCATCTGGACGTGGACAAACTGCAGGAGCGCCTGGCGGGACGCATTGAAGATGCCAATCGCGTGGTGCCGCACGCACGCCGCATTCAGATCATTCGCGATTTGTGTCTGATCGCGATCGCCGACGGGAAAGTGTCTGATGAGGAACGAGCGTTCATTCATCGCGTGGGACGCGACCTGCATCTGAGCCCCACGGTGGTCGATCACTGCTTTATCCGTGATGTGGAACTGGATTAACGCCCCGTGCCGACGTGGGAAAGACAAATGGCCGTAAATCAGCAAACCGTGGTCCCAGGGGGCCACGGTTTGCTGCGTTTGTGAGAGGAAGGCCTGATCTGGCCGCCGTTATTCGGCCGCGTTGAAGTCCAGCACGCGTGGGGCGTCCAGCACAGGACCGACGATTTCCACAAAGGCCTTGTGTTCCGGATGCGGCAGATACACGTCCCGTCCGGCGTCATCAGCAAAGGTCACGAAAAAGCAGTGAGTGAAGCCGTCGTCGTGCTTTTCGGGACTGTTGTTTTTGCCCCATTCGAGAGCTTTGATTTCTTCAATTTTGCCCGGCAGCGCGGCGAAGGCTTCTTCCACCTGCTGAATGCCTTCATCGGAGGCGTCCTCTTTAAATCGGAAGAAGACGGCGTGACGCAGGGGAGACTCCACTTCGGCCATGTCTTTATCTCCCCAATAGTCGATGACAAACACGTCCTTCATGTGGGGACGAAGGACGTCGCCAAAATCCTTGTGGGCCGGGTGAGGCAGGTAGGCGGCCCGTCCGGCCTCGTCAGCAAATGTCAGAATGAAGCAGTGAGTGAACCCGTCATTCAGTCCTTCCGGGCTGTTGTTCACGCCCCACTCAAAGTCGATGATCTCTTCGATTTTGCCCGGCAGTCCCCGGAACGCATCAACGACAGACTGCACGTCCTCTGCTGACGACTCTTCCTTAAACGAAAAGAACACGGTGTGCCGCAGCACTTTGCCTTCGGGAGCGGCCGCGTATTCAGGCGTGGCGTCCGGCTCAGAGTCACTCTCGGGGGCCAGGCCCAGTTCTTCGTCTGTTTCGTTGCCCTCGCTCGTCGCTGGCTGCTGGGTTTCACTTTGGCAGCCGAGAGCCAGGCACAGAGGAATCAGCAGCAGATGAAGACGTGGGAAGTGGAAGGAGGCGGGATGGCTCATGTTGATCTTTCCGCAGAAGGCTGAGTGATGAACCGGCGGTTCCTGCCGGAACGTGAGGGTCAATGTGGGAGGGACGTCTGTTGAGACGCTGCGAATGCCGGCCGGTGAGGCAACGCCCGGACCCCATATCTTACGCAAATTCTATAACAGGTAAAAACGTCGCCAGCAGCAAAATTGGAGCAAAGATTACAGCCCATATAAACCGATATCGACGACAGCAGACTGTGTTTTTCAACACGGTCGGTCGTGCTTGTGGTGTTTTGAACTGTCTGCTCCGAACAGTCCGCTGTTCGCCTGTCGTACACCAACTGGCTCACCGACGAATTTGTGAAGGTCTGGTTCGCATGTATCGTCCGAACCTGTTCCGATGTGTCGCAGCCATCTGGACTGTCGTTGCCTGCTGTTCCACTACGTTTGGGCAGACTTATTCGCAGGGCAACTGGCATCCGGGAATCCACATTCCTCAAAGCCAGTACGCGGCCCCCATTGTGGACTACCATGTGGGGCAGAAGCCTCGGCTGTGGGATGACCAGCAGCCGATTGAACGGGCTTTGACTGCGGTTGCCAAACGCAGCTGGATGCGGTTTGAGTACATCCACTGGACGTTCGCTCGCCCTGGCAGCGATCCCATTGGGGCACCCGTTCTCAACCAGGTCGATCCTCAGACCGTGTTTGACAACCTCAACGGCGGAATCGCGGCCGGTATCGGTGTGACGCCCACACTGGGCAACATTGGTCTGGACGATGTACCCGGTGTTCGCGGTACCTGGGGCGTGGACCTGCAAAGTGCCGATTTCGAACTGCAGTTTTTTGGCACTGGACAGGTGACCGATGGCTTCAACATCACAGATATCGCCGCCGGTCGGGCCGTGGGAACCGAGTCCATCGGAACCGTCAACCGTCCCAATATTGTGACACCGCTGCTGTCCAGCGGAGCGGCCGTCGATGCGACCACGGCAAACTACCTGATTTACGATGATGCTTTTGATGTGGATATCAGCAGTCAGATGTGGGGAGCGGAAGCCACGTTCCTCACCAAACCCTACTACGCCGGACAGGGCGTGGACTGGCAGTGGCTCGGTGGGTTTCGCTATCTGGCCTATGAAGAGGAGTTCAATCATCGAGGTGTGTTCACCAGCGGTGGTACGCTGGCGACTCCGGAAGTCAGCCGCATCGGTGGCAATACGGTCAACAATCTTTACGGTCCGGAAATTGGTGGTCGGGCGTCAATTGGCAACGAGTGGATCAGCCTGAGCGCCACGCCACGTGTTGCGTTCGCTCTGAATGATTACTCCGCGGAAACCTACGCCAATCCAATCACTGCCACCACGCCCACACGTCTGAGTGACGGGGACATCGACTTCACTCCCATCGTGCAGATCAGCTTCACGGGGGAACTGCACCTGTCTCCCAACTTCTCTGTGTTTGGCGGTTACGATTTCATGTGGATCTATCGCCTGACACGACCACACGACAACGTCGTCTACAACAGCCTGCCCGGTGCTGCCGGAGCCTTCACTCCGTCCATCGAACATGCGTCGGACCTGGAGAGCTTCTATACGCGAGGCTTCAGCATTGGTGGTGTCTTCCGCTATTAACAGACGCTCACTGCGTGTGCTGAGCGTGCTGAATAGGGAAAAGCGGTTCAGGCAAAACGGCCAGAACAGGACGTCTCACGCAAACGACCAATTGAGAACGGGTGACCCGAAAGGGGCACCCGTTTTTCGTCGCGCTTGCACCTGTGGTTTGGCATGCGGATAAATTCAGCAGGCGTCGTTCGCGATGTGCCAGCGCCAACCAGACATCCGATGATTGCTCAGACGGTCGAATCGCCGCTCTTCATGGCGACCACCGCACTGCGAAAAGCGGCCCGGTAGGACTCCTCATCGGCGGGGAACAGACTGTCAAATCGGGAATCAACCGTCGCGCCCCGCTGGAAACGCCGTTTTTCAAAGACCGGCATCGTCAGTCCGGTGACCTGCTCGACTCCGCGACGCACGATTTCACCTTTCAGCGCGTACAGCTTTTCGTTCTGCCAGTCCGTCAGTTCAATGAACGGAATGGCTTCCGAGACGGCGATGACCTGCGGCAGAGCAAAGGGGCTCAGTCCCCGGAAGCCAAAGTGCCGTACGGGCGCAGAGGACCGCACGTGGCCTCGACTCTGTCCGCCACTGTAGGTCAGCGAGTGCTTGACGGCATCGACCCCCCAGCCTTCGTGGTACAGCATCAGATTGTTCAGCACGCTGCGGATGGTCAGCTCGCTGTTTTCTTCAATGGGGTAGTCTTTGAGGTTTTCATCGCCTCCGTCGCCATCCAGCAGATAGATCCATTCCGGATAGCGTTCGCGGATGGCGCGGCACAGTGCCAGTGCCATCGTGGCGGACTGCACATCGAGCGGTTTGTAGTCTTCAATCAGTCGCACGGCTTCGCGGTAATCAATCGCCTCTGCGGGCACGTCAATGACTTCCAGAAACATGCCCAGGTCCAGATCCGACAGGAACTGATGGGCCTGAGCGGCGTCCTGTCCGTCGTCTTCCACCGACAGTGTGAAGGCCTTCAGCCGGGCGGGAGATTCACCGCGTTTCAGCAGGCAGTCATAGGCGGCGCAGAACACCGCACCGCTGTCGATGCCACCACTGAACAGCACTCCGATCGGCTCGTCCGCAGGGATATGATCCAGCCAGCTGGCGACGGCCGTCTGCAGGGCGGCAATGTAGCGGTAGCCGATGTCGTCGAGGTCTGTCGACAGCGAGTTGCGATCCGGTGTGAAAAACCGCTGATAATCGGGATTGGGATCGGGGCAGCCCACCAGGGCCAGCTCCAGCACATAGTGCGCAGGCACCATGCGGGTGTAGGTGGGATGAAACTGGTCGTCCAGCCCTTCCTGCTTCAGCCATGCGAGGATTTCGTCCATCCGCTCGGCGACCACCAGGCAGGGACCGTCAATCTGCTTGGCCAGAAAGTATCTCATGGGGCGACCAATGGACCGCGCCATGCGGATGATATGACCGTTGCGATGCACGAGGGCAAACTGGCCTTCGACATCTTTGAGCGCGGTGGCCTCTCCGGAGCCCAGACGTTCCACAGCGTCTTCGACGGAGCAGTTCAGCAGCACATTCCCACTGGGATCCAGCAGGTTGACAAAGCGTTCGACGTAAGCGTGTTGAGTCATAGTTCGCCCCCATTGCAGACCGGAATTCCCTCGGCGTCGCCGAGTTTACTGCTGCGAACAGGTTCGAACCAGCGACTGAGATTTTCTACTGCGCGGGCTGCGGATTCGTTGGTGGAATTGCGACAGATTCCACCAAATGACGCACGTCAGGATGCTCCATCGACCACGGGCCCAGGGTGCCTTCATTGGTCTGGAGCCACGCCAGTCTCATCACCTGGTTGATGACCAGCTGGTACTGTCCGGCAGCCGTGTAAGGGACGGGAACCGGAAAGACGACCTGACTGCCTGGTGCGGCAATCTGCTGTTTGACTTCCACAGGTTCTGTGGCCCGCAGACGTTTGATCCACTCATAGTTGTCGCCGGCGCGGTCGACCGGCTGGGGAGTCCGGGACATCGTCGCATCGGAGTCCGCCAGACGTTCCGGTGTGGTCAGACACCCGCAGGTGAAAAGGATCACTGCACCGGCCAGGATCAGCCGCCGGGAGGGGAGAGAGAGGAAAAGTGACAGACCGTCCATGGTGACTCCTGCTGCCTCGTGCAGCCGCAAGGGGATCCAGATTAGGTTGCTACGGTGTTTCGCACAATGTCCATAGCCGAGCGGCACAGAGCCTTCGCGTCGTCCGTATCGGGCGCTTCGGCGATCACCCGCAGAATGGGTTCGGTGTTGCTGGCACGCACCTGCACCCAGCGATCGTTCCAGTCCAGACGCAGGCCATCGCCTTCAATCGGCCTGGCATCAGCGAATGCGTCGCGCAGGGCGTCGCATGCCGCGTCGACGGCCTCCCGCGGACAGGTGAGTTTGTCCTTGACAATCGTGTAAAACGGCAGCTCATCGGCCCACGCTTCCAGTGTGCTGCCCCGGTCGGCCAGCCCGTCCAGAACGTATGCCATGGAGACCAGGCTGTCACGCACGTAGCCGACTTTCGGTTCGATGACGCCGCCGTTGCCTTCTCCGCCCAGTTCTGCGCGGACGGCCCGCATTTTGGCACACACGTGCGCTTCACCGACAAACGATCGGTGGAACTGACAGCCGTGTTTCGTGGCAATGTCTTCGGTGATGCGGCTGGTCGAGCCGTTCACAACAAACGGCCCTTTGCGATGCGCCAGAACATGGTCGGCCGCCAGAGCGAGCGTTAGCTCTTCGCCGATATAGCGCCCCGTGTTGTCCACAATCGCCAGGCGATCAGCATCGGGGTCCTGAGCGAATCCGGCGTCCGCTCCTTCTTTAACTACCACATCGCACAGCTGGGTGAGGTTTTTTTCGACCGGTTCCGGAATGTGTTCGAAGCGGCCATCCGGCGTGCCGCCAAGCGTGATCACTTCGCAGCCGAGTTCCTCCAGCAGCCGCGGTCCGCAGGTGCCCCCGCTGCCATGATTGCAGTCCAGGACCACCTTGAATCGTTTTTTGCGGATAGTGTCTGTGTTAACCAGCTCCAGCACGCGATCGATGTGAGGCTGGGCGGGCGACTCGATGGGCGTGACGCGGCCCGTTTGCGTCCAGTCTTTCCACGCAATCTCACCTTCCTGGAAGATGGCCAGCAGCTGCTGTCCGAGTTCGCGATTGAAGACCGAGCCATCTGGTGCAAAGGGCTTCAGACCGTTCCATTCGATGGGGTTGTGACTGGCTGTGATCTGCAGTCCGCCGGCGGCACCCAGATGCTTGACCAGCACGCCGCAGGTGGGGGTGGTGGCGACTCCTGCGTCCAGCACTTCGCAGCCGGTTGCGATCAGTCCGGCCACAGCTGCATGGTACAGAATGGGGGCCGTGCAGCGTCCATCGTTGCTGATAACCACCTTTCCGCCGTTGAACATCGTTCCCAGTGAGGCGGCAAATTCGGTGACATAAATGGGGTCCAGCCCGTCGCCGATTACACCGCGCAATCCGGAAATGCTCAGGATTCGAGTCGCCACTTAAGTCTCCCATATTGACACGTCAGGCCCGACTGCCAGGGAGTGTAGTGGGAAGTGGCGATTTATGACTACATCAGATTCCGGTGGAGCATCAGGAGCGATCGCGTGACAGACGGTGTTCAATGTCACGAAAACCGGGGTCCAGCCGGGCAATCGTCAGGAAGTGCAGCTCAGCCTGGTCCGGATAATTCTGAGCCTCGTACAGCCGTCCCAGCCAGTAGTGAGCCAGCTTGAATGCGTTGGGTTTTCGGCCCGCTTCAATCATGTTCAGCGCGGTCAGCAGATAACGGTGTCCGAGCGTCGCTTTGTGACTGTGGATCAGACACTCTCCCAGCCCGATCAGTGACTCGGCCTTCAGATCTTCATCACCGGCCGCCCGTTCAAACAGCGGTACCGCGTCGGTAAAACGGCTGCCCCGACGGTACAGGTCGGCCAGCTGGAAGGCGGCCAGGCAGTCGTCTGCGGATTCGGCCACCCGCGCTTCGCGAATCTGCAGTTCGCGACTCATCAGATCCTTCGCGCGGGCCGCTGCCGTCTGCTGAGGCTCATCCAGGGTGGCATGAAACCGTGCTTCGTCCTGCGCGGTCACGGCCTGCTGTCGCAGCCACGCCAGTTCCACGTCTTCGTGGCGGCGCCGGATGCTGCGGTTATGAGGCGCCAGATCACGAGCGGACTGAAAACACTCCAGCGCAGAACACAGTCTTCCTGCCTGAACGTGCGTTTCTCCGGCCGTCACCATCTGCCGCAGTTCCTCGCGGATGTCGTGTTCGATATCGAGCCGTTCTTCCTCCACTTCAATACCGTCGCATGCGGGGTCGTGGGGATCATCCATGGCGACGTCCCGCGTGGATTCGGCGGCCGAATAACCGCCATCGTGAATTACGGCGGCGATGTCGACGGCTGCCACCAGTTCGGCGGAAACCTGACCGGTTGGATCGATGGCGTCAATCCGCAGATAGCACTCCCGCGCCAGTTCGTAATCACCCAGTCGCTGCAGGACGCCGCCGAACTCGCGGTAAAAGCGAGCGTTGTCCGGCTCCAGTTTTACGGCGCTGGTCCACGCGTACCGGGCGATCTTCAGATTGCCGAATCGTGAGGCCGCCCGTGCAATCAGGGCGTAAAACTCGGCGTCCCACGGATTGATGGCGTTGCCGTCTTCGGCCAGTTTGTCCACGTTCAGCCAGTCGTCCCGGATCAGCGCCGTGCGGATGCGACTGCGGATGGCGGCCAGTCGGACGGCCGCCACCTTTGGCACCGCGCCGCGTCGGCCAAACCGACGCCGACTGCTGCGATGCTTTTGTTTTCGTGACTCCAGGTGGCTTGGTTCCAGCCGCACGGCCTGCCCGAGGCATTCCAGCGCATAGTCCCAGTTGCGGCAGTCCATGGCTTCCACGCCTTTGTCGAACCAGTGTTCTGCGCCGCGCACCAGATTGCGTTGCTTCGTCGAATTCATTGGGGCCCTTTCTTCAGGTCAGAACGACCTGACTCGCCGAACGGCATCCTCGAAGTGATTCATTTCTGCATCAGCTGTGTGCCGACGGCTGACAGTTGCCGGTGACATCGCGTGACCATCAGTCAGAAACGGGAAAACGAAGCCAGCTTCCGTGAGTTTGTTTCCCAACGGCACTGTATCAATGAACACAATTTTCTGCGGGGCCAGTTTGTCAGCCCGCTGGGGAGATTATGATTCCCGCAATTGTCTCCGATTGCCGGTTGACTTTGGTCCGTTGTACGGCGCCACCCCGGAATGATCATTTGCCCGCCGCCAGCGCAAACTTTTCGGGCGTCTTTCCGGCTGTGCACCAACACCCGCGAATTTCACGATGAAGCCACTGATCCTGTCCGACCCCCTGCCACCACTGTTTGCTCAGCTGACCGCTGATCGGTTTGATGTACGGCCGATTGGCACTTTGCCGGACGACCCTGCGCAGGTGTTGGGACTGTTTTCCTACGGTCACTTCGCCATTGATGGTCGGCTCATGGACGCGTATCCCCAGCTGAAGGTGATCAGCAATCATGGCGTGGGCGTTGATCACATTGACGTTCAGGCGGCCGCAGATCGTGGTGTGCCGGTTGGCAATACGCCCGGCTGTCTGGATGAAGCCACGGCCGATCACACCATGGCGCTGCTGCTGGCCACCGCCCGCAATGTTGTCTCCGGCGATCGCTTTGCGCGAGGCCCCGGTTTTCAGAACTATGATCCCGGCATCCTGCTGGGCACCGAAGTCTCCGGGCAGACCATTGGAATTGTGGGGATGGGGCGCATCGGAACGGAAGTCGCCCGTCGGGCGGCCGCGTTTGGCATGCGGATCCTGTATCACAACAGGTCGCCTCGCCCTGAGGTGGAGCGGGCTCTGGGAGCCACCTGGGTTGCATTCGATCCGTTGCTGTCGGACAGCGACTTTGTGGTTCTCAATTGTCCGCTGACCGACGCCACGACCGGGTTGATCGGACGGACGCAACTGCAGCAGATGAAGTCATCCGCCATTCTGATCAACATGGCGCGGGGGGGCGTGGTGATCACCGACGAGCTGTGTGATGCACTTGCCGCCGGAGAGATTCGTGCTGCCGGTCTGGACGTGACCGAACCCGAGCCACTGCCCCGCGATCACCGATTGCTCTCACTGGAGAATGTGGTGCTCACACCTCACCTGGGCAGCGCCACCGTCCAGACGCGGCATCGCATGATGAAGCGGGCGGTTGACAATCTCTCCGCGGGCATTAAGGGGATAGCTCTCCCCTACCCGGTCATCCCCTAACAACGTCCTGAGTTCCAATCGCGGCCTCGGATTTCAGCCATACATGTGCCTGAGGCGTGAATCCGCTCACTTTGCAGGCATGCCTGCAACAACACTGCGCGAATTGCACGTGGGGTAAGCAACAGTATTTGCATTTCCGGCGTGGTTTGCCACAGCAGAGTGGCGAGTGCTTCGGGAGAAGCGGGCCTGGTCAGTTGAAACGGGCAAAACAGATCGAACGGCACGCGTTTTGCCAAAGTCTGTGCTGAGCATTCAGGCGAGCCTGATCTCGATCAACCCCTTTCTACTGGAGTTTGCGGTGCCCAGCATCTCAATTCTCGACTTCCGTCGGGCCCTGTCCCTTTCTGTTCTCGTCCTGCTGATTGGCAGTTTGTCTGGTTGCGGCGAAGAAGCGCCCACCGAAACTGCTGCTGACCCATCGGCCTCAGAAGCCCCCGAGGTGGCTGTTGCTGAGCCGCCTGTCGACCCGCCACCCGCGGAACCGGGTGAAGAGCCGGCCGAGCCAGGCGAGGAAATGGCTCCACTTGATCTGGAAAAAGACGAGCTGAAATTCGGTTTCATCAAGCTGACCGACTGTGCCCCCATTGTGATCGCCAAGGAAAAGGGCTTCTTCGAAGACGAAGGCCTGCAGGTCGAGGTCATCGCCCAGCCAAACTGGAAGCAGTTGCTGGATAACGTGATCACGGGCGAGCTGGACGGTGCTCACATGCTGAGTGGCCAGCCCATCGCCGCAACGATTGGCTTCGGCACCAAGGCTCACATCATCACCGCCTACACGCTGGACCTGAACGGCAACGGCATCACCGTTTCCAACGATGTCTGGGCGAAGATGGTCGAAAATGATCCTGCTTTGGATACGCCCACACCCAAGCATCCGATTCCAGCAGACTCGCTGAAGCCTGTTGTCCAGGAGAAGCTGGATGCCGGTGAGAAGCTGCAGATGGGAATGGTCTTCCCCGTGTCCACGCACAACTACGAAATTCGTTATTGGCTGGCGGCTGCCGGAATTCATCCCGGCATGTACACGTCGGAAGACATCAAAGGTTTCACAGACGCTCAGGTGGAACTGTCCGTGACGCCTCCCCCACAGATGCCTGCCACTCTGGAATCGGGCAACATCTCCGGCTACTGCGTCGGCGAACCCTGGAATCAGCAGGCGGTTGCCAAAGGCATCGGCGTGCCTGTGACCACCAACTACGACATCTGGAAGAACAATCCGGAAAAGGTGTTTGGTGTGACCAAAGAGTGGGCTGATGAGAATCCCAACACACATATCGCCGTCGTGAAGGCGCTGATCCGTGCCGGTAAGTGGCTGGACGAAACAGACTCCGATGGCAACCTCGTCAATCGTGAGGAAGCCTGTCGACTGCTGTCGCAGCCCAACTACGTCGGGGCGGACTTTGACGTGATTAAAAACTCCATGACGGGCTACTTCTTCTTCCAGAAGTCTGACAAGCGTGAGATGCCCGATTTCAACGTGTTCTTCAAGTACTACTGCTCTTACCCGTGGTACAGCGATGGTATCTGGTTCCTGACGCAGATGCGCCGCTGGGGCCAGATCACCGAAGCGAAACCCGCCGAGTGGTATCACGAAACCGCGAAGGAAGTTTACAAGCCAGAGATTTATCTCGAAGCCGCCAAACGTCTGGAAGCGGACGGGCACATCGAAAAGTCGGACATTCCCTGGGATACCGACGGCTACAAAGAGGCCACGACCGATTTTATCGACGGTCTGGAATTCGATGCTCGCAAGCCCATTGAGTATCTCAACAGCCACAAGATTGGCAACAAAGACTAGTTGGCCGATGGCCGGCGATCAGGCCGGAGCGCTGATCGTCTGAATCGTTTCCGTGTGACGACGGGATGGGTTGCCTGGGCGACTCATCTCGTCGTTTTCTCGGCTAAGTGCAGAAAAGCGACAGAAGCATGGCAGAATCGAAACTGGAAAAGTTCAAGTACGGGTTGCTGAAGCTGATCGATGTCAGTGGATTCAAAGTGTTCGACCCCGTGGTCCGGCTGGTGTTCGGGGAAGAGCCGCGCAAGCAGGCGGGGGAAGTGCTGAAGTTTCTGGTGACACCTGTTGTGTTTGTGCTGCTGTGTCTGGGGTTGTGGACGGTGATCGCCCCCCGACACAAAACGAAATCCGGTGAGGTGCCGACCCCGGTTGAGGTTTGGGATGCCGGGATGATCGCAAACACGCTCAACGAGCGTGAAAACGAAAAGGAGACAGACTTTGCACTCTCCGGTTCGCAAAGAGAGGCGGAAATCACTCTGGTGCAACAGCTGCTGGCGGAAAAAAAGAAACAGTCCGAGCAGTTGAAAGCAGAAGCAGAAAAGGTGGCGGCCGCCGCGACAGAAGAAACAGCGGCAGCCATTGCTCCTGTGCAGAAACAGTACGATGAACTGAAGGCTGCCAACAAAGGTGCAAAAACGACCCGCTCGGGGGAGATTAAAAAACTGGCCGAAGCGGTCGCTGCCGGCTCGGCCACAGCAGAGAAACTGCTGCAGGCGATTCGCGATGACAATCTGGCCAGCGACGAAGCGCGGGACGCGGAAAAAGAGCTGAAGGATCACATGGACGAAATTCGCAGCAATCCCCCCAAGGCTGTGAAGAAGACACAGCTGGCTTACGATGCGGCGGCGAACGAGGTTCAGCATCTGAGCAAGCGTCTGGACTATCTGCAAAAAGGTAATCGTTCCCAGAAGGTATCTCAGGCCGAGCAAAAGACGCTCGCTGCCATGTCAAAACTGGAATCTGCCACCACATCATCGGCCATCCTGTCAGCGGCAAAATCCGTGGTCCAGGGGGAAGAGAAAGCGGCCCGCACGGCGGAGCAGAGCTACCCGCGGACGGCCACCATCTGGTTTCAGGTACGACGCAGTCTGTTTACCGTCTTCGTTGGTTTTGTGATGGCCGCCGTGATTGCCATTCCAGTCGGAATTATGTGTGGGCTGAATAAAGTGGTGATGGCCTGTCTGACGCCGATCATCTCGATCTTCAAGCCTGTGTCCCCGGTGGTCTGGCTGCTCATTTTTCAGATTGTTGTCGGAGCGTTCTTTCCGGATCCGGAAAGTCACCCGCTGTTTGTGTTCTTCGGGAGCCTGCCATGGATCGGTGAACTGGGCGTTAATCCGGCGCTTGTCTTCTCTGCCTGCACGGTCGCCATGTGTGCCGTCTGGCCAGCGCTGGTTAATACGGCCCTGGGGGTTTCGTCGATCGACAAGGATCACATGAATGTCGCCCGTGTGTTGAAGCTGGGCCTGTGGTCGCGACTGTTCAAGATCATCATCCCTTCTTCCCTGCCTTTGGTTTTCGCTGGTCTGCGAATTTCTCTGGGGGTTGGCTGGATGGTTCTGATTGCTGCCGAAGCTCTGTCGTCTTCTGACGGCCTGGGTAAGTATGTCTGGGACGAATATCAGAACGGCTCCAGTCACTCTTTTGCCAACATTATTTTCGCCTGTTTTGTGGTGGGGATCATCGGATTCTTCCTGGACCGGATCATGATCGTGCTGCAGCGAAGTGTGTCATTTGATGACGGAGCGGCCGTCGTCTAGCGGATCTTGGAAGTTGTCAGCAGCCTGCGTCCCGGCGGACGGCCACAAGACACAGGATCGCGATTCGCCAGAGGCAGGGGAGAAACAAAAATGGCATTGCCAGCACTGGAAATTGACAAAGTTGATGTGGGATTTGGACCGGAAGGTTCTCGCACGGAAGTCCTGAAGGACGTGCGGCTCAAGGTCGAAGCCAATGAATTTGTGGCCATCATAGGCTTTTCCGGCAGTGGAAAATCCACGCTGATGAACCTGCTGGCCGGTCTGCAGCCGGCGGACTGCGGTGAGGTCCGCATGAACGGCCAGGTGGTCACCGAGCCCGGGCCGGAACGTGGCATTCTGTTTCAAAACTACTCGCTGTTGCCCTGGCTGAGCGTCTTTGGCAATGTGGAACTGGCTGTCCGGCAGGTCTTTCCGGAAATGACCAAAGCCGATCGTCGTGCCCATGTGCAGCGATACATTGATATGGTTTCGCTGTCCGGCTCGGAATGGAAACGCCCGGGCGAACTGTCGGGCGGCATGCGGCAGCGGCTTTCGCTCGCGCGAACGCTTTCCATGCGTCCGGAAGTGCTGCTGCTGGATGAACCACTCAGCGCCCTGGATGCGCTGACCCGCGCCAACCTGCAGGACGAGATCATTCGCATCTGGGAAGAAGACAAGCGGACGGTCGTGATGATCACCAACGATGTGGATGAAGCCGTGTTGATGGCGGATCGCATCGTCGCGCTGACGCCCGGTCCGGAAGCCACGCTGGGGGAGTCGTTCCCCGTCACCCTTGACCGCCCCCGCGATCGCACCACGCTGAACTTCAATCCCCAGTTCAAAGAGCTGCGAAACAAAGTGACACGCTACATGGTGGACATCAATCAGGAAGCCAAGATGCTCCGCAAGGCGGTTGACGTGTCATTGCCCGAACTAACTCCCTACGACTTTACCGCCGTCTGATTCGCGCCCTGACAGACGCACAGTGCGACGGAATGGACTCCGGCTGCCGAAGATGAGTGACAATCATGAGTGACAATCGATACGTTGAAATTGCCAATTTGACCAAGGCGTACCCCAACCCTTTTGGTCAGGACGTGGCGGTCGTCAAAGACTTCAATCTGATCCTCCGCAAGGGGGAAGTGGTGTCCGTGATCGGCCATTCCGGCTGCGGCAAGTCCACCGTGCTGACGATGCTGGCCGGTTTGAATCCCATTTCATCCGGCTCGCTGGTGGTTGACGGGCGGGAAGTTGCCGGCCCGGGGCCTGACCGAGCGGTCGTGTTTCAGGCACCGTGCCTGCTGCCATGGATGACCACGTTTGAGAATGTCATGCTGGGAGTCAAGCAGGTTTATCCGCACGGCACGCCGGCGGAGCGACGTCAGATCTGCGAATACTATCTGAGCATCGTGGGACTGGCCGATTCCATGCGGAAGTATCCCAGGGAAATGTCAGGCGGAATGCAGCAGCGAGTGGGCATCGCCCGCGCCATTGCCCTGCGACCACGCATGCTGCTGCTCGATGAGCCATTTGGCCGGCTGGACTCGCTGACCCGCATGGATCTTCAGGATGTCATTCTGGAGATTCTGGATCGCGAAAAGATCACGACCGTTGTGATCACACATGACGTGGATGAAGCCATCTACATGGCGGACCGCGTCTGCATGATGACCAACGGCCCGGAAGCGAGTGTGGGCCAGGTGCTGGAGATTCCGTTCGAACGGCCTCGAATTCGGGCGGACGTGCTCGACCATCCCAACTACTACGATTTTCGCGCGTGTCTGCTGTCCTTCCTGGAGAAGCAGGAACATAACAAGAGCTCTCATGTGGAAGCGTTCGAAGAGCGGCAGCGGCAGGAACGTGAACTGCAGACATCCGCGTCCGACCGCCAGCTGGAAACCGAGCCGGCGTCGGTCTGAGGTCGGCCGCAGCACGCCTGTCCGCCCTCAACAGCGGACCCCGTTCAAAGGAAAACAAGGTGATCATGTCGTCAACAGAGTCTTCCGCGGAAACCTTTCAGCCGACTGTCGGCTCGCTGGTGCAGTACGTCGAACTGTGGCTGCTCTCCGAAGATGAGTCTTCACTGGAATGTCGGGCGAGCGCCTCGGTGGGCGCGGGGGTGCGTGGGGCCGACGGACGTTCGGTCAGCAGCGGTGAAGGGCTGGCTGGTGCAGCGTGGAAGCAGAAGACGGCCACCATTCTTCAGGAAACGCCGTCAGATCTGATGGCCTCTCTGAACGCGGCGGCCGCAGCTCCGGCTGGAGATCTGAGCGCCTTTGTGGCCATTCCACTTTTCTGTCAGCAGGAAATGCGGGGCGTCGTGGTGCTGGGGCTGAGCGACGCGTTTGGGGCGATTGAAGTCTGGAGCCGCGACGACCGGGACGAACTGGCGGTGACCAGCGGACATTACCAGGGCCTGCCATCGTTTGAGTTCATTACACGCTACACTCGCTTTCCCAAAGGGGCCGGTCTGCCCGGCATGGTCTGGAAGCTGGGAGTGGCACAGCTGGCGCAAAACCTCGACACCAGCTCCGGCTTCATTCGATCGTTTGGTAAGGATCCTGCGGTCATCACTTCGGCCCTCGGACTGCCAGTCGCCAGTCAGCGGGGCTTCCCGGCTTCGGTGCTGCTGCTGCTTTCTGCTCAGGATATTCCGCTGGCCGGACTGACCGAACTCTGGTCCTGCTCCAGCACGCGGGATGACGAGGGGAGCATGACGGCGGCGGTGGACAGCGTGGACACAGTGGGAGGATCCATGACGACAACACTCGCCGGCTGGCAGCGCGAAATTCTCAGTCGTGTGAACAGCCATGGTCAGCCGCTGCTGCTGGGGGCCGACAGTCTGTCGCTGCCAGCGGGCGCCACATTCAGTCTGTCGCTGCCCATCTATCGGCAAAACGAACTTTGTAACGTGCTGAACATGATGTTTTAGAAATCGAACTGCCCAGCGCCTGCCTCAGGGAGTGCGGGCATTACGCCGCGTTGAGTCATGAACCGACGGGGCTGACTAACCTCAATGACGGGCCCACCGAGGGTCCTGGCCTCGTTGTCGTTCAAAACAGGGAACAGACTTGTTGAAGACGACCGGATCACTTCGTTCTGTGTTGCGAAACATTCAACAGCCCATGATGAAATCAAACACGACATTACGTCTTATGAATTTCCAGCCAGAGTCAGATATCCCGTCGACCGCGACCATTCACGCAGTCTCTCTGCCGCCAGAATCAACCATCCCGGTGCTGGATGCTGCTGAGGTTTCGGGCTTCGGATTCCGTCAATACCCCACGGTGGACAGTTTGCTGGAGAGTGCGGCTCCGTCGTCTCAGGGATGTGTCCTGCTGGTGGCGGAGGGAGAGGGCCACAGCCTGGCGTCCATCAGTCGTATTCAGTCTCACTTCTACACGCTGCCCGTCATTGTGCTGATGGAGTCCAACTCCGCAGAAAATGCGGTCGACCTGATGCGGCAGGGCGTGTTTTCTGTGCTTACCCGCCCGTTTGAGCATCAGAAGCTGGTCAGTACAATGACCAACGCTGTCGAATCGAGCGTAAGCAACCAGGCCACAATCGACTCCTGCCGGGAAGCTTCGCTGCGAATGGCAGAGGCGACCGAAAAGGAACTGGAAGTCCTCGTGCTGATCATGGAGGGCAAAAAGAACAAAGAGATTGCCGGCATTCTGGGAATCACCGTGCGTGCGGTTGAGGATCGACGATTTCGCCTGATGAAGAAAGTGGGCGTGGAATCGGTGGCCGAACTGGTCGCACTGGCTGTGACGGCCCGGTATTACGATCAGGGGTTCACGGCGGGCAACCTGCGGAACTCTAATCTTTCAGAAGCCCGGCAGTGCGTGAAGGGGATTGAAGTCTGGACGCCGGCTGAGGATGAGTCGGTGCTGCAGCTGTCACAAAGCTGCTATCGCGATGCGGCCGCCTTTCAGGAAGCCACCAAAGGCGTGACGTTTCGGCGCGGCGAAGGTTTGCCGGGGGCGGTTTGGGAACGCCGCGCACCCGCGTTTCTGGATGAGATTATCACCAGTGATTTCGTGCGCAGCGGGGCAGCAGGCGCGGTCGGGATGACAACCGCTGTCGGCTTTCCTGTGTTCAGCAAAGAACGCGTGCAGGCCGTGATTCTGATTCTGCTCGACAGTCGGCATCAAATGAAGGCGGCTTTCGAGTCGTGGCGGGTCGATCCTGCGACGGACGCATTGCGACTGGTCAACGGCACGTACATCAACTGCGAGAAACTGCGTCGGCTCAGTGAGTTTGTCCATCTGCCCGTCGGGCAGGGACTGGCTGGTGTGGCGGCCGAGCAGGCGCGGCCCTACGTTGGCTCGCGTTTTGCGGACGATGGCAATGCCGTTCGCGGGCTGGCACTGGCGTCAGAGCAGCTGCTGTCCGGTGTGAGTCTCCCACTGACCGATTCCGGCAGCGTCACCAGCGACGTCTTTCAGCTGTTCAATTCAGAGGCCAATCCCGTTTTCTCTATGCTGCAATTGTGGAAAGTGACTCCTTCCGGGCTGCAACTGGCGGCGGAGAACGTGGATGGTGTGCCGTCGCTGACGGCGCAGATGAGCAAGGCCATGCCGGCTGCGGACAGCATTGCATACGAGTGTCTGATGACCGGACTGCCCATTGTGGCCGACAATGGCACCGCACACCGGATCGTGCACAGCCCCAGCACTGCACCGCCCAGTTTTGGAATTGCCATCCCGACAGTTGTCAGTGGCAAAGTGGTGGCTGTGTCTGTGCTGGCCAATTAACGCGACAGATCTCCTCGAGTTCTCGAGTGGCACGCTCGTTTCTGAGTGCCCTGCGCAACGGGGTGAACGGCCTGACGCGTTTTGAGAGATGCCGTTGCCGCGTCAATCGAGTGGCAAACCAGTGAGATTCAACGCAACAGAGACTGTGACCTGGGCGTTGGTCCCGCAGTGGGAGGCTGGCGGAGCGTGCGGCACGCGAGATGGGCCGTCAGCAACGGACCTGGCGATGACCAAACGGGGCTGCAAATCTGTTGTGGCCTCCCAAACGGCCGCATGTCGGCCAACAATGGGTCATGAGCCCAGCAGGGATAACGGTGTGGCGGTTGCCCGCCTTCTACGTCGCACAGGTCCCACTGACGTTCAGGTTTTCGCGGTCGTGTGCGGTGTGGAGTGCCGTGGGAACGGGTCTGCCTGAGGCAAAGACGATTCGCACTGCCGTCCGAGACAGCCTGGCCGACGGAGACCGGGGCGGGCAGTTGCCCCGGTCCGTCAGACGTCACCGCACTATACGGGGACTTCAGCGGCCGCTTCTTTCATCGTTGTCGCCAGAACGGTGTATACGCCCGTCCAGGCTTTTTCCGTTTCTGCAGTGAACTCATCCCCCAGTCCCTGGCCCAGTGTCCACAGCAACGCTGTACCGACGGTCTCATAGTGTTCGTCCTTCACTTTGTAACCGACGTGACGCTGCCCCAGGGCCTTGACGGCCGGCACGATCTCTCCCAGATCAGAGAGGCCATTGACGCAGACCGCCAGTGTCTGCATGAGCTTCTTCTTCTGTTCGGTCATGTCTTCAGGAAACAGTTCCTGCAGTGACGGATCCAGTTCAAACAGTTTGCCGTAAAACAGGTCGGCGGCCGTATCGCTGATGGGGGCAACTTTAGCCCAGGAGGACTGGACCAGTGAAACATCTTCAGGTGTAACCATGTCGAAAGATTCCAGGTGGGAAAAAGAAAGGGACGTCAGTCTGCTGTCGCCCCGGGGAGCTGATTGGCGAGTCGGCATGCAGATCCGGCACGCTCGTTAGTCGATTGGCAGTCGGACAACGACGCCGCCCATGACGTCGCCTTCCTTAAATTCCGGGTAGTCCGCACCGCGATTTGCATGTTCGTTGTGACACGTCCAGCAGGCTTCCGCGACAGCCTTGTCCGCATACAGCGCGGTGAAGTATTTCTTGCCGGCGATTTCTTCTTCCGAGTAGAAGTTTTCGCCCGGGTTTTCGGCGAGGAACTTGAGTCCTTCGACTTCCACACCCTTGGCCTGATGCTGTGGATTCAGGGGCCACTGTGACGTGAGGGAGTAGGTGAAGCCGGCTGTGGGGTCCTCGTTGACGATTTCGGCGCCCATGCGGAACATCTGCGCGGGCAGCGGGATGGTGTGATCTTCGTCCTGCCAGTATTCGCTGGGGCTGACGGGAGCATCCTGCTTTTTCAGGCGGGTGACGACCTGTTTGGCGTAGACCGTGCGGTCTGCCATCATCACAGCGTGGACCGCATCCGCAAACTTCTGCGGTGAGATACCGCCGCTTGACGTGGCCGCAGGGGCTTCTGCTTCGCTGCGACTGCAGCCGCTGAATGTGGACAGGACCATTGCAGCGAGTGCGACCATGGCCATGTTTGTGTTGAGCCGTTTCATGGGATTCTCCGGGATCAGATAAGACGGGAAATGGGAAATTTCAGGAGGAAGACGTGGCGGGTGGTCCGAAGATCAGAGCCGCCACGCCTTCCGGGAACAGATCAATTGAGAGCGAAGCGCACATGCGGGTCACCTTCGTTTTCTGGATTCGAACCAGTCCTTCACCATGTCCAGACTTCTCACTTTCATGGTGGCAGGGCCTGAGTAACAGTTGTCTTTCAGCTGTGGATCGGCGAGCGCATCCAGTGTGAACTGCAGCCCGTGGCAATTCATGCACACGGTGCGGGCCATTTTTTCCGCTGGTCGCAGATTGTCGTTCTGGTTGTGCTGAACGTGTCCGTCTTCGTCACGCGGCATGTGGCACGTCGCGCACGACACGCCGCTGCCAGGGGCCCCCTGCCCGCTTAGCTCCTGCTGCCAGAGGGTGTGGTGGCTGGAATCTGCATAACTGCGACTGTGTGAGTCGTCGTGACAGGAAATGCATGCGTCAAACGCCGCCAGGGCCATGTCAGGCTGATGGGGGTCGTGGCACGCCGAGCAATCGAGCTGGCGGTGTGCCGCATCGCCGTGCATCGGCAGCCGCGCCAGTTCGGGAGTCATCGGCGAAAGACCGGCGGCCAGTCGCATGCCATGTCGACCCACCAGGAAACTGTCCACCTGACCGTCGTGACAGCCCGCACAGCTTTGATGGTCGGGCACCGCAACCCATGAGTCGCCTGCTGAAGAATTTTTGTCTGCGTTGTGGCAGCCGCTGCAGTTGACGGCGGCAGCGGCGTGAGCACTGTCTGCCCAGGCTGCCGTCAGTTCGGCAGTTGTGTGTTCGGCCGGAGCGTTCGACTGTTCCGCGGTCAGAGGTGAGCGGGACGAGGCCGGGGCAGAAGCCAGCCACTGCTGCACGCGGCGAAGTGGATTGCGTGGTTCATCCAGCACGTTGGCTTCACCCGCGTGCTTGCGGAGAAAGTTCTCGTACAGCGCGCGGTTGTCATGATAATTGTGGCAGCCGGCGTTGGCGCACGAATTGAAAGCCAGGCCTGCGTGGCTGGGGCGGTCTTTGGCGACATCCTCATGGCAGTGATAACAGTAGTCTTCCGGAACCGTCACTCCCATGGGGTGGGTCAGTTCCTCTTCGTGTTCCACGTGACAGCTCAGGCAGTTCTGTGCGTCAATTTTCAATAGCAGCGGTGCTTTGGTTGGGTCGTGGAATTTGGACGCGGGATGCGTGTCACGGGACAGCTTCAGTTCGCCCCCATGACAGTCAATGCAGGATTGATCCGTCACGCCGCCGTCAGGCAGGTGGCAGGCCGCACACTTCATTTCAATTTGATGGTGTCCGTGTGTTGTCTGTCCCGGCAGAAAGACGGTCGACAGGCTGCTGGCGGTGGAGTCTCCCGGCAGCGCAATAAACAGCGTGGTCGCGCCAGCGATCGTCAGAACAAACCAGGAAATCCAGAGAAGCCGAGTCACAGTGTTGAGCCTGTGGCCGCACGGGCCACATTTCAGCTAGAGGTAATAAACGGAGACAACGTGAAAAATGATCAGCAGCGGCAGCGGCCACAGCAGCAGGATGTGCCACAGCGTCATCGGCCGCCGGAGCCCGCGCAGCCGTACGGGCAGCCGCTGTTCCAGGCCTGCCAGCAGGCCAACGACGGAGCCACTGAGTGAGGCGGCAATGAACACAGAGAAAAGCGCCAGATTCAGATTGCTGCCGCGATGAAATCCGGTGTGCGCGATCAGAACAGCCAGTGCGGCAGTCGCCATGGCCACATGCACAACTCGCATGGAGGCGTAGCGGACGTTTCTGAACATGCGGGTGCGTTTCCGCACCGTGATCAATAACGAGGTGAGAGTCAGCGCGGTGAGCGAGTACCCGGTGACCTGTTTCCAGAAAAAATCCTGCAGCAGTGTCTGCCAAAGTGTGACGGCGGTCTGGACCGTGGTGGGCAGCACCACCGGCTGGGCAAAAATTAAGAATCCCAGCAGCACGAAAGCGACGCCAGAAATCGCAGCGACCAGCGTGTCCGCGCGGGAACTTTTCGAGGTGACGCGAGTCTGTCCGCAAAACTGCTGGACCAGTGGCAGGCAGGAGCCGCAGGACGTGGTGGCGCCCGTACTGGCGGCCAGAGATTCCACGGTCAGGCACCCTCGTTCCGTGGCCACCGTCAGATCACCGCGGGTAATGTTGTTGCAACTGCAGATCATCGTCTGAGCGGGCCATGCGGCGACGCCGATCCCTGCATCAGACGACCACAGTCGCCCACTTTTCTGAAACCGTCGTGTTTGCCAGAGGAACACCCGCCGTTTCTGGTCGATGGCCTCCTGCAGTCGATCCTGCTGCTGGACCTGGCCCACCCCAATCATGCCGACCAGTCGCCCGCGACGGATGATCAGCTTGGTGTAGGCGTCCGCCGTTTCGTGAGCCAGCGTGGTGGCCCGTGTCAGGTCCAGATAGTCACCACTGAAGACGACGTTGGTGCCGATGAGTTTGAGTCGAGTGGCTTCGTTGCTGCCGGAAAACGCGGCTTCTATGCCGCGCAGGCGATCGACAAGTGTCGTGGCCATGCGGAATCCGGGGGCCGCAAGTCCGTAAATCGTGCCGTTATGAACCGCACATTCTCCCACAGCGTAGATACATGAGTCGGACGTCTTCAGGCCGTCATCGACAACAATTCCGCCGCGCTCTCCCAGTTCCAGTTCGCAGTCGCGGGCCAGCTCATCCCTCGGCCGAATGCCGGCTGCCACCACGACCAGGTCGGCCACCACCGACTCGCCATTGGAAAACTGAACGTGGAGGCCTTCTTCAATCTGTGTGATCTTCTGGGTCTGTCGCTGTGTGAGGATGCGAATCTGCTGGGTTTCAACCATCCGCCGCAGCAGGTCAGCCCCTTCGTTGTCCAGCTGTCGCGGCATCAGCACCGGCGCCATTTCCACCACGAACACCTGCAGCCCCAGTCGCTTCAGTGCGTCGGCTGCTTCCAGTCCGAGCAGCCCACCTCCTAAAACCACCGCACGCCGGCCACCCCTGGCGGCGTCCCGGATCCGCTCCAGGTCGTCGATCGTGCGATAGGCGAAGACCCCGTCCAGATCGGTTCCCGGAATGGGGGGAATGAAGGCTCGGCTGCCCGTCGCCAGCACCAGACGGTCGTAGCGAACCACGCGACCTGAGGCTGCCGTGACCTGCTGCGTTGTTCGATCAATGTTGATCACCGGGTCGTTGGTGTGCAGCGCGACGCCATGGGACTCGTACCAGCTGCGTGGCTCGTACTGCAGCGCATCCGCACTCTGCGAGTCCAGGTATTTTGTCAGATTGACGCGGTCATAGGCTGGCAGTGGCTCCTCACCAAAAACCGTGATCTCTCGTCGCGTTCGAGGCTGGCGGTCCACCATGTCACGAAGAAAGCGAAAGCCGACCGGCCCGTTGCCCACCACCACTATGGACTCACAGGGGGCATCGGACGCCGTGCTGTCACTTGTGGCGTCACCGGTTTCTGCGTGTGGTTGTTGTGCAAAGACGCTCAACGAGAACATTCTCCAGCAGTATCCAGCGACGGGCTGTCACTGGTGGCTGACGGAAGAAGCATTCACCGTGCCGTTCTATTCGGATGTCTTTGTCTTGTTTTGATTATGAGGGAATCCGTCATCAGAAGCGGATCCGGTGTTTGGTTAACCACGCGTCGCTGTGTGGTTCGATGTGGTAAACCGTCGTCGTGCTCATAAGCGGTTGCCCATTGTCGAGGCAGACTGCCGTCAGACCGTTCGCAGCAGTGAGTCGCCAGTGGTCGTGCTGTCAGCGGGGGCCGACAACTTATGTCCGTCCAAAACGTCCATTTCGTCGGATGCCTGGGGAAATTTCGACCCGCGCAGGTCCAGAGACGGTGAAACCCACAGGCAGGCTGGGCAAGCCTTGCCGGTTGTGCAGACATCGAATTTTGCTTCGCCGCTGGTATGCGCCTCCTCGCGTCCTCTGTTAATTGCCGCACCACTTCCGGACGAATCCACAGACAGCCTCAGGGAACAGGGCTGTTTATCGGCAGCGGCAACTTTGGATGAAGTTGCAGGTCTCGCTACTCGTGCACGAAGTACGAGCGACGGCTTTCCGCTGCAAACACAGGAAGTGTCTCAAGGAAGGAAATGAAAATGAACCGCTTACCGTTGTGGAAGGTTCTTGCGGGACTGTCCCTGACCGCAGTGCTAACCAGTGGACTTTCGCCTGCCGTGCAGGCCCAGGATTGTGTCCCCACCTGTGGGGAAGGCTGTGATTCAAATGACAGCTGCCTCAGCTTCGATCCGCACGTGCTGTTCAACAACCTCGCGGGCGACGACACCATCTTTTCTGGTCTGAAAGGCCAGCAGCTCGGTGGTATGACTTACACGATCGGTGGAGAAATCCGTCACCGATTTATGAACGAAGACAACCGTCTTCGGCCGCCCGGCGGAAACGCGGAATACTCCCTGTGGCGTATGACGACGTTTCTGGACCTGAAGGTCAATGATCGTGTGCGTGCCTATGTGGAAGGCATTGATGCCTCGGCCTGGCAGGAAGGCGACGCTCCGTATGCTCGCGTGCCCATCGACGTGGATCGCTGGGATTTCCTGCGATACTACGGTGAACTGACGCTGCTGAGCGAAAAAGACTACTCACTGAAGTATCGCTACGGTCGCCAGTTCCTGAAATACGGTGGTCAGCGTTTGCTGTCGCCTCTGGCCTGGTCCAACACCTACCGCAACTTCGAAGGCCACAAGGTTCTGTATTCCGGTACCGACTGGAATATTGACGGCTTTCACATGGCCAGCGTGAATGGTGCGGCCGGTGGTTCCGGATTCAACACCAACAAGCTGAACTCTCCAGACAACGATAGACGCATCTCTGGTGTGTACTCGACTTACAAGGGTCTGGAAAACTCGGCTCTGGACCTGTACTGGCTCTACTTTGACGAGGACAACGCGTCTGTGGCTCGCCACGACGGCTCACGTCACACGCTGGGTATGCGACTGGCCGGCTCCAAAGCTGTGAAGGAATGTGACAAAGTTGTCGGAACCTGGGCCTGGGACCTGGAAGGTGCTTATCAGTTCGGGCGTGACAACTTTGGTGGTACCACACGGGACGTCAGTGCCGGCATGACCAACGCCACACTGGGGTACACGTTCAACCAGCTGCCATGGAGCCCAGGCATCAAAGGCTTCTACTACTGGAGTTCCGGTGGTGATCCGAACAACGGTGACATCAATACGTTCTTCACGCTGTATCCACTGGGCCACGCTTACTGGGGCCTGATCGATAACTTCAGCGGCCAGAACATGCATGACATCGGTCTGACCGGAAGCATCAAGCCTCACAAGAAGTTGACCGTTGCTCTTTCTTATCACCACTTTGAAAAAGCGGACGACGCGGACAACATCTACAACATTGTGGGTGCTCCCATCGGTGCTCCCAACGGTTCCGGCGACATCGGTGACGAGATCGATATCGTCGCCACCATCCCGGTGACCAAAAACTTCAACGTGCAGGCTGGATACTTCTGGTTCTTCTACGGTGACGCTCTGGCGGCTCGCCCGAATGACGCTCGCCAGTTCTATCTGCAGACCACCTGGAAGTTCTAAGAAAACCACGCTCACGAATGCTCCGGTCAAATCAGACCGCCATTCGATGGAAGAAACCTGGCAGCTCCGCAATCGCGGGGCTGCCTTTTTTCGTGCGCGCGGCCGAAATCCGGCCTCTGCCGAAAAGCCGAGCGATGGAATGGGGCCAGGCACCGTGTGCGCACAGGATATGCAATCAAAATGACAGAACTGCCGCGTTCTTGCGCATCTGCGCAGCCAAATGGGGTTCTGCACCGTTGTTTTCCACGTGCCTTGTCGCCGCGTCCTGGTATCTCCCTCGATTGACGCCGGGAAACAGAGGCTTGTTGGTGTCCTCTGCCCAATTGGTACAGCACTTGCGTTTCTGCCTCTGACGTGCCGGCACGCCTGTGGCGGGGCGGGTGGATGGCACACCTGATGGCCCGTACCCGGCTTAAGCTCCGGGGGCACGGGGGCAGCAGGGAGGGAATCCGTGGGTCTGCGATTCACCAAATTCGCAGCCCATCAGTTTTCAGCAGCGCGATAGCAGCATCATCGGTGGCAGGACAATGATTAGCTCGACAGACAAACGCACCATTGTGGTTATCGGCAACGGCATGGTGGGGCTTCGCTTCTGCGAAAACCTCGTTGCGTTCGACGAGACCCGGCAGTATCGGATCGTCACCTTCTGTGAGGAGCCTCGTGCGGCCTATGACCGAGTCGGGCTGACCAGCTTTTTCGCACACCGTGACGCCGAAAAGCTGATGCTGGCCCGCATGGAGTGGTACGAGCAGGTCGGCATTGAGATTCACGTCGGCGACCGAGCGGCGAAGATCGATCGCGACAGGCAGGTGGTCACTTCCAGCAAGGGCGTTGAGGTGGCGTATGACAAAGTCATCATGGCCACCGGCTCTTACCCGTTTGTGCCCCCCATCCCGGGCATCAATAAGCGGGGCGTCTTCGTTTACCGCACGATCGAAGACCTGCAGCACATTATTGATTACTCCAAACGGTCGAAAACCTGTGCCGTGATTGGCGGTGGTCTGCTGGGACTGGAAGCGGCCAAAGCCGCCTACGACCTCGACCTGGAAACCCACGTCGTGGAGTTCGCCCCTCGGCTGATGCCCCGGCAGATCGACGACAGTGGATCGGGGATCCTCGTGAGCAAGATCGAGGATCTGGGGGTGCAGGTCCACCTGAACAAGACCACAAAAGAAGTCCACGGCGAAAACAAAGTGGAACAGATGGAGTTCAACGACGGTTCGTCGCTGGACTGCGACATGATCATCGTCTCGGCCGGCATTCGCCCGCGTGACGATCTGGCCAAAGAGGCCGGTCTGGATCTGGGAGAGCGTGGCGGCATCCTCGTCAACGATCGGCTGCAGACGAGCGATCCCAATATCTTTGCCATCGGCGAATGTGCGCTGCATGGTGGCATGGTTTACGGTCTGATCGCTCCCGGCTGGGACATGGCCGAAATCGTGGCGGCCAATTTCTGTGGTGACGATCGCACCTTCCACGGCACCGACCTGTCGACCAAGCTGAAGCTGATGGGCGTTGATGTCGCCAGCTTTGGTGAGTATGAGCTGGGCCCGGACGAGGCCAACAGCCTGACGTTCGAAGATCCGTTTGCCGGCGTCTATAAGAGGCTGCTGTTCAGCCTGGACGGAAAGAAGCTGCTGGGCGGGATCATGGTGGGAGATGCAGGTGACTACAGCACGCTGAGCATTATGGCTCGTTCCGGCGATGACCTGCCCTGTGCGCCCCATGAGTTGATCGTCGGGGCGTCTGGTGGAGCGGCCGCTGCGCTGGGCGGCATCGAGGCAATGCCTGACTCTGCTCAGGTGTGCTCATGCAACAATGTGACCAAAGGCCAGATCTGCGAGGCCATCACCGAGCAGGAGCTGGATTCTCCGGCGGCCGTCAAACAGTGCACCAGGGCCGGCAGCGGCTGTGGCGGCTGTACGCCGATGGTGACTGATCTGTTCAACGCTCAGATGAAGTCGTTGGGGCGGGAAGTCAATAATCACCTGTGTGAGCACTTCCCATTCAGCCGCACGGAGCTGTTCGCCATTGTGAAGGCTAAAAAACTGGAGAGCTTTGCGGCTGTGCTGGAAGAATGCGGCACGGGCACCGGCTGCGAGGTCTGCAAGCCGGCTGTGGCTTCCATTCTGGCGGGACTGTGGAACGATTACATTCTGGAGCCTGAGCATCAAACTCTGCAGGACAGCAACGACCGCTTCCTGGCCAACACGCAGCGTAACGGCACCTATTCTGTCATCCCCCGCGTTCCCGGTGGCGAAATCACGCCCGATCAGCTGATTGCTCTGGGCGATGTGGCCAAAAAATATGACCTTTACACAAAGGTCACCGGCGGGCAGCGAGTCGATCTGTTCGGCGCGCAGGTTCAGGATCTGCCAGCGATTTGGGAAGAACTGATTGCGGCCGGCTTTGAGAGCGGACACGCTTATGGCAAAGCACTGCGAACCGTCAAAAGCTGCGTGGGCACCACCTGGTGTCGATACGGAGTACAGGATGCGGTCGGTTTTGCGATTCGCCTGGAGCACCGCTACAAGGGAATTCGGGCGCCGCACAAGGTCAAGATGGCGGTCTCCGGCTGCACGCGGGAATGTGCGGAGGCCCAGGGCAAGGATGTTGGTCTGATCGCCACAGAGAACGGCTACAACGTTTATGTGTGCGGTAACGGGGGGGCCTCACCCCGACACGCCGATCTGCTGGTGGCTGACGTCGATGCTGATCTGGCGGTTCGCTACATCGATCGCTTTTTCTCTTATTATCTGATGTCGGCAGAGAAGCTCACTCGCACATCGGTCTGGTGTGAGAAGCTGGAAGGCGGAATTGATCACATTCGAGAGGTGGTCGTCGAAGACAAGCTGGGCATCGCCACAGAGCTGGAAGCTATGATGCAGCACCTGGTCGATACCTACCAGTGTGAGTGGAAGACCACGGTGGAAGATCCGGAACGTCGCAAGTGGTTCCGACAGTTCGTGAATACCGACGACACCGAACCAACGATTGAAATCGTGTCCGAGCGGGGACAGCATCGTCCGGGTGACTGGCCGGGTGAGTTCGTTTCGCTGGGGCAGTACCACGCCCTGGAAGACCGGCGTGAGCGAATCGAAGCAGATCATAAGAGTGATCTGGATGAAACCCGCTGGGTGCAGGTGGGAACCGTTGATGACTTTCCTGTCGATGGCGGCAGCACGATCAAGTACGGCAAGGTGCAGATTGCCGTCTACAACTTCACTTCGAAGGGGCAGTGGTACGCAACCCAGAATATGTGTCCGCACCGCAAAGCGTTTGTCATGTCGCGTGGTATGATTGGCGATGCGGCTGGCACACCGAAAGTCGCGTGCCCCCTGCACAAAAAGACGTTCAGTCTCGAAGACGGCAAGTCTCTGCAGGGAGAAGACTACAGCATCCGTACGTTTCCCGTGAAGGTGGAAGAGGGCAGCGTGTATCTGGACCTGCCGGCGACCGACGTGCTCGATCGGCTGCTGGCCACGGAAATTGGCTGTAAACTGGCGACCAGTTGTTCCACGGATGTAACGGCTGCAACAGAAGCTCTGGAAGTCTGACGTGCTGGACGAACCAGAATCGCTCATGCAGCGAATCCATTGCCCTTTTGAGGCCACATCGTTTGTCCGACGAACCCAACGTTAACCCCCGCCTGCCTATGTCTGATCCCAGTTTTCAACGTGCGTCACTGGCTGGTGTCGCCACGGCGGTGCTGGCGGGAGCTGTGGTGCTGACAGGCTGGGTGCTGCTGGAGTTTGACCGCGCGCTTTTCGTCTATGCCCAGGCGCTGGTTCTGTCGCTTGCCCTCACTGTTTATCGCATGGTCGTGTGGATGCATCGTCCGGCCACGGCGAAGGTGTATCGTCAGGCGGGGCGAGCCGTGTGGCAGTCACGCCAGCGTTTTCGGATGTGTGCTCATCTGCTGCGTCGCTGTCTGGACTATTTTGCTGCCAATCGATTTGTGGCCCGGCGTGGCTGGAACCGCTGGGCTGCGCACTGGCCTGTCATGGTTGGCTGTCTCATGGCCCTGGCGACCGTTGTACCGCTGGTGTTCGGCTGGGTCTGGTTTGAAACTCCGCCTGAGGACCTGTCGTCGTATCGTGTGATGAATTTTGGGATCCATGTCGCCACCATTCCGGTCAACGGAGTGATTGCGTTCGTCGCGTTTCATGCACTTGTGTGGGCCGCCATCCCGGTACTGACGGGATGTACGGTCGCCGTCGTGCGCCGCTGGCGGGATCGGGGCGACGCGGCCGTGCAGACGTTCGTGTACGACATTCTGCCACTACTCGCTCTACTGTCGATTGCGGTTTCCGGGCTGCTTCTGACGGTCAGTTATGCGTTTCTGGGCGGGCGATTTCACAGTGTGATCGCTGGCTTTCATATGGTGGTAGTCTGTCTAACGCTGCTGTGGCTCCCCTACAGCAAGCTGCTGCACATTCCCCAGCGAAGCCTGAAACTGGCCCACATGATCTGTGAGTATGAATATCCTGTTTCCGGGGCCGTTACGTGTCACAGGTGTGGCCAGGAGTTCGCCGATCGGCGACAGATTGACGATCTGATGCACGTGCAGCAAACGCTCGGGTACCGTTATGAGATGGCGGAGCAATCCTCCCGGACAACCGACCAACAGCACTACCAATTCATCTGTCCTCAGTGTCGACGAGCGGCTCTGGTCCTGTGCCAGACGTCTCGCTGGTCACAAAATGCAAACGTGAGTGGATCCTGACGTGGCGCAAGAACCTGAAAATCTGCTGGGGACGATCGATCAGTTTGGCCCGCACCTGGCCTTCAACGAGGCGCCGTCTCAGGACGCGATCGATGTGCCGGATAAGCACGTCGACACTCACTGCTGCTTTTGCGGTCAGCAGTGCGGCATCACGCTGAAGGTCAAGGACAATCGCGTCATCGGTTTCGAACCACGATACGATTTCCCATTCAATGAAGGCATGCTGTGTCCCAAGGGGGTGAAGCGCTATCTGCAGGGGGGGCACCGGGACCGGCTGGAAACCGCGCTGCAGCGGGATGCCACAGCCAGCGGAGGTTTTCGTCCGCTGGATTATCAGCAGGCCATCGATCGTGTGGCGGCTGAGATTCGACGAGTGCAGCAGGCCTACGGTCCTGAGGCGGTGGGTGTGCTCAGCGGAGCCAGCCTGACGACCGAAAAAGCGTACCTGATGGGCAAGTTTGCACGCGTGTGCCTGCAGACACCTTATATCGATTACAACGGGCGACTGTGCATGGTGAGTGCCGCAGCGGCCAATAAGAAAGCGTTTGGTGTCGACCGGGCGGCCAATGCCTGGGACGACATCGTGGGCACTGACGTGGTCTGGATCTCGGGGGCCAACATTGCTGAGTGTGCGCCCATCACAACCAACTACGTCTGGCAGGCGCGCGAGATGGGCGCCAAAGTGATTGTGGTTGATCCCCGCATCACCCCCATTGCCCGGACGGCCGATGTGTTTTTGCCGATTCGTCCTGGTCGTGACGCGGCGCTGTTCAACGGCGTGCTGCGAATCATGATTGAGCGGGACTGGATCGACCATAACTTCATCGAGCAGCATACCACGGGCTTCGACAAACTGGCTGAACATGTGGATCAGTGGACGCTCGATCGCACGGCGAAAGAGTGTGGCGTCTCTCAGAAGAAACTGATGCAGGCGGCCGAACTTTGGGGGCAGGCCTCCAAAAGCTTCCTGCTGCACGCACGAGGCATTGAGCATCACAGCAATGGCGTAGAGAACTGCCTGGGGGCCATCAATATCGTGCTGGCCTCTGGTCGGATTGGTCGCAAAAACTGCGGCTATGCCACCATCACGGGACAGGCCAACGGACAGGGCGGGCGGGAACACGGGCAGAAGTGTGATCAACTGCCCGGCGCGCGGGACATCAGCAACCCGGAGCATCGGGCCCACATTTCCAAAATCTGGGGAGTGGAGGAACGGGAACTGCCCGGCCCGGGGGTCGACTGCTATGAGATGATGCGGAAGATCCATGCCGGAGAAATCAAGCTGCTGCTCACGCTGTGCTTCAACCCGAAAGTCAGTCTGCCGGATAACGAGTTTGTTGGTGCTGCTTTAGACAAGCTGGAGTTTATGGCGAGCATCGACTTCTTTATGAGTGAGACGGCCCGGCACGCGGATGTCGTATTGCCAGGCTCACTGCAGGAAGAAGACGAAGGAGTGGTGACGCAGATTGAAGGCCGCGTGATCCGCATTAACAAGGCAGTGGAGCCTCCCGGTGACGCGCAACAGGACTGGAAGATCGTACAGGATCTGGCCCGAGCGCTGGACCGCCCGACCGGATTTCAGTTTGAGTCGCCGCGGCAGATCTTCAACGAACTGCGGCGGGCATCACGCGGCGGCACGGCTGACTACTCAGGGATCACGTACGAAAAAATTGACGCGCAGGGAGGCGTCTTCTGGCCGTGTCCGGAAGACGATCACCCGGGTACGCCCCGCATGTTTGAGCCGGGGTCTGTCAATCCCGTGGCCAAAGGCGCTGGTCCGTTCTATTTCCCGGACGGCCGGGCTCGCTTTCTGATCAGCGAACATCGACCTCCGGCGGAAGTCACGGATGAGAACTTTCCGGTGATCCTCACAACTGGTCGCGTGGTGTCGCAGTTTCTGTCGGGAACACAAACACGTCGTATCGGCCCGCTGATGGATCAGTACCCGGAACCGCTCATCGAAATTCATCCGCAGCTGGCCGAGAAACTGGGTGTTACGGACGGTGGCTGGACGACCGTGGAGACACGCCGCAGTTCGGTGACGCTCAAAGCTCAGGTCGTGCGGACCATTCGGCCGGACACCGTGTTTGTGCCGTATCACTGGCCGGGCAAACGCAGCGCCAATCGCTGCACCATCTCTGCTCAGGACCCCATCTCCAAAATCCCGGAATTCAAAGTGTGTGCCTGTCGGGTGTTTGCCGCCGATTGCCCGCCTCACTACGAGGACGAGGTCGAACCGCGTCAGCATCCGGTCCCCGCGCTCAACATCATCTCCACTTAGTTGCTATCAACGTTTCTCCGTTTGTTTCGTTTCAGAAATTGCCATGGCGGTTCCCGCAGAGCTCGAGTTTTTCATGGATCCCAATCGCTGCATTGGGTGTGAAGCGTGTGTGCAGGCGTGTTCAGAATGCGACACGCACAAGGGCACGGCCATGATTCACCTGGAGTACACAGATCGGCCCAGCAGTCCGCAGACTGCGCCGGTGATCTGTATGCATTGTGATTCACCGACCTGTGCGGAAGTGTGTCCGGCCGACGCCATCAAAAAGACGCCCGATGGTGTGGTTCAGTCGGCCCGCAAAGAACGCTGCATCGGCTGCAATAACTGTGGCCTGGCCTGCCCGTTTGGTGTGCCCAAAGTGGAGGTGACGGGCATAGAGCTGATGATGAAGTGTGACATGTGCTACGACCGCACGTCCGAAGGCAAAAAGCCGATGTGTGCGTCCGTCTGCCCCAGTCAGTGTCTGTTCTTCGGTACACGCGAAGAAATTGCCCGACTGCGGCCCAATTCTCAGCCAGTCAACGAATTCCAGTTTGGCGCTCAGGGGATTCGCACCAAAGTCAACATGCTGGTTCCCAGGCATGACTCCGGCGAACCGTTGCTGGTGACCGATCATTTGGAGACGGATCCTGTCGAAGACCTGATGATGGACGGTCTGTTTGAGGAGGCCATGGCATGAAGGGCCCTGAATCCAAAAATCCGGATGGCCGTCCCTCCACGTCTGCCTGGCAGCGGCAGTTCCCGATTGATACGGCAGAAGAGGCAAAGCAGACGCGGCGGCAGTTTGTGGCGGGCGCCGCAGTCGCCGGTGGCGCTATGGCCTGTGGACAGCTCGGCCTGCAGCTGGTGGCTCCAGCTGCGACCGCGGGGCAGTTGACGGAATACGGGCCACTCGATGTGGCGGCGGCCGACGACCTGGGTCCCGGCGATGCGCTGTTGTTTCATTTTCCCGATGAACACACGCCCTGTCTGTTGATTCGCACAGCGGAGGGAATCGTCGCGTATACGCAGAAGTGCACCCACCTGGCATGCCCGGTGGTGCCGGATGTGGAAAAGGGGACGCTGAACTGCCCGTGTCACAAGGGCGCTTTTTCCCTCAGCGATGGCATGCCGCTTGCCGGGCCGCCGCGAACCGGGCTGTCCGAGGTCGTGATGGAACAGCGGAACGGCCGACTGGTGGCGACCGGCATTCGCACGCCCCCCGCCGGCTGATGTGCGGTCGTGGATGGCGGTTCGAGCCGTTGAACGCTGCCGTGGAAGGCCTGTTACTGATTCACGTTGGACCAGCTGTTGCAGTACTGACACTTAAAATCGCCACTGGGCGAAACTTCCGTGTTGACCCCGAGCGAAGCCCCGCAGTTGACGCACGCATAGCCACCATCAGAATCGACGGAACGTCGGGGTGACTCGGGCTGTGACTGTTCTCTGCGAGCTGCATCGAGCATTTCTGACGTGAACTGCCGCACCTGCCGATGCCCGCGAAAAATCGTCACAAAGTTGAAGAGGAATCCGGCGAACACGAGGCAGGAGATGATAACGATGAAGATGGGCACGATGGTGAACAGCATCTTGTTCCTGTCCTGAGGGAATCTGGTTGTGACATTACGCTCAACGCACCAAACGTCTGAGTGGATCAATCTTATTTGCCGCCCACCGTGACTCCTATCCGACGACTGACTGATTCCCCGGGGATGTCTCGTCATTTTGCGCGGGGGCCAGTTTGTCCAGGATGCCATTGACAAAAGAGGGCGAGTTTTCCGTGCCAAACTCGCGTGCCAGTTCAATGCATTCATTCAGCACCACCGCGGCCGGTGTGCCGACATGCTCCATCTCGAACAGGCCAAGTCTCAGGACATTGCGGTCCGTCGGAGCCATGCGATCAACCCGCCAGTTGCTGGCGGCCGCCGAAATACGGCCGTTTAGCTCGTCCTGCTGCTCACGAATACCGGTAAACAGCGACCAGCCAAAGCCAAAGACATCGTCCTCGCCCAGTTCCGTTTCCATCGACGAGCGAATCCAGTGGATGTCCGCATCGGGATTTTGATCCACAAGATAGAGCATTTGCAGCACGCAGCGGCGTGCATCATTTCGACCGGCCATAGGTTTCTCTGGCAAACAGACTTCAGGGCAATGTGCGGCAATGTTGGTTTGCTGACGCATACACGGCAGCGGGAAGTGACCACTTTATAGCAGCGGTCGCGCTACCGAATGCGTGGCAGCAGGTTCATCATTTCAATGGCGGCGAGCGTCGCCTCTTCTCCCTTGTTGCCCACCTTTCCGCCAGCACGATCGAGCGCCTGCTCCATGGACTCGCAGGTAATCACGCCAAATGTGACCGGCACGCCCGTATTCTGGGTGATGGACATAATGCCGGCGGCCACCTGGCTGTTGATGTATTCGTGGTGGGTTGTGGATCCCTGAATTACGGCACCGACGCAGATGACGGCTTTGTAGCGTCCGGATTCCGCCAGCGCTTTGGCTGCCAGTGGAATTTCGAAAGATCCGGGGACATGCACCACGTCCACTTTCTCGCGGTTACCGCCGTGTCGTTCGATGGTACCCACAGCACCATCCACCAGCCGACCGGTGATCAGATCGTTAAAACGGGAGACGACGATGGCGACAGGTTCGTTGGGACACACGAGTTGTCCCTGAATGGTGTTGGTCATGGCGACAGGAATGGGAAATGGCTTGAGGTGAGAGTGTGAAGACACGCGTAGTCAGGCAGTGGCCCGATCAGTCGAGGTTGAGTGTCATCAGAAATTCTTCGTTGGTCTTAGTCTTCTTCATCCGATTGACCAGCAGCTCCATGGCCTCCACCGGATTCATGTCATTGAGGACGCGACGCACGGCCCAGACCAGCTGCAGCTCGTCCTCATTCATCAGCAGCTCTTCCCGGCGGGTGCCGGAACGGTTCACGTCGATTGCCGGCCAGACACGTTTTTCGACCATACGGCGGTCCAGGTGCAGCTCGGTGTTGCCCGTCCCTTTAAATTCCTCAAAGATCACTTCATCCATGCGGCTGCCGGTGTCCACCAGTGCTGTCGCGATGATGGTCAGGCTGCCACCTTCTTCCACGCACCGGGCCGCTCCAAAAAACCGCTTGGGATTCTGCAGGGCATTCGCGTCCACACCACCGGAGAGGATTTTTCCGGAGTTGGGGACCTCGGTATTCCAGGCGCGGGCGAGCCTTGTGATGGAATCCAGAAAAATGATCACGTCGTGGCCGTACTCAACCATCCGTTTGGCCTTTTCGATGACCATTTCCGACACCTGAATGTGTCGCGACGTGGGTTCATCAAATGTGCTGCTGACGACCTCGCAGTTGGCACTTTTGAGCTTGCGCTCCATGTCGGTGACTTCTTCGGGGCGTTCGTCAATGAGCAGGACAATGACGTAGGCATCCGGGTGGTTCTGCTGGACGGCATCGGCCATCTGCTGCAGCAGAACCGTTTTTCCCGCACGCGGCGGAGACACAATCAACCCCCGCTGCCCCAGTCCAATGGGGGCAATCAGATCCACAATGCGTGTGCTCAGGTGCGGCGATTTGTCTGCCAGCAGCAGCCGATGTTCGGGGTGCAGAGGCGTCAGGTCGTCAAAGAACACCTTGGCGGTGAGCAGATTGGGATCTTCGCCATTGATGGCTTCCACGCGCAGCAGGGCGAAATAGCGTTCGTTTTCCTTGGGCGGGCGAATCTGTCCGGCGACCGTGGCTCCGGTTCGCAGCCCGAAACGCCGGATCTGGCTGGGGCTGACGTAGATGTCATCCGGGCATGGCAGGTAGTGGTAGTCGGGGCTGCGGAGAAAACCGAATCCGTCGGGCAGAATTTCGAGCGTGCCCTCTCCAAACATCAGCCCGCTCATGCGGGTGCGTTCTTTCAGAATCTTGAAGATCAGATCCTGCTTCTTCAGGCCGTTGAACTCGGTGAGCTGTTCCTGCGCCGCGATCTCCAGCAGTTCTGTCATTGACATCCGCTGCAGGTCGGCGATGTTGAATTCCGCCACTTTGGAGGGGGCAAAGGATTCCGCCGCCGATTTGCGGCTGTCTTCTGGTGGATCCGGGCGATCGCCGTTTGAGTTCCTGGAAGTCATGACAGAGGAAGTTTCCGAAGGGAGGTCCGATGGGGGATGAACGAAGGACGAAGAATGCTGAAGGGTGATTGGGGGCTTGAGGCAATTTTGTCCTGGGAGCAGGCGTGCCGGGGAAAGGGATATGCTGATTGGTTTTTTGCGGCGAATGTGAGGTGGAGGTGCGAGGTTTCAGATGTCAAAGACAGCGCCTTCACAACACTGGGTTCAGAACGCCGCCTTCAGACAAATGTGTCACATTACTGCTGCGGGCTGCCACCACGAACGATGGTCTGCAGGACACGTTTCATCTGCTGGGCGGAGTCTGACAGAGAGCCGGAGTTATCCACCACGAAATCGGCCCGATCACGTTTGACGGCGATGCTCGTTTGAGACGATTCCCGACGCTTAAGTTCGTCGGCCGTCCAGCCGCGATGTTCAATCACGCGTTGGATTCTGGTTTCTCTGGGGGTGTCGACGAAGATGAGCCAATCGCAATGAGCGTCCCAGTTGCCCTCCAGCAACAAGGCTGCATCCAGAATGACGGCATCCAGGTCCATGGAGGCCGAGTCAATTTGATGATGGATTTCCCGGCGAATGGCCGGATGAACGATGTCGTTGAGTGTTGTTCTGTTGGATGTGTGTTCTTCCGAATCGCCGAACACAAGCTTTGCCAGGTGAGAGCGGTTCACTTCATTGTCAGTAAAAATCGTGTCACCGAAAGCCGCCCGCAACTTGGATTTGATGTCGTCGCGAAGCAGGATCTCGTGGCCGATCCGGTCGGCATCCACAATCTGCAACTGCAGATCCGTGACATGACGAACGACCGACGATTTACCGGAACCAACGCCACCAAGAATGCCCACCACAGGCGGTCGGGGTGGCGATGATGATTGAGGCAGACCGGAACTCAGGTGGTTTCCTGAAGCAAAAGGTGGGAGAAGCGGAGAGTGTGTGAAGTCGTGAGTATGTTGGGTTCCCACGGGTGTGGGACGGGAATGGACTTTGTGAAAGGTGGTCTGGCCGGTGCCTGGAATCAGGGGACCGGCCAAAGACTCCCTAAATTATGTTGCGGTGACAGTCGAGAAGTCAAACGGTAGACTTCGGCGAAACGCTCATTCGTGCGTATTTCAGGGATCCCCCAAGTGATCATTCTCATTTGCGGGCCGCGGGCAATGCCGCACTCTGGAGCCTGTCGCAGTGACTGCTGTCACTGTGCCAAATGTCATATTCTCCCCAGGCCACATTGTCGCCTGAGAACGGTTCGTTCCTCCGAAACGCTGATAAGAAGGTTTTCTGAACATGACAGTTGCTGAAGCTGTTGCCAAACTCCAGACCGCTTTGACCGACGGCCATTTGACGGCCGAAACGCCCGCCAACGTTCAGGACTGGCTCTCCAAGCCGTGCGTGGCGGCGTACCACGATCGCATTCTGGAACTGGTGGCGGCCGAGGACTGGAAGTCGCTGGACGAAATGTTCTGGACGTCGATTCCGTTCGGCACTGGAGGACGTCGTGGCCCAATGGGAGAACTGGGGCCCGCCACCATTAACGATCGCACGATTGCCGAGTCGGCGCATGGACTGGCCAGCTATCTGCGGGAGTCCGGCGTCACGAGCGGTGGGTCAGCCGTCGTCACCTGCGACACGCGGAACAATTCGATGCATTTTGCCCGTCTGACGGCAACGACGTTCGCCGCGCACGGGATCAAGGTCTACCTGTTTGACGCCCATCGGGCGACGCCGGAGCTGTCGTTTGCCGTTCGCAATCTCAACAGTGAGATCGGCGTGATGATCTCCGCCTCTCACAATCCGCCCGCCGACAACGGCTTTAAGGCCTACTGGAATACGGGCGCTCAGGTGATTGCCCCGCACGACCGCGGCATCATTGGGCATGTGGAATCGGCGGAAGACATTCCCGCGATGGACTATGACGACGCGGTGGCTTCCGGAGCGATCGAAGTCATTGGTGCTGAGCTTGACGAACAATACATCGGCGAAGTGGTGGCCCTCAGTCAGACCCAGGCACGTGGCATCAATGCTGTCTTCACACCACTGCACGGTGTCGGTGAGACGTCCATCTATCGGATTGTGCAGCAGGCCGGATTCGACGGCGTGGAGATTTTTGAACCACACCGCGAGCCCAACGGGGATTTTCCCAATGTTCCCCAACATCTGCCCAACCCGGAACTGCTGGAAGTCTTTGACCCGGTGCTGGAGTGGATCGCGGAAACGGACAACCCGGCCGACCTGATTCTGGCTTCGGATCCTGACGCCGACCGCCTCGGTGTGATGGTGCGCAAAGCCGGAGGCGAGTTTGAGGCCATCACAGGCAACCAGACGGGCGTGTTGATCGCCGATTATCTGATCCGTAAGCTCAAAGACCGCGGTGAACTGACGCCCGAGCATTATGTCATTGAAACTCTGGTGACCACGCCTCTGGTCAAGGCGGTTGTTGACGGTCACGGAGCCCGCACGTTCCACGAACTGCTGGTCGGTTTCAAATGGATCGCCAAAACCATCGAAGAGAACGGCCCGGAGAAATTTGTGTTTGGCTGTGAAGAGTCGATCGGTTTTCTGGCCGGAAACTACTGCCGCGACAAGGATGGAGCAATTGGCGCGCTGTTCATACTGGAACTGGCGGCGGAACTGAAAGCCGACGGAATGACGCTGCTTGATCGCCTGGACGAAATCTATGCGGAGCACGGATTTCACCTGGAGTCACAGAAGTCCATCTACTGCACCGGTCCAACCGGAAAAGCCAAAATCGATGGTCTGATGCAGACACTGCGAACCAGTCCACCAGCGCAGTTTGGTCCGATTCGGCTGGTGGAGGTTTCCGACTATTCCAGCGGCACACGCTGTGCCATTCCGGGCGGCGAGCAAACAGGCACGATCGCCGATCCTAAAGGCGACCTGCTGTTCTATAAGTCTGACGACGACCAGCCGGTCCGCATTCAGATTGCCGGTCGTCCATCCGGAACCGAACCCAAGATCAAGTTCTACTTTTTCTGCCAGTCGGATCTGTCCGACGGCGTGGATCTGAACCAGGCCAAAGGGGCGGCGATCAGCGTGATGCAGGAAGTGCAGGACGCGCTGGGTGCGTGGGCAGACGAGCAACTGGCCGAATAGCGTTCGGCGGGTCAGCCACCTGCTGCCGGCAGGCGTTGTTTGCGTTTGTTGCTGGCTGTTTGGGCTGGCTGTCCAGGGGCACACTTGCCGAGGCTGACGCATGTGGCCCGGGCGGGGGCCCATGTGTCCGCCATGCGGCGCAAACGGGTACCGCTATTTGAAGTTGAAGATGTCTGCCTGTGGCAGTTCTTCAATGGAACTGAGTCCAAACAGTTCGAGGAATCGATTGCTCGTGCGATAGATGATGTCGGTGCGTTTTTTGCCGTTGCGTTCGACTTCCACCAGTCTCAGGCGGATGAGTCGTCGCAGATGGGTGAGCGCTTTGGCCTGCTCGACGGTTTCCATGTCGGCTTTGCTGACCGGCTGGTTGTAGGCGACAAAAGCAAGGACTTCGAGGATTTCGGGAGAGAGCCGCACTTCTCGAGGCCCCAGTCCAAAAACACGGGCCTGCACGTCGGCGAATCGATCCAGCAGTTCGATCTGAAAGCCGCCTTCTTTTAAACGGATTTCGTAAGGCCGATTCTCCTCGGCATACGACTCATTCAGCTCATCAATGATCCGCACGGCCACCTTCGAGGAGGTGTCTTTGCCAATCAGTGAGGCCAGGGCGCGAGCTGTGAGGGCCACCTCTCCCCCCACAAACAGAGCCGCTTCAATGACGGCCCGGGGAGAGACACGAACTTCGCCATCCGCGACAGACTCGGGCTCAGGGGACTCCAGCGGGGCCTGAAGGTCCTCCGCCAGTTCTTCGCCGATCGACGTGAATGGCAGATCGTTCTCTGGCTCCTCGTCAGAGGAGTCGGCAAGCTCCATGAGGGCTGAGCCAACCTGCTGCTCGGCCTCATCCAGTGACTTCATCGCCTCGCGGTAAGCGAGCTCAATGTCGTCGAAGGATTCTTCCGTGTTTTGCAGATCGTCAGACATGCGAGTCCGTGCAGTGAGTCTGGGGCGCCGCCAGGTGGCGAACTATTGCAGGTTGTTCTTGGAGTACAGAGAAATCTCTCGGCCCAGGTACTTCAGGATCCCCGTGTTGACGAAGATTTCCCCCGTGCTGACGCCGTCCGCCACTTTCATGGTAAAGCTGGCGTCATCTTTTTCCTGAAGCGAGCTGACGGCCAGTTCCAGAGAACGCTGACGGTCGCGGCGTTTCTGCTCCTGGGCCTGGTCGGTCAGTTTGAGATCTTTGACGAGCTTCAGTGTGCGTTCCGCCCACGGCAGCACGCGTCCCTTGATGGTCAGCACCGTGTCATTGTTTTGGGGAGCGCCCAGTCCTTCGATGGCCGCTGTCAGCAGGGGCAGCGATTCTTCGCCCGTGCCAATCCAGACGATGCTGTCCGTGGTGCCCACATACAACGTTTTGCCGGCACCGAACAGGTCGTCAAACAGTGGGAAGAAGCCTTCCGCCAGCTGCAGTTCGTGAATATCAACGTCACCGACCTTGGAAGTCTTCATGCTGATCTTGTTGCCGTTGCCCGTGCCGGCGATCATCTCCAGAGCGGCATCCAGTCGTTTGCCGCCCACTACGGACACAGCGGCAATGGAGACAAACTCGCCGTCGCCATTGACGATAGACTCCAGAAAGCCATTGACGTTGCCGCTTTTGATGCCGTCTGCGGCGACCTCCATGATGCCATCAAAGACACCCTGAGAGGCCGTCTTTTGATCAGGCGTGAGCTTGCTGTCGGCCGCAATGCGGGCGGCCGCATCTTTTTGCATCAGGTCGATAAATGTGAGCGCGTGCTTTTGACGCAGTTCGTCAATGGGGTGATTGCCGCGCAGCGACAGGACGGTGTCGGCCAGTGGTTTGACGGAGTCGAATGCATCAGGCTTCTGACCAAACAGAGCGATGCTGCCGGCCAGCGATGTTTCTGCAATGGCTTCAGCAGAAAACATGATACGCGCCGAGCCCGTCTTCCTGTCCAGAAACGTCTTCATGGACGCCTCTTTGGCTTCCACCAGCAAACGTTCCAGTTCATCAATCTGATTGGCGACCAGCGCTTTTCGCAGGGCAAATTCCGTGGCCGACTCGGTGGGACGCTTTTGCAGGGCGTCCTGTTTGTTGGAACGAAACTCTCCGAAGGAATTGCGGCGTTTGTCCATGTCATCCGCCCCGATGGCGTCGTTGACAATGGACATTCCCAGATTGGCGCTGTTGATCAGCAGGGGGGTGATTTCCGGTGCGGGGTCGACCAGCTTAAGAATGATCTGCTTCAGCAGATTCATGTCGCCTTCATTCTGCGCCAAAATCAGAATGCCGTACTTCAGCCTGGGCAGCACACGAAACCAGCCGGGATCCTGCCCCAGCAGCCGGTGCAGGTCCTTGCTGTCACGGCGCATCTGAAACTGGGCCGACAGGTTGTCGTCCCTCAGGTTGGCAAGCACCTGATAGGGCCCCCAAATCACGTAGGTGGGAGGACTGGTGCCGGACAGAATGTCGACACGAATGGGTCTGTCAGGATCCACACCGAACATGAGCAGATCGATGAAGTCAATGAGGTTGACCAGCTGCTTCTGTTCAGCGGGAGTTGTCAGACTGAGCAGATACGTCAGGTCTTCCTTGAGCGTGCCAATGCCCGCGTGGCCAATCGTGATCTTGGGATGATGCTCCTGCTGCGCGGATGCGCTCGTGGAGAGCACTATGGTCAGAACGGTGGAAAGGACCAGCGTTTTTATTGATTGCACCATGTCAGTTTGATCTTAGATAGGTTCAAACACCGCACGAGAACGACAGGGGAGCGGCGGTCTGAAAACGAAGTGCTGTTAATTTCAGGCAATCAGTTCGCGATCCAGCGAGAGCCGGACCAGGATAAGTCACCTTGCCTATTCTATGACAATACGCCAAAAGTCGTAAAGGGTTCCTTCACGCATGGTTATCCATCATTTCGGCTGATCAGGAATTGAGATCCAGCGACATCAGCCGGGAGCTGGCGGTTTGCGGATTCGCCGCGGTGGTTCCATGGCAGACATCGTTGACAATTTGGGTGGATGGCCGGCAAGAGGATTTCTCTTGCCGCAGGCAACCGTCGATCGGCGAAATCCGCCAGTTGGCTCTGTGCTGCGGATGCTTCTGAAGGGCAGTCGAAGAACGGGCAAAGAGCCGGCCAGGAACCCTTTGAGAACTTCTGCCTGAACTCAATTGCCCCACAGGCGGTCGTGCTCTGAATAAGGCGCCGGCCCGTATCTGCTAATTGGTCACAGCAGTGGCCGCATTCACGATCTGGGCCACAGCCGAGGCACAGACAGCGTATCCTGCCGGCGACGGGTATCCGTGTTCCTCCTGTTCAAACGGTTGTTGTCCGGCATCCAGAGATGATTGCAGCAATGGCAAAGCGTTCACCACAGTGACGCCACGTTCGGCCAGTGATTGTGTGAGTCGGTTTACAAGATCCTGCTGCTGCTGGCAGATCATTCCCACCAGGCTGTCTGCTGTCCCAGGGACGTTTTCGGCCCTTCCGACTTCGCCGTCTGTGCTGTGTTCGTAGACGCTTTCCGGGATGGGAACCAACAGCACGCTTAGCTGTACGTTTTGCTCGGCGCACTGCCGAGCCCCTGTGGATAACGCCCGAATTGTCTGCTGGACGCGGGCGGTAACCTGCTCGCTGGCAGGATCCATGTTGCGAAGGCACTGCTGCAGTTGCTGTGTGCGCGTGCCCCGGATGGCTGCGTTATTGACAGCGGCACCAGTGTCTGCCGTCGCTCGAGCGGACAGTTCACGCCACGTTTGATGTGCGTAACTGCCAATGGCCGTCTGACATTTAATGAACTGTCGCAGCGAAGGGACAGGGGGAGCAGTCGTGCCACGTTCCACGCACTTCCCAAAGTCATCAGCCAGATTGAGGCAGATCACAATGTGCTGTGGTCGCTTATCGAGGGCCCGCCGCATCGCGCGGACATATTCCCGCGGGCCAAAGCAACTGACTCCCATGTTGTAAACGGGCACGTTCAGCAGCCGTTGCAGGCAGGCGGGCCAGGAGTCGGCAGCCGCCACGTTGACGCCTTCGGTGAGTCCGTCGCCGATGGCCACCACCTGTGCCGTCCGGGAAGAGGCCGGTTCCGGATTTCGAAATCCATGACGATCGACGTCTGCCCGCGCGGGATCCAGCGTGAAGCCCACAGCGGCGTCAGGCAGCAGCCGGCTGATGGAGCGACGCGGGTACTCTCCGGCCAGACGCAGTCCACCTTCGACAGCGAATAGTGCCACGCCGCCCAGAATCAGGACGGCGACCAGCCGAAGTTTCCAGCGAGCAGATGCTACTCGAGCCCAGCCACAGACCGACGCGCCCAGCAGCAGCCCCAGCAGGGCGCACAGCCGCGTCATCAGGCTGCCTCCAGGAGCGATTGCGATGGAAAATCCACACACACTCAGACCGGCCAGCCAGCACAGCACGGTGCCAACAATGGTCGTGGAGATCTGTCCCGATCCTGGCAGCTGACGTATCCCTGTCATTTCTGTTCTGGTCCATTCCAGCGGGAAAGATTCTGCACGCGGCCCGACGTCCTGTCGGCGGGAAATGAGCGTACCTGCGGCTTATCCGCGGCAGTTTACCGCCGGCTGGAAACGGACAGCAATCCCGATTTTCCGGCCGAAAATTGATCCACCTGCAGGAACGACATCGAGAATTCCCACCTCATCCCAGGAAGCGTGGAACTTCCCACTGTAAACCAGTGTCTAGCTTGACCGTGTGATTTCTGCTCTTCAGAATCGCGCCGGGCCTTTGGTTCCTCTCTGGACGCTCTGCGTGTGCGAACCGAACCGCCACATTCCCGCCCGAAACGCTCACGGATCCCGCAAGCCAATGTATACGTCGCATCTCGTCAATCAGCTGAAGCCTTCCGCCACGATCGCCGCCGCCGGCAAAGCCCGCGAACTGCGGGCTCAGGGTGTGAACGTGCTTGAGTTCACGCTGGGGGAACCCGACTTTACGACGCCAGAGCACATCTGTGAAGCGGCCCGCAAAGCGATGGCAGATGGGCACACCCACTACACGCCAGCCACCGGCCTGCCAGTATTGAAAGAGGCCGTTTGCGCGGCATTCGAGCGAGACTACGGCGTGGCCTACAAGCCCACTGAAGTCACGGTCAGCAACGGAGCGAAGCACGCGATTCACAACGTGCTGACGGCCTGCTGCGAACCGGGTGATGAAGTCATCATCCCCACGCCCTACTGGGTCAGCTACAGCGCTCTGGTGGAACTGGTCGGCGCCGTGCCGGTGCTCGTGGAGACGACCGAGGAATCAGGCTTCTGCATGACCGAAGAGCAGTTTCGCAGCGCGATCACCGACAAGACGCGGCTGATGATGCTCAACAGCCCCAGCAATCCCACCGGCGCCGTCTATCCGGTGGAAGCGCTGGAAACGCTGGCCAAAGTGGCCGTGGAAAAGAACATCACGGTGCTGTCGGATGAAATCTATGACAAGCTCATTTACGACGGCTACTCCTTTCGTTCGTTCGCCTCTTTTGGCGAAGACGTTAAGAATAACACGATCATCGTGAATGGCGTGAGTAAAGCTTATGCGATGACCGGCTGGCGCATCGGCTGGACGATCGCTCCGGAAAATGTGAGTGCCGCCATCACGCGGCTGCAGAGTCAGCAGACGTCCAATCCCTGCAGCATCAGTCAGTATGCCGCCGTGGAAGCGCTGAACGGCCCGCAGGACTGCATCGCAGACATGCTCGTACAGTTCCAAAGTCGGCGCGACTACGTGCTGGGGCGTCTGCGGAAAATTCCCGGTCTGACGTTTGCAGACCCTGGCGGTGCCTTCTATGCCTTCTTTAATGTCAGCCACTATTTTGGCAAAACGCTGTCAGGTGGCGTGACGGTCAGTAACAGCACCGAATTCTGCACCGCTTTGCTTGAGAACGCACACGTGGCACTGGTGACGGGCGATGCTTTTGGCGCCCCAGGCTATGTGCGATTGTCCTTTGCCACCAGCATGGAAGTCATTGAAGCCGGCCTGAACGCCCTGGAGAAATTCCTCGGCTGACAGCTCGCCAGCCGGTTATTCGCCCCCATTTCGGAGTCATTCGCATTGGTCTTCCTTCTGCTGTTGCTGCGTGTGGCGGTTGTCGCGGCCATCGCCTGGGCGGCCTGGCGCATTTTGTCGCCGCGATGGGCGTTTCAGATTGTGGTGGACGAAAGCGGCGTCCGTTCACATCGTGGCATCACCACAGGACAGCAGCAGCGTCTGCTCGACCTGCTGCAGCGCACACGATTCCCGGAAGGGCGTGTCAAAATCTGCGGGCGTTGTGACGAACATGGGCGATTGATTCTGCAGTTTTACGGGGCCGTCTCCGATGAGACGCGACAGCAGATTCGCAACTACATTGCCAGCGAGCTGTAAGTCCGGAATGGATGGCGGCCGCTGTGCTTTGTGGGTACGTCCCGCGCCCGCAGTTAATGCCCGCATCTAATGAAATGCCCGCTTCTAACGACTGCATCCCATGCCCGCTTCTAGTCGCTCTTTGCGGCGCCCGTTGTCTGCTGGCGACGAATCTCATACAGCACCACGCTGGCCGCCACGGCGGCATTCAGCGATCCCACCTGTCCCATCATAGGGATACGCAGTCCGCAGTCGACCCGCTGCAGCAGTGCTTCACTCACGCCCGACGCTTCGCTGCCCACGATCAGGCCGACCGGCCCGGTCAGTGCTGCTGACCAGTGTTCGCCGTTTGCTTTTTCTGAGGCCGCCGCGATGCGCAGGCCCGCTGTCTGAAGCTGCTCTACGGTTTCCGCCAGATTCTCTGAGGCAACCACCGGGACGTGGTTCACGGCGCCCGCTGAGGAACGCGACACCTGGGGGGAAACGGGCGCCTGCTCGTGATGTCCGATGACCACCGCCATGGCGGCGACAGCATCACACGTTCTCAGGATGGCGCCAAAGTTGTGGGTGTCCTGAATGCGATCGCAGATCACGACCAGTGGGGGCGGGCCGGAAGACGCCGCTTTGACCGCATCGAGTAGCCAGTCCGTATCACGATACGGAAAGGCGCCCATGCGGGCGGCCATTCCCTGGTGATGGCTGGCGTGGCACAGGTCTGTCAGTCTGGCGGCCGGCACCCGACTGGCGGCCACACCCATCTGACTGGCGAGCCGCACAACCTCGTCAGTATCTGGAAGTTCTGCATCCAGATACAACTCGTCCATCGGCCAGCGACCAGCCCGCAGCGTTTCCACAACGGCGTAGCGGCCAATCATCCAGTTCTTCTGGTGGCTGACGGCAAACTGACGACGACGACTTTTGCGATGGCCTGACGAACGTGACATTCGGGCAGCTTACGTCGCACTGGAGATGTCGTCACCCGTTCCATACGGATAAAACAGTCGGCCGATCTCATTGGCCAGGCGGAAGAAGTACTCGTTGCGAAAGCTCTCATAGCTGATGTCAGACGCCGAACGCGGCACCTGCGTCGGATACGTGGAGTTGATTTCCGTCGTGAAAATGCGGCGTCCGTCGCCATTGGTCTGCATTTCGTAAACGCTGCAGATGGCCTCACAGCGGCCGCGAAACAGGCTCGTGCTGTCGCGTTCGTAGAGCGAAAAGTCGGCGATGTCGACATACACCACGTAGTTGACGTCCAGTTCTGCGCCAATTTCCACGGGGCTGTCCCACTCCGGATTGTTGGCCATTTCGGCTTTCACCCGATCGGGGTTCACGATGTCGATGCTGTTACTGTACAGCATGGCCGAGATTCGTGAGATCAGCATCTTGTCGATGTTGTCGTGAAACTTGGTCAGGTCATCGGAAGCGTAGCAAACGACCGCCACGCGAATATTGCGATCCGTGAAGGACTTGTTGGTTTCTGCTTCAAACAGTGGTTCCAGCTGTGGCGGACCACCGATCAGGTAGCCGAGCAGGATGAAGTAGTTGCAGCCGGGGATGGCCACCAGAATGCAGCCGAGCAGCAGCAGTCTGGCGATCACTGGTCGTGAGGCCCAGCGAGTTGTCGAGGAAGGAGAGCTGGCAGACATCCTGTCACCTGTTTTCAATTAGACCTGCATCCTGCAGGTGTGATCCGGGATGGAAATGCAGAGAGGAGGGTTCTGAGAGAGGAGTTTTGTGAGAACGTGGGAGCGGAACACCGGAGCGGTCAGGCCCCGTTCGTTTAGTTGACCGACTCACTGGTTTTGTAGTCGTATAGATGCTGGCTGATATGCACGGCCACACGATCGATAAATGTCTGGGCAAAGATATCTTCGGACTGCGTCTCACGGGCAATCGGATATGACGTGGGGAACTTCAGCGAGAAGTCGCGATCAAACACGGTGGTCGTCGGCAGCCAGTTGTCAGCCTTTGCCGAAGACTCGGCCGTCAGCAGACTTTTGGGGGGAGTGTGGACTTCGACCACTGTCAAGTGGCCCTCGGCCCTGCCCTGCAGCAGGTTTTCACTTTCGGGTACCTGATAGCTGAACTCCCGCAACTCAATTTTCAGGACGTGGCCCGCGTCAAAGTGTGCGGCCATTTCTGAGAAATCGCCCCATTCACCATGGTCGTCATACCAACTCGCCAGATCGCCCGGGTCGACCACACGGACGCCTTCTGTTTCCAAATGGCGAGCCACGCGATCAAGAATATCGATCTGCAGCGAGGGCACCCGACTCACGAGCCGATGAGGCGCTTCACAGATGATGGCGACAGGCGTTTCGATTTCCGTCAGGTCCTGACCGGTGGCTGAGGAAAACGGGGATTTGACTTTGGGGTCTCCCATAAACACTTTGCCCGCCATCACCATCAGTGAGCACCCGGGCAGGACAACCAGAGCGGCGGCCGTTAGCAGCAGCAGGTTTCGTCGCGATGGATTTGAGAAAAACGGGGTCATGACAATCTGTCCAGAGATGTTTAGAACGCGATTCGCAGCACCCAGATGAGAACGGCAAACGACACGTAGCCAATGGCGGCGTTCAGGATCCACCGAAATGGTTCGTCCGTCAGCAGCCATTTTCCGCGGGCTGCCATCAGGCCAAACCACGGAATGAAGGCGGCACACAGCACGGCCAGCGGCAGTGCGGCAGGATTGCTGTCCCACGCGGCGCCAAACTGACCACGCACAATGTGCGAGAACCCGGTCGTCATGCCGCAGTGCGGACACGACAGCCCGACGTACTGTCGAAACTGACACGCGGGAAGTCCCAGTTGCTGATGGGTGCCAAACCCCCGAGGATCGGGATTCAGAGAGGCCGCCAGCGCGAATCCGGCCGTCAGACCGACGGCAAAGATCGCCAGCAGGATGCGGACGCTCTTTGCAGGACCGGTTTCGGGTTGGAACTCCTCGCGTTTCATGTTCTTCAGTTCGTCGACCGCTAGAATGACGGGGGCTGCCAGATGCAACAATAGCGTTCCCAGAGGGATTCGCTGCCCCATGGCTGCTCTTGCGCACTATCTGCCGGTTCTCTGGCACGTCCGGTGGAATTCGACGCGCTGCCGGGCAGGATCTGCCGGGAGAGCGGCTCTGAAAAGCGCTGCGTGGTGGAAACTGATTGACACGGGCAGAAACTGTCGAGTTTTGAAGGGATCAACATGGCCGATTCACTGCGGGGCCGCCTGGTGCAGATTGCCTGCGACATCTCCAATCAACTGCGGGATGTGGCGGAGGTCAGTGTGGAAGAGATTCTGGCCAAAGGCGTTGATCAGTTCGTGTTTGTCGACGTGCGTCCGCCCGCCGAACGCGACGTGTCCATGATTCCAGGTGCCGTGACGGCGGAAGAATTTGCCCGACGGCAGCAGGTTGGCCCCCCGTCCGCCGGCCACCCGTCCGCCGGCCACCCGGCCGGGGTCGATGCAGACCATGCCGATGATGGACCCATAAAACAAGAGGGACAGATGATTGTGGCCTACTGCACGGCCGGCTATCGCAGTGGTGTGTTCGCACGGGAGCAAAACAAGCGGGGGCAGCCGGTAGTCAACCTCCGCGGCGGTTTGCTGTCCTGGTGCGATCAGCAGCAGCCGCTCACAACCGCTGACGGTCAGCCCACGCATCGGGTCCACGTGTATTCCAGAATGTGGAACCTTGTTTCAAATCCCTACGAAGGGGTCTGGTAAGCAACATGTTGAGCATCCAGCCCGTTTCACCGCTGCCTGAGGAACTGACGACCGATCGCCTGCTGCTGCGCCGCTGGCGAGCCGCGGATCGTGCGGGGTTTGCCGCCATCAACGCGGATCCCGCCGTGATGGAATTTTTTCCGGATGTGCTGTCCAGCGCAGAAAGTGATCAAACGTGTGATCGCATTCAGCAGACGTTTGATGCGTACGGCTTTGGATTGTGGGCGGTCGAAGTGCGATCCAGCCACACGTTTATCGGCTTTGTTGGCTTGTCGGTGCCGCACTACGAAACGCACTTCACACCCTGTCTGGAAATTGGCTGGCGACTGGCGTCCGATCACTGGGGGCAGGGGCTGGCGACAGAGGGCGCAGAGGCCGCGATGCAGTTTGCTGAACGCTGCCTTCGTGCAAAGGAAATTGTGGCAATGACGGCAACGATCAACGTCCGATCGCGGCGGGTCATGGAGAAGCTCGACATGGAGCGTGATCCGGCGGACGACTTTGATCATCCCCTCGTTCCGCCAGGGCATCCGGTGTGTCCTCACGTTTTGTATCGTCGCCGATTTGGTGGCCAGCACTGAGGTGGCCCACACTGAGATGGACCGCACTCAGGTGCCAGGCCAATACGATGACTTTCGCAGAAGTGATGTTTTCGGACCGAACCTCCCGCCGCGCAGGGACTCTTAGAGGCGTTCCCGAATTTTGTTTTGGCAGACGATCATGTCCGACCACAAATCACGATTGACTGCGAGCACGACGCTCACGAGCCCCGCACCTGTGTGCGGGTGAATGCTGCGTCGTTGCTCGACGACGCCACTCGTTCAAAACGAATTCCCTCAACCTCAGGTGAAGCTGTCCCGGCACGATGGGTTTGCCGGCGATCACCCACCTCAAATGCCGGCCCATTCGTGGCCGTCTGTTTCACGCTTCTGTTCAGCGCGGCGTTGCGCTGAGACCTTCTGTTGCTCTCTGGAAAGGAGACGACCCATGATGTTGCTGTATGCAGTTCTGCGCGGCATCTCGGCGTTGATCCGTCGAGCCGCGCAGTGGCACCACACTCGCACTCAGTCTGCGTATGAAAGCGCAGAGCGTACCTTCCAGGATCTGGAAGCTGTGTGCAAAGCGGACGAAGTGATGCTGGGACGACCGCTGGACTACGCGCGGCAGCTGAAGCTGCTCAAGGCGTACGAACAGCGCGAACTGGCGCGTGATCGCTGGGTGGAAGCGACGCGTCGGCTGAATCGTCGCAAATCTGCTGAAGGCAAAGTACGGTCCTTCAGCGAGATGCGCCTGCCATACTCTTTTGGTCTTTTGGACATGGCATTCATTATGCGTGTTCTGGACCAGCTGGGACTGTGGCCGCAGGCGGACCTGACTTTGGTGCAGCGGATTTTCGAATACGTGACCCAGGGACGATGATCCGACTGTGAATCGGCTCTGCAGGACGACTCCGATGGGGAACGCGCGGCGATGCGGCCGCCGCTCCTCCATCGTTTTTCTGTGCGCCACCCCACGCATGGTCGCTGGTGACCTGCGAATCCTCCAACTTCTCGCGGCGGCAGATCCTGCCGCTGCCCAGCTGCGATCGTGTGGCTGAAGGTCCGGTGAGGTAACCTGGGCGCGGTTTGTGACGTGTAAGGGGGAGGGAGTGTTTGTGGGGGTTATTCTGAATGAAATCAGAATGGTGACTCTCCCTGCTGTGACGATACGACAGACGCGCGAGCCGCTGGTTGGCTGGCCCACAGTTCTGTTGTCGGGGCGGATTGTTGATGAACGGCTATCGGATCATCGTTCGTTATGTGTGTCTGCTGTCCCTGTTGTCCGGTGCTGTCGTCGCTCAGGTTCTGACACCCCCGATTCCAGACGACGTCGATCTGTATGCGCTGCCGCTGGAGGAATTTGCGGAAGGGCCGGTTGTCGCCCCAGACCCCACACTGCGCGTCGATCGCAGTCCGAACCTGCCCCCGCCGGCGGAAGAGTGGCCCACTGGGCCGATCACATCAGAACCCACCTCGGTGACGGCCGATCATCCGGACGCGGCGGCCACAGGTCAGTTTGTCGAAGTCCCCGAAGACACAGCGAGGCAACCGGTGCAGGCGTCAGCCGTTCCGTCGCCCGCAGCACGGCAGTCCGCCCCGCCGCAGTTGCTGGCCGCCCCGCGATTTCAGCGTTTTGGCTATTCCACGCCCGTGCGCGTCCAGTTTTTTGGTGGAGACAGTTATGTCGAGCCCAACTCGTTCCTGTCGCTGGAGATGCTGCGACCGCTCCGCAGTCAGTTGTATTCGGATGGCAGTGAGCAGATTCAGTACTTCGATGGGCGCTTGGGAATCAGCACGGACGGCGGTGGTTACATTGGCAACTTTGGGTTTGGGCAGCGTGTGTATTCGGAACGCACCAACTCGATCGTGGACCTGAATCTCTGGTACGACTTTGACCGGACGAGTGACCGGACCTTCCATCAGGTCACTGGTGGCGGGCAGATCCAGAATGAATCTCTCCTGTTTCGCGGTCACTATTATCTGCCGGTCGGCACCGATGAGCTGGTCTCCCGTTTTTCCGGACTGACGGGCAACACGGCGTTCCAGGGAAACGCTCTGGCGCTGGAGCGTTTTCGGCTGGAAGAGCAGGCATTCAAAGGTTTCGACCTGGAATTCGGCATGATTCTGCCCTTCGATGACTCCACGAGTCGCTGGTTTGTGGGCTACTACAATTTTGAAGCCGAAAATGCTGACCCGGTCAAAGGCTGGAGCTCCACGATTACAGTCGAACCCGTACCACGACTGACGGTGGGCTTTCAGGTGACAGTGGATGAAGAGGCCGATGACCCCGGCTTTCTGTTCACCTGCTCCTACGACTTCTACCACGGACCACGGGACAGAGCGTCCACCATCCGGCATCGTCTGGGAGAATCTGTCCGTCGCAACCACCACATGGTGACGCGAGGCACCAATATTTACGATCCTGTCCTGGCGGAAGATGCCGGGGGCAATGTGCTGAATTTTATTCACGTGAGCAGCACTGGTGGTGGGGCGGGAACAGCCGAAAGTCCGCACGCACTGCTGGCGTCAGCGGCTGCGGATGCCGCCGCCACCCCAGGGTCTGTGATTTTCGCGCATGCCGACAGCCTGTTTGACGGACAGGCCATTGTCCTGCCCGACAACACGCGTTTTCTGGGCGAAGGCATCGATCACACGATCACCACGGCCGCCACGCAACTGGGCGACATCACCCTGCCCCGCATCACAGCGGGCACAGCCCTGCCGATTATCCGCAACGCGCCCGGCACCGGGCCTGCCATCACGCTGGCGAATACGACGGAAGTGAACGGCTTTCGCGTTGAGAATGCGGCGGCGACAGGCATTCTGGGAACCGGCGCCACGACCGATTCACGCGTGCTGAACACCGTTATTGATGGAGCGGTCACAGGGATTGAACTGACGCAATTCGCCGGCAGCTACACATTCGATGGCGTCTCCATAGCCAATACCACTGGCGTGGGACTGCTGCTGGATCGTGGGACGCCCGCCTCAACTGTGGACTTTGCCGGTGATCTGGCAATTACCACAACCGGCAGCCACGGCATTCATTTCCGTCAAATGCAGGACGACAGCTCAACGACGTTCGCTCAGGCGGTGCGTGTGACGGACGCAGCCGGCAACGGAATTTTCTTTGACGACAGCGGTGACAACACGAAGGCAGCGTTCAGTGGAGCGGTCACCGTCGAAAACGCGGGTGGCAGTGGCCTGGTGGTTTCGAATCTGAACACCACGGGAGCCAACACATCGCCGGATATTACCTTTCCCGCTGGCCTGTCTGTGACGAATCCGACTTTGGATGGCGTACAAATCGACTCTGACAATTCCAACATTGAACTGCAGTCGCTGGTCGTGACAAACTGGGGACGCAGTGGAGTGGCCATCGATGGTTCCTCCGGCTCTTTGACGGTGACGGACCCGCTGAATCTGAACAATGCGAACGGTTCTTTGTCGTCGTCGCTGCAGATCATCAACTCTTCAGGATCGTTTACGTTTGGCAGTGTGGCGATTACAGATACGGCACGCACGGCGATCGGCGCGCCGACCGTGTTTCTGTCAGAGAATGCCACCGGCCTGAATGACATCACGTTTTCTCGTCTGGATATCGACGCAACAAACGGCATCGCCCTGTTTGCTCAGGATCTGGGCGCCACGGTAAGCAAGCTGGTGATCTCTGACGGTGTCATCTCCTCCGTCAACGGAACGGCCGTCTCTTTGACTCGGCTTTCCACAGACATTCGCCTGACTTCTGTTTCCGCCGCCAACACGGCTGTGGGGATCAGCCTCAATCAGATCGGCCAGGTTAACGCTTTTCACACGCAGTTTGCCATCACAGGAGACGGCCTGACGGCCGGCAGCGGGGGGACCATCAGCAACGTACAGCAGGGTGTTCTGATTGACGGGGCCGAAGACGTCAGTCTGCGGCTGCTTGATATCCGTTCCAGCGTGGCCGGGGTGGTGTCGCAGGCCAGTGGGGCCAGTCAGCCTGAGAATCTGATGCTTGATCGACTGACGCTCAGCGGCGGGACGTCTGCCAACTGGACGGGAATCGACGTGACGTGGGGCAACGGGGCTCACTTCAGCGATCCCAATGTGTTTAGCGGCAATACAATACTGGGGGCCGGAGCGGACCAGACCGGCTTTCGACTGGTCAACACGCAGTCCAATCCTGAGATGCTGGCCACCATCAGCGGCAACGTCATTAATCTGACGGGAGTCAACTCAGACGGCATTCTGTTGACCGCTCGTGGTTTCGGTGTCGGACAGGTGGCCAATTTTGGTGGCATTCGGCTGTCGGGAGCCGCCAACAACCAGGTCACCGTGCTGCGTAACCCGTTTGTGGCGGCCGAACTGGATGGGGCCACAATTGAAGGCAGCATTCTGGTCAATGGCGCAGCGATTCCTTAGAGTCTGCCCTTCCCTGCGGACTTATTCAGAACAAGCGTCCATGACTACGATCACCGGCTTCCAAACGTTCGATCTTCGCTTCCCCACATCACAGCAGCTGGATGGCTCGGATGCGATGAATCCCGATCCTGACTACTCGGCGGCGTATGTTGTGCTGACAACCGACTCGGCGGAGCGGTCCGGCTGCGGCATGACGTTCACCATTGGTCGCGGCAACGAAATGTGTGTCACCGCCATACAGTCGCTGGCCACGCTGCTGGTCGGCCAGTCGGTCGAACAGTTGATGGCCGAACCTGTGCAGCTGTATCGGCGGCTGACGGGAGACAGTCAGTTTCGCTGGGTCGGGCCGGAAAAAGGGGTCGTGCATCTGGCGGCCGCCGCGCTGATCAATGCGGTGTGGGATCTGTGGGGCCGCATCGAAAACAAACCCGTGTGGCAACTGGTGGCCGATATGTCGCCCGAGCAGATCGTGTCTTGTGTTGATTTCCGCTATCTGACAGATGCCCTGACCCCTGCCGAGGCCAAAGAACTGCTGGAGGCCGTATCGCCTGGCCAGTCGGCCCGACGGGAAACCCTGCAGGAACAGGGATACCCCAGCTATACCACATCTGCAGGCTGGCTGGGGTACTCGGACCAGGTGCTGCGGGAGAAGTGTGGTCAGCTGAAACAGCGGGGCTGGAATCACTTTAAGATCAAAGTCGGACGCGATCTGGAAGATGACCTGCGTCGCTGTCGCGTGCTGCGACAGGAAATGGGCGACGAGGCATTCATGATGGTGGACGCCAATCAAGTCTGGGATGTTCCCGAAGCGATTGCGTGGATTGAAGAACTCCGCCAGTTTTCTCCGTGGTTCGTGGAAGAGCCCACCAGTCCCGATGACGTCCTGGGACACGCTCAGATTGCCAAAGCCGTTTCTCCTGTGCGAATCGCGACCGGAGAAATGTGTCAGAACCGGGTGATGTTCAAACAGTTCATGCAGGCCGGTGGCATGCAGGTGTGTCAGATCGACAGCTGTCGCCTGGGCGGCGTGAACGAAGTGCTGGCCGTGCTGCTGCTGGCGGCAAAGTTTGAGATTCCCGTGTGTCCGCATGCTGGCGGTGTGGGGCTGTGCGAATATGTACAGCACCTTAGTTCCATCGATTACCTTTGCATTTCCGGCAGTCTGGAAGGCCGCGTCACGGAATACTCCGACCACCTGCACGAACATGTGGTGCATCCGGTCACTATGAAAGACGGCCGCTATCTGCTGCCGACTGACAGCGGCTACAGCGTGCAGTTCACTGAAGCAGCGCTCAGCGAATTCAGTGTGGCTTAAGTCGCGCCCGTCGGTTCCCGGGCGTCGTCAGTGCTGTGAGGCACTGCCCAGGCGAAGTATGGTGGTCCGCTGCTGCCGTCGGGCACTACCGACAAATATCCCAGGTGTCCGTATGCTGGCCGCCGCGCATGATGTGAACAGTGCGGTGCATCAACAGCGAATGATCCGAATATCCGACGGTCAGGCTGACCTGGTCACCGATTTTCAGATCGCGAGCGGTACCAGACAGTTTCAGCACGGTGTGCTCGGCGTTCATCTGCAGAACCTCGGCTTCCGGGTGACCGATAACACTTGCTGGCTCCACGTACGGATTGATGGCTTTGCGGCCAGCGTTCAGCACGGCCCGATCGAGCGCCGGTCGGGACACCACATCGGCCACTACGCTCAGAGCCGGCTGCACGCCCGTCAGCCCGCAGCGGATGTAGTACGGGTCTCCGAAGATGCCGCCACCAGCCTGCAGCTCCGTCACGACGGGATGCTGGCCCGTGATGTGCAGTGAGCCACTGGCTCCGGCGCTGATGATGGGGCAGGCGACACCCGCCTGCTGCAGCGACTGACTCGTTTGCTGCAGCGTGTTCATGGCGTCAAAGATTCTGCCCTGCTTTTCCGTTTCGGAGTCAATATTCAGCAGGTGCCCCTCGTAGCCAAACAACCCCGCGACTGTCAGACCGGGCAACCGCTCGGCGGCCAGTGCCAGCTGTGTGGCGTCTGTGCGCGGGCGACAGCCCGTGCGATTCATGCCCACATTGACGTCGATGAGAATGTCAAAGTGTGCGCCGTGCGCGGCGGCGGTCTGCGAGTACAATTCCAGCTGAACGAAGTGATCGGCACACAAAATGACGTTCGTCTTTCTTGCGGCGGCGGCCAGCTGTCGTCGTTCAGAATCGGACACGCAGATATGAGCCAGTAAAACAGAGGGAATGCCGGCTGCGGCCATGCTGCTGACCTCTGCCACGCGGGCGGCCGTCACGCCGATGGCCCCCAGCTCGATCAGCCAGCTCGCCAGACGCGGGTCGCTGTGTGCTTTGACATGGGGGCGCCACTGTTTGCCCAGATCGGCAATCGCCCTGGCCATGGAGCGGGCGTTGGACTCCACAATGTCGAGATCAAGACGCAGTTCGGGCATGTCTGTTGATTGGGGCAGCGGAATGTCGTCAGGCAGAATATTGGAACCAGTCAACCGTATTGTGCGCTGGATGGATCCCATTCGGGGTTGAGGTCGATACACTTTGCCCCTCATTTTCTTCGCAAACAGGCAGCACAGAATACAGATTATGACGCAATCCGGACAGCAAATGCGAATGGCGCTCGTGGGAGGGGGAGGCGCTGGATTTATTGGCAAGGTTCACGCGACAGCAGCCACCATGGACAATGATGCCGTGCTGGTTGCGGGCGCATTTTCGTCCCGCCCGGAGAAATCCAAAGCGTCAGCTGACCTGTTTCGCGTGGATCCGTCGCGAGCCTATGGTTCCTGGCGCGAACTGCTGGACGTGGAAAGTCGGCTGCCGGAAGACGAACGTGTTCACTTCGTGTCTGTGGCAACGCCCAACTTCACCCACTGCGAGATCGCCTGCGAGGCGATGAAAGCCGGTTTCCACGTGGTGTGTGACAAGCCGATGACCATCAGCCTGGACGACGCGGATCGCATGGTGGAAACAGCCGAGCATACGGGCCGCGTATTTGCGCTAACGCACAATTACTCCGGCTATCCACTTATGCGGCAGGCCAAAGCCATGATCGCTGCCGGTGAACTGGGCGACATCATTGCCGTGCGTGCTACCTATGTGCAGGGCTGGATGCACGGTATGGAGCCCGATCAGCAGCAGGATCGCGGAGCGTGGAAGTCCGATCCGGACAAAAACGGTCGTGCTGGTTCACTGGGGGATGTGGGCACACACGCCTTTCATCTGGCCAGCTACATCACTGGGCTGGAGCCGGAAAAGCTGATGAGCCAGATGTCGTCGTATTCCGGCCATCATGAGCTGGATGACTATGGCCACGCGATGATTCAGTTTTCCCAGGGGGCTACCGGCTGCATTACATGGAGTCAGGTGACGCACGGTCGGTTAAACGACCTGTCGATTGAAGTCGATGGCACAAAGGCGGCACTGACGTGGCGACAGGAGGAGCCCAATCAGCTTTGTGTGAAAGCACTGGGGCAGCCCACACGGGTCTATGAGCGTGACCCGGGGGCGGCTTACCTGTCCGCGGCGGCGACAGATGTCTGTCGGATTCCCGGCGGACATCCCGAGGCTTTTCTGGAAGCCTTCGCCAACGTCTATCGCAACGCGTACGAAGACATGCGAACAGTCAATGCGGGCGGGACGCTCGATCGCCGAGCGTCCGTTTACCCAAGTGTTTACGAAGGACGGGCGGGCGTACGATTCATGAGCCGCTGCCTCGACAGCGCGGAGGCAGACTCCCGCTGGCAGAGCTGGTAAGTCGAGCAGGTGATCGGTCAGCCTGCCGATCTGTGCAGTCTCCAGGGCGTACGCCTATCGCTCAGGTGACGGGTTCGTTCTGCGGCGCACCCTCCACGGCCTGGGCGGCGGCAGCCGCCTGCATCTGCTCACGCAGCTCGGCATTGGTGCACTCGTCTTTGGGAATCGAGCACAGCTCGCAGATGGACTTGCCCTCACTGCCCGGCATGGAGGCCAGTCCGCCACAGCTGCCTTTAATGGACTTGTTCTGAATCATGGTGCCGATCGCCATGCCGCCAATGGCCAGCACGAACAACACGGCGGCGGCAACAAACGGAAACCACGGCATAGCGGCGGCTTTGGGTTTGTCCTGGCCTGCCGCCGCGGTTTCCTCAGTAAATTGTCCGAATGCGGTTTCCACAACTTCGCCATCGCTGACCTGCTGAAACATGACTGAAAGCCCGTTGGCTTTCGCGGTGGCCGCCCCAGCTTCCACCCCCTGCACCATCAGCGCGGTGGCCCAGGCGTCCGCCGTCATGCAGCTGTCGGCAATCACCGAGACGGAGGCCGGCGGATTTTTCACTGGCCAGCCCGTTTGTGGATCAATTGCGTGAGAGTACGTCTCACCGTCCATCTGAAAGTAGTTGCGATAATCACCCGAGGTGGCGATGGCACTACTTGTCAGCGGGACCACTTTGTGGAGGCCGCCCAGAGGAGATTCGACCCCCAGTTTCCATTTTGCTCCGGTGGACTTGGCGGTCCCCACGCGATTTTCTCCGCCAATATCCACGACATGAGCTTTCAATCCGCTCGTTGTGAGCAATTCAGACAGCGCATCGACCGCATAACCCTTGGCGATGGCCGACAGATTGACCTGCAACTGCGGCACCAGTTTTCGTAGAGCGGGTGGCTCGGTGCGGGATTCGAGGCTCTCCAGACCACACTGCTTTTTCGCGGCCGTGATTTCGTCAGCGGAAGGCACGCTTTTTTTGCGGCCGTCTCCGAATCCCCACAGACGAATCAGTGGTTCCACCGACGGGTCAAACGCGCCATTGGTGAGTTTATGAATGCGCTGTGCTTCGGCCACCACAAATACGAGTTCGGGCGAGACGGCAAACCAGTCTGTGGTCTGCTGAGCGTTGAAGCGTGACAACTCAGACTGCCTGTCCCACGTGGACATCTGCGCGTTGATTTCCTCCAGCAGTTCGCTGATCTGCTGCTGCATTGCCTCGGCGTCAAAATCAGCCGGGGGATTCTCAATCACCACTTTGAAGTAGGTTCCCATGGTTGGCCCGGAGATCTCGATCGACTCCGCGGTGGCGCAGGGGGCACACAGCAGCAAAGTGGTTGTCACAAACAGACAGCGGACGTAACTCATGGTAAATCCGGCCGGCAAACGGGCAAAAAAGAGACCCCGATACAATTGTATCGGGGTCATTCGCTGAATCATGGCTGTCCAGGAACAATTGCCGATCAACCGCCAAAGTCGTCGAATGCAATATTCTCCGGCTCCACACCCAGGTCTGACAGCATGTCCTGAACACATTTGAGCATGATCGGGGGACCACAGATGTAGTACTCGCAGTCTTCCGGAGCCGGGTGTTTGGCCAGATACTCATCGTGCAGGACCTGGTGGATGAAGCCCGTCAGGCCCGTCCAGTTGTCTTCCGGCAGCGGGTCCGACAGCGCGATGTGCATCTTGAAGTTATCGTTCTTTTCCAGCTCTTCAAAATCGTCCAGGTAGAACAGTTCACGCACGCTGCGGCCGCCGTACCAGTAGGACACTTTACAGTCGGTGTCCATGTTTTTGAACAGCTCAAAAATGTGGGACCGCAGCGGAGCCATTCCGGCACCACCACCAATGTAGATCTTCTCCGCCGGAGTCTCCTTGATGAAGAACTCTCCGTAAGGGCCGGAAATGGTGACTTCGTCGCCCGGCTTCAGGTTAAAGATGAACGATGACATCTTGCCGGGAGGTGTGCCTTTGGGAGCACGCGGTGGAGGACTGGCGACGCGGACGTTCAGCATGATGATGCCTTTCTCGCCCGGGTAGTTGGCCATGGAGTAGGCCCGAATCACAGGCTCGTCCACGACGGATACATTGTCCCAGACGTTGAACTTGTCCCAGTCCTCGTGGTATTCGGCTTCAATGGCGAAGTCACGGTAGTTGACGGTGTGCGGTGGGGCTTCGATCTGAATGTAGCCGCCCGCTTTGAATCCAACGTCCTCTCCTTCGGGCAGTTCCAGCACCAGTTCTTTGATGAACGTGGCCACATTGCGGTTCGAGCGAACCTTGCACTGCCACTTTTTGGTTTCAAAGACTTCCGGTGGAACCTCAATCTTCATGTCCTGCTTAACGGCCACCTGGCAGGAGAGTCGGCAGCCTTCGCGTTCCGCCTTCTTGTTGATGTGCGATTTTTCCGTGGGCAGGATGTCGCCGCCACCTTCCAGCACGTTGACTTTGCACTGAGCACAGGTGCCACCGCCACCACAGGCGGACGAGATGAAGATTCCCTCGTCGGCCAGCGCGTTGAGGAGCTTGCCGCCGGCCGGGATGGAAATGGTCTTTTGTTCATTGATCACGATGTCAACATCACCTGTTGACACCAGTCGGGCCCGCGCTGAAACAATCAGAGCGACCAGAACGGCGATGACGCCGGTGAACATGAAAACGCCGAGTATGACTGTGCCCATGAGATTTACCGAGGCTTCAAAGTCTTGAATCAGAATGCGGTGGAACGTCCGGGAAGGCGGCTGCCGGGAGGACCAGCTAGAACTTGATCACGGAGAAGGTCTGAAACGCGAGTGCCATGAGACCAACCGTGATGAACGTGATGCCCAAACCTCGCAGTCCGGCAGGAACATCGCTGTATTTCATTTTTTCGCGGATGCCCGCCAGGCAAACGATCGCCAGCGCCCAGCCAAAGCCGGAGCTGAACCCGTAGACCACGCTCTCATCGAGCGTCAGGCCCTTTTCGACCATAAGCAGTGAGCCACCGAGGATCGCGCAGTTCACGGTAATCAGTGGCAGGAAGATGCCGAGAGCCTGATAGAGGGCCGGGAAGAACTTATCGAGCGTCATTTCCAGGATCTGCACCATCGCGGCGATCACGCCGATGTAGCAGATTAGTCCCACAAACAGCAGATTCTGTTCGCTGAGTGCCTCAGAGCCCGTCCAGCTTAGCGCTCCTGGCTGCAGCAGGTACTGATAGATGAGATTGTTGACAGGCACGGTGATCGTCTGAATGACGGTCACGGCGATCCCCAAACCAAATGCCGTTTTCACGTTTTTGGAGACCGCCAGAAACGTGCACATCCCCAGGAACAGGGCCAGAGCCAGATTCCCCGGAAAGACGGCGTCGACAAAAATATTGGCGTAGCGTTCCATGATTTGAACCTGTATTCGAAAGGGCGAGCGTTACTCGGCTTCAACCTGTTCCGGCTTGATTGTACGAATGACCCAGATGATCAGGCCGATCAGAAAGAACGCACTCGGGGCGATCAGCATCAGCCCGTTCTGGGGATAAAAACCGCCTTCGGTGGCTGGCGTGAGTACGTTGATGCCAAACAGCTTGCCGGAACCGAATAGCTCACGGAAGAAGCCGACCAGCAGCAAAATCAGACCGTAGCCCAGTCCATTGCCGATGCCGTCCAAGAAGCTCATGGCCGGCCCGTTTTTCATGGCGAAGGCTTCCGCACGCCCCATCACGATGCAGTTAGTAATAATCAGTCCCACGAAGACGGACAGCTGACGACTCAGTCCCGGTGCGAAGGCCTGCAGAATCTGGTCCACCATGATCACCAGTGAGGCGATGATCGTCATCTGGCAGATAATGCGGATGCTGCTGGGAATCTCGGTGCGAATCAGCGAGATGGCCGCGCTGGAACAGCCGGTCACCAGTGTCACGGCGATGGCCATCACCAGTGAGGTTTCCAGCTTCACTGTGACTGCCAGGGCGCTGCACAACCCCAGGATCTGCAGCGCAATGGGGTTGTTGTTGACCAGTGGGTCGGTGAGGACCTGTTTGGGTGTGGGTTCAGCCATTTTTGTCTCCTGATCGGATGACCAGTGGAGTTATGCGTCTGTGGAAGATTCTGCGGGTTCGCCAGCGGATTCCGGTGCAGCAGGACTGTCCGCATCCGGACCTGGTGTGGGGCCGTCCGCCACCACGCTTTCCAGATACGGGCCGAATCCGTCTTCTCCCAGCCAGAATTTCAACATGTTGCTGACTCCGTTGGATGTCAGTGTGGCGCCGGACAGGGCGTCCACCTGATAGTCAGAATTCGCGTTCTTGGCGACTTCGACTTTCACATTCCAGGAGTCGTCAAAGATCAGTTTGCCCGGCCATTTGTCTTTCCACAGCTGATTGTCGACTTCACCACCGAGTCCCGGCGTTTCGCCGTGCTTGTAGTAGGTCAGTCCAGCCACTTTCAGACCGGCCGAACCATCGGTGGCTGCCGTCATATCCAGTGCGATAAATCCGTACAGCGTGGACCACAGGCCACGACCACGAATCGGTAGAACAACGGTCTTCAGCGTGCCCGTTTTCTTGTTGCCTTCACGAACTTCATAAATCGTTGTGTAGGCCTCGCGTTTGGCGATGCCGGCGACGTCCTGCTCCTGCGTCATTTCGTCGAACATTTCCGGGTTACGCAGCAGCGACTCCAGTTCCAGCTTCTTGTCACCAGCCTCGTAACGCTGGGTGGCGGACTTGGTCTGCAGGTCCACGACGACCGGGTTGATCAAAGCCGCGTACAGCTCACTCGGATCCTCCCCGTCCTCCCAGAGACCGGCGGCTTCCAGAATGCTCTGCTGTCGGAAACGTTCTTTCTGTTCTTCCTGAATGCCCTTCAGGCCAACCGCCAGTGCGGAGACCACGACGGAGCACACCAGGCACAAAGTCACGGCGACTTTAAACGTCTTTTGTACTTCAGGCTTCATTGCGAATCAGCCTCCTCTTGATGTTCTGTTGAACGACCGTGAAGTCGATCACCGGAGCGAACACATTGCCCAGCAGAATCGCCAGCATGATGCCTTCCGGGAAGGCCGGATTCAGCACGCGGACCGTGATGGCCATCATTCCGATCAGCACGCCGTAGATCCATCGGCCCTTGTCCGTCATTGCAGCGGAAACCGGATCGGTGGCCATAAAGACGAGGCCAAAGGCGAGCCCACCAGTGCACAGATGCCACACTGGCGGAATTTGATACATGGCGTTGGACGTGCTTTCGACGCCGTTCAGAACGGTCGCCAGGCCCATAGAGCCGATGAGAACACCCACCATGATTCGCCAGGAACCAACGCCGGTGGCCACCAGGAACAGGGCTCCCAGCAGGCACGCGAACGTGGATGTTTCACCCATTGAACCCGGTATGGCTCCAAAGAACGCCTGCGACAATGACATCCCGCCCAACTGATCGCTGATGACCTGTTTGAAGGATTCGCCGCCGGGCAGTGCTTTCTGCACATTTCCCATTGTGGTCAGCAGTGTGGGGCAGCTGACGCCATCCACAGTGCCCGCCCAGACGGTTGAGCCTGTGATTTGAATGGGATACGCGAAGTACAGAAACGCTCGTGCGGTCAGTGCGGGGTTCAGGAAGTTTTTCCCAGTGCCCCCGAATACTTCTTTGCCAATCACTACACCAAAGCTGATACCCAGGGCCACCTGCCAGAGCGGGATGGTGGCCGGCAGCGTCAGTGGAAACAGCATGCCGGTTACGAGGAAGCCCTCGTTGATGTCGTGTTTGCGAATACAGCAGAACAGGACTTCCCACGATCCACCAACGATCTGCGTGACGAGGAACACGGGGCCGAAATACAGCAAACCGTGCAACAGGTTGGTGATCAGCCCGCCACCGCCGGCCGGGTCCCAGCCAAACGCGTTGACAATCGCGCCCCGCCAGCCCAGTTGGCTGACAACGTCTTCTGCCGACACGCCGCTTTCCACGGCCGCTTTGGCAACCGCGTGTGTCTGAGCGCCCGTGTTGTAGCAGGCCATGAAGATGCAGGGCGTCAAAGCGATGACGACAAAGATCATCATGCGCTTCAGGTCCATGCCGTCGCGAACGTGCGACGCGCCCTTCGTCACTTCTCCGGGTGTATACAGAAAAGTGTCCAAAGCTTCATAGATAGGGTACAGCCGCTCGAGCTTTCCACCCTTGTGGAACATCGGTTCCACCTGATCCAGTTTTTCTCTTAGGAATCTCATGCATGCCCTCTTGGAGGCGGGTGAGCCGAATGCTCAGATCACACGGATTTGTTTCAGTTGCCGACGGTCACAAGACGGTTGGCGTCGTCCCGACGTATCAACCTTCGAGTTCGATCTGCGTTAACCGTTCGCGGAGAATTGGTCCGAATTCGTACTTGCCGGGACACACAAACGTGCACAGTGCCAGGTCTTCTTCGTCCAGTTCCAGGCAGCCCAGGGCCTGAGCCTGCTCTGTATCGCCAACAATCAGAGAACGCAGCAGAAACGTGGGGATGATGTCCAGCGGCATGACCTGTTCATACATGCCGATTGGCACCATGGCGCGTTTGCTGCCGCCCGTGGTCGTCGTGAAAGCGAATCGTTTGGCTTTGTCCAGAGCCGAGGCGAAGACGCGGCGAACGGAAAACTTGTCACCACCGGGAGACACCCAGCCGAGAAACTCGCGTTCGTTGCCTTCGACCAGTGCCGAAACCTGCAGGTGGTAGCGTCCCAGGTAATCCATGGGGCCATCCACGGCCCGGCCACTGAGCACGCTGCCGGAGATCACTCGGCTGTTTTCGGAAGCCAACAGTCCGGCGGTGAGTTCCGAAATGCTGGCACCCAGTCGTGTGCGGACAATTTGGGGTGTCGAGATGGCCGGGCCTGCCACCGACACAATGCGCTCGGTGCACAGCTGGCCGGTAATCATCAGGTGGCCGATCGCCATCACATCCTGATAGTTGATGGTCCAGACCGTTTTGTTCAGGCTGACAGGCTCAATACTGTGAATATGGGTGCCAGGCAGACCGGCAGGGTGCGGGCCTTCAAACTCGGCCGCGTGAACCTGCTCGTGTTCTTCTGCCGGGAATGGCTCGGCCGGCTTGCGACAAACGTGGACCTTACCGTCTGTCAGTTTGGCCAGAGCCAGCACGCCAAAGCGGAAATCCTGCTCTCGGGCGCGAATCAGGGGAGCCACACTGGCCGCCAGTGGATTCGTGTCCATGGCCTGCACAAAGATGGCGGCCGGCGTGGAGTCAATCGCGGGTGTTTTGCTGAACGGTCGTGTCCGCAGTGACGGCCAGAGCCCGCTTTCCACCAGCAGGTCCTGCACGGCTTCCCGCGTCACGGACTCGAAATCGTCCTGCCCGGGGGCGTCAAAATCGACTGCCTCATCACCGTCGACTTCAATCACCAGGGACTGAAACGCGCGACGTTCGCCACGGTTGATTTCGATCACTTTGCCGGCGGCCGGTGCCGTGAAGACAACGCCCGGGGTCTTCTTGTCGCTGAACAGCGGCTGCCCCAGCTTAACGGTGTCGCCGACAGCCACGTTCATTGTGGGTTTCATTCCCACATAATCGGGTCCAATGACGCCGACTTTTGTAATGGCTGGTCCTGCGACGACGGTTTGGTCCGGCTCGCCGGTAATCGGGATATCGAGCCCTTTGGTGATTCGGTGCATGCGCCCGGTTCAATCTTGACGTTAAAAAGCCAGAACAGATCAGACAATTCGGCAGTGGCAGGACGCCGCCCGGCGTTTCCTGTCCGGGTCGTTCGGGAGGCATTTTGTCGGCTTCCGGCAATCTTCCAAATGGCAGATCCTGCCAATTTTCCGATTTCTTCAGTGCTGCAGAAACGTGCTCTGCAGCCGCTTTCCGCGACCTTCCTCCGAGTGTTTTCGGCGGTATCTTAGTCAGCGTTCGAGGTTTTGGAAGTCTTTTGGATGGCTTAGGAATACCGAGTGAAAAGCGGTCGGCCGTTCTCGCTGTCAGGAAGCTCGTTTCTCGCGCATAGTGTCGCGGCAGAGGTGTCTGAATGACGGAGGTTGGCGTCACGTGTCCGCCGGCCGGGCGCCCGACGGCTGTTTGACGGCCGTGTGAAACAACCGGGGATTTGCTGCTCGAAGGCCCGGTGATGGCCCCCTGCGGACCACAGCGTCAGATCGCCCAGTCCTTCGCAGTATGTCAAACATAGCGGCAGTTGACAGAACACGGAAACCCAGCGGAATGATGCCCCTGGCACGTTTGAATCGGGCCCCTTAATCGGGCAGGATTCACGTCCTCGGGACGGCCGCCTGGTGGGGGAAACTTAAATCTGCCCTCTTCTGCAGTAACCGGCCAGGAAAACGGGTTTTCCCGCGAATTCCCAGAGCCGTGGGGCAAATACGACATTTGGTCCATCCCAATGCAGTCGTCAAGCGTTCACGATTCATCACTGGTGTCAACATCCTGTCTACCAATCGAAAGAGCAAGCTTATGAAGTCTTTGAGAAGCTGGGGGCGTTCTGCCCTTATGGCGGCCCTGGTGGTCGCCGCCGCCGGGCCTCAACTCACGCCCAGCGTTCAGGGGCAAGACCTGAAAGAAGGCATTCCGTCGGATGTCTTCATCGCCGTTCACGGCATGAGCAACCCCGAGCGGGACTACCAGAAGGCCTATTACGCCGAAGTCTGGAATGAAGTCGAACGCAGCGACATCATCAACCGACTGCTGAAAATCGTGCAGTCCAATATGTCGGAAGGTGACCTGGAGCAGATGATGGCGTTCCAGGAGACGCTGATGGGCGCTCTGGAGCCCATCGAGTGGGACAAGCTGCAGAACATTTCCGAGATG
>JANSXP010000118.1 GCA_024742875.1 Planctomycetaceae bacterium | reverse complement strand
TACCCTCGCTGATCCATCTCCAGTACCGACGGCGACCACCGCACCCGTCGTTGTCTCGGGCATTCAGCCCTCAGGCACGTTGCACATCGGCAACTACTTCGGTGCGATACGGCAGCAGGAGCACGTCGTCGGCGTGTCGGGGATACACTTCGCCGCTGATTGTGCGTCGCAGTGTGCCGTCTACATCCAGCAGCAGGCCTTTTGCTGTGCGGCCGTCATCCGGTCGCCGCTGAAAGGCGACTTCCGTAACGTCAGAAAAGCCTTCCACAATCGTTGGTCGTTCAAACGTGCTTTGCCACCGCTGCAGCGCCTGCGGCGGTGGGAGATTGGGATCGGCTTTGCGAAAGAACTTCATCTCCTCCGGTCCCAGTGGCATGCCATAGCGGGACAGCATGCGCTGCACGACATTCCGCTGCGCCTCGTGCATCGGCGTGTTGAGAAATACGCACCGCACAGAAACACCAAACTGCGCCGCCATTTGCACGACTCCTGTCCGTGACGCCATGGTCGCGTAGGTATTGTCCAAAACGACGCGACGCTGACCTGTGTGCAGCAACTGCTGCAGTCGGGGCACAAGGCTTTCCAGCGTGCCTCCCAGTTCATCCCGATTCAGCCGCGCATAGCCGGCCCTGACATAGGCTTCGACCAGCTCTGATTTGCCGGCTCCCTGAATGCCCATCACGATCACAATGTCATCGTGCTGCCCAGGGCCGCGGTCAGTCGCGGCTGGTGTTACTGCGGCTGATGTGGCTGATGGGGAGATCGAGCTGTCGGCACCCGGCAGTTGCGATGCGAACTGACAGAACGTGCTTACTGCCATGCGGTCGCTCATGTCAAACGGCAGCTGCACGGCCTTCAGGCTGGACTTCAGACTTTTGAGTTTGGTGGCGCCCGCCAGTGGAATGACGGCTGGCGATACATCGCAAACGGCAGCGAGCGCGACCTCATGCGGCGTGGCGTGATGTCGCTCTGCCAGCAGCTTCAGCACGTCCACACTGGCGATCCGCTGTGTGTGGGCATGACCTCCGAGGGGCCGATGGGCAAGAAACGCGATATCGTGCTGTTCGCAGTAACGGATCAGTCCCAACTGCGCACTTTGTGTGTTCAGGACGCTCAGTTCGTTTTGTATGGCGGCCACAGGTATGACGCCGCGGGCCTGTTCCAGTTCGGCCAGCGAAAGATTGCACACGCCCAGATGCTTTGCCTTGCCGGCCTCAGCGATATCGCGCAATGCCTCCAGCGATTCGGTCAGCGGGACCTGCGGGTCACGGGCGTGCAGCAGCAACAGGGAAATCTGATCTGTGCCCAGCGCCTGCAATGATTCATCGACGGACTCCCGCAGATGTTCCGGACGCCCACAGGGAATCCATTTGCCGTCTGGTCGTTTCAGGCCTGCCTTGGTGACCACGCGGACCTCTGATTTTTCGCCCGGCCATTTCTGAAGCGCTTGACGCACGAGGTGTTCGCCGTAGTGAAAATCGGCCTGATCGCGACAGTAACTGTCGGCCGTGTCAATGATTCGCAGCCCCTGATTCAGGGCAAATACGATCAGGTTTTGCGCTTCCAAAGCATCGGGACGTCCCTGGGTTCCCAGTTTGAGGGTGCCCAGCCCGAGGCGAATTCGGACGTCGTCAAAGATGCTCATGCGGCTTTCAGAGGTCGTTCTGTTTACGTGATCTCGTAGGTTGATGTCTGCCGAAGCGTTATGACCGGGCCGGTGACTGCGAAATGGCCCTGGCGCAATCGCACAAATGACGGAATGTCCATTGTCCGACGATTCTGATCACGCAACAATGCCTGCGGAACTTGACCACTTTGCTCATCAAAGAAACGCCATGAGACTTGTAACCTGCCTGCTGCTGCTGTCTGCAGCGACACAGACCTTCGCAGAAGATACCCCCGGCATTGTCAAAGAAAAACCGGCCGACGGACGTTTCGTCGAAACTCCAGCCGGCTATCTGGTGCCCTATCAGGTGACGATTCCCGGAACGGAAGTCAGCTACTGGATGGAGCCCATTCCCGGCGGAAAGTTCACCATGGGCAGCCCCGAAGGCGAAGCCGGTCGTGGAGAACTGGAAGGTCCACAGCGAGAGTTTGTTGTGGAACCCGGCTGGATGGCCCGCTGCGAAGTGACGTGGCTGGAGTACAAACAGTTCATGAACCTGTACGAGTCTTTCAAGAAGTTTGAGGTCAACAAGGTTCGTGTTGTGACAGAAGACAATGAGATCGACGCCATCACGGCCCCGACCAAACTGTATGAGCCGGAATTTACGTTTGAATACGGCGAAGACGACAAGCTGCCCGCAGTGACAATCACGCAGTATTCGGCCAAGCAGTACAGCAAGTGGATGAGTGCCATTACCAGCTGTCAGTACCGTCTGCCGACCGAAGCCGAATGGGAGTATGCCTGCCGCGCCGGCTCAACCACGGCGTATCACTTCGGAGATGATCCGGCGGGTCTTGACGACTATGCCTGGTATCAGGGAACGACCGAAGGCAACGGAACGCGCCACGTCGGCACCAAAAAGCCCAATCCGTGGGGCCTGCACGATATGCACGGCAATGTGGCCGAATGGGTGCTGGATTCTTACGCCCAGTACAAAGCGGCCGACAGGCCTCTGGATGCGGCCGTTGACTACTTCCGCACGGAAGAACTGGATCCCCGCGTTGTGCGTGGAGGCACCTTTGAGTTTGAAGCCAGTGAGTGCCGTTCGTCGTCTCGTCTGGGTTCCAACTCCGAAGACTGGCGTGAATACGATCCCAACCTGCCGAAGAGCCCGTGGTGGTTCACAACAGATCCTGCTCGCGGCGTGGGATTCCGCCTGTATCGTCCACTGAAGACCGTTTCACGCACAGCGATGGAAGAGTTCTGGCGCATCGACAACGAAGAAACTCAGTACGATGTTTCCGACCGACTGAATGAAGGGCGTGGTGTGCGGGGCCTGGTCGACAAAGACCTGCCGGCCGCCATTCTGGAACTGGACGACTAAACGCTGAGCCCGCTGATGTCGCTGTCATGCGTCCTGCACTTTGCGAGGACTACAAAGCGGCAAACGTCACAACAATCTGCCCCGAATGCTGCATGACGGCATTCGGGGTTATTTTTTGGCTGCGGCCTTTGGGGATGAGACGGCCCGAATTGGAGACGACGCGGTCGTCGCTGACGCCCTGCATCTGCATCCACAGGTCTGCTGTCGACTCGACGCGGAAACTTCCCCGCCCTGTGGCCTCTGTGACGTGGATCCTGGGCGGCACCGCCACGGTGAAGGCTTGCCCCCGTTTGACCTTGCGTCCGCGTGTCGGAGGTGCGGAAGACGCATCTGTGCTGCACACAGCGAGCAGCGAAAGAACGATCAGGCAGCGAGTGAGCAAATTCACAGACAGATCCCCGTTGTACGAAACAGCGACTGCAGAGCAGTGACTGGCAGGTACAGGCGGCATCTTGCGCGCCAAACGCTGGGTCGTCCCAAAACGCAATTCTTGCCGCGGCTACCGGATCGTGCGGAAAAGTGCTGTACATCTCGACAGATCAGTATTTTTACCAGTAGCAATTTGACCCATTTTGTTTGTGTCGTACTTTCAGATGTGGCAGGCGAGCTAACTCGTTGCCGCCGTGTAGTTTACGAATCGCCTCGTTTGTTGCCTTTTTGCAGCATCGGAAAGCTGGGCGAGCCAGATGCAACTATAGCGGTAGCAACGGTGACCGAGGCTCGGCCGATTGTGCCAATTATGACTGATTCGGGAATGGGGGTTTTTCCGAATAACTTTTCTAGTCCGTGTCCTCGGCGTCGAGGCACCTTGGGGGTTTCCAACCATGAGTATCATCCAGAAAGTGACAGGCGGATTTGTGGCGCTGGCCCTGGTCGCCTGCGCACAGAACGCAGCCGCACAGAACCAGTCCTTCACTGTTGAAGTGGCATCATCCGTGACGCTGACAGCGCCAGAAGATTCTACGATTCCTCACGACACCACAGATGCCAACCAGTCTTTTGGCGTGTCGAACTGGGGCGTCACCTGTAACAACGGCGCAGGAGCGACCGTTGACTTCCGCACGACGGCCGTCTTTGTGAACGGCTCCACCGAACGTGACCTGGAAATGACGGTATCTGTTGTTTCCACAGACACAGATGCTGGTGGTACGCCCGTCTGGTCGGTCACACCGGCACTGACCACATATTCCAGTGACTATGCCAGTGGCGATCGGGCTGGCCACGTTCAGGCCACATCCGGTGGACCGGGCAACGCCACACTGGGGCTGGCGATGGTCTTTGTCGACAACGACTATTCGCTGCTTCCGGCTGGTGACTATACGGTCCAGGTCACGGGCACCATCACGTCCAACTAAAAGAGCAATCGTCCATGGATGGACAGTGCAAAATTTCACAGGGCAGTCAGGTCAACCGAGTTTCGGTCAGACCGGCTGCCCTGTGTTTATGCGTGTTCTGGCTGTGGACAGCTCCTGAAGCGGTGGGCCAGCGTGTGGATCTGGAACCACGCGAGCGGGCGCTGCAGATTGACTATGCGTTTGAGGATCAGGCCCAGGCCTTTCCGCCGGCCGTGTGGGATTTTCGCAATGCCGGATTCGCGCGAGGCGTCGTGGTCAGTTGGGAACTGGAGGCCTTCACTCATACAAGGTTTCCGCAGCATCAGGCGGATGCTGACGTACAGGTCCGCCTGATCCGCGCAGGCAGCAACGGACGCTGGCGAATCACGCAGGAGTATGACGCCACCAACCTGGCGGCGGGGCGGGAGTCGGCCGTTGTGAGTGTGGCGTCTGATGGGCGTGGCCGCGGCGCGGCGGAATTGCTGGTCCGATTCGTCATCAGAAATCCACGTCAGGTCGCAGCGGGCACGTACCACGCGACCGTCACAGGAACCATTAGCGGGCAGTAGTCGGCAATGAATCGGCATTGAAACAGTTCATGGCGCATTTCCAGACACAACACCATCTCAAAGCGTGCAGCATCCCGCTGCTGTTGGTCTGCTGCGCATTGAGCCTGGCCGGATGTCAGGTCTATCCGGACCCGCCGCGCCGCAAGCCGCTGCAGGAACTGTATTACGAAGCCGTGAATGCGTCCGGTCAGGCGCCGGATCGCCTGGGCATGGTGCCCGGGGGAATGGTGCCCGGGGGAATGGTGCACATACCCTCCAGCACACTCACACCCCAGCCGCAGCCCGACGTGCTGCCCCCCGTCCTGCCGGCGGAAAGCGAACTGACTCCGGAACCTGTACCGCCGGCGGCCACCGTGCCACAGCAGGAGCCAGTTCCACTGTTGCCGGAACTGGGCAGTCCGGGACAGCAATACGGCCCTCTGGGCTGGTCCAAATCGGGGGGCCGGCGATCCGGCTCAGGCCATCGCGAGGACAGCTCCGACCAGCAGGCCGGAGCACCGACTTTGCGACCGGTTGCATGGGAAACAGAAACGGGCCTGCCGCTGGTCACAGAGTTTCTGGAAGAGACCGACGTTCGCCAGGCAATTCAGTCTATCGCTTCACAGGCCGAAGTGGACGTGATTATTGATGAGCAGGTTGGTGGGGTTGTCTCCGCGATCATTGAGGACGAGACGTTCGAGTCGGCACTGCGAAAAATCCTGATGCCCATCGGGCTGGTTTATCGTCAGACAGACGCTCGCGAGTTTCTCGTGGGGCTGGCGGACCCCCAGTCCGTGCTGTTTTCCAAACTGGCCGAGCGACGCGAATTTCGCCCATCACATCTGGGACCGGAAGAACTGTTCAGGCTGGTTCCCGAGCGCGAGCAGAAATTTCTCAACGTCATTGACGGTCGTAACCGCATACTGGTGGAGGCTCCGCCGGAGCTGGCGGATTCCATTGTGGACCGGCTGCGGCAGTTTGACAGTCCGATTCCTCAGGTGGAACTGGAAGCGATTGTCTGCGTTGTCTCGCCCGATACGGAATTTCAGTCGGGACTGGACTGGGGGCACGCGGTTCCGCTCAACGGCAGCGACCTGCTGCGACTGGGCATGACGGGACTGGCGTTCTCCGGTGCCGGGTCCGGTGCCGGTCTGACTGACGCATTCTCCAACTTCGCGGTGACGTCGGCGTTTGTGAAACTGCTCGCGCAGGAAGGCTATCTGGCAATTCGCGCGGCGCCGCGTGTGACGGCTCAGGACGGCGAGCAGGCTCGCATTGCTATCACACGAGAATCATTCTTCAGCACCCAGCCGAACTCAGATAACGCCTTCTTCCGTCAGGAAATCGAGCAGGTGCAGGCGGGAATCGAACTGAGCATCACACCGGTTGTACGCGGCGACAATATCACCGTGAAGATTGAGAAAGCCGAAGTCAGCGAAGACCTGCGGACCTCCCAGCTGAATACCAGCATCACTGAGAATCCGTATCCGCAGATCAATCGCCGCTCTGTGCAGACCACCGTTCACGTGAAGGACGGTGAGACGATTGTCATCGGAGGGCTGGTGCAGCGTCAGACGGTTGATCGTGTGGCTCAGATCCCTGTGCTCGGACACATGCCCGGACTGGGACGCATCTTCCAGACGGTCGAACGTCGCGAGCAGGACGCGGAAGTGATCATCTTTATTTCTCCACGACTTGTTGAGCCATCTGTTTCACCCACCACACCCTAATTGTCTGGAATTGCCATGAAATCTGCTCTCATCGCCGCGATGACAGCCGCGTGTCTGTGCAGCCCTGTGTGGGGTCAGAGTGTGGACCGCTCGAAACTGGTTCCCCGCACCGGGACGGACGAATCGCCCCTGCGTTCGGTCACCGTCCAGCAGCCAGTCAAACCTGCGTTTCTGATTACGCCGCTTGTTCAGAGGATCACCGCCCGTCGCGGGCAGCTGGTCAATTTTGAATATGAAATCGAATCCAATTTGCGGGCCACCAAACTGGAGATTTCCATGGTGGGCATGTCGCAGCAGGAAAACGGAGTCATCCTCCCCGATCCCAGCGCCGTGCCGGATGGAGCGCTCAAGCTGCTGTCAGCTTCCACCCTGAATCTGGCGAAAGGGCAGAAGTCTGTCATTCGCTGTCAGCTTCGTGTGCCGTCCATCAACAGTCCGTTTCTGACGTACGGTGTGCTGGCGCGGGAGGTGCCCGTTAACGCGGCGGCGCCCGACAACGAAGAACAGCCAGCTGTTGGCATTCGGTTTGTGACGCAGTATCTGCTGCGAGCCGACGTGGAAGTGACGGGAGTCCGCGGTGACTCGGTGAAGCAGCTGCAGATCCAGTCTGCTGGACTGTCGCCCCGCAATGGCTCGGCACTGGTGAACCTGGTGATTGACAACCCCACAGATACCGCGATGGAATTTCAGGTTCGCACGCAGCTGGTCTCGGATCGAACGCGCAAGACGCTGACTTCCAACCTGTTTGTGCCAGTGCGTGAGAATCAGGAAGTGCCGGAACGATACCGGTCCCGCATTCTGGCGAAGACTCGTCTGCAGATGCTGGGAACGCTCAAAGAATCAGTCTTTCCCGGCAGCTACACGCTGAAGGTCGAACTGATGTACAAGGGCCGCGTGTACACGCGTGCCGAGTATCCGGTCGAAATTCGCACGGGCGACTTTCCCGCGCAGGACGCCACAATTGTGCGTGTCTCGGACGAGATTCTCGTGGAACCTCCCGCCGTGCAGTTGTCGCTGCGTCGCGGAGGCGCCCGCCTGCAGGCGTTTACGATTCGCAATCAGAGTCAGCAAACAGTCACAGCGTCTGTGCGTCCCAAATCACACATCGGTGACCTGGCCGACTGGCTGACTTTTCGCCCCGAGTCACTGCAACTGGGCCCCGGACAGTCACGCAAAGTGCTGGTGACACTGGGCCGCAAGCGAGACTTTCCGGAGCACAGCTATGCGTTTGCTCAGGTCGAAGTGCGGCCGGAAGTCGGCAGGGCCATTGGCACACAGAACATTCCTATCGCGCTGCTGACGGGCAGTGAGTCGGCACCGGATGTGAAGCCGGGGCCGCTCACGTGGGTTGCAAGAGACGGATTTGTCGGCTTTGAAGTGGAAGTCAACAACGACGGGGCCATGCACCTGCCGCTGTCGGGACGACTGCAGTTAAAGGATCAGTTCGGACGCGGGTTTCTGATGGACGCCGGTTACGGCCGCTGGGTGCTGCCGTTCGAAGAAGATAAGCTGAGATTTCGCCTGCCCCGCACACCGCCGCCTGGCAACTACAATGTGCGGCTGCAAATTCAGCAGGGAGATGGCCGTGACCCGCTGCAGAGGGATCAGGTGATCGAGCTGCAGCCCGCTTTGGAACGGATCTCCGGGAACGAAGAACCGGTGAGGAAGTAGGCGCTCGACGCGGACCCGACCATGAGCCGGTGACGGCGCATAGAAAAAGCAGCGACGAGCGGCTCGTCGCTGCTTTTTGCATTGTCTGATGCGTTGTGGCAGAGCCGCTTAGCTGGCTTCTGCGGGAACGACGTTGATTCGTCGACCATTCTGATCGAACATGACCTTGCCTTCGCACAGAGCGAAGAGGGTGTAGTCGCGGCCCTGACCGACATTGCGACCGGGCTTCCACTTGGTGCCAACCTGGCGAACAAGGATGTTGCCGGCGATCACGGACTCACCACCGTACTTTTTGATTCCACGCATCTTTGGCAGAGAGTCTCGACCGTTGCGACTGGAACCCTGTCCCTTCTTGTGAGCCATTTGTACGTACCGTTTTCTGAATTTCCTAAAAGCGTTTCGCACGCTGAATTTGCGAGCGACGAAGTGTGACGAAAATCGTCAATATTTCAAGACGTTTTTGAGCTTATTCGGCGAAATCTGACCCCACTTTGGGAAACCCAAAAACGGGCAGAAGTTCGCCAAATCGCGGGCGAGACGCCTATTTTCGCAGGATTTTGGCGTAATCCGGCACGTCGATCGTGGATTTCGTGGGCACGTACTTCCAGCTGGGGTCGCCCAGAACGCGAAATTCGGCTTCGTCCTGGTTGTACTCGTCGCCCGGTCGGCCGAACTTCTGCTCAATCACCTTGCGTTCCACGACACCTTCGGGCGTGATGCGGTAGGCGTTGGAAAAGCCGTGCATCTGGATCGTGAAGTAGTCGGTGGTCTGGTCCACATTCCGCCATACAGCCACGCCATAGACGGCTTTCGACAGAGGGTCCGGATCATCCACAGACACCCATTCGTCGCGGTCAGCCTCCACAATGGCCCCAATGCTGCTGCGAAGATTGGTGCCGGGAGAGCGATCCTTAAATTCTCGGTCGAAGATCGACTGGCGAATCTGCTGGCTGACCTCGTCACTGTATGTCTGCATGGGGCCCGCATCGTTCGTCTGCAGCACAAATCGGGGAATCTGCAGTGGCAGGCTGCTGGCTGATTCAATGTCGTTGGAAGGCTGCAGGTCGGGGTCTTCCAGTTTCAGCAGCAGGTCCGGCTGATTGGGGCCAGCCAGTTCGGTGTAGTCTCGCAGAATGCTGCGATAAATCATGTACCACACCAGCTCCCGTTTGGTTTCGCCCGTTTTGGGGTCGGTTACCTCCATGCGGACAAAGCGGACCGGCTTGAACTGCACTTCAGAAATAAACAGGGCCGGATAGCCAGGACCGACGATGGGCTGATCGGCCGCCCGCTGCTTTTGTGCTCCCAGCATTTCATCCACCGACATGGCGATGGACGAGGTTCGCACGAACCCCTGATCCAGCTTTGCCCGGATCAACTGAGCTTCGACTGTGTTCAGTGAGGCCGCAACAACAAAGGCGGCGAATGCTGACAGACAGGATTGACGACGATTCATAGCCAGTGGAACCCTCTTGCGGGGCGGACGGTGGGAAGAGTCCGCGAGCTGCCGCCTGATACCGCCTGATAAGTCAGGTGACCGGACATGCGCTCGCACGCGCTCAGACCCAGGAGCACGTCTCAACAATTATCGGCCATCAATGGCCACAGGAACCTGAGGGAATGGCTCATGGTCCATGCTGAGGCGGCAAAATCAAGGAAATTTGCCAGTCAGGCAAGACAGGCAAGCGCTTTGGCCGCAGGACCGTCACACGTCCATGCGGGAGGCGCGTTCTTCCACCTGTTCCAGACTGAAGAACGTGCCCTGACCGGCCCCCGGGCAGTCCTGGCAAACCTGGTCCCACTTCTGTTTGGAGTCGATATTTGACTGCCAGAATGGCCAGGTGCGGCACTGGATGGGACGCACGGGATACACGGAGCACCCGCGGGTCCTTGAATCGAAAAACGTGCAGTCGCCGTTCTGGTGTTCCACGAGAGACACCCGTCCCCGGACCAGGCGGGTGTGGAACAGCCGGATTTCGCCCACCGGCTTGTCGAGATGCTCGGCGATCTCAGCGATTTCCTCTTCCGTCACCCAAACCACGCCGGGCGCCCCCGTGCAGCAGTCGCCGCACTGCGTGCAGGTGAAATTCAGACCATCCTTGTACCAGGGGCCGTCAGGAGCGTCGGATTCGGGAGAAGATGACATGGGAGGCTGTTCGGCAATGCGTTCGGAAAACGGCAGACGATAACATCAAACAGGTCGAAATCGAAGACCTTCGGTGAATCTCCTATGCCCCTCTCAGAGAATACGCCTCTTTACGAATCCGTCTCACCGGAAGATCGTCCGTCTTTGGCGGCCGTTGTGCTGTGCGGCGGGCGTTCCATGCGGATGGGGGCAGACAAGGCGATGGTTCAGCTGGCCGGCAGGACGCTGCTGCAGCACGTGGTTGATCGCGCGGCTCAGGCATGTTCGCAGATTGTTGTGGTGGCGGCGGCCGAACAAACGCTGCCGGCCCTCCCTGCCAGTGTCCATGTGATTTGTGATGACGTTCCCGACGCCGGACCATTGGCTGGTCTGTTGACCGGGATGCGGTGGCTGCAGCGACAGTCTGCCGCCGTCAGCGGTATCTGGCTGACCGGGTGCGATACGCCACTGGTGGACGCGGACGTTGTTCTTCGTGTCGCCTCCCGCCTGGGGGAGGCGGATGCTGTGGCGATCGAATGCGAAGGCCACACGAACCCGTTGCTGGCCGTGTACCGGCCGTCCCTGCTCGCAGCACTGGAGCTGCAGTTTGCTCAGGGAGAACGGAGTCTGTCCCGATGTTTGAACCGCTTGAAGGCCCGCTCCGTGCGTGCGATCGATGTGGCCAGCGTTTCGCAGTTGATCAACGTCAACACGCCTGAAGTGCTGGCCCGTGTCGCCGACCTTCTGGGCCGCTGACGCCGTGGCGTGACGCAACCTGCCTGATGAGTCAGGGGTGACACGACCGGGCTGACGTTACCGGGCTGACTGGTCAGTTCGTCGTCCCGATCCAGCCGCCAACCTAGGCGGTGGCCGTGTCGTCGTCGACGGGCTCCGCTGGTCGGACGATAATCCGGCTGCCCGCCACACGAATCACCTCAATCGGCGTGTCGTGGTCGATGTAGCCGCCATCACTGACAACATCGAGGTAGTACTCTCCGAAAGTCGCTTTGCCGGAGGGCCGCAGCGTTGAAACTGACATGCCACGATCGCCGGCGGCGACCGGAATGCCGTCTCCGCCAGCACTGTAAGCCGAAGGGTTCAACAGCGGCCCCGCGGTATCCCCCGATGCGTAGCCAGGGGGAGAGAGGATGAGTCGATTCAGCACGGGGATCGAAGGCAAAAAGCGATTGAGCACGGCTGCCACGCAGATCACGGTGACCAGGGCTCCGGCCAGCGTACCAAGGCTGGACAGGGACTCTTCGAATCGCTGTCCTGTGCTCATTCCCGAAAACGTATGGCTGGCCATGATCAGTGAGCCGGCCATCATCAGCAGTCCGGTGATGCCAAACACGCCAAACCCGGGTATCACAAATATCTCCAGCGCCAGCAGGACAAAGCCGAGGATGAACATAATCAGCTCCAGCGACCCGGACGTGCCGCCCAGATAGCGGCTCCAGAAAAACAGCGCGAAACACGACACCGAAGCGATGCCAAAAAAGCCACTCGGCAGATGCATTTCCACATACAGAAACAGGATACCGAGTGTGATCAGACCGAAGCCCGCCACCTTGCTGTTGAGCACAAAAACAAAGGTGTCCACCCAGGTGCGTGCGACGGACTGCAGTGGTGTTTCTTCCGGAATGCCAAAGCGAATACGCAGCGCATCAAGGTCTTCACATGGGGCGTCCGCCAGTCCCAGTTCGTAGGCGCGTCGACCGTTGACCGTCAGCAGAAAGTCCTCGCGGGATTCCGGCACAACGGGGCCCTTCACCCACTCTTCATCGCTGTCTTTAATTTCGTAATCGCTCATATAAGTCACACGTCCGGTCGCCTTGTTGGTGACTTCGTAGACCTTCAGATCTTTATCAACCATGGCATGCAGCAGCGCTGTCGGGCGGTTTTTTCGTTCTGCCAGATTTTGCAGTGTGACGAGAAAATCGCTCCACAGTTTCTCCGGCACGCGTTCAAAAGCGCCGCCTTCCTGCGTTTCCTGAATCACCCCGGCATCACCAATGCGGGCGTCGGGAGCCAGCACAATGTGGTCTGTTCCCAATGCGATCACGGCCGCGCCGCTGAGGGCCATTTCCGGCACCCACGCGACGGTCGTCACTTCTGACGGGTCCAGGTCAGCAATTGTGTTGGCGATATTCACGCTGGAAAACAGATAGCCGCCTGGTGAGTTGATGTCGAAGATCAGCAGGTCGGCCCCCTCGCTGACAGCTCCGCGAATTTGTCGCAGCAGGAATTCTTCGGTCAGCGGAGTGATGGGTTCATGAATGGCAATCAGCCGCGGATTGACGGCATCGTCGCCCTCTTTGCGTTCCCGCATGGAATCCAGCGGCAGGTCGTAGGCGGCGGCCACTTCCTGTCGGGCGTTGGCCGTCTTATTCAGCAGAAAACCGGCGCGGTTGGCATCAAACGCGTTGTACAGACCTGGAGCGCCCACTTGCTTAACAGTCTGCGTTTCCAGAATGACTGTGTCGGCCGCCTGCAGAGAGCGGACCTGTTTCGAGGTGAGAAAACGGAATCGTTCCTGCCCCGCGGCATCCTGTGTTTTCACGCGGAGCAGTTCCACGGCGGGGTCCATCATGGACTGGACCACGTCCCGTGAGACCTTGTTGTTGCGGCCACGATCGACGATCTGCAGGATGAATCCCTGTTCTTCCGGCGCGACCTTCTGACCACGTCCGATATCTCCCAGTGACTCGTTGGGCGGCATCACGATGTCATGACACGCCAGCGCGATGATGGCGTGGTAGCCATCGACTGTTTTCGGGACCCACGCCACCGTCCGAACTCTCGAGAATTCGGCGGACGTCAGCTTGCGGGCCAGATCGCTCACCTGGCCAAACCGGCTGGCGCCGGGGGGGATCTGCAGCACCAGCACGGCTTCGCGGTCATCTTTGGCGGCACGGGTCTGCAGTTCCATGGCCACAATCCCCACACGGGCGACCTGAGAATCGCTGATGGGGCTGGTGAGCGTGAGGAACTGTCCGATGGGTTGGCGGTCGGCAACGGAGTCAGTCTTTTCTGCCGGCGCAGCAGACGCGGCCGGCAGCAGCAGGCTGCTCAACGCTGTGAAGACGAAGGACGTCCAGATTGATCGATCACTCACCACGCACCTCCTGCCACAATCATGTTCTCCCGTGTCCGGGGCTGGTACGGCAATTGTAGGTCTATTTCTGTCGTTCGGACAGTGTTCAGTCTTTCGCACACAACGCGTTAATCCTGGTCGCTGATCAGCCGAATTGCCCATTTTTGCCGGGGATTGGCCGGTCGGCTACCGCCTCGCACGGTTCTGCCCCCCGCCGATTCAGCCCGTTGAGGAGGGCAGATTCTCCCCGCCACGTCCAAAAAGTCAGTGAATTGGCTGGGAATGCCGGGTGTGGTCTTCCACGTGCTTGAACGTTTCGCCCCAATGCACTATCTCCGAGGTCCGCACGGCAGGAGCGACAGGCGAGAGCGTTCATGGTGTCGACCATGAGCGGCTGTCCACTCAACGAGGCGTGCCGATCGCTGCAAAACTTCTTCATCACAGGACCGGAGTGTGCGCGGTTGGTTCGCGTCAGATCGGAAGCACGACGAATGCTTCATAAAGGCGAGGAACACACCGAATGTACAAAATCAAACAAGGCCTGATGGTCGCCGCGCTAACGGCGGTGCTGTCGGGGACCTGCGGCCTGCTGCAGGCGGATGAAACACAGTCAGACACAGAAACTCCGTCGCCGAGTATGGCAACGCCCCCGTCGGAGGACGGCGTGCCGGGTGTCATGGCTTCCGACGAAGCGCCCGCATCAGACGCTTCGGCTGACCCCGGATATGCCAAAGGTGACGTGGCGTGGATGCTGGTGTCCATCGCCTTTGTGCTGATGATGACGTGCCCAGGGCTGGCCCTGTTTTACGGCGGACTCGTTCGCAAAAAGAATATCCTCAGCGTGATGATGCAGTGCATGTTCCTGATGGGCCTGATGTCCGTCGTGTGGGCCGTGGTGGGTTTCAGCCTTGCCTTCGCCCCACCGCTGGTCGACGGTTTTGACATCATTGGCGGCCTGGACCATGTGATGCTCAAAGGCGTCAGCCCGTCTGAGGACGCCGGGGTGGAAGCCGTGACGATGGATCAGATCACCGTTGCCTTCCAGGGGATGTTTTTCATCATCACCCCCGCGCTCATCTGCGGAGCATTCGCGGAGCGCATGAAATTTTCCACCATGGCTGTGTTCAGCGTGCTCTGGGGCCTGCTGATCTACTGCCCAATCGCTCACTGGGTGTGGTCGTCCACGGGGTGGCTGTCCGAATTCAACGAAACAGCCAAAGCCCTGCATGACGCCGGGCAGGACGCTGGCTTTTATTATCCGGCAATCGATTTTGCCGGCGGACTCGTGGTCCACATCAGTT
>JANSXP010000112.1 GCA_024742875.1 Planctomycetaceae bacterium | reverse complement strand
TGACACGGACGATGACACGGACGATGACACGGACGATGACACGGACGATGACACGGACGATGACACGGACGATGACACGGACGATGACACAGGTGGAGATCCGGCCAGCGTCGACGGGCTCGCAGATGGAGTTGTGGCGGGGGGACAGGTGGAACAGACGGCACTCGTCACCGCAACCAGCATGACGTCAGCGTTACAACAGCAGGCATTTGAGCTTGACCAGCAGTATCACCTGCAAATGACGGGCAACCAGTTCGAAAACTGGGGAGGGCTCGGTGAGAAGTGGATCACCGGAATTGGCGGCTGGTTCTTCGTGACACCCGACGGCGCTCTCTATCGGTGGGATGGCGATGTCACGCAGGCGTCCGGGGAAGTCGTGGCCCGTTTGTCGCCCGCATTTCACGCCGACCCTTCGCTGCTGACTGATGCACGGGCCATCGCGACAGATCTGGCCGAACTGGATCTCCGCCTCGGCCTGCAGGCCACAGCCAGCAACTTTTTCAACTGGGGTGGCCGTCAGGAGAAGTGGATTCTGGGGCGCGGCGCCGCGTGGTACTTCGTGACGGCGGACGGCCTGTTGTATGGATGGGATGGTGGTTCGAATGCTCAGGGCACGCTGGTCGCCGATGTGGGCGTTTCCGCTTACACCGATCTCACTCTGCTCACGGACGCGTCGACACCGGCGATTGATGCGATGTTTGCGGAAAGCGGGTCGAATCCGGATCTGATTTGATTCGGAGGCATTCCGCCGGGCCGGTGAGCCCTCCTGAGTTCACCGGCCCTTCTGTTCCTGATGTGAGTTCCTGATATGACCTGGAGAATCGCGGGGATGACACTTCCCATCCTGGAATTGCTCGAACAGATCCGTGACAGGGATCCCAATGCCTGGCCGGAACTGGTGCGACTGTATCGCCCCTTAATTCTGAGGTGGCTGCAGAGCTGCCAGGTCTCAGAATCGGACGCGGAAGACATATCACAGGAGGTGCTGATTCAGGTCCTGCGGCTGATTGATGATTTTGAACACAACGGCCGTGTTGGTGCGTTTCGCAACTGGCTGCGCGCCGTCACACACAACGTGATGCGCAATCACCTCCGCAAAGCAGAGCAGCATGAAACGTGGCTGAGCGACAAGCTGCGATTTACTGTGACGGCTTTGAGCAGTGACAGCAGTGATGCCACCCGTCAGTTCAACCGAGAGCATGATCGGATGATCGTGGAACGTCTGCTGGGTGAACTGAACGACGAAGTGTCGCTGCGGGCCATGACCATTTTTCGGCGGTATTGCCTGCTTGAGGAGTCAGCGGAAAGCGTTGCGGCTGACCTGGCGATCAGCGTCAATTGTGTGTACGTGACGCGTGTTCGGGTGCTGCAGAAGCTGCGGGCCAAATCCGAACTTCTCGACGACATCGGCTGGTCAAGCTTGTGATGTCGGTCACAAATCTCCCTGTTTTTACGCACAGGCATGTTAATTTGGGGGAAATTTGCGGGGAATGCGGCCCCTGGCGCAAGATTGCCCTGTCCCGACGACATCTTCCTGTGAGCAACATTCACGACCGAGCGATCCGCGGGCCGAACGCGCGTCACATCGGTTGCCCCTTCAACCTCATGTGATTGCAATGAACCGTTACCAAATTTGCACGCCACTGCTGGGCTGCCTGTTCCTGCTGGGTGCCGCCCTGTCTCCGTCCGCGGCTTGTGCGGACATCATGCTGAATGAGTTTCTGATTGAACCGTCCGGCCCCAACGCCGGCCAGCAGTTTTTTGAGCTCAAGGGCACTGCCAATCAGTCGCTTTCCGGCATTAGCCTGCTGGTGCTGATCGGTGATCCGTTTGCTTCTGGTCTAGTCGATCAGGTGCTTGATCTGTCGCCATTTTCTCTGGGTAGCAACGGGCTCCTGCTGCACCATGACGACCCCCTGAATCTTGTTACGCCGCCGGATCCGGGCACAACAGTGCTTTCCGGACTGCTGCCACTGCCCTCGTTTTTCGCCAACGTCAGTCTCACGTTTGCCCTTGTTCGCGACTTCACCGGGATGCCGCTTGATGATCTCGATATGAATGACGATGGGATTCTTGACGTCACTCCCTGGAGCAGCGTAGTGGATGCGGTGGGCATTCGTGCCAACCTGCCCGGACTGCCGTTGGAAGGGGCTTTCGGAACACAGCTTGGGTTCACCGATTTTCCCATCGTTGGATTCGACCCGGATGGAATTTTTCGAGACGGCCGAACCAATCAGTGGTATGCCTCGGATGTGGACAACGATTTCGGTGGGCCCTACACCATTGATCCTCTGCAGTTCGTCAACACAGACCTGACACCACAGAACGTTTCCTTTTTTGATAAGAACGTCTACACGCCTGGTGCGGTCAACGCGGCCGTCCCCGAGCCGTCGGCCTTCATCGCGCTGGGAGTTGTGGGGATTGCCTGCTGGGTTCGCCGCCGACAGACGGAATGTGACTAGGGGGGGGCGCCTTCTCAATTACGCTTTTTCAATTGCGATAACGCGACGCCTAACGGTGTCGCGTTATTTGATGGAGGCCGGCGAACGTCGCGGTGTGTTCCGACTTGCAGAAGGGCGGCTGACAGAAATCTGCAGAAAACGTCGATCTGTTGCGCAGTGGATGCCTGATCGGGAGTGGTTGTAACAGTCGCCAGTGCGTCCGCTTGTCGGCATTTTTCCGAGGTGTTGTGGAATCAGGACGTGCGTCTGTTGTCGTCATGCCTCAATCGTGGGATTTATGGAATTCGAAATGTTGGATGAAGAATCCATTTCCCATGCCATCGGGTTGGTCCCACTATGGGCTGGTTCATCGATGGGGGAAGGCACTGATGATCTGCCGATACTGCGACAGCGAAAAATATCTGCACATTGACCGTCAGCACCGACACTGGCTGCTGCGGCTACTGCGGCTGCGACGCGTCAAATGCCTGCGGTGTGGCCAGCAGCGAGTGGTGCCGGCACGCAGGGCGACCGCATTGGATCGCTGATTGAGCGACACACACGGGACAATCTTCGCAGGATGACGGAGACCGCAGATCGTTGCGAAAAGAACCCGGGAATGCCGACGACCGGCCGCATGCACCGTCTCGTGTTGTGCGTTAAACCGAAGCGGCGACAACGCCGTCGCGAGAGGCAGTGACACCGCGGCACTCGACAAATTGTCCAAGTTGGGACTCATCGCCGGGGACCTCCACGGGGATGTACCACTGGTCTGTTCCCCTTAAAAGTCCCGGCTGTTCGGCAGACACGCGTTCCGCCAGTACACGCTGCGTCTGTTGGGACGCGATCCGGGATTCATAGAACTGCACTGCCAGGTCCCGCTCCAGATCGCTGAGGATCCTGACACGTTCACGGATGATATTGCCGGGGATCTGATGTTTTGCGTCCGCGGCTGGAGTCTGATCGCGGCGACTGAATGGGAAGACGTGAACTTTCATGAAGCGTGCGCGTCGGCAGGTTTCCAGTGTCTGTTCAAACTCGGCATCCGTCTCTCCGGGAAAACCGACGATAATGTCAGTTGTGAATGCCGGATCACCGCCCAGCATGTCACGGATCTGATCCAGCCGCTCCACAAAGCGGTCAACCCGATAGCGGCGTCTCATGCGTGCCAGAACACTGTCCGATCCGCTTTGCAGCGCCGGATGAAACTGAGGGCAAAGGTGTTCGCAGTCTCCCGCCGCCTTGATGAAGTCGTCGTTCACCTCCACGGTTTCAATGCTGGACAGCCGCATCCGCCAGTCACCGGGGATGCGATCCAGTCGTTTCAGCAGATCCCAGAGCCGTTCAGGCCGCTCGCCATGGCTGAGGTTGTTGGTGTCGATGCCGAAGTGACCCACGTGCACGCCGCTGATCACAATTTCCCGATATCCATTGTCGATCAGGCGGCGAAACTCGTCTTCGATATCGGCCGGTCGACGACTGCGGATTCCCGGACGCACTTTGGGAATGATGCAGTACGAGCACTTGAGGATGCATCCGTCCTGGATTTTGACAAACGCGCGATGGCGTCCCTCGAATTCGCTGATACCGGCCGGCATGTCGACGATGCCGAAGCGTCCCAGCACGTCCGGTAGTTCGCGCTTGTCAGTGACCACCTCGATGACGTTTGGCAGCTCGCTGACCGCCTGCGGATCGCGCGTGGCGTAGCAGCCCATCACGATCGTTTTGGTTCCCGGGTTTTTCTTCGCCAGCTGTCGAATCACCTGTCGTGATTTGGAGTCACCCGTATTGGTCACCGTGCAGGTGTTGACAAGACACAGGTCGGCCGACTCGTCGTCCCGCGCTTCGCGAAACCCGCTGTCCTGCAGAGCCTCGCGAACCAGCTGTGTTTCGTACTGGTTAACTTTGCAGCCGAGGGTAATCAGGCGGCACGTGCGTTCCTGGGTGGTCAGTACGGACATGGCATTTTGACGAAAGTGGGGAAGACAATGGGGCACGGACGGAGAGTTCGGCCCACTCGACGCATGGTGACTGTGGAACGACAGCCTCGCAATTGTGAACCTGGTCTGAGTGCTTCAAATTCTCAAAGCAGGATTCCCGGACAGTCTTTCTCTGAACGTAATTCGTTGCCCAGCCGAATTTGCAGGATTCCACGGTGCCCTGCTGCATCTGTTACAGATTCGGACGGTCCCCCGGCCCCGTCTCAGGGGAGTCGGTAAACAGGCGACGAATGGCGGTTCTTAGTTCATCCAGCGTGAAGGGCTTGGGGAGGCTGCCGTGGAAGCCGTGGTTGCCGTAGTTCGCCAGCACGTCGTCACCGTCATAGCCACTGGTGACAACCAGTCGCATCTGCGGGGACAACTTTCCCAGTGGAACGGCGATTTCGTCGGCCCCCCTGCCCTGCCGGACCGTCAGGTCAAGGATCGCGAGGTCATACTGGCTGCCGGCGCGAACTTTTTCGAGCACTTCGTCACCGTGCGTCGCCTGATCTACCGTGTGACCGATGGATTCCAGCAGCATCGATACGCCGGAGAGGACGAGCGGTTCGTCATCCATAACGATGATTCGGAGGTGGTCTGCTTCTGACACGCGGATTGACCTGAGGGGAGAACGATCTACCGATCTTCCCTAATGGTCGCAAAGCTGGCTACAGTAACCAGAGAGGCAATTCGAACAATGGGCAAGTTTGTTCGCCCGGGTGAATGATTTCGGCATTGGGGTTGTGGAATACAGCATGGTTGGCCATTCGACTCACGATCCATCAATGGAATCTGTTCGCCCGCGCAGGTGGTCGTTCGGGTTTCTCACGTTGTTTCTGAGCACCCTGTTGTTTGTTGTGCTGCTGATTTCGTATTGGTTCAGGACGCAGTTGCCATCGGTGGTTCGCATCACCGGAGGGCCTCAGGGTGGCCGCTATGCGCAGCTGGCTGCCGGTCTCGCGCGGGAGTTGCGTCAGCGGCTGGATGTGGAGGTTGAGGTTCTGTCCTCCGCCGGTTCCCTGCAGAATATTGAGAGACTGGAATCCGGTCAGGTTCACCTGGGGCTCTACCAGGTGGAAACGCGGCGTGTGGCTGAGCAGGATCAGCATGCCGTTCATGACAAACGCGCTGTTCAGTTCGTCAGCAACCTGTATCCGGAGCTGGTTATTCCCGTCGGGCGATTCAACGCGCTTGAGCTGGGAGAAGAATCGGCCGCGGGCAGGGTCTGGTCCTGCAACGACCGCCTGTCAGGCGATTTCGCAGCGGCCACCTGGCTGTTGCAGCACCTGGGCCGTGATGCGGCCACCTTTGATATTCGGTCGGTTCGTTACATGCAGCTTGCTGACGAACTGGTGGCCGAAAACGTCGATGTCGGTATCCTTTGCTGTGGGGTCAACGCGCCCATTCTGCGACATCTGTTGTGCGTCACTCGGCTTAAACTGAAACGTATTCCGGCAGTCACCGCGTTTGTGCACAAGCATGCGTCCCTTTCTCCTGCCACGATTCCCGCTGGCTATTTTCAGACAGAGCCCATGATCCCACCGGACGATTTCCCCACGGTGGCCATTCAGGCCCAGCTGCTGGCCAGCGAAAAAACGCCGGTGCGGCTGATTGAGGAGGTCACACGGATTGTGGCCGATCCCGATTTTCAGCGACGCTTTGAACTCATCGAGCTGTATCGCGATGGCAGGACCTATGCCATGGGCCGCTCCGAGTTCCCTATGCACATTGGCGCTTCGCATGTTTTCAATCCGGAGCTGAAGCCGCTCGTCAATCCCGACTTTGTGGAGGGGACCGAGGGGCTGCGTTCATTCGTGGTGTCACTCGTGGTCTCCGGCTGGCTGCTGCGACGCTGGTGGGTGCAGCGGCAGGTGCGACAGCAGGAACACCGACTGGATCGCTACATTCGCAATCTGATGAAAATGGAAATCGCCCAGATGAATGTCGACGGTGAGCGCGGAGGGGAAGACACCATCGTACTGCAGAAGATGCTGGACGATGTGACCATCCTGCGTCAGGAAGCCCTGGGCGAATTCACAGCGCACGAGCTGAACGAAGACCGGGCCGTGGATTCATTTATCAGCATGTGCCATGCGCTCAGCGAGAAAATCAGCGACAAGCTGACTCGCAGTGTGCTGATTCAGCAGGCGGGTGACACCACGTCCTGAGAGAATTCCAGAGAGAAGTGCGGCCACGTTTCGGTCCAAAAAAAAAGGTGCCGCCCACAGAGTGAGCGGCACCTGAGTCCTGCATGAAATGAGCGGGCGTATCAGGACTCCGCTGATTGTCCCTCTGCGGGGGCATCGGCTGACGTGCCAGAGCCCGATGGAGCTTCCGCCTGACCCAGGGCTTCGGCCAGTGAGATCACGCGATAGCCGCCGATCGACTTGAAGTAGATCACCAGGATCAGAAATCCGATTGCCATGGCGGCCGGAATCATGGCCGTGTCTTTCAGGGCCAGACGACTGCCGGCCAGGTTCGCGTCCTGGACAATCTCGACGTCTTCCTCCAGGTGTTCCTGTAATGTCGCTTTGTCCTCGTCGGACAGGACTTCGTTGTCCGCGAAGACTTTGCTGATTTCTGCCTCGTCCGTCATTTCGGCCACTTTGTTGGCGATGCCCAGTTTGGCACCATCGACAGCCCGGTAGGCGTAGCCCCAGGCCTTCGTTTCTTCTGCGTCGGTATAGCGGGCGAACGTGTCTGCAGACGCTTCTTCCAGCTTCTGTGACATGTGATAGCCCTGCTGTGTGCCGATGATCGGACCGCCGACCTGGCCGATGGTGATCATGCCGACTGCCCCCAGTGCTCCCATGGCGATGGAGCCCGATTGAGGATAACGCTCGCCGGCAACACCCAGCATGGTGGGCCATAGAAACGCTTTACCGAGGCTGTAAAAAGTGGCCGCCACAAAGATCATCACGAGGCTGTCGATGTCCTGGCTGAGCCAGATCAGGCCGCCGCAGGCGATGATCGAGCTGCCGAACAGCAGGCCAATGGGGTTGATCTTGTGAACGATCGGGCCGGCGAAAAATCGCAGCACAAACATCAAAGCGGACGTGTACACGAGAACCAGTACCGCATTGGGAATCAGGTTCTCCATCAGCTTCGTCATCCACGAGTCGACGCCGAGTTCCATGTAGCCGATCAGGCCGTGCAGCACCAGCAGCAGGATGAACGGAGCGGATGCGAAGCAGGAGAACAGCACGCCAAAGTCTGACGAACTTTCGCCCACGGTCTCGGGGAACTTCTCGGGAAAGGCCAGTACGCCATATGCGACAACAAACACCACAAAGAAGGACATGGCAACCGCCCACGGGATTTCCGTGATGAATGGTGTATTGCCCATGAATCCGGCGGCAAACAGACCACCGATAATCATCCCGGCTGGCCAGCCAGCGTGCAGGATGTTCAGGTAGTGGGTCTGGTTGTCAGGATACAGCTGGGCAATCAGCGGATTGATGACCGCTTCGTACAGTCCCTGACAGATGGAAAAGGCAAACGCACTCCAGAACAGCAGATTGAATACTTTCTCGGTCGCAGTTGTGGGGTCCGCCTCGTTCCAGCCGGCGAACATGGAGTTTGCAGCGAACAGCATGCCTGCACTGCCCAGATGCAGCAGAAACGCCAGGCCCAGCAATGACTTGTAGCCGAACTTCTCCACGAGAATTCCGCCGAAGAAGATCATCAGACCGAAGCCGAGGAAGCCCGCTCCCAGAATGGCGCCGAACTGAACGCCGCTGATGCCGAACTCGCGTTCCCAGGCGGGGCTTGCAGCTGTGCGGGTCGCAAACCCAACACCGGACGCGACCAGCGTCAGAAAGCTGGCGAGCATCAGCTTGCCACGTGCGTAACTTTGATCCATGGAGGTCTCCAGCAACGGAATCGCCAGGACGGCGAATTCAGGGTTTCATTTTGCAGATTTGCTCGCCACAACGCGGCAAAACGACCAGCCGAGTATGGAGGAAAGGGGGGGGCAAGTTCCAGGCAAGTCATTTGTTTTCCGCGTGAATGCCTCACCATTTCCCCTCGCGATTCACTCTGAACCGCGCAATCCACGTGCGATCTGGTTTCGATACGATCTGCAACAAATCCGTCAGCTGCCAGTCGACACCAGCTATCCTGCGTCGAATTGTTCTGCCTGCGGATCCGCACGAATGAACCGGACCATTTGAGCAGTTGTCGTGGCACAAACGGATCCTGGCAGGTCCAGGCGACCATGCGAGTGACGAAGCAACTGTGACAGTTCGTGCCAGTGGTCGGCCGTGAGTTTCTGTTTGCTCCACCGCTGCTGACTCCAGAGTAATGAAAGCAGGTGGCGTCTGGCGGCGTCCGTCAGCTGGCACAGGGGTTCTCTGTGCAGTCGCACGACATGCGGCTGTTGCTCCAAAAGACACTGCCGCAGCAGAATCAGGGCGAACTCGTCCATGATTTGCACGGCCGCGCCCGCCTGATCGGCCAGACTGGCTAAAACCTGTTCCAGCTGAGGATTGAAGGTCTGCAACTGCGGCAGGGTTTCCCGACGAAGGCGGTTCCGTGTGAACGTGGTGTCAGCGTTGGACTCATCCACGCAATGACTCAGTCCCTGATCGGCCACAAAGCGTTGGATCTCTGAGCGACTTACATCTCGCAGGGGCCGGACCAGGCGAATCGACTCCGTGAGAGGCCGCTGAATGCGCAATCCTCCCAATCCCCTCAGTCCTGTTCCCCGCAGCAGGTTGTGCATCACGGTTTCTGCCTGGTCGGCCCGATGGTGAGCTGTGACCACAGTGCCGCAGGCAAACTCAGCGGCTGCCTCCTGCAGGAATTCATATCGTGCCGCCCGCGCCGCTTCTTCCCGGCTGCCAGGCTGGGTCTTCAGGTGATCGGGTGCCAGTGATCGGGCGATGCAGCGAACCTGCAGCTGTGAGGCGAGCCGTTCGACGAAACGGCGATCCTCGATGCTGGATGGCCGCAGGCCATGATCCAGATGAGCCACGGCCAGTTGATCTCTCGAGCTGCGGATACGGCAGACGGCATGCAGCAGCGCCACACTGTCGAGCCCCCCTGAGACCGCCAGAATCAATCGATCCTGGGGGCTGACGCTGGCAGCCTGCAACCCGGCCAGAACGCGGGCAGGCAGGTCATGATCGGCGGAAAAATGAGACACAACAACGGGCCGCGGCAATTACACAGAGCGGTTGAAGACTTCTGCAGCTTTGTTAGCATTGCCCGGTGGCCGTCTTTGCAGGATTTTTCCACTGCAAACGGCTTGTCGAACCCTTTTAGGTCTTCGGATCCTGCCGCAAAGCACAGAAAGAAAAGACTACTCTCTTTCGGCGGTTTGTTCGAGTACACGACCGGTTTTACCTCCTTCGCTTTTTCTTCGTTTCATGTTTCAGTTTCTCCACACTTTTCTGCTGCTGTTGCTGCGATTGTGGAATGCCATTCACCGGCTGGCCGGACGCGCACGACGAGCAGTCGCTGCGGGCCCTTTCGCCTCTGATGTGATTGACGCATTTCGCGACATCGCGGCGGGATACCGGCTGCCGGATCGCCCTCCCGGGGCGTGGCCTGCCATCTCCTGCGCGCACGGTCACTGGTGGGACCTGAATCCAAACGTCGCGTGGTGGAAATTCCAAGTGCCTCTGCAGACGGCTGTTGTCAGTGTTGCCATCCCTCACCGGACACACCTGCAGAGACAAACGCTTATCTGAACGTGTACGACTTCGGTCATGAGCAGGAACCGTCACACATAGGACGATTCCATGGAATACGCATTCGGCGCTGTCGGCGGAATCGTGGGGCTTGTTATTGGCTTCTTCATTGATCGCATGATCAAGGGGACAGCCCACAAGACCCGCGCAGAACTTCTGGCGGACGCAGAACGTGAAGTTGACGCTTTCCGCAAGGATCAGGAACTGAGCGTCAAAGAAGAACTTCTGAAGCGCCGCGAAAAACTGGAAAGCAAGATCGACACGGCCCGTGAAGCTGTGCTGGTTCGCGAGCGCGATGTTGACAAACGCGAGATGCAGCTGAAGGAGCAGCAGGGAGACATCCGCAAAAAGGAGCAGATGCTGCAAAGCACCCAGCAGAAACTGGCCGAACGCAGCAAGGCTATGGAGGCTCGGCAGAAGGAGCTTTCGCGGGTTCTGAAAGAAGAGCAGGAGCAACTGTACAAGATCAGTGAGCTCGATCGTGATGCGGCCAAAGACCTGTTGCTCAATCGCCTGGAAACCGAACTGAGCGATGAAGTTGGCGCGCTGATCATGAAACATGAGGTCACCGTGAAAGACGAGTGTGACCGTCAGGCGCGTGAGATCATCGGCATGGCCGTCCAGCGGTATGCCTCGGCACACACTTCCGAGATTGCCGTTTCGACCGTGGATATCCCCAGCGATGAGATGAAGGGGCGGATCATTGGTCGCGAGGGACGCAATATTCGCGCGTTTGAGAAAGAAACGGGCGTTGATGTGATTGTCGACGACACGCCTGGTGTGGTCATCATTTCGGCGTTTGACAGTGTGCGGCGGGAGATTGGCCGCATCAGTCTGCAGAAACTGATTCAGGATGGCCGCATTCATCCCACCCGTATTGAAGAAATCGTGGTGGAGACCCAGAAGGAGATGGACGAGCACATCCGCAAGCTGGGGATTGAAGCGTGTGAAGAAGCGGGTATTCGCGGATTGAACAAGAAGGTGGTCGACCTGATGGGCCGCCTGCATTTCCGCGTCAGCTACAGTCAGAATGTGCGTCAGCATTCCATTGAAGTGGCCCACCTGACGGGGCTGCTGGCAGAGCAGCTGGGACTGGACGCCGCTCTTGCCCGTCGCTGCGGGTTTCTGCACGACATCGGCAAAGCGGCCGACCACGAAATGGAAGGCGGCCATCCGGCTGTGGGAGCCGAGCTGCTGAAACGCTATGGCGAGGGGGAAGAGGTGGTGCATGCGGCTGCCGGTCATCATGACGACATCCGGCCGGAACACATCTACACCGTGCTGGTGGCGGCTGCCGACGCAATCTCCGCCGCTCGACCGGGCGCCCGTCGCGAGACGCTGGAGAAATATGTTCGCCGGCTCGAAGAGCTGGAAGGACTGGCGTGCGGGTTCCCCGGCGTACAGCAGGCATTCGCCGTTCAGGCCGGTCGAGAAGTTCGGATCATTGTTGATTCAGAGCAGATCAACGATCGCCAGGCTCGCAAGATGACCAGAGATATCGCCCAGGCCATTGAGCAGTCACTGACGTATCCCGGGGAAATCAAGGTGACTGTGCTTCGCGAAACCCGAACAGTCGAGTTCGCGAAGTAGTTCGCACCGGCTCAGATCATCAAACTCTGTTCAGAAAGAATTGCCAGTGGTCGAGATCCCGTCATTCGTCATGGTCGCTGTGGGCATCGCCATCGTGCTGGTGCTGATCATCCGGTTCCGCATCAATGCCTTCATCGCCTTGATTGCGGCGGCTCTGGCAGTCAGCTTTCTGGCGCCGGGAGACGCCACAGCAAAAGTCTCCCGAGTGGCGGTTGAGTTTGGTGTGGCGGCAGGAAAGATCGGGCTGGTCATTGGCTTTGCGGCGGTCATCGGCGAGGCGATGATGCGCAGTGGAGCGGCCGACCGAATCGTCCAGGCATTTGTTTCGCTGCTGGGCGCCAAACGTGCCCCGTGGGCGCTGATGAGCAGTGGCTTTGTGCTGTCGGTTCCCGTGTTTTTTGACACGGTCTTTTATCTGCTGGTCCCGCTGGCCCGTTCCCTGTACCGCAAGACGAAAAAGAACTTTCTTCTGTATGTGCTGGCAATCTCCGCTGGTGGCGCCATCACCCACACACTGGTGCCTCCGACGCCGGGCCCGCTGGCGATGGCGCTGACGCTGGGTGTGCCAGTTGGTCTGATGATTGTTGTGGGGGCACTGGTCGCTTTTCCGGCAGCGGTGGGTGGTATGTTCTTTGCCCGCTTTCTCGATCGTCGTGTCGAGATTGAATCCCTGCAGGAAGAATCCGCGGAGGGAACAGACGCACAGGCTGCCGACGATGAGGCAGTGGCTGCAGCCGAAAAGGCGATCGCATCGATGTCGATCTGGGAGGCTCTGCTGCCCGTAGTACTGCCCGTGATTCTTATCTCCGGCGATACGGTTGTCGATACGCTGCGTGCCAAGGGGGAACCGGTTGAGATTCAGTGGGTGGAGAATGAAACCGTCCACGCGAAGCACAGGAAGTACGGTGATTTTACGATGCCGACTTCGCTCTTTGGGGACGAGGTTCCAGGTGTTGACCAGAAACTGGAGCTTGATCTGACGATCGCGACGATCGAGACGGCAGATGGCACGAAACAGGATGCGGTGGAGTCCGCCGCACTGGTGGAGCCGAACAGCTTCAATGAGCTGAAGCCGTACACCACGGTTCTTGGGGCCCCTGCTTTGGCACTGGGTCTGTCGATGGCCTTTTCTCTGATTACCTGGGTACGTTTGCGGGAACCCGGCGGAGACGAGTTTTCGTCAGCTCTGGAGACGGCGCTGCTCAGCGGTGGTCTGGTCATTCTGATTACTGCCGCTGGTGGAGCGTTCGGTTCGATGCTGAAACTCACGGGCATTGCCGGTGATATTCAGGCTCTGTTTGAAGGCAGTGGCGCAGTGGGCCTGGTGTCTATCTTCCTGGCCTTCGGCATGGCGGCCCTGCTGAAAGTCGCTCAGGGGTCCAGCACCACGGCCATGATCACCGTCTCCGCCATGATGGCGGCTCTGGGACTGACCCAGGAGCAACTGGGATTCAATCTGGTCTACATCTGTACGGCAATTGGGGCGGGTTCCTGCATCGGCTCGTGGATGAATGACAGTGGGTTCTGGATTGTCGCGAAAATGAGTGGACTGTCAGAAACTGAGGCCCTGAAGACGTGGACTCCGCTGCTGGCAATGCTCGGCATCATCAGCCTGATCATGACCATATTGCTGTCCTTTGTGCTGCCGCTGACGTCTGTCACCTGATTCCCCGAATTTCCATCAAGTCGCCAGAACGTCTCTTCACCGGGATGAGTCGGTTTCCAAGAATCCCCTGTCCCGCGTTCCGTTCGCCAGGTCGAACACGTCGAGAGTCCAATTGATGTCCCGTCCTCCTGCAGATGAAGCATCCCTGAGTCAACTCTACAGAGATCTGCTGGGTTATCTGAATTATTCCGACGGTTCACCGGGGACCCGGTTCCGCGAAGGCCTGAACTCGCTGTTTGCGCTCGAGATTCTGCCGGAGGATCCGGTCGGCATCAGCAACCACCTGCTGGAGCAGCTGCGCTTGCTGCACGCCTCGGGCGAATCTGCTTTTGCGCAGATCGAGCAGGCGGAACGTGCTATCCAGTGGGGACTGCGGGATGTCTGGCCGGCTTATTTTGATTACCACGCCGACCTGCTGTTCCATCTGGATGAACTGGAGCTTTGTCAGCCCTTCTTTCTGGCCCGGCTGTTTGAATCGGTGCTGGCGGCTGGCGCAGAAGACCGCTGGTCATCGTCGGCACAAACGGTCCCCGGTGCGCTGCAGCGACTGAATGACTACGTGGGATATCGGCCGGTCGCGGTGCTGGAAAACGAACGCCGCATGCAGGTCTACGATCACGAGCGTTTCTGCCCGCTGCCCCTGTACTTTCGTGATGTGGGAGTGGCCAGCGGGCCGTATCAGGAACTGATCGAGTCGACGCTGAACTTTATTCGCCAGCTGCCCGATCATATGACGGCGCCCGCCCATTTTCATCTGGCCCATCTGGATGAGCTGTGTCTGGATGTACGGGCTCACGATCACCTGCATCCGGTCAACAAACGCACCAATTACATGTTTGGTGAATGGGACCCGGATACGATTTCCGTCAGTGGATTCTACACTCGGTTTGTGGTCCGCAGCATCATTCTGGACTCTTTGAATTACTGGATTGAAAACAGCTCGGACATCCCGCTGGAAGAGCGAATGTTTGACGCGTCGGCTGTGCTGGCCGGCACTATCCTGATGGCCAGTGCGATTAGCGGCGCCGGCCCGGACACGTATGATTCTTCCGTGTCGCTGACATCCCTTCTGCCGGTTGTCGCGCGTCAGCGCGACAGCTTTTATCAGGCATTGCTGGAAACAAGCACGGGAAAACGACGGGAACGACTCATCAGCAGCGCGCAGGAATCACGACAGCCGTTCGGCCATGTGCGGCATCAGCTGAACATGTATCTGTCACAGTATGGTGCCAATCAGGTTCAGCATCGGCATCTGGCCGCCCTGTATGCATCCATGGGCTACGAAGACGCGGCCTGCGAGGAGGCCACCATCATCCCCTGTACCTCGGCGCGTTTTGAGTCTGAGATCCATGCGCGGCAGATGCTGATTCGCAAACTGGTCCGCAACGGTGAGGTTCACGAGGCGCACGCTCTTTTGACAGAGAGCCTCGATTTGTTACGCCGCGGCATCCACTGCGGAGCGATCGTTGACCCATGGAATATCCTGGGCTTTCAGGGAATGTTTCCGCTGTTTGTCGCCCGCGAAGACGCGATCCCGGATAACCGGGTTGAAGTGCTGATTGAAATCACCGAGCACCTGTTTGATGCCTGCTCCGAGATCATGGCTGAGGCAGCTGCCACCGGACAGTCAGACATCGCCAGCGAGGCGGAACGACAGTTTTTTACCCTGGCCACCGAATGGGACTCGTACGCTACGACGACTGTGGCTGATCTGCCGGTCGTCAATGGCGAAGAATCGCTGCGGGCCGCCCGTCATGTCGCCCGGTCGCTGGCCGAGTGGCGCACAGCCGGAGAAGCGGCGGGCGCCATCTCGTTCTGGAAAGAACACGTGGAGGACTTCGAGTCGCCGCGGAGCTTTGCTCAGGTGGTTCACGCGCTGCTGGAACGCGGGGATGAGGTGGCCGCGCTGGGGCTGCTCATGCAGTGGCTCTCTCTGGCGGAGGACATGGGGCTGGAATCCGGCCACCATTCCATGCACAGTCTGCTGCACCGGTTTCTGCGGTCGGTCACTCAAAATCCCGCTCAGGATGAGCAGTGGAACATGCTGCGGCGACTGTTTGCCTTTCTCGAGGCCAACGCGGGCATCTTCTGGGAAGTGCCCTCACTGAAGGAATTTGTAGACCGGCATCGTCGTTCGGAGCAGTCGGAAGATGCCGATGGCGACCTCGACCTCGACCACCTTTTTGATGACGAAGAAGATGATGAGTCGAGTCTGTTTGAGGCCGCTTACGACGAAGTCGTTTTTCGGGACAGCGCCGATGACGGCAACGAATCTGACACGGTGGACGAAGGTTACGCGCCGGGCACCACCGAGTTTGAGGTCATTTATCGCCAGATTGAGCCCCGCCTGAAGTTCCTGCATACCGTTGGATCGCTGTGGAGCAGCGCGGCCGTGTCACTGGCAAAAATTGTGGGTGAAGGCGGATTGAACGCGGCCGATCAGCAGGGCCACATTCAGGAGTGGCTGTCGTCCATTCGGCGGTTCCTGAAAGAACTGGGGCAGCTGATGAAGGAGGTTCGCAGCTACGAAATTCAAACGTACTCAGCAGATCTGGATTCCAACATTGAGTATGACATTCAGATGCAGTCGCGGTTTCTGCTGATGCAGAACGCGATCTCCACCACAGTGGAGTTTCTGATGGCTGAACGAATGCTCTGCTCCACGCTGGTTGACACCGATGAAATGCCTGGGGCCGGTCGGGAATTTGATCGTCATTTGATTGAAACCCTGCGGGCGATTCTGAGCAACAACCCGGACAAGGTGCGGGAGGATTTCAACGGTTTTCTGGAGTCGCTGCAGAAGCGTCCCCTGCTCTACGTGCCGTTTGAACATGGTGGGCAGCCCAGCGGCATTCTGAAAGCCCGTACACTGCAGGCGATTATCCGGTTGATGCTCAGTCAGTTGCCGCGGCTGGGGCTGCTGGAAGAGACGTTTCGTCTGCTGCAGACAGCCTACCGCATGGAACGTGGTTCCCGCCCGCTGGGTCAGGCGGTCACGGAGTTTGATCGTCTGTTTCGCATCGGTCTGGCGTCCTCTGTCGAGGCCATTCTGCACGCATCGGCACGCTGGAAGACAGAAACAGCGCGGCAGCGACGTACCGTCTTTCGGCGCATTCAGCGGCTGCTGGATGCCTACAACAACCTGTGGGCGATTCACAGCAGCTCGATGCGGCTTTCGATTGTGGAAGAACTGCACGACGAGGAACGCGCGAGCGAAGTGCGGGACTTCATCGAGAAGTACGGTGAGGATCTGTTTCACACACGCATGCTCACACTGGGGAACGCAAGGGCGATTGTGCATCACGGTGCGGACTCGCTGCTGGATGAACTGAAAAGCAGCCTTGCTCTGCAGAAAGATGTTCGCATTCTGGAGGACATCGACAGTGGCAAACTGGATCGTGATGAAGCGACCGATCTGATGGAGTTTGTTTATGAGTCTGTGGTCGACAATTTTGATCGCTTTCTGGAATACAACACAACCACAACGCACTCCGACTATGGCAACCGCCTGTTTTGTCTGCTTGATTTTCTGAGACTGGAATCGCTGTATGAGCGATTCAACTGGAATAATATTCCCTATCAGATTGCACACGAATCGGCTGTCCGGTTTGGCGCCGACGAAGTGGCGGCAGATCTGGAAGCCGAGCTGCGGGATGTGACCCGCGAAGTGAGCGGTTCCCTGCTGGATGAACTGCTGGAGCTGGAGACCGAGTATGGCGTTCAGCTGCCCACTCTCCACGATCACGTGAGTGAAAGAATTGTGGGCACGCTCGCTGTGAACCGAATGAAGGCGCGGATGAGCCGCTGCAGCTCCGACCTGTCTGATGTGTCAGAGCAGGAAGCGGAAGCGAACTTCAGTTTGTTGCGGGCGGAGATCGCCGACT
>JANSXP010000114.1 GCA_024742875.1 Planctomycetaceae bacterium | reverse complement strand
CCATCGCCAGGATCCACTTGCCCCGCATCGCCATTTACTGATGCCACATGCAGAGCGTCACCATCCGGATCACTATCGTTGAACAGCACACCACCGAGCACACGCGACGGCTGGTTGTATTCCACCCACCAATGCTCCCCCTCGGTCGTCGGAGCCTGATTCTTGCCCACAACGCTGATCGTTGCCGTCTCGGTCGCCGTGCCACCGCGACCGTCACTCACTTCATACCAGAACGTCACGTCCTGACGTTCTTCTCCGTGAAGATGATCAAAGTCGCCCGCCGGATCAAATGTCACCACGCCATCCGCCGTTACCTGCAGACGGCCACCTTCCGGAAGATTAAACGTACGACTGCCATCGCCAGGATCCACTTGCCCCGCATCGCCATTTACTGATGCCACATGCAGAGCGTCACCATCCGGATCACTATCGTTGAACAGCACACCACCGAGCACACGCGACGGCTGGTTGTACTCCACCCACCAATGCTCCCCCTCGGTCAAAGGGGTCTGATTTGTCCCCACCACTGTCACTCTGACCTGGGCAGCACTGTTGAGCCCATGCCCGTCAGTGATCTCGTATTCAAACACCACATCCTGTGTGACTCCGGCCGGCAGTGTGTTGAATCCGCCAGCCGGGTCAAACACCATCGAGCCGTCAGCGTTTACAGTCACCCGACCGCCTCCCTCGACAGAGATGGTCCGCGATTCTCCCTGAACAATTCCAGAGGAGTCTCCCACTCGAACCACACGCAGAGCATCGCCATCCGGATCCCGGTCATTGGTCAGAAGACCGCCAGCCACCGTCAGCGAGCGGTCAGCGTCGACACGGTACACGTCGTTGACGGCCTGCGGCGCATCGTTGACAGGGGTCACATTGATCGTGACAACGGCCGTATCGAAACCTCCCTTGCCATCACTGACTTCATAGGTGAGTTCGTCCAGTCCGTTGAAATCGGAAAACGGCGTATAATCCAGTGTTCCGTCCGCATTGATTCGCACACTGCCGCTTGACGGTTCCGCCACGATCGCTGACACCGTCAGTTCGTCCCGGTCTAAGTCAGCGTCATTACTCAACACATCAATTCGAACGGTCTGATCTTCCGCGACACTGGCCCAGTCATCTTCGGCCTGTGGTCCATAGTTATCCAGAACGGCCACACCATCAACAAGCGTCGGATTGACATCCTCGGGCGCAGGCCCGATTTCCTCCGCATAGCCGTCGAACAGCCGACGATACTCCTGGGGAAGACTCCAAAAATCGACGACTCCCGCTGAATGCATTCCAGCCCCCTCGGCAATGTCCTCCACGCCGGCAAAGTAAATATCGACGGTTCCTCCAGCGACAGTTGCCTGAATGTGGCCGCCATTCTGAACGACCTGGCCAGCACCGAACGCAGTCAGATCAATGAGGTCCTGACCGGCGCCCCCATGCAGATAGAACACGTCGCCCGCCTGAGGAGCAGAAAAGCGAAACACATCGTTCTGGTCTGACCCCAGTACCGCCTCCACCCCCGCCAAAGAGGCAGACAGGCCACCGCTCACCTGACCAGTCGTTAGATCAATCTCGACAGTCCGGCCGGCGTCGTACAACTCCACAAGGTCCAGCCCGGCTCCGCCCTGGATCAGGTCATGTCCGTGGGAAAGCACAATGATGTCGTCACCCATCCCCCCGTCTATGATGTCGCTGCCGGTCTCGCCATCCAGATAGTCATTCCCGGCGCCACCAAGAATTTCATCGTCGCCGTCGCCACCAAATACAGAGTCATCACCATCGCCCGCTGAGACCCAGTCGTCACCGGATTCAGCAAAGACAACATCCGCCAGGGCCCCGCTCACCAGCGAATCGGCACCGTCGGTTCCGAACAGCGTTGTGCCTTCTGATGACAGCGGAGAAACGGCATCGATTTCGAGCGTATCGGAGAGACCGGAAAGATCCATCTGTGCAAACTCAAAAGAACTTGCCGACAGCAGCACCATTGGCTCCAGCGTAGTCAGTTCCAGCACGGCGGCTTCGGCACGCGACAGGGAAGAACGGGGCTGTTTGTTGATGGAATGAGCGGGGCGATCGGAGGTTTGATGATTCATCGTGGCACTTTCAGTCGACTCAATTTCATGGCATCGCGTATTGACGCCAGTTCGAATCTAGTGCCCGGGCTGGCTGATGACGTCGCAAAGCGACGTTCTTTTCCTTCGCGCAGACTGTGCAAAAAAGTGCCAGATCGCCTGTCCCGTCGGTGTCAGTGTCATGCCCCAGGAAAACTGGGAACGGGCCGCGCGGCATGCCACCCTGAGTTGACGAATGGCACCAGGCCGTCCCCCAAAAAAGCAGGCTGACGACAGGGCGTCCGCGTCTGCGGACCATGCAGTGGCTCTTTGACAGCGAGCGTTGCCAAATGGCAAATCAGCATCACTCCCCACGACCAGACACAAACGACTCCACAGTTAATTTCCCCATGGCGGCTTTTCCCCATGAATCAGGAAAGCGGCCAGGCAGAGCCAGTGATCGCGCACAAAAAAAGAGGGGCGACTGACAGTGCCGGGATAAACACTGCCGGACGCCACCCCTCGACCGGTGTCGGTCCTGCAACGGTAACTCTCACGAGCTGACCGATTTTTACGGACCAATCTGAAAACGATCGGATTCTCACCGGACAATCGTCCTGCAACCGGTTTCAGGGACCGCTCAGCAGAATGGACCGCCCGTTGAGTGGCTGCACAGGACGATTGTTACCGTGAATGACCCGCCGAAACTGCTCAATCTGACCAGCTGACAGTGTCACAGGATCTTTCAGAACGGCCCACTTCACATCCTCTGTGCAGGGCGGCGTGGTGAAGGATCCGGAATATGAGTAATACTCATGAACAGCAGGCAACAACCGCGACACATCGATCTTTTGATCAGAATCACGCTGTCGGTTGTCGGCGTCCGGCAGCAATCGCCAGAGCGCGTCAAACGCGTGATTGTGCTCGCCCATCTGCAGTAAGACTCCCACGACGGCCACACTCCCATCTGCCGTCTTATGCACCAGATGCATTTCCATCGGGTAGTGGCGACCGTCCACCGTGTGCTCGCTGGGCGAGTGAAAATGAAACTGCTGCAGTTCGTACCGTTTGCCCGCGACAATCTCGCAGCTGCCCGGATCTTCGTTTTCCTGAATGGTGTGTCCGTTATAGATCAGGTGGATCTTCGATGGCCGGTACTGCAGTTTCAGTGGAGGCAAATCCTGCGACAGGGCGTCATGCAAATCGATGGGGGACTGTCGTCGCCCCGTCTTCGCAAGAGCGTACTCGGGACTCAGGTTTCCCCAGAATGCGGGGCCAGTCTGCCCCGTATAACCCCATGTGGCCGCGTGCGGCTGCTCCTTTTTGTGCAGATAGTGATGCACACTCTGATCATCTTCGGCCTGCAATGAGCACGCGGCCGCCAGCAGGACGCTCAGCACAGCAGTGTCAATAAATGCAACTCTCAAAGCGACGCCCCCCTTGCTGTCAGCCGTCATTCGGCGAATTGGAATCTGGTCGGAACTGAAGTTTCTCATTGCGGTACATGTCGATCAACCGGTCCAGACTGGACGCCACTTCCCCCCGTGTGCCCACCACAAGCCAGTAGCCGTATTTCAGTGAACTTTGCGGGCCCAGCTTCAGCACTTCCACGGGGGCGATGTGAATGCAGGACTTGTCGCGGGGATCGCCTGACTGACCGCCACCCGCAGCACCGAAATTCCATGGTCTGGTCGACACCGGGCTAAACACGGCAACGCCTCGATCCGTTTCATCAAAACACCCCATCACCGACAGTGGCGGACGACACTGAAACCATGGCGGCCCGGGACGATACTTTTCTGTTCGCCATCTCCCATCCCCCAGATAGCTGCTGATGCGACTGTGCCGCCTGGTGAAATAGCAGGCTGGAAGTTCCTGGCCACGTGGCACGGCCGCACTTCCCCAGCGATCATTGGCCGGCCTGAGTGACTGAAATTCGCACTGGACGTGAATCACGTTGTCGAATCCTTCCTCAAACCGGGTCGACTGTTTCATCAGTGCGGCAGCCTGCTCGTCGGCCATATCCCAGAGTTTGGGAACCGTCTCGGAATACAACAGCGAGGATTCCTCACGAATGACGGATGCCGTCGCCCACGCGCCCACGCCGCCCCCCTGAATGGGGTTCCAGGGCCAGGGACTCCACGCCTTGTGCTGAGTCTGTGCTGTACGGTCCAGCGACTTCCCAGCGTAGTAAGACTGCTGGATCAGACGCCCCGGATCAGCAATGTTGACCACATTTCCGGATTCTCCGAAACTCAGCCACGTGATCGAGCCGCCTTTCTCAACATCCACTCCCACGCTGTTTCCGGCCCGCTGAAGACGACGCACGTCATCTGCGCAGCTGCCGTCGATCACCGTCAGCAGGCACATCACGATCAGACTCGGTCGTGCCATAGCCTGTGCCATCCGCATCATCTCCGATCCTCCCCGTACGACAGACGCTCCCGGCGCCCATTCGCGTCTTCCAATATGATGCTGCGGATCTGCGACTGAGCAGGGAGCAGTACCCGCACATGCACGACCTTCTGATCACCGGCAATCTGCAGCGTGCGTGTCTGCACCGTGTCCTCGCTGGCGACATCAATGCTGGTCACACAATCGGCCTGAAAGTCCCGCTGCGTCTCAGTCCGCCACGAGACTGCCAGACGGCCGGCTGACGATGACATCTGCACGTGGACTTTCACAGGGGTCTGCAGCTTCAGACCGTTGCGTGTCAGAAACGGCGACCGGCGACCTTCAGGATCTCGTGACGAAACGTGGATCATCTGCTGCCCCAGCTTGAGCTTTCCATTACGGAGCAGCCAGTTCCCCACGCGGTCGGACGCGGCCGTCCTGTTGCCGCCGGTTCGCGCTGGTCGTGGCGGAGCCGGTTTGCCATCCAGATAGTAGTCAAAATAGCTGTTCCATGTGGCACTCATTTGCGGCTGCTCAGTCAGCCCCGGCGGTGACAGCCCCTCGCACCAGTTCGCCAGACGTTGCCGCAGACGTGATGCGATCTCCGGGTGCGCGGCGGCCAGGTTGTGCTTCTCTTCCAGGTCCTCACTGAGGTTGTAAAGGTACTCACGCTCACCGCCGCGAAGCAGCTTCCAGTCCCCCTCGCGAATGGCCGACTGCGAAACCCATCGCCACATCAAAGCGTCATGGACGGGCCCCGGGTTGTCACCGGACAGAAACGGATCCAGATCCACGCCGTCCAGCGCGCCGGCCGGCACATCGAGTTTGGCTGCGGCGGCGGCAGTTGCCGCCACATCCAGCGCCCAGATCGGATGCGGATACTGCTGCCCGCCTGGGAATCTGGCCGGCCAGCTGACGACAAAAGGGGTGTGCATCCCGCCTTCACTGAGCATTCCCTTTTCTCCATTGAGCGGGTCATTGAGTGATCCATCCCAGCCCGGCCCTCCACCAGGCGCATCGTCCCGATGAATCTTCAGCGGCGCACCGTTGTCTCCGATGTAAAACACGAGCGTGTTCTGACGCAGCCCCAGTTCTTTGAGAGTGTCCATCACCAGGCCGACCCCGTCGTCAACGGCCGACAACATCGCGAGCGCCTGTCGGCGTCGCTGTGGCATTTCACCTGGAAAACGATGCAGATACTTCGGCGGCGCGTCCAGTGGGACATGGGGCGCCCGGTAGGCGATGTACAGAAACAATGGGTCCTCTGCATGCCGACGAATGATGGCTGCCGCCGCCTGACTGCACGCGTCCACATGATAGGCCACCGGCCGGGTCGACTGCATCGGGATGCTGGCGCCGTCAAGCGTCATATTGGCTGAAAACGGGGCCTGAGAATTCTGCGCGTAAACATATCGAAATCCGTGTTGAGGAATTTGGGCGGTCGGCCCCAGATGCCACTTGCCGAACTGCCCCGTGATATAGTCGGCCGACTGCAGCCGCTGTGCGATTGTGGTCTGTTGATCAAAACCCGCCAGCGATCGCCCGTTGGCTTCCACGCCGAATCGGGCCTGAAACCGCCCCACCAGCAGTCCGGCTCGCGACGGCACACACTGCGGCGCCGTACTGTAGCCATGCAGCGCCCGCACGCCCGACGCAGCAAGTGCGTCCACATGTGGCGTGCGTATGTCAGCCAACACGCCCTGGCAGGACAGGTCGGCGTATCCGTGATCGTCCGTGTAGAACACGATAATGTTGGGACGATCGTCGCGCGACGTCGCCCGTGCCATTTGAGTGATGGCCAAAACGACAAGCAACGCCGCCCCGGCCCGAGTCCATCGCACGTCGCAAAGAAATGGCAACTTCCCGATTCGTTCCACAGAGCTGTCCCCCCTTTTTGTTGTGCACCGGAAAGGTCCGATTGCGACGCGCGGTCCGCGCCCACAACGCTGCCTGCAAGGCCTGCGTTTGCATGACGACAGCAGCGGAATTATGCAGCGGAGTGATGCGGCCGGCAAACTGCCAGCGCCCGGGGACAAAGCTACGGTACAGCTGGCTGAAATGCTACTACCAGCGCACGGGGCGGATGATTTCCGTTCTCAGATTATGGCCGTTCTTCTTCGGCAAAAATGCTCCGCGAAGCGCTGGTCCCCCAGGTGGTCGCGTTGTGATCCGCCGACCGGCCCGGAGCGACGGTGAGCCACTTCCACTCCCCCTGATGAACCATGCGGGCCACCATCATGATCTGTCCCGCGTGATAACTCAGGTGCGTCACTGACCGGAACAGCGCCTGAGCCAGCGTATGCTCTTCGCCGCGAATCAGAATCCGCTGGCTGGAGGCTGTCCCCTTTTCGGCGAGTGTCCGGATCGTGGCCACGGCCTGCTCCAGCGCGCTCCAGCCGGCATCAAAATACGCCAGCAGTTCCGATCGTCCCTGCGTCCAGGGCTGAAACTCATTGTCCCGATTTCGATCCGGCTTCTCTCCGTCTGTGGTCAGAAAACTGGTCCAGCGGCTCTGCAGATTTCCGCCCAGATGTCTCAGCACAGTGGCGACAGAATTGATGCCCCCCGCGGGCAGCTCCATCAGTTCATCGTCGGACAGCTGAACCACGGCCGCATCAATCATCCGCCGATACGAGGCAATCGTCTCTGCGGCGGCGTCCACCCACGCCAGTTCATCACCTGTCACCATTAGTGCGTTCCTTTCCACGTCTGATACTGAAAGCCCCACTCAGATGCCTGCTCCGACACCGCCGGAGGCGTCGCGTCCGCAAACACGGGGTAGACCACAGTCATAACGACAAGACCAGCAACTGTCGCGTGATGTTCGCAGCGCCGCCGAGGATCGCTGAGCTTTCCTGCAGCCGGCGAGCCGTTACGTGTCCTGAAAGTCGGCTCTATGGGCAGTGAAACAGGCAGAACGGCGAACCAGCTCCCGGGATTCGTGTCTATGAGCGGTCCGGATTCGGTCAAATCGGGACCTGGAATTGATCCAAAATGCCGTTTGCTGCGTTTGGTTAGACAAATTGCCCCAGCTCTGGTGTCCGACAGAAACGGTCATGCCAGGACGGCGGCCGGAAACGCCACCGAAAGGTCACCGATGTTTATTTGCCGTGATGCCTCACACCAGTATCTGGTCTCCGCCTACTGGGAAAACGCCGAGCTTGTCGTCGTCGCTAAAGAAGAGCGGGATGACGGAGAACTGGTCCAGAAACTGGCCGTCCGCTACAGCCGCAGCGAACTGACAGGCGTGCTCGACTTGCTGGAGTCCCAGACATTTTGCTGCGACGACATCTGCCTTGACGCGCACGCCATCGCCGGGCTGGTTCATTTCATCTCGGCAGGTCGGCGTCGCAGCCGATTGATGGATCTGCGCGTGACGCCGGACATGCTCAACTAAGCCAGGTATCGCCGACCGCTACTCAAAAACGGCAGGCTGCTGAAAGACGAGGTCATCGGCTCCCGGCCGATCGCCAAAGGTCTTGCCGTCATCGTCTTTTTGGTTTTCACCAATGCTGTAAAGCCGAAAGCCTTTGTCTGTGGCTTCCAGCTTCAGCGGCACACCGGCAAATACGTCCTGCGGAACCGCTGACAGAAACTCGGGAGCCAGTTGCTCGGCTGACTGCGGCAGTCGACCGGAAGACGCCCTGTACTGCAGCACCGCCACACCGGCTCTGAGGACCAGTTCCCGCTGTTCAAATCGCAATCGCGCCAGTTCGACCTGAGCCAGCGAAGGCAGCATCAGATCCACGAACACATCGCCCACAGCCGCGCTGGCCACTCCCCGCACTGATCCCTGGCGCAGAAATTCCAGCAGCCAGTCCCGCGCGGATCCTCGATGCAGGGAAGGTCCACTGCTGATCGAATCCTTCAGCGCTGTCACACGCGAGAAACCATCATGCGACCGGGCCACATTTTCCAGCCGGTCGTAGGCAATCGTGCCACGCTGCTTGACGATGTTCCAGTCAACCAGGGCAAACAGCACATTCCTCACCGGACCAGACGGCCCCACTTCCAGACCGAGGGTCTCAAGGTTCTCCGTCTGACCGTCGGCCACCAGATCCACCGTGTCCATGAACATCATTCTTTCCGTCAGATTCACAGCCCGCGCCGGATCCCCGGGCGCCGGCAGAGCAGCGAGGTCAGCAGCAATGCGCTGCAGCTGGACCGAATCAAATCCGGCCTCGGCCAGCAGTTGCTGCTGCGTCTGAATGGCCATCGACGACAGCGCGACCCCCACCAGATAGTCAATCACAGTCGGTCCACGGGAGGTCAGTCTTCCGAGGCGATGACAGATCTGCAGATTCTCCCAGGCAGACATCCACCGTTTGGCGCCCATATCCAGATACGCCTGGCACAGCGTGTAACGCCCCATGGATCTCATTTCCTGCACGTGTGGCAGCAATGTTTGAATCATGCCCAGTGGCTGTCCATCTTCGCCTGTGGGCGGCACCAGCGGTGTGAAGTATTCCGGCCGCTGAACGGCCTGCCGCACCAGCTTCATCGGTGCACGGTTGCGATCCAGCCACTTCTTCACTTCCGGAAATTCGTCCTCGGTCCACGGACGGCTCATGGCCTTCGAAAAGTCGTCAATCGCATTCGTCTTTGCTGCGCCGGTGAGTCCCTCGCCGAAGGCTGCGAAGTCGTGACCGTCTTCCGGTGGTCGCACGGTCCCCAGCAACCTGTAGTACGCGTCCGGAAGCTCCATTCCCTCCGGCCGGGGGCCCAGTGCCTGGGTCAGCAAAACGGCCGCGTTCTGATCGGGATCAATATCGTTGCCAAAGGCCTCGTTCACGCGCCCCGCCCACGTCTGCTGTGTCTCGGCGTCTTTGCGCATCATGCCGGCCGACAGGGAAACTGAGCCTGCCCAGCACAGCACTGCGAGCGCACCGACAGCGGGACCAGGACGGAACGTTCGGGACGAAAGACGAAATCTTCGTGCAGAGAAATCAGGCATCATGATCGCTTTCCAACAGACGGTGAACACGCTCTGGAGCAGACAGTCATGTCAGTTCGATAATTGTCTAAAAAACTGTCCATAACAAACAGAAATCGTCGTCCGCTGCATTCGCTTCAGGCGGACGGTCGACACAATCATTCCGGCTCACAGTGGCCACGGGCCTTGACTTCCCCTCGCCCGGATCGGGACACTACAGCCAGGGCACCGCAGAACTGCCTGCTCAGCCCGTAACCATCGAAGATCCAGCCCACCCAAGCGGGCTGTGGGAGCACCGCATGAGTTTACTTGGCAACCTGTTCAACGACAGCAAAGAGAAGCTGCCCAAAGTCGACATCGCCAAAAGGTACAACCTGATCGCCCGCGTGGGGCAGGGCAGCATGTCAAAGGTGTGGCGGGCGGAAGACGCCATGGGCGGACAGATGCTGGCCATCAAGGTGCTCGATAAAGAAAAGACGCGCAAGTTCGAAGCCCGCTTCCAGGGGCTGAACAAGCCGGACGAAGGCCGAATTGCCCTCAGCCTGCATCACCCGTACATCGTAAAGACACTCGACATCGGCCTGACGATGGAAGACGAGATGTTTCTGGCGATGGAGTACGTCGAAGGTTCCGGCCTGGCGCTGCTGGTGGACCTGCAGTCCGAACAAATGCGTCGCTACCGCATTCGCTACATGATTCAAATCGGCGAGGCGCTGGAGTATTTTCACAAGAAGGAACTACTTCATCGGGACATCTGCCCGCGCAACATTATGGTGACCGAGTCTGACCAGATTCGGCTCATCGACTTTGGCCTGGCTCTGCCCAACACGCCGGACTTCCGCAAGCCCGGCAATCGAACGGGAACCGCCAACTACATGGCGCCGGAACTGATCAAACGGCAGCCGACCGACCATCGCATCGACATTTTCTCTTACGCCGTGACGTGCTTTGAAATGTACACCAAGCGCCATCCGTGGGACGCCGCGATGACGATCGACGCTGTCCTGCAGCACGTCAACAAACCACCGCTGGACATTCGCGAACTGGTGCCCGAGATCGACGAGCAGATTGCCAAAGCCATCATGAAGGGCCTCGAACGCGACCCTAAAGATCGCTGGCAGTCCATTGCCGAAATGGTGAAAGAGATTCGGGAAGCGGAAGTCCGCCTGGTGGGGATTGTGAAGTCCGCCAAAGCGCACGCTCGCAAACAGAAGGCGGCCGCTGCGAAGAAAGCGGCCGCAGACGCGGCGGCTGGAGCCACGGCAGCAAAGACGGATGGGCCCGCCGTGGAGAAAACAGACAAACCCGAGTCGAAGCCGTCTCCCGGACCAACCGACGCGCGCGGGGAAGAGCCCGCGGAAGACGAGGATGACTTCCTTGCACTGCCTGACGACGACGATTCCGAAACATCGACGGACGACGAAATGCCTCGTCTGGATTCCAACGCGGACATCCTGGCGGCCGACATCGATGACGACGACCTGTCGCTCGATTAGCGGTCAAGTGGCAGACCGTCAGGGGCAGACAACTGAGTGACAGCTCGATTACCCGGTGCAGTGTATAACGTCTGGTCGCACAATCCGCAGAACGGGCGGGACACGCTGGGGTAAAACCCGGCATCGCGGCAGGGTGATGATCAAACGCAGCATTGCAGCACACCGCAGGGCGATAACTCCTTTTGTGCTCGATGTTGCGTTCGATGCACCTGGATTTCGCGGTGTAACTGTTTTGTCCCCCCACACAGTTACACCGCGTTTTCATGCGCGGCCCCCACGAGATCGCCGGTTGCAAAAAATCGGGATGAGAAGGTCGGCGCCTGCCGATGACGGCGCTGGCCGCCCAGGTGGCCGCACGAGATGCCACTACGACGCCTTGCGTCCTCGAACACTCTGTCGTTGCTGCCGGTAATACTTGAGCCCCGGGATGAAGAAAGTCAGGCCGGACACGATGCCAAACAGTGAGATGCTGTAATTCGCTTCCCCTGTGCGACTCATGGCCGCCATCACCACGGAGGAGCAGAACAGGGCGGCAGCGTGGATGTAAAACTGCCCCGACAGCATGCCGGCTTTCACCAGAAAGACAATGCCGGCAATACACCCCAGGACGGGAGAAAACTCCAGCACCGGCTCCCCCAGAACAGACTCAACCCAAAAGAGCATGGACGACGCCATCATACTGCCCGCCCATACGTGGGCGATCTGTCGTTCAATCGCGGTGATCGGCCCCGAGCGGCTGCGAAGGTTCCAGAAGATAGCGGCCCACAGCCCCAGGCCAAACACCCACAGACTCACATAGGGCAGCCGTGATGTCATGCCAGCAAACTGAAACGCGTTGGTGGTGAAGCACAGCACCAGCAGAACAAGGCTGTGCCACATCCACAGCAGCCCCCAGTTCTGCAGCACGCCCGCCTGATGGCTTTCTCGAAACAAACGTGTCATCACGTTCATAATCGTCGAACGACGAGCATCGACGGGCTCCTGATTCAGCCACGCGTGAAGGTCCGCCAACAGACGCTCAGTGGACGAGTACCGCAGATCACGGGGCTTCTGCAGACACTTCAGAACGACCATTTCCAGATCGCTGTCCACCTGAGGGTTGAGAACGCGGATGGCCGGAGGGTCCTGCTCCATGACCATCAGCAGCGTATCCAGCGGCGTTGCCGCCTGGAACGGCGGTCGACCGGTCAGCATGGCATACAGAATGGCGCCCAGGCTGTAAACATCGGCCGTCACATCAATGGACTCCGTCTGCCCGGCGGCCTGCTCGGGCGACATCCATGACGGCGTTCCGAGGATGGCCCCGCTTTGCGTCAGACTCGCTTCGTCGCTGCCGTGCATCACCAGAGAGTCTTCCGGCACGGGCACGCGCTTGGCGAGACCAAAATCCGTGACGAACGGCTTGCCGTCCGGAGTGATCAGGATGTTGGACGGCTTGAGATCCCGATGCAGCACACCCGCACGATGAGCGGAACCGATGGCTTCGACGATAGGAATCAACAGTCGCACGGCCTGTTCCGCCGGCAGCGGGCCGTCCGCCAGACGTCGCGACAGCGTTTCCCCTTCAATCAGCTGCATGCTGAACCAGGGCTGACCGTTGTATTCTCCCACCTCGTAAACGGGGATAATGTTGGGGTGGTTCAATCGGGCGGCGGCGAGAGCTTCGGCCCGCAGGCGAGCCAAATCCTGAGAAGAGGCGAACGCCGCATTCGGAATCATTTTCAGCGCGACAACTCGATCGAGCGTCCGCTGTCGCGCCCGATAAACCACCCCCATGCCACCACGACCGATTTCCTCCTCCAGTTCATAGTCACCAATACTGGAGCCGGCTGCCGCATTGGTGACTGCGGTGCGGAGGCTGCCGGGCGTCGAGCTGTCATTCAGCAGTTGACTGACATCGGACGACTGAAACAGGGCCACGTCACTGGCGATCATCGCGGTGGCGTACAGTTCACGCAGGTCGGATGCCAGATCAGGATTCTCGCGAACAGCCTTTTCCAGCTGATCGGTTGCCCCCCCCGCGGAAGAAGAATTCACCAGATCATCAAGAATGATCGCCAGACGTTCTTCCCGATCGTCCGGATTCTCCTGAGCGTCTGTTTGGGCATTTGCATCACTGGCCATAGTGTCATTGTAGCCAACGGACGTCGAATGTCCCGCGGCTGTTTGCTGCGGACTGAACTCCCACCGGACGGGCCGTCAGTCATCGGCACACCGCACGAGGCTGCCCTCGCGAAAGATGGGCAACACCGGCACAGTATCAACCTGCGCAGCCAGGGCAATGTCCGCATCGTAGCCCAGTCGGATCAGATTTCGCCCTCCCTGAGACTCCCGCAGACACGCATTTATGGCAGTCGCGCTGCCATCAGGGACCTGCTGCTGCCAGAAAGCAACGGCCAGCCTGGCTTCATCGTTACCGACTCGCACTGCATCCCCTTCCACTCCCAGTCGAGTGGCCAGGGCGCCTGCAAACAACACATCCTCGCCGGTAATGCTGCCATCGGTTCCGGCACACACAATGTGGACCGGCCGGGACTGTCCGCTGGCACGGGCGACCACCCTGCTCAGATTGGCGAAACATCCGACAACGATTTCGGCCGCCTGCAGACTGCGAAGCAGGGCCCGTGTGCCATTGGTCGTCGTAAAACCGACGACCCGGCCATTCACATTCTGCGGGCTGTAATCTGTTGGAGAATTGCCATAGTCAAATCCGTCAACAATGAGACCACCACGCTCGCCCCCCAGCACCGATCCCGGGTGACGATCGCGAAACTCAAATGCCTGCTCGATGCTGGAGAACGGCACAACTCTGTCGGCACCGCTGGACAGTGCGTGTGTAACGGTGGTGGAGGCCCGCAGAATGTCAACAACAACGACCAGCCCCGCGGCCACATCGGCTTCGGCAAACAGAGATGGCAACAGGTGAACACTGACAGAATCGGACATGGACAACTCAACAGACGGGACGCAAAGGCCGTAGCTTACCGTCTCCCTTTCTGCTGACTCCACTACCTGGCGAAAATCCATTGCACGATCACCTTCTTCCCAGAATCGGGCCCGCTGCTGACGCAGTTCCCTGGGAGACGGGCCGCCGAATATTGGTGAATTCCGTATTCGAAGAGATCCGCAGACTATAGAATACGAGGCGTGCGAACCCCGACGGATTCCCCATCGAAGTCTTCCTGTTCGGTTGCCGCACCACAGTGCGTATTCACTTTCGTGAAATGATCTGCGGAGCGTCCATCATGAGTGCCCTGGTATTCCGGAATCTGAGTGGCCTGCTGCGTCTGAGCGTCGCCGTTGCGGCTGTAAGCGCAGCGGCTGTCGCAACCGCCCAGACGAAATCGACCGAGCAGCCCTCCGGAGACGATTCTTCCGCGCTGAAGGTGACTATTGATGACATCTCCCTGAACAACATGGGAGGCCTGAATAACATCAGCGGCATGTTTCTGATGGAAATCACTGTCACCAATCAGACAGAAGAACCCATTGAACTGAACAACGCGCAGTTTAAGTTTCAGTGCGCTGACGTGGAACGGCCGTGCTCGACAGCCGTACGCTCGCCTCTGCTTGCCCGTCCCCGCACACTCAAACCGGGAGAAACCGCGTCCGGCGCCATTGGTGCCAATCTGAGTAAGACGTCAGAAGAGGAGCCGCCCATGAGGCTGACGTGGTCGGATGGCCAGAGGACCGCCTCCGCCGGAGTCAATGAGGCTTTCCGAAAGATGCTCAATCTCAACACAAGCCGCGTCGGCCCGGACGACTGCCTGGCCGTGGTGACGATCGAAAAACCTGTCGGCATCATGGCGTCGTGGAGTCTGGGTCGGGAGTTTCAGCGTCTGAAGGACGACGGCCTGAAACGCGTCGTGCTGCATATCAAGGCCGATCCACAGAACTCGATGTCGTATTCGCACCGCATGGCAGTCTACGGTTGGCTGGGCTCGATCAAGATTGGCTATGAGCAGCGACGATTCGGATTCAACCAGAACGTCAGTTCCAAAGTGCAGTTTCCCGACTTTCAGGTGGTGGGCATGGGGACGAGGGACCCCTATGGCTACAGCACCACCTCCAGCAAAAACATCTATCGCAACACGCTGGATGAGGCCATTGCCTCCTGCCTCCGCAGTCTCTACCTGAAAACGGACATTGGAAGTGCGCTGCGCGACATGAACCACGAAGAGGCGGGCGTACGTCGCGTCGCTCTGGAGACCAACATTGATCGCCTGACCGAGAGTCAGCTCAAGACTCTGCTGGCCCCCAGTACCCCATTGACGCCCACTCAACAGGCGCAGCTGGCCGCCAACCTGCATCGCGTAGCCTATCCCATTGGCGTGCAGACGCTCCGCAAATACTCTGCCAGCGAACACCCCGAAGTCGTTCGAGCGGCCATCGACGGACTGGTGCAGTCCGCCTCCCCACTGGCGGTCAACAGCCTTCAGGAAGTGTGGCAGGACAACGATTCGGACAGCATTCGCACCCATATCGTTAACTCGGTCCTGACAGCCCAGGACTTTCGGCATGCCAATCTGATTGAGCAGCATGCGTACCAGATGCTGCAGGACGCTCAGGGCAGCGAACCGAAAAAGAGGGCCACCACCAGTCCGCCTGCCAGCCCGCCATCGGGCAGCTCCCCGCCAACAAAAGCGACGGCCGCCCGGCCGACTTCCGTTTCTCTGCGTCGGGTACTGAACTACCTGCAGAATCAGGACCGCAGTGGCATTCGTGATGCGGCCCGGCGGGCCGTACCTCATATTCTTCAGGCGGACATTCAGGACTCGATCGTGGACTTTCTCGTCCGCAACACGACCGAACAGGACGAGCAGCTCGCAGCCGTGGTTCGCGGATACGTCATGCAGCGTCTGAGCATCGTGGACGCCCCGGAAGAGCCCGAACTTCCCGGCAAAAGCGGCCGCGTGCTGACGGAAGCAGAAAAGCTCAAACTCAAGCAGCAGTTTGGCCTCAGATCCAGCCGCGACCCGCGCATCTCCACATCTTTGTTCAACGTCATTCGCAGGTTTCCTGACTCCCAGTACACGCCCTCACTGCTGAAGCTGGCCGAATCGTCACTGATCAGCAACTCACTGAAACGCACGGCCTATCAGGTGGCCACTCAGTCCACCCCCCCTCCACCCCCCCTCCCCCCCCTCCCCCCCTCCCCCCTCCACCCCCCCTCCACCCCCCTCCACCCCCCCTCCACCCCCCTCCATCCCCCCTCCATCCCCCCTCCATCCTCCCTCCATCCTCCCTCCATCCTCCCTCCATCCTCCCTCCATCCTCCCT
>JANSXP010000137.1 GCA_024742875.1 Planctomycetaceae bacterium | reverse complement strand
TATTCGTACAGTACTTCGCCAGTCGGAGAACTGACGCTCGCCAGACGGCCGAGGTCATCGTAGGTGTTGGTCCAGATGTCGACGACCACGCCGGGCGTTGCGGGCAAGCGATCCCAGACCGTGGTGGTTTCGCGGCCGAAGGCATCGAAGGTCATCGTGATGGTCTCGCTGACGGTGCCAGCGATATAGTCGGCAGCTACAGATGGGTGGCACCGGTAGCGTCACGGTTCAGGCATCGTAATCATGGATGGCACCTATAGCGTTGCCAGGGAAATCCATGATGGTCCGCCGCTAGAGATGGATGGCACCTGTGGCCTGCCTGAAGGCATCGAAGGTCATCGTGATGGTTTCGCTGACGGTTCCAGCGATGTAGTCGGCAGCTACAGATGGGTGGCACCGGTAGCGTCACGGCACCGGTAGCGTCACGTCCAGTAAGCCACGTACTACAGGGCCCAAAAGGCTCATTGGCAGCAGGAAACAAGCCAAAGGACTCCACGGCATTGGGATTGTTCCTACGCAGACAGCAGTTCCAAAGCCACATAACAGCGAGTAAGAAAAACAGACACAGAACCTCAGCGCGGCGTTTGAGGTAAAGGCATCATCGCAATCTTGATCTACATGGAAGGGGTCATCTGACCTCATTTCGAATTTCCAAGAAGGCCTTTTCCTCCGGACCAAATGAATCTTACGGCTTTCGACAGGTTGACCAAACTGGCTATCGGTGCCATCTACCTCTGTCTTTGCTGCTTAGGTGCCCTGACTCTTGACGATAAGAAAACAAGTGTATTGGTTATCGATTGGTTTCTTCAGCTTCTGTGGCCGAATCAGCACTGGTAGTTCCCGTTCATACGGAGGAGAAACTGGAGGATTCGAAGGCGGAATCAGCCCCGGATAAGAGCAAAGAAACACTTGGATGGCACCTGTAGCTTCTCCGCCAAGAGTTGCACTCGTGTCTGTTTCTTGCCTGGACTCTTCAAAGCTTAAGCCTCCCGGAATTTGTCCGAATATACACAAGGCACTTACAATCGACCGGGAGACACATCTTCACTTCGGCAATGGAGAACGTGTAGTCGTCGATATCAAGTACGAGAGTTCTATCAAACACTTCGTGTAGGGCGGTGCACGGTGTCCTCCCTCCTCGGATCTGTAAATATTCAATCTGGTTCTTTCCTGCCAGAATGGCCCTCAGACTCTCACGGGAAAGATCAAATCCGGCAAGCGACAATCCCCTAAGTGATCCGACCCGCCCCAAAGCTCGCGCTGCTTCGATAGACAGCGGCGTGTTTCCCGCAACTGACAGATACTGCACTGATGCCAATTCGCCGATACGGTTGACCTCCTCAATGACCAAAGGAATAGGTGTTCCGCCGCCATCCAGATTCAATTCGGCCTGTACAGCTTTTCCAAATAGCGGAATGCCTTTTCCACCTCCGATCAAGGGAATGAAACCTTGGTCTTTAAACACCCATCCACGCTGAGTCAGTTGCGTTCTAGCGCGAAAATCGGATCCCTGTTTGAGGACAAAACTAGCCGTTTGAAGAAGCACGAGGATAATTGCGGTGATCAAGACGGATCGCAACCAAGTTTTCATCAACTGGCTCCTACCATGGTGCTGCTGGGGCTTTTTTCGATGTCTCGCATTCGAATATTCTCGGTACCCGTTTCAGTCCGACGCCCGATGGCTCCCTCGACTGCAAGCTACAATTGGGTGGCACCGATGGCTCCCTCAGGTGGCACCATTGGCTTGCCCAACTGCGGCCCGAATCCATTGTAGGGGCAACGTAATCATGGATGTCACCCATGGAACATGGAATGCACGTCTACAGGTGGGCGGCACCGGTAGTGCAGCTGTCACTTACAGACTCTGTGATCTCTGTGATCTCTGTGCCTCGAAGCCATCACTGCCGAACGTGACTATGGGGCAATGTAAACATGAGTGGCACCCGTGGGTGTTTTTTCCACTTCTTCACTACCGAGTCCGAATAACCTTTGATGCCGGGCAATGTAAAGATGGGTGGCACCTGTGGAATTTCCGGCACCTGTGGAATTTCCGTGATGGCTCGCCGCTAGAGATGGGTGGCACCGGTGGCTTGTCCTAGAGATGGGTGGCACCGGTGGCTTGTCCTCGGGTGGTACCCGTTTCAGTCCGACGCCCGATGGCTCCCTCGACTGCAAGCTACAATTGGGTGGCACCGATGGCTCCCTCGGTCGCCGGCGAGCGACGTTGCCAGCACAGTTCCGCGGGCATGGGCCACCATACCATCAAAGATGGCCTGCCCCCTTTAATGGTTGTCGATAAAGGATTCGAGCACTACATCTCCACAACAAGAGAATCGATAGCCAGACAGGAATGATCAAGGGCACTGCCACAATCACAAGCGTCGGTGCTGTGTCGACACGAAGTTCCCAAGAATCCCAAAACGTCTTTATTGGCGCAGCATTGGAGGGTGGTTCAAGGATTTTGGCGATACTGAACTCCGGTTTCGTCGATGGGGCAACACCACCTATCCGGATCATCCAATCTCCGTACCGATTTGTTATTTCGAGACACGTCTGGGCGAGAGAAGGCGATCGGATTGTGCACACATGTGAATTCCTCAAGAGTGAGAGGATCCCGAAGCTCGTCACCCCCACCAAGATCAGCAAAAATACGAGCTTAGATCTGTCAAGAGACCACGACTCAAAATTCATTGTTGGTGTCTCCATGGTGTAAGTCACGAATGTACTGGTTCAACTCTGCTGCTGGCACCGCGTTTCGCCTCACTCGAGCGAACGCATCTTGAGCATCTTGCGTGTCTCCTGGATAGTTGTTCGGGTGAGCATTCGGATCATGTTGGTACTCCGCATATACAGTTAGAGCCTCTGCAAACGGCCCATGTTCGGACACGTCGCTATCGATGTACAAATCACCTCGATCAAGTAGGTGATGATTTCCCGCACCATCGAGGTCTTCAACGATGAATATCCTTACCGTACCGTCTTCGAGGTGCGTCATCAATCGTTGAAGGTTGCCATCTGGGTCTTGGTATTTACTGTTCATAACTTTGAGTGCCGCAACGATACGGATGAAATCCTGTTGGGGCACAGCCATCAGTGCCACCCAATGATAGCCTGCTCTGCCACAGCAGCAGAGCTTCCTCAAAACTTTCCGAGGACCGCCTGGAGAAGGAGCCAACCTTTGAGCGGTTAGACCACCTTGGCCGGCGTCTGCGGTCGTCAACGGGCATGGTGGAACCCGTAGCCAGTGACTTGCCATTGGCCGTCCTTCTTCGCCACGATGACGATCGCAATGAAGTATTCGGAATTCACTTCAAAGGCGCGATCCCTGGGGCCAAACAGACCGGCTTGTTCCCATCTGGACTTCATGTCGCGGGTCGGTACTTTCATTTGTTTGTGCTGCAATACTGCGCGGAGGTCCACAGTGAACTCACTTTTGAAACGGCATTGGGGTCGACGGCGGATGGCCGAGTCCGCACCAATCACGCTCGCTAGATGCCGACGCGTTTTCTGATCCGAATCAAACCGCTTCAGATTTGCCTGAACGCTGCCATCAATGCGGTAGAACGGCGACGAGACACACCTCAGGGCAGCGTCGACATCGTGGCGTTCGACAAACGACTTGACGAAGCGTTCCGCGACGGCAGCGGCGGGGTCGAGCTTTCGTTCCGACCTGGTCTCGTGCTTCGTCTCGTGCGCCGTCTCGTGCTTCGCTTTTGTGTCTGTGTCCTGGGGACAGGCTGAGCAGACGGAACACGTCAGTACGACACCGATCACCAGCAGAGGCAGCGGAGAGATTCGCATGGGACCATTCCATCTTACCGAGGGCGAGGTAGTGACAGTATTCTGCAGGTGGGTGAGAAGTGAGTGACCGCCTGCACATTCCACCAAAATTGTGGCGCATGAAAAAAACCGGAGAACGCTGAATCCAGCATCTTCCGGTTTTAAAAGGTAGCGGTGGAGGGACTCGAACTGTGTCACGTTTTGCCGTCGTTAATGAGTGTAGTCTGATAAGGGTGGCCAAAAAGTGGCCACAATCCCGGTGAGAGTGTCCGGCTTCTCATGGACACCTAGTCGGACCTGCCGGGTGGCCATGGGAGGCCCGCCAGACGCCCCTGAGACTGGCACCCTCCCCGGATATTCGGGATTCTCAGTGCTATCTGGTTCCTTCTGGGGCAATGGTGAACCGCTAGCCAATAAAAGACCCTGCTGGCGTTCCTAGATTTACGTGATCGCAACAAGTCACGCAAAACAGGAGCGACAAATGGAAGCGACAGAGATCCCCGTGCTTGTGACACGGGAGCAGATGGCAGAGTACCTGTCTGTGAGCCTCAACCAGATCGACCGGATGAACCGGGAGAAGCGACTGCCGAAGCCAGTGAGGCTTGGGCCTCGCATGACCCGATGGCGGCGCGATGACTTCATCGCATGGCTGGATGAAGGGTGCCCGAAAAGGGACGAAGCATGACTTCCTACCAGCAAGCCATCGTGGACGATGTCATCGGCCAGCACAAACGCGGTGAGGATCCCGAGACGATCGCAGGCAAGTTGTTTCAGCCTTTCGTCACAGTGAAGCACGTGCTGGCTCACGGCACGCTGCCACCGGTCCACACTCATGAGAGCATGCAGGAGCTGCTCGATGAATGCCGCATCGCTGGCCTGAGGTGCCGCGCCACCTTGGACCGCCTCGACGCCCGGAAGGAAACGCTCGACGCTCTTCGTGACCGCGCATAAAAGAACCCCGGGACCGCATAGTGCCCGGGGTTGCGCGGTAGTCCCCTCGCAAAGGAAACCAACGAAAGGACTCTACCATGCCATGCTCAAAGGACCAGCATGAGGCTTGGAAAAACAGCAGTTCAGAGCTGACTCAGTTCGCCACTGAGCATCTGATCAATCGACCTGACAAGTCCGTTATTCATAGAGGGCCAATGTGGAGGGCTGAGGCAGTACCTACAGCCGGTGCCATCGCAGAGGTGTATGCGAATGATCTCGCCATCGCCCTCTACACCACGAGCAAGGACGGCACCTGTCTTTGGGTCGCTCTGGATCTCGACAACCATGGCGATGATGCCGCCGAGGACAACCTCCGGAAGGCTGTCGCGACCATCAACCTCTGGACTGAGCGGAGCATTCTCGCAGTCCTAGAGGACTCAGATGGACAGGGGGGCTTTCACCTCTGGGTGATCTTCGAAAGGCCGATTCCAGTCGCAGAGGCTTATCGCTTCATCCGTTTTGCATCGACTCACCTTGGACCTGACGACACAGACCCGGAACGATTCCCTAAACAGGCCAACGCCAAGGGCCACGGCAACGGTTTGAGGATCCCCGGCAAGCACCATAAGAGAGATCACTACAGTCGATTCTGGGGTGATGGTGAGTGGCTGGAGGGACAGGAGGGCATCGATCTGTGGCTCAATGCTCCGCTGAACTCGCCCGACATCCTCCAGCTGATGGGCGACTATGACCCAAGGCCCGAATCTAAACCCAGAGCCGTGAAGCCGAAGTGGGAGAACCATCATCTGAGGCCAGCTGGTGGCACAGTCGTCGACAAGGCTCAGGCACTGATTCAGCAGCTCTACACGTGGGAGACATTGCTCCCGCAGTACGGCTGGACTCCCGGCCGTCGTGAGGGCGACTGGCTCCATCCCGCCGCAAGCTCGCTGTGCAGCGCCAGCATCCACGAAGAGTCTGGCATGCTCTACGTGTTCAGCTCTAACGCTGGCCTGCCACACGCCCACGGAGGCACTGAGAAGCCCATCTATTCGATGTGGCGTTTCTGGGTGTTCATGAACGGATTCGACGACTCACGCCAGCGTGATGCCGCCAAGGAGTTCCTGCGGAGGGCTGGACGATGACCACCTACAACATTGAAGGCGGCCTTGAAGCTCCGCCGGCAGAGTCTCCAGGTCGCGACTTCTCTGGAGTAAATGTCTCAGACCCAGAGGTGTGGGCTGAGGCTGACGAGGATATCGACTGGTTGGTCGAGGGTGTCTTCGCTGCCGATCAACCCACAATCATCGGCGCCAGGAAGAAGTCGCTGAAGACGACTCTGATAGTCGATTTGGCGATCTCGCAGGTGACCTGCCGCCCATGGCTTGAGCAGTTTACGGTCCCTCGCAAACGCAAGACTCTGGTGATTGTTGGCGAGTCTTCGCAGAGGGCTCTAATCAGACGGATAAAGAAGGCTTGCAAGCTGCGGGGCGTCCCGAGAGACGAATTGAACGGCATGCTTAATGTCAATGCGGCGACTTTTCCCAACCTCCCCGACGAGGCCGACTGTATTTCAGTGCAGCACAGCATCGAAAAACACGGTTTCGAAATGGTGGTGTTAGACCCTCTGTATATGGGGTTGTCTGGCGTGAATACGTCCAACCTCAACGAGGTGGGGCCTGCTCTCCGGCGATTCAAGGAAGCATGCGGTGATGCCTCTGTCGTCATATGCCACCACGTTAAGAAGTCGGCTCCCACAGAGGGAGCGCCAGACCTCGACGACCTGTCACAGGCTGGCATCTCGGAGTTCGCTGGCAATTACTGGTTGATGCAGCGGATCGGCAAGTACACAGGTGATGGCCTCCATGAGCTGGCAGTCGCCTATGGTGGCCGTGATGAGCAGTTTGGAATGAACAAGTTGGCGTTCGATGAGAACAACTGGTCGTCTGAATTCACGTCAATGAGCGAGCATCAGGAAGAGCAACAGCGCGAGGCAGAGCAGCGGGCAAGGGATGACCATGACAGGGTGCTCAACAACGCCCGTGCTGCCATCTCAAAGGCACTCCGCAATGAAGACGAGTTTAGGCCCAAGAACTGGATCGAGAGCAGATGTGGCTCCACAAAGCAGAAGGCCTTCCGCATTGCGTTCGGTGACATGCTTCGCGACGGGACGATCACCGAGGGCAAATATGAGGCACCACATGGCAACGGAAGTAGATCGCTCAATGGCTATGCATTGGCTCAAAAATAGTTGCTCGTTCTTGCTCGTTGTTGCTCGTCAACGAGCAAGTCGGGAGTTGGATAGTTGTTCGTCGTCGTCCCCTAAAGGGAACGACGACGAACAACTATCAACCACAACTCCAAAGGCGGCAACTTGGCCGTCAACGAGCAAGTCGGCGACGAGCAAGTCTGTTCGTAAATGGGGGGAGTCGATTTTCTGTCGATCGCCATGCTCCCAGACCGACGCAGTCTCTTCCGGAGGTTTCCGTCGATGCATACAGCCCCCCCTTCCCCAATTAAGCCCCTGAAAACACGCTCAGAAAGGACACAAGAATGGCCAGTAAACTGCCAAAACCGCCCAGAGGAGCCACAAAAGCCTTCAAAACGTACTGGGAACAACTCGGAACCCTGCTGGAGAGCGAAGGTCGCCTTAACGACGTGAATCTGGCCACTCTCCCCCACTGCTGGCACACGTTAATGCCTGCGACAACACGATATTCCGTCTGAAAGCCAATATGGGCTTTGAGGGGAAGAAACTCGTCGATCTTCGTCATCGGCCAACAACGAACATCTGACAAGCCCATCACTGAAACCACAGAACCATGATTACGACGAGCATGTCGAATATGAGCTTCCCAAGGGGTGTCCGGGGTTTGGGGGCTGATGGCCCAAATGGAACCGTGGCTCCGCGCTCCCACGGGAGCGCTCTCTCTCAGTGCCACGAGAATGGCCGCTGGCGGTCCACTTTGGTGGTTGGACTGCCTTGGCCGAAGCTCAGTGCTGGCGAGCTGTTGAGGATGCTCATGCCCCTCTGGGCGAGGGGGGACATCCGTTTTCTGGCAGCCAGTATATCACCAGACCGCACAGCAGTGTGCCGGAGATTTTCTTTTGCACCATGGATATTTTCGGCAAGACCAAAGTACCCCTTTAATTTCGAAAGGTAGATCAATGGACAGTACTCTCCCAGACCCGCCGCGTGGCCAGTCGGATGCTTTTGAACAAGCGTGGCTGAAGTACGGTCAGCTGCTGGTTGACCTTCACAGGCTTTCAGACGTATCGCTGGCGTCCCTGAATATGCTGGCAAGGCTGCACGACGAACTGGCTCGTTTTGATGAGCAAATCGACAGTGATGGTCTCATGGTGACCAATTCGCAGGGGAGATCAGCGAATCCGCTGTTGCAATATCGCGCTCGCTGCAATGGGCAAATTTTGCAACTCATTAAGTCAATGGGCCTTGAAGCCAAAGACGTACGACGTGGCTTTGGAATCACGCGGAGGTGCGAGGCTGGGTGACCTCAATGAGTTTGGTTGGGATGCTCCCGCGGGAGCAGCAACGACGACGAGGAACTGGCTGCACACCCTGTTCGGCTGGTCACCGAATCTTTCGTTCGCCGTCATCCTCCCAAATCGTCTACGGTCGGATGGCAACAATGAAGGCTCGGCCTCCCACGGTCGGCTAGGTTTGGTTGGCACCAGTAGGGCTGCAGCATCCGCACTGGTAGTGTTGCTGGATTAGATGGTCTTGCCGTTGCGAGCACGGATTGGGTTCAAATCAACGTACTGCATGCAGGCGAGAATTGCGGCGTCATCCAGCAATGGCTGGCATTTGAAACGGCCTTCCCCAAAACCGGCCTGTGACTTGCTCCTCTCTGTTGGCTTTGCGTGCGATCCACTCACAGGCAAAGCGCATGAACCAGGACACGGATGCCAAACGTGATCGCCAATCCTCGAGCCTGCTCTTGTCGTTGGCCAGCAGCTCGATTTCCTGTTTCGTTGCCGCGACTGGCGCACCGCTCTCGTCGCGACGTGGAGGGCACAATTGCCACCACCGCCTGGCGACTTCCTCATTTGACCATGACTGTACGATGTCTGGGCGGTTTCGCAGGATGATGTGGAAGTGATTGGACATCACGGCGAAGCCGAGGACTTCGATGCCCATGATGCCGGCCAGAAACTCGAATCGGTTGCGAATCCACTGTCTTCGATATTCGAAGTCGGCACCGCTGACAGGATCTTTGCCGCACAGGAAGCCACGTCTGACGCATCGATTGATGCAATGGACGATGTTGATTTCGTCGTGAGG
>JANSXP010000069.1 GCA_024742875.1 Planctomycetaceae bacterium | reverse complement strand
GACCACGCTCAGTTTGTCTTTGACGGTCTGGGGCAGTGGCGAACGATCGCCACAGTGGCTCCAGCCATTGGCGATGACGACACGATCGATGCCGGCAGCGGCAATGACATCGTGCTGGGCGGTCTGGCGGGCGATACGATCAATGTGGTTGGCGGTGACAACTTTGTGGTGGGCGACAACGGAGCATTTGACGTGGATGCGGCCGGTCAGGTGCGTCGCGTGGAAACCGTTGATCCGTCACACGGCGGAAATGACACTGTCAACACGGGAGCCGGCCGGGACTTCATCTTTGGTGGTCAGGCGATCGATGCCATCAACGCGGGCAACGGCGATAACGTGGTCGTCGGTGACAACGGCTTCGTCACACTGAATGCCGCCGGTCAGTATCTGACGATTGAAAGTACGGACTTCGCCATTGGCGGTGATGACCAGATCACGACCGGCACGGGGCGTGATATCGCCATCGGCGGTTTTGGTCAGGACGACATCGACGTGGGCGAAGGCGATAATGCGGCCGTCGGTGACCACGCTCAGTTTATGTTCAACGGCGTGGGGCAGTGGAATCGCATTGTGACGATTGCCCCATCCGTGGGTGATGTGGACGAGATTGACGCCGGCAGTGGCAACGACATTGTTCTCGGTGGCCTGGCCGGCGATGTGATCCGCATTGTCGGCGGTCACAACTTTGTGATTGGCGATAACGGTGCCTTTGACGTCGACGATGCCGGTCAGGTGCGACGTTTGGAGACCATTGACGTCACACATGGCGGTAACGATACCGTGACGACCGGTGCCGGTAACGACTTTGTGTTCGGCGGTCAGGGAGAAGACGAACTTCGCGGTGGCGAAGGCGACAATGTGGTGGTCGGCGACAACGGCTTTGCCACCCTGAATGCGGCCGGTCAGTACCTGGTGATCGAAAGCACGGACTTTTCCGTGGGCGGTGACGATCTGATTCGCACGGGCAATGGTCGCGATATCGCCATCGGTGGCTTCGGCAAAGACGACATCGACGTGGGGCACGGCACCAACGCGGCGATGGGCGATCATGCTCGCTTTGTGTTTGACGGCAGCGGCCAGTGGCTGGACATCGAGTCCATTGCGACCAGCGTCGGTGATGCCGATGTCATTGTGGCCGGCAACGGACTGGATGTCGCGTTTGGCGGATTTGCCGGTGACACGATTTCACTGGGCAACGGCTTCAATACGGCGGCCGGTGACAGCGCGAAGGCCACATTCAATGCGGCCGGTCAGATTCTGACGCTGCTGAGTACGGCCGAAAGCGAAGGCGGCGACGACAGTATCACCACCGGTGTGGATCAGGATCTGGTCTTTGGTGGTGTTGGGAATGACAACATCGCCGTGAGCAATGGTGAGAACTTTGTGGCTGGCGATAATGCGTCCGCGACCATTGACGCGGCCGGACAGCTGCGAACTTTGACCACGACCTCGCCGGAAAACGGCGGTCGGGACGTGATTACCAGTGGTGTTGATAACGACGTGGTCTTTGGTGGCTCTGATCAGGATCGCATTACGATTGCTGACGGCAACAACGTGGTTCTGGGTGACAATGGTCGCACAGAAATCGACGCCGCCGGCACGATGACGCTGCTGCGATCACTGGACGTGACGATTGGCGATGACGACGTGGTGGTCACGGGGGCCGGCAATGACCTGATTGTCGCGGGCACGCGTGAAGACCACGTGACGTCCGGTGCCGGTGCGGATCTGGTGTTTGGTGACCATGGCCAGATTGATGGTGTGGTGGACCTGACGCAGTTGCCGCTCAATGGCCTGGCGGATGCATTCGCCTTTACGTCGATTGCCACACAGACTTCCGATCTGGGTGGGGACGACATCCTGCTGACTGGCGCGGGCGACGACATTGCGGTTGGCGGTCAGGGCGGAGACATCATCAACAGCGGCGACGACAATGACGACGTGATTGGCGGTCACACTGTGGCGGCCGGACATGATGGGGCCGATCTGATCGATGCCGGCGCGGGGTATGACGTGGTGGCCGGTGACAATGCGACCATCTTCCGCAATCCCCGTACGACGGATCCGCGATTCCGCAGTCTGGTGGGAGCGGCGATCTACAAAGACGACGGAGCGGCGAATGTCTCAGGTGACGCCAGCGAAGATCCGAATGCTGTACCGAAGCGAGATGTGGAGCTGTTCGATCAGAGCAGCACGCCGGATGCGGCCACGTTTGGCGGCGATCAGATTGCCGGTGGTGCCGAAGATGACCTGATCTTCGGCCAGCTGGGTGACGACGCGATTCTGGGTGACGGCAATCTGCTCGATGATGCCGGTGGCGTGACGAATGACATTCGCAATACGCTGGTCTCCACTGATGACTTCGCAGGCGTCGGCCGTGATGGTGACGACTACGTGGAAGGTAACGGCGGCGATGACCTGATCTTTGGTAACCTGGGCCAGGACGATTTGATTGGCGGCAGCTCCACCATGAGCAGTCTGACGGATGTGGACCAGCGTCCGGATGGGGCGGATACGATTTACGGCGGTTCGGGAACTCAAATCGCCCGCAATCATGAAGGCGATACGTCAGCGGAAGGACATGCCCGCGATGCCGATTACATCATTGGCGACAACGGCAATATTTATCGTCTGGTGAATTCCGCCGGATACCTGAGCTTCAGCTACGACGATTACAGCTCCACGGCGACCGTGATCCCGCGAGCCGTGCAGCATCTGGACTACACGGCCGGCAAACCGGGCTTCGGAATCGGCGGCGATGACCTGATTCTTGGAGAGTCCGGTGATGACGCCATCTGGGGCATGCGTGGCAACGACGTGCTGTTTGGTCACGGTCAGGATGACGATCTGATCGGCGGCGTTGGCCATGACCGCATCTATGGTGGTCGGGGTGTGGACGGCGTGCTGGGTGACGATGGTCGCATTGCCACCAGTCGCAACGGTCTGACCGAGTTCCTGTATCGCGTTGATGTGGCCCACGCTCAGGAACTGCTGGTGCCACGTGGCAACTCATACACTGGCGCGTACGTGCACATTACCGGTCAGCTGCACAAGGAAGCCGCGCTGGATGCGTTTGCAGACGGCGGCAACGATGTGATCTACGGCGGCGGTGAAGACGACTTCCTGCACGGGGGAGCCGGCAACGACGGCATTTCCGGAGCCGAAGCCACGGCCGCGTTTTACAACACAGATCCGCAGACTGACGTTCCGCCTCTGGCCTATGAAGAGGACACAGGACGCTTTGCGGACTTCAACGAAAACGACGCGCTGGCCCGCATTGACAACTTCTTCCTGAACTTTGATGCCACCGATGGCTCCGGCAACAAGGTGGATGACGGCAAGGACCGCATCTTTGGTGGCAATGGCCATGACTGGCTGGTGGGTGGTACCATGAACGACCGCCTGTTTGGTGGTCGCGGTAATGACCTGCTCAACGGCGACGATAACCATGACACCAATGGTGGATTGAACAATGTGCCGGACGTGGCACCGTTCCACGATGCCGACTTTATGTTTGGTGGCACCGATCGCGATGTGCTGATTGGCAACACGGGAGCCGATCGGGCGTTCGACTGGACCAAGACCTACAACACATACGTGTTCCCAATTAGTCAGCTGTTCGAGCCAGACGGCAATCCGGTCGCGCCGCAGACGATTATTGGGCACGTCACGCCTGCCATATACGATTTCATCGAAAGTCTGGGCTACGCCGAAGGAGCGGATCCGCAATTTGCCGGCGAAGAGCCGTTTGGCGAGCTGGCACTGACCGACGTCGATCAGCTGCTGGCCGATCAGACGGCCGGTGTGCGGGATCCGAATGCCCGCGGGCAGCACGTGGCCCCGAACACGGACTTCAACACGCTGGGTGGTCCGGAGTCTCTCGATGGCGGGTTTGTGCCGTCCTCTCCGGCGGCTCCTTTCTCTCAGATCATCGACAACGGAGACACCGGACATACCAGTACCGGATTCACGAACTTCGCGGCCGGTTATGAAAATGACCTGGGCTATGCGGCCGCTGGCAGCGGTGCGGCCAAATCGATGTGGGAGTTTGATGTCGAGCCGGGCGAGTACAAAATCTCCGCCACATGGCTGTCCCATGCCAATCGTGCCAGCGACGCGCCGTACCGCATCTACGACGGCAGTACGATGCTGGCCGAAGTACGCGTCAATCAGGAGCAGACTCCGAATGATGAGACCGACAGTGGCGGCACAGGCTGGAAGAATCTGACCACCGTCAACATCAGTGGCAGTTCGCTGCGGGTGGAACTGGCCAATGATGCCAATCAGTTTGTGATTGCCGACGCCATCAAGGTGGAATCCACCACGGCCGGAACTCCTGCTCCGCCGGCTGATCCACCGACCAGTGACCCGGGACCTTCTGCGGACCCTGGTCCGTCTGATCCGCCCGCTGTGCAGATAATTGACAACGGTGACACGCAGCATTCCAGCTCCGGCTTCACACGATTTGCAACCGGCTTTGAGAACGATCTGGAGTATGCAGCCGCAGGCAATGGCAGTGCGAAGTCCACCTGGACATTCCACGTGCAGCCAGGCACCTACAGGGTGTCGGCCACATGGGTGGCTCATGCCAACCGAGCGTCCAACGCGCCGTTCCGCCTGTTTGACGGCACCACACTGCTGAGCGAACACCTCATCAGTCAGAAGACCGCGCCGGATGACAGCACATCTGATGGCGGCAGCTGGGAGGACGTTGGTACCGTCACCGTAACCGGCACGACGCTGGTGGTGACGCTGGCCAACGATGCGGACGGTTTTGTGATCGCTGATGCGGTTCGGATTGAGTCAGTCGGCAGCACGCCGGCACCACCATCCGATCCTCCGTCGGACCCACCGTCCGATCCGCCCGCAGATCCGCCCGCAGATCCGCCACCAAACGTGCCTGTCGTGCAGATTGTGGACAATGGTGACACCGGACATTCGTCCAATGGCTTCACGAAGTTCGCCGCCGGATTTGGCAGCGATCTGGAGTACGCCGCGGCGGGCAATGGCAGTGCCAAATCAACGTGGACCTTTAGCGTCGCTCCTGGCACGTATCGGGTGTCGGCGACGTGGGTGGCTCACGCCAACCGCGCGTCGAACGCGCCGTTCCGAATCTACGATGGCAGCACACTGCTGACAGAATCCCGCATCAGTCAGGAAACAGCGCCCGATGATCGCACGGCTGCCGGCTCCAGCTGGGAGGATCTGGCAACCGTGACTGTCACAGGCACATCGCTGACGGTGACGCTGACCAACGATGCCAACGAATTTGTGGTGGCGGACGCCATTCGCATCGAGGGCATTGACGTGGACGCTCCGGAGAATCCGACTCCGCCGTCACCGCCACCGGTGGCTCCCGACGGGCCGGCCGTGCAGATTGTGGACAACGGCGATGCCGACCACACGCAGAATGGCTTCACGTCGTTTGCTGCCGGTCATGGCAACGATCTGGGCTATGCGGCACCCGGCAACGGCAGTGCCAAATCCACGTGGACGTTCAACGTGGCTCCCGGCGTGTATCGGGTGTCGGCCTCATGGGTCGCTCATGTGAATCGCGCCAGCAACGCCCCTTACCGCATTTTTGATGGAGCCACGCAGGTGGAAGAAGTACGCGTGAATCAGGAGCGTGTGCCGGATGATCGCGTGGACGAAGGCACCCGCTGGAAAGACCTGGCCACGGTTACGATCACCGGCAACGAGTTGGTGGTGACGCTGTCCAACGACGCCAACCAGTTTGTGATTGCGGATGCGATTCGCATTGAAGCGGTGGGCAGCCTGGCGTCCGGCAGCGAAGACGGAGCTCTGGCGTCCAACATGGCCGCCCCCGCCACCGCTGAGCAGCGTCGCAATCAGACGGTCAATAACTGGTCGCTGTCAAAAGGAGAGGCGATTTCCGGTCTGTTTGGGGATGATGAATTCCGCGGCTGGCTGTTGGATGAACGATTCCAGCGATAGCCGTTCTATGAACAGCATCTGGTTTCCGGTCCGTCCATCTGGCGGACCGAAACCACGGCGGACCCGCGCTGCGGCCGGGAGATGTCGACAGTCGCCTGGGGGGATCTCATGCTGTAGGTGGCAGGGTTTACCCAAGCCGAAAAGTCGGGGTAATCGGTAGCAAACGCACCGTATTGCTGGAGTCACACGAGCCACCGGACCGAACGGAACAATCAGGCGGTTCCTGTTGACGTGCGCAGAGCTTACGAGTTGTGCGGGGGTTCTCCCTTCGGCTAAATCGGCCGAAACGGCCTGGGTGCGTGTTTCGAGGGGCGCCGATGGAGAGTGTTGGAGTCCGTTCCCACCAGGGACGGGAAAACAGCAATCAAAACGGAACGACTCAAAGCCAATGGATGTTGGTTTTTGAGCGGGGAAGCTCTGCATGATGGGCATGGAAGTCAGCCTCAAAATTCGCGGCACTCTGGCCGTGTTGATCCTGGGAGCCTCGTTCACCGGTCAGCGACTCTCGGCAGACGATGAGACGCAGGAAGACGGCCCATCGCCTGTGCTGCTGCAGCTGGCCGCGCTGCCGGCCGACACGCCCGCGCCGGTTCCCGCGTTTGCAGAAATCGCCAGTGAGGCCGGCGCGTCTGACGAGCTGGACCGTCTGGCAACAATCGACACCTTCATGGAAACGCCGTCGACGTCCAGCGTTGTGCAGACGGTCAGCGCCAGTGGCGAGGCCTCACTCGAACAGCGGATCGCGCACCTGGAAAGTCTGGTCGGACAGCTGCAGTACCGCCGTCAGAATCATCTGTTGGATGATCTGCATGCTCAGCTGGATCAGCGATCCTATGGCGATGTTTACTTTGCTACAGAAGTCAGTTTTCTGCGACCGTATCTGAGCGGTGCCCGCAGCAGTTCCACATCCACGGGCGGTAAATGGATCGATCCGTCTTACGGCACAGCCACCCGATTTATGCTGGGCCTGCGTGATGAAACGGGTTTGGGGCTGCAGGTGCGATACACGGGTTTCAATCATGGTGCCGATCTGGCCAACGTATTTGGCGGCGGCGGATTTGGTGTGAAGCTGGATTCTCTGGAAGCAGAAGTCACGCTGCGGGAACGCTTTCGCCGCTGGGACCTGGACATGGGGGCCGGGATTCGCTGGGGGCAGTTTGCCATCACGGGCGATGGTGTGGTCACGTTTCCCGGTCGGCTGACCTACAAGGGCATCGGTCCCACGTTCTCTTTGAATGGTCGGCGTCAGTTGGGCAACAGTCCGTTCTCTTTGCTGGCCAACTTCCGCGGCGGTCTGCTGCTGGGCGAGATTCACAACACGCATCCCGCTCGCGGGCTGGCGATCGGTGGCGTTGAGGATGAGATCGCCTTTGCCCTGGAGAACCAGCTCGGGCTCGCGTGGAGTCGGCCTGTGTTCAACGACAGCATGATGATGGAAGTGCGGGCCGTATGGGAAACGCAGTTCTGGCTGAATGAAACCATCTCGGACGATGTCTACGGCATCGGCACCAATCTGGGGCTTAGCGGACCGTCCGTGGCATTGGAATTGCGTTACTAGTCTGCTGGTGGCAGGCGTGTGACGGGCCGTTTGGCTCGCCGTGTTTGGCGGACCGTGTTTGGCCAATGGCTCGGGCGTCACTCTTCTCGCGATGACGTCGGTCTGACTTCGGTCTGATTCGCTGTCGTCTCCCTGGTACCCGCATCCGGCGACTGCCTCGCCGTGTGGATGCGACCACTGTTACTGTGACCACTGTGTCTGCGACCAAAGCGCCACAGAATCAGATTCCCGACCGACAGTGCGCCGATGATCAGCCAGTGACGAAACCCGAGGTTGAGGCCGGAATTTCCGCGTCCCGTGTACCACGAAACGTAGCCTCCGGCCCATTCCGTGCTGTTGGGCAGTCGGTCCGGGCGCTCGAAAAATGACTCGTGCCAAATCTGTTCCACACTGCGAGATTCTATCGCCACGTGCAGCGGCAGTCGAAAATCTGTCAGCAGCATGGCTTCCACGCCAGCCGGCTGAAGGACCACGGCGATACCGGGAAGCTGAACACAGACATACAGGTACTGTGCCACCACGGCCGATGTCATGGCGCCGCACAGGGCGATCCGTGAAATTAGCCGCAGCAGAATCATGGAACTTTGAGGTACGCAGTTGTCGGACGGGAGCACACAGCTCCGGGGCCATGAGGATATCATGGCACCGTGGACGTTGCGATAACCTGGTCAAATGATGCGTTCATCTGCTGACGCGCGGGGAAAAATCACGCTCCCGTGTTGGCACGGCTGCCGCAGGATAGCGGAAGCACAACGTCGGTGGCTGGGATTCTGCAGCGACCCCGCAAGAGCATCGCAGTGCGGGTTTTTGCGTGGGGGCGTTGGGGTGGTTCTGGCTGAATCGTTCGTTCCGGAATTGGAAAGGTGGTGGTAACCCTGCTTTGGGTGAAATTTTGACTCGGTTGAAAGAGGGCGATCTACGGTTCGATTGACAAGCAATCTCAACCAGACCGAGGACTCAAAAATGAACCGATCTCTCCCATCGTTTTATGTTGTGGCAGGACTTGTTGTCGGTGCCGTGTGCGGTTACGGGGCGGCCACCGTCCAGGCCGTGTCGGATCTGCGGATTCTCAACCAGTGGGACATCGCCTACGCCTACAATTATGAAGGCTTCAATTCTGCCTATGTGGTGGCCTGCGTGGCGGCAGGATTCGCCGCATTTGCCGCGTTTTGCTACCACCGGAGTGCGACCGAAGCTGTGGCCGGCACCGCGGCGGCAGAGACGGGACTGGAAGGTCTCGACGAATTTATCGAACGTGCAGAGACGGAGAAATCCACTCGTCAGGAAGCCGTTCCCGTCTAAAACGTTCAGCCGTTGCATGCTGTGTGTGGCAGGTGGTAAGGCACCTGTGGGTGTTCAGCTGATCATACACTTCGGTCAGACCATCTCCCAAAGAAACTCGGATCTCTGAATTTGGCTGTTGCGCAGCACCGCACTTGTGCGTGTTACCGGTTCTGAGTCCTCACCGGATGGCAACCCATCTTTGGAGGTCGTGCCGCCTGGGAATGGCTTTTTCCCAGGCGGCGCTCTTTTGCGCTTTGCAGATTCGCGTGACGCTCCAGCCGCTCGAACGTTGGACGAATGCGTCGCTGATGCGTCGCGTCTGCTTCTTTGATGCGGCAGGAATGTCGCTGCTGCGGCGCCGCTAATCGAAGAAGAAGAACGGAAAGCGGCGTTCCTGCAGCACGGCCGTCTCAACTGGCGATGGCAGTCGCAGATCACTGCCGTGGGCAAAGGCCGCGTGGGCCAGCGTCTCAATCTTCCGCCGGACCGCTTTCAGATGGCGATGAATATCCATTGCCGAACGACCGCCGGCTCGCGCAGCGTTGAGTTCCGCGACGGCCGTTTCGCGTTCGGTGAGCAGACGTTTCGCCAGCGGCTGCCATGCCAGAGGAAAACGGCCGTGTTCGACGTGGGTGCGAAACCGGTGCTGGCTGTTGTGCACCGTCTGTCGACGAAGCGACACTTCTTCCAGCTGTCGCACTTCATCGGCAAACAGATAGCGTGTGGCCGTGGCGGTGACGGATTCGGGAAGGTCGACGTCCAGCCAGTCGGCCACAAACCGCTCTGTGCAGACGTCGTAGTGTTCTCCGCCTGTGCCATGAATAAACAGGTCGCTGACGAACAGACGCAGCACGGTGGAGATCAGCATGCCTCGGGGCACAATCAGGTCGGTGTCTCCAATCGCGGACAGAGGCTCTGCGGGATTGACGACGAGTGTTTCCCGCTGGCGGCCATCGGCCGATACAACCCAAAAGGGCAATTCCACAGAGCGGCCCGTGCTGGCAAGATCGGGGAAGGGGTTGGCTGCGTTGGTGATGCCGTGTGCGAGACGATGCCGCTGCAGCGCCGTGTTGTAGGCGCGGTGCAGACGGCTGGCGTCGTAGATCCACTCGCGAAAGACAGCTTGCAGTTCCGACAGCTGACAAAGACGCGAGAAGGGCAGTTCCAGATAGGTGGCGTCTGTCTGCCACAACCGACGCACGATCGCGTTTGCCGCTACGGCCGACTGCCCGGCCAGCCTCGTGTACTGGTCCATCACCACGCTGGTGCGTTCGGCCGCGTCGGCAAAGCCAAACGTTTCCAGCGAAGACACCACTTCCTGGGCAAGGTCGGCCACACGGTCTTCCGGCAGGATGCGCTGACTGAGAAACAGATCAGAGCCTGTGCTGATATCCCGTGACGTGACCTGCAGCTTTGACTGGGCCTCAGGGAACCGGATCGTGCCGGCGGCCCCTGCGTCGGTGTCGATCTGAATCATCAGACCACTGCCGGCCTGGTGACCGGCGGGGGCCAGAGACGGGGACGGCTCCGGGGCGGCTGATGCGGCGGGAGCCGTCTGCAGTAACTTCTGCAGCAGTTGGTTCTTGGCCAGAAGGCCCGGATGAAAGACGATGGGCTGATGGCCGGTCGCGGCGATGGGCGCGTCGCACGTCCCCACGACAGAGTCAGCCAGACTGCCGCTCCCCAGACCGACATCCGCCGACAACTGAGCGAGTTCGTCCGTGTACGCGGCGGCAGCAGACAACACCTGCGAGCGAAGCTGGCACAGTCGTCCGTCCGCCAGCGTGGAGGCGATCCGCGGTCGGTGCGCTGACTGGTCCCGCAGCCTGTGACTCCAGTCGGCAAAGGGCGGGCGTGCGATCAGTTGTTCGCTTGTCGGCGAGGGTGACGCGGCGGGGCGGGGGGATGTCATCATGGGAATGCTCCTGCGACCCGGTGCAGTCTGACTGGCTCAGCGACAGTCAGGCTGACCGGGTCGGGCATTGGAGAAAACAGGTCATCAGCCGCACAGGAACGACGGCCGACCATCAGGCGGCTGCCGGCACTCCGTTGAGCAGCCTGGCGGCCCATTCCAGGTGTCCCAGGTGCCAGCCGATGTGCCCCGTCAGCAGCAATGTCACCATGTCTTCTGTGCTTTTCACGGGTGTGTTCGCCAGGCCTTCCAGACCATGCGCTGCCGCCAGCTGATCGGCCGTCATGTTGTCCATCAGGTTGATCGAACGGTCGACCACTTCCTTGTAGGCGGCAAGAATTTCGGCCTTCGAGGGGTAGGGCGTTTCGTTCTCAAACGGCGTGGAATGCGCGTTGAAACTGGAGTGCCACTCATCGCTGAGGTGATAGGGCGCGCCGGCGAATTTGGAGACCGCGTCGATACTGACGGCCAGGTGACCCAGCAGCCAGACGGGCGGATTGAGATTCGCGCCAGGGCGTTTTTCAAAATCCTCGTCGCTGATTTCAGCAACGACGCTTTCGATGCGTCCGGACAGCAGGCGAAGAATGGCGGCGGCAGACTGTGACATGATGGACTTTCGCAACAGAGACTAATCAAACAAACAGAGTAAACAGATGAACGCCCACAGCGGGCAGATCGAACACGCCGAGCACGTCAGGCAACAGTGCCCGCTATGACTCGTACCAGGGACTGAGCAGTTCGACGGCAGCGTCGTGGTAGAGAGACTTTAAGGTGGCAGCATCCAGGGTACGGCCCTTCAGCCGCGGAGCATCCATCGGCATGTGGTGCTCGGGAGCCACCATCGCCAGATCGGGGTCGGCGATGGGCGACTCGCCGTCGTAGTTGGTTTCGTACATTGTTCGCAGCGCCCAGTAGCGAGACGCATACAGATCAAAGGCGTCCTGTTCGCTGGCCGCTTTGGACGCCATTTCTTCGTCGGCTCCCTCGCTGCTCAGATGCGCTTCGGCCACCACGATGTCCGAGCCAAACAACAGGCGACCCCGCCAGCGTGTGAAGAAGGTCTGAATCTGCTGGTGCGAATGGCGACTGAGTTCGCGAATCATCCACTTGGCCGCGCTGGTATCCAGATACAGGTTGTCGTGCCGCTGCAGCAGGCCGTCGAGTCGACTCAGATCTTCCGGGCTGCCGCCAAAATGAGCCACGATAAACGGCATCGAAAACCGATCCAGCACGCGTTCAAAGCGGTCGTAGTGTTCCTGTTTGGCTCCATAGCGAGCCTGGTCTTTGTATTTGGTCGCAAACCACGTATCCGGATCGGCAAGGTGGACCATCGCCATCAGGCCGCTGTCCTGTGTGAACTGCATCATGTCCAGGTAGTACGGCGAGTCGATCCGCATGGCGTCAGCATCGCCCCCGTTTTCTCCGATGTCGATGCCGCGAGGAGCCGCCCAGAACTTCACCATGCGGGCCCCCAGTTTGTGCAGTCGGAAGATGCGGTCGCGAAAGCCGTCGGTGAGGGCATGGCGGATGTCGGTGGCACGAAAGTCGGGCGTGACAATGAACCGCACCGCGTCACCCAGCACACGCTTCACCGCCGGCGCGCTCTCCGGTCCGGTCATGGAGTACGTCAGGCGAATGCCAAAGCGTTCGGCCACGTCTTTGTAGATTTCGGCGGCGCGCTGCCCGCTCAGATGGGAGTGCACGTCAATGATGGGGTAAGGCAGCTGCGGCATCAGGAATGCCTCGTCTGCGTAATCCAGTGACAGGCGGTTGGCGGCGGTGGGGGTGAGCGTCTTCAAGGTCTGCTCCCGGGTTGGTGATTTTGATAACTAAAACAAGTATTGTTACAGTTGTGGGCAAAAAAACGCAGGGTCACACTTTGCCCTGGCGAATGTACTGTTTCATCTTTCGTATCCCGCGATCGGCGACCGACGCCAGTGGTGTGGCGGCCAGTTGTTTCTCGAAGGCGGATTCCGCTTTGGTGATGGCTTTCTGCAGGTCTGTCAGCACCAGTTCGCCCACACCGCACAACGGATGAGGGGCGTGAAATTTGAACAGGCCCTCGTCTTCGACCGCGCGATAAACGTCCAGCAGCGTGATGCTCGACGGATCAACGTCCAGTCGTGCTCCACCCAGCACACCGGCCTGCGAGGAGACGAATCCCGCCTGAGCGAGCGAAGCGATCAGACGCCGTACAACCACTCGATTGGTGTTCATGCTGCGGGCGATCACATCCGAGCTGAGATAGTCTTCCTCGATAGCCGCCAGCATGGTGAGAATGTGGACGGCCGCCGCAAATCGCGTGCTCTTTCGCATGGGAATCGCCTAACAGAAACGTTTGGTGTTACATTTGAGTGTACTCCTGCTGCGAAAGGCGTGTCAACGGGCGGGTGACGACGGCGGTCACAGTCGACTTACAGCCAATTGCCAAAAAAACGCCAAATCGCCCGATGGCCGCGGCGGACGTGAGCGTGGGGCCTTTCGGCATCCACAGTCCCTTCCCTTTGTCACAGATTGTCCCGCCGGAAGTCTCACGGTACGATCATCACTAAGCCATAAGGCAACCCCGTCCCATCCGAAGCAGGAGCGATCGATGACCCCCGCCCGCACCGCGCGCATTGTTGCTGTGGTCACCGTAGTAGTGGTGGTGCTGGCCATGCTTCGGGCCGTCCATCAGCTGGGCAGTGGACACGGGGTGACCGCCACTGCCAGGAAGCGGCCCGAGTCGGAAGGTGGTCCGCAACGCGTGCGGATTGAGGTTGTCGGTCAGCCACGTGACGTGGAGGTGCTGGCCGACGGTGTTTCTTTGGGGATCACGCCTGTTGATCTGACGCTGCAGCAGGTGATGGATGCAGCACGGCGGCGCCAGGAGTATCAGGACCAAATCGTGGCTTCGGCTCCGGGGACCTGGCAGACTCACGATGATCGCTTTGAGCACTACGACAATGTTTCCCTGCGCCGGTCTGCCCGAATGTGGTTTGGACGGGTGGAAAATCCGTCCATCCAGGGTTTGCAGGATGTCTATCTGGAGTTTCGCATTGCGGGAGAAGCTGCCCTGACAGATGTCGGCCCGGAAGTGGCTCCTGACGGAGAACGGGACATTTCCGTGATCGCCAATGTGATCCTGCCGCAGTGGCAGCGAAACATGGGGCGTTTGATCGCTCAGGCTCGATTGGCGGACTACCAGGTGGACGAAGCCTGGTGCGAGGCGTTTGCTTCCTATGGCGATCGTGGCTGGGTGCGTCTGGAGCGGGAAATGACGGACGAACCACGGCTGGCCGAATTGCAGGACGCGGTCGTGCGGTATCTGTGGCAGATTGATGAGCGTCTTTCGCCCGAGCAGGCCCTCCAGCGTCTGCTCAGCGTCACAGACGCTGCGCGGCAGTATCGGTACGACGCGGATTCGTATCAGGGGCGAGCTGTGGAGTTGCTGGCCTGCCTGGTCGACATCAGGCGGCTGTCCACGGAACTCAAATCTGCCGCGCGTTTGCGGGGGGAAAGACTGCTGGCCACGTATCGCGAACGCTGGCAGTCGGGTACAGGTGTGCGGACGCGGCAGATCCGAAAGCTCTTCGGTGTGGATACGGCTTTGGCTGTGCTGTGGCACGCGGCCGTGACAGCGGACCGGCATTCTGATGATGCCGTCAATCGTCTCGAACAGGAAATCGCTCCTTTGCTGCTGCGATTCGCCGAGGGAAAACAGCGGGGCGTGACTGTGGCGATGCGGATGGCGCATCAGTTGGGGGGCAGTCACCTCGACAGGTTTTTGCTGGCGCAGGACTGGCGGGCTTCCGTCAGACAACAGGGCACCCTGTCCGATCGCGATCCGCAGAACGCCTCTCGTTTCGGCTCGCGAACGATCAACCGCTGGCTGGCTGAATTACTGACGCTTGATAGTCCGGCGGGCCGCCAGTGGCGCAGGGAGCATCGGGACATGATTCAGCAGCTGGCCGCTGACAGCCTGCAGCTGTCGCCTGAGAGTGCGTCACTGGACGATGGGCAGCAGCAGTGGCAGGAGTTTAGTCTGCGGCTCACTTTGTCGGGTGACATTTGTCCCCCGGCGCATCTGGACTGTCTGTTTATCGATGGACCGAGCGACGGCCCGTCAGCCGCCATGCAGTTCTGGCCAGAATACCGACGGCTGGTCGATCAGCAGAAGTCACTGACGGGGTATCGCATCATGCAGTTGAGGTTTGGCTATCTGGCGTCCATGTGGCCGGAGTCCACGCCGCAGATGTTTGTGGAGGCCGTGCGGGACTTTGTGCCGGGCATGAATTCGCAGAGCCTGCGGTTGCTGCCGGAGACACTTGCGGACACGGACCAGTTTGAAATCCTCGAAGCAATGAAACAGGCGGTCGCCGAAGTTCCCATCACGGACACAGAGCGGCGAATACACAAAACGGAACAGGACATCATTGCGTATCGTCGCCGCGCGTTTTTCACTCAGCAACTGCGGCTGGACTGCCCCGCCGCGGCCGAGTTGATCGTCCGCAACTACCTGGACACGTGGAGTGCCGACAGTCTGGCCGAGCGGCTGGACAACACGGGGTATTATCAGGCGGAAGATGCTCTGGTGACCGCCTTCGCCCGCTGCGAGGACAGCCGGTTCCGACTATCGGCACTGACCTGTATTCTGAACGTTCCCAGTCCGGAGCGGATGCCGCTGCTGTCTGCTCTGGAGGCCGACGAACAGGCTGACGTGGCCCAGCGTGCGGCCGAGGTTCGTCGGTTGCTGGAGGATCTCACAGAACAGCCGTCCGCAGACCTGGCATGCCCCGCTCGGCTGGTCGTTTGGGGTACACCGAACGGTTCTCCGTAACAGAAGCGTAAGACCGTCCTCATCGATTGCTGTGATTGGGATTCTGCAGCGTGAAACAGGCGGAATTCGGCAAAATGTTGGCCCTGTGCGCAGGCTGCGGTCAGGAAAAAGCACTACCATGCCGCCTCGACGGCCGCAGGCGTTAACGGAGGTGTGCTGCTGGCGGTCAGGCGTCCGTTGGATGGCGGTTGGACATCGCTGGGCGACCGCCGATTGGGCGGCCGTTGGCCTTCGTCGGTCGGCCTTCGTCGGTCGGCCTTCAAACGGGATGATGTCTATCGCCTGGGGCCGATATCAACCCCCGTCGTCGCTACGAAGAATGGATCTTCCTGATTTCGTGACATCATCGCCGTTGCTCCTCGCACGTTTTATTGCCCGTCACCACGATATCCACCACGACTAACCCACAGGTGAAATAGTGTCGACAACTCTCCCGCCACAAACCGGTACAGAACCCATGGACGCGTTTCGTCATCGACATCTTGGTGTGTCTCCAGAAACCGGCGATGAGATGGCCCGCCAGATGGGCTACGACAGCATTGCCGATCTGGCCCAGGCGGCCGTGCCTGAGTCCATTCGCCGTCAGGAGGCGTTCACCCTGCCTGACGGCAAAAGTGAGCGTGATGCGCTGGCGTGGCTGAAGCAGATCATGGGCCGCAATGAAGTGCGACGCAGCTACATCGGTCAGGGCTACCATGACTGCATCACGCCGGCCGTCATCCTGCGGAACATTCTGGAGAATCCGGGCTGGTACACGGCCTACACGCCCTATCAGCCGGAAATCTCGCAGGGGCGACTGGAAGCCTGTTTGAACTTCCAGACGATGATCACTGATCTGAGTGGTCTGGATGTGGCCAATGCTTCGCTGCTGGATGAAGGTACGGCGGCCGCAGAAGCGATGACCATGTGCGCAGCGGGCAACCGCCGGGCAGACACCTTTGTGGTTTCGGCCGAAACACATCCGCAGACGATTGCCGTGCTGCAGACTCGCGCGGAGCCTCTGGGGCTGAAGATTCGCGTGCAGTCGGACGATGCCATGACGTTTGACGAGTCCACGTTTGGCCTGCTGCTGCAGTATCCCAACACCAGCGGAGCGGTGGTTGACTACACCGAACTGATCGCCAATGCTCAGGCTGCCAAAGTGAAGGTGGTGGTGGCCGCCGATATTCTGGCGTTGCTGCTGCTGAAATCTCCCGGAGAGCTGGGGGCCGACATTGCCGTGGGCAGCAGTCAGCGATTTGGTGTGCCGATGGGCTTTGGCGGACCACACGCGGGCTGGATCGCCTGCAAAGACGCCATGAAACGCAAACTGCCGGGCCGACTGGTGGGCGTGTCCAAAGACGCCAACGGACAGCAGGTGTATCGTCTGGCCCTGCAGACACGAGAGCAGCACATTCGTCGGGACAAAGCCACCAGTAACATCTGCACGGCTCAGGTGCTGCTGGCGGTGGTGGCCTCGATGTACGCCGTCTACCACGGGCCGAAGGGCCTGAGGCAAATTGCGGCCCGCGTGCACGACCGCGCTCGCAGCCTTGCGGCCCGCCTGCAGGCCGCTGGCTTCACACTGCGATGCGACACGTTTTTTGACACCATCCGCGTTGCCGGCGGGGACGTCCGCGTGACCGAAGACACGTTCAACGTGCGTCATTACGACAACGGAGACATCGGCATCACGGTGGATGAAACTACATCTGCGGATGACCTTGAAGTGGTCCTGGCGGCGTTCGGTGCGACTGAAACCGCGGACTCCGGTCCGGGATGCGGGCAGATTGGTGAGGAACTGTGTCGCACGGACAGCGTGCTGCAGCAGCCGGTCTTCAATTCCTACCACACAGAAACAGAAATGATGCGGTACCTGCATCGTCTGGAGTCCAAAGACCTCGCATTGAATACCAGTATGATTCCACTGGGGTCTTGCACCATGAAGCTGAATGCGGCCTCAGAAATGGCGGCCATCAGCTGGCCGGAAGTCAACGGGCTGCATCCGTTCGCTCCGCGTGAGCAGTGGCGCGGCTATGCGGAAATGATTGAGCAGCTGGAACAGTGGCTGGCGCAGTGCACCGGTTTTCATTCTGTCTCGCTGCAGCCCAACGCAGGTTCTCAGGGCGAATACGCAGGACTGCTGGCGATTCGCAACTACCACCTGTCTCGTGGCGACAGCGACCGAAATGTGTGTCTGATTCCCACGTCGGCGCACGGAACCAATCCGGCCAGTGCCGTGATGGTGGGCATGAAGGTGGTCGCCGTGGACTGCGATGACGAAGGCAACATTGACCTGGCGTCGCTGAAGTCTCGCGTGGATCAGCACAAAGACAATCTTGCCGCACTGATGGTCACCTATCCTTCTACGCACGGCGTGTTTGAGGCGGATATTAAAGACATCTGTCAGATTGTGCATCAGGCGGGCGGTCAGGTGTATATGGACGGTGCCAACCTGAATGCTCAGCTGGGGCTGTGTTCGCCCGGAGAAATTGGCGCCGATGTGTGCCATCTGAACCTGCACAAGACGTTCTGCATTCCCCACGGCGGAGGTGGTCCGGGCGTGGGCCCCATTGGTGTGGCCAAACATCTGGCTCCGTTTCTGCCCGGACACCCCATTCATCTGGGCGAGCAGGGGGAGCACGGCGTGGGCCCCGTCAGTGCGGCGCCCTACGGCAGTGCCAGCATTCTGACGATCTCGTGGATGTATATTGCCATGATGGGAGCCGACGGTCTGACGGACGCGACCCGCGTGGCCATTTTGAATGCCAACTACATGGCCCATCGTCTGCAGGCGTTCTTCCCGGTCCTGTATCGCGGGGCCAGTGGACTGGTGGCTCACGAATGCATTCTGGATCTGCGGCCGTTTAAAGAGTCTGCCGGTGTGGAGGTGGAAGATGTGGCCAAGCGTCTGATGGACTTTGGCTTCCACGCGCCCACGATGTCCTGGCCAGTGGGCGGCACACTGATGATTGAGCCCACCGAAAGCGAATCACTGGCCGAGCTGGATCGCTTCTGCGATGCCATGATTGCCATTCACGGTGAAATCATGGACATTCAAAACGGAGTGGCCGACGCGACGGACAATCCTCTGAAGAACGCACCCCATGCGGCCGACGTGCTGCTGTCTGATGACTGGTCGCACGCGTACTCGCGAGAGCAGGCCGCGTATCCAGCCGACTGGCTGAAGGACTTCAAATACTGGCCGCCTGTCAGCCGAGTGGACAACGTGTACGGAGATCGGCACCTGGTGTGTACCTGTCCCGACGTAGCCTCCGTGGCCGAATAGCCTTGCTGGAAGGAACCACCATGACGGTCGACGAACTGCTCGCTTCTGCTCAAAACGACGCTCAGCCACCGGAAGGCCTTTCTGATGAGCTGCGATCTTTGTGGTTCACAAAATCGGGCGATTGGGAGGCGGCCCACGATATCGCACAGGACATCCACACGCCGATGGGCTCGTGGATTCACGCTCTGCTGCATTTGATTGAAGGTGACACGGGCAACGCGGGCTACTGGTTCCGCAATGCCGGTCGTCCGGTTCGATCAATCTCAGACATCGACGCGTTGTGGGCAGAGATCGCGGCCGAGTTGTTGTAGCCATCACGGCACGCGGGATATGCGGATCGCCGGCCAGTTCACAACAATGGTTGGGATGGAGCCTCGCCTCGCCTTGCGGGAGGCTGACGGCCGCGCCAGTTTGCCGGGGCAATGGCGGTGGCGGGCCCTACAAGATGGTCGCCTGACCTGCTAAACTGCGCAGGCCGCCGCAGTTCCCACGGACGTCCCCCTGGCGGATCTTCTCTCGAACGGATTCTTCCATGCCCGTAACGCGCCATTTCATTGACTGGAAACAGCCCGTTCTGCCGGCCGCGGCCGACTATCTGATTGAACGGTATGGCACATCGCAGCAGCTGGATCTGAGCAACGTCGTCATTGTGTTTACGGGCCGGCGGGCATCCCGGCGGATGCTGGAAGTGCTGTTTGAAAAAGCGTCCGATCGCTGGCCCGCCTTTGTTCCCCCGCAACTGACCACATTTCAGCAGTTTCCCGAAATGCTGTATCGGCAGCAGCATCGCTGGGCGGATGATCTGACGCAGCTTTTGATCTGGAAAAAGGCGCTCAGCTCCATTCCGGCAGCCGATCTGAAGGCCGCACTGCCCTCTATTCCCGATGACGATGCGGTGCCGTCGTGGCTGTCGCTGTGTGAGTCCCTGCGTCGTCAGCACAACGAACTGGCGGAAGACGGCATTGAATTTGACGCCGTCCAGCAGGCGCTGGAACGAGCCGGTAACCATAAAGAGGCCCTGCGATGGCGAGCGCTCAGACGGATTCAGTCCGAGTACCTGATGCAGCTGGATCGACTGCAGTTGTGGGATCGGCAGGCGTCGCGTTTGATTGCCGTCGAGCAGAACGAATGCGTGGCGGACTTTGACATCGTGCTGCTGGGCACGGTGGATATGAACCAGGTGGTTCGCAGTATGCTGCTGCAGGTGCAGGATCGGGTGACCGCCATTGTGCACGCTCCGTCCAATCAGGCGCATCGGTTTGACGACCTGGGTTGCCTGCTGGCCGAGGAATGGGTGGAGACACGGCTGAATATTCCCGTGGCGGATTCGCGCGTGGTGGACGGCCCGGAAGGACAGGCGGAACAATTGGTGCGGGAAGTGGCGGCGCTCGATGGCACTCGCCGTGCGGATGACATTGCAGTGGGCGTGGCGGACGAGAGTCTGGTGCCCATCATCACTCAGAAACTGGCTGCTGCCGGTTTGAAGGGCCGCTGGCCGGTGGAAATGGAGCTGTCTGAAACGCGACCATTCCGTCTGATCCAGGCACTGACGGAGCATTTGTCGTCGGGCAGTGACGCGCAGCCGCCGGATTTTGAGACGTTCTCGCGACTGGTGCGACACCCGGACCTGGACGCCATGGTTGAAGAATCGGTCCGCCGCAGTGTCTCGACCCGCCGGGCCGGAAATATCGACTGGCTGACGGAACTGGATAAGTACACGGCCCGTCACCTGCAAAGCAGCCCGGGTGTTCTGCTGGGCCCCAAGCGTCCCCGCCAGATCGTGGGAGGCATTATTGACGCGGTGGAAGGGATGCTGCGGCATCTGAGTCTGCAGGATGCCCAGGCACAGACGCGGGTCCTGGGCAAACAGGTTCCGCAGCAAAAGCAGCTGCTGTTTGATGACCAGGCAGAAGTGGTGCCGCAGGACATTCATCAGCAGCTGCAGTCGCGACGTCCGCTGGCCGAATGGGGCCGGGGCCTGCTGCGGATGCTGGCCGCTGTTTACCAGAATCGTGAACTCGATCCCCAAACCCGCCGTGACCGCGGCATCAGCGAATGCTGCCAGGCGATCACTTCCGCTGTGGAACAGTTGCAGCAGGTGCCCGAATCGGTGATGCCTGTGTGCACGGCCGCTCAGGGGCTGCAGATGATTCTGCGTCACATCAGTGAGACGTCGATCCCGCCCGAGGCTGACGATGCGGCCATCGATCTGCTCGGATGGCTGGAACTGGCGATGGACGATGCGCCCGTGCTGCTGCTGACAGGCTTCAACGAAGGATTTGTGCCGGAGTCCCTCACCAGCGACGTCTTTCTGCCCAACACGTTCCGCACGGAACTGGGTTTGCGGGATAATCGCAGACGCTATGCGCGAGACGCCTACGCGCTGACCACGATGATGGGCAGCCGCGAACAGATTGTGTTTATTGCCGGACGTCGGGATGCCAAAGGCAATCCCCAGATGCCCAGTCGTTTGTGGTTTGCCGCCGATCGCCAGTCACTGCCTGATCGTGTGCAGCGATTCTATGATGAGGAATCCGTGGATCAGGCAGGCAGCCCTGGTGGTGATCAGGCCGCCGGAGACGCTGCTGCGACGGCCAGTGAGCTGTCTGGTCGCCGCAGTGGATTCACCATTCCCGGCCCGGCTCCTCTGCCGGAAAGGCCAGCGGAAATCACGGTCACTTCGTTTCGTGATTATCTGTACTGCCCGTACCGCTACTTTCTGAAGCGTGAACTGCGGCTGAAGTCTATCGATGACGAAACACTGGAGCTGGAAGCGGCCGCCTTTGGCAGTTTGATGCATGATGTGCTCAAGCAGTTCGGGCAGTCCGCTGTGGTGCACGCGCTGCGTCCGGAGCCGATTGAGGAGTTTCTGCTGAAGTCACTGCACGGGTTTGCCAACCGACGTTTTGGTCGCAATCACAGTGCGACGGTGGCCGTGCAGCTGCAGATGATGCAGAATCGCCTGTCAGCGTTTGCCCATTGGCAGGCGTCAACCGCCAAAGAGGGATGGCGGATTCGCTATACGGAAGAAGATCTGAAGTATCCCGAGTTCACCGACGCGCTGGGGCGATCGGTCACTCTGGCGGGGCGCGTGGATCGCATTGATCAGCACGAAAGGACGGGGCACTGGCGGGTCCTGGATTACAAAACCAGCGAACGGGCGGACAAGCCGGAATCCACGCATCGTACCAGGGGCGAATGGGTGGACCTGCAGTTGCCGCTCTACCGACTGCTGGTGCGATCGCTGGGGCTGACAGAAAATGTGCAGCTGGGTTACGTGCATTTGCCCGGTGACCTGGCGGCCATTGGCTCCAGCATCGCGGACTGGTCGCAGGAAGATCTGAAATCGGCCGAAGAAACGGCCCGTCAGGTCGCTGCGGACATCTGCGACCTGAAGATCGATCGCATAGCCGCCGCCAGAGAACGACGCTACACGGAGTTCGCTCGGGTCTGCCAGGACACCGTGATCGAAAGTGGCTCGCCGTGGCTGGGCGAATTCAGCGGACGGGCGTCCTGAGCCCGTTCCATGAGCGCACCGGATGAGCCGAAGGACGGTCGGCGATCCGGTGGCCTGGCGGCGAACGCGTCGGAATTGTCCCACAAACGGCCCGCTTCAGCGTATGGAACATGAGCCGAACTGATCCTGCTGCAGACACCCTATGAAGACCGCTCACATCATTACCCGCCTGATTATCGGCGGTGCTCAGGAAAACACGCTGTTTAACGTGGATGATCAGCACCATCTGCACGGCGACCAGGTGTGTCTGATGACCGGTCCGGGCGTGGGGCCGGAAGGCACGCTGGAGCAGAAGGCGCTGGATCGAGGTCTGGATTTGCGGCTGATTCCCCAGATGCACCGCAGCCTGCATCCGTGGAAAGACGCGAAATGCTATTTTGCGCTCAAGCGGATGCTGCACGACTACCAGCCGGACATCGTGCATACGCACAGTTCCAAGGCGGGCATTCTGGGACGCCGCGCGGCGCACGCGCTTGGCATTCCGTGTGTGCATTCCATTCACGGCGCTTCGTTTCATTACGGGCAGCCGGCTGTGCTGCACAACGCTTACAAAATGGCGGAACGCTGGGCGGAGCCCTGGTGTCAGCACTTCATCACCGTGTGCGATGCCATGGCAAAGCAGTACGTGGACGCAGGCATAGGCACGCGTGACAAGTACACCACCATTTTCAGCGGCATGGAGGTCGACCGATTCCTCCAGCCCGCTCGCACGGGGGAACAGGTGCGTGAGAGTCTGGGACTGAAGGAATCTGACGTCGTGGTCGGCAAGATTGCCCGGCTGTTCAATCTGAAGGGCCACGAGTACCTGATTGAAGCGGCGCCCAGAATTGTGGCTGCTGTGCCCGACGTGAAATTTCTGCTGGTCGGCGACGGCATACTGCGAGAGCAGTTTGAAAACCGCATCGCGGAACTGGGGCTGACGGATCACTTTGTGTTTGTGGGGCTCGTGCCTCCGGAATCTGTGCCGGAGTACATTCATGCGATGGACATTGCCGTGCACACCAGTGTGTGGGAAGGACTGGCCCGCGTGCTGCCGCAGGCCCTGATTTGCGGCAAGCCGATCGTCAGTTATGACATCGACGGCGCGCCGGAGGTGTGCATCAATGACGAGACGGGCTATTTGGTGCCCTCACGTTCGATCGACGAGTTGTCGGCCGCCATCGCCCGTTTGGCGGCCGACCAGGACCTGCGAGAGCGTCTGGGACGAAACGGCCGGGAACGATTCTCCGAACCGTTCCGCCATGAATACATGACGGAGCGAATTCGGGACGTCTATCGGATGGTGCTGGACCGCACGTAGCGGGTCATCGCCGTGCCATACCTGTCAACACCGCCCGGGACGGCAACTCCACCTGCCTGCTCCATCTGCCAACTCCGCCACGCCGGGTGCTCGCCGGATACGACTGCCTCAGCTTACGAATCAGTGGCTTTGACGTTAGCAGCAGGCAGGCGCGGATTTCATCACGCGTGCCTGATGTCGGCATTCGACCAGCAGCATCTGCTTGACGGTTTCCACGGGTACGGACGAGGGGTCGACGTTGGCCTGCACGAGCGAGTCAAAGACGGCGCGACCGGCGGCGGTTTCGAGAAGATGCTGTTCGATGTTTTTTGTGCTGAATACCATCACGGGATTCCTTTCTTTCCTTTCAGCCGTTCTGACAAGTCAGGTGGGCTTCCGGTTCAGAGTTCTGGTTGTCAGACCTGTTGCCGGCGAACTCAGCCGCCGGGTTGCTTTGTTGAAACTTTCCTTTTGCACAGGGGATGCCGATTGGTCGTGCCGGAGCGAAATTTTTCTAAGGCATCACTAAGTGCTGCTCACACAGAGTTTTACGAAGTGGCGTGACAGGCCGATTCTGCCAGCAGTTGCTGCTGCCGCTTTGAAATGGCTCAAACCGGATGACACGGTGGTGTCACCGTGACGACACATTCACATTTTCTGTCAGACACAGACGCCGTCTATTGCTGGCAACCCCTCCTGCATACGACCGCAATTGCAGCATTGACGTGCAGAAAATGTAAAAACGACTATCCTGCGGACGTGTCCCCATCGAACGTGTGATGGAGCCTACATCCGTTCACTACCGTTCCCCGATCAAATGAAGGATCGATGAAGAGACCTCGCAGCGGAGGTGGCTGGAAGGCCATCGGTTACAGCCTGAAACTGGCCAGTCGTGTGGGCTGGTGGAAAATGTGGAAGGGCGTGCGTTCCAAAAACACGTGCAAAACCTGCGCGGTGGGAATGGGCGGACAGCTCGGCGGCATGGTGAATGAAGGGGGCCATTTTCTGGAGGTCTGCAAAAAGTCCTTCCAGGCGATGGCGTCGGATCTCCAGGGGGCCATTCCCGCATCTTTCTGGCAGCAGTACACGATCAACCAGTTGAAAGCGTTTTCATCGAGGCAACTGGAACACTGCGGTCGCCTGGTGGAGCCTGTGCTCCTGAAGAAAGGGGCGTCCCACTTTCAGCCCATCTCGTGGGACGATGCGCTGCAGAAAACGGCGGACGCCATGCAGGCGGCGGGACCGCAGCGGAGCTTTTATTACGCCAGCGGGCGATCGTCCAATGAGGCCGGTTTTCTGCTGCAACTGCTGTCGCGGCTGGTGGGCACCAACTATGTCAACAACTGTAGCTATTATTGTCATCAGGCCAGCGGCGTGGGGCTGGGATCCAGTATTGGTACGGGAGCCGGCACGGTCAGGCTGGAAGATCTGGAGCACGCCGACCTTTACATTCTGATTGGCGCGAATCCCTCGTCCAATCACCCGCGGCTGATGAAATCACTGATGGAACTGCGGCGTCGCGGTGGGAAGGTGATTGTCGTCAACCCGGCCAAAGAGCTGGGACTGGTCAATTTCCGCGTTCCCAGCAACGTGAAGAGTCTGCTGTTTGGTGACGAAATCGCGAGCGACTATTTCCAGCCGCATATCGGTGGCGATTTTTTCTGGCTGCTGGGCGTGGCCAAACTGCTGATCGAACGCGGCCAGCACGATGCCGCGTTTATCCAGCAGCACACCGAAGGGTTTGACCAACTGCAGGAACTGGCCGCGGAGACGGACTGGGATACCATCACGTCCCGCAGTGGTCTGAAGATGGCAGACATCACGTCGATCGCCGATCAGTACGCCGCCGCCAAAAATGTGGTCATCGCCTGGTGCATGGGGATCACGCATCATCTGCACGGCACCAACAATGTGCAGATGATCGCCAACGTGTCGCTGCTGCGGGGCATGGTCGGACGACGCAAAGCAGGCGTGATGCCCATTCGCGGGCATTCCAACGTGCAGGGACTGGGGTCGGTGGGCGTGACGCCGCTGTTGAAAACGTCGATGCTGCAGAAGCTGGAGCAGCAACTGGGCATCAAGGTGCCGGAAAGTCCCGGCTACGACACGATGGCCTGCATGGAAGCCGCACATCGGGGGGAGATGGACTTTGCCTTCTGCCTGGGAGGCAATTTGTACGGCAGCAATCCCGATCTGGCGTATGCGGAAACCGCGTTCAACAAACTGAAGACGGCCGTCTATCTTTCAACCACGCTCAATCAGGGGCACGTGTATGGCACGGCCGATGAGACAGTGATTCTGCCCGTGCTGCCGCGCGATGAAGAACCACAGCCAACCACGCAGGAGTCAATGTTCAGTTATGTGCGGATGAGCGACGGCGGCGCCGCGCGAATGCCAGGGTCACGCAGTGAGGTGTCGATCCTTGCCGAGGTCGGCCAGCGAGTGTTTGGCGGGGACTGCAAAGTCGACTTTGAAAAACTGCAAAGTCACGCGGCCATTCGTGAATTGATCGCCGGTCTGGTGCCCGGTTACGAATCCATGATGGGCATGGATGAAAGCAAAGAAGAATTTCATGTAACGGGACGCGCGGTGGCAGATTACAACTTTCCCACAGCGAGCGGCAAAGCGAAATTTCACGCTCCCGCATTGCCATCGCTGCGCATTCAGGATGATCAACTGCGACTGATGACGATTCGCTCAGAAGGGCAGTTCAACAGTGTGGTGTACGACGAGGAAGACCTGTATCGCGGTCAGGAACGCCGCGACGTGGTGCTGATGAATGCGGACGACATGCGGCAGCGGGGTCTGCAGCACGATGAACCGGTGCGAATTCGCAGCCAGGCGGGAGAACTGCGGATGCTGCGGGCGCGGGCGTTTGATGTGCGCGCGGGCAATGTGATGATGTACTATCCGGAGGCCAATGTGCTGGTGCCGCACGAAGTAGACCCTCTGTCCAAAACGCCCGGCTTTAAGGGTGTGCCGGTCTCGATTGCTGCGGAGGCCTGAAATGAGTGAGGTTCCCAGCATTCGCCAGGTGCCCCGCTGGCATATCGTGGGCCGCAAGAATTCCGGCAAGACCACGCTGGTGTGTGAACTGGTCCAACAGCTGACTGATCGTGGCGTAAAAGTGGCCACCATCAAGCACACGCACCATCAGCATGAACTGGATACACCCGGCAAGGATTCCCACAAACATCGCGAATCCGGTGCGGCGGGTGTTGGCATTTTGTCCGCACAGATGACGGCCGCCTTTGTGCCCGTGCAGCGGGACGAGGATGAAGCCGTCCGCTACGCCCGCTTCAATGTGATGTTCAGCGACTGCGACATCATTTTGGTGGAGGGAGACCTGCACGCCACGGCCAAACGCATCGAAGTGTGGCGGGCGGCCAACAACCCGCAGCCCTATGCGATCGAGCATCGGAACATTGATGTGCTGATCACCGATGACGAACGTCCATCAGAGCTGCCGTCGTCCTGCGACGTTCTTCCCCGGGCCGATCTGTCACCATTGCTGGATCGCCTGGCGCAAACGAGCGAATGACGGCCGAGACGCTCGCGCTGTTCGGTGGAGGCGGAGCTACCCATGCAGCCAGACACGGATGGCCTGCTGGGTGAGCGTGGCGATCAGGATGGCCCAGCCGAAGCTCAGAAAGGTGCCGATGATGGTGTACTCGGCCACTTTGCGATGATTGGCGTCTTTGATTTCGCCAAAGCGAAGGATTGACCTGGCGGCAATCAGAAAGCCAATTCCGGAAGGCTGGCCGATGATCACCAGCATCATCGCCAGAAAACGCTCCAGTCAGCCAATGTACATCCCGCCATTCGTCCGACCGGCCGTGAGGTAGTCTGTGGAGGGCGCGTCCGTGGAGGAGGTTTCACCGGACTGCAGCTGAATGGGGCTGGAGGGTCGAATCTCCCGACCCAAAGGGGCCGTGAGTTTGCCGATCAGGTGCCCGCCGGCAGGCACTGCCAGGCGGCTGGTTCAAACTGCACCAGACACTGCTGAACGGCGGGCCAGTCGGCTGACTCCAGAGACTTGGAAACCGATAGACGGGATATCGCGGGAGGCAGTGACTGAGCGATCTGTTCGTGTGTCGGTTCGGTTGGGGAAAGGGCGGCGACGACGATTTCCGCCTGCCGCGATCTCCAGCGGCCGATCACGGCGTCAGTCAGACGCACGGCTGTCTTCAGTCAGCCAGAGTTTGTGCCGTCGCCACCTAGATGCTGATCCCAGTCCCACTAAAACGCGGGTGTCAGCGATGCCCAGAGCAATCAGCGATGCGCGAATCAGGACCGCAATACGCAGCGTCGTGGACGCAGTCCCGCACACCCTCCAGTTGCGCAGCGGTCAGCTTCGAGGATTTGACAATATCCCCGGTCAACACTGCATATTGCTGGCCTGAATCACTCACTCATTCACCTCGCTGGTGCGGCGAGAATAGATTCCTCGGCACCAACGTACAACCCGAGTGGCTTAGACGCTGACTTCATTTGAGGTGGTATCCGACGCCGCAATACTTCATTCGATAGCGGAATTTGGCCAGGCAAACGGCATGTCCGAGTCATAGAGCTCATTCTTAAGCCACAAGAGATCTGAATCCCAATGTGCTATGGCTTTCAAAGGTCTGTTTTGGGGCAACTTTCGCTTTGCCTCAGAGCAGAACATCGCGATCGAGTTCGCGATCTTTCTTAACCTTGATGAAGATGCCGGCGGTCCCCAACTGCGAAGGTATTGTTCAGAAAAACGGTGGGAAAAACTCACGTTGGGGAGATCCGCGTCGTACACGAACTTCAAGGCACGACGCCTTGCGACGTAAGGTTTGCCAGATTCGCCAACAGAGTAGCCAGCTGCCTTGAGCAGGCCAGTCTCGAGTCGATCAATTCGGCTGCCGTTCAGTGTTTGCGCATCGCTAGCGTCCGCGCTGTACCACTCGGGCCACATTTCCGAAACGAATTCCAGAGCACTGTGCCCCAAGGCAAAACGTTCTACTGTCTCCCGGCCTAACTCGAAGGGGTCGATGCCAGTTAACAGCAGAGTTAGAAACATCTCCTGCGAATAGAACTTGAGAGTCTTCCCTTGATTTGCTTTGAAAACACCAACCAACTGACCGGGCTCCCAGCCGTCTCGACCGATGACGTGTGCCAGATCATGTCGCCGCAATGCCCTTTTCAATAAGCTCAAGAGTTCCTCGTCGCCGAATAGCCCATGTGAAAATAGCGTGAGGCCAGATTCTTTCATGATTCGTTGAAATTCGTGTTCAGATATCGGACCGTGGCCCACCGACAACAGAACCGAGTTGGTGACCTCTTGACGACGCGCAAAACTAGCGAATAACGCCGCGCAGCTCACCGGCGAATATCCCTGAACGGGAATCTCCCGTGTTTGATGAAAGCTATTCGATGTGGTGTCGGCGGCCATTTTTAAGAACTCCAAGGCGCGTGAGTGGCGATCGGTTTCTGCAGACTTGGGCAGACCGCTCCTAGCGTCGTGATGATCCGTTGCTTCGCGTCGAACGCAATTCGTGTCAGCCCGTTTGTCACCGGCTTGCGGAAACCCCTGCCTTGGCGGGTAGATCGAAGCCGACCAACGGTTATTCTGAGTGCAGTTCCGGAGATGGATCTATGATAATTGGCGGGATATCGGTGGGGTGTCCCGTTGCGAAAAATGGAATCCGCGGTAGGATTCTGTGCCGAAGCGGGTGTCGGACTGCCGATATCCGCTGAACCGGCATTTGTCGGGGTTGGAGAGGTGGCAGAGTGGCCGATTGTGCAGCACTGGAAATGCTGTGTCCGGGTAACCGGACCGGGGGTTCGAATCCCCCTCTCTCCGCTCAAAGCTCGAAACCTGAAGGTTTCGGGCTTTTTTTGTGCGCGGCTCAGTCAACTGAGCCCCTGTGACTGACTCTGCGTCGCTGATCGGGCGTCGTTGTTACGACAGACGATTCCACGTGTGGCTGTTCGATCACGGTACGCCCGGGGCGTCTGTCACTGATGCCGTGAGCCACTGAAGCAGAGTGGAGATTCGGTTGTGGGTGGCATTTTTGGCTGAGGCTTGGCCCCATTTTCTGCGCCATTTTCTGCGCCATTTTCTGCGCCACTATCGGCGGGCGCCTTGGCGGGCGTCCTGGCGGCCAGTTGAGACGCAGGGAAGGCAAGGATCCGGGCCGGCGACCCCGAACCGCCTTTGATGGGCAGCGGGCAGACCATGGCCACATAGCCTGTGGGAGGCACGCCGGCCAGATTGGCGATGTTCTCGACGTGGAAGATCTCCCGGGCCAGCAGGATGTTGTGCACGGGGAAATCATCCGAGATACCCGGATCGACGCTGAGCGTGTCGATGGCCAGGCCGGCGATCAGCCGTTGCGCAAGGTACTGAGCGGCCTCTGCGGAGAGCCCGGGGAAGTGCGGTTTACCGTCTTCCCGCTCGTTGACGTAGTCTTTTGGCGTACTCCATTTCTGTTCCCAGCCGGTGCGAATAGCCACGAGAACATCTGCCGGCAACTCACCGTGCTGCTGCTCCCAGGCTTTGATGTCGGCCACAGTCACTTCGTAGTCGTCATTGCGACTGCAGGACTGGCGAACGTCGATGACGATCAGCGGACAGACGAGTTGCCGTATGGGAATCTGCGACACGTCACGTTTCCCGCTGAAGTGCACGGGAGCATCCACATGCGTGCCCGTATGTTCGTCCAGTTCGAGCCGATTGAGAAAATAAGAATCGTCATCGTCGGTCGTCTGAATGACTTTGAGTGATGCGCTGCCGGGAAACACGGGAATGCGGTCGGTCAGAGGATGCGTGAGATCCACCACGGAGGCGGCGAAGCGATGGACGCTGGCGGAGGTCTCCTCAGTCTGGGCCACGCAGGAGCCAGTCAGGATTGTCAGCAGTATCAGGGTCAGTGACTGCGACAAAGTGGATGGCAGCATGTGGGAGCCGTGTCGACGCATCGCAATACCTCCAGGCGTGTGGCGGGAGGCAGGCGGCGGCAGGCCTCCGACAATAGGCTAACGGCAGGCAGGCCCGGCGCTAAGACGATTCGTGCAACGTCACACGCACGGCTACCTGCAGCTAACCCCCCAGAGCGTCGCACCGCGGACTGGGTATCCGGTCACCTGAAAAGCCAGTATCGCCGAGACGCGGAGCCGACTTCGAGAATCGCGGCGAACAACGAGGGCGACTCGGCGCAGAAGCGTTCCTCAACGAGTGGACCCTAGCTCTGCAGCGGCGGCCCACGCCGCCGCCCGGCCTAGGCAAGGCGTTTGGTGGCGACGGTGCCTTCAGGCGAGGATTTGACGTCGTAACCGGCGGCCTGCAATTCGTCGCGGATGGCGTCGGACTTGCCCCAGTCTTTGGCCGCGCGGGCTTCGTCCATGGCTTTGCACAGCGCGTCGACGTCGAGTCCACCTTCATCGGCAGCGGTTTCCACCTCGTCACCGAGGGGCGCGACCGCCAGCACACTGTTGATTTTGTCGAGCACAGCGAGAGCTTCGGCCGGGTTTTCGATTTCCGAACTGGCCCAGGGGAGCACAACGGCGATGGCTTTGGAGAAGTTCAGGTCGTCAGCCAGTGCTTCGCCAAACTGCTTGAGGATCGGGTGGTCGAGTGTGACTTCCGCCGTTTGGCCATCCGCGGCCGCTTCCAGCTTGGCGCGAAATTCCGTCAGCTTGCGTACGACATTCGCACTGTCCTGCAGTCCCTTCTTCGTGAAGTTCATGTTGGATCGGTAATGGGACTTGATCAGCTCCAGACGCAGCACGGCCGGGTGCACGTTGATGCCGGTGGCGCGGCCTTCGAGAACGTCGCGCACTGTCCAGAAGTTGCCCTTACTTTTGGACATCTTTTCGCCTTCGACCATCAGGAAGCGGGCGTGCATCCAGAAGCGGGCAAACGCGTCCTCGCCGGTGGCTCCGCGGGACTGCGCGATTTCACACTCGTGATGAGGAAAGATGAGGTCTTCACCGCCGGTATGGATGTCGATCACATCTTTGCCCAGGCGGTCGCGGGCCATGCAGGAGCACTCGATGTGCCAGCCAGGATAACCGGTGCCCCAGGGCGAGTCCCATTTCATGATGTGACTGGGGTCAGCTTTCCAGAGCATGAAGTCTGCGGGGTGCTTCTTGTTGGACTGATCCGTCTCGTTGATGCGGCCGCCAGCACCGGAGAGCAGATTTTCCAGCGTGTTGCCGCTGAGTTTGCCGTAGTCGTCAAAGCTCTCAACGCTGAAGTACACCACGCCGTCGGGACCCACATAGGCATGGCCCTTTTCGATCAGCTCGGTGATCATGTCCTGCATGATGTCGATGTTGTCGGTGGCTTTGAGAATATTCTCCGGTTCGAAGGCCACCTTGAGGCCGAGCATCTGAGCGTCTTCGAGAAACGCTTTGGTGTAGTAGTCCGCAATCTGATAGGGGTCGTCGGGATTGTCGACGGCGCCTTCGGGAACTTTGCCCGACTTTTTGTCTTCCTTGATCCGCTGCGCGGCGGACTCCATTTTGTCTTCCCCGCCACCGTCCGCATTACTGTCGTCTGTCATGTGACCCACGTCGGTGATATTCATGACGTGGTGCACATCGTGGCCGAAGAACTCCAGAGTGCGGCGGATGACGTCGGCGAACAGGAACGAACGGAAGTTGCCAATGTGGGCAAAGTCGTAGACGGTTGGACCGCAGCTGTACATCCGCACGCGGTCGGATTCGACCGGCTGGAAGTCTTCGACGGAATTGCTGAGTGAGTTGTAAAACCGAATCGACATGGGGTGGTTCCGACTGTGGTCGAGCAGGGTGTGGGCGGCATTAGACGGCCGAAATTTCGTGAGGAACGTGCGCGGAAGATAGTCAATTCGCACGAACCATGGGAACCCTGGGCCGTGCGTCTTTGCGTATGGAGAGGCAGAAGCCAGAGATGGGTTCAGGGTGAGGGCTGGAATCGGCGAAATTGGCAGGATGTGCGGCTTGGCAGGGGCAGAATCTCGTTGGCCGTGTGGCTCATCGGCACAGTGGCACACCTGTTGATGGCCGGGTATGGTGGTGGGTGTCACGGCGGGGCGTTCTGACCGCCGGGCGTTTTCGGGCGAGGTGGCGATGAGTGGTTTGCAGCGGGCGTTGTGGGTTTCGATCTGTGCGGCGGGATTAATTTCGGCAGCGAATGGTGATGAGTCTGCGGCGGACACGCGGCTGCGAACAGCATGGACCACTTCGCGGATCACCGGCTCTCCGGAACCGCCGCCCGCTTATCGGCAGGTGCCGCGGTACCCGCAGCTGAAGTTCAATCAGCCGTTGTACATCAATGCCGATCCTTCCGGTCAGCGGATGTGGGTGGCCACACGCAATGGAAAGATCTGGACGTTTGCTGATCGGCAGGACGTGTCGGACGCCGATTTGTTTTTTGATTTTCGTGCTGGCTATCAGCAGCTGACGCCGCATCCCGAGGCGACAAAGGTAAACAGCACGCTGGGGATGGCCCTGCATCCGGATTACCCGGCGGTGCCGCTGTGCTGGATCGTTTACACGGTGAAGACGAACAAGGGCAGCGTGCATCTGGACGATGGCACGCGGCTGTCGCGGTTTCGCGTGACGCTGGAAGACGGCGTGCCCAGGTGCGATCCGGCCAGTGAGCGGATTCTCATGACCTGGCTGGAAGGGGGGCACAACGGCGGCTGTGTGAAGTTTGGACCGGACGGCTTTCTGTATGTGTCGGCCGGCGACGGGGAAGTGCCCAATCCTCCGGATCCGCGACGCTGTGGTCAGGATGTGACCAACGTGATGTCGACCATTATTCGCCTTGATGTGAGTGTTGACCACGACGGTCCAGCCTATCGCGTTCCGGACGACAATCCGTTTGCCGGTGTCGATCCGGCAGAAGACGCGGATGTGGATCGCGAGCTGTTTTATGCGAGGTCTCAGGCCCGGCCGGAAATCTGGGCGTATGGATTTCGCAATCCCTGGCGGTTCAATTTCAGTCCCGATGGTCAGCTGTGGGCGGGCGATGTGGGCTGGGAATTGTACGAGATGGTTTACAACGTGAAGCCGGGGGCCAACTACGGCTGGAGCGTGTTTGAAGGACCCCAGCAGGTGCTGCCGGAAAATAAGCGCGGTCCCACCCCGATTGTGCCGCCGGCTCTGTCCTATTCGCACGCCGAAGGAGCGTCCGTCACGGGAGGCGTGTTCTACGGAGGGAAGCAGTTACCGGAGTTGTCCGGGCGATACATCTTTGGTGACTACGAAACGCGGCGGATCTGGTCCGCAAAGATCGTCAAAGATCCCAATGGTGGCGCGGATGTGCTGAGCGAACTGACGGATCTGGTGGACCCAGCGGTGCGGATCGTCAGCTTTGGCATCGACACGCGTGGTGAGCCGCTGCTGCTGCACTTTGACGAAGGCACGATTTACGGTCTGGAGAAGAATCCGGATCAAAGCGCGGACAACGACTTTCCCCGGCGTCTGACGGACACGGGACTATTTGAAGATGTGAGCGGACATGTGCCGGCCACCGGCGTGATGCCGTTCGAAATCAACGAGCCACTCTGGAGTGATGGCGCAGTCGCGCAGCGACTGATCGCGCTGCCGGGGTCCGCGCCGCTGAAGGTGCTGCCCAAACCGCGGCGCATGAAGACCAGCAGTCTGCGGGAGACGATGGAGTTTCCTCAAGACGCGGTGCTATCGCGAACAGTGTCGCTGGCGGACGATCGTGGGCGGCAAGTGCGTCTGGAAACGCAGGTGCTGCACTTTAACGGCAGGGTCTGGAATCCTTATTCTTATGTGTGGAATGCTGAACAGACCGACGCGGAACTGGCGCCGGCGGCCGGGCAGACGCTCGATCTTTCGACGTATGGGGAGTTTGGGCAGCGAGAATGGGCGGTGGCGTCGCGGTCCGAGTGCGTCCGCTGTCATAACTCGTGGGTGGGCGGCGCTCTTGCGTTTTCGCTGCCACAGTTGAATCGGTTGTCGGATGGTGCCAATCAGCTGCAGGCAATGATCGATGGTGGCTGGTTCACCGGCGCCGTGCCGAAAACGGTGTCGGGCAGTCATGACCCCAACGTGCAGCCGCTGGCGTGTTCGGCCGATGAATCGGCCTCGCTGGACGAACGAGCTCGCGCCTATCTTTCTGTGAATTGCGCGCACTGCCATCAGAAGGGAGCCGGCGGTACCGCGACGATTGATCTGCGGCATGCGGCCACGCTGTCGGCCATGCAGACCGTGAATGCGGCGCCCATGCAGGGCACCTTTCAGATCGATCGGCCGGCCATTGTGAAACCGGGAGACCCCAGTCGCAGTGTGCTGCTGTATCGCGTGCGATGCTCGGGACGTGGTCGCATGCCGCATATCGGTTCGCACACGGTGGATGCCGCGGGGGTGGACGTGATTCGGCGGTGGATTGCCGGGCTGCCTGCGGAGGGAGTTTCGCCCGCCTCGGCGGGACTGGATTCCACGGCGTCCGCCATGACGCTGGTATCGCAGCTGGAAGATGGCGTTTTGACAGCGTCTCAGCGGGACGACTGGCTGACGCAGGCTCGCCAGGCCCGGCCGGAAATTCGCAATCTGTTTGTGCGTTTTCAGCCGGCCGCGTATCGGCAGCCGACGCGGCGGCTGGATCCGACAAAGTGGGCCAGCATGACGGGCGATGCGGCGGCCGGACAGAAGGTGTTTGCCACCAAATCGGTGCAGTGCGCCACGTGTCACCAGGTGGCCGGACAGGGCGGGCAGATTGGCCCGGCACTGGATGACGTGGGGCACCGGCTGACCAGGCAGCAGATTGTGGAGTCTGTGCTGCAGCCCTCAAAGAAGATCGATCCACGGTATGCTGCGTGGACGGCCGTGACGGCCGAGGGCAAAGTGCACTCCGGGCTGCTGGTCGACCGCACAGAACACCACATCACGCTGCGGACCACAAAGGGCGAGAATATTGTCATCGACCGTGACGATTTGGATGAACTGATTAAGCAGACGACGTCACTGATGCCCGATCGCCTGCTGGAGGATTTGAGCGATCAGCAGATTGTGGATCTGCTGACTTGGCTGCAGTCGCTGCAGGCGACAACCGTCAATCAGCAGTGATGGCAGTGGCTGGCCCTTAGTGTTCAACCCGCGTGCTCACGTCATGCGGATCAGCGTGCGACCAGCGACCGGCTCCGCAAATGCGGTCGGGACTTCGGCCAGGCTGACTGTGCGGGCAATGTTTGTGGCCAGCGTGCCATCCAGCACCAGGCGCGTGATCTGCCTGATGAGCTTCAGTTTGAACGGCAGACTGCGGGACGCCATGAAGTGCCCCAACCAGAACCCTTCGATGCTTGCCTGGCGAGTCATCAGCTCACGTCCGGAAAATTGCAGCGGCTGGTCGCTGAGTGTGCCAAACGTGATCAGGCGGCCGCCCGGAGCAAGACTGCCAATCAACGCGCTGCCCGTGGGACCGCCGACCGGGTCGATGGCATGGCGGACGCCATCGCCACCCACTTCGGCGGCGATGGCCGTGGTCAGTTCACTGGGGGCCGTTTTGTCACCGTCAAACACAACGACGGCGTCACCGCCCAGCTTTCGCAACGTGTCTGTGTGTCGTTCGCTGCGGACAATATTGAGCGTGCGAAAGCCCAGTCGCTGCCCCAGGCGAATGATCATTTTGCCCAGGCACGATGCGGCCGCGGTCTGCACCAGCCAGTCTCCGCGGGAGATTTTCAGCACGTGCTGTGTCAGCACGTAAGCGGTGGCCGGATTGACAAAGAAGGTGGCCGCCTGTTCGTCGGAAAGCTGTTTACTGAGGGGAATGACCTGGGAGGCGGGCACGACCGTTTCGTGCGCCCAGTTGCCGCCGCCAGCGTTGAGCACCGCCACACGTTTGCCGGTAAACAGCCTTCCCCGAAAACCGCCGCCGCTGGACACCACATAGCCGGTGCCCTCAAATCCCGGTACCTGTGGCAGGACCGGGCGCGTGCCATACGTGCCCCGAATGAACATCTCGTCCGACGGATTGATGGGGCTGGCCGTCATCCGCACGCTGACCTGGCCTGGCCGCGGTGCTGTGGGGCGATGATCGCTCAGCCGCAGGACGTCGGCCGGTGGACCAGGCTGGTCGAACAGGATGGCCTGTGGGGTAAATTCCATGTGGGCAGCATCCGAGCGGGGCAAAGTGAGAGGTGGACGAGCGCGATGCAGTTTTGCAATTGTTTGCCATAATTGACAGGCGGCTGCGCGAAATCGCAGTGAACCGCGCTAAGATACACGTGTCGGTGCTGCTGGCGTCGGCGATGTCCCTGTTTCCTTTCAAAGTCGTTCCTCATGTCCACTGACGAATCCTATCCCGTTGATCCTGAGCAGGTCGAAGAAACGGCGACTCCCGAAGCCATCGCGGAAGAGATCGAGGCGGAAGTCGATCATACGTTTGACGACGACTACGAACTGGCGCCCCGCGATCCCGAGCTGTATGGTCGCAGTATGACCAATGCGGTGCTCGCCGCGCGGTGTGCGGATGAGATGCGAGGCAAAGACATCGTCGTGCTTGACATGACGAAGATCGCATCCATCGTCGACTTCTTCGTGATCGCCACTGGAACAAGCCGCCGCCAGATGCATGCGATTGCCGACGAAGTGAATCGCAAACTCAAGGGCGAAGAAGGCAACGACCGTCTGGGCATCGAAGGCTATCGCACCGAGGCCAACTGGATTCTGGTCGATTTCGGCGATGTGGTGCTGCACGTATTTACCGAGGAAGGTCGCGATCTGTACGACCTGGAAAACCTCAAGGCCGACGCAGAACGATTCGACTGGCGAAACGCCGACGTACCGTCCGGAACCTAAGTCGGCCCAATCGGCCAGACGGTCCCACTCGCGCGCTGTCCCGGGCTGGCGGAGCCGCGTGCCCTAAGAAACTCGAGGGGGGGGGGGCTGCCGGTGAGTTGTCTGCCTGCAGGCCGACAGACTCCGTCACGTCGGGGATGGATGTTGGCACACCGGCGTGATACAGCAAGTCG
>JANSXP010000062.1 GCA_024742875.1 Planctomycetaceae bacterium | reverse complement strand
CGATGATGTTGCAATCGTCCAAAGGGCTTGGTCATAAGCCGCGGCGTAGCCCGGCGCATCGTCTTTCGATGCGTCTTGCAGCTGCGAGATCCCGGATTTCAGCCACTCGTCCACTCGTGACCTACCTTTACCGCATAACGTCAGGGTTCACCGGGCCGCGGCGAACGACATTGATTTCAAAGCCCGCGCGGCCCGCGGCTCCGTGTGCAACCCATTGTTATGTTGCGTATTTATCGGGTTACTTGGTGGTTGCGGTACTTATTGGCACATGGTCATAAGCGTCTGCAGTAAAGCGCGCGTAGCAACCGTCTTCACCGTGAATTTCAATTTGATAGCGTCCGAATTCCTGCTGTGACTGTGTTTTGTGGTCCATGATTCGAATTTGGTAGCATTCAACCAGTGCTTCTGTCGCACTGTTGAACGGGCGGGGGTCGGTGAGTCGGAGTTCGTATACAACGCCACCGTGATCAAATGTCACGGTCGTAGTGCGTGGCCATTGCGCGATTGACACTCCAGTCACGTTGATGCCGTACGGAGTCTCAAATGCAAGGTCGGCCATTTGATTTCATCCAAGCAACATAACGTCTGCCGTAACCGGGCACGAACGGAAGACTTTAATTTCAGTTGCCGCGTGATTGAGTGCTCCGGTTCACGGCTTTGTTATCTGCCTACGAGGAACGGACCAACTCCCAATCCGCCTCGTCAGTCGTCGGATCGAAAGTGCCCAAGCCAATGATCGGTTGCCCGTATTCACAGAACGCGAGCCACTCTTGAAGCGCGACTCCGTTCAATTGTGTGGGCCATTCTACGTTGCGATCGCTGACCGTGGCAGTCGGGATGCTTGTCTGGATCTCAGTTGTGTCGGATAAAACTTCAGCGTCGCCTTCAAACTCGGGGACGAGTGGCTGAATGTGCGGCAGGCCATTCACGCTGGTTACCATCAGATCGCCACAATGGGCCGTGAGTCGAGTGACGCGGCCGTCAGCGACGGTGCATGCGAAGTCGAGTTCATCATCATCAGTGGCGATCGACAACACAGGTTGGGCGGTTAAGTCATGGAGCAACAACGAGAAGTTGATGTATGACTTCTTGAACGAATTGGCCAAGTCCAGTTTGTAGAGCTGATCGTAAAGCGCGGTGAAGGCATCCATCTCAGCGGGCAAGTCGAGCGAGACATCTGCAGTTGGCAGCGGATACTGGAACGGATGTGGTGGAACGCGATCGGGCCGGAAGGTGTCGAGCAGCATTACGCCAGCAGCGTTATGCCGATAGAGCCGATACCCGATAGAGTCCGGCAACTCAGATAGACGCTCACAGTCAGAGGAGCCGTTGATGATGTGAGCGGAGATCATGGATTTGGCAGATAACTTTGTATTATCCGGACGTCCGTATAAGGAGTCTCGGATATGCGGGACGCTGTTTTTTGATCGCGAGAGCCACCCGCTATTTTCCGAGTCTACGGCTTCTGGTGCCTGCAGGCAATTCCGGCTTATACGGATTCGACTGGCTTATACGGAATCCGCATAAGCCGCTGGAACCAGAAACATACGGACTTTGTCGCGCGATGAAATGAGCACGATGGGTGTGTCGACTGGATGAGTCACTCCGACTTGCTCATCAAGGCAGAACGGAGTCGCCACGGTGGGCGCTTTTGCTCTGGGCACACACCGCCACTTGCCGCGGCTCTCTGGGTCATCGCTGAGAAACTTCTGCCCCTGGGGAACAGTCTGACACCATCGCAGGTACCATCCGCAGCGACAACGTGTCTACGACCCGCAGGCCCTCTTGGGGCGACGCGCGGCCGTTGATGTCCGCCGGCGACCAGCGGTCTGAATTGTTTTTCACGCGGTCAGACGGAAGGGACGCGCATGCCGATCGCCTTAAGCTGTTCGACCACACATGCCAGACGATTTCTGCATTGCTGCCCCGGGGCAGACGCGGAAGCTCAGCATTCAGACAGAGCTCAGCATCACATGACGCCGGCATACCCTCTTGCTTAACCGGTCTGCGGCAGGTCCAGTGCGTGGGAGAATCGCCGCAGCACCAAAGCACGCAGCGCAGCAAACTCGTCGCTGTCGAAATCCCCTGTGCGGACAAGGTCGTGTGCCATCTGCCGCGCGACCCGCAGAACTTTGAGGTCGCGAATCGGGTTGGCCACTCTTAGTGGCAAGGCGCCGCTTTGTCGCAGTCCCAGAACATCGCCAGGTCCGCGGATCTCAGCGTCCGTCTCGGCCAGATGAAAGCCGTCTGACGATTCGACCATGGCTTCGAGTCTCTGCATTGCCTCATTGCTGTCTGCGGTCGACAACAAGAAGCAGTAACCCTGAAAACTTCCCCGGCAGATGCGTCCCCGCAACTGATGCAACTGGGCAAGGCCAAAGCGTTCCGCCTGGCGAATGACCATCAGTGTGGCGTTGGGAACATTCACTCCCACTTCAATCACAGTGGTACTCACCAAAACGTCAATTTCCTGCACACGAAACCGGTCCATGACATCGTGCCGCGTTTCGCGATCCATGCGACCGTGCAGCAGTTCGACACGCAACTGCGACAGTTCGGACGTTCGCAGCTGTTCAAACACGGTTTCCGCCGCAGCGTCGTCCTGCTCCGACTGACCCTCCACCCGTGGACACACCACATAAGCCTGACGGCCAGATGCCACCTGTTTGCGGACGAAATTCCAGACTCGGCTTTCTTCGGCCGCAGTCGCCACGCGCGAGGTCACGACTTTCTGACGACCAGGAGGCAGTTCACGAATCGTCGACACATCCAGATCACCAAAGCGGGTCAGACACAGGCTGCGGGGGATCGGTGTGGCGGTCATCACCAGCACGTGCGGCTGCCGCGGTTTGCGGTCGGTTTCCACACTGGAGCCGAAAGAGGCGCGCTGCCGCACGCCGAAACGGTGCTGCTCGTCGATGACGGCCAGCGCGAGGCGACGAAACTTCACAGCCTCCTGAATGACGGCCTGTGTCCCCACGATGAGCTGACATTCTCCACTGGCGATGTCTTCGAGCAGCTGCCGTTTTTCGGCCGCCCGCAGCCCGCCCACCAAAAAGCCGCGTTTGACGCGACTGCCGGCCAGCAATTCTTCAAATGTCTGCCAGTGCTGAGAAGCAAGCACTTCTGTGGGCGCCATCAGTGCCGCCTGATAGCCACCGGCCACGGCCGCCAGCATGGCGTAAACAGCGATCGCCGTTTTTCCCGCTCCCACATCGGCCTGCAGCAGTCGATGCATGGGCTGCGTTTGGGCCAGATCCTCTACCAGATCTTTGACGGCTTCGTCCTGGCCGCCCGTCAGTCGAAAATCGAACAGTCGGCGAATACGCGCATCCACCTTCGCGGTTACGTCAACCGGATAGGCCAGCGACTGCGCTCCCCAGGCACGGCGTCTCACCGCCAGGCCCAGTTGAAACTCCAGCAGATCATCCAGGATGACCCGATGCCGCGCGGCCTCCCACTGCTCGCGTGACGCGGGCTGATGCAGTGTGGTCACGGCCTCCGCTAAAGGAGGCAGCTTGTGATAGTCGCGATAATAGTCCGGCAGGACGTCCTCCATGTGGGAGGCATATTTTTGGGCCGCCTGTTTGGTCATCCGCCGCATCTGATCCATCTTGATGCCGTCGGTCAGATGATAGCGAGGCAGTACCCCCACGGCCCCTTCGACATCGCTGTCGGTGTCTTCGTCCGTCAGCCAGTGCACGCGTGGATTGCCAAACTCCCAGCGTCCCGAACGTCTTTGTGGTTTGCCGCTAAAAATGACGCGGTCGTCGGCCTGAAATTTTTTCAGCATCCATGGCTGATTGAACCATGTGCCCCGCACAAACTGTCCCTGACAGTCCAGCAGAATGCCCACGATGGAGCGACCTTTGGTGAGTCGGCGGATATCTGTATCCACGACACGACCATAGACCGACTGCTCAACGTCTTTCTCCAGTTGCTGTGGTGCTCGCAGATCACTGAAATCGTTGATGCTGTGCGGCAGATGCAGCAGCAGATCCAGCACCGTTTTGATACCCAGTTTTTCCAAAAGGGCAGCACGATGCGGCCCCACTCCCGGCGAGTACTGCACGGGGGTATCCAGCGGAGCCCACAAGGGCAGGTTGGATTCGGAAGGTTCAGGAACGGACATATCCGACTCTACGGCAAACGAAAGGCCCCGCCGCACGGTTCTGGTTTTAGTGCCTGCAATTCCAGACGCTTACGCACCAGCGTTCAGAGCCGCGATCTTCTGTTCAATAAACGGCAGGTGATGCTGAATGTGACCGGAAATGCGTTCCAGGAGCGTCTCCAGTGTCAGCGGTCCATCTTCCGAATGCACGCCGGTGCGCTGGAACAGTTCGATGTCGCATTGCTGCAGGATGGGCAGCATGTGCCGCCGGTTCATCTCAATGTAGTCCAGTTCCAGAACCACATCACGCGTGCCGTAGTACAGCCGACTGGCGAAGTCGTCCGGTTCTCCCCCGAACATCGTGGGATTGTCTTCCACCAGAATACGTTTGAAGCGGTCCACATACACCGGTTCAAAATCGGCAATATGGCAGACCACCTGGCGAATGGACCATTTGCCCTCCACGGGCGTTTTGTCCAGATCGGCAGCGTCCACAGACGAAACGGCTTCCCGCAACAAGACGGGGCCCGCCGCGTAGGCTTCCAGCAGTGAAGAAATTTCGACAGACATGTTTGGCTTTCCGTGAAAATCAGGGGGCACGAGTTATAGAGGCTCGTCTCGCCATTCACCAATGATTGCCGCGGGGATTCCCTGGGCTTGACAATCTCACGCTCGTCAAACGTTCGACTGTGATTCGGGCGTGGACTTGCGACGCAGCCGATCACGCGAAACAATGAAGCACGGCTCCGGGGCCGAGCTGGTCCGGATTTCCCCCGGACACCTCACCTCCTGCTTCCCTCCTTTTGCCAAGAGTCGTCAGCTCGACGGAAGGCTCGCCTTGATTCGATACGCCATCATACTGCCCGTTCTGTTTTCCCCCGTCCTCGCGCAGGAAGGATTCCAGAGTCTGTTTAACGGCAAAGACCTCTCCGGCTGGAAGGGCGACCCCACGCTGTGGTCGGTCGAGGAAGGCGTCATCACGGGCCGCACCAAAGGGCCCGATCACCTGAAGTACAACAAGTTTCTGATCTGGGACGGCACGGCGGCCGACTTTGAACTGCGATGTGAGTTTCGACTGGAAGGAGCCAATAACTCGGGCGTGCAGTATCGCAGCGTTCATGCCAAAGACCGGGGGGAATTTGTCTGTGTCGGCTATCAGGCAGACATCCACGCCAAACCCGAATACACGGGAATGCTGTACGACGAGAAAGGTCGCGGCATCGTCGCGCGTCGCGGACAAAAGGTGGTGGTCGCGGCCGATGGCAAACAGACGACCACCCCTCTGGAAACTGATCTGTCGCCCGTCGATCTGAACAAATGGCACGAACTGACGATCATCGCCCGGGGCAACCGGCTGATCCATAAGATCGACGGCCAGGTGACGGTGGACATCACAGACAATCAGCAGGACCAGGCAGAAACCGACGGCGTCATTGCCTTCCAGGTACATCGCGGCAAGGCCATGGTGGCTCAGTTTCGCAATGTCCGCCTGAAGAAATTTGCCGCTGCGGCCCCCGCCCAATCGCCCAAACAACAGCAGGCACGTCGACAAGCGTCCCGCCACCATCTGACTCGTGTGGTTGACGACTCCAAGCCGCAGTGGATCTGGCTGAACAATGGCAATGGCCAGCCGGCGAGTAAAGTCTATCTGCGTAAAGAGATCAGCAGCAGCGGCGTCTCCGCCGCTCGTTTATTTGCCGCCGGTGACGATGCCCTGCGAATCTTTATCGACGGAAAGCAGGTGCTGGAAACCACCAGCTGGCAGTCGCCCGGCTTTGCCGATGTGTCCCGCGCACTGGATCTGGACGATCCACAGAAACGACACGTCCTGTCCATCGAAGCGACCAACGGCGGCAGTGCGGCCGGTGCGCTGGTGCGACTCGACCTGGATTCCGGCTGGCGAGATGCGTGGAGCATTGTCACAGACGACACGTGGCAGGTTTCCGCTGCTCCGCAGGAAGGCTGGCAGACCATTGACTTTCAACCCGGCCCCACCTGGTCGAAACCCACTGTGGTTGCCGCTCTTGGCGAAGGTCCGTGGGCGGAATACGTGAACGAGGAGGCGCTCTCTCGTCTGTCCAAACTGCGACAGCCCACCGCCACACCCGTAGACCGCATGAAAGTTGCGGCCGGCTTTCAGGTGGAACTGCTGTATTCGGTCCCCAAAGACCTGCAGGGCTCGTGGGTCAACATGTGTGTGGATCCCAAAGGGCGTCTGATTGTGTCCGACCAGTATGGCTCGCTGTATCGCGTGACGCCGCCTGGCATTCTGGATCAGCGCGAACTGCTGGTGGAGCCCATCAACGTGGACATCGGCGAAGCACAGGGGCTGCTGTGGGCCTTCGACAGCCTGTACGTCAGCGTCAATCGTGGCAAAAAATACGCTGGCGGGTTCTATCGAGTGCGAGACACGGATGGAGATGATCAGCTGGATTCGCTGGAAACACTGCGAGCACTGACCGGCAGTGGCGAGCACGGCCCGCACGCCGTGTTGCCTCATCCTGACGGGAAGAATCTGGTCGTGGTGTGTGGCAACCGCACAGAGCTGACAGAGATCACCGGTTCTATGGTCAGCACTTGGGACGAAGATCTGCTGCTGCCCCGCGCGGAAGGGAAATTCATGAAGGGCACGCGTGCTCCCGGCGGGTGCATTTATAAAGTGGATCCCGACGGCAAAACGTGGGAAGTGATGGCCAGCGGCTTTCGCAATCAGTACGACGCCGCCTACACGCCGGACGGCGAACTGTTCACCTACGATGCCGACATGGAATGGGACGTCAACACGCCCTGGTATCGCCCCACTCGCATCTGCCATGTGGTGGCCGGCGGAGAATTCGGCTGGCGCAGCGGCGGTGGCAAATGGCCCGTCTATTATCAGGACAGCGTGCCGCCGGTGGTCAACATCGGACCGGGTTCCCCCACTGGTGTGTGCTTCGGACACGGCTCTCGATTCCCCCGCAAATACCAAAACGCACTCTTCGCCTGCGACTGGAGCTACGGCAAAATGTACGCCGTGCATCTGACGCCGGAAGACGGCAGCTACACGGGACAGCTGGAAGAATTTATCTCCGGCACACCTTTGCCACTGACAGACGTCGTTATCAATCCGGTCGATGGAGCCATGTATTTCGCCATCGGTGGTCGCAAAGTGCAGTCCGGCCTTTACCGTGTGACTGCCAGTACGGTTTCGCGTGGACCGGGACTGTCCCGCAGCGACACCCAACAGACACGCCTGATTTCGCAGCGACGTCAACTGGAGCAGATGCTGTCCGCCGATGTGGCGGTTGATATGGAGTCTGTGTGGCAGGGACTCGGCAGCGAAGCGCGCCCGGTGCGATACGCGGCTCGCACGGTGCTGGAAACGCAGCCGGTGGAAACGTGGATGGAACGTGCGTTTGCCGAAGCGGACCCGCAGACCAAACTTTCCGCCCTGCTGGCGTACGTCCGTTCTTTTGAACGCGAGCAAATGGGAGAGTCACCCAACATCGACTCGCCCATTCCCAACTGGGCCGACCTGTCCGTGAATCCCGAACGCGCGGCCGTCACTGTGAACGTGTTGCGGGCCGTTCAGGGACTCCCGCTGAACGACATGCCCGAACATCAGTGGCTGCAGACGCTGCGCGTAATGTCCATCGCGTTTGTCCGCATCAGCCCGCCTCCTGCGGAAGTCCGCAACCAGCTGGTGGCCCATCTGCAGAAAGCGCTGCCGGCAAAGACGCAGCGACTGAATTCCGAATTCTCTCAGATGCTCGTGTATCTGCAGGCTCCCTATGCGGCCGAGCAGATTCTTGCCCTGATGGACGAGGCGCCCACGCAGGAAGAGCAGATTGACTACGCCCGCACGCTGCGACACCTGAACGCCGGCTGGACGCCCGCACTGCGCGAGGCCTACTTTCGCTGGTTTACGCGGGCCGCCAGCTATGAAGGTGGCAGCAGCTTCCAGCTGTTTGTCAGCAACATCAAGCGCGACGCCGTCGCTATGCTGACCGCTGCCCAGAAAGAGACTCTCAAACCCATCCTCACCGCCAAACCGGCCAGCAACACGCCTGTGTTCAGCAGTAAGCCGCGGGAGTTTGTTAAAGAATGGACCATGGAAGAACTGGTTCCGCTGCTGGAAACCGAACTGGTGAATCGTGACTTTGATCACGGACGAAAAATGTTTGGCGCTGCCAGCTGTTTTGCCTGCCATCAGTTTGACAGCCAGGGCGGTTCCGTGGGGCCCGACCTGACATCACTGTCCGGACGATTCAGCTCGCGTGACATTCTGGAATCGGTCATGGAGCCCAGTAAGCAGATCAGCGATCAGTACGGCAGCGTCCAGATTGTCACACTGGACGGCAAAGTCATCAACGGCCGCATCGTCAATCTGGCGGGAGACGCTTTTCGCGTGCAGACGGACATGCTCCGTCCCGGAAAACTGACCAGCGTGGACCGCAAACAGATTGATGAAATCCTCGAGTCCAAAGTCTCCATGATGCCCGCCGGTCTGCTGAACACTCTCAACAAAGACGAAGTTCTGGATCTGATGGCCTATCTGCTCAGTCGCGGCGATCGCAACAACGCTATGTTTGAGCAGCCGGCCAACTGACCGCCCGCTCCCTATCCTGACGGAGAGATTCGGTGACCGCATCACATCGAGGTTTCGCCCACTGTCTGCTGCTGGTCGTGTTTGCCTCTGGCTCACCGATGAGCACTGCCGAGGACATACCGCTGGTTCTGTCCGTCGATCGCCAGCCACTGGTTTCGGCATCCAAACGGCTGGTCGAGGGCATGGCGTTCAACGGCACGCCGCTGCCACCGGCCGCCGTTACGGCGCTGAAATCCGCCTGGGAAAACGACAGTGACCGAGTCTGCGTTCGCCAGATTCAGCAGACGCTGGACACTCTGTGTCTGGTGGATGTGCACATCAACGCCGAAAGCCGCGTCAAGGTCGCGGCCGGCCCCGTTGATCCGGTCCTGATGCAGCAGGGCTGGACCACATTTTTGGTCAAGATTCGCAACGACACGGGCACCAATCCCAATCTGGTGGTGCAAAGTCCCAATGCGGCCCCCGTCTACCAGCAGGGGCAGGGTGCTCGCCAGCAGCCGGCGACCGATGAAGACCTGGTTCGTCCCCCTGAAGTGGCCAACCGCTGGATGGAGATCCAGCTGCTGGATCGTGAGCCACTGCGATCGAAACTGACCGGTCTGGAAGTCGAGTACCGGGCGGTCACCATCTTTAGTCGCGATGCCGGTCGCCGGGAAGCGTCGCTGGCTTTCAATATCGGGCAGGGCACTCAGGACATTGGCTTTCGCAACGCCGTGCCGATTCTGTTTCGCTGCCAGCCGGCCGTGAAGGTGACGCTGGGCGTCAAAGATGTCGACGGGCAGCCGACCACGGCGGCCTTTGTCGTGCGTGATGACCGTGGCCGCGTGTATCCCAATCCGTCTCGCCGACTGGCGCCCGACTTCTTTTTCCATCATCAGGTCTATCGTCACGACGGCGAATCGCTGACGCTGCCGCCTGGGCAATACACGATTCAGTGCACCCGCGGGCCGGAGTATACGCCCATCAAACGACAGATCGTGGTGCCCAAAGTGGGCGAGCATCGTGTCGACTTTGCGCTGCAGCGATGGATCCATATTGCCCAGCGCAACTGGTACTCCGGCGACCACCACGTACATGCAGCCGGCTGTGCGCACTACGACAGCCCCACCGAGGGAGTCGGTCCCGAGGACATGATGCGTCACATTCTGGGTGAGGATCTGAACGTGGGCTGCGTGCTCAGCTGGGGGCCGTGCTGGTACACGCAGAAGGAGTTCTTCGAAGGCGAAGTGCATCGGCTGTCGACCTCGCGATACCTGATGCGGTATGACGTGGAAGTGAGCGGATTTCCATCTTCTCACGCCGGGCATTTGTGTCTTTTGAACCTGAAAGAAGACGACTACCCCGGCACCACCAATATTGAACAGTGGCCCACCTGGACAATTCCCGTGCTGAAGTGGGGCCAGTCGCAGCAGGGTGTCGTGGGATACAGCCACAGTGGCTGGGGGCTGGCTCTGCCGGACATCATGCCGGATGGCTCCCGCAAATTCGTGAACCGTCCCTGGGGCGGAGCGCCGCGCAACTGGCAGGGCAAAGCGGCCGATCGTCTGCCTGACTATGCAATGCCTCCGTTTGATGGCATTGGCGCCAATGAATACATCGTGGCGGCTGCCCTGGGCGTGTGCGATTTCATTTCCACCGTGGACACCCCCGCGATCTGGGAACTGAACATCTGGTACCACACACTGAATTGCGGCCTCAAATCACGGATTAGCGGCGAAACCGACTTTCCCTGCATCTATGGCGATCGCGTGGGACTCGGTCGCGTGTATGTGCAGCTGCCCGAAGACACAGAATTGACCTACGAAAACTGGATTGCCGGCCTGAAAGACGGTCGCAGCTACGTAGGCGATGGCCTGAGCCACATCCTTGATTTTTCCGTGGATGGCATCGGCGTGGGCCAGACGAAACGGTCATCCAATCCTGATGACGGTCCGGGTGAGCTGAGTCTGGACAAACCCACCACCGTCACCGTGAACTTTGACGCGGCTGCCATGCTGGAAGCCTCACCCACACCACAGACGGAAGCGATCCGCAACCGACGGCTGGACGAGAAACCGTACTGGCACCTGGAGCGCTGCCGCATTAACGACACCCGTGATGTGCCCGTTGAAGTCATCGTCAATGGTGAGGTCGTGGCAAAGCGCAGTCTCACGGCTGACGGTCACGTCGAGCCGTTTCAAATCCCCGTGGAAATCACGCAGTCGTCATGGATCGCCGTCCGCATCCTGCCATCGGTGCACACCAACCCGGTGTTTGTGACGGTTGGCGGGGCACCTATTCGCGCCAGCCGCCGCAGTGCCCAGTGGTGTCAACAGGCCGTGGAAACGTGCTGGAATTCCAAACAACCCATGATCCAGGCAACCGAACGAGTGGCTGCGCGAAAAGCGTACGACGAGGCCGCCGCCATCTACTCGCAGATCGCTGACGAAGCCAAAGACTGATCCGATGCCGGACATTGTCCTGACGACTCTGAATGCCCGCTACTGGCACAGCTCTTTCGGGCTGCGTTATCTGCTGGCGAATATGGGCGAACTCACTGACCAGACAACGCTGCTGGAATTCGGCATCGGCGATCGCACGGTCGACATCATCGACACGCTGCTGCAACAGCAGCCAAAGATCGTCGGCATCGGCGTGTACATCTGGAATGTGGACGTCTGCACGCAGCTGGTTCTGGATCTGAAACGCGTCGCGCCGCACATCACGGTAGTGCTCGGCGGACCGGAAGTCAGCTACGAAACCGCAGGGCAGCCCATCGTGGCGGCCGCTGATCATGTGATTACCGGAGAGGCCGACCTGGCGTTTCCAGCTCTTTGTCGCGAGGTGCTGAGGGGACCGTCAGCCCCGGCACTGGCTGCAGACGAAACCTCACAGGAACCGCTGCTGCCTGTCGCCGCAACACCCGGTCACATCATCGCCGGTGGCGTGCCCGCTCTGGCGGATATCCGGCTGCCCTATCATCTGTATAACGACGAGGACATCAGCAACCGCGTGATCTACGTGGAAGTTTCCCGCGGCTGTCCGTTCACGTGTGAGTTTTGTCTGTCTGCGCTGGATATCCCTGTGCGGCTGTTTGACGTTAATGAGTTCCTGGCGGCCATGCAGGACCTGCTGGCTCGCGGGGCGAAGCAGTTCAAGTTTGTCGACCGCACGTTCAATCTCAACATGCGAGTGTCGACCGCCATACTGGAATTCTTCCTGCATCAGCTGACGCCGGGGCTGTTCCTGCATTTCGAGATGATCCCTGACCGACTGCCTGACAACCTCCGCGACCTGATCGCCAAATTCCCCGATGGCGTGCTGCAGTTTGAGATCGGCGTGCAGACGTTCAACGATGAGGTGGGCGAGTTGATCAGCCGCCGCCAGGACAATCGTCAGCTGGCAGAAAACTTCCGCTACCTGCGTGAAGAAACGGGCGTGCACATTCACGCGGACCTGATTATCGGGCTACCGGGAGAAGACGTGGACAGTTTCGCCCGCGGACTCGATCAGCTTGTCGCACTGAATCCTCAGGAGATTCAAATTGGCATCCTCAAGCGGCTGAAGGGCACACCCATCACCCGCCACGATGACGAGTGGCAAATGGTCTACAGCTCGCACCCGCCGTTTGAAATCCTTGCCAATCGCCTGATTGATTTTGCAATGATGCAGCGGCTGCGACGGCTGTCACGCTACTGGGATCTGGTCGTCAATAACGGCAACTTCCAGCACACCTATCCGCTGCTATGGCAGGATGACAGCCCGTTTGCCGGCTTTCTGGCCTTCAGTGACTGGCTGTTTGCCACACTGCAAAAGAGCCACGGCATTCCACTGGCCAAACTGGCCGAACGCCTGTTCCGTTTCCTTGTTGAGGAACGCGGTCAACCAGTGGACGTGATCGCCCTGTCTGTCTGGTCAGATTATGTCAGCGGTGGCCGCCGCGACCGCCCCGCATTTTTGCGAAACTTTGACCTGCCGCCCGCGCACGAACTGCACACCCCCAATCCCACCGTCGAGGCCGCGCTCCCCTCCCGCCAGGCACGCCATGTCCAGCAAACGGGCCGATAGATCACACCGAGATTGGGAACCGGCCACGACTGAGCGGCCCACACTCCCAAGTAGCTCCCGAGGGAGCATGCACCAGTCACAAATCAGTTCGACTCGACGATCGCCACTGGATAAGCAGTGGCAGCACAGAGTGGTTACCCGCGTCTGCTTCCCCGGGAGCTGATGTCCAGGCTCAAAATTCGCAAGACGGCCAGCGAGCGAATTTGATCCGCTTGTGCTCGATTATAAAAATCATCTCCACTGGGTCATGCAGGTCGCCCTCTGAGAGCACGTTAAACTTGTAAAACTGTTCTGTACCACGCACGCCGGTCGTATCTGCGAGGGAGAGCAATTCGGAATGATCTGACGCCAGAGTGCCTTCGAGTGAATCTCCCAGACCGGAGTTCAACGGCCCATGAATCTCCTCCAGCAGTTGCTCCTGACGTTCCTCTTCCGCGGCAGAGAGCGTGTGGGGAGTCCAGACAATCGGTGCCGGTTTGCGTTGACATCCGCACAGCGGAAGAGACGCCAGGGTGATCGCCAGAAAACGCAGCATGATGGCGAACTCACAATAGTGTTATCACGCTTCCAGTGGGTAACCGTTTTAGGATCGCGGGATGGTCAAACGGCGGTCGACTATCCCTCAAACTATGCGCCAATTCAAGAGTGATTGCTTACGCCATCTGGTTGTAAAAGCCCCGTCTGGATCGCCATGCGTTTGCACGCCGCACGAGCAATCCGCCGCGGGATACGGCATCGAAAACACCTGCCCGTCAACCCGCCGCACGGTGTTGACGCCACCGGCTGGCCCCACCAACGGCCGCGCACGCCAGAACGCACAGAACGCACGCCCAGACCAGCATCTCCGCAACATTCGTGAACACAGAGTGGCGTGTGAGCTGGTACGCACTGAGCGTCACATTGACCATCATCATGAGCCAAAACGATAGTCCACTGAGTCCGATGACCAGGCAGATGCCTGTCCGCGGCTCGAACCGCCAGCCACAGATCAGCCCGACGGTCACCAGCAGCGATGCCAGCGTCCTTGTGGCAAACCCACCGGGAGCAATGTCACCAAATGGCACGACCGCCAGCACGTACACAGACATCAGCGTGGTAAAGACAGCGGTGCCTGCAGTCGCCACGATTGCAAACCAGACAGAGACGCTGCGTCGGCGGGACGGGACGTCTGATGAGGACGCCCCGTTATCTGGCGGCAGAAACGGATTTGATGACACGTCGGCCGGAACAGAATCCATGAGTCAAAGCTTGCTGTTAATGACTTCGCCAATTCTCAAACTGTCGATACAGCATAACAGGAGTCTGGCGTTACGGGACCACGAACCGGACAGTCGCCGCTCGCAACGGCCAACAAGCGGCTGCTGCGAATGGCTGCTGCGAATGGACACACAAGCCAGATCGGCGACGTGACGAGCGGTTGAGTCAGAGGCATTTGCAGACCGAAATTTGTGATGTACCTCTGGCGATGCGTGATGTGCGATGTGCATCTCTGGCGGCGTTGTCGTCAATCAGTCACGCGACAACGCAATCTGAGAATGGCCACAATCACGCCCCCATCGTGCGTATTGACCGCCTGACCGCGTGTCACTGGCGAACAGGCAGCAGTTTGCGGACAACGGGTGGCGAGTCGTTGGGGTCGGCTGACAGAACATCGGGCGATTGGCGGCGCTGCTGCAGCTCCGGACGATGGGGCAGGTCAGCCGGCTGTTGAAGATTCCACACCAGGCCCAGTCCCTCCAGCACCGTCAGCAGCCACCAGCCGGGGTCGCTCTGCCCAGGCTTCAGTCCGAGCCGTGCAGAATCAGGAAAGGCGTGGTGATTGTTGTGCCAGGCTTCGCCAAAGGTGAGCAATCCCAGCCCGGGCACATTGTGCCCCTGCACGGCCGCATCGTTCACGTGCCACTCTTCATTATCACCATTGTGGGCCAGATAGCCGACCAGCCAGTGTCCCGTCAATGACAGCACAATCCGCAGGCTGATGCCCCAAACCACAAAGCTCCAGCCGCCCAGAACATACAGCGCCACGGCCAGCGGCAGTTGCAGCAGCATCCACGCCGCATCCAGCGTGCGATACCAAAGGTTGTCCGTGCGGGCTTCCGGCTCGAAGTGCGGCGGATGTTCGAGGTCCAGTCGGCAGTGCAGATTCCACCAGGCATCCCGCAACCAGCCGCTCTTGTGAATGTAAAAAGCGTGACACTGATGCTGTCGCTGGGACCAGTCGCGGATGTCATGCAGCAGCAGCATGCGTTTGGGCCCCCCCATGCCGACGAGTGTCCCCAGTGTCACCAGCAGGCGTTCCAGCCAGACAGGACATTCAAAGCTTCGATGAATCAGCAGCCGATGCATGCCCACCGAATGCCCCGCGCACATCGTCAGACAGGTGAGACCGCAGGACAGCCAGGCGCTCGACCACGAGAACAATGGAACGGCGAACACCAGCGTGATCAGCATGTGGCCCGTGAACCACAGCGACTTTACCGGATCCCAGCGGACGGTGCCATCAACAGCGTTTGTCTGCGCGCAGCGGGGGCGCATTCGAGGTCCGGGGCTCATCAAAGTTCCTCAGCAACAGAACAGAGCGGGTAGCAGGGGCGGCGTCTCACCGGCCGTTACGGGGCAGACCGAGAGAATCGTTCACCGTTAACGGCCATCTTTGAAATTCGGCCAAATTCGCCACGGTTCTCGGTGGCCAAACATCGCAGCCGACTAAGCGCAGCCGACTAAGCGCATGACGTCTGCGACACGGGCTCACGCTGCCACCACGTCCCGTTAGTAATTCCAACCCGCCTGCAACACAACGGCGTTTGCAAACTCCTGCTCAAAGTCCGCCTGTTCATATTCAAGGCGGCGATTGAATGCCAGGCCAGCCTCACAGAACAAACGTCCTCCGCCGTCGACGAGGCGTTCCACACCCGCCAGCCAGCGGATGTCCCGCAAAGACAATTCGTCGGTGACACCGCTGCCACGAGTGACGGCCCACGTGTTGCCGCCGATGCCCAGACTGGTGTAAGTCCACGTTTCTGATTCGGCGCCCTGCTTGTGCAGTCGCCACGAAAGACGGCTCTGTGGAAATCGCAGATCCAGTCGACATCGCGTGGAAGGCGTCCACCGCAGGCCGACCGCAGGCAGCACAGGCAGGTCCGCTCGCCCCAGATAGACGGCTCCGAAGGACAGGTCGAGCCGGTCGGGCACGGCTTTCCACGTCAGCAGGCCCAGTCCAAAAATGCGCACGGCATCGTCACCGGTGGTAAAGTCGCTGCGGACAGACGGCGCCACAATAGCCATCGCGCTCCAGCGTTCTTTCAGCTGTCTTCGATAGAAGAAACTCACGCCCACCTGATAGAGCTCTGACGGTACATCCACACCAGCGGCCGCATCGATGAAGTCTGTACGGAAAGACGGCGTGACACCCAGAATATGATCAAAACTGCCCAGGGGAATGCCGGTCTGCAAAGACACTTCGTAATGACGGCTGCTCAGCCCGGAGCCATCCATGTCCTGTAGCCAGCTGCCGGAAAAACTCACCTTCTGAATGGCGCCACGTTTGAACGTTCGCAGGGGCAGTTCCTGTTCAACGGGCTGAGTGAGCAGTCGATCGACAGATTCGGTCGTGGTGAACTGCGTCAGTTGAATATGGTCGACAGGCTCAAACGGGGAGAACTCATCAGCTGCCCCCTCGCTGCCGCCAGGCATATTGCTGCTGGCCGCCTGTGTCCGTGCGGTCTGTGCGCATACGAACGGCGGATCGGCAAGGCAGAAAACAAAGACGGCGGCCACCGCTGGCATAATCGACGGAATTCGCATGTGCGTAATTTAGGCGCCGGTCGCCATCTCGCCACGGTGCAATCGCCCGTGAATCCAGGCGGATTCCAACCGCGGATTACCGCAAGGCCCCGCATCGGCAGCAACCGCCGAACGGCTTCCCCAAAACGTTCGCTTAGAAAATCCGGGCGGTTACTTTTCGGAAGCTGGCTGTTTCTGTAGAACCGATCCACAGAACACTGAACAAGCGAGGCCCCTGATGACTGACCCCGTCCGCAGCACACTCTGCAATCTCTGCCTGCTCCTGCTGACCGCAACGACGATAACGGCAACGTCGATCAACGCTGCTGCCAGCGAGCCGGCGGAAGTGTTTGACCTCTGGCCCGATACCCCGCCGGGTCCGGCCCGTAACATTGGCCAGGAGAAAGACACGTCCACGGCCACATCCCGCACGGTGGCCGAGCGCCCCGTCATCCGACTGGGCAACGTGTCGACACCGCAGGTCCACGTCTATCTGCCGCCAAAGGGGAAGAGCAACGGCTCCAGCGTAGTCATTTGTCCGGGTGGTGGCTTCAGTATTCTGGCGTGGGATCTGGAAGGCACAGAAGTGGCCGAATGGCTCACGACACAGGGTGTCACCGCGTTCGTCCTCAAGTACCGCGTTCCCACACGCATGGTGGATCCCATCTGGCTGCAGCCCACGCAGGATGCCCAGCGGGCCATCAGCCTGATTCGCAGTCGCAGCAAAGACTGGGGCATCGATGACTCGCGCGTCGGCATACTGGGTTTTAGCGCCGGCGGACACACGGCCGCCCGCGCCACCCTGACCAAAAAGCGACTGTATGATCCGGTCGACGCAGCCGACCAGCAGCCCTTTCGCCCAAACGCGTCGATGCTGATCTACGCGGCCTACCTAACCAACAAAGACAACACACAGCTGGCGGAGGACCTGGTGGTGGATGAGACCACGCCGCCCGTGTTCATGGTCCACGCGTTCGACGATCGCGTTCCCGCTCAGGGCCCCATGCTGCTGGGCCTGGCTTTGAAGCAGGCCGGCATTGCCTCTGAACTGCACGTATATGACACGGGTGGTCACGGATATGGACTGCGACCAGTAGAGGGACTGCCGGTCACCAGCTGGCCGGATCGCTGCAGTGACTGGCTCAGTCGCATCGGCTGGAAGTAGCCCCCGCCTGAAACACACCATGACTGCCATGTTTCCCCAAATCACGGCCGCTGTCGTTGGCACCGGCTTCATCGGCCCGGTCCACGTTGAAGCGCTGCGTCGCTGTGGCGTCACCGTGCGTGGCATACTGGGTTCCTCGCCGGAGAAGTCCACTCAGGCCGCGTCGGCCCTGGGTCTGTCCGTGGGCTACGAGTCGATCGAACAACTGCTCAGCGACGTCGAAGTGGATGTGGTGCATATCACGTCGCCCAATCGACATCACTTTGAGCAGACGAAGCTGGCCCTGGCCGCCGGTAAGCACGTGCTGTGCGAAAAGCCACTGGCGATGACGTCTGATGAATCGCGCACCCTCGTGCAGCTGGCTGAGCAAAGCGGCCTGATCACCGGCGTCAATTACAATATTCGCTACTACCCGCTGTGCATGGAAGCCGCCGCCCGCTGCCGCAGCAGCGACGTGGGGCGCGTTTTTCATGTCAACGGCAGCTACGTTCAGGACTGGCTGCTGCTGCAGAGCGACTACAATTGGCGGGTGGAAGCCGAAGACGGCGGAGCCCTGCGGGCCATTGCCGACATCGGCACCCACTGGCTGGATCTCATTCAGTTTATCCTGGGGGATCACGTGGTGGCGGTCTGCGCCGATCTGCAGACTGTCCATCCGACCAGAGATAAGCCGGTCGGTGGAGCCGAGACGTTTTCCCACAGCAGCGGCACGGTTGCCACGGAGCCGGTGTCTGTGACAACAGAGGATGCCGGCTCAGTATTGCTGAAATTCGCCAGCGGAACACGGGGCGTCCTGTCCGTCTCTCAGGTGACGGCTGGACGCAAAAACTGCCTGCGGTTTGAACTGGCCGGAGAACACCAGTCGCTGGCGTGGAACAGCGAACGCCCCAACGAACTGTGGAGCGGACAGCGTCGGTCATCCAACACAACCCTGCTCAAAGACGGCAGCCTGATGAGTGATGATGCGGCGGCCCGCGCCGACTACCCGGGCGGGCACAACGAAGGCTTTCCGGACACCTTCAAACAGCTGTTTCGTGATTTTTACGCCGTGGTCGATGCTGCCGATCCCTCCCGGCCGGCCACCTTCCCAACGTTTCGCGACGGGCATCGGGAGGTGGTGCTGTGTGAAGCCATTCTCGCCAGCCACCAGCAGCAGCGGTGGGTGGATGTCACCTCCTCCTGAACGTCTCTTTGTCCAAAACGGGATCTGATCATGCAACTGGGATTTGTCACCGCCATCCTGCCCGAACTTTCGTTTGACGAGGTTCTGAAGACGGCCGCGGGCATTGGCTACGACTGTGTGGAAGTCATGTGCTGGCCGGTGGGCAAAGCCACGCGGCGCTACGCGGGTGTGACCCACATTGATGTGACTGACTTCTCTGAACAGGACGCCGCCGCTGTGAATCAGCTGACCGCCGATCACGGCGTTGCGATCAGCGCTCTGGGATACTATCCCAACCCCCTGTCCCCCGATGCCGATGAGGCCGCGGCCGCCGTCGATCAGATCAAACGCGTCATTGCGGCCTCCGCCATGCTGGGCATCAACCGGATGAATACGTTCATCGGCCGCGACTGGACGCGTTCCGTGGCCGACAACATGAAACTGTTTGAACAGACGTGGCAGCCGATCATCGCGTTTGCCGAACAGCATCAGGTGTTTGTTGGTATTGAAAACTGCCCGATGCTGTTTGGGCCGGACGAATGGCCAGGCGGGAAGAATCTGGCGCACTCTCCGGCCATCTGGCGGAACATGTTCGAGGTCATTCCCAGCGACTACTTCGGTCTGAACTACGACCCCTCTCATCCGGTCTGGCTGCAGATGGACTACCTGAAGCCCATGCGGGACTTTTCGGAAAAGCTGTTTCACGTGCACGCCAAGGATGTCCGCGTCGATCAGCATCTGCTGGATGAAGTGGGAATCCTCGCCCATCCCAACGACTATCACTCGCCCAAGCTGCCGGGCATGGGCGATGTGGACTGGGGGGCCTTCTTTTCTGTTCTGACGGACACCGGGTACAGCGGACCGGTCTGCGTGGAAGTAGAAGATCGGGCGTATGAAGATACACTGGAAAACCGCAAACGCGCACTGCAGCAAAGTCATACTTACCTGCGAAACTTCATCCCCGCGACACCGCCTGCGTAGCGTCGACGCTCAGCGTCGACACTGATCTGCCGGAGCAGCCGTCGAACCCTAAACGCCCAGTCCCGCCGCCAGCCCCAGTCGGGGTACCCGCCAGATCGAAGGCCGGGCATACAGATGCAACAGTGACTGAGCCACCTTCAGTCCATTGCGGTGTGACGGGAACCAAACGGGTCGCAGCATGTCGACCAGCGGGCCGTACAGGACCGTCTTTTCGTAGTCCTGCAGCAGGTAGGTGTTGTGCACGCTGCCAATGCCGCTGTCATGATTGCTGGCCAGCGGGTAGCCGCCCCAGGGCGGGCTGATCAGGCCATAGGCGGGCCCCGCCCACTGATTCACGCAGACCGTGCCATATTGCAGCGTTTGCAAAGCCTGCTCGAATGGGAGTACGTGCTGCGTTCGAAAATCAGCGGGCACCGTCACCGATGCACAGAGCGTTCCCAGCAGTCTTTCATTGACAAACTGTGTGGCGACCTCCAGAAACCGCTCCGGCTCTGACTCCTCCAGGGCCGTCTCAGCGCACACGCATACGAATGACTCTTCGGCAAACAGCTCAGGTCGCTCTGCGGGCGTCTGATCTGTCAGCAGTGTCCACGGCAGATGGCCGTCCGGCAGGCCCGCTGGCTGCCGCTGCGCATAGCGACGGAAGCGATCGGCAGCTCCCGGATAATATGCCGGACGGGTGGGTGTGGCGCTGAGAAACTGGCCGATCAGATCCAGAAACTGCTCCCGCTGCCTCCATGTTCGGCTGGTGACAATGACCTTGGTGGCCAGACAGTTGAATGACGCATTGTTGGTGATTGAGGCAGCAATGTGCTCTGCCTGACTGCGGAGTTGCCTGAGCGAATATTCTCCCGGCACGACAATCCACGGCGTCACATTGCCCAGTTCGCCGGTGATGGGCTTTTGCAGCACAGGACGATTTTCCCGCTGCCGCTGCTGCGCATCGTTGTCGTTGCCCCACAGAATGGCGTTCATCGTGTCGAGCGAACCGGTGATGTGAACCTCTGTGACGTCCGCCGCGCTAATCAGTTCTGCTCCCACCGCGGCACCTCCGGAAATCAGTCGCAGCAGGTTGCGATCGATCAGCGGGGCAAAGGCGCGAGCGAGCACATCGGACAGATAGTCGTTGACCGGGTTCAGTTTCAGGGCCACCCGCTGACCGTCAAACATCACTTTGTTGAGCGTGTCTGTGGCGGGAATCGAAGACACGTTTCCCGCACCAAGCACAGCACACAGGCCGCTGATCTCGTCGGACAGCACCTGCTGCGGCAGGTCCCCGTGGATCTGCTCCGGCAAAACGTGAGACTGCATGCGAACTTCGCCATGCAGCCCCATAAAAGCGATCGGATCAAACAGGCCGTGTGTGGGAAACACGCCAGCCGTCAGCACCCCGGCAGAATTGCGACGAACAGCGCCCGGCAGCCGAGGACGCCCCTGCCGCTGCAGAGCCTGAAGTGTTTGGATCGTCAGGTGCAGCTGTCGGGCGATCACACATGGACCGCTCATAATGTCTTCACCGCGCATCGGTGAATCGGCAGCAAATCCTTTGGAGACCGCCGCCTGGCGTCCCCATTCTTCGCCCACAGCCGCCAGCCGGGCCAAACACTCCTGACAGACGGCAATGCGTTCGGCCAGTGGAAAACTGTCACTGCCAGTTTGCAGCTGACTCAAAGACCGCTGGACAAGGTTGTCGGCTGGATTCACGATTCTGATCCCTGACTGAAGACAGAACGGCGACTATAGGGGCTGCATAACGCGGAGACCAGTTGGCACGGGCAAACGCTCAGCCAGGCCACGGCGCAGAAAAAAGAGCCGCAGGCGATCCCGCCTGCGGCTCTGCATGGTCCATTCTGGTTGCATCAGCCGATCTAGAATTCGCCGATGACTTCTTTACCGGCCCTTGTTCCGAGGCTGTTGTAAACACCCTGATCGATGTTCTCAGAGATGAATCGTGTGGATCCGTCGCCGAGCAGGAACTGAACACCACCAGTGTGCGTGCTGCGGAAGCCGCTGGTGCTGTCGATGGCAGAGTTGCAGTTACCCAGATCGTTGTCGTCGTAGACCGTTTCCACAACGGGGTTCTGGTTCATCCGCCAGATCGTGGTTCCGAAGTTGGAAGCAGTGACCTGCAGAGCACCACCGGTTGCACCGAATGGCAGTGGCTGAGGTACGATCCAGGCCTGTGCGACTGTTTGCATGGTGGAAGGACCGGCAACCAGAGGGTTGGTTTTGCTGGACACGTTACGGTATGGGTTGCCCGTGGCCCCTTCACCCACACACAGCGTGTTACTGCTGCCGTCCGTCAGGTCGCGGAAGCGTGTCTTCAGGTTAATGGCAAACATACCGACTCGTGTGCCGTCGGTGATGGGATTCAGACACCAGCCGTCAGTCGCGCCTTTGCTCAGCATGTAGTGAATCGTGGCGGCGGACGGTCCGTTGGCTCCCTGACCGATGGGGTAGGCGGCGAGAAAATCGTGTCGCGTGACAGAAGGACCAGTGGCCGATGGGCACAGGTAAGACTTAACAACGGTGACAGGCAGTTCGGGGTTGGCAGACAGGTCCTGCTGTTCCCATGGCACTTCGTCGTTGTACAGGTTCTTCAGGTTGGCGCCTTCGATGTAAGGCAGAATTGAAGCGAAGGCACCAATCGAGATATCCATTCCGAAGGTGGCTCCGGGGCGGGCACACGCACCGACGGGGAACATGCCGTAAACGTCGGCGTAGTTGTGCATGGCCAACCCGATTTGCTTCAGGTTGTTCTTGCATTCCGTTCGACGAGCGGCTTCGCGGGCTTGCTGTACAGCCGGCAGGAGAAGGGCAATCAGAATCGCAATAATCGCAATTACCACCAGCAGCTCAATAAGGGTAAACCCTTTATGTCGCTTCACAGTTTCTTTCACTAGATCGTTCCTCGTTAATGAAATGTTAATACAGCCAGGGACCCGTGGTGACAGCTTAGTTCTGGATCATTGAGCGTACCATTCATAAACGCGAGAATTTCCGCTCCAGCGTCACTATTTTCGGAATATTTCCCAACACACATTCAATCCCATGCGTCACGGGCAATACCAGTTAATGTACGCCCGTGCACGTGTTCATTCGTCCCAATTGCCCTCGCAATGACGCGTGGAGACATGCCCTCATTGTCACTTCACACGTGCTCAGTTCCCCACCCAACGGTTGTCCACACCATCGCGGATGGCATCACAGATGGGCAGCCACGGTCATCGGGGATTCCTGAGTGAACGCGCGGGGAGGAAAACGGTTCCCGCCAGATGACGGCCTCCATCGCGGGCGCAACCAGAAGCGATCGGCCCGGGGACCACCGCATTCGCTTGTTCTGATCCAAAACCTCCTCTGGGTGGAGGAATTTTCCGCCGGGTGTGCCTTACAATCCGCCGCCTTTGACGCGGCCTTTTGCGGCTGTTGAATCCTCCGTCTTGATTCGCATTCCGGTGACTCCTCATGGACCTGTCCGAACACGGCATCAACGTTACCGACATCTGTCGCAACCTCGATCCTCCCAGCCTCTACGAAGAAGCCATCCGCCACGAAGCGGGCACCAGCATTTCGGACGCAGGCTGCCTGATTGCTTACTCCGGCGAAAAGACGGGACGATCGCCCAACGACAAACGGGTGGTGCGACATCATGCCTCAGAGAATGACGTCTGGTGGGGACCGGTCAACTTTCCGCTGGACGAGCTCACTTTCTCGATCAATCGCGAACGGGCGGTCGACTACCTCAACACCCGCTCACGCCTGTACGTGGTGGACGCGTTCGCGGGGTGGGATGAAGCGACCCGTCTGAAGGTCCGCATCATCTGCGCGCGTCCGTACCACGCGCTCTTTATGCACAACATGCTGATTCGTCCCACGGACGCTGAGCTGGAGGAGTTCGGCGAGCCGGACTTTGTGATCTTCAACGCGGGCGGCTTTCCGGCCAACCGCTACACGACCGGCATGACGTCCCGCACCAGCGTGGATCTGAGTCTGGATCGTCGTGAAGTGGTTTTGCTGGGGACGGAATACGCGGGCGAAATGAAGAAGGCCGTCTTCACTTACATGAATTACCTGCTGCCCAAACGCGGCATTCTGTCGATGCACTGCTCGGCAACCTGCGACAAGGAAACCAAAAAGTCGTCGGTTCTGTTCGGGCTGTCCGGCACAGGCAAGACCACTCTGTCTGCCGACCCCAATCGCTACCTGATCGGTGATGACGAACACGGCTGGTCAGATGACGGCATCTTCAACATCGAAGGGGGCTGCTACGCCAAAGCCGTTTACCTCACGCGAGAGTCTGAACCGGAGATCTTTGACGCGCTGCGTTTTGGCGCCGTGCTGGAGAATGTGGTCTACGACCGTGCCCATCACCATGTGGACTTCAACAACACCAGCATCACTCAGAACACACGCGGTGCCTACCCCATTGAGCACATGCAGAACGCTCTGATCCCGTGTGTGGCCGATCACCCCAGCGACGTCATCTTCCTGACGTGCGATGCGTTTGGCGTGCTGCCGCCGGTCAGCAAACTGACTCCCGAGCAGGCGATGTACTACTTCATCAGTGGGTACACGGCGAAAGTGGCGGGCACCGAGATGGGCGTCAACGAGCCGGAAGCCACATTCAGTCCCTGCTTCGGCGGTCCGTTTCTGGTTTGGCACCCGTCTCGATACGCCGAACTGCTGGCGGAAAAAATCCAAAAGCACGACGCATCGGTGTGGCTGGTCAACACGGGCTGGTCGGGGGGCGCGTACGGTGTGGGCAGCCGCATGCCGCTGCGATTCACGCGGGCCATTATCGATCAGATTCACAGCGGATCGTTGCGGTCCGCCGCCACGGCTGCTGATCCCGTCTTCGGATTTGATGTCGTGGTGGAATGCGAAGGCGTACCTGCTGAAATGCTGCAGCCACGCTTGTCATGGCGGGACACCGACGCCTGCGAAAACACGGCTCGCCAGCTGGCAGCCCGCTTTGTCGAAAACTTCCAGCAGTACGCCGATGAGACGTCGGCGGAAGTTGTCGCTGCCGGCCCGCAGGTCTAGGCGTTCGACAGTCGTCGATCAGGATCGCGTGACAACTTCATGCAGGTTGAGAATCACACGACACACGGCCGTCCAGGCAGCCAGTTCGACTTTGTCGACGCTGGCGGTCGGCGGACGCTGTCCAATCTTCAACAGGGCCTCTGCGTCCGTGGGCGACTTCTGAAACGCGGCCTTTTGCTCGGCCACCACGTGCACCATGACGTCCAGTTCCGCGGCGCGGGGCGCACGCGACAGACACGTGCGGAACAGCCAGTCCAGACGCTGCGGGCTGCTGTCGCCCCCTTCCTGAATGGTCCGTTCTGCCAAAACCCGTGCGGCCTCCACAAAGCTGGGGTCATTCAGCAGCACCAGCGCCTGCAGACTGTTGTTACTCCGTGGCCGATCCACTGTGCACTCCTCCCGTGAGGGAGCGTCAAACGATCGCATCGCCGGATGCAGGAACGTACGGCACCAGTATGTGTAGACGCCGCGGCGGTACTGGTCCTCGCCTTTTTCCGGCGCCCAGGCGCGTTTGGGAAAGTTCAGGTGCGCCCAGTAGCCGGCTGGCTGATAGGGCTTCACGCTGCGACCGCCCACTTTGTCCACCAGCAGACCGGAAACCGCCAGAGCATTGTCACGGATAAACTCCGCGTCGAGTCGGTAGCGCGACTGCCGCGCCAGTAAATCGTTGAAAGGATCGCGTTCCAGAAGTTCCGGCGTGACCGATGAAGTGCGGGCGTAGGCGTCGGACGCCGCAATCAGGCGAATGACATGCTGCACGTCCCAGCCGCTGTCTCGAAATTCGACGGCCAGCCAGTCCAGTAGTTCCGGATGCGTGGGCCAGCTGCCCTGCGAGCCAAAGTCGTCGGCCGATTTCACGATGCCCTTACCGAACATCAGTTTCCACAGCCGGTTCACAAACACGCGAGCCACCAGTGGATTGTCGTGATCCACAAACCACCGGGCCAGCTGCAGTCGCGACAGTCGGTCTGCAGAATTCACCTGCGGCAGGAAATGAGGCACAGCGGGCTCAACCACTTCACCCGAATCATCCATCCAGTCTCCGCGAGCCAGCACCTTGATGGTCCGCGGTTTGACTGTGCGTGTTACCAGCGTTTGTGGAATCTGCTTTTTCAGCTCCTCCAGTGATTTGTTTGTGGCCGCCAGCTGTGTGCGCGCGTCCGCCAGCAGCGGGGTGGTGGACCTGAAATGGGCCGCCACTTTGCTTTTCAAATCGGCAGCAACCTCGGGCCACTGACGCACGGCGTCATGCAGATTTGCCGGCACTGACACCATGTTCTTCAGGAAGTCGGCGTTCTCCTGGGCTGAAACCGAGAGGATAAATCGCCCGATGTTGTGATACTCGACCGCGTTGTGCTCCAAATCGACCATCACACGATCGCCGTCCGCCAGGGGCACGGCGGCAGCCAGTTGAAAGATCGCCTCGGGAGACTTGGCGGCCACGTGCCCGTCCACGGCCCAGCCGTTCGTCTGGTCGTCGTTCAGCACTTTGGCCACCTGCCAGTCCTTCTGTTCGAAGCTGGCCACCGCTTTACTCACCGCCAGCGGCTGCTGTGTGCCATCACTTCGCAGCAATGTGAGACGGATCTTCGACAGTACGAAGTTGCCATTTCCGGGCGGTCGTGAGAGCGATTTTCTGGTGAAAGCAGCATCCGTCAACGCCTGCAGTCGCACAGCCGTGAGCCGCTCCAGGGCCGGGGCCAGCACAATCCGATAGGTGTCGAATTTGGGATGTGGCCCGGACGTGGAAATCTGCCCGTCATCGCCCAGTGACAGCGTCTGCCCGTTTTGCGATTTCATATCAACAACACGGACCGCCTGCCATTGCGCGTCCAGCTCAGCGAACAGAGCCTGCTGGTTTTTCGCCCAGGTTTCGAGCGCCTGATCCAGTTCAGGCGTTTGTGTGTTCAGCAGCTTCTGATGACTGGCCAGCGCCGCATTCAGTTCGGCGCGGCGTTGTTTCTGCTGCGAAGATGGCATCTCCACTGACGGCTGCGTGCCCACGGCCACATCCTGAATGTCGGCAAAGAAAGCGGCAAACTGATAAAAGTCTTTGATCGAGTAGGGATCGAATTTGTGATCGTGGCACTCGCAGCAGCCCATCGTGGCTCCCAGCCAGACAGTGGACGCATTGCGGACTCGATCGGCCGAATATTTCGCCAGATACTCTTTGGCCTGCGCGCCGCCTTCGCGCGTTGTCATCAGCAGGCGATTGTAGCCGGATGCAATTCTCTGCGAGTCAGTCGGAGCCGGCAGCAGATCACCGGCCAGCTGTTCGGTCGTAAACTGATCAAACGGCATGTTGCTGCGAAACGCGTTGATCACCCAGTCCCGATACATCCACACCTCGCGATGGTTGTCGCCGTGAATGCCGTTGGTGTCGGCATAGCGCACCTGATCCAGCCAGAAGGCTGTCATCCGCTCAGCATAGGCATCGGAATTCAGCAGTTCGTCCACCAGTCGAGCCCGACCTTCGGCAGTGTTGTTCGCGACCAGTTGCTGCACCTGCGCGCGTGAGGGTGGCAGGCCGGTCAGATCAAACGCCAGCCGTCGCGCGAGGGTCACTGGATCGGCGGCCGGCAGAGCGGTCACATTCTTCTGACTGAGCTGCCGCTGGATGAAGCGGTCGATTTCGTTGCCGGATGCTGCGTCTGTGGCCGGCGGAACCGCAGGACGCACGGGCGGCACATAGGCCCAGTGCCCCTTCCACTTCGCCCCGGCGGCAATCCACTCACGAATCCGTTCGATCTCGGCGGCCGTCACACGTCGGCCACCGTCGGGTGGTGGCATGACGATGTCCTCATTGTGCGACGTGATACGGCTGAGTAGCTCACTGCCGTCCGGATCACCGGGCTCAATAATGGTGGTGCCATCCAGCGACCGGAACAGCCCCTCCTGCAGGTCCAGCCGCAAATCGGCCTGTCGTTGTCCGGCGTCAGGCCCGTGACAGGTAAAGCACGCATCGGACAGGATGGGACGGATGTCGCGATTAAAGTCAACGTCGCTCTGCTGTGCGGACGCAGTGGCTGTCGCGAGCACGAGAAAAACGACCAAAACACGGCACATCGGCGTCATAGGAAGACTACCAGTGGGAAGGATGGAGTTGGTGGGCAGTGTGTCCTCCAAGCTACCAGACGATGGGAGAAATCGCCACCTGCGATTGCGACCGGGCGTGCAGTTCACAGACACCGCGTTCCGCAGGACCGGAGAGAATCGTCCTGCGCGCGGTGCGGCAGCGGCGCCACGATCAGCCCGCTCGCGTTATCAGACAGCAATCGGGGACCGAATCGCTGACACGGACCAAAGCGTGGCCAAAATTCGATATTGCGACTGATCGCAATAGCACCCTGGACTGGCACCCCCTTCCCACGGGGGCACTCGCCACCACCACATGATTCTCTCCATGGGAATAGCCCTGGCTTTGACAAATGCGAGAAGGTAGGCGAAGCGGTGACTCCGATCGGGCTGCTAAGTTCAGACGCGGCCAATCCCGTTCCGCGGAAGTGTATTTACTCGACAGCCGATCGGCCTCGCTGCTGTAGACACTGCCGCCAGTTCCACACCCTCGGAGTCACCCATGAAATCCCTCAGTTTTCTGACCATCTTTCTCTCGTGCACGGCTGTGTTGCACGGAGACATCATCTACACCGAGACTTTCGACATCGACGGCAACAGCGCCGCGATGGGTGGGTCTGCCAACGGCTGGGACCTGACCCACGCTCGTGATGACGCGGTCTTTGGTGGCAAACTCTATGGCGGCTTCACACCTCCCGCAGGAACCACCACGCAGTCGGTCGCCTACCTGACTGATGCGATGTCGGACGATGGCAGCACGGGCGATGCCTTTAACAACATCGTGCTGAGCGATTACGACAGTCTTGACTTTTCTTTCACGTATACCAACGGAAAATTTGGCTTCACGGACGTGGACGCGATCCGCCTCGCCGTCGAAGTGGACGGAACGCTGTACGCTTCAACCACGACTGCATCTCCCGCGGCTTCCGGCGCGGACAGCACCTATTCTCTCAGCTTCGACCCGACGGCTGCGAACTGGCTTGTCGTCACGCCATTAGCGGGAGAAGTGACAATTGGCGCAGCTGCCACCAGCGATCTAAGCGGCACCATCACCGCTGTGGGAATCGTGCAAACCAACTCAGGATCCGCCATTACTGATTACGATAACTTCGAGATCGACGCGGTCCGCAGCACGGCTGCGGTGCCGGAACCATCTGTTTTTGCAGCGTTTGCACTTCTTGGGCCCGGCATCGTCGTGTGGCGACGACGTCAACGCCGCATCACACCGTAAAGGTCACCAGACAACAGCACGGCGCTGCCGCTCAGCACGCCAGACACTGCACAAAACGACAGGTCGCCGAGGTTCATCGGGCGACCTGTTTTGCTGCGCGCTGATGGCCGCGACGCTCTCAGGCGAAGCCCACACGGACATTCACAGGTCGCAGCAGCCGAGAAGGGCTTGTCACAGACTCCCTTAGGTGAGCTATCATGGTCGCTGACGCAATGACCAAACAGAACGAAGCTGTGCCATGATCATCCAGTGTACAAAGTGTGCCACCAAACTGAGGGTCCCGGATTCTTCCGCCGGAAAGAAAGCCCGCTGTCCCAACTGCTCAGCCGTCATTGACGTCGACCCGGTCATCGATGTGATCGCTGACGTGCAGCCGGACCCGGAGCCACCACCGCCTCCACCACAACCAACACGAAAGCCCGCCCCATCGACTCCGAAGACACGGCCGTCCGGTTCGACCGAACAGCCCGCACGACGGCGTCGCAGCTCAGCCAGCGGTGGTGAGGCGACTCCGACCAGGCCAGCCGGAAAAAAGACGCCCCGATCGGCAGACGCTGAGCGACCGGCCGGTCAGCCACCCAGAAAGAAGAAAAAGAAACGCAAAAAGAAGCAGGAGCCGGCTTACGACACCTTCGGCTTCGACGACGACGAAACCTACGGCTACGACGACATCGAGGACTATGGTGACGTCGACGAATACAACCCGTATGCGTCTTCGAGTCGGCCGGCCTCGAAACCCCGGCGACGGTCGTCATCGTCCGGTTCCGCATCAGGCGGCAGCGGATCCACGGCCGGACTTGGCCTGTTGATGATGGCCTGGGGCATCACAATACTGTTTGGCGGTACTCTGCTCAGCCTGCTCGTCATGGCGGCCGTGCCTCCTCTGGGTGCCCTGATGGCGGTGGGCCTTATCGTCTGCAGCGGTCTTTCCATCCTCATCGGTCAATGTCTTTGTCTCACCGCACCATCCACGGCCGCCCGCGTTTTCATCGGAGCGGCGATGGCCTGTCAGCTGGTGCAGTTCTTTGTCAACTTCAGTATGCGGGTCAATCGAGGACAGCCGCAACCGGAAATGGCCATCCTGGGAAGCGTGCTAAGCCTGGCAGCTGTGGTCTTGATTCAGTTATTTCTGCGAACGATGGCCGGCTACGCCGGACGCAATGACCTTGCCGGGCGCACCATGGTCCTGCTCGTGGGTTTTACCATTTCCGCCGTTCTGGTCATCGTGGGAACGCTGATGGTCGCAGCCAGTCGGGACCTTGCAACCGCCGCGTTGATCGCGTTTGCCATCGCCGGTCTCACCTTTCTTGTGATGACGATCCTGCAGGTGTTCGTCATGTTCCAACTGGGAACTGCGCTGCGTTCTGCAGGTTCCGGTGCCGTTTCCGTTCATTCGCGAGGCGGCCGTTCAGGAGGTCAGCCCGCCCGCTCGCGTTCGTCGCGCGGCCGCTACGTCACTTTTTCCTACACGATTTCCATTGTGGTGATGACGTTTAAGATGAACTCAGCCCCCGTCCACGTGGGCAAAGGAGAGGGCACCTTCTTCAAGGCGCTGCCCTACACGCTCATCACCCTGGTACTGGGCTGGTGGGGCATTCCGTGGGGCCCCATCTATTCGATCATGTCGATCGTCGAGAATAGTTCCGGAGGCACAGAGGTCGGCTAACGACGACAACAGCGCGTGACCCGGCTGGTCTCGCATCACGAATGCCAATCTGTCCGTCGCCGCTTCAGTGCCGCCCGTGCTAAACGGGACCGGTTAGAGCGTGAAGAATTGAGAAACGACGTACCTGACGGGCTACATCTGGATTTCAAAACCCTTGCGATACTCGCGAGCCACCAGAGACTGCGCCATGTCATCGCCCGTGATGCGTTCCGTTTCCGGCTCCCATGTGAGTGAACGATTCAGCCGCGCGGCAATGCCCGCCAGATGACAGGTCGACAGAGCACGATGATGACTGAAGACGTCAGAGATGGGCTCTTTGCGATCGCGGGCGGCTTCCACAAAGTTGCGGAAGTGGTCGACCAGTGAACGATTCTTGTAAACCTGCTCCAGCGCGCCATCCGGCAGCGGATTGTTTTCCAGATCCTCAACCGGTTTTCCCGTCAGTCGACCACGATTGACAAAAATCCGGCCCTGCGTGCCTTCAAACAAAATGCCGTTGCCGCGATCGTGGCGAATTTCAATCTCCAGGCCATCGGCGAACGTGGCCAGAATTTCAAACTTCGTGGCCGTGTTGTACTGATCGTCCTTTGTCGGATAACCGCCTTCAAACGGCACGGGGTGCTCGACCATTTTCGGCTCCACGGTGATCGGGCCCGTGTTTGTTTTCCCCAGTCCCCATGTCGCGATGTCCACGTGATGAGCGCCCCAGTCGGTCAGCTTGCCGCCGGAATACTCATACCACCAGCGAAACTCGTAGTGACTGCGGGACCACTGTTTGGTTTCGTTGCGATTGCCCGGCTTCGCTCGGTATGCCGCGGACGCAGCCGGACCCTGCCACAGATTCCAGTCCAGCCCGGAAGGCGGTTCGGCGACTGGCAGTGCCGGGCTGGTGGGCGCACCGCCGATACTGCATGTGGCTTTCTTCAGTTTGCCGATGCGGCCGTCATTGATCAGCGCGATGGCCTTGATGAACTGTTGATTGCTCCGCTGCTGCGTGCCGATCTGCACCACGCGATTCGTTTTGCGACAAACGTCCACCATGCGTTTTCCCTCGTCAATCGTGAGGGTCATGGGCTTTTCGCAGTACACGTCTTTGCCGGCCAGCATGGCTTCAATGGCGATCTTCGCGTGCCAGTGATCGGGCGTGGAAATATGCACGACATCCACCTGATCACTATCCAGCACCTGGCGATAATCGGCGAACGACTGGGCGGGCTTGCCCGTCCAGTCCTGCACCAGCCCCGCGGCCAGCGTGCGACGATTTTCATCGGCATCGCACACCATCACGTAATCACCGTATTTCTGCATCGTGGGGGCAGAGCCGTATCCGCCGTTGATCCCCGTGGCCTTCTGGCACCAGCGACTCCCCGTCCCGATCGCCGCGATGCGGGGCCGCTCGTTGGCCGAGGTAAAACCGGTGGCCCGGGCAAGTCGCTCACCGAACAGACAGACGCCTGCGGCAGCGGTTGATTCAAACAATTGACGACGCGAAAAAGTCTGGCTAACGCTCATGCTGGCCCCTGCGCTGCGTAAGGTGTTTCGACAAACTGGAAAGCCCAGTATACGGACCGGCAACACCCTGACAATCCAGTGGCAACGACCGACCGGCCCGTTAGTTTTGCACCCGCAGCCCCATCGGCAGCGCTTCGCCAAACATCGCCTCACGAGTTTCTGTGTCGACCTCTCCGCCTTCACGAATCAGCCGCACGAGCTGACGGAAACCGCCCATCTGTTTGACGTAGTCGGCCGCCTCGTCTCGGACCGACGCGTTCAGATCGATAAACCGATCGTCAGTGCGGCGGCTCAGCTGCATCAGACACAGCGGCAGACTTTGATACTCATCCAGCTGCATCGACATAAGTTGCCCCACCCACCGCTCGGCCGTCTCCCGACTTACGGTCGACTGGGCGTTGCCGTTGAGCGGCACGCGCGAACCAATTCGGCCCATTGCCCAGATCATCGGCTCATGAACGGCTTTCATCTTCGGCCGCCCCAGAAACTGCAGGATGATGTCGCCCATTTCCCGCTTAACACCCGGCGGCAGTTGTTCAAAGGAGCCCAGCACACGCCAGATTTCCGCCGCGTCGTTTTCATGCAGGTTGACCACGCCCCCTTTGCCTTTGCCCGACTTCATCTGCGCGGAAGTTTGCCGGATCGATCCCAGCAGCTGAGCGATGACCGCGTTTTGCTGTCCGCCCGTCAGTCCACCGGCGATGCGACGCCACATGATCCACCACTGGTTGCGAACTTCCGGCGTCGTGTGCACCAGCTTACCCCGCAGCAGATCCCAGGTGGTCTCCATGCGCCAGTCATCCATCGCAAATCCAAATCCCGGGCGCAGGGCAAAGCCGGCCAGATTCAGCCACGCCGCTTCATGCGCGGGAGATTTGCGACGCCCCTCGGCCACATCCACCAGCGCCCGCCAGATCTCTCGCAACAGTGAAGTGGGCCAGTCGGCTCGACTCATGCTGATCGCGCGTCCGATCGATCGGGCCAGGCCTCCCGGTTTTGTCGAACCGTCTTCACCAAAGACCGACTGCACCAGTTCGGTCACGGTGGCGACCGCATCCGCCGAGACGATCCCCTCCGCGTCGGCAGCACTCGCCACATGAGCGGACTTGTCCGTTTGCACAGCGCTGCGAACATCGAACTGCAGTTTCCAGCGTTCCTCACTGCTGACCGCCGCGCACCACAAATCCAGTGTGCCAATTTCTGTCAGTCGCCCGTTCAGCTCAACGCTGACAGTGGTGTTGTCGCTTTTGGTGCGACTGCGAATCACGGTACGAATCGGCGGCAGTGCGGTGAGCTGCTCCAGATCGAGCGGCACGCTCACACCGGCCGCATCGGTCAGCCGTGTGGCCGAGTAGTAAACGGGAAACTCAACCGGCGTGTCAGTCTGCAGTTCAAACGGCTGCCCCTGCGATTCGATGGCGGCTCCCGGCTCAGTTCCGGCCGGTACCACACAGACCGCGTGCGGTCCGTTTTCTGTTTCCACTCCCAGATAATAGGTGCGGGGCAATCCGGCGGAAATCCGTACACCATCACCACGCGTCACCAAACCGTAGCAGGCGGCGCCCTGGGCGACCGCCAGATCGAGCCGCTGGCAGTCCAGCACCTGCGGCTCCCATTTGTGATCTGATGTGCTGAACCAGTCGGAAATGGTGTCCGTCAATCGCTGCTGCAGCAGCGGCGATTCAAACAGACCGCCGTTGTACAGCACGATATCCGGGCGTGCCGGGTCGGCGTCGTCATTGAGCACCGTGTTATCGGCGGCCGCTTCGGCATGCGTCCGCAAAAACGCGGACAGGTAGCGAGTGATGGCAGAATCCGCGGCGTAGGGCAAACCAAATTCGCGGAATCCACTTTGTGCCGTCTGCGGCGACTGCTGAAAATCGACACGTGGCAGAAAGCCCTCGAGCAGCACATCGGCCACCTGCTGCTTTGTCACCACCGTCTGCAGTCCGCCACCAATCAGCCTCGACCCGGTGCCGGGCAGCGTCACCGTGTATTCTTCGGCCGCGTCAGGTGCCAGCATGGCCTCCTTGACTTTGCGGGACACCCGAACCAGAACACTCCACTGTCGGGGTGTGAGTTCCCCCGTGCCTTCTTTGCGGAACTTCTCTTCCAGAAAGCAGGCCAGCGACAGGTCCAGGTTGTCGCCCCCCAGGATCAAATGCTCGCCCACCGCCACCCGGTGAAAGACCACCTTCCCATCGCTGTCAGACTGCACGCGGATCAGCGTAAAGTCTGACGTGCCGCCACCCACGTCACACACAAGAATCTTCTGGCCAGGCTGGACCAGCGATTCCCAGGAATCAGCGTGCCGATTGATCCATGCGTAGAAGGCGGCCTGCGGTTCTTCAATCAGCAGCACGCGTCGCAGCCCCGCCTTCTGTGCGGCCTGAATGGTCAGGTTTCTGGCCACCTCGTCAAACGAGGCGGGAATGGTGAGCACAACCGTTTGCTCAGGAAGTGGGTCCTGCGGAAACTGCTGATTCCAGCTGGCCGTCATGTGTGCCAGATAGCTACCGCTGACGTCCACCGGCGACAGTCGCTCCACATCGTCACTGCCCTGCCACGGCAGAATACGCGCCGTGCGATCCACTCCTGGATGACACAGCCATGACTTGGCCGAGGCAATCATCCGCCCAGGCACATGAATGCCGTGATCCCGCGCCAAAGCGCCCACAGTCTGCGTCTGCGGACTGTCGTCCCAGGGCAGACTCAGCGCACCGGCGGAGAATTCCCCTTCCGCCGGCTGATAGAGAAAAGAAGGCAGCGTTTCGCGAGGCTCCATCTCGCCGGCCGCGACGTGCTGCGGAATGGGGAGCGTCTGCACCTCGGGAGCGCCGTCTGCGGCAGCATGTGTGTCGATATAACAGACAGCCGAATTGGTGGTCCCCAGGTCAATGCCGACGATATAGCGTCCGTGATCGCCCCGCGACGACGACGTGTCCGATTCTTCCCGATTCATTCCTACCCAATACGGCTGCAGTTAACGCTGTGAACGCGGCATTTTATGGCCCATCCAGCCGCCGTCCAGTCCGCCGGAAAACGGGGAGCGGATGCGGTGCCTGCTCAGCCCGGAACATCAGTCGCCCGAGGAGTCGCGAGCCAGCTGCAGCTGGTCTTCGAACCACTCGTGACCGACGCGGTACAAATGCTGCCCCAGAGATTCGTCACGGTCACCCAGTGTTGCGTAGCCCCGCTCGCCCAGCGGCAGGCGCTGTCCCGCCGGCAGTCGCAGGTCGGCCACAAAGCGGTGCTCGGTCAGCTCCAGCTCCGATTCTGATTCCTCGCCCCGACTGCGGACCGGCAGGGCGCCTCCTTCCGTCGCTGCCAGTGATTCCGCCGGCAGAGTGCGGCTGGCCCGCGGGACGATGCGTTCCAGCACGCCCCAGGTGAGTGGGCGCGTACCCAGCCGCACCGCCAGCGTCATCCGCTCTTTTGCCGCTTTGTTGAGCACACCGATATCTTCTTCGGCCACCGAGATCCGCAAACGACGCGACTGACCGTCATCCACCAGCAGCAGTTCGTCGCCCTCCTCCACAAAAGTGGCCAGCAGGGACGACAGATTTCGGGCCACCACCGCGCCGGCGGCGGGCGCCCTGACTGTCAGTCCCGCCAGGCGACGTTCGGCCTGACGCAGTTGCTGGTGCAACGACCGCTGCTTCGAGACAGCCACAGCCGCGTCGCCGGATCGCAGATCCTGCATAGCGGTCTGCTGCCGAATTTCTTCCTGCTTGATCTGCAGCTTCAGATCTTCCACCTGATTGCGGACGTCCTCGTTGCGAAGCGTCAGCAGCACGTCACCGGCCGCCACCTGCTGGCCGGCCACCACATGGATGGCTTCCACAAATCCGTCCACCTCAGCGCGAACCTGTCGACCATCCTGCAACTGGACAACTCCGGGAGCCACAGTTTGAAACGGGCCCGGCAGCCCCAGCAGCGCTCCGGCCGTCACACCGGCGACCAGGCTGCAGACCACAGCACCGCGAATAAGTCGTGATGGCTGCTGCTGGGCCAGCTGCACCAGCAGCCTGCCAAACTTCAATACGGGTACGCCAAACCACGCCACAACGCCGGCGGCCACCAGAGCCACCCCCGCGCCATGAAACAAAACGGACGCGGCGATCAGCATCGAACAGCAGATGAACAGTCGCCACACCACGGCCGCCAGCCCATAGCTCAGCAGCACACCGCGATGCCGCCCTCGTGTCACCGGAGCGGACGAGTTCCTGCCCCAGATCCACCGCGCGGCCAGCTGCTGCACGGCTTCCCCCGACTGCGTGTACAGGTTTGGCTGCTGCAGCAGATCGGACAGAATGTAGTAGCCGTCAAACTTCATCAGCGGGTTGGCGTTAAACAACAGTGTGGACACACTCGCCATAATGATCACATTGTACAGCAAACTGGAAACCACGGTTGATTCCACCCGCGTCCACAAAAACACGGCCACAGAGGCCAGCAGCAGTTCGACGTACATGCCGGCGGCCGCCACGTGAATCCGCTTCCAGCGCGACGTGAAAGACCAGCTGCTGGTCGCATCGACATACGCCAGCGGTGCGAAGAAGGCCAGAATCAGCCCGGTTTCCGTAACACGTCCGCCATAGCGACGACATACCAGCCCGTGCGCCAGCTCATGGCAGCCTTTCAGTCCCAGCCAGGCCAACAGCAGCCACAGCCAGTTGTCGCGTGCAAACACTCCGGACGAAGCTGCGGAAAACGCCGACCAGTCCGCGGCCAGCTGCACGGCCGCCGCGATGATCAGAAGGATGGTGGCCAGCGTCGCGGCCGGAGAAAACAGCCACTGCAGCGCCGGACTGATCGTCTTCAGGAATTCGTCCGGCTGGCCCAGCGGCAGCCGGATCCAGAACGGATTCAGCTGCTGCAGCCAGGCGGCCGAATTCTTCTGCTCCGTCGCCTGCGTCCCGCGGGCCGCGTCATCGGCGATCTGCGCCAGCCTGTTCTCGAGCAGCCAGGAATACAGCGACAGGGCCTGTGTTTGTCCCAGCGCCTCTGCGCCACAGCGACGGGACGTCAGGGCCAGCGCCTCTGCAAACGTGGTGCGACCATCAAGCAAAGAGATAAAGACGTACTCAACGTAGCCAATGCGAAAAAACGAGGACCGGGCCGCATGGTCGATGTGATAGCACGTTTCCTCGCCATACACGTGCGGCGTGAACGTGACGTCTTCGTTCAGACGCAGTCGCGTGCGGGTCAGATCAACCGTTGAAACATCGGCCAAAGACATGCTACCACCCCAGCCATCCGGCCGCATATGCGAACGGCTTGTGCAGCAGATTCCAGCCCAGTGGACGGCGGCCCGTGGAGACCAGGGCGGCGCCTTTCATCCCGGGACGCAGCTGCAGGTCGGTGTTGTCAATGACAGCCTGAGCGATGAACACGTTTTCGTGGTCCCGCAGTTCTGCCCGCGGATGAATGCGGCGAATGACGGCGTCAATGGGATCCGCCGGCACGGCGTGCAGTTTCAGGCGGATCGACATTCCTTCCTGAATGTGTCGGATATCTTCTTCCGGAATGCCCACCTCAATAATCAGTTCGTTCAGTGGGGCGATCTCAAACAGCGTCTGCCCCATGTCCAGCGGCACACCTTCACGATCGCGCAGGTCACCTGTGACCACCACCCCCTCCACCGGGCTGCGGATGGCCAGATTTTTCTCACGGTCTGACAGCAGACGAGTGCGGTTACGCAGCCGCTCTACTTCGTGGCGGGCCATCGCGGCCTCGCCAAACGCCTGCCGCGAGAGGTGTGCGCTGTGTTCCTTTTCGGCCTTTTTCATGTCGGCCCGCAGACTCGCCAGTTCCCAGCGAACCTCCCGTCCATCCAGCGTGGCCAGCACCTGGTTGGCTGTGACCACATCACCGGGATCCACCAGACATTCCTGCAGGGAAGCGTCGAACGGAGCCGCCACGTAACGACGTGACAGGGGCTGCAACTCGGCTTCACCGCGAACGCGATAATCCACGGGCACCGCCAGCAGCGCAGCCACCAGCGTGACGACCACAAGAGCCGACATCCCAACATTGCCCCGCAGACGTTTCTTCGCCCGCGCGAACCAGCGGCCGACAGCAGACTGGTGAGAACGCCGCAGCGCATCCACGGTGGTCCCCACGGCCCGGGAACCGGCGCTCAGAAACGGAAGCTGACTGGCGGCCACTGCGGTGTCTGCAAAGCCGACGACCAGACTGCCTGCCACGTCCCCGCTTTCACACCGCAGCGGAGTCGCGATCACAGCGGCGAATCCGGCCGCCTGAGCGAGTTGTTCATGAGCGAGCAGCGCGTGCCGATTGTCCTGCTGGCTGGTCGGCCACAGCGAGGCGTTGGCGCGGGCAATAGACTCCTGGAGGACGGCTTCGATCTGCTGGGTTCTGGGAGCATGCCGATCAATTTCAGGAACGTCCGAGATGGCCTGCACCTGACAGGTCGTCTGTCCCTCATGGCAGGTTCCCAGGAATACGCGTTCTGCCTGCAGATGCCTTTTTAGTTCGCCGACCAGTCGCTGTTGCGCAACGTGTTCTGTTTTTTCGGCGGTCACCAGACTCAGCAGTTCCACCAGCGCGGCGGCGTCCTTTGCCGCGTGCAGAGCCTGTTGCTGCTGCAGCCGTCCGCTGCGTTCGCCCAGCACGGACGAAACGTACTCAAGGCCGGCCAGAAGGCGAGCCGGGGGACGCTGCGGTACGCTCAACACCAGACATTCTCCGGCATTGACACCCAGCTGTACGGCGGCCAGCCAGCGCTCGTCGCCGGACGGCCCGACAGCCGCTGCCGCGAGGCCGGCCGCGTGACAGACAGATTCCACCTGCGAGACGCCGTCCGGCGGCAGGCTGCCAGCGATGGTGTTGATCGCTGCGGATTCCCCAATGCGCTGTCCGCCGGCGACAGCCAGTCCGACAAACTCGGCCGAGGCCTGTTCGGAAAAGACAACGGCAATCTGCGCTAACTGCTGCTGCCGGGTTTCTTCGGCAAGGGCGGCCCGCAGGCCGTCAAACATCGCGTCAGCTGCCGTGCCTGTGGACGCGACGGGGGCGACACCGATGATATCTTCCAGTCGAGCCGACTGGCGGCTTTGAATTCTGGCACGAGGTCGAACCGCATCATCCGTATTCCCCGTATCGCCAGCCAGGGGCCTGGAGACCCGATCATCGCTGACGGTATTCACATGACTGCCAATGGGCTTCATGGCGCGTCATCCGTCTCCACATCCAGCAGCAGCTCGCTCTTTTCACCACCATGCCACTGTCCGTCTGGATTCGGCAGGCGGACGTTCACCTGAAAGGTGCCGCTGGACGCATCGGCGACCGGCGAAACATGCTCGACCGTGCCGATTGGGACCCCACCACCGGCAATCCGCATCATGACAGTCTGGCCGTTCTTCACGTCGCCGCGGCGTTCGTTGGGCACAGAAAACACAACACGCAGCGGATCGAGCTGAACAACTCGGGCCACCACCGGATCGGAGGGCGAGACAAACTCGCCTTCTTCTTTTTTGACTTCCACAATCACACCATCAATGGTGGATCGAATTTCCCGCTGTTTCAGCTGTGCCTGAATTCTGGCGTGCTCCAGCCGTCGAATGTCGAGGTCTTCGCGAACCGTCATCAATCGGGATTCGGCCACTCGCAGTTCACCGCTGACACGGTCCAGTTCCTGCTGACTGGCATGTTCACGTTCAAACAGCTCCTGCAGCTTTTCCAGCTCGACCTGCTTCAGTTCCAGCTGTGTGCGGGCAGTTTCCAGTTCCCCCGTCGCCGACATGCCCGCACTGGCCACTTCCAGCGACACTTTCAGCACGTCATCGTTCAGACGCGCCAACAGCTGTCCCTGCGTGACCTGCTGGCCGTCTTTGACCTGCACAGACTGCAGTGTGCCCATTTCGGCGGCGGCGACGTGGATATCTTTCCACGGTTCGGTGAAGCCTTCGATCTGCTCAGATTCCTGCTCCTGCTCCTGCTCGGCGGGAGGCGGTTCTGCGGGAACCGATGGCAGCACGGGCGGATCGTTTAGCGGTGCGGCATCGACCGGTGTGTTCAGAGAGCCGGGGCGGGAGCCACCGCTGTTGACGCAGGCCAGCACAACGCAGCCCACGACCACCACACAGAAACTCTGCACTATCAGTTTTGGCGAAAACATCAGTCAGTCCCGGCAGACACTTGCTCTGAAGATTCTCAGGTCGAAACTCGTAGCCCCTGCTTGTGCGGCAATCGCCCACTCAGGAGAACCCTCAACCTGCGGGAACACCCGGCGGCAGCATGCCGTCACGGTCCCTGTCCGTGGAGAATAGGTCACGGATTTCCGGACACGATGACTTTCTGCACCGTCCAATCTTCGTGCCCTGCGGTTTGTGACGATCGTCGGTGTCCTGCGGGACGCCACGCCAAATCCGGCCGTCGGAACGTAGGGTTTGCAAGAACCGAACTTGAAGTCAAACGAATCGCAAACGCCCCACCTGTTGCCAGAGAGACTTGTGGCAGGGGCTGTTGCGGGCGAAATGAGGCAGACTTGGACTACAAATCGACCAATCAGGCCGCGTGGAATCGTATGGCCGACGGAGGCAGCCTGTTTGCCAGAACGGCCACCGACCTTGAGTGCGACAACCCACTGCGCGCACTGGACGGGCAAAGCTGGCTGCCATCTTCGGTGGAGGGACTCAACGTCCTTTGCCTCGCCTCCGGCGGTGGCTGGCAGTCTATCCTCTACGCGATCGCCGGCGCCCACGTGACCGTGGTGGACATTAGTGACAGTATGCTGGTGCTCGATCGCAAAGAAGCGGACAAACGGGGACTGTCTGTGCGAACGATCCAGGGGTCCATGGACGATCTGCGAATGTTGGAGGACGAAGCGTTCGACATCGTGCATCAGCCGGTGAGCAGCTGCTACATCCCGGATGTGGTGCCCATGTTTGCGGAAATCGCCCGAGTCCTGCGGGATGACGGAATCTACATCAGCCAGCACAAGCAGCCGACCAGTCTGCAGATTAGCCATCGCACGGAACGACACCAGTTTGTGATTGGCGTGGAATACTATCATCGCGGACCGCTGCCGAAACAGATCGACACGGCCTATCGGGAAAGCGGCACTGCCGAGTATCTGCATCGCCTGGATGACCTGATCGGCGGTCTGTGCCGCAGCAATATGACGCTGGAGGATTTCCGCGAGCCGGTGCGCGCCAACTACGAAGTCAGCGTCCAGCACTTTGGCTACCGTGGCCGCTATGTGCCCCCGTATCTGCGAATGAAGGCCCGCCGCAATCCAAGAAATCGCGACCGACAGGCCACCTCGGCCGCCATCTGGACTCCCTGAGTCTCAGGCGGTCATGCCGGAATGGCGGCGTACGGACGGCTGGTTGTATCTTCGTGGCAACGCTTTAAACTGGAGTTCCCACCTGAATTCACCGGCGTCTCTCGCCCGCTCTTAGCAAAGCCCGCTCATGATTCGATCCCTGCGTCCTCGTCTGCTGTTCACACTCTCTGCACTGTTGATGGTTCTGCCCGTGCGGGCGGCCGATGCGCCCCCCAACATCGTCATGATTATCAGTGATGATCAGACGTGGACCGACTACAGCTTCATGGGTCACCCCGTCATTCAGACGCCGCATCTGGATCGTCTGGCGGCCCGCAGCGCAACGTTTCGCCGCGGTTACGTGCCCATTGCCCTGTGTCGCCCGTCTCTGGTGACCATGGTCACAGGCCTTTATCCGCATCAGCACGGCGTCACGGGCAACGACCCCTGGAAGGATGCCGCGATTCCGGCCAAAACCTATGCGGCCCAGCGTGAGCAGCTGATTTCCAAAATCGACTCGTGCAAGACACTGCCAACTCTGCTGCTCCCCTTTCTTGGCCCCATGGGCTTACTCCAACAACAGTGCCTACGCGGACACTGCGTGCTCGATGGCCTCGACGAAGCGGACCTGAGGGACGACATTCCATCAACATCAAGGAACAAAGGACAAGCCGCACCGG
>JANSXP010000142.1 GCA_024742875.1 Planctomycetaceae bacterium | reverse complement strand
GTACGTGCCGGCGGGCAGTGCGGTCAGGTCCAGTGCGGCAGCCAGATTTCCCGCATCGCTGAGGGTGGCGGTGTGCAGCACGGGAGTATTCAGTCGCGTGTTGCCACCGGTGTCAGCATCCGTCAGATCGTTGACGTCTGCGCCATCATTGGCGGTTGCTGCCAGGTCGATGCCGAGTCCTGCATTGCTGTGGATGGCATTGCCGCGAATCGCATTGCCCGTTGCCCCATCCAGAATGGAGATGCCGGCACCATCGCCGCTTTGCTGGCCGCTGAACACGATCGTGTTGCCATCGCCTGCAGCTGTCGTGCCAATCACCGAGTTGGTGACGGCGCCCGTCAGCAGAATGCCGTCGCCCGCGCTGCCCCAGTTGAGCGTTCCCGCCGCATTTGTGCCGATGGTGTTGCCTTCGATGCGTGTGGCATCGGAAGAGCCGTCGATCGTTATGCCCGTGGTGCCCGCGGCGGCAATCAGGTTGTCTTCAATCAGCGTTCGGTCGGCACCATTTGTGACGTACACACCGCTGCCGACGGTGCCCAGTCGGGTGGTGCCATCGGCCGAGACGCCAAACAGGTTGCTGGCGACGGTGTTGTCATCGGTTGCACTGCCATCGATGCGAATGCCATCGCGGCCCGTCCCGGCGATCACATTTCCTGCCGCTGCTGTGGCACCACCGATGGTATTGGTGTGGGCGCCGTTCTCCAGTCGGATGCCGTCCGAAGTCGTGCCAATGACTGTCAGTCCGTCAGCCGACAGGCCGATGTAGTTGCCGGAAATGACGGCTCCGGTGGCCGAACTGCCATCGAGGAAAATGGCCGAGGTAACGCCGGCGATGACATTGCGATCGGCGGCCGTGGTGCCCCCGATGACAGCATTCGCGCCATTGACGAAGACTCCCGCTCCGTTGATATCTCCGCTGCCGCTGTCTGTGCCGTCTGTGGCGAGGCGACCGATGTAGTTGCCGACAACCGTCACTCCGTCCGCTCCGCCGTTGATCACAATGGCACTGGAGGTCAGGTCGCGAAACGACAGGCCGCGGATTTCACTGTTGTCTGCTGTGGCCGTCACTACCAGACCAGTGGGCACGCTGCCGCCGCCATCGAGCACCACCACCGGTGCGTTGCCGTTCGCCGCGTAATCCGGTTCCGACGCTCCGTTGATGATCAGTGTGTCAGTGATGTCCGGCAGAGCGGAAGCCAGCGAGATGGTGTGGGCGCCGTTGACCAGAGGGGCGCTGATGGCAAACGAAATGGTGTCCGTGCCGGCGTCGTTGTTGGCCGCCAGAATGGCTTCCCGCAGCGAGATCTCGCCGTCACTTCCGGGAGTGACCAGCAGCGCGGCCAGGGAGGTCAGGTCGGCGTCGCCGTCCAGTACGTCATCTGTTGTGGTGACGCTGATGGCTCCCAGCACACCCTGCCACGAACCCTGCAGCTGCGACGAAAACACCACATCGGTACTGACGGTGCCGACCTGATATTCCAGCTCCCAGTCGCCGCCGAGATCCGCATGGCCGGTCAGGTCTTCACTGGCGGAAACGTCACAATCACATTCGCCGCTGATTTGGGCCATCAGCTCGCGGCCGTCTTCGGTTGCAGCCAGATGACATCCATAGAACAGCAGGTCGGCTTCTTCGGTGAACGAATGCTGCCAGGCATTGATCGCGGAGCGGTAGGTGTCAATGGTGTCCAGCGACAGAACCGTGGACCCAAGACGGACCTCGCCCCCGGAGCCGTGGGAAACGATGTGAACACCATCGATGCCATCGTATTGCAGCAGCGCGGCCGTGATCTGTGCGACGCCGTCCCGCTGCGTGTCCAGGACGACAATTTCTAAAGATCGGTTTTCGTCCAGCGCGTCTTCATTCTCCAGATCGGACACCATCTGATCCAGATTGCTGATGCTTCCGTCAATGAATACCAGCTCAAGCGTCTGGGCGATTTCCAGATCTGATTCTGTGGCTGGTGACCCGGGCCGTTCGGTGACGGAAACGGCGGCCGGCAGGGTTTCGTCCGCCAGCAGATCGAGCGTCTGCTGCTGCGTGGCCTGGTCAGGAGCTGTGGGGGCCGGTGGCTCGGGTGTTTCGGACGCAGGCGTTTCCGGCTGGGCGGCTTCAGCCACGGCCGCCACTGGCGATGCGCTCATCAGCAGGCGCTCCTCCAGTGCGGCCACGTTTACCGCCTGGCCCGCGTCTTCGGTGCGCAGCGCACGTCGAGACTCATACAGGGCCTGATCCAGCAGCAGCTGCGTGCGTTTAATGAATTTCCGAATGGACATTACGTCCCCTGATCGATGTGGCCCGTTCGTCTGGCAAAGCCTGGCGGATCCCAAATCCTTTCCCTGTGAGCAGGACAGGCGCAGGTTGCCTTATCAGCAGGGTACACCCTGCCGACCACCGGGCTGCGAATGTTCGGAATTGGAGGGTTGGTTGCTAAAACGGCGCGGCAAAGTTTGACGGTTGTCGTGGATGTCCACGGAATCTACGGCAGTGTGCGGTTGGTGATTGTGTGGGTGGAGATTCCCGCCCTCCCAGAACAGCCGTACACACTGGCAGGACCGATTCGACTGTGTTCTTTGCCACCGGCGGAAAAATCGGAAAAGGTGCGTCCCAACAGGTAGCGGGTTGGCAGTTGCTGTTCTGGGCGGAGCCCCACCGAACACATGGATCATCAGCCGGATTTGTGTGTTGCTCTTTGCTGTGTCACCCATCGCTGTGCTCGCACCTGTGCGTGCACTGTTGTGTGCGTGTGCAGCTGAGCAGCAGCCACAGAAACGGCAGGTGGTCTGTGTGCCCTGGTGAATGTGCAGGAGGCACAGTGCACCTTTGATCTTCACACCATGATGGTGCCTTTTGCGGAAAGCCTGGCCGTTTGGTCAGGCTTTCTTTGTGCGCATGGAACGTTGCCACAACGCAACGTGTCGCTCCGATCGTCATCAAAGCTGCAGCCGCTTCGCTGGTGTTCGCTGCATCCTTTTTTTCTTCACGCGCTGTCCTGGCAGCTTCGTGAGTTCCTGGTTGTGACGGCACGGCAGGATCCGGGATCGGATGTGTCGTGGGCCGCCTCATCACCAAAACTTTTCGTGTGGAGAAAGTCCCGAATGTCCAGGGAAGCAAGATCTTTCAGTAATCAAATTGAATCGTTCGAACCACTGGTCCTGATGTCGGCCTCGGCGGCGGACATTGAAGTTAACTGTGCAGAAGACGCCTGCACTGCGAAAACCGTGTTCCTGCAGTATCTTGACGGGTTCCGCAGTCTGATTGAGCAAACGCTGAACTGTGATGCGGAACAGAACACACTGACCGGTGCAGCCGACGATGGCTTTTCGTGCATCGACAGTCTGTTGCAGAGATTTGAAAGTCGCTGTCTGGAGGAATCCGCGTCTGACACAGCGGCGTCAGTGGTCGTGTGTGGGTTTGCTGAATCCGGTGACGCTCCGAGTTCTGCCAGTTCCCTGGAGGCCATTGGTTTCCAGGAGGCGTCCCTCAGCGATGACTGCGAGGCGATCCGCACAGTATTGGGGCAGGATGAGTTCCGCGTGGAAGACGGAGCCGTTCTGTCGAGCATCGTCAGTGGTGGACAGCTGGAAACCGGCAGCAATCGACTGCAGCTGGAATTTGAATTGCTGACCGGTCCTGACGAAGGCGTTCTGGAATTTCGGGAGGACGGCAGCTTCGAGTTTCTGTCCGCCGATGGCTGTGAGTCCGTGCAGTCGTTTCAGTATCAGGTGTTTGACATCAACGGCGATTCAGAAATTCGTACCGTCCAGCTGAATTGCATCACCGCTGAACAGCAGACACTGCCTGCCGCCGATACTGCAGTGACGGACATCTCAGCGCAGGAGAGCGGCACCGCAGATGCCGCGGCGGACACGACGGCTGTGGACACGACAGCTGTGGACAGGACAGCTGTGGACAGGACAGCTGTGGACACGACAGCTGTGGACACGACAGCTGTGGACACGACGGCTGTGGACACGACGGCTGTGGACACGGCAGTGACCAGCACCGCTTCTTCAGACCAGGGTTCGCCATCCGGCACAGCGTCGGGTGCTGGTACGCAGACCGAAAACCCGAGCGTCAGTGAGGTGGCCACTGATGCCGATGATGATCAGACTCCCGCGGTGGAAAACGGCGAAGTGGCGGCCGATACGCTGTACCTGACTCAGGCGGCCGGCCGGCAGGTGATCACGCTGTCGGCTGAGGGCGGGATGGTGACAAACGGCACGTTCAGTACTCAATTTGCCGACATCGAGCACATTGTGCTCAGCGAGCATCGCGACACCCTGTTGTTGACATCCGGGTTTCAGATCCGCAGCGTGACGGGCTTCCAGTTGCCGGAATTCCAGGCCGGCCGTGTGTTTCCACACGATGTCCTTGATGTTTCGATGCTGACATCACCCGTCGGGCCCGTCAACACGGCCAGCGTGCTGATTTCGTCCAGCGTGTCGGGCGACGCGGTGCTCACGTTTCCGGACGGCGAATCGCTGACACTCATCGGCGTCTCTGCTGGTGAGCTGACTGATCCTCAGGTACTCGAAGCGATCGGAATTCCGGCGGCTGGCGGTTCTCAGGCGGCCGCGTCTGTCGAGAGCGACGCACGGCAGGCGGCCGTGCAGGACGATCGCATTGAGGTCAGTCAGGCGGACGTCGTTCGCCTCGACGGCAATCTGCTGGCCAACGACAGCGGTGAGCGACTTGCGATTGTTGCTGTCAACGGGCAGACCGTGGAGTCGTGGGAGCCCGTCCAGGTCCGTGGTGGCGGTCAGGTCTATGTGAGTGAAAACGGTGACTTTGAGTTCCACCCCAATGGTGACTTCGACCATCTGAATGCTGGCAGCACAGAGGAAGTGACGTTCACTTATGCGGCGCGGGACAGCGCCGGCCAGACACTGACCGCCACGGCAACCATAGTGGTGCACGGCCCCGGCTTTGTGCCCGCATCGGCTGCCGATTCGGCCGTTGATGCGCAGTTGAGTGCATCGTCGGACCCGTCGGCCGAGCAGCCATCGAACGCTGCAGGCGAAAACTCTGTGACGATTGACGTCGCCACTGTGAACAGGGAATCGTCCGTCGACGATCGCGACGGGGAGTCAGCCGCAGACGCCGACAGCTGGCTGGAATCGGATACGCAGTTGCTGTCGGACGATACACGGCAGGTGACACGGGCCTCGGACTGGATCGAACTGACGTGCGAATCGGGTGGAGAGGCGGCTTGTACACTGCAGGGGCATGGGCTGCCGCAAGGGGCTCAGGTGACGAGCGTCAACGGCGAGCAGGTGCTGGGCTGGAACGGCGTGTCGCTGCCGGAGGGCGGCATCATTTATATGGTGGGCAATGGGGACTTCGAATTTCATGCCGGTGATTCCTTCGGCAACGTGCCGGCCGGCGAGTTTCGCGAAATTTCGTTTGAGTATACTTATCTCATGCCCGGTGGTCAGAGCGTCCAGGCCACGGCCAGCCTGATCGTCAACAGTCCACAGACGGTGCTGGGATCACTGTCGGTGGGCAGCACTGATGGCGCCGCGAATGACGAGCCGTCTGCACTCGAACCGACGGCATCTGAACCGACGTCCATCTCCGATTCCGCTGACACAACCGGTGCCGACAGTGCGGCGGCGGAGCGCTCCGGGGATACAGTCTCTTCCTCTGTACCTCTTCCGCCCCCGCCTCCGATCAGTGTGGTAGACGGGACCGATCTGCGGATTGCTTCCTCAGATACCGCGAAACAGGATGGAAACCTTGTTGATAACGCCCGTCTTTCCGGTGCTGTCGTGGTTGCCCTCAACGGCCGTCCGCTGACGGGCGAGTTCGTCGATCTGCCTGAAGGTGGTCGCCTGCTGGTCTCTGACAACGGTGAGTTTGACTTCGTGCCGGATGGAGACTTTGATGACCTGGCCGCTGATGAGTCACGGACGGTTCGTTTTCAATACACGGCTGTGGACAGTTCCGGAACGGCCTATGACGTGACTTCGACGATTGTCGTCGTTGGCGCCGACAGCGACAGCGTCGCACCATTCCGGAGCGATCTGCCTGCCAAACTCGTGAATCCGGATGTGATCGTGGTGAATGCAGAGAACTCCTCCAACCACGATGGCAACCTGCTGAGCAGTGACGTCGTGATTAAGGGACATGTTTCTGCGGTTGAAGGCTGTGCGCTGACCGACGACTATGTGGATCTGGCCGGTGGTGGCCGCATTCTGGTGAGCGACAGCGGCGATTTCGATTTTGATCCGGACGGAGATTTTGACGATCTGGCACCCGGTGAAGCACGCGCCGTCAGCTTCACTTACACGACCGTTGATGAATCTGGTGTGCCATGCGAAGTCACGTCCACAATTGTTGTGATCGGACGTGATGCCACTGAGACGCTGCCTGAGAAGGTTGTGAATCCCGAAGTGATCAGTGTGGATGCTGATGATGCGTCCGCATTGAACGGGAATCTGCTGAACAGTGATGTGGTTGTCAAAGGACGGGTTGCGGCGGTGAACGGAAGTCCGCTCACAGGAGACTACATTGATCTTCCGGACGGCGGCCGCATTCTGGTTGCTGAAGACGGCAACTTTGATTTCGACCCGGACGGTGACTTTGATGATCTTGCCTCCGGCGCCACGCGGACGATCACTTTCACCTATACGGCGGTCGACGAATCCGGAGCGGCCTGCGAGGTGACTTCTGTCATTGTGGTTTGCGGCACTGATGTTCCGGGGGATTCCGGCGACAGCGGGGAAAGTCCGGCAAAAGTCGTGACAGGGGATGAGGTGCATCTGGATGCGGACAACGCGTCGTCACTGGATGGAAATCTGCTGGAGAATGACAGTCTCGTCAACGGCCGCGTGACGGCCATCGATGGCTGTCCGTTAACCGGCGATTATGTGGATCTGCCGGACGGCGGCCGCCTGCTGGTATCTGAAAACGGGGACTTTGACTTCGATCCGGACGGCGATTTTGACGACCTGGCTTCGGGCGCCATTCGGACCGTCACCTTTACCTATACGGTCGTCGATGAGTCGGGCCAGGCGTGCGAAGTGACGTCCACCATTGTTGTCAGTGGTCCCTTCACGCCCGACCTGCCCGCAAAGTCGGTGAGCGATGATCAGTTTGAAGTCTACGGAACGGCGGGCACGCTGTTCAGTGGCAATCTGCTGGCCAATGATCAACTGGACGCAGGCCGTGTTTTGAGCGTGAATGGACATCCGGCTGACGGCTACTCGCCGATTGCTCTGGAAGGCGGTGGGTTGTTGTTCGTCAGCGACGACGGCGAGTTTCGGTTCGACCCCAACGGCGACTTCGATCATCTGGCCGAGGGGGAAACTGTTCAGATTCCGCTGACATATGTGGCTGTCGATCAGTTCGGCCAGGAGTGTGAAGCGAGCGTGACGTTCATCGTGAAAGGCAAGCCGGCGGAAAGTCAGCCCGTTGACCCGCCCGTTGACCCACCCGTTGACCCGCCCGTTGGCCCACCCGTTGGCCCACCCGTTGGCCCACCCGTTGACCCACCCGTTGACCCACCCGTTGACCCACCCGTTGACCCACCCGTTCAGACGGCCGAACTGGGAGACCGCATCTGGTTCGATACCAACCGAGACGGGCTGCAGTCGGACGGTGAACTGGGAGCCCCGGGCATTGAAGTGATTCTGCTCAACGGCGAGCGAGAAGTTGTGGCGCGTACGGTGACAGATGCCGATGGTCGCTACCGCTTTGGCGATCTGCCGCCGGGCAAGTACACGGTCGACATCAACGAAGCCACGATTCCGGAAGGATTCATGGCCACACGAACTGATGCGGGCGACGACAGCCTGGACTCTGACCTGGATGAATCATC
>JANSXP010000049.1 GCA_024742875.1 Planctomycetaceae bacterium | reverse complement strand
TGCTGGAAGACGGCTGGGACGACACCCAGCGGACCATCAAAGGGCAGATGAATTAACGGACGCCCGCCTCGCCGCTGTGCTTCAGGATCCGCTCTATGGTCAGCCGGAAATTTCGAGCGCTGCTGTGGCTGTTTGCTGTGGTCTGGACGGGCATGACCGTGTGGCTGGTGGGGCATTTTGTGGCCGGCATTCGGACCTGGCAGCTGCTGCAGGAGACAGTGACCGTCGAAGCGACGATCGACGGCTACGAGTACCAGGAGCGCGGTTCCGGAGACACACGCAGCACGGTGATGGTGGTTGACTATTCGTTTGAACGCAACGGGCAGCGGGAACAGCATCAGACGGACAACATCGCCCCTTTGGCCGTGGACAAAGAATACTTCTCGGCGTTCGAAACGGCATTCAAAAACCAGTCTTCCGTTGTGCTGCACATCTCGGCCGCCGACCCGAACGTGCATGCGTTTACCACAGATGTGAGCTACTTTCACTGGGCGATGGCGACCGTATTCCCGCTGGAGTTTGGCCTGGGAGCGTTTGTCATCTGGAGAACCCTGTGGCGTGACTGGCGGCAACCAGCAACGACGAATCCACAACGATCAGGCGGCTCATGAAACTATTCGCTCTCACCGCACTGGCCCTGATCGCCTTTGCCGCCAATTCGTTTTTGTGTCGCTGGGCGCTGGGAGATGAGCTGATTGACGCCACGTCGTTCACCACCGTGCGTATTGTCAGTGGAGCCGTTGCCCTGCTGCTGATTTGCCTGGCACGTCCTGGCAAAACAAGTGCGGAGGAGGGACACGCAGACGCCACGACCAATTCGGCAGGCAGCCCGACAAACACGGTCTCCCCCTGGCTGACAGGCGGCCTGCTGTTTGGTTACGCCATCTGCTTTTCTTTAGCGTATGTGTCCCTGAACACGGGCCTGGGCGCGCTGCTGCTGTTTGGAGCCGTGCAGGTCACCATGATGACGGCCGCCCTCCGCACGGGCGAACGGCTGACGGTCGCGTCATGGATCGGCTTTGCTCTGGCGATCTTTGGTGTGGTGTATCTGCTCAGACCGGGTGCCGCCGCGCCCCCGCTGCTGGGCGCGGCTCTGATGATTGGATCGGGCGTCTCGTGGGGCCTGTATTCGATTGCCGGCAAAGCGTCCGGGGATCCCATCCTCCGCACGGCCGTCAATTTTCGCATCGCCGTGGTCCCCGCGGTCATCGCCAGTGGCATCGCGTATTCTTCTTTTCAACTGCAGGGCCGGGGCGCGCTGTATGCGGCGATCTCGGGTGCACTGACATCCGGCGGCGGCTACGTGCTGTGGTACACGGTGCTGCCCTCGCTGTCGCGGACTCAGGCCGCGATTTTGCAGTTGCTGGTGCCCGTGATTGCCGCCGCTGCCGGCATCGCATTCCTGGGCGAAGCCCTCAGTTCCCGCCTGATCATTTCCACAGTCATGATCGCCACGGGCGTGGCGGTGACCGTGCTGGTGAAGCGGCCCGTGGTGGAAAAGCGATAACCCGACTGCATTTTTTGCTTCGTCACAATAGACAGGCGCTCTGGTATCTCGTGCTGGAAGCGAGGTCTGACTCCCGTCACACACGAGGACGATGGACGATGAATTTGGAAAACGGTAACCCGTTTGTGGGTTTGGAGCTGAAACCAGAGACCAGTTCAGGCTCACGCGGCCGTCTGCAGTCAGGTTCCCAAACGAAGAACATCAATCAGCAGTTGGAAGAAGCCCTGCAGACGGATCGAACTGACGGAAAGTACCTGATCAATCGTCAGCACGATTCATTTCTGCTTTGGTTTGAAGAGGCCCCGAACCAGCACGACAACAGCGTTGGAATGTCCGATTGGAGCGTCGTGGATGAAACCTTCGACAACCAAGACTATAGCGCCATCAAAGTGTCTGCCTCCTTCGGTGGCCGGACTCGACTGAAGTGCCTGCTCAAAGAACGACCAGCGTTTTCTCCGGCCAAAGACGCCCTGAAGCCGGCCGACTGGAAAATGAACAACCGTTTTCAACTCACCGGGAATTACGCAGACGCCACGCTCACGCTGTTTGACTCTCCGCGCATCATTGAGCTGCTGTTGTCGCTGGACAAGTCCATCACCGTCAGCCTGGCGGGTCAGAATTTCCTGATCACCAGCAGCAAGGTGGACTTCGGCATCGCGCGCGGCAACCTGGCCCTGCGATTGCTGGAACTCGCATCAGAACTCACATCACAGTTGCGGACCGTCAGCCTGCCGGCGTGAGCCGAACAACCAACGGGGGAAGGGCCGCGGACCTTATTACATGTCCTGAATGCCAAATGCGGATAATTCCCAGGCCGGACGGAACATGTCCGAGTTGCCAGGCAGTCGTGTGCCCGGACACGGCCGAACGTCCCGAACCAGTCGACATGGTGACCCAGAAAGCAGAGGCCGAAATACGGCCACCAAGCTCAGAGTCGGCGATAGCTTTCCAGCTTCCCGGTGCGGCGGAGTTTCCTGAACCTGAAGAAGAGCCGACATCCTCGTTTGCCAGCCTTGCCGCAGAGTTGGGCAGTAATTCGTCCCCCGTCAGCTGCCCGCGCGTTTTAAACGCAAGACACTCGAGGCAAGATTGCTGCCGCGCAGAACGTCTCTGCAGTTGGCCCGCTGACTGCCATACCTGTTGGGCGGTATCAGCACAGTCGCAGGTTTCGCACTGATTCTCGGGGGCAGGTTGGCTGGCATCCCACGCAGCCGCCCTGGCGATCGCCTTCGGCGGCTTTCTGATTGCCGTTGCGAAACGCGAAGCATAGTCAAATGCCCGTGGCACGGAATGTCGCTTGCGAAGGCTGCTCCCCGGCAACAGGTCCACGTGTTCCTGGCAAATGGGGGTTCGCAGAAAGTCTCGAAAAACGGATCTCCCCATGATTGGATCGAGCAACATCCCAGGTCACAACTCCCGCTCGGGCCAACTCAACGAACCACACCGACTTGCCGACTAATGACACTGTACGATGTTCTTGAGGTATCCGAGTACGCCTCACAGGAGACCATCCGCGCAGCCTACCGTGCTCTGACGCGGAAGTATCACCCAGATACAGACTCTTCCGACGCCGCCCAATCCCGCTTCGCAGCAGTGCAGAAGGCGTATGAGGTACTCGGCGATATTGGCGCGAGGAGGCGGTATGACACGCAACGTATTCATGCCCGTCGATCACGGGCACAGAGTCACGATCCTCCAGAAACGGGGCAGTCCAGGGCAACTGGATCTTCTCAGTGTCAGCAAAACGCCCCTACGGAAAACACTTCGCCTGTGGCTGCGAAGGAGGCCTTGGCAAATCGAATACGAGAAGACAACGCGAGGTTCATGCTTGTGCTTTTCTGCACCGGCATCTCCATTTCCCTGATACTCGCGTTGCTCCAGTCGGTGCCGGGATAGGCCAAGGCAGTTTCAGCCTCATGGTCAAACGCCAATACCAACAGCCCGCTGACACACAGCGGGCTGTTGGCGTTTTCAGATCGGTCGGTCGTTCAGAATCGGAACGAGTACGTCATGGGCAAACCCAGATACCGGGAATAGTCATAGTGCGGTTTGATGCGGATAAACAAATCAAACCACCACCCTCGAGGGACGCCGATTTCGTCGATGAATTTCTGCCAGGTCACAGGGTCTGTCTCACCGCGGTGGTTCACCGTCAGGGCGATATCAAGCAGGAAGTTGAGAAACGCGCGGTAGTCCTGGGCGTCGTCTTCTTTGTCGAAGCGGTCGATCGTCCACCAGAAGCCTTTGCCTTCCGGAGTGACAACCCAGATCTGCACATCGTAGCCATCCGGCTCCAGGGACTCCTGGGCGTGTGCAGAGTCTGCAGGAACAAACAGAGCCAAAGTGACAGCAGCCAGAGCGGTTTTGAAATGGAACATCGTGCGATCCCTTCGCATAAAAAGCAGTTGTTGAACCCCGATGGGGACATCTGGCACAGCGAAACGCGTGTCCTGGCAGACTGACCAGCCGCCGTCATGCCGTGTCGGCAACTCGCAGAACCAATTCCAAAGCTGCCGGTCTCCAAGCCGCATGTCCACAGGCTGTGGGTCCCCTAACTGCGTCATCGCCGAGACACGTCGCCCGTCATCCAAAGGCCTTCCCGATCAAATAAGGGCATCGCCGGGGTTCGCCCAAACGTGAGAGTTTCTTCACACAGCGAAACCTCGATTGCCGCGGCAAACGCAGCAGGTCGTTCCGCCTGTTAACAGCCAGCCGGCTTTGGCAGCGATCGGCCTTCATGTGTCCATCAAATCTGCGGCAAACTGGTGGCCGGTGGCATTTGGTGCAGACACAATCCGTCGAGGACAACGACACTGCCGCCCTGCAAAACAGATCCTTCCCCCACCACAAAGGACCGTATGCCCCTGCCCATTGATGTCTGGCTGATTCACCCGAAATTTGAAATGTGCGAAGCGTTTCGACGGCGTTTTGCCGACCTGCCCAACGTCACCGTCATGCCCTCGCGGTATGAAGACCTGCCGCCGCACGACTGTTTTGTCACCGCGGCCAATTCGTTTGGCATTATGAACGCCGGCATTGATGCCGCCGTTATCCGCCGACACGGCGACCAGTTGATGAAAGCAGTGCAATATCGCATTCTCGATGAGTATCTGGGGGAACAGCCAATTGGGACGTCCTTTGTGCAGCCCACCGACGACAGTGAATTTCCCTTCATCGCTCACACGCCCACCATGCGGCTCCCCGGGTCCATCTACGGCACAGACAAAGTCTATAACGCCACCTGGGCCGCATTTCTGGCCGTCTATCGCCACAACACAGCAGCGGACGCCGATCAAAAAATTCGGCAGATTGTCGTTCCCGCCATGGGGGCCGGATTTGGAGCGGTGCCGTACTCAGAGGTCGCGCGACAAATGGCGGCCGCCTACGACCATTACCTCAGGCCTCCGCACCGCATGGAATGGGCAATGGTGACCCGTCGCGAAAAAGCGATCGCCTACGATTCCGGCAGGCGAGTGGTCCGCTAGTGGCATTCCTAAGCGTCCACCTACGGACTGGCATCAGAACCAGCTATCCGCCCGGCACGACACTGCGGATCAACATGAACCGCGACGTGCTGTTCACCGATCCGCTTCCGGTGAAAGCAGGAGAACCCTTTGCTCCTCCGGAATATTGATTTCGCCGACGAAGTCACCGGTGCGGTACTGTCATTCCGAGGCCAGGATGACGAGCGATGCACCTGTTCTGAGCGCGCAGCGGTGACTAAGATCCTGCCTATGTTCTCTGTCAAACTCAACCACACAACCGGCTATCTGCTGTGGATGGTGATCGGCACGGTTATTGGCTGCCTGGTGACTGAGCTGTCGTCCCATCAGTTCCAGCGGCATGTCGCCGTGTTCTATCCCCCCGGGATGGCGTACAGCCAAACCATGCGCCTGATTGCCTCTATGGGTGATGTGCTGCTGCCCTTTGCACTGGCTGGCCCGGCTGTCGGCGCTGCCTGGTATTGCTGGCGAAACGATCATTCCGTCTCCAGCCTGTTCCTGTTCAGCTTCCCGACGTTTCTTGTGGCCCTGCTGGCCTCCCCGTCGGTTCAGGGACATCCTGATACCCAACCGTTCCGCTTCGTCGTTCCCGCCTGTGTCTTTGTGGCGACGTTTTTGAGTCTGTGTTTTCCCTTCACACCACACGAAGAAAAACGCCTGCCGCACACGCGACCGGGGCGCGGGCAGCGACATCGATTCCGACAACGACACGATCGTCCTGCCCCACATTCGCAGGCGAACATTCCCACGGATTAAACGGCCGTGGATGCTGTCCGGTCATGGTTCGTCAGACGACGCTCAGCTGACAATACCGATCCTTCAACTGACCCACCGCCGATTTTCGGCTGACCCACAACACCCGACATGTCCCGCACCATTGGCGAATACTGGCATCTTCATTTTCCGGACTGCCCTCCGGTCGCTCATCTGCTGCGTGATGCGTACCCGACTCGGTGGGTGCGGTTTCATTCGCTGCCGGCTTCCAAGCGATATGCCGACACAGACGAGGAACGTCAGACCATCCTCGATCGCCACAATCAGGCGCTCAGTGAACTGGCCACACCGCACGAGACTCTCTGTCTGCTTTCCACAGGCTACTCAGAAACTCAAGTCCCGGTCCGTGACCCGCTTTGGAGCGAATCCGATCCAACCGCCGAGCACTGGCAGTCGTTCATCATAGAGGACAGCGACACAGTGGACGGCGAGTCCCCCGTGGACGAAAGCGGCCACACCCAGCCGCCCAACTTCTGGCACGTGTTTGCTGCCGAATACGAGTGGCGGCCGCACGTGTTTGATGCGGTGCTGCGTCTGGTGGCCGAAGACATCGTCCGCAACGTCCTGATCGTGAGCGAAACGGGCCACTGGATTTACCATCCGTACGATGGCGGAGCGGACCTGATTCTGCAGACGACCACGCAGCGAGATCAGCTCAGGGCCCGATTCCGGGATTGGCTGTCAGCCCGACCTGACGGCCTGTAGCGCATCAGAATTTCCCATGACGGAGCGGCGTCGGCACCTGGCGCGGCGCATGAAAAAACCCCTGCGACTCGAACGTGCAAAACATCGTTGACGTCCCCTTAGTCAGATAGGTGGGCACCTTACGATCGGGTCATGTGATCCGAACATGGTCGGCGTGACAGTCGGCCGATACGTTTAGGTTCCCTTATGGGTAAAATCTGTAGGGTCAACTTTGTATGCAACGAACGAGCGTTGTGCAGAGGCACATCAGATGACCAAGGTCGTCTGACGGTTCAAGGATACCCCTGGATTCCGGGTGCGGCAAGGTCGAAGCCGGCAATCCTGGCAGCCATCGCAAACTGACAAAAAATCGCTTGTCCCACCCTCCCTCTGTCGGCGGATTCCGCACTTGGTGTCCCCCGTCCGGCCGTTCTGTTAAGCCCGCTTGAAGTTCTGATGCACACAACTTAGTCTTCCGCTGCGACGTCAAAATCGTGCACGGTTTCTGCACCACCCCTACGCCAGTTTGCGAAAATTTCGATGATTCTCAGCGGCAGCGAAATCAAATCACAGCTCGGCAAAAGCATTAACATCTCGCCGTTCAACGAAGATCAGTTGAACCCCAACAGCTACAACCTGACGCTGCACGACGAACTGCTGGTTTACGAAGAAATTGTGCTGGATATGAAGCGGCCCAGCCGATTTCGCCGCATCACCATTCCGGAGGACGGCCTGATTCTGCAGCCCAACCAGTTGTATCTGGGCCGCACCATTGAGCACACGGAAACCCACGATTACGTTCCCATGCTGGAAGGCCGCTCCAGCATCGGCCGTTTGGGACTGTTTGTCCATGTCACAGCCGGATTTGGCGACGTCGGCTTTTGCGGCTACTGGACACTCGAAATGTTTGCCGTTCAGCCGGTCCGCATTTACCCCGGTGTGCAGGTGTGCCAGATCTTTTACCACACGCTGCACGGCGACGTGACGGAATACAAAAGCAGCAAGTATCAGCACAATAAAGACATCCAGCCCAGCCTGCTGTTTACCGAACTGGGAATTCGCGACGACAACCAGATGAAGCTGGACTTTGATCAGGAAGCGGGAACGGGCAACAGCGTCCGCGAGACAGACCAGACGGGCAGCTAACGACCTGCCCAGGCAAGACACCCCCGGCTCACCGCTGGCCTCCGGCATCGCTTTTCGCCGCCGGTACGATGTGCCCATGCACGATACCGGACTCCCCGCTAAAAAATATTCCCGCCGGGCGTAAGGAATCCGCCAGGCCCAGCGTCCAATCAGGCAGACGAGACACGCAGTTGCTGATCTCGGTTTTTCGTGGCCCGCACCGCCTACCTTCTAGTCGGTAGCCACGAAAGGACGAGCCAGCCGCGGATAGTCACCACTCGCGTTGGCGGGGCAGCCACACTCTTGCTTTGTGGCCCCCGCCGGTGCTTCGGAATCTCCACATATTCAGCAACCCCACTCAGGAGCAGACAGATGCAAACCATGGACAACCTCAAACGACTTGGAAAACTCGATCAGGCCGGCAACGACGCGTGGAAACGTTTCCAGCAGTTCAATTCGGCCGCCATGGAAGAGGGGGCGATCCCCGGCAAATACAAAGAGCTGATCGCTCTGGCCGTCGCTCTCACCACGCAGTGTTCGTACTGCCTGGAAATCCATCGCAAAGAAGCGGAAGCCAAAGGCGCCACGCAGGAAGAGATCGCGGAAACCGTCATGGTGGCCGCCGCCCTGCGAGCTGGAGCCGCCGTGACCCACGGCACAGAAATTCTCTCTGATTAACGCCGTCCCCCCGGACGGTCCCACCCCGTGTTCAAGAAAGGCACGATCATGAGCTCTGTCAAAAACTTCACCGATGCCACATTTCAGACGGACGTTTTGAACAGCGACCAGACCGTCCTGGTCGACTTCTGGGCTCCGTGGTGCGGACCCTGTCGCGCCCTGACCCCCACCATTGAGGAACTGGCGGCCGACGCCGGTGACAACGTGGCTGTGGGCAAACTAAACGTCGATGAAAACCCCGCATCGGCGGCCTCCATGGGCATCACGTCCATTCCCGCCGTACTCGTTTTCAAGGGCGGCGAAGTTGTTGACACGCTCGTTGGCGTGCAGCCTCGCGAAGCCTATGAGTCGGCGTTGAAAGCCGTCGCCTGACACCTGCGTCCCATGCGGACTGATCGTCGCAGAGGGCCGCCCATCCCTGACGTCCACCCAGCGGTGGACGTCTTTTTTTGTGCCATATCATGAGGACGCGGCGTTCCCGCGGCCGCCAGCCTGCGCAAACGGAACCGGGGGCCACCTGAACCTGACAGCACCGCCGGGAAGCGACATTCTGGCAGAAACATGACGACCCGTTGGTTGACAATTCCCAGTCATTCCGCGCTGATGCGGCAAACGACGGCACGTTCATATCGATAGCAAAAAAATGTCGCAGACCCACAAAATTGACAACGTAAACCTGCATCTGTCCACCCCGGACGAAAGCGAAGGACAGTGGATTGGGCAGACAGAAGTGCTCAAGCAATTGCTGGCCTGCTGGCTGGTCGTGGACGAAAAAGACCTGCCACTGACGCCCCGCCTGGTAGGCACACCGGGCATCGGAAAAACGACGCTGGCCATTGCCGGCGCCCGCATGCGGGAACAGCCACTGTATATCTACCAGTGCACGGCGGACACTCGCCCGGAAGACCTGCTGGTCACGCCCGTCCTCGCTGAAAGCGGCAAGATCGCCTACCACGCCTCGCCTCTGGTGACCGCAATGATCACCGGCGGCATCTGCGTGCTGGACGAAGGCAACCGCATGAACGAAAAGTCGTGGGCCAGCCTCGCGCCGCTGCTCGACCATCGCCGCTATGCCGAGTCCATCGTCGCTGGCGTGACGATCCACGCTCATCCGGACTTCCGCTGTGCGGTCACGATGAACGAGGACGAATCCACATTCGAGATTCCGGACTACATTCTCAGTCGTCTGCAGCCTACGCTCAGCCTGGGGCATCCCACGCGCGACGACGAAATGGCGATCCTCAAATACCACCTGCCGTTTGCCGATGCCGAAATGCTGAATCTGACGGTCGACTTCCTGCAGGAAAGCCACTCGCTGAATCTGGACTTCTCCACCCGCGACGGCATCAACCTGCTGCGATTCGCCCTGAAACGCATGGCACAGGATCCCGATCACCCCATCGCACGCGACGACGCATGGCGAGAAGCCCTCCACCGCTGCCTGGGCGAAGAGGCGACTGATCTGCAGTCGCTGGCAGAGAGCCGGAGCCAGTCGCTGGGCGGCAACATCGTGCCCATGGGCCTGGGCGACTTTTTCTTTTCGCCCGACGATCCGCTGCATCCGGATATGTCCGATGATGAGGAGGACGACGATCTCGACGAAGACCTGGACGGCTTTGGCGACGAACGGCCGTACTAGCGGCCCGCTGCCCGCACCATCGGATTCGCCCTGCGGCCGGGAAACGACACAGCCGTTGATCGCAGCCATGGACCACCGCCGCCAGTGCCGTGACAAAACACAACAGGCAATCTGGCACATGCTTGTGGTGGCACGACAGTGAGCGCATAATCGCTGGCAAAATATTGCAGACTCCGTGGCCCGACCGATCCAGCCACCACCATCGTCCCTATCAAGGAATCACGCATGCGCGCTGTTGTTCTTTCCGTTTTGCTCGCCCCCTGCCTCGCTGCTGAGCCGGAAGTCGCCGACTTCGGCAAGACGGTCGATGGCACGGCTGTGCAGATCTACACGCTTAAAAACGACAAGGGCATCACGGCCAAAGTGATGACACGTGGCGCCACGCTCGTGCAGTTACACACGCCCGATCGCAGTGGTGGGACGGACGATGTGATCCTCGGCTGGGATTCGGTCGCCGGATACGAGTCAGAAGACAACCAGTACTTCGGCTGCACGACCGGCCGGGTGTGCAATCGGATTGCCAAAGGAAAATTCTCCCTGGACGGCAAAGACTACACACTGGCGATTAACAATGAGCCCAATCATCTGCACGGCGGTGTGGAACGCAGTCTGGACAAGGTGGTCTGGAAAGCCAAAGGCTACAGCAACGATCGTGGTCATGGGGTTCGCTTCTCTTACACCAGCCCTGATGGCGAAGAAGGCTACCCCGGCAAGCTGTCCGTGAAAGTGACCTACTTTCTGGCAAAGGATGCTCCCCGCCTGAGCATCACCTACGTGGCCACCACAGACAAAGCCACGCCCGTCAACCTGACCAATCACGCCTACTTCAATCTGGGAGGGGCGGGCAGTGACACCGTGCTGAATCATCAGCTGCAGCTGAACGCCGATAACTACACGCCCTGTGATGACACGCTGATCCCCACTGGAGACATCGCAACTGTGGACGGCACGCCGCTGGACTTTCGCAAGATGAAAAAGATTGGCGCCCGCATCGAAAAACTGACGGATACCGCAGCGCTGGGCTATGACCACAACTTTGTGCTCAATCCCAAACAGGACAAGGACAAAACGCACAACCTGGCTGCTGTGCTGCGAGATCCGGAATCAGGACGCACGCTGCGAATCATGACGCAGGAGCCCGGTATTCAGTTCTACTCGGGCAACTTTCTCAAAGGGCAGCAGGGCAAAGACGGCAAGACCTATGCGCATCGCAGCGCTCTGTGCCTGGAAACGCAGCATTTTCCGGACTCGGTCAACCACGACAACTTCCCGTCCACCATTCTGGAACCGGGCAAAGAGTATCGCACGAGCACGCTGCTGATTTTCGGTACGTTTGAAAAGAAGAAGAAATAGCTCGGCGTTCAGGATCGTGCTTTGTTAGACAGTCAGGGGCGAGCCATCGGTGCAGGGTGGCTCGCCTTTTTTTCTGCGCTGCGAGCGATCCTGCGGCGGTCGTGTCACTCGCTCGCGATGGAAAATTCAGGCGGTATGATCGGTCAGGCGGAATGCGCCAAGCTGGTGCTGCTGACCGCGTGTTGGCACACCTCTCTGGGGATACCCCAGGGGATCTTGAATGGTCAGACTTTACGGCGCGTGAGCGTTCGTGCGCTGCACGCACCTGGGCTCACGCCCGACCGGACTCGTTGGCGCATTCCGTCGTTTCATCTTCAGGCCACGTTGCGACCGCATGCCCGCTCTCCGATTCATTGCCGATGCTCTGGCCGCCACACTGCTGCACGGCCCCGCGGATCGGGACAGTCTGCTGCAGCGAGCCGAACGCCTGCTGGAACGCCGCGGCCCGTGGCTGGCTCGCCTGCTGGATCGACTTCAGACGGCTCACCCCATCGACAAACGACCGCGGCGTCGAATCGTGGCTCGTTTTCTGCGACACGACACAGGACTGCAGCGCGCGCACCTGCGGTATGAACTGTCTGCCCTGTTCACCGGGGCAGATCCGCCGTCAATGCAACCGGCACCGGTTGCGGCCGACTGGGAGATTTTGCCGCTGCACTCAACGGGGGACGTGGCCGCGTGGCTGGGAGTGGCCCTCGGGGAACTGAACTGGTTTGCGGATCGCCGTCACTGGGAAGCACGATCACGACCACCCAAACTGCAGCACTATCGATATCGCATACTGGCCAAACGCTTCGATCAGTTTCGCCTGATTGAGGCCCCCAAACCGCGTTTGAAGGCCATACAGCGGCGAATCCTGGCCGACATTCTGTCAGCCGTGCCACCGCATGAGGCAGCCCACGGTTTTCGACAGGCCCACTCGGTGAAGACGTTTGCCGCGGCTCATGTGAATCAGAAGGCTGTCGTGAAACTCGACCTGCAGGATTTCTTCCCCAGTATCCGGCTGTCATGCGTACAGGCCATTTTTCGCAGCCTGGGTTATCCGGAAGTGGTGGCCGACATACTGGCAGGACTTTGCACCAACACCGCGCCCCAACACCAATTGCGCAGCAATCTGCCTGTGATCCACGCGGGGTGGCAGCGACAGGCGCGCGTTTACTTTCAACCGCACCTGCCCCAGGGCGCGCCGACATCACCGGCGCTGGCCAATCTGGCGTCCTGGCGGATGGACGTCCGCCTGTCGGCACTGGCCAGTGCGTGCGGCGCTCGCTACACCCGCTACGCCGATGATCTGGCCTTCTCCGGCGACGAGAAGTTTGCGCGCGGTGCCGAACGGTTTCTGATTCACGCCGCTGCGATTGCCATGCTGGAGGGCTTTGTCGTCAACCATCGTAAATCACGCATCATGCGGTCAGGCGTGCGACAGCGAGTCGGGGGCGTGGTCGTGAACCAGCGTCTGAACATCACACGTCGAGATTTCGATCAGCTCAAAGCGATCCTGACCAATTGTGTGCGGCATGGCCCCGCGTCACAAAACCGTGAAGAGCACGCCGACTTCCGCGCGCACCTGTGTGGCCGCATCAGCTGGCTCGAACACCTCAATCCTGTGCGCGGAAAAAAGCTGCGGCGACTGTTCGAGCAGATTGAGTGGTAATCAGACGCCATCAGCGTTCAGCCGCATCTGGCAACGGCACAGCGGGCAGCATTTGCGCCGCAAGGGGGGCGAGATCTACACCGGCGAGTTGCTCAACAGCTGTGAGTGCTGCCGCTGACGGCGGTGCTGCCACCAGAGCAGCAAATTAAGAACGAGCAATGGTGCCCAAAGCACCCAGTGGAAAACGAGGGCCGCAAAGCTTCCGGATCTGCGTTCTTCGGCGAATCCCCACCACCGCATGTTTAGGGACTGAGCCCTGTAGTACGCCCAACGCAGATAGTGTCGGTCGTACTCAGTGATCTCAAAGGATGGAGGCCAAAACACCCCCGCGCTCGCCGGGGGAACCTCCAGGCGAGTCAGCCAGCCATCAGCGGTTGAGTGAATGGCAAAACTGCTGCCACCTCCTACTACGACACCCCGAAACTGACACAAGGCTGTCAGGGTAACGACCGTGACCAGTGCCAGGCGGGCAGCAAATCGAGTCAGCATCCAGATCACAGAGAGCGTTTCCCTTCCTCGGTGAGCCAGCCATACACGTGGTCGGACACAGCTTTGATCCGCTCCGGCTCAACTGACTGTCGGTAAACTGCCGCCATACTGTCGTCAGCGTGCCCCATGCGCCGCTAACATTGGGTGGCACCAGTGTAGCAACGCTCTGGCCCGTGCCGGAGCCCGCTTTGCCGGTCAGTCTCTCACAACAATGAGAATCGCTCGTGGACTTCAAACGACCAGCCTGGCGTACGAAGGTTACCAGCTCGGCAGCAGCGGTGTCAGCGCGTACGAAGCATTTTCACGGGAGGAATACGGGTGGGGCCTGTTCCATGTTGGAACGGGTGCACTTTCAGCTTGGGGTCTTGGAGAATCCGTCCGGACATTTGGCAGTTCGACTCGAGCCTACAGAAATATGCTCTCGGCGACCGGTAATCGCACACTGGTCGGGCTGAATGGCAAAGCAGTTAGACTCGGCAACATTGAGCTTTACCCCCAAGGCTTCTACTCGCCGTCATTGCCCGGAGTGCGATTTGCACAACCAAGTGCCCCAAGGGTTGTGGACCATACTGCGGGCCTACAATCCAAGCCGGCCCGAAATTCGTTCGTCTGGGATCGTTTTCAGCGCTGGGCGGCAGGTGACACCGAGTTTAGGGTTACTGGTGGTGGAGAAGCCTACTGGGCTGATGGGATTGACGGGACTGCATTGATTGACGCAAAGTACGCTGGTGCCGGGCGTTCTTACTACAAACCTTGGAGTTCAAGTACGGAGATTGGCCGGACCAAGATGAAAGGCATCATTGATCAAACCTACGACGAGTTTAGGAGAGCAAGAGACATCATCGCCGACCCCAATACGCCCTGGACCAAATTGCAGATTAGAACGAACGATTTTGAAGCACGAACATTCTTCGAGAAGATCATGCATGACCTTGATGTGCCAGGTGAGGTAATCGTGTACCCACGGTGGTAGGTCATGAATAACATAGGAGGAACGATAATGGCTTTCTTCATCTCTCATGCCGATGAATCGAGTCTCAACCTTGATGAAGTCTTTGCCGCCCTTTCATCGATTTCATCGATTGGCAATCTCCAGCGGGGGGAATCTGTCCCGAACGTTGAAGGGCAATGCGAATTCAGAGGAGGTGCGGACACACTTGCTGAAGTGCGAGTGCTACCCAATCTCATTTCACTTGAAGGCTTCGATGACGCCATCCTTGAATTCGCTATTTGGTTTCAACAAGCTTATGATCAACGGCTAGTGTTTGGTGATCCAGAAGCTCCTTCGGAGATCGGCTTGTCATCGATCGAATCGGCCGAGGAGCTTCAAGCTGCGATTGAGCAGGAGTGGGCATAGCGTCGGTAGCAACCAACTCCCCCACCTCCCTCCTCACCTTCTTAACCCGGTACAACGTAGGACTCCCCAACTCGACACGTCCCACCAACGCAGAAGGACAAACACCCGCTCGAAGGCAGTCGAACACCGCCACCCCTAACTCACCGACCTTTGCCATGATCTAGGCGAAGTCATCGGTGCCACCCATGTTTAGCTTCTGCGGGCCTCTCGGGATCCCGGTAGGCCGATGCCCTGGCCTTTTTCAGAGCACCGAAGGCGCAGGTGTAACCCAACTGTAGACAGGACGCTGCCACGGTTGCCATCCATGGTTTGGACTGCTTCGCTGCAATGAACTCCGATCGCTGTCAGGCAGCAATCGGGGGCGTGGTCGTGAACGAACGTCCGAACATCACTCGTTGTGATTTTGCTCAGCTCAATGCGATCCTGTCCAATCGTGTGCGGCATGGCCGGGCCTCACAAAACCACGACCAGCACGCCGACTTCCGCGTGCAACTGCGCGGCCGCATCAGCTGGTTCGAACAACTCAATCCTCTGCGCGGACAAAAGCGGCGGAGACTGTTCGTCCAGATTGAGTGGTAATCAAGCGCCATCAGCGTTCAGCCGCATCTGGCAACGGCACAGTCGGCAGCATCCTCGCCGCCAGCGACCCACCGAGAATTCCAGGCAACGCGAACAGTCCGGCAGACACGCCCCTCCATAAAAGCCACAGATCGGACGCCACAAGAAATCCCAGCGTGGCACCGGACAGGCCGCCCAGGGCCAGACACGCAGGCCGCACAATTCGCCCCCGGTGATACCAGTGAAAGAACAGGCACCACGCGGCCGTGGCAACACCACACCTTGAAGAAACCCACAAAGCCACATGCGCGAATGTGGAAAGGGATCGCCGGGAAGAAAACACGACACAAAACAGCAGGGCAGCGAATGTCATAACGGTGACAACGGCCGGCCAGCACAGCCAGGGCGAAACGAGGTCATTTTTGATCGATTCCGGGGGATCTGCCGGCGATTCGGGCCGCAAAGAAACGGGAGAGGGGGAGGAATAAGGATTGGGGTCCATGCTGTTCATCCTTTGCCGCCCGCAGCAACGCCTCCACTGGCGGCCAGACGATTCACTCCGTCGGACGCAGCGGGCCTGTGGCCAATGGTACTGTGCCGGGGCACATCTGGCCATTGGCGACTGCCCAGCGAACCCCTGCAGCGTCGCAGTGTCTTTCACAGCGTCCACCACGCCCTTGAAGTGGGGCCTGCCGCTCCGCGAGTATCGTAGAAAGGCACTCTGGCATAGAGGGCAAACAGACGCTAATATCCCGCGACCCAAAACACGCGCCCGTAGCTCAGCTGGATAGAGCAGCGGTCTTCTAAACCGCAGGTCGTTGGTTCGAATCCAACCGGGCGTGCTGCTTTTTCGCTGGACAAATGGCATCGACCGATTTTCTGATACCAACTGGCTTTCGGCGTCCCTGTTCGGCGGCTGTGGCGTTCACGTGCGGCGTTTTTTCATCCTTCTCACTTCCTGTGACGGCTGGCGATACCTCACCGCATGCACACGTGTGACGTGCACGAGCTTTCAGATCAACCAACCTGTGACGGTGCACGCGACAGAGCCGGTTCCCTGTACCAGACGGCCCGCACGGCAGGAGTCAGGCGAGGCGTAGGTCCCTGCGTTCACATAACCGGCCAGAGACCGAGGGCGGAAGAAGCAACGATGACCGTTCCGATCCCTATGATTGACGCGGTAAACAGACCAAGCCAGCACGTGAATACTGAAATCTCAGCAAACTGCCCCTGTGCGTGACAGGCCAGTGATGCTGTGAAGAGATGGATCGGACAGACGCAGAAAAAGAAAATCAGATAGACGGCCGCATACCATGTCAGAGCTCGATCAATTTGCTGCGGCAGGTTGGGGTCCACGCCACCGAGCTGGGGAAACAGCCAAGGCACTTCTGCCACGATCATGCCAATCGACGTGAGGAGCAGGAAGCTCCGCGCGATCCTCGAACTTCGCGTCGCAGGGTCCTGTTGTGCCACAGCAACAGCAGCAATGACGGGAAGGACGAAAAGCAGAATCTGGCCAATCTCCACACCACGCAGGATGACAAGATGGGCAGCAATCACGAAGAACGAAACTGCGGTCCAAAGGTTTTTTGAAATCAAACGGTCTTGCTCCCCGGCACGTCTACCAGCCGCAGTTTGACAAGGTTGTGATTGAAGTGAACCGGAACGTCCTGATCGACAAGTTTCCTGTTGGAATCGCTGCCCGGTGGCGCCTGCCCGAAGACGGTGGCTCCACAGAACAGCATCAGGAACACAGCAGGAATGGTTGTTCGTTTCTTCATTCTGCGATCAGCCTGGCCGTTGGTCTGTGGATTCACTCAATTTGCTGCAATCTCACGGCGGCGAATCTGCGGAGTGACGGCTGATTCAGGCGGCCGGCCGGTGCTGTCAAAGTAGCCAATCTCTCGGGGCGATTTGCCTTTCCAGTCACTTGCACACGGCGCGACACTGACCGTCGCCGATTCGGGGTCCACTGTGACCGTCGTAAACAGCGGCGTCGTGTAATACGCCATCCGAGTTCGTCCGCCGACCCAGTAGTACGATGCGGAATTGATGTGCAGGTAGTGGACACCAGCCACCTGCAGCAGCAAATCGACATGGCTGTGCCCATTCAGACAGGCCACAATTTTCGATCGATACGCGGACAGCAACTTCTGAAGCTCGGCCGCATTGTCGATGGCGCTCGTCCCCGCCAGTGGCTGGTGACTGAGAATCAGCACCGGACTGGTTGCCTCGTCCAGCTCGCGCTCCAGCCACTGCTGTTGCTTCCTGCCGATAAACGACGGGTAGCCGCCGCGATGAGTGGGCGAGCCTTTTTCGTTGCCGTCAAGAATCAGAAGACGCAATCCTCCCACGTCGCGTCGGTAGTAGCTGGCGTCAATCCCCCACGCCCTGCAGCAGTCCTTCCGCGTCAGACCGTGATCGAACTCATGATTGCCGATCACGTAAATCGTTTGGGTGTGCGCCTGGTGGAATTTGTCGGCGAAGGACTGGTGCCTGTCATTGGGATAGGCAAAATCGCCCATCTGAATGAGGCCATCACAATCCTCATGCTGCATGGCACCCACGAATGCCTCGAGCCGTGACATGGCATCGACAGCGAGACCGCCGTGCAGATCTGCGATCACGCCGAAGCGGATCGGCTTGCGAACGGACGACGCCACAGCCAGTGACGGGGAAGGAAAGACAGTGGTCGCGGCGATGCTCCCCAGCGTCTTCAGCGTGTTGCGCCGATTCTGTGTTTTCATGGTCGGTTGGTGGTGCGAATTGGTGAATAGAACCGGGTGGATAAAACGAACGATACGTCCGGCCGCCGGCGTCTTCTGTTGGAATCAGACGATCTCACCCGCCAGCCAGTCGGCAATTTGCGACAGGGGAAGCAGCGGGGTATCCTAATTTTCAAAGGCCAGACTGGCCTTGTCCAGGAGCGTTTACGACACGCGATTGAGATTTTACGCCATAGCAGTACGGAGCAAAGGGCAAACGACACGATGGCCGTTACTCCCACTCGCGTGGCGCTGCTCATTGAGTCATCTCGCTCCTACGGTCGGCGATTGCTCCGCGGTATTTCTCTGTACGCCCGCACGCGTGGGGACTGGGCTCTCCTGCATCAGGAGATGACGATGGGCGATTCCGTTCCGAACTGGATTTCCCAGGCCAACCTGTCGGGCGTGATCGCCCGGGTCGATACTCACAACATCGGCCCACTGAAGCAACTGGGGCTGCCCATCGTCGATGTGCTGTGCAGTCGCTCTGCCCTGGGCATCCCGCAGGTCGAGACGGATGATCGGGCCGTTGCCCAACTGGCGTTCGAACATCTATACGAACGAGGCTTCCGTCGATTCGCCTTCTGTGGATACCGCGGCGCCCATTATTCCGAAGCCCGCCTGCTCCATTTTCGGGAGTGTGTAGCGGCGGCTGGCTGCCCGATGTCCATCTACGAGACAGCCGGTGGCCGGGGAGAATCGCTTTCCGTTGCTGAGCAGCGCGGCGTCTCAGACACCGATTCGCTCGCCGCCTGGCTGCAGACGCTACAGCGACCGACCGGCCTGATGGCGTGCCACGACATTCGCGGCCAGCAGGTCCTGAATGCCTGCCGGCAGTTAGACATTTCCGTCCCGGATGACATTGGTGTGATTGGCGTGGATGATGACGACATGATCTGTTCCCTCAGCGACCCACCGTTGACCAGCGTGCGACCTGACGCCGAAGCTGTGGGATACCGGGCTGCGGAAACACTGAGCGCCATGATTGCCGGTGCGTCTTCGTCGAATGTCGAGCACGTCACACCAACTCAAATCGTCCAGCGACAGTGGACGCAGGTGATTGCTGTGGATGACCCCGAGCTTTCTCGTGTCTGTCGGTTCATCCGCGAAAACGCGTGTCATGGAATCGATGTGGCGGACATCGTCGAGTTTTCCGCTCTGTCGCGGCGGCAGCTGGAACGCAGATTCCGACAGCACCTCGACACCACACCGCGAGAAGAGATTACCGCCGTGCAGATTCGGCGACTCAAGCAACTGCTCACCGAGACAGAATTGCCTCTGGAGCAGATCGCACCACTGGCTGGCTACCGTCACGCGGAAAGCATGAGCGTCACCTTCAAGCGTGAAACGGGGCAGACGCCAGGGGGATATCGCCGCAGCCGGCTCCCGCGCACAGATTCCTAGATGGCGACGAAGACGCGCGATCCCCGCGGGACTGCCAAACGCCCACCGTGTGGCTGTCAACGCCGCACCAATTCTCCTGCTCGCTGAGCGTATCGACGGCCTGACAACCGGAGACACACGGTGCGACCAGCTCTTTTTACTAACACAGCGACACGGGCTTCACATCAGAATTGGGAGCGGCCGCGTGCCGCGGGCCCCGTGCCGCGGGCCTCGCTGAGGTGACGCAGATTCTCAATCCAATGTCGCAAACGCTCCTGGACACGCACAGACTTTCCCTCAAAATTCGGTATTGAAGAGGCCGACGACGATGTCGCACATGCCCGGGTGCAGCTTGCTCTGGCGAGTGAAACGTGCGACCCAACCGTCGCGACGAACCACATGCACCAACGATTTGTTTCAGGACGGCCTCCCTCGGGCAGTCCTGTTCACCACACGGAATTCCCATGCCTGTTCGACAAATGCTGCTCCTGCTGGCTGTGGTCACACCCGGCGCTGCTGCCGAGGACCTGACTGTTCGCACCTTTGCGCGTCAGCAGTTGACCGACGTTTACTTTTCAGAAGGCGCGAACGCGGCCGACGTGGACGGAGACGGCGTATCGGACGTTGTCTACGGGCCGTATTGGTTTGCGGGGCCGGACTTTGTTCAGAAGCATGAGATTTACCAGCCGGTCCCCCAGAACCGGGAAGGTTATGCGGATCACTTTTTCAACTGGCCGTACGACTTCAATCAAGATGGGCGCAACGATGTATTCGTCGTTGGTTTCCCGGGCACGCCGGCGTACGTCTACGAGAATCCGGGCAGGGACGGCCTGGACGCACACTGGCCGAAACACGAGGTGTTCGACTGGGTGTCCAACGAATCGCCGCAACTGATCGACATCTTCGGAGACGAACGGCCGGAACTTGTCTGCACCCGAGATGGCTTCTTCGGATTTGCAACGGTCGACTGGGAGCATCCCTTTGAGGCCTGGGAGTTTCACGCGGTCTCACCGCAGATCGCGTCGAAAAAATTCGGACACGGGCTGGGCGCTGGCGATGTGAATGGTGATGGCCGCCTCGACATCATTCATGCAGGTGGCTGGCTGGAACAACCGCTCACACATCAGCGAACATCAAGGTGGATCGCCCACGACGTACGCTTCAGCGAGGGCTACGGCGGGGCGGAAATGTACGCCTACGATGTCGATGGCGATGGCGACAACGATATCATCACCAGCCACAGTGCGCACGATTTCGGGCTGGGATGGTACGAACAGATCCCCGGTGAGCCGGGCAGCGAACCCACCTTCAAGCACCATCTGATCATGGGCGGGCATCCGTCAGAGAACAAATATGGTGTCGTCTTCAGCGAGCCTCATTCGCTCGCGCTGGCCGACATGGATGGCGATGGGCTGAAAGACATCATCACCGGCAAGACCTACTGGTCGCACCACCGACAGAGCCCCCAGTGGGATGCCGGCGCCGTGGTCTACTGGTTCAGGCTGACTCGCAGCGCAGACGGCGTCGACTGGGTTCCGTACAGGGCGGACGGCGAAGCGGGAATTGGTCGCCAGGTGTCGATTGTCGATGTGAACAACGACAAACTGCCGGACATTGTTGTCGGCGGGATGGTTGGGGCTCACGTGCTGACGCAGCAGCGCAGGACCGTTGGCCCTGAAGAATTCGCGGCCGCACAACCAAAGGTCTACACCGGGCCCCGGCTGCCCACAGTGGAAGACGCGGTTGCCGCACGCGGACCAAAATCAAAGATCGATCAATCCTCAGGGCTTGTCCCCGGAGCCATCGAAGCAGAGACGCTGCCAGCGAAAGCCACCGGTGGGAGTGCCAAAACGCAGAATATGGCCAGCTTCAAAGCAGATCGCTGGAGCAACTCGTCGCAAATGTGGTGGACCGGTGGCAAGCCGGGCGACACGCTGACGTTCGAACTGCCACCGTTCACCGGCACGGTGGATGTGGAAGTGGTGATGACGTGCGCCGTCGATTACGGCGTCGTGCAGCTGTCACTGGACGACAGGCCGCTGGGCAAACCGGTGGATCTTTTTGCGACCAGCGTCATCACGACCGGAGTGCTTTCGTTCCCGAGCATCGCCGTCGAAGGAAATCGTCATACGCTGAACGTGCAGATCGCCGGAGCCAATCCGAAGGCGAAAAAGGCCTACATGTTTGCGCTGGACTATCTGCGCATCAAAAAACCGGATGGTACATTTGTTGCCGGCAAAAAGGTGAAGGGAAAGCCTGTGACCAAAGCCGCGCCGGGCTTTCGGGCGAAGTCGAAAGATGGCCGCGAACTGAATCTGGACTTTGAAACCGGCACACTGGCCGACTGGACCGTAGAAGGCGATGCGTGGGAAGGACAGCCCATCAAAGGGGACACGGTCCAGCCACGACGGCCGGAGTCCCGCAGTAATCACGCGGGCAACTTCTGGATTGGAGGCTACGAGAAGTTTGGCGATGACCGCACCGGCACGCTGACATCTGCGCCGTTTGTTGTCGATCGGCGGTATGGCACATTTCTCACGAATGGCGGCGACTGGGAAAAGACGCGTGTCGAACTGGTCAGCAAAGAATCCGGCAAAACGTTCTACACGACTGTCGGAGATCAGCATGAAGACATGCGGCAGATCACGGTCGATCTGCGGGCTTACATGGGCCGGGAGATTTTTATTCGCCTGGTGGATCAGCAGACGGGCCACTGGGGGCACCTCAACTTCGACCATTTTCGGCTGCACGACGCGAAACCTTCAGACGTGACACCGCCAAAGATGGCGTTGAAGCCGGACGAATATCCTCACGCGGGGCTGTCGGCGCAAGACGCTGTGGCCGCCATGAATCTGCCGGACGGTTTTGAAGTCAAAGTCGGTGCTGCAGAACCCCAGGTGCAGCAGCCGATTGCGATGGCGATTGATGATCGAGGCCGCGTCTGGATTGCCGAGGCCTACGAATACCCCGTGCGGGCCAGCGGCAAGCAGGGCCGCGATCGCATTCTGATCTTCGAAGACACCGACGGCGACGGCTCGCTCGATCGTCGCAAGGTCTTTATGGAAGGCCTGAATCTGGTCAGCGGCATCGAAGTGGGCTTCGGCGGAGTGTGGGTCGGCGCTGCGCCATACTTCATGTTCATTCCCGATCGAGACGGAGATGACAAGCCGGATTCCGAGCCGGAAATCCTGCTTGATGGGTGGGGCTACCAGGACACTCACGAAACCCTGAACGCATTCATCTGGGGGCCGGACGGCTGGCTCTATGGGTGCCACGGTGTGTTTACACACTCGAAGGTCGGCAAGCCGGGCACCCCTGACGAGGAACGCACTCCACTCAACTGCGCCGTCTGGCGGTATCATCCGATCCGGCACGAATTCGACGTCTTCGCTCACGGGACCAGCAATCCGTGGGGCGTGGACTTCAACGATCACGGTCAGGCTTTCATCACGGCCTGCGTCATTCCTCATCTTTACCATATCATCGATGGCGCACGCTATCAGCGACAGGGTGGTCGCCACTTCAATCCGCACACGTACGACGACATCAAGACGATCGCCGACCACCTGCACTACCTCGGCGCGAACCCGCATGGCGGAAACAGCAAATCCGACGCCGCCGGTGGCGGGCACGCGCATGCGGGGGCGATGATCTACCTTGGCGACAGGTGGCCGGCGGGCTACCGCAACAAGCTGTTCATGAACAACATCCACGGCCAGAGACTCAACATGGAGACTCTGAGTCCCCGTGGTTCCGGCTACATCGGCAGCCACGAACCCGACTTTCTTCTGACCGGTGACAAGGCATCGCAGATCCTCAACCTGCGTTGCGGTCCTGATGGCAATGCCTGGATGATCGACTGGTATGACATGCAGGCCTGCCATCGGCGTGAATCACATGTTCACGACCGCACCAACGGACGCATCTACAAAATCTGCTACGGCGAATCCACGACGTCAGCTCCCGAATCTGACCTGGCGTCGATGAGCGACCTCGACCTGGCACAACTCACACTTCACACCAATGACTGGTATGTCCGCCACGCTCGTCGCAACCTGCAGGAGCGGGCTGCCGCAGGATCGATTGACGCGTCAGCCGTCGCTTTCCTGACGAACGTACTGTCACAGCACGCGGACGACACACGCCGCCTGCGAGCCGCCTGGGCCCTGCACGTGACAGGAGAGTTGTCGGAAAGAGAAATCGGCGTCATGCTGGCCGACGCCAGCCCCTACGTGCGCGGTTGGGCGGTGCAGCTGGCCATGGCTTCGACAAGTGCTGTGTCTGAAAGCCTTCTCACGAAGTTCACCGCTTTGGCAGCCAGCGATAAATCACAAATCGTCCGGCTCTATCTGGCATCTGCCGCTCAGGTCCTTCCACACGATGCCCGCTGGGATCTTCTCACCGCGCTGACAAGTCACAAAGAAGACGCGGATGATCACAATCTGCCCCTGATGTATTGGTATGCGGCTGAGCCACTTGCCGCTGAACAGACCGGCCGAGCCCTCGCGCTGGCGATGTCTGCAGGTGAGAATATTCCCCTGCTGCGAGAGTTCATGCTCCGACGGATCGGCAGTGGGGGAGCGACCGAGTCGCTGGCGGCACTGGTCGAAGGGCTGGGGCAGGCGGACGCCCCCGCGCTGCAACTGACCTACCTGAAAGCCATCCGGACAGCCTTATCCGGACAACGACAGGTCGCCGCTCCCGCGGGCTGGAACGACGTCTCCGCCGCTCTGATCGGCAGCGGAAACGTTGATGTCCGCCTGCAGGCAACAGCTTTGGGAGTCACGTTTGGCGACACCACCGCCCTTGCAGCCATGAGGTCACAGATCGAAAACGCACGTGCTGACGACAACGTGCGGCTCGTCGCGCTGGGCTCACTGCTGGACGCCAACGATCCTGGCCTGGTTCCCACGCTGGTGTCACTGCTCTGTGCCGACCCACCACTCCGCGAAGCAGCCATCCGAGGCCTCGCGCAATACAGTGATCCCGCCGTGGCTCCCGCCCTGCTGTCTTCGTACCCCAAATTCAACCCCGAGCAGCGGCGACTGGCACTGGGAGCTCTGTGTGGCAGGGCCAGCTCAGGCGTTGCCGTGCTGAAGGCCATCGAGGCGAAGCAAATCAGGGGCACGGACCTGACGGCCGATCTGGTTCGGCAGCTGCAGTTCCTGAAGAATGAAGAAATCAATTCACTGCTGCAGGATGTCTGGGGCACGGCCCGCGAAACGGCCACCGACAAACGGCAACAAATGGCTGAGCTGAAGGCCCTTGTGGCATCAACAGATCACCCACCAGCTGACGCAGAGCTTGGGCGAGCGATCTTTGCGAAGACCTGCCAGAAGTGTCACATGCTGTACGGACTGGGCCACAGGATTGGTCCCGACCTGACGGGTTCGAATCGAGCCAACATCGACTATCTGCTCAGCAACATCGTTGACCCCAGTGCCGTGATGGCAAAGGAATATCTGCCGACGATCATCGTCACCATTAACGGGCGCGTCGTCAGCGGACTCGTGCAGGCCGAGGACAACAACAGCGTGACACTCCAGACGCCGGATTCCCGAGTGATCATTCCGCAGGATGAAATTGACGAACGCGTCGAATCTGACAAGTCGATGATGCCGGACAATCAGCTGCAACAGTTCAGTCCGCACGAAGTCCGGTCGCTCATTGCTTACCTGCGAGGAAAAACTCAGACGCCGCTGCTGGCCACATCCGAAAATGCGAGTTCTGTGTTCAACGGTCAGAATCTGGCCGGCTGGAACGGGACGGACGGGCTGTGGTCAGTCGAGAACGGGGAACTTGTTGGCCGCACCGACGGGCTGAAACGCAATGAGTGGCTCGTCAGCGACCTGGCGGTGGACGACTTTCATCTCAAACTGGACGTCAAACTTGTCGACAACGCGGGCAACAGTGGCATTCAGTTCCGCAGCCAGGCTCACAACGGAGAAGTCAGCGGCTATCAGGCTGACATTGGCGCAGGCTGGTGGGGCAAGCTTTACGAAGAACATGGCCGCGCCCTGCTGTGGGACAAATCGGGCGAACAGCACATCCACCCCGGCGACTGGAACACTTACGAAGTCATCGCCAGGGGACATCACATCACCACAAAAATCAACGGGCAGATCTGCGTTGATCTGGAAGATCCTCAAGGCGCCCACCGTGGAATTATTGCTTTTCAGCTGCACAGCGGTGGCAAAACGGAAGTCCGCTTTCGAAACATCGAACTGCAGGTGTACGACAAGAACGCCGCCTCGCACATCCATTGAGAGTGCCAGCAGATTCGGTCCCCATGTCAGGTGTCGCTGGGCTGACTCATGACGACCGACGACTTCTCATCACCTGCCACAAGGTGCGTGGCACGATACCGGTCGCTGGCACGATCGTCACAGCGTGTTCGGCGTCGCGGCTTGTTCGGCGTCGCAGCGTGTGCGGCGTCAGGATCGCCAGTATGTCGTGCGTCGTCACTTTGCTTCCCGTCATGCCCTTTTCAGGACCAGCCCATCACGTCCTCAATACAGAGCAAGACTGTTCGGCGAATCCCATGACGGTGCGAAGTACATTCCCCAGGAATCGGACACGATGGGAAGTCAGGCCCAACTGCGGTACATTCCCAACTTCTGCAACAGGAAGTGTGCTGTGCAGGTGAGGTCTGCGGCGCTTTCTCCTGAGTCTGCCTCTTCGACTGCGTTTACGTGTTGGGGCACTCTGGTCCACATCGGAGTCCCGCCACCAGGATGTCAACGAAAATGGAACGGATCAAGAACCCGGCCGTCCACTTCCCGCCGCCCACGCTGTTTGTCCTGGTGTGCCTGTGCGGATCGGCGATCGAGTCGGCAGTCCCTGTGCCGTTGAGCTCACTGCTGGCTTTGCCGGGGCAGACCATCATTGGCTGGTCGGCGGTCGCACTCGGGGCCGCCCTGCTTCTGTGGGGGCTAATGACGTTTATCAAGGTGAAAACGGCCATTTACCCGAACCAGGCTGCTGCGGAACTGGTTGCCCACGGACCGTATCGATTCAGTCGGAATCCTATGTATGTTGGCCTCACAGCGATGACGCTGGGGGTCAGTCTGCTGGCGGATAACCTTTGGATGCTGATGCTGTTGCCGGTGGCAATTGTCGTCCTGACAAGATTTGTCATTGAGCGGGAAGAGCGCTACCTCACTGATGCCTTCGGGGATTCGTACCGCCACTATCAGGCGTGCGTCCGTCGCTGGCTGTAGTGCGACTGCAAATGAACGATCCATGGCGAACTATGTCAGCTACCGCATCCCCTTCGCCGCCTGACGCACTGTTGGATGGCACCTTTGTCGACATTGCACCTTTGTCGACATTCAGTGTTTGCGTCACACTCCACTAACAAAAGAAAGTGATCTGCCGTGAACATCTGGGGCCTTGTCACCGCAGCGGTGGGACTGTTGCTGTTCTGTTGGGCGACCACCCAGAGTGAGTTTGTCGTGTATCGCCTGCTCGTCGCCCGCAATAAGTCCGTCTGGGGCGAGAATGTCCACCGATTTCACCAGTTCTCTGGTCTGGCGGTGATCACCTTTGGTGTCCTGCTGGCGCTGCGAATCGTTGGCAGGTGACGTCACAGTGCTCCATGCCGATCTGTCTGCTGGAAGCAACTCGGCTGGCATCGTGTCACCCATCCGCAGATCGACAGGCGACAACGCACGTCCCGTTGGTCAAAGTGGCTTCCACGTGAATCGACCGTAACGCGTGGTTCCCGCGGGAACGATTGGCAATTCGCGCCACGGCCCGTTGTCTTCCATCATGATATTGACGCCCCCTCGACGGGGATCGGGAAAGGAGCGTGTCACGAAGCCATCCGGTGACCAGTTGGGATCATCACCGCGCCCTGCTTTTCGTTTGCCTTTTCCGTCACGGCCAACCACCCAGACATGAAAGGTGGCCGCGATCTGCTGATCCCGCTGTGGATCATGCCTGCCGGTGAAGCGGCTCATGTGAGTCATCTCGACACCTTCCCAATGGGCAATCCACTTGCCATCAGGCGACCAGGATGGCACTTTCTGCTCGATTGGCAACCCCAGCGCCGCGTGCTTTTCAGACGGAACCGGTGAGATGCGCTGCGCATCGCTGCCGTCGAGGTTGCTCACCCAGACTCTCAGTTCGCCACTTCGATTGGAAACAAACGCCACCTTCCTGCCGTCAGGTGAAATGACGGGCATCGCATTACTGAACCTGGTCTGCTCAGCATCACTGAACAGTCGGCGTGATTCCATCGTCTCGGTGTTCATGATGCGCAACTGACTGCTGGCCGCAGGGTCCTGTTGACGATTTTGCGGCTCAGACACCATCCACACAATGTGTTTCGAATCCGGCGCCCACGAGGGGACACGATTTCTGCCGGACTCTGTCAGCCGCACATGGTTGTGCCCGTCCGGATCACACAGCCACAGGTCCAGTCCCGTTTGGCTTTGCCGCACATAGACCACCTGTTTTCCGCTGGGGGACCAGGCGGGCATCATGCAGTTGCTTTGCCCATCAGTGATTCTGCGTGCGGACGTACCGTCTTCCATCACGCGATAAAGCTGCAGATTGCCATTCTTTTGTGCGTAACTGACAATCACCACTCTCAACTGCGCATCGGTTTCCTGTGACACAGCGGCCGCGTCCAGTTGACAGAACAACGCCACAGTCATCCAGAGACGACTGCCGATGCCACAATGGCCTGACTCTTTCATCATCTCAAGACCTCCCCGTCCGCCCGACGTCGCTGCGATTGTTGTGGTTGCCACCCGTTGCACGCCGACCACAATAATCGACTGGCGTTCCAATGGTATTCGCGGCCGCAGAAACAGGCCGCTAAGACGGCCAGTGCCGAACCTGCGGTGCCGCTGCTTTTTTCCGCAGGCAGTGACGCAGGGCGGAACGAACAGTGTGACGGCACGAGGATCCCTGCGGACGACCAGGGCGACTGTACCTCAGCGTCCTAAAAGAAACAGGGGAGCCCGTCGACGAATCTGGCGAAACTGGCAAAACGAGAGGTGGCACGGAGCGTGCGTCATCAACCGGCTTTTGAGAGTGGGGCCGCTGGTGTGAGACGGGACGCGGCCAGGTCGCCGTCGATCAGTCTGGCAATGACGGCTCCGGCCTCGAAGACGCCCCGATGCTGCACAGCCCGAATGTTCTGATGGATCTGTGGATCCTGCAGAACCGCATTCACCGCTTCATCAACAGTGTCGGGGGTATCCGCCTGAACGCCCACGCCCTTCTCAAGAACCCAGTCTTCGTTGCCACGCTGCAGCAGGTCCAGGCCACGACTTTTGACAAAAATGAACGGCGTGCGAGTCACGAGCGCTTCATTGAGCGTCATGGTACCGGGCTTGCCAATCAGAAAGTCGGCCAGTCGGTGTGCGAGGACCGGCGGAGCCGCCTGAAACGGCTGCGCGATGACGGGATATGGTGTCGCAAGCTGCCCTACCTGAGCCGCCAGCTGAGCGTTACGCCCCGTCAAACAGATCAGGTTCACGGGAATCTGTGCTGCGGCGATGCGACGGGCGCATCGCAGCACATTGACGGTCCCCTGACTGCCAAACGAAATCACGCCAGTCGGCAGATCGGGATGCAGGCCCAGGGACGAAAGCAATTCCCTGCGATCAAAGGGACTGTTCTCGTAGAAACGGGGGTCAATGACCATGCCGCCCATACGATGGATCCGAGCCTCCTCCACTCCCGCCGCGCGGGCTTCCCGGTGCAGCTGCTCGCCGCCCAGCAGGTAGTGCTGTCGGACTTTCGGCTGAAACCAGTAACCAGACGTCATTTCGGAGTAGTCGACGGGGATCGTGATGCAGCAGACGTTCGGATTGATCGTTCGTGCAGCTTCAAAGACGATCGTGTGCTTCATGGGAGTCACGGACACAATCACGTCCGGCGTACGGTCGCTCCAGAATCGAGCCGTCCACTGCAGCAGACATTCCAACGGGGCGACGCGTGTGTTGATTCTGGCAAAGAGAATCCACGCTCGAATGGACGCCGGGAACAGAAAGTATCTTTCATTCCGCATGCACCAGTTGAAGTAAGAAATACCGTTCTGATAGATCCATCCCAGCAGACGAGTCTGACACTTCAGGACGTCTCCCAGGTCGACGATGCGAATGTCGGCCTGAGGCATCTGCGTCTGCAACTGCAGCCGCACGGCTTCGGCCGCAGACTTGTGTCCCGATGCTGCGTCGAATGTCAGGATGTCGATATTCATGCCGAGCCCTTCTCTGAACTGGGCGTAAACACCCGCAGTATCGTGATCGTCCGCACGCGGGATACTCATCCATCGATCCTGCCAGATTCGTGCAATTCGGCCTGGCCGGCAAAAACCGCTGGTTCCTCCAAAGGAGGCGGTTGAGAGATCACCGCCGGAATTGCGGCCGCGGCGGCTGTCGGGTGGCAGGGCAGGGGCTGCCAGAGCTGACGGTCGCTGCCGCGTCCGATCCCGACACCGACTCACCATCAGCGGGCCCTTCAGCCAGCGGGCCCCTTCAGCAGGCGAGCCCCTCAGTCAGCGGGCCCTTCAGTCAGCGGGCCCCTCAGCCGGACGACAGGCCCGCTAGAGCCTGTCGATCTCAGGTTTCACTGGCTGGCCGTCGCTGATCCGCTGTGGATACGTGGCGCTTTGGGCATCGAGTTGCTGCACCATCTGCCAGGCAAGACTCCGGGCCCGATCAGGATGGTCTTTGACAACGTTGCGGCGTTCGAACGGATCATCCACCAGGTTGTACAGCTCCCACTGGGCAGACGCATAGCTGTAGACAATCTTCCAGTCCTCCTGTCGGTACGTGGAGAACAGTGTGTTGCGATGGCGATGCGGAAAATGAGTCAGGAATTCCTGTGGCCGATGCGTCCCAGGTGTGCCCGTGAAATAGGGGCTGATGTCGTGACCATCAATGACGGCGTTGGTGGGAATGTTCGCGCCGGCCAGCTTCAACAGTGTGGGCATCATGTCCACGCAGGTGACGATGTCGTGCTCCACAGAATTGGCAGGAATGGGGAATTTCGCCTGGAGCGGGTGCTGAGGATTGGGCTGTGCCCAGGACACAATCAGCGGCACTCGCACGCCTCCTTCAAAACGTGATCCCTTTTTGTCCCTGTACGGTCCATCGGCCGACCACGCGCTGCCGTTGTCAGAAAAGAAGATCACGAGCGTTTCTTCGGCCACTCCCAGTTCTCGGAGTTTGTCCAGCATGTCGCCCAGCGATTTGTCCATGCCTTCCACCAGCGTCGCAAACGCCAGACCGTCCCCTTTCAGCTGCGGGTAGTGGTTCTGAAATCGGGCGTCCGGATACTGCCATGGCGCATGGACGGCATAGTGACTCATGTAGGCAAAGAACGGCTCCTGGGCGTTGACCGCCTCCTCGATCGCCTGATTCATTTCGAGAGTGATGGCCTCGGTCAGAAAGGTGTCTGTGCCATGGTACTTTTCCAGCCCCGGCACATCCCACACGTGCGCCCCCGTGCGATGGTTGGCCGAATAATTGTACGTGCCCCAGTAGCTGCCAGGCCCACCGCCGCCAAAGCCCGCAATGTTGCAGTCGAAGCCCAGGTTCATCGGGTTGCCGGATGGCGTGTCATCGGGGCCAAAATGTGCTTTTCCGGCAAACAGCGTCCGATAGCCGGCCTGCTTCATCAGACGCGGCAGCAGCGGCAGTGACCTGTCGACCCCCGCAACACGCCACCCGTTGGGACTTTTGACGGTCTTCGTTTTGACAAGCCCCGTGTCCACGGATGACTGTTTGGGGTGCGTCCACGTTGTGACGCGATGCCGTGGTGCGGCCTGTCCGGTCATAATGCTGACGCGCGTCGGTGAACACACCGAGTAAGAACAGGCGTTGGTGAATCGACGCCCTGTCGCCGCGAGTTTCTCCATATTGGGCGTGCGATAGAGCTCGTTCAGTGGAATCTTCTGCGGGCTGTCGCCGCTGTACAGAAACGGAACCGACGTATCGCCGACTCCCATATCATCCACCAGAAAAAACAGAAGACTGGGCCGATCAGCGGCAGCAACAGCCGTTGGAATCAGCATCAAAAGTGCGGGAAGCAGATATCTCATTCGCCCACGGCCCCTCTCTCAGTCAGACACCAGATCACCTGCCTGAAAGTCTACACGCTCCCATTCGGGCAACAAACGCACACAGCTCAGCCTGCGCAAACCTGTGCGCCGCCGGGCACCAAACGCAATGGTGGCGCACAGTTGTTGAGGCGCACCGCGCTGATCGCGCACAGCGCCGTTGACACTCAACGCTGATCCTTCAGGGGCGGGGCGGCCGCTTTACGGCAGACATGCCCGGCAGGGCATCGCCTCATCCCCGGCATCGGGACTGACGACAAGTCAGGTGGCGACATCTTTTTTGACAACTGAACGACGGATTGTCTCATCCGCTTGCTAAACTGGAGCTCACTGCAGCAGGCGTGATTGTGGCCGCCGCGGCCGCCGGACTTCCACACACGAAGAAGCCGGCGGCAGACCAGCATCGGCAGTCCAGCATCAGCAGTCCAATCACCGCAGACCAACAATGGCAGGCGGCGACAGGATGATGCCACACAGCTCTGCTGATTCCCCAGGGGTGCAGACAGCAGGAATGACGTGACGGAACTGAAATCAACGTTTGGAGTCCGGTTGGTCGTGCTGGTGTTGTGGTGCCAGGCGGACGCTCAGGAGTTGACGGCCGCGGCATCCTCGCCCCCTCAGGCGACCGAACAGTTTTTGTCCCGGCACTGCACAGACTGCCACAGCGCCGACGAGCCGGCGGGTGGCGTGTCGCTGGAAGGCATCGGACATGACATGTCGGACGATCAGACGGCCCGGTTGTGGAACCGGATCTACGCGCAGGTGCAGTTTCGCGAAATGCCTCCGGAACAATCCGAGCAGCCTGAGGCGCGGGAACGAGACGCGTTTCTGCAGACTGTCGACGAAAGCCTGATGCAGGTCGGACGAGGCTTCGGTCTGGACAGCAAACTTCTGCTGCCGCAGTACGGCAACTATGTTGATCATGAGTCGCTGTTTGACGGCAGCGTAACTGAAATGCCGTACACGCCCGCACGACTGTGGCGCCAGCGGCCCATCATCTACGACGCCATCTGGGGCAGTGCCTATGGCCGCGCCCCGTGGTACAGCGTCAAGATTGGGGGCACCGGCAACCACGAAATTCAGCGGGGGCCCCACAAAGGCAAGCGGTTGGCGACGCGTTACTTCGCCGACCGGAAGTACGCCAATCCGTTTTTCGAATTCGTGCACCACGCCTCGGGCTTCACAGACTATGCGTCCATCGTGGCCGATCAGTCTTCCCTGGAAGCTCTGCTGGTCAATGCCGAAACGATGGCCCAGATTCTTACCGACGGCCAGAAAGTTCGGATCGTCACTCAGATCAAAAACAAGGGCAGCCGCACGGGCAACAACGAAGCCATGTTTGTCGGCGGCGTCACCACCACCACCAGCGAGTACCGCGGTCGGGTGCCCGTGATTTTCCAGCAGATCGTCCGCACGGAAAGGACGATCACGCGGGAACAGTTTCAGGAAGCTCTGGATGTCGCATTCACCCTGTTCCTGCGACGCGCACCTCGCCCGGAAGAATACGACAGCTACTGGACGAACGTCTTCAGTAAGAACGCGGAGCTGGGCAACCGGATGGCACTGCAGGCGGTACTCATTTATATCACGCTGACCCCCGAATTCGTTTATCGCATGGAGCTGGGGCTGGGCGAACCGGACGAACACGGTCGGCGTTTTCTGTCACCACAGGAACTGGCCGCCGCAGTTCACTATGCCTTTCACAACAAGCCGGCGTTTGGAGTGGACGAAATCGAGACTGTCGACGTCTACACGAAAAACAGCGAAGCTCCCATCAAACGCACCATGACGACTCCGCGGCCGGCCTGGGAATCACGACACAGCTCGCTGGTGATGGAGATGAAGGCCGGCAGACTGCAGACGCGGGCCGACGTGGAACGCGCCGTTCGAAAAATGCTCGACACCCGGCAGCGTGACTGGCACACCAGCCACAACCGCACCTACCTGAGTGCCTCAAACCCCCGCATCCTGCAGTTCTTTCGCGAGTACTTTGGTTACTACAAGGCCCAAGAGGTGTTCAAGGACACCGACCGCTTTGTCGGGCAGGACGGCTTTGCGCAGTTCGATTCGGGCACCGCGATGAAGCTGATTTATGATACCGACAGCCTGATCAGGCACCTGCTGCTGGAAGACAAAGACGTTCTGTACCGCTTGCTGACGACCGACAAAATTGTGGCCGCCTACTGGAATGGCAGGAACGACGCCGAGCAGATTCGCCGCGGGGGAGGTCCCGACAAATATCGGCAGAAGCATCACCTGCAGTGCTACAACCTTGATCCTGTCACCATGGCTTATGACAAAGACGGCCATCCGGATCCGCTGGTGCGAAAAAACGGCATGGTGTTTCGTACGCCGCAGGATCAGCGGTGCGGCATCCTCACCCAGCCCAGCTGGCTGATTGCGCACAGCGGCAATTTTGACAACGACCCCGTGCGACGGGGAAAATGGATTCGTGAAAAACTGCTGGCTGGTGTCGTGATGGATGTCCCCATCAATGTGGACGCCCAGATCCCGGAAGACGAACACGCCACCCTGCGTGAACGGTTCCGCGTGGTGCACGCCGACGAATGCTGGCGCTGTCACAGGAAGATGAATCCGCTGGGCATGCCGTTTGAAGCCTTCAATCATGTGGGCCGCTGGCGATCGACCGAACAGGACAAACCCGTTGATACCAGCGGGGCCATTACCCACACCGGCGAACCGGACGTGGACGGCGATGTGACGAACGTACGGGACATGATGGAACGCCTTGCCCGATCAGACCGCGTGCGGCAAAGTTTCATTCGACATGTGTTCCGATTCTGGATGGGACGCAATGAAATGCTCAGCGACTCACGAACCCTGATTGCCATGGACAAGGCCTACGTGGAAAGCGGCGGCAGCTTTCATGAACTCCTGGTCAGCCTGCTGACGTCTGACTCGTTCCTTTACCGAAAGTAAGTGCGATGAATTCACTCGATCGCCGCGGCGCACTCAAACGCATCACACTGGCTGCCGGAGCCACCGCGCTGACTCCGTTTCTGCAGAGACTTCAGGCCGAGCAGCAGCAACAGCTTCCCAAACGATTTGTTTTTGTGGTCAAAAGCAGCGGACTGCAGGGAGAGTACCTCAATCCTGAAGGCCTGACGCACGGTGGCGACACGCTGGTTGATGAGTCGCTGCAGGGACGCCGACTGCCGGACAGCCTGACGTCCCTGGAACCATTCAAAGACCGACTGACCATCATTCAGGGGCTCAGCGGAAAGATGACACTGTCCGGCCACAGCGCGTTTTATGGCGCTCTGGGCGGCTACAAAGCGTCGGCCCATGCACCGCCACTGTTCGCCACAATTGACGGACATCTGTCCGAGAGCCTGCCTGCCGTGTTCAATCACATTGGATTCAAAATGGGAGAAGGCGGCCAGCGGGTGACCTTCCCCGCCATCTCCGCCAGAGGCCGGGGCCAGCAGCTTCCCTTTCAGCAGAACCCCATGGGGGCGTTTGAAAATCTGTTCGGCAGCATTCTGGAAGGGGGCGACCTGCAGAAAAAATACACCCGCACAGGCAACGTGCTGGACGCGATGTCGGCCGACATCCGCAAACTGCAGCGCGATCTTCCGGCGGCCGAACAGGAAAAACTGGGACACTACCTGAGTGGGTTTGAGGCGCTGCGCGACCGTCGGGTGAAACTGATTTCCATGCAGTCCGCCCTGAAGGAAAACGCGCCCGATCTGGATGACAAGTACACATCCCGATTTTCCACCCACCATCTGGAGGCCCACTTCGACATGGCCAGTGCCGCGCTCATCAGCGGCCTGACCAATGTGGTCACGGTTCACGCGGACGGCCTGGATTCCGTCTACAGCGGCATTGGCATTGGCAACAATGTTCATGCGATCGGTCACGGGGCAGGCTACGCCACGCTGTCGGCCCAGGACTGCCGCGATGCCATTCGCACGTTCCACATCGAGCTCATTGCCGGCATGGCGGCGAAGCTGAAGGCCGTCCCGGAAGGCAACGGTACGATGCTCGACAACACAATCATCGTTTACACCAGCGACAACGCGGCCCGCCATCACTCCCACGGTTTTGACTGGCCGATGTTTGTGCTGGGCAATCTGGGAGAACGCCTGAAGTCAAACGGCCGTTACCTTGCGTATCCGCAGTACGGTCGCCCCGGTCACAAACACACCATCTGCAACTGGTTCACGACGCTGTGCCACCTGGCCGGCTTTCCGCAGGACCTGTTCGGCCAGCCCGATATGGCGCTGGGCAAAGCAGAAGACCAGGCCGGCCCCCTGAGCGAGTTGCTGGCATGAAGCAAACGTCACTTTTCCACCGCAGGGCGCCGCAGTTCAACAGGACGACCATCACCTGCGGCTTCCCCGGATTTGTCGCGGCCATGCTGCTCATCACATCGTGTGGCCTGTCGTGCGGCCAGGACGCGGACAGCCTGCTCGCCGCCAGGGGCCCTGAACTGCTCGATGCTGATCTGGCAACGATCTGTCAGGACACGCAGCGCACCGAACTCGACCTGTCCGGGTGCCACAGGATTACCGATGCCGGTCTGGTGCATGTCGCCAGCCTCCGGCAGCTGCAGCGGCTTCGTCTGGCTCACTGCCACAGGATCACGCCTGAGGGTCTTCGCTCGCTCGCCAGACTGAGCAAACTGAAACACGTGGACATCAGCGGGATGCGGCTTTCATTGCCTGCCGCGTTTCGCGAGCTGGCCGCGTTACCGGCGCTGCAAAAACTGGAAGTCCGCGACATCCGCGGGTTTCGCAGTGAGGGACTGCAGCAGCTGACACAACTCACGCATCTGGACATCTCCAATTCTGCCGGAGGCATCAAAGACGCCGATCTTGAGCCGCTGGCCAAACTCACCCGACTGACCTGGCTGAATGTCAACGGCAGCCGCCGCTGGAGTGCCAACCGAGATCTCACAGATGCCGGCCTAAAGCACCTGCGTGAACTGAAGTCACTGAAGTTTCTTGGTCTGTTTGGGCATTACACGCTCACAGCCGAAGGCTACAACCCGCTGTTTGCCAGTCTCACGAGTCTGGATTCGCTGGAGATGGGTTTCAACTGGCCCCTCAAAGGGACCGACTTGTCGCTGCCCGCCACGCTGACACGGCTGGATCTGAAGGAATCCTTTCAGCTGACAGATGCCGCGGTCATCAATCTCAAAGACAAGCGGCGGTTGCGCACGCTCAACCTGTATTACTGCCTTGCCCTCACCGACCGCAGTCTCGAAGCTCTGAGCGACCTGCCCGAACTGCAGTCACTGAACATTGGCTCCATCGCCGCACTGACCAACGACGGACTGGCGCACCTGAAAGACAACACTGGATTGACACACCTCAATCTGTGTGACAACGACAACTTCACCGATGCCGGGCTGTCCCACCTGCGCAACATGCATGCGCTGCGTGAGCTCTCTCTGTGGAGCCTCCCGGGCGTGAACGGCACGGGACTGGCAATCCTTGACGAGATGCCGCACCTGAAGACTTTGAATCTTGCTGACTGCAGCAGTCTGACAGACGCGGGCCTGGAACACGCTGCCCGCAGGTCCACTCTCGAACAACTCTATCTGGACAACTGCACCCAGATCACTGACGCGGGGATTGCGCGGCTCACATCGCTGCCGCAGTTGCGCGAACTTACGCTCGGCGGGTGCCTGCAACTCACCGACAAGGGCCTGTCTACGGTCGCACAACTGCCGTCGCTGGAATACCTGACGATCGAGAACTGCCCGTCGCTGACACGGCAGAAGATCGCACAACTGCGCAGGCAGCTGCCGGGCTGCAACATCATCCACGATTAGCCGGCCGGACGTCACGGACGATCCGAAATCCCGTATAGACGCTGGATTCTCCAGCCTCAGCGCAAGTGCGGATGGAACAGCGCACGGCCGCCGGAGCACACGTCCACGCGCCCCCCCGCAGACTGCGCCAGTCGCCGTATTTGTGCTGATCTGTCTGGTCGGTAAACAGCGGATCACGGACAACCACCTCCGATCGCTCCTGCCGCGGGACACCGTGGAAGTAGCTTTCATAAAGATCGGCCGACCAGCGATCCTGACACCATTCCCAAACATTTCCGTGAGTGTCGTACAGGCCCCAGGCGTTTGGCTGATAGCTGCCAACTTTTGCCGTGAAAACAGCGCCATCGCCATCCTGCCGACCAAGCCGAACGGCGCGCTGAAAACGCGTGGTGCCAGGCTGAGCGCTTTCCAAAGCGCCGTCAGCCACGTTGGCGTGATCGTAGGCAGCATCCGGATCTTCGCCCCACGAGTACCACGTCGACTTTCCTGCGCGACAGGCGAATTCCCACTCGGCTTCCGTTGGCAGGCGGTACGTGGCCCCCTCTTTTTCTGACAGCCACGCACAGAATTTCTGAGCATCCTTCCAGCTCACACACACCACCGGATGCTGATCTGACTGCACAAAACCGGGAGTCTGCCAGGTAATGTCGGGATTTTTGTGGAAGCGGTCCACATAGTTTTCCTCTTCCGGAAAACAGCCCAGTGCGCCGCCCTGCCTTTCAGCGTCTGTCTCGTACCCGGTCGCCGTGACGAACTGCCGGAAGTGGCCGACGGTGACTTCGGTGGTGGCGATGTCAAACGCTCTGGTGATGACCGTCCTGTGAGCGGGCGACTCCGTCTTGAAGTTCTGCTTGTTGCTGAACTGATGCGCCAGATCAAACTGCCGCTGGCGGCGATCCGAGCCGTCAAACCCACGCACGTACTCCCCGGCCGGCACACGCACAAACGCCATGCCCTGAGAATTGGCCGGGGCTGGCGACACGCCCTCATCACCGCACGCCACGCCGCTGTGCAATACGCCCGGCTGCGACGCGGCAAAGATCGCCACCGCACAGAGACTGCAAAACCGCGCTGACATCACAGCAGTTCTCCAATCGGCCCGGTGCTGTCCTGAAACTCGCCTTCGACGGGAACGCCCATCTTTTGCGTCATGGTTTGCCACAACGACGACAGGGGCGTGCGATCGGCCAGCTTCACGTGCGTTTGATGGCGAATCCCCAAACCGCTGCCACCGGAAAGCACGGTCGGCAGCATCTCTTTGCTGTGACCAATCCCCATGCCACTGGAAAAGCCCAGCATGGTGTGGTCCAGCAGTGTGCCTTCACCATCGCGAATCGACGCCAGACGATCCAAAAAGTAGCTCCAGTGCTTCATGTAGATTGTGTCGACCATCGCCAGCTCTTCCAGATTGCGGGGGTCGTTCCCGTGATGCGTCAGCTCGTGATAACCCCTGGACACACCAAACTCGGGGTACACGCCGCCCGCCAGTTCGGTTCGCACCACGTACGTCAGCACGCGGGTGGAGTCTGTCTGAAAGGCGAGAGCAATCAGGTCATACATCAGTTTGGCATACGTGTCATAAACAAACTTGCCGTTGCCTTCGGGACTGACGGCCTTCTCAAAGTCTCCGTACCCCTTCAGATCCGGAGTAGGGCGGGGACGATCGGCCCAGTCGATTTCCCGTCGCAAAGAGGTTTCCACTTCGCGAATCGAATTGAAGTACTGGTCCAGTTGCTGGCGATCAAACTGGCCAAGTCGTCCCTGCAGTTGCTTTGCATCAGACAGCACCGCATCCAGAACACTGCCACGCTGTCGAAATTCGTCCGACTGGCGGGATCGCTCCTGGTTGCCGGGCGGGCGAAACAGGCGATTGAAGATGGCCTGCGGATCGTTATCGGCCGCCAGCGGAACTCCCTGACGATTCCACGAGATGGTTGCCAGAGCCTGGCTGCCGAAACCGGTCCCGCGTTTGACAGAGAACTGCAGCGACGGAAACCGGGTGTGCCGGCCATGCAGCTGTGCGGCCAGTTGATCGGGAGAGATTGTCTGTTTTTCGCCACGGGCAATGGATGTGGCGAACGGGTAGGCGCCGTCATGCCCTCCGCCGTGGTTCAGCCATGTGCCGGAGAGCACGGTAAAGCGGCCCCGGTGCTTCTCCAGTGGAGAGAGAATCCGCGACAAACCCGCGTCGGCCCCGAAGCCTTCCGGGTAAAACTGCCGCATGTTCATGCCAGTACCAAAGTAGAACATGCCCATGCGGGGCGCGACCGCTGGAGTGGAGGCGGCCGCCACGCCCTGCGGCATCATGGCTTCCAGCCACGGCAGCGCCAGGCACGTACCGGCCCCGCGCAAAAACATACGGCGATCAATCTGTCGGCAGCGTGGAATGTTCATTTTGAGACGAACGCCTTGCTTGTGACCAGGGAAATCAGGAGTGAACGGAAAGTGTCGTCGCCGGCCCGCATGTCCTCCACGGCCTGGCGAATGGTGAGGTCGTCGCCCGGTTCAAGCGGACGACCGAGCGCATACAGCAGCAGCTTTTCTGCCAGGCAGCGACGAAAACGGTCCTGCTGTTCCAGCAGCAGCTGTCGAAACTGGACGAAGCTTTCAAACTCGCGGCCGTTGGGCAGTCGTCCGCCGACCACCAGCGAAGGGCGATTGCGGCCTCGAAAATCCTCGCCGTCCTGCCGCTCTCTCCATTCTCCGGTCACGTTGAAGTTTTCCAGCGCCAAACCGTAGGGATCGAGCGATCGGTGGCATGCGGCACACGCCGGTATCTGCTGATGCTGCAGCAGTCGTTCGCGAACGGTCAGTCGCTCGCCCTTGATGTTTGGCTCCACTTCGCCCGCGTTGGGCGGAGGCGGATCGGGCGGATTGTTGAACAGCACTTCCCGGATGTAAACCGCGCGGGAAACCGGCTTTGTCCGATTGCCGTCGGAGCCCGCCTGATGCACTCCCGCCATCGCCAGCAATCCGCCGCGGGGCGAATCCGGCGGCACAGCGACAGGGCGAAAGTGCTCTCCCTCCACACCCGGAATGCCGTAGTGCTGCGCGAGGCGTTCGTTGATTACGACAAAATCCGAGTCGAGAAAATTCCGCACGCTGAGATCTTCCTGCAGGATCGTGCGGAAAAACTCCAGTGGCTCTTTAACCACGGCATCGGCCAGAGCGTCGTCATAGTTTTTGTAGATGTTCTGGTCGGGCGTGAACGTCAGGAAGGAGTCGGTTCGCAGCCATTGCCGCGCAAAGCTGTCAACAAATCGATCGATCCTGGGATCACTCAGCATCCGCTCCACCTGCCGCGCTCGCTGCGCCGGATCCGCCAGCTCTCCCTCGGCCGCCGCGCGAAACAGCTCCTCATCGGGCAGAGAACTCCACAGAAAATAAGACAGACGAGACGCCGTCTCGTAGCCGTCCAGCTGATCGGCCTGTGATGCCGCCGCAGATGACGGCTCGGCCAGGTACAGAAATTTGGGGGAGGTCAGTACGGCGGCAAGGCCGACTCTCAGCGCTTCATGAAACGACTGCCCATGCCCCAGTTCCGTTTGAATCACTCTCAGAACAGGTTCGATCTCGTGATCGGCCACCGGCCGCCGCCACGCGCGGGGCAGGAAACGCGTCATAATTTCGCGAGCATAGGCCAGATCACCGCTCGCCTGTTCACCTTTGAACAGCAGCATCGTGTGGCTTCGGGGAGGCCATTGATCGTACAGTGGCCCCTCCACTTCGAGGTAATCCAGAAACACCCGCGGAAACTTCGTCAGATCCAGTTTGTCCGGGTCGGGCGTCGAGCGATCCCCCCCCCCAGCCTTCAGCCACTTTCCGTCCCGCCAGCCGGAGCGTCTCGGCAAAGTCTCCCTGCTCGCCCGCCTGTGTGTTGCGCTGCATGAAGTGCTCTCCCGGACGCTGCCCCATGTAGAGCTTTGCCTCATTGACAATGCGGACACTCAGTTCATTGCCCAGCGTGTCACGCGGAATCGTCACGCTGTACTCCGCGGGATGATCCCACGGAGCCGTGACGTCGACTTCCATGATGGTCCGCATCCGGTCGTCCGGATGACTGTGGGTCAGCCGAATCCGCGGCACCTGTCCCCCCTCACCAGCAGCGGCCCCCGCGCGAAGCGTAAATCGATAGAAGCCGTTCACCGGCGCAACATTGTTGTCACGACGGCCGGGATACTTCAGCATGCCAAACGAACGTGTGCCGCCTTCAACCAGCTGCAGCCCGTTGGGCACCGGCTGCATCCCGCGACGCGTGACGAGATAGCCTATGGCGATGCTGTCGGCCGTGTCCTCATATTCCAGCCGCATGGTGGCGGTGGGATACTGCGGCGGCCCATCCACAATGGCACGACTCGCGATCCGACGCGCCACGTGGTAGTACTGCGTCATCAGAGAGGGATCCAGCAGCAGCGCTGCGCTCATTTTGTCGAAGCCTTCAGCCGTCCCGTCAGGCGGCAGCACATCCAGCGGACTTTCGCCGGTGGGAAATTTCATCGACAGAAGATCGGAAATCGTATTGGTATATTCGTGGCGGTTCAGCCGCCGCAGCAGCACACGTCCACCGCTGCTGATTCTCGCTTTTTCGGCCGCCCGCAGGCCGTCTGTCACCCAGCGCGATGTGGCTTCGATCAGGTCAACCGGCAGCCGCGGTTCGCCGTCAGGCGGCATCTCTCCCAGGTTGATGGCGTTGCGAATTTCGATCCACCGCAGAGCGTTTTCTCGGTCCGAAAGATCGGCCGTCAGCTGATCCATCCGTAACTGCCCCTCGGCCAGATCCGGTCCATGGCACTTGGCGCAGCGCCGCTTCAGGGCGCTGATCAGCGTTGCGGCCCGCTCTTCGGCCCGCTCTTCGGCCCGCTCTTCGGCCCGCTCTTCGGCCGTCGCTGCCGTCAGCGTCACGAACGGCAGTGTCACGCTCAGCAGCGATATGATGGAACAGACCTGTAAGCGTGCGGTTTTTATCATCACAGCAAATTCTGAACTCAAAAGGCGGGCCATTTGGCCAGTCACCATTATTGCCGGGCTGCGGATGGTGAACAGTCTGTTTCTGCAGTTGGCCAGCGAATCACGCGGGGGCGGACAATTTTTCCGTTTCCGCAGTCCTGGCAGCCGGCCCTGCGGGCTGTTGATCGCCGGCTGCACGTGCGAACGCCTGGCGCCGGTTTCCTGCTGTCAATCCACGCCGGTGCCAACTATGCTATCGGAAGAGTCTGGCTGGTCGACTCACAGTTGATTTTGACTCACGGGATTCGTCCCGGAGTTTCCCACCACACAGCCACCACACAGCCACCACGCGATCTGTATCCCACCTGCCCGCCCACGCCCCCCTGAGAGGTTCTCTGACATGAGACGTCGCGAGATTCTGAAATCAGCCGGCTGCACGCTGTTTCTGCCCACACTGGAGACCTTTGGGCAGGAACCGTCCGCTCCGAGTGAGGCCGACGTAAAGCGGCTGTTTTGTATCAGCATGGGGTACGGTTTTTTCACGGACGTGCTGCCCAAAATCGGTGGTGCCGATTACACGTTCAGCGATCACATGGAGCCTCTGCAAAAACACAGAGAGCACTTCACGCTGTACTCGCAGATGAAGTTTGGCGGTAACCACGTCCACGACCACAAATGCTTTGTGGGGAACACGACAACCAACCCGGACTCACTGGACCAGATCGTGGCTGATCATATCGGCCACCTCACCCGCGTCCGCAATGTGGTGACTTTCATCAGTCACGCGCATCATCACATTGTCGCGTCGTGGCGCAACAGACTGCCCGTGATGCCGATTCAGTCAACCCGGGTGCTGTTTGAAACACTGTTTGCCAAAACCGACAGAAAAACGCAGGAGCGACTGCTGGCTCACAAAAAGAGCGTCCTCGATGGATCACTCGAACAGGCCAGAGCATTGATGGCACGTGTCTCAGGCCGAGACCGCCAGCGACTGGAAGAATATTTTGCCGCACTGCGGGAATCGGAACAGGAGCTGAACAAGTCCATCGAATGGCTCAGTCAGCCACAGCAGGATGTCGAGTTCCCCATCGCGCCGGATTTTGAAAACAACTTTCTGGCCACTGATGTGGATAAGAAGCGGTTCCTCGATAACCCGCGGCAGATTCAGCGCGGCATCGCTTTTGACATGATCTATAAGGCGTTCCGCTTTGACATCACACGCGTGGTGAATTTCTACATGGTGGGCCTGGACAACGATCATCACATCACCACCCACAATGTTCCCAGGTCCGAAGACGCGCGCACCAGCCTCACCAAGTACGACTCTTCGTTCTTTTCCCTGCTGTCCAGCTTCTATGACAAACTGGCCAGCACCAAAACAGAGTCCGGCGGCACGTTGATGGATGAGACGGTCACTGTCGCCACGGGCAACAACAGCGTGAGCGAAAAAATGGGGCCCCACAACGGCAACGAGATTCCCGTGTTTGTCGCCGGTGGACAGTTTGACAATCACGGCGGCCACGTTGTTCGCAGGGGCGAAACGACCTGCGACATCTATCTGGCGATCCTGCAGAAGTTCGGCATCGAGCGAGAGCAGTTCGGAAACAGCCGCAAAATTATCGAGTTGTGACATCATGCGGAAATTCATCACCACGCGTCGGCTCATTCTCGTCTCGCTCGCCGCTGTGATCTGCCAGCATCAGACCGATGCGGCTGACCGCGAACGGACGCAGACGTTTCTGCGGACCTACTGCGTAACGTGCCACGGGACAGAGACGGCCGAAGCCAGCCTCCGCCTCGATCGGCTGGACGCAGTGCGATGGAACGAACCGAAACTGCTCGACGACATTTACACGGCCATCGAAAGTGGCGAAATGCCGCCCACCGATGCGCCTCGACATCCCCAATCGCAGCAGTCGCAGCAGGTCCTGCAGCTGCTGAACGGCCAGCTGCAGAAGCTCACGGCAAAACAGACTCCCGCCGTGCTGAAACGCCTCAGTCAAGTTGAGTATCAGAACGCCGTCAACGATGTGCTGGGAACAGACTTCACACTCGGCGATCAGCTGCCGCTTGATAACATCGATGTGGGCTTCAATAACAACGCCGACCACCTGCATATGTCAGTGGTTGACATGGAATCGTATTTCAACGTTGCCCATCGCATTGCCAAAAGTGTGGTCGGTGAGCGGCCGGCTCCCGGCGTGGTCGTCTACTCCACAAAAAACACGGACATTGACACCCACAGCCACAAGGACGACACCAAAGGATTTGCGCCCACGCTGGACCGGGAGTCCCGCCCGCTGGTCTTTGCCTCTCCGCCAACGCAGATCAAAATCAACCCGTCAGTCCCCGCCAGTGGCACGTATCGCGTCACTCTGGATGGCTTTTACATCAATGCGAAGTTCGTTCCCGGCAGTCGTGAACAGGAACGACTGCCGGCCGTGGTGGACGTGTCAGAAAATGACCTGGGCGACGCGCCGTTTGCCGGACACTCGATGAGCTACTTTCTGAGAAAGAACTCAGGAGTCGGCCAGAGCATCGTCAATGTGGTCCCCAAAAACGCCGCGTGGCAGGAATTTGATCCGCAGGAAGGATTCACGGCACAGCTGACGTCCAGTGACACGATTGTGCTGCGGTGTAACTCGGTCTCCGGCAGCGGCCATCAGCGGATGTACTGCCTTGAACAGGCCACCATCACAGGACCGGTGTTTGATTCCTGGCCCCCGGAAACGCCGTTCTACCAGACATGGTGTCGAGACATTGACGCATCCGGCAGCCTGGCGGACTGTCAGATCATTTTGAAGCAGCTGGCGCAGAAACTGTATCGTCGCCCCGTCTCCGACGCCGAACTGCGGCAAATTTATGGCCACGCGAAGGACGAGTTTGCCCAGGGCCACAGCATCTACTCCGGACTGCAGGCCGGCATCCGCGGGATGTTGTGTTCGCCTCATTTCCTCTACAAACAGGAAGGCGAATCGGGTTCGCTGAATGATTATGCCATCGCGTCACGCCTGTCGTGGTTTCTGTGGAACTCTGTGCCGGATGATCGGCTGTTTGAACTGGCCCGCCAGGGGAAACTGAGGGATCCGGGTGTCCGTCACGACCAGACGCTGCGCATGCTGCAGGACGCCAAAGCGGATCGCTTTGTCAGAGACTTTGTGTATCAGTGGCTCGATCTCGAGAAGCTGAAGATCATCGAACCGGACATCAACATTTTCTCTGTCGAAGAATTCGACCTTGTCAGAGAGCAGATTAAGGAAGAACCCATTGAGTTCTTTCGAGAGGTCCTGTCAGCCAACCTGAGCCTGCGGAACTTCATTGACTCCGAATTTGTCATGATCACACCGGAGCTCAATTACATCTATCAAATCGAAGGGCACCCGATTGCCAAGCCGAACAAGCGTCCGGGAGCCACCAAGATCTCCCCCGTCGACTACCGTCCCAAACAGATCACCTCTCACTTCACGAAAGTGACGCTGGAGGAAGACGATCGAATTCGCGGCGGACTTTTGACGCAGGCCGGGTTCATGCTGATGACCACCAACAACGGCGAATACACCAATCCGTTCTACCGTGGCGCGTGGGTATTGAAGAGCTTTTATGGAGATCACCTGGAAACACCGGCCGATCTGGAAATCGCGGCCCTCAGTCCCCCCACGAAAACCGAATCCATCCGACAGACCATTGACGCCCATCGTGAAAACGTCAGTTGCGCTGGCTGCCACAACAAGATGGACCCACTGGGCATCGCTCTGGAAAATCTGGACGTGATCGGACGCTGGCGGGACGAATACACAGACGTCAGTAACTACAGCAAAAAGAAGGGCGGCAAGGACCGCTTCCCCGTGGAGACAGACACGATCCATCAGGATGGACGAACGTTTGCCGGACCAGCGGGACTGAAGTCGATTCTCATGCAGGACAGGGACCGGTTTTCCCGTGCATTCCTTGAGAACCTGCTGTCATACGGCATGGCCCGGCAGATCACGTTTCGTGACCGCGAACAGCTCCATCGACTGCACGCACAGCTTTCGGATAACGACTTCCCGCTGCGGGACATCGTGCTGGCGATCGTGACGTCAGACGAGTTCACCCAAAGGTAGCGGGAGCGCCGGCCGTGCGGCTCTGTCCGCAGACGGATTGACGGCCACTACAGTTTCGCCGCCTCAGCCCGCAGGAATTCGCGGAATGCGTCGGACTTCTGAAAGGCGGGCAGGCTGGCAAACTCCTCGCGAAGCGCTTTGATCACCACATCGCTCAGCTGATTGGCCTGATAGTTCTTTAGAATTCGTGCTGCTGCGGTGGACCTGGACGGTTCGGCGGATTCGTCAGGCTCCTGGGATTTCCCGGCGATAATCGCGTTGATGACGTCAATTTCCCAGGGGGCCAGCTGCAGCGTCTCAAAGTGCTTCAGTCCGTACTCTGTTTGGTGCAAAGCGCCAATCATCCTGTCGACCTGAGAATCGTCTTCCGGGTTTCGCAGCCAGTACCGGTATTCGGAAATCAACAGGCGAGCGGTCACCCAGCCGAGTTCGGTGTATAACTCGTCTGCTCGATCGTCCGGGGCAAGCTGCTTCAGCATCTGATGAGCCTTCCTTCCCAGCCGGACGGCCTGGTCCAGATCGTGAAACCGGCACTTGTCGGCAAGGTTGCCCAGCAATTGGCCGTAAACGAGCAGAAACTCATCGCTGGCCCCTTTGGTGTTTGCTTCTGCCATGTCCAGAGTCTGGCTGATATGGTGGGATGCCTGATCACTGTGCCGGCCGTACTGCGATCCCATGGTGAGGATGCTGGCAACTTCCACCTGTGCCACTCGGACGGACTCCGAATGCGGAGCCTGTTTCAGAATCAGCTCGGCCAGTTCCAGGATGACAGATTCACTCGGTTTCGCGACATCGATCGCAAAATCCGGAAATGACGTGCCGAGGGAACTCAGAATCGCCTTACGCTGGGCAGTGTCGTGCCTTGGCGTCAGTTTGTAGATGGTCTTCAGGAGCGACGATGCGATTCGCCACCGCTGCGGATCGTTCTCCGGCATTAGCTCAAACGCCCGCAGAAACGCTTCGCAGATGGAGGCCGCATCGATATTTCTTTGAGACCGCACAGAGACTGCAAAACGAAAATGGATGCGTCCGTGCAGACTCCACGCTCTTGCCAGTTCCGGCTTCAGTTCAGGGCGATCGGGAAGCAGTTTCGTCAGCCTCCCAATGGCCCGCTGAGTCAGTTCGGCCAGCGGCGGCTGCCGTGGAACGACTTCACCCGGCCTCACCGGGCGCTTGGCGACGAATTCGCTTTCTGCCTCACGGAGCAACACCATTGCCATCAGATACTGCCGCAGCTGCTGGTCCTCCAGGCTCAGAGTATGCGGATCGAGTCCTTCCAGCTTGCCCCAGACCAGCGTCAGCCCTCCGCTCGCGTGCAGACTGCCATCCCGAAAACTCTCTTCAATCTCACGCAGCAGGGGCGAATCGGCTTTCGTTTGTCCCAGAAATTCGATTCCGGTCGACACAAGCAAAATGGCGGCGAGCACACTGGCTGTTGTGAACAGGCGCCGCCGCAGGACACTACGCGATGATCCCGCCTGACTGAGGCCAGCATCGCGGGAGCCAGCGTCACTCGGTTTTGCCGAGACGGTCGGCTCGCTGACGGAAGAGAAACGCCCGTGGGCACGCTCATTGTCCGCGATGGTCTTCGGGCGATTCGACTCGCCAGTCGGAAGGCGAACCACGTCGTCGCCCAGGATTGCCTTCAACTGCGGATGCTCGGCCAGAAACTCGGCCACCTGCTGACGGCGAATATCATCGAGTCCGTTTTCCGCGAACAGCGCGAGATCCCATTCGGTGACGGGATCTGTCGGATGATGCGAATCAATCATTGAGCACACTCCACTCTTCAAAACGATCTCTGATATAGCGAGAGACCCGCAGCACGCGACTTTTCAATTCAATTTCTCCGTCACCGCGAACGACCGGTCGAACGGAGTTCAGCCCTTCCGCATCAAGCAGTGTGACGCGTCGCTGCAGATACACGTCCAGTCGACGCTGCGTCGCTTTGACCCAGCCATCGCCGGTTGCTCTGCCCGTCGATGGCCTGGCAGAATCAGCCGTCCGGCGGTCGATGGATTCCAGGGCCGCTGCGGCATACAGCAGAATGTCGGGCGGCAGAAAACCAACACGCGCCTGGCCCTGTTCCAGCACCAGCCAGGTCAGTGTGGAGGCCCATTCCAGCGTCCTGGGAGCCGGGTTATCCACGTTTGTCAGCGCGGCCATCTTGAACAGCTCATCAGACGTCCAGCGGGAGGTGGGCGCATCCTCCATCTTTTCGGTGAACTCTTTGGGATGCTGCAGGTCAAGCCGCCGGCGCAGCCACTGATCCGGCTGCGCTTTGCTTCGCCGCGTCCTGCAGCCGTCCTGTAACTCCTGCAGCAACTCGCTAATGTCCCACATATGCAGAAAACGCTTGCGATGCACGGCTCTGGCCGCCAGTTCGCTCAGCTTCCACATCTTGGTTCCCGACTCGCCCTGGCCGCCACACCTGTCCGGGCGATGGGGGATCAGCAAAGAGCGAGACAGCATCCAGTCGCCGGCAAGCAGATGGGTATCCGGAGTGTCGCTGCTGTAGCAAAAAGCCTGCAGGGGAGCCATGTGGGGGTCCGCAAAACGGGTGATCAGACGCGCAGCCCTGACCGTGACACACGCGGGGACATTCAGGTTATCCCAGGGTCATACTGAACCGCCCACTGCTCTGAAGTCTAGTTCACCCTGCAGTCCATTTAAATATTTCCGCAATTCTGAGCGCGCCGCGCCGGATCCAGCGCGGCGCGCCTATGGGACTGGTTTTTGAGGAAGCGAACTGCCAGTGCGTCTGGAACGATCGCGGGCAAATGCAGTCTGATGTCGCCCCGGCCAATGGTGGCCTGCATTTTCCCCTTACTTATTCGCGGCGAACCTCACATGACCCTGCAGACTTTCACCTCACGCGTGCGATCCTTCTTCTCTCCCAACACCAGCGGACGTCGCCACACCAATCTGGCGAAACAGCCTCCGTCACTGGAGCCGCTGGAACAGCGACTGCTGCTGACAACAATTGACTACACCGACCCCTCACTGCCACCTGGGGCGCAATACGGGGATCAGGCAGAAGTGGAATTCACCAGCGCAACGCCGCAGCGTTCGTTCAGTGATGGCATGTCAGGGCCTGGTCGACCCGCGTTTTTTCGCACGACAGGCATCGGTCGCCCCGCCAACAACCCGAACGGTATTCTCTACAACACCTACGTGTTGAACTGGGAAGACATCAAACCGGGCGGCGGTGTACCAGGGACAAACCTGGACGATGACCCTAACAGTGGACGCAACATTCGAGTGACGATTGACGAAACAGTCCCGTTTAATGCCGCGCACGGTCGTGAGGTCATGCGGATTATCAATCTGCCGAATCAGTTCAGTGCCAGGTGGCAGCGTGTGAACGAAAACGGCGTTCGCGTGGATCTCGACACGGAAAATGCGGGCGGCGACAACCAGGTGGGGCGGGACTTTGAGGTTCGCACCGACATGACACAGCAGTTCCGCACCGTCATCCGCAACGGCCAGGGAGGCATCGTCCGCTCGATTGAATGGCGGCGTCTGACCACCAGCAATCTGAACGGCAGTCTCAGCGGTCCCTCCCAGCTCGATACGGGAGATAGCGGTACTTTGAGCTTCCGCCTCAACAACACTGGCAACCGACCCTACACGCACGGTGGTCAGGTGCGTTATCAGATTTCCACGTCGTCACAAAAGCCGACGTTCCAGCAACTGCTGAACGCTCCCAACACAGTGCCGCTGCCAAATATTGGTGTGGGAGGCAACGCGACACGAACTGACAGCGTCTCCTTCAACACCCCCGGCACCTACTACATCCACTGGGTCATTGACACGGATGAGGCACCCGACTGGCGATACAGTGCTCCCAATGGCCCCGGCACCGGCAGCGGAGCCAGCGTGCTGGAGCGTGATTCATTCGCCAACAAAAACTTCCCCGTGGTTCCTGACAACAACGCCACCAACTCGCTGGCGATTGTCGTCAATTCTGTAAAGACGAAACCGGTTGTGAATCCACCGGGGGCAACCAGCGTCAACGAGGGCACGTCTGTCTCACTGCCGTTCACAGCCTTCGACCCGGATGGAGGCCCCGTCATCGGCGTCGCGGCGTCGCTGGGCAGCACCGCCGGTTCATCGCCCAATTTTGTGTGGAACTACGATGCAGTGGATGACCTTGGCCCAATTTCCGTTGCCCTGACGGCCACGGATGACGAAGGCATGTCCACAACCGCGTCGTTTCCCTTCACGGTCAATAACGTCGCACCGTCGTTCACGTCCATTTCCTCAGCGTCCATCGAGGAAAACCGGATCGCCACCATCACGGGCGCCTTCACAGATCCCGGCGTGCTCGACACACACACGCTGCTCGTCAACTGGGGCGATGGCATCACTTCTCCCGCCACAGTGGATGCGGCGACACGCACCTTCACGGCCTCGCATCTGTACTCTGATGACGATCCCTCGGGCACGACGGTCGACACGTATGCCGTCTCTTTGACGCTGACCGATGACGACGGTGACAGCACCATCGGCAACACCTCTATCACGGTCACCAACGTGGCCCCGCAGATTGACGACTTTCAGATTTCCGAAACCCGTTTCGAGGGCACGGAAGTTATCGTCACGTCTGCGGCGTCTGATCAGAGCCCGAACGACATCCTGACCTACAACTACAGCGTGCTGAAAGATGGCGTCGCGTTTGCCAGCGGCAGTGGCATCGACCAGCGAGAATTCCGATTCACGCCGGACGACAACGGCGTTTACCGCATCACCCTCACGGTCTCGGACGATGACACAGGAGCAGACTCTGTGTCAGCAGACATCGTGGTCGACAACATCGGCCCCGTCATTGATCTTGGTGCGGACATGATCGTCAACGAGGGCGATTCCCTGACGCTCGATCTGACGAAGATCACCGACCCGGGCGACGACACGGTGTTTGAAATTCGCATTGACTGGGGCGACGGTTCCCCCATAGAAACCGTGGCCGGCCCGGGGCTCTACTCGCATGTTTATGCAGACGGCCCTGACATGCACCAGATTGCCGTCACCCTGGTGGACGAGGACGGTGAGTGGAGCGGAACGGGGCCTTCTGTGAGCGGCTACCTGAATGCTCTGGGCAATACGCCATCTTTGCTGTCACGCTATGAACTCGACGGCAACGTTGACGACACGCTGGCACTGCGAGACGGCGTGATCTCTGGCGGCCCGGGTTTCGTGCCGGGTCTGGTGGGCAGCGCCATTGAAGCCTCCAATGGTAATTACGGCCATGTGCTGCCTGGCACTTCTTATGTGCCTGGCAATGACTCGTTTTCCGCATCAATGCACTTTCTGCTGGAGCAGCCCAGCGCTCCGCTTTCCTGGGCGCCTTTGCTGGTGATGCAGCAGTCGGATTTCAGCGAAGGATTTCTGCTGCAGCTGGGCACCACCAATGTGCCCGGCGACACGCTCAACCTTGGTTTGCATGGTGGCCCCAAAAACTCGCCCGACAACCAGCTGTTGCAGTACGTGTTCCCCGAGTCTCAGCTGGGCCAGTGGCATCAGGCGGGTTTCACGGTGGATCGCGACAACGGCACCGCCTCGCTGTACTTCGACGGCGAACTGCTGGTCACAGAAACGCTGGTTGTCTCCAGTCTCGACCCCACCAAAGGCATGTTTATCGGCCAGTATGACTTCACCTTTGGTCGCAACGGACATCCACGGTTTGTTGGCGGCGACAGCATGCTGCTGGACGAAGTGCTGCTGTTTGACACAGCCCTGTCCGCAGAGCAGATCGAAGGGCTGTCACTTATCGGCGGCTCACCCTTCACCAAAAAGGTCACTGTGCTGAACGTGGATCCAACGGCCGTCGACGATGCGTTTGACGTGATGGAAGATGATGGCGTGCTGCCGCTGGATGTGCTCGCCAACGACACAGATCCTGCCGGGTTGCTCGATCCGCTGGAGGTCATTTCGATCGACACCACGGGCACCGCAGGCCTGGTGACGTTTTCGGCCAGCGGCGTCAGTTATTCGCCCAACGGGCAGTTTGAATCGCTGGCTGTCGGCCAGACGGCCACGGACACGTTCTCCTACACGATTTCCGATGGCGATGGCGGCACATCCACCGCCAGCGTCACGGTCACGATCAATGGCGAAAACGACGCCCCCACGGCCAACCCGGATTTCGCCACCACCACAGAAAATCAGTCTGTGACGGTGGACGTTATCGCCAACGACACAGACCCCGACATCGGCGACGTTCTGAGCCTTGTCGCAAACACATCGCTGTCCGATGCAACGGCCGATTTCTCGCTCGCTCAGAATCCCAATGGCGTGTGGAGTTATTACAACGCAGATGACACCGTGCGAGATGGCAACTACCAGCTCATGGCGGAAACAGCTCAGCTGGAGGTTCCTGGCGGGCCGGTGGTCTGGCACGCCGACACGACTCCGACAGCCATTCGACCGTTCGTGGGCATCAACGACGTCAGCATCCCCGGTTTGGGAACCTGGCAGAACGGCGAACTGGCCATTCATCCCGGCAGAAGCCAGCGTGCTGCCGGAGCAGGCCTGGTGGTTCTGACTTACACGGCCGAGGCGGACGGTCTGGCCGACATCAACTACGACCTCGCAATGGGACTCAACGGAAACGTGCTGTGGTTTTTGGAATTGAACGATGGCAGCAACACACTCGCGTCCGGCTCTATGGTCGGCAGTAGCGGCACGGCGTCCATCGATCTGGATGCCGTCCCGGTGGCGGCCGGCGATCGCATCAACCTGGTAATTGATTCCAACGGCAGTGTGGGGAGTGACCTTGTCCGAGTTCTGCGAGGAGAAATCGCCCTGTCGCTGCCGACCACGTTCTCCATGACGCTCGACAGTGACGGCTCGACGATTCCTGTGGGCGATGCCACAATCGTCCAAAATGGCAACTCGCTGACGTTTGATCCCGGTACGGATCTGGATTTCCTGGCGGCCGGCGAAACGGCGACGGTCGTGGCCAACTACACCGTGGCGGACAACCACGGAGCGACCGACACCAGCACGCTGACGATCAGCGTGGTCGGCACCAACGATGCTCCGGTGGCCAATCCTGACAGCAACGTCACCACCGAGAATGAGGCTGTCACGACAGACGTCATCGCCAACGACACCGATCCGGATGCGACCGACATCCTCAGTCTCGTCGCCGGCGCCAGTATCGTCTCGATGACGCTTGACATCGACAGCTCCGCGATTGCCCTGGGCGATGCCATGCTGTCGCAAAACGGGAACGAGATTACGTTCGATCCTGGCACAGACTTCGATTTTTTGGCCACCGGAGAAACGGCGACTGTGGAGATCGACTACACCGTGACCGACGACGCGGTTCCACCACTTACCGACAATGGCCGCCTGACCATCACCGTCATTGGCACCAACGACGCGCCGGTGGCACAGAATATCGCGGCTGTGGCCAGCGAAGATGGACCGGGCATCGTGCTCACGGCTGACTTTTCAGATCCTGACGCCACGGACACCCATACGTTTGGCATCGACACCACAGGAACCGTGGGCGCTGTCATTAACAATGGCGATGGCACGTTTGGATACGATCCGAACGGTCAGTTTGAGTCGCTTGCCGCCGGCGAAACCGCCACGGACACCTTCCAGTATTCGGTGGACGATGGCTTTGGCGGGGTAAGCGTGGTAATTGCGACGGTCACCATTCTCGGACAAAATGACGCGCCCATCGCTGTAGACATCACAGGCACCGCCGACGAAGACGGGCCGGCGATTACGCTGATTGCGGACTTCACCGATGTTGACATCAGTGACACCCACACATTCGCGGTCGACACCACTGGCACAGCTGGCACCGTCGCCAACAACGGTGATGGCACGTTCAGCTACGACCCCAATGGTCAGTTTGAGTATCTGGCTGTGGGAGAGACGGCCATCGACACATTCACGTGGACCGTCACCGACAACAACGGAGCCGCCAGCCAGGCAACCGCCCTGGTGACAATCACGGGCAGCAATGACGCACCCGTGCTGACGATCTCTTCGTCAAATCCGACCGTCGATGTCAAATCAGACGACGGTCATGTAAGCCTGTCCGGCAGCTTCAGCGACGTGGATCTTTCTGAGGTGCACGAGGCCGTCATTGACTGGGGAGACGGCACCACAACGCTGGCCGACATTGACCAGGTGGCCGATACACTCGCCGCAGACCACCTTTACGAGGACGGAGGCATTTACGCCATCACCGTCACACTGACGGACGGCAATGGCGGCACGGCCACCCAAACCACGCAGGCTGTCGTGACGGGCGTGGGGCTGGTGGATGGCGTGCTGTATGTGATTGGCACGGATGCCGCAGATCACGTCCGCATTCGCACCAAACATGGTCGATTGACCGTGCGGGCGCGTCTCGATGGACAGCACCAATCGGCCACCTACGCGGTGAGTGATGTCACGAAGATCGTGGCCATTACGTGTGACGGCAGCGACCACATCGATGTGCTGACACCGAGCCACATTCCGGTGCACGTTGAAGGGGGTGACGGCCGCGACCACATCTTCACGGCTGGCGGAGATGACTACATCGACGGTGGCAAGGGGCGAGACCACATCTGCAGCTTCGGCGGCAATGATGTGATCCTCGCCGGAGCCGGTGCGGACATCGTCTGGGCGGGATCCGGAGATGACTATGTCGATGGCGGCGCCGGTCGGGACACGATCTTTGGCGAAGACGGGGATGACACCATCTATGGCCGCTCCGGCATGGACGACATCCACGGCGGTCGCGGGGCTGACATCATCTTTGGCGGGGCCGGCGCTGACTGGCTGTCGGGTGATGATGGCAACGACTTTATCGACGGCGGCAAAGGCGATGACTTCATCAAAGGGGGCCACGGCGATGACGTGCTGATTGGCGGACGCGGTCGAGACTCCATCCACGGTGGTCACGGCAACGATGTGCTGATCGGCGGTCGCCTGAGTATCGACTGGGAGCAGGAAAGTGATCTTTCCGGCATCGACCGCGCCATGATGGCCTGGGCGGCGGGAGACCTGGCCGGCACTCTCGATGCACTGGGCACCCTCATCGACGATGATCAGACCGACTGGCTGCACGGCGGCCGCGGTCACGATCGCCTCTTCCGAGGACGGGGAGACCGCTAAGGAAGAAATTGCTTCGCCCCCGTCCAGGGTCGCTCACACGGTCGCTGGATGGGGTGCGGATGCTGACGTCCTGAATTCGTCGGCCTGAAGTTATTCGTCACCATCATCGTCTGCTCCAAAGGCAATCTGGAAGAAGAAGATCACAGCGCCAATCGAGCCAAACAGTCCGCGCAACGCTCTGTTCTTTCCTTCCATCACCCCAATCACCGCCGAACCACCGATGGCGATAAACAGAAGCATTCCGAGAATCCCAACAGGCAGCCGCCACCAGGCACGCCGCGACGCACGCGCCGGCTGGGCGGTTCTTTTGCGACGCTTTTTCTTCCGCTTCCTGCGTGGAGGCCCCGAGGAGTACGGATCACGCCCACCTGTCGTGACGGTGCCGCTGTACGCGTCCTCCTCGTAAGCAACATCCGCATAGCCGGTCGTGTTTCGCGCAGGCGGCGCGGCATAAGGATCTTTGCCCCGAATCTTTGCGCCACATTCTTTGCAGGGAATCTTTTTCCCGGCAAGTTCATCGCGAACGCGATACTTCTTGCCGCACCTGCGGCACTGCGTCTTGATTGGCATAGATCGCGTCACCAATTCCGCTGAGACAGTGAGACTGGCTTATTTCCCCCTCAGACCGACACAATCGAACTCTGGTGAGGGCCATCCAGGAGTACTTACCGAGGTCATCAGGACTCTCATCGTGCATGAACGTTACAGTGGACCATAACGCAAATCAGGCATTACCGAAACGTCCAGCGGCCGTCACTCGTCGCCCACGAGGATCCGCACCCCGCAAATGAGTTCACAAGTGGCGGTCTCAACATTTCGTTGGCACTTGCAGCTTCTCTCATGGGTGGCACCGGGAGCATTTCGGCAGCAATCAATGTGAATCAGGGAAATCCATGATGGCGCGCCGCTAAAGTTGGGTGGCACCGATGGCGTGCCATTTCGTTGACATCGAATCTCCTTGCCTATCTCGGCTCCGAGACTCTCATAACTGCTGGACCAATTCAACAATGGCAGACCAGATGTCTACTGGCAGACTGACATTTTTGGACTCGTTTCAGGTTATCTTTCTGGCTCGTACATTCCGGCGGAACATATAAAGTCTCTCACCCGTGCTGTAACGTATGCGAACAAGGGCGACTTTCGGACAGCGCGAGAGTACTTTGGCAATGCCGTCCGTCAATTCACTTACTTCGGAGAACACCGAGTTGTCGACTCTGCAAATTGAGGACACCTATGTTTTGTCCGCCATATCGGGAGCCGATTTTGTCCTTCTATTGGTGTTCTTCCTTCTTTCATCTGCGGCCATGAACACAGTACTGTTCAAGAAGGAGAAGCTTTCACGTATCCAGCGTCAGATCATCGTGGCCATATTCCTTATTACAGGGAGCTGGATTCTCTTTCTGGCGTGGTCTTGAAACGGGAACACATGCAACGCCATCGGTGCAACACCCGCCATTGGTGCCACCCAACAACTACAAGCCACCTGCGGTAGCCCATGATTGGTGGACTCCGGAATCAGAGAATTATGAGGGCAGGCCACCGGTGCCATCCATCTCTAGCGGCGAGCCATCATGGATTTCCCTGATTCGCATTGATTGCCGGTGACTGCCTGTCGAAGAACGCGCCGCACAGTTCTATGCTCCACAAACGGGCCCTTTGGATGAGGAGGCCCGATATGCCCAGAACTCAGCGACAACAAGTTTGTCCTCACGACGAAATCAACATCGTCCATTGCATCAATCGATGCGTCAGACGTGGCTTCCTGTGCGGCAAAGATCCTGTCAGCGGTACTGACTTCGAGTACCGAAGACAGTGGATTCGAAACCGCTTCGAATTTCTGGCCGGTATCATGGGCATCGAAGTCCTCGGCTTTGCCGTGATGTCCAATCACTTCCACATCATCCTGCGAAACCGCCCAGACATCGTACAGTCGTGGTCAAATGAGGAGATTGCCAGGCGGTGGTGGCAATTGTGCCCTCCACGTCGCGACGAGAACGGTGCGCCAGTCGCGGCAACGAAACAGGAAATCGAACTGCTGGCCAACGACGAAAGCAGACTCCTGGAGTGGCGTTCTCGCTTGTCATCTGTGTCGTGGTTCATGCGATTTGCCTGTGAGTGGATCGCACGCAAAGCCAACAAAGAGGATGAAGTCACGGGGCGGTTTTGGGAAGGCCGTTTCAAATGCCAGCCATTGCTGGATGACGCCGCGATTCTCGCCTGCATGCAGTACGTGGATCTGAATCCAATCCGTGCTGGCATCGCCAAAACGATCGAATCCAGTGACTTCACCAGTGCGCAGGCCCGCGCAAGGGACCTCAAAGAGGCCGCGCGGCAGGAAGATCCCAACAAAGCTGACGCTGTTTGTGAACACAGCTCGAACGCGGGCTGGCTTGCTCCTGTCTCACTGGAACCGAAGCGGAAGCGGGTGCGAACGCGAAAAACCAAACGCCGGGCCAGCAACAATGGTATTCTGTCTATGGACCTGGTTGAGTATCTCCAGTTACTGGACTGGACGGGGCGCCAACTCCGCAGGGACGGGAAACAAGGAGTCATCCCTGGAAAACTCGCTCCCATTCTGGACCGCCTGGGGGTCTCGCCGGACATCTGGGTCGACAGCATCAAACGATTTCAGCGCTGGAATTCACAAGCAATCGGTCGAACGTCTTCCGTTCGGCGATACGCTGACAAATTGGGGAAGACGCGTCCAGCAAAGCTGCCAACGCGCGGACAGCTGTTCGCTTAGCCCACCTATTCCGTAGGCAAGTCCGCCAGCTGCGTTGTGCGATCGCCCCTGCGCACGTATCTGATTCGCCCCGATTTCGGCAGCGTGGATCAGCGGAGACTGCTC
>JANSXP010000034.1 GCA_024742875.1 Planctomycetaceae bacterium | reverse complement strand
CGGTGTGGGAGACAAGGTGTCGCTGCCACTGGCCCCTCTTTTGGCGTGCTGTGATCTGCAGGTCCCCATGCTGTCCGGTCGTGGTCTGGGGCCGACTGGTGGGACACTCGACAAACTGGAATCGCACGCCGGATTTCGCACCGATCTGTCGCTGGCAGAAATGACGGTGCTCACGCAAAAGATCGGCTGTGTGATTACCGGTGCCTCCGCAGAACTGGCCCCAGCCGATCGCAAGCTGTATGCGCTGCGGGATGTCACAGGGACTGTTCCCTGCATTCCATTGATCACGGCCAGCATCATGAGCAAGAAGCTGGCAGAATCGCTCGATGCGCTCGTGCTGGATGTGAAGTTTGGTTCCGGCGCCTTCATGCAGACTTATGAACAGGCCGTCGCTCTGGCAGAATCGCTGGTCCGCACGGGCGGCCGCATGGGCGTGCGAACGACCGCAATTTTGACGGACATGAATCAGCCGCTGGGACGTATGTGTGGCAATGCCGTGGAGATGCTGGAGTCCATTGACGTTCTGAAAGGCGTGGGGCCGGCAGACGTGCGGCAGCTCACGCTGGAACTGGCCGCCGATCTGCTGCTGTCCACCGGCCGTGCGGCCACCCGTGAACAGGCGTTTGCGACTGCCACCGATCATCTGGACAGCGGCCGAGCGCTGGAGAAGTTTGAACAGATGCTGGTGGCACAGGGTGGTCGCCGAGGCTTTGAGTACACCGTGGCGGCAGCCGTTGAAGTGTCGGCCGCCGCTCAGGGTGTGGTGACCCAGATTGACACGCAGCGACTCGGCATGGCGGTCATCGCAATGAAGGGCGGGCGTCAGAAAAAAGACGATGTACTGGATCACAGCACGGGGTTTGAAATGCTGGTCCGCGTCGGTGATACCGTAGAGTTGGGACAGCCGCTGGTGCGTTTGTTCTGCCACGATGCGGAACCAGCCGCCACGATGATTCGTGAGGCCATTACACTGGGCGAATCTGCGGAGCCATTGACACTGCTGCACGAACGGCTGTCGTCTGACACGCTGGATGGCTGATTGGATCCTTCAGCACAGCCGCGTGCCGATTTTCTGACGCCTGTGCTGGTGGTCGGCCCTGATGCAAAATTCGACGATCCAGCACTCGACTTGATCCAGCGCGCGACTTGAACCTGCCGGAGGCGTTCAGCCAGGCGCCACCTCTGACCGCGGGCCGCTCAGCGTTGTCCGCGAGCCATCTGCTGACGTTCTTTGAGTGCCGCCCGAAGTTCGATCAGTCGCTGCTGATGATCGGGCACCGCCGCCAGATTGTGCCGTTCGTGAGGGTCGGCCTTGAGGTCGTACAGTTCTTCGCCTGATGGCCACGATCCGAATCGCCAGTGCTGACTGCGAATGGCGTAGCCCATTTTCTGTCCGCGTGTGACGACACTGTAGGCGTAATCGCGGGAGTCGACAGACGCCGGATCCAGCAGTTGCGGTTTGAGGGAGACTCCCTGCAGATGGGCGGGAGCCGGAAGATCGGCCAGGTCGGCCAGCGTAGGAAACACGTCGACCAGTTCGACCATGGCTTCGCTGTGGCTGCCCGGTGTTGTAACACCCGGTGCCCGAACGAGAAACGGCACTTTCGCGCCGATGTCGAACAGGGTCACTTTGCCCCATAAAAAGTGATCGCCGAGGTGGTAGCCGTGATCTGACGTGAGAATGATGATCGTGTTGTCCCACAGCCCCTGTTGTTTCAGCTCCTGGGTGACCAAACCGATTTGTGCGTCAATAAACGTGATGCAGGCATGATAGGCCTGCATGAACTCACGACGACGCGATGGATTCTCCACGCCCAGCTCAAACCCAAACGACTCGTAGCGTTTCACGGCTGCGTCTTTGGGCAGGGAGTCCCACAGATCGCTTCGATTGCGAAAGAAGGGGATCTTTTCCGGTGGGTACATGTCAAAGTACTTGTCCGGCGCCAGATACGGCACGTGTGGCTTCTGGATTCCCAGTGTGATGAAGAACGGCCGGTCGCCGTAGTCTTTGTTTTGCAGCCACCGCAAAACCTGACGCGCGTTTTTGCCGTCCTTATGCTGCTCATCCTGCAGCCCGCTGCGTCCGTGTCCCGGCGGCGTCTGCGCGTTGAGCGGCGCCAGAGTGTCTTTCATGACGGTCCGCCAGCGACGACGGTTTTGGGGAAGGTCGATGCTGCCATGCTGCTGCTCAAACTTCAATCGTGCGGCCGTCACCACTGGCAGCTCGTCGTTGACGTAGCGAGGCTGATTGTTGCTCCACGCCAGTTCACCGGGGTTGGTCCTGCTGTTGTGAAACACCTTGCCCACTTTGGCCGTCCAGTAGCCATGCTCTTTAAAGAACTGCGGCATCGTGATGGTGTCAGGACGCGTCTGCCGAATGTCGGACGTGTTGTCGAGAATGCCAGTGGATTCCGGGTACAGGCCGCTCAAAAAAGAGGCCCGAGAGGGACCGCAGACCGGATACTGGCAGAACGCACGGGTGAATGTGGTGCCACTGGCCGCCAGTTCATCAAATGTGGGCGTGTGGATGTGTTCGTAGCCGGACGAAGAGACGTGCGTGTTCAGATCGTCACATACGATGAACAAAATGTTGGGACGATCGGCCGCGCTGGCAGCAGATGTCAGCAGCAGCAACGACAGGCAGAGTCGAACAGGCATGGGAGAGCTTCCAGCGTTGGAAAAGTTATGGATGATTCCGGCGCGTTTCAGGGGGTGGCTTCCGGGGTGAGCGACGGGGCAGGCAGTGTCTGCTGCCGTCCGTCTGACAGCGTGATCTCACCTCGCAGGTATTGACCGGCTACGCCCACCAGTTTCAGGTAGTGGTCACTGGGAAGTCCTTCGTGATCCAGCAACTGCACGCCATCTGACACAGGCGGCTGACTGGTGCACTTGAAAATAGCGGTAGCCTCGTCCACTTCGTCAAACATGGCCACATACAGCATGTCGGCCCCCGCCTGTTTGGCGGCCGCAATCTGCGACCACAGAAAACGTCCCTGGTCGCGAGGTATCTGATCAAGGTTTGCCTGGCCGCGTTTGAGGTTGTGCCAGCTGAACCCCGGGAACACCACGGGGAGAAACTGCAGGTCGTTCTGCCGGCACCAGGCGACGTCCGGAGCCCACGTTTTTCGGCCGTGACGTTCTGCTTCGGCACCGTTGCGGTATCGACCTGGCGTCCACGGACTGAGTACATCAGCCTGCTTCAAAATGCCCGGCAGACGGTCATCTTCAATGGAATCGCGAGTGCCCGTTCGCCAGCCGGTTGGCACACCCAGCATCACCGCGCAGCCGGTGGCTTTCAGGTCACGCAGCAGCTGTTCGCATTCCTCAAGCGAATACTGACCCGGCTGGTGGCGGTCATGGAAGCCCACGCCCCACACGGCCACCAGAGGACGGCCATCGTGATGCTGATAGCGATCACTGGCCGTGATCTTCAGCTGTTGGTGCAGTGCCGTCCAGTCGCGTCGGACGATGTCCAGAGACTGATTCGGCATGCCGGACAGATCGTACATGACCGCAAACGTGCGGCCGTACTGTTTGGCACCGGCCATCACGTGTGACAGCACCGCGTCCTTATGCCGTTTCAATTCTGTCCGCTTCAGGCCGTTGCCGAATCGCTGCAGAAACACGCCATCGATTCCGTAGTCCCGCATCCAGCGAAAGTGTCGCAGGACGGTCGTGCGATTAGCGCTGCTGAACAGTTCCGCCTGGGTGCCGTCGGCGTGTCGCAGCGGCGTGGGGTGCCGTTCTGCGGGCGTCAGCTCAGAGACATCCGGCCACAGGTCGATTGCCAGATTGCCGGCGCCTGGTGGCTGTCGACGATTTCGCGCCCAGTGTGTCCAGCCCAGCCCCATGCCATCGTTGGGGCAGTTGAACCAGCCCTGGTAGCCGCACATGACGGCTCCGCGCAGCGTAGATTGGCCCGCCGGGGGTGGCTGCTCACCGGCGTGCCGCTCGTCTGCACGAGTCGTGAGAAGACTCGGCAGCAACGGCAGCACCAGGCAGAGAAAACGGCACAGACGCATCGATTGTTTTTTGGGGCAGAGGCACACGATCAGTCAGCCAGAGGCAACACTTCGACTTTGCGGATGCTCACAATGCTTTTGGGATCGTGCTGCTGAAAGGCAAAGTAGCCCGGGGCGTAGGTTTTGGCGAAGTCCATGTGCTCGTACAGCTCATTGCCGTCGACAGTGATCTTGATGCGGGTGAGCTCCCGGCCCCGCCAGACATCGTCACGCACTTCGATTTCGTAGGTGAACCAGGTGTCTGGTTTGACGAGCTGCTTGTAAACATGGCAGAAGCCATACAGGGATCCGGTACGAATGGGGTCCGTGTGGGTGCTGTCGATCTGCGCTTCGTAGCCATCGAGGAAGCCAGGTTTGCGGGTGGTGCGAAAGTACAATCCTGAGTTGCCGCCCTCGTTGATTTTGACTTCAGCGCGGTAGCGGAAATTCTTGTAAGGGCCTTTGGTGCAGACGAGCATCGAGGGCTTGCCCGTGCCAATGATCAGGCCGTCTTTCAGGTTCCAGTGGCTGCCTTCACGGCCCACCATTTCCCAGTCGTCCATGGAGGAACCGTCAAACAGGACGGTCCACTTGTCCTGCGCAGACGAGGCGGGTTCTGCGGCCAAAGCGGGAGTCAGCGAAGCAGCAAACAGGAACAGGGCAGGCAGGTGGCGAGTGACGGTCATCAGTGGTTCCGAATGATTGAAGGCCGGAGTGAACGGGAAAGATGGACTCTCGAACGGGTGCGTGGCGAGAACCGCAGATAGCGAAAGTGGCGCGGCGGTTACTCGCAAATCTCTCGCTTTTTGTGGTGCGAAAGCCATTCTTCTGGTATCTGAGCGTGTTTTCTGCAAAAGCACCAGTAACCGGAGGCAATTGCCGCCTATCGGCCTGTGCGTTCCGCTCAGATTGCCCGCGAGATCGTTGCGGACAATCCGGACAGGACAGTCGAAAAACGCGTTCCGGCGAGAGAGTGCCAATGACAAGCCCCGAATTCATTCAGCAGCTTACGAAAAGTCAAAGCCGCATCTACGCTTACATCCTGTCCCTGGTGTTTGATGCTGATCAGGCCGAAGACATCCTGCAGCAGACCAACGCGGTGCTCTGGGAAAAGGCAGACGATTTTCAGCTCGGCACCAATTTCATTGCCTGGTCGTTTCGCATCGCCTGGTTTCAGGTGCTCGCGTTTCGCAAACGCAAGTCTCGGGATCGACTGGTCTTTGATGACGTGACCGTCTCCGAGGTGGCTGCCGCTGCAGAGCAGGTCGACGAGCAGTTTGAGCTGAAGCATCGGCTGCTGCGGGGATGTCTGGAGCAACTCAATGATCGTCAGCGGGACTGCGTCCGGCGACGTTATCAGGCCGAGTCCAGCCTGCAGAGCATTGCTGAGGAGATGGGCCTGAAGGCGAACGCCGTCAAGCAGCTGCTGTTCCGGGCACGCAATGCGCTGAATCGCTGCGTCCGTGCAAAAATCAGTCAGGGAGCGTCATGAACGACGAATACCACGAACTTGGTCAACTGTTTGAAGCGATGGTCGATCGCACGGCAACTGCGGCGGAGCGAACACGCCTGGCAGAACTTGTCGCCCGTGATCCTGCGATTCAGGCGGAGTACCTGGCCTTCTGCCAGACACATGCCATGCTGGCCTGGGAGCACGGCACGCTGGACGGTATGACGTTTCCCGAAGACACCGCCCCCTCAACGGTCGTTCCCGTCGGGGATCCCGCAGATATGGCGCTTGCACTGCAGCGCTGGCGGTGGCTGGCGCTGGCGGCCTGCGGTCTGCTGATCGTCACCGCAGGCTGGCTGCTGCGACCACAATCCGGTCTGCGGCTTCCCGCTGAGCAGATTGCCGACGCCACGGTTGAGGGTGAGCCGGGCGAGGCGGATCATCAGAAATCGCTGCCGCCACATGCCCAGGCAGAGTTGGCGTGGGCCGAACGTCCGGAAGTGGCTTCAATCACGACCAGTCGCGGCGCCGTGCTGTCAATGCCCGAACTGCGTCGAGAGATTCGTCTGGGCGAAGGTTTGCGTACTGGTGGGTACCTGCTGGAGAGTGGTTTTCTGAAACTGACGCTGGTCAACGGCATTGAGGTCGTCGTGGAATCTCCCGCAGATTTCCAGCTGGAGTCCGCCATGAAAATGGTGGTGCGGCGGGGCCGGATGTCGGCGTGGGTGTCTCCGGAGGGCGAGGGGTTTGTGGTGGAAACGCCATCAGCGCGGCTGGTGGATCACGGCACCGAGTTTTCTGTGGACGTGGCAGCAGACAGCAGCAGCGAGGTGCACGTGTTTGATGGCGAAGTAACCGTGCGGCCCCGCGACGCCGCGGCTGACTCAGAAGACTTGCGGCTGACGGCCAACCAGGCCACGCTGATCCATGCAGGCGCCTGTATTCCCGCCGGGATTGATATCGATCACGGCCGCTTCGTCAGAACGCTGACAGAAACAATCGATTACGACGGCACCTATCGGCAGTTCGTCAGATCGCTGCAACCGGTGTCCTGGTATCGGATGTCATTCGCCGGGGATGGGCGGACACTGGCAGATGACGGGCGTGTACCCCGCGACGCCACACTGCATGCCGGACGAATGCAGCCGGCCCCCTTTAAGCCGGGCCATGTGGGCACGTCACTGTATCTGGGCGGCCCGGCGACGGGGGCTTATGCCATGGCGGACTACGTGCCGGCCACTGACGGTGCCATTACCGTGTCAGCATGGGTGCAGGCCAGGAGTCGGCCCCGCTGGGCGGCCATCGTGAAGCACTGGGGCGTGAAGTTCCATAAGGGGCGCAGGACCTACGAGGGGCCCGGCGGACAGTTTCATTTCGGACTGCACGAGGACAGCGGTGCGCTGGAACTGCAGGTGCGGGACTCGGCCGGAGAGGTGATCGCCCTCCGCGAGCAGGTGCCGATTGAACTGCAGCGGTGGCAGCATGTCGCTTTTGTCGTGGATGGCCGGCAGGTGCGGCTGTATCGTAATGGCCGCATGGTGGATGCGGCGGCGTGCCATGGTTTGGCCACCGATGGACCGCCGGCGATGGGCATCGGCATCAAGCTGAATCATGAGGGCACCGGACCGGACCCCATGAATCCCGGCTACTGGCACGGTCGCATTGACGAAGTACTGCGGTTTGATCGGGCACTGACAGACGACGAGCTGCTGGAGTTGTTTGAAGCGTCACGAAAAGAGCGACTCAAGATTGCCGACGTGTCCCCACGTGAATCCTCCTCGTGGCAGGCCCCGGTTCGCAGCCGGATTACCGGTGGATGACGGCGTTTGTTGTGCTTTGTGCCGCTTCCGGCATGAAGTGCGAACGTGCTTCGGCAGCGTTATGAGCGTGTTTCTTCGCTAATAAAGGGGATCAGCGCCTTCATAAAGGTGAGGAAACTTCAACCCGTTGTGGTTTCGTGCGGCCAGCTGAGTGAGTATTCTTTCGGGATAATATTGGAACAGCTGGTGAAAAGAATTCGCCGAAAGGGAACCACAACATGTCTTTGATTGTTTCGAATCGACGCTGGCCATTTTTGAGCGTCATTTTTGCTCTGGCTCTGCTGGGCCTGCCCGAATCCGGTTTCGCTCAGGACGAGCAGCCGGGCGACCAGGTGGCGGCCACGCCGGATGATCCCAGCGGAGAAACGACAGAGAGCGAGTCTGTTGAGCGTGCGTCGGAAGGCACCGCTCCAGGAACCGAAGAGGAAACCGAGGTGGTCGGACTGGATGAGAAAGTCGACAAGGCCTTTGCCCCCATCGCGACGTGGTGGGAAAACACGGTTCTGTACACCATTCCCGGCACGCCTGCGCCGCTCGTGCTGTGTCTGCTGGTTCTGGGAGCCGCTTACTTTACGCTGTATTTCGGCTTCATCAACGTTCGAAAAATTCCCCTGGCGATCAACGTTGTCAGCGGCAAGTACGACGAGCTGGAAGGCGGCAACGAGCCGATTACCACCGACACGGTGAATGTGGTGGATGGCGATGTTGTGGACACCATTCGCGACGAAGGCGAAGGGGAAGTGACGCACTTCCAGGCTCTGGCAACGGCCGTCTCGGGAACTGTGGGGCTGGGCAACATCAGTGGTGTGGCCGTGGCTGTGGCCACTGGCGGACCGGGAGCCACGTTCTGGATGATCGTGTGTGGCCTGCTGGGAATGTGCACCAAGTTCGTGGAATGCACGCTGGGCGTGAAATACCGCGACGTCGCTCCGGATGGCTCCGTTTACGGCGGCCCAATGTACTACCTGACCAAGGGACTGGCGTCGATTGGCATGGCTGGGTTTGGCAAGGCCCTGGGCATTCTGTTTGCCATCTTGTGTATTGGGGCGTCCTTTGGCGGCGGCAACGCGTTTCAGTCCAATCAGGCCACGCAGCAGTTCATCGGACTGTTCGGCATCGACAGTCCCAACGCGGGATTCACGATTGGCGTGATCCTCGCCATTCTGGTGGGCCTGGTCATCATCGGCGGTATCAAACGCATCGCCAGCGTGACGGAAAAAATTGTGCCTTTGATGGCCATCATCTATGTGCTGGCGTGTGTCACGATTCTGGTGATGAACATTTCTTCTGTGCCGACCGCCATCAGCCAGATCTTCACGCAGGCCTTTTCACCGGTGGCTGCTGTGGGTGGACTGCTCGGAGTGTTGATTCAGGGCTTCCAGCGAGCCGCCTTCTCCAGCGAAGCCGGTGCCGGATCGGCAGCCATCGCTCACTCGGCTGTGAAGACCAAATACCCTGCGTCAGAAGGTATTGTGGCCCTGCTGGAGCCATTCATCGACACGGTTGTGATCTGCACCATGACGGCTCTGGTCATCGTTATCTTCAACATTGACGGTCAGGTGTTCCAGTACAACGACAAGGTCGGCAGCGACGTGCGACTGACCGAGCCGATCAACGGAAAAGATGCGATCGGCGGTGTGGATCTGACATCAGCGGCCTTTGAAGATCAGATCAGCTGGTTCCCCAAGGTGCTGACCGTGGCCGTCGTTCTGTTTGCTCTGTCCACGATGATCTCGTGGTCGTACTACGGTTTGCAGGCCTGGATGTTCCTGTTTGGCAAATCGAAGGAGGCGGACCTGGCCTACAAGATACTGTTCCTGGTCTTCATCGTGATTGGGGCCTCGGCCAAGCTGGACTCGGTGATCAAGTTTTCTGACGCGATGATTCTGGCACTCGTGTTCCCGAACATGATCGGGCTGGTCTTCCTGGCACCCAAGGTAAAGGAAGAGCTCAAGAAGTACCTTGATGCGATCAAGTCGTCGTCATAGCCAGTTGCCAAAGCGCAATGCTGAAGGACGAGCCCGTGGGCTCGTCCTTTTTTTGTTGACGAATGTCCCGGCGGTTACGGTGAGGCGTGTTATGCTGGTGTCCACAGCCTGCCGTTGATGACAGGGCCGCTTTGCGCCAGCCCCCGGTTTTGAAGCTCGCCCCGGTTTGCCGGGTTTGTCTTGCGGAACCGTGGGCTGGCGCCCATCGGCTGATTTGTCGCAAACGCTGCACGGGGCGCGTCGTCCGGCTGCCCGTCTAAGACAGCGCTGCGAGCTCGGACTGGAAACCGCCGGAGAGGATGGGGAATCGGCACCAGGTGCGTGGATCAAGGTTCTTGTCGTCAACGTGGAAGGACGGAGCGTAGCGTTCGCGTTTCCACTGATTGCGGCACCACAACTGAAAGAATCGCCTGACCCAAATGATCAGTTGAGGGCGGTCGTATTGCGGGTGGGTGACGGCGATGACATCGAGCACTTCCTGCGGACTGCGTTTATCGCCGATGGCCAGGTTTTCGATTTCATCCAGCAGGGGATAGGGCATCAGATCGCCTTCGTCCGTCTGTTCGAATTCGGCCGGGCGTAATTCGGCGGTTGGCTGCTGGGCATTGACGGTGGCCAGACTGGGGTATGGTCCACAGCCGGCCGCGCCTGCGGTCTCCATGACCTGCAGCCATTCACGCAGGAACGCTTTGTCGATGCCGGCAATGGGGCTCAGGCCCCCGCTGGTGTCGCCGTCCATCGTGGCATATCCGACGGCCGCCTCGGAGCGGTTGCTGGTCGACAGCAGCAGGGCGTTGTTGATGTTGGCAAACATCCAGATGGCGGGCGAGCGTGTGCGAGCCTGAATGTTTTGCAGCGTGATGTCGTCCTCCTCCCAGGTGAGCTCGCGGCCCAGCGCACGTTCGACAGTCTGGGTGTAGCCGCTGACCAGCGGATCGACGTCGAGCTCATGAAACTGCCCCCCCATGCCGGTCGTCACCGCCAGGGCGGCCTCGCGGGTGACCTGTGAGCTGTTGCGGGTGGCCTGATAGACGCCGGTGAACAGGCACGCCATGACATCATCGAGAGACTCGGCGGTGGCGAGCGCTGGCAATTGAGGCAGTTTTTCCGCCAGAGATGGAAGTCCGAGCTGCTCGGTGGCCAGTTCCGCCATGCAGCGGATGAGGCAGGCCACGGCCGACGAATCGGCACCGCCGCTCATACTAACGACAAACCCGCGGGAGTAGCTTTTGCGCATGTAGTCGAACAGCGCCAGTCCAATGGCGCGGGCGAATTCCTCAGCCTGCGACGGCTGGACGTCATTGGCGGCTGGTGGCAGGGTGTCAGACGGCGATGTCAGGCGGCCGCCGATGCGGGCGATACGTTCGTGGACATCATCGGTGACATCTGTGCTCAGAGAGTGGACGCTCGCTCGTCGTGTGCGTGTCAGGTCGATATCAACGTCTGCGATGGTCAGGTCCACATCCACAAACGGCAGTCGATCTCCGGTGGCAATCAGTTCTCCGGCGGAGGCAATGATGGCCCCGCCGTCGTAGATGGCGCGGCCCGCTTCGTTGCCGACAAGGTTGGCGTAGATATAACTGACGCCAAAAGCGCGGGAGCCTTCGAGGACGAACCGTTTGCGGGTTTCGTGCTTTTCAAAGGCGAAATGACTGGCGCTGGGGTTGAGGATGACGTCCACGCCCGCTTCGGCCATGCGATTGCCCGGACGACCGGCCACCCACGCGTCTTCGCAGATTTCAAAACCGAACCGCACGTCGTCACACTCAAAAATCAGGTCGCCGACAGGCCAGGACTGATCGCCGCGCTGATACTCGGTGCAGATTTCGGGCGGCCAGGCTTTGAACCACCGCGGTTCATAATGCAGCCCGTCCCCGGCGAGGTGCTGTTTGGGGACGAAGCCCGTGATGCGTCCATCGGACAGAACACACGCCACGTTATAGACACCGTTGGTGATAAACAGGGGCAGGCCGACGGCCACCAGCATACCCGTGGTGGCCGGGGCAATGCGTTCCAGTTGTTGCCACGCGGTCTCCCATGTATGGGGGGACAGGAACATGTCTTCGCAGCCGTAGCCGGTGATGCAAAGTTCGGGCAGGCACAGAACGTTGACCTGCCGGGCGCGGGCCTGCTCAATCGCTTCGAGGATGTGAGCCGTGTTGTTCTCCCAGTCCAGCGGTGTCTGGTTGAGAATCCCGGCCCCGAGGCGAAGTGTTTTCATGCGAGCTTCCGATTGATGCGGTGACGTCGACGAATTGGTGAACTCATCGAGAGATCCGCATTTTTGCCCGCCAGATCACCGTCGCAACGCCTGAGCCCGCGATTCGGAGAAAACCGGGCAAACGTGGACCGCCAGAACGGAAATGACGGCTGCTGCCGGGACAAAGGCCCGCAGAGATCGTCAGGGAAAAGGCGTGAGATGCAGGCGGACAGCCGGATCGGTCGAGGAATCGTAATTCTGCTCAGGTTTCTGAAATAACAGTTTCACCGCGGCCGTCGTTGTCTGGATTAGCTGAAAAACCGGCCTGCACTTTTCTGAAACGGTTCGTGTCTGACGAACGCGATACGGAGACTCCTCAATGAGATCTGTGAAAAACATTCTGTGCCTGTGTCTGATTATTGCCCTGGCTGCCAGCGCGTCGGCAGACGAGAAGAAGAAAACTCGGGAGCGCAAACAGCGGACACCTGGGGTGACGGCAAGGTTCGTGGGCAAGCTGGAACTGACGGACGCCCAGAAGGAGCAGGTTCAGCAGATTGATAAGAAGTTTGCTGAGCGGGCCGCTTCGCTCCGCAAAGAGCGGGCCGGCGTGATGACTCAGGAACAGCGTACCGCTCAGCGGGATGCGCAAAAAGCCGCCAAAGAGGCGGGGAAAAAGCCGGCCGAGGCACGCAAAGACGTGGCGGCTGCAGTCAAAATGACTGATGAGCAGCAGGCAAAAATGAAGGAGCTGACGGCCAAACAGCAAACGCTCAGCAGGGAAGTCATGGCTGCTTTGAAATCTGTGCTGACACCCGAACAGCTGAAGAAGCTGCCGCGCCAGCGCGGCGCTCGTGGTGAGAAAGGCAAGCCCGGCGCAGACAAAACCGAGCAGCCGAAACGCAAAAAGAAGTCAGAGAAGACCAAGAAGGACGACGGGACAGACGGGTAACGTTAGTCAGCAGCCAGTCGCCCTGCGGACAGGCTGCGCGAAAATCTGAAAAACGAACACAGGCGGAGTGCCACCAGACGGGTGTGCGGCTTCGCCTGTGTGCTTTTTGTGTGCCCCGACGGGCGTGAAGCGAGTTGTGGGCGTGAAGCGAGTCGTCCGACCGGGCGGGCGTAACACGACGCCCACGGCGGATTGCGATCAATCGTCCAGATCAACGTCCCGGATGATGTCCAGTTCGTCTGTGTCATGACCGCTTGCGCCAAGCAAAGGCAGGCGGGCCACAAACGTGCAGCCTGTTCCTGACGTATTGTTGAAGGCCCGCAGGCTGCCTCCCTGTGATTCGCAGATGTCGCGACTGATGGCCAGCCCCAATCCCAGCCCCTCTTCTTTGCTGGTGTAAAACTTCTTAAAGACAAGGTTCGGATCGTCGGGCAGTCCGGGCCCGTTGTCCTTCACGAAGACATTGACCGCGCGTTTTTTGGGGTCCTCACGGACATAGACAGCGACGCGGGGACGTTCCAGGCCGCTGTCGCAGCAGGCTTCCAGAGCATTGACCATCAGGTTGACGAGGACCTGAGTGGTTTGCGGACGGTCGATCTGGACGATCAAGTCGGGGATCTCGGCCGGGGCTTCCAGATCGGCGTTGCGATCACGCGCTGAGGGCAGCACCATCATGACCGCATGATGAAGCAGTTCATTCAATGGGACTTCTTCTTTGCGCAGGGAGCGAAACTTCACGAACTCGCGAATTCGCTGAATAATCTCGGTGGCGTGCGTCACGGAGGATTCAATGTGCCCCAGAGCGTCGAGAATTTTGCGGGGATCTGTTTCCTGTCTGTTGAGCCGTTTTTGCGCCGTCGTGCAGTACATCAGTATCACCTGCAGGGGCTGATTCAGCTGATGGGCGAATTCGGTGCTCATCTGGCCCAGCAGACTCAGACGGGCGGCTTTGGTCAGTGAGTCGCTCAGTTCGCGAACACGTTCTTCCAGCAGCTTGTCGGGCGTGTTGTCTGTGAAGTACAGGGTGGCGTAGACGCGGCTGTCTGGTTCGCCCGGTTCAATGTGGACATGATGCCAGCGGGGGCCTTCATGTCCGAAGCTCAACTGCAGATCGCATGATCGGGGTTGACGATTTTCCACCGAGCTTTCGATCAGGTCACGCAGATCCCGACGAAAGTTGCGCGTGACAATGTCGATGAGTCTCAGGCTTTCCAGCTTTCCTGTGACGGATCGGCCACGAAACGGCGTGGTGCGGAGAATCTGCTGCCGCGCATCAATGGTCACCGCAAAGTCGCACGCCTGTCGTACGACCTTCCGCCACTGTCGAAGGCGTCGTTTGCGTTTGCGATCTCTGCGATAGCGGATGACATGATTGAGCAGGATGGATCCGTTCAGTCGAATCAGCTCCAGCTCCGGTCGGGTGAATGTATGCGTGCCGGCCAGTGCAATTCCCAGCAGGCCGCGCAGGTGCCGGCCCTGATGCAGCGGGCACAGCAGGTAACTGTCGGCCTGTGTTCCTTCGAAGATCTCTGAGGTGATGCGTCCGCTGCCGGCGCCTGATGCGTGGAGGGAAACGATTTTGTCTGAGTTCAGGGGGGACCGAATCTGCGTGGGCAAAAGTCGCAGTGGCAGACGGAGCTTTGTAGCCTCACGAGGGACAACGCTTTTTCCGGTCTGCTTCGCGCTGTGTCGCAGGACAGCGGTGGGCGTTTTGCCGCGTGGCAGGCACACCTGAAACAGCTGGACGGCGGTGGCATTCAGGGCATCACCGAGTTTTGCCGTGAGGCGGTCAATTTCTTTGCGGTGTCGCTGTGCACGAACCGTCCCCATTCTTCGAACGGCACTGTTGGCTCGCCGCCGCAGTGCAGCGCTCAGGTCGTCCGCGCCCAGGCCAGGAGACTGTTCGTGGGAATGTTCGGACATGAAGAAAGCCTGAGGAATCCGGCGGGACACAATGTCCTGTATCCTCGTTGGTGGCCGGCAGATCGAAAAGTCTGGAATTGCGAATTCCCACGTTTTGCGTCTGACTGTGCGACGAACTGACTGTGAGATCTCTGTGCGGGGATTTATGATGGGGGCGTGTTTCAGTGATCATTTATTCATCGGTTTGTCTGAAAGATTCCTATGAGGCTCAGTCTGACGGGAGCTGTGCTGCTGGTCGCGACTTTCTTACCGTGTTTGGGGCGACCTGTGGTGCGGGCGGACGAAACACAGTCCGCGGGCGTCTGGCTGCGGCAGGTAATTGACCTGCGTCAGGTCAGCGGAGACTGTCGACTGATGATGGTTGGCCGGGGAACGGCGGACGTCTACTTCAACGGCCAGAAGCTGGCGCGAGACGTGAACGTCGACACACCTGTCGCGTGGGATGTCTCGCCCCTGCTGCGCGGTCAGCGCAACTGTATCGCCCTGCAGCTGCAGGCGACGGACGAGTCTGCGACTCAGGTGGCGCTGCAGTCCCAGGGGCAGTGGGTCACCGTGCCGCCGTCGTGGAAACGGGCCCCTGAGGCGCCACCGGTTGGCTGGCAGACCACGGACTTCAATGACCGTGACTGGAAACCGGACACGAAGCTGGTGACTTCCGGCGGAGACCGTTTTTCCGGGGCAGACATGAAAGACCGCGAATGGCGTTCGGCACAGGCGGTCGCTCGCCGCGTGGATGGGCGCCTGCAGCTGCAGCCCGACGATCACGTGGTGATGCTGGGCGGCACGTTTGTGGAACGGGCACAGGCGTTTGGTTATCTGGAACTGGCGCTGAAAATCAGATCGCCGCAGGGCACCACCTTCCGCAACCTCGGCTGGAGTGGCGATACGGTCTTTGCAGATTCTCGCGGGATCTTTGACCCGGTGGAGAAAGGTTATGAACGAATGATAGAGCACGTCCGCGCAGAAGAGCCGGACGTAATTCTGGTTTGCTACGGACAGAACGAGGCGATGTCGTTTGCCGGCGATCAGGGCGGTCTGGCTCGGCTGGCCTCTCAACTGGACCGGCTGGTGACAGACCTGCAGACCACAGGCGCCGAGGTCGTGTTGATTTCTCCCCATCCTTTCTTGAGCGTGGAACGCCCCTATCCCAGTCCGGATCGCTGGAACGACCGACTCGAAAGCGTGGTGTCGCTTGAAAAGTCTCTGGCCAGGCGACGGCAACTGCTGTTCGTGGATCTGTTTGAAGATTTTGTGGCCGACATGAAATCCGTGGCTCCGGTCGGCAGTCGGCTGCTGGCCGACTACGCCGATCATCCGGATCTGGAATCGGTGCAGCTGGACGAGTGGTCCGACAACGGCATGCACTGGACGGCGGAAGGCTATCGCCGCGCCGCGTGTGTGCTGTCTGATCGGCTGTTTGGACCCGGTGAAGACATTGACGTGAAGGCGGCCCTTGACGGGGAGGCGATCTCCCCATCGCTCAGCGTTCCGGCGAAGGATATGCCGCTGTTGCTGGAGCCGGTGGAAGTGGAGATAGCGCTGACGTCAGAGCAGCTGCCCGCTGTCACGGCGGAATCATCGACCGGGCGAACGGTGTCTGTTCCGCTTGAGCTTTCATCGCGTGATGGCAGGCTGATAGCAACCGGACGTGTGAATCCGGCGGCAGACCAGGTACGCGAGCTGATTATTCGCAAGAACGAATTGTATTTTCATCGCTGGCGTCCACAAAACATCACCTACCTGTTTGGCTTCCGCAAACACGAGCAGGGAAACAACGCCCGCGAAATTGCGCAGTTCGATCCACTCGTGGAAGAACTGGAAGTAAAGATCGACGAACTGTGCCGCCCGTACACGCTGACGATTTCGGTTCGCCCGGCCAGCGAAGAAGGAGACATCGAATGACACTGTTTGATCATCGACTTGCCGCCTGGCTGTTGCCGCTGCTGTTGAGCGGATCGGCCTTTGCTCAGCGGGATCTGCAAGATATCCCCGTGCCGGATGCCGCCCAGGAGCAGGCCACGTTTGTGCTTCCCGACGGCTTTGAAGTGAATCTTTTCGCTGCCGACCCGCGGATAGCCAAGCCCATTCAGATGAACTTCGACCCGTCCGGCCGACTGTGGATCGTCAGTTCCGAGGTGTATCCGCATATCGAGCCCGGCGCGGAGGCCAAAGACCGTGTGCTGGTGCTGGAAGACAAAGACCATGACGGAGTCAGCGATGCCACGCACGAATTTGCGACCGGCCTGTTGATTCCCACTGGCATTGCGCCCGGCGATGGCGGCGTCTACGTGGCCAACAGTACGGAACTTTTGCACTTTGCCGACACCGATGGGGATCTGGTGGCCGACCAGCGTCGGGTCGTGCTGTCCGGTTTTGGCACCGAAGACACGCACCACATTCTGCACACGCTGCGGTGGGGGCCGGACGGCTATCTGTACTTCAATCAGTCCATCTACATCCACAGTCACATCGAAACACCGTGGGGCGTGCGTCGGCTCAACGCCGGCGGCATCTGGCAGTTTCGTCCGGAGACGCTGGAACTGGGCGTGTTCATGAAAGGGCTGGTGAATTCGTGGGGGCATCATTTCGATCGCTACGGTCAGTCGTTCGCGACCGACGGGGCGGGCGGAGACGGCATCAACTATATCGTGCCCGGCGGCTATTACGTGACGGCCGCCAATCCGCCTAAGCTGCTGCGGGGACTCAACCCCGGCAGTCCCAAACACTGCGGTCTGGAAATTGTGGAAACGCCCATGCTGCCACCTGACTGGCAGGGCAGCGCCATCACCAACGACTTCCGGGGACACCGCGTGTGTCGCTTCAACCTGAGCGAAGATCGGTCCGGGTATCAGTCCAAAGAACAGCAGGAGGTGATTCGCTCGGACCATGTGGCGTTCCGGCCAATCGACGTGAAACTGGGGCCGGATGGAGCCATCTACATTGCCGACTGGTACAACCCCATCATTCAGCACGGGGAAGTTGACTTCCGTGACCCCCGTCGTGACCACACGCACGGTCGCATCTGGCGCGTGACGTGGAAGGGCGCACCGCAGCGGGAACATCTGGACATTGCGGCGCTGCAAAACGATGAATTGCTGAATCTGCTGAGTGATCCGGACGGATACCGCCGTCAAATGGCCAAACAGGTGCTGCGTGAGCGAGAAGGACTGACGGCAGAAGAGCTGGCCACGCGCAGAAACGCCGATCTCAACGAACATGAGCAGCTGGAACTGCTGTGGACCGCTCAGGCGACACGGCGACCGGATCTGGATCTGCTGCGGCAACTGCTGCAGGCGGAAGATGGTCGAGTGCGGGCGGCCGCCGTTCGTGTGCTCAGTCAGTGGCGACATCTGCTGGGTGAAGAAGCCGGACAGAGGCTGACGAAACTAGTCAATGACGATCATCCGCGAGTGCGTCTGGAAGCCGTTCGAGCACTGGCGTTCTCTCCCAATCCCCGCCCAGCCAAAGTTTTCGCCGACGGCGTACAGCCTGTCGAAGCCGTATTGCAGGCCACCGACCATCCCACCGATCGATTTCTGGACTACGCCATCTGGCTGTCCACGTTTGAACTGGCGGGCGACTGGGTGCCGAAGTTTCAGGCGGGGGAAGTCACGTTTGGCAATCGGGTGGATCATCTGATCTCGGCGTTTGCAGTCGTCGGCAGGGGCGCTCCGGTAGATGCTTTGCTCGGCCGACTGTATGACGACTCGATCTCCGGGCCGCAGCGAACGAGACTCGTACAGCTGATTGCGGATTCCGGTGATGGCCGACAGATCGCCCGCATGATAGCGGCTGCCGGTCAGGCGGGCGCAGACACATCTCCCGTGCAAATCGCGCTGGCGTCCAGTCGTCGTCGCGGCAATCTTCGTGTCCCCATCGAAGAATCCACTCTGCAGGACTATCTGAAGTCGGAGTCACCCGCCCGCCAGCTGGCCTTCCGCATGCTGGGTCAGTGGAAGCTGCCGGATGCTGTCAACCGACTGGAGAAACTGCTAAACGACGGCGAACTGTCGGTGGCAGAACGACGCGCTGTACTGGATGGCGTCTTTCTCTACGGCAACGCCAAAGCCGCACAACTGCTGGCAACACGCATTCAGGACAAAAACGAGGCGGCAACGCTGCGGATTCACAGCGCGGCTCTGCTGACACAGCTGGCCCCGCAACAGGGTGTCCGCGCCAGTGCGATGCTGCTGACAACGCTGGAGGCGAAAGATCGTCCCGCTGATCTGGCTCGCAGCGTGCTGAGTGTAAAAAACGGAGACAAACTGCTGGCCGACGCCCTGAGCAATCGCACGCTTTCGGAGTCCGTCGCGCGGGAACTACTGAGTGTCACACGAGAATCAGGACGCCCGGCCCCCGGGCTGGAAGCTGCCCTGAAAGCGGCGGCCAACCTGAAAAGTCGCAAGTCCCTGACGGCGGAGCAGCGGGACGCTTTGCTGGCGATGTCCAAAACGGATGTCACGGCGGCCGACGGTGAGGCCATCTTTCGCAACCCACAGCTGGGATGTCTGAAGTGCCATGCCGTGGGCGGGGCTGGCGGCAAAGTGGGGCCCGATATGATTAGCCTCGGCGGCAGTGCCCAGCCGGATTACCTGCTGGAATCGCTGCTGAACCCCAACGCGAAAGTCAAAGAAAATTACAACACGACCGTGGTCGTCACCACGGCCGGCAAGATGTATTCGGGCGTCAAAACGAAACAGTCGAAACAGGAACTGGTGCTGCGAAACGCGGAAGACAAACTGGTCTCCATCCCGACGGCCGACATCGACGAGACGGCCGACGGTGTATCACTCATGCCGGAAGGCCTGGTGGATTCGCTGACCGATCGTGAGATTGCCGCTCTGGTACGCTTCTTATCCGAACTGGGACGCACGCCGGAATACACCATGTCGCGGCGACAGCTGGCCCGCACCTGGGAAACCATGCAGCCGACGCAGCAGGCCGCCTTCCGGTTGCGACGCACAAGTTACGCCATGGCCGCCACGGACGATCCAGCCTTCACCTGGTCGCGTGCATGGAGTGTGGTTGGTGGAAGCCTCCCGCTGTCTGACATTCCGTCGGTCACCGTTCGCAATCGCGTCGCGGCGGGAAGCCAGGGTGTGGGCTTTGCACGCTGTCGGCTGCAGGCCGAAACCCGGGGCACGGTGATGTTGTCCATCAATGATGCCAGCGGCCTCGAGCTGCGACTGAACGACAAGCCGGTCGACATCGCCCCACAGATGCAGCTGAATGTTCCCGTGGGCGAGCATCGCCTGACGTTCACAGTGGATCAGTCGCAGCGCACGACGCCGCTGGAAGTGGAAATTCTGACACAGGGAACCACTTCTGTGGCCAGGTTTATGAACTAACGGGCGAACAGCCGCACAGGTCAGGCTGGTGTGCCTTCGGTTAATTCAGCGAGTCGTCCATGTTTACCAGGAAGATCAGCGTACAGACGTGGTGGCAGCAGCCTGCCGCTCACACGCGCCGGAACGTACTGTTGGCAGTTGTCTTCGCTGCCCTCACGGGCGACGTTCTGCTGGCTCAGGGGGCTGCTTCCACGCGGCCGCCGCAACACGGAGAAACGAAAGTGCCAGGCGGGATTCAGACATTCGGCGGACGACAGTTCTGGGGCGATCTTGTCTTTTTCCAGGAATGGCGGATTCAGCGGAACGTGTTTGATGGGCACTGTCGCCTGCTGGACCCCGATCAGAAACGTCACTTTTCCGGATCGCTGAAAGAGTGCCAGGTGGCTCTGGATGCCATTCGCCAGGAACACCGACTGCCCCCCATGAACGGCAGGGCCGTCGTACTGGTGCACGGCATTGGTCGGTCACACCAGTCATTTGCGCCGATGAAAAAAACGCTGCAGCAGCAGGGCTATACGGTCGTGGGCTTTGACTATCCCAGCACGCAGATCTCCATTGAGGCCGCCGCCGAGTATTTGCAAAGTGTCCTGCAGTCGCTGGAGGGCATCACGGATATTGACTTTGCCTGCCACTCGATGGGAGGCCTCGTGCTGCGGGCCTGGCTCATCAAGCACACTGACCCTCGCGTCCGCCGCGCGGTGATGCTGGGTGTGCCCAACAAAGGAGCGAAGCTCGCCGATATGCTCAAAAGCAACCCGCTTTTCAAGCTGGCGCTGGGACCGGCCGGTCAGCAACTGGCCTCCACCAACGATCAGAAATTCATCGACAAGCTACCTGTGCCAACCTTCGAATTTGGAGTCGTGGCCGGTGGTCGCGGCAAAGCCAAAGGTTACAACCCAATCCTCAAAGGGGACAACGACATGACCGTGCTGGTCGCCAGCACGCGATTGCCCGGCGCTGCAGACTTCGTGCTCCTGCCCGTAATCCACACGGTCCTGATGTCTGATGAACGAGCCATCGAAAAAACACTCCACTTCCTCAAAACAGGCCGCTTCAATCCCAACGTACCGCCTGCCCCCATTCGCAACGACGAACCCACGCCTCTCGAACAATAAACCCGGGCCGGGACGGGCCGGGATGCCCCGGCGGGCGATGGCGGCCGGGACGCCCCGGCGGGCGATGGCGTGGGTCGTTCGATTCTTTGTGGAACGCCTCTGCGCCGAGTCGCTCGCGTTGTTCGCTACGACAACACAGATCGCCCCGCTCCTGGCTCGGCGGTGATGCCCCGGCAGGCGATGTTCTGCCGGGTTGCCCCGGCGGGCGATGGCGTGGGACGCTGCTAACGCAGCTGGAGTCCATTCGTTGTGGCTCATCGTCGCGCCGAGTCGCTCTCGTTGTTCGGCCGGGATGCCCCGGCGGGCAATGGCGGGCTGGAGTCCATTCATTGTGGCTCATCGCTGCGCCGAGTCGCTCGCGTTGCTCGCTGTGAACGACGCACATCGCTCCGCGCTTCGCACGGGCGCGCAGACCGGGGTGAGCGCAGTGAGTATCGGTGGGATTGTGAGCCGCTCGTTGGCGTTTGGTCAGCCGGACTGTTTTCGTCCGGGAGGCGTGACGATCAGGGCTGGCACCACGATTGCATGGACCATCGGAGTGGCGTCTTGCCTTGTCGCACATCGGGTGCTGCCACGCGGAATCGTTCCCAGCTGCGAACGCAACGACATTCGCCACCGCCCCGGGCGTAATTCGCTCAGCCTGCACTCCCACACGCGGTGCTAACCCAGGCGTCGTAGGGAGCAACGCGAGCGACTCGGCACAGAGACCTGACACACAGAATCGACTCCCGCTGCAACCGCAGCGGCCCACGCCATCGCGTAGGCCCGGTTAGGCCGGGCTGCACTCCCACGCGCGGTGCGACCTCAAACGTCGTAGCGAGCAACGCGAGCGACTCGGCGCAGCGGCGTGCCACAACGAGTCGACTTCCCCACGCCACCGCCCCGGCCGGGGCCCCCCGGCCTATTCGAGGATCATGTCGCGAACGGTGTGTCCGCTGGGGATCATGGGGAGGACGTGTTCCTGGTAGACGCAGATGACGTCGAGCAGGTAGGGGCCGTCGTGGTTGATCATTTCTTCCAGAGCGGCCGGGAAGTCGGCTTTGTTGCGGACCTGACGGGCTTTGACACCGTAGGCTTCGGCAATTTGCACGAAGTTGGGGAAGGTTTCGGCCGGCTGAGAGCCGTCACCGTCGCCGAGGGCTTCGGGCTTGTCGACCGGGCCGAGGTAGGTGTGAGCACGGCGACCCTGCATGAAGCGGTCTTCCCATTGGGTGACCATTCCCAGGTGCTGATTGTTGAGCAGCAGGGTTTTGACGGGCAGACCTTCGCAGTAGAGGGTGGCGAGTTCCTGAATGTTCATCTGGAATGAGCCGTCACCGTCGATGTTGACGACGAGCGAGTCCGGGTAAGCGGCCTGAACGCCCATGGCGGCGGGCAGACCAAAGCCCATGGTTCCCAGGCCAGAGCTGCTGAGCCAGCGACGAGGTTTGTTGAATTTGTAGAACTGGGCGGCCCACATCTGGTGCTGGCCGACGCCGACGGTGATGTAGGGGTCCTGTTCTTTGGTTTGTCGGTAGAGTTCCTCGATGGCCCACTGCTGGAGGATGTCGGTGTCCGAATCGCGGTAGGTGAGCGGGTGTTTCTCTTTCCAGCCGGCGATCTTCTGTTTCCAGTCGGCGATGTCGGGGACATCGTCGTCTGTGATCGTGGCATTCAGGGCGATCAGCGCTTCTTTGAGGTCCGCGTTGATGGGGATATGGGCCTCTTTGTTCTTGTGGATTTCGGAAGGGTCGATATCCACATGCACGATCTTTCCGTGCTTGGCGAATTCTTCCAGCTTGCCCGTGACGCGGTCGTCAAAGCGAACGCCAAAGGCCAGCAGCAGGTCGGCCTCTTCCACGGCGTAGTTGGCGTAGGCTGTGCCGTGCATCCCAAGGAAGTGCAGTGACTGCTCGTGATCACCGGGGAAGGAGCCGAGTCCCATGATGGTCATGGTGACAGGAATGCCGGTCTTGAGGGCGAACTCCCGCAACTCTTCCGTGGACTCGCTGAGGATGCAGCCACCGCCCACGTACATGACGGGACGTTTGGAGCGTCGGATGGCGGCCACGACCTGGCTGATCTGCTCCGGCGCGGCTTTGCGGATTTCCGGACGATAGCCGGGCAGCTCGAAGTTGGGGTCGAAGTCGACGTCTTTGACGGGCAGTTTGGCAACCTGCACGTCTTTGGGGAAGTCAATCAGGACGGGGCCTGGTCGGCCCGTGCTGGCGATGTAGAACGCTTCTTTGGCGATGCGAGCCACATCCTTGATGTCCGTGATCATGTAGTGATGTTTGGTGATCGCACGACACACATCGACCATGGGCGTTTCCTGGAACGCGTCAGTACCGATGGCCGCCTGAGGCACCTGACCTGTGATGGCAATCATGGGGACGCTGTCGAGCTTGGCATCCGCGATTCCGGTGATCAGATTGGTGGCTCCCGGACCGCTGGTGGCCATGCAGACACCCGGCTTGCCTGTGGTTCGCGCCACACCCTGTGCGGCAAAGCTGCCGCCCTGTTCGTGGCGTGGCAGGATGGTGCGAATGCGATCGCGGTATTTGCGGAGGGCCTGGTGCAGGGGCATGCTGGCACCGCCCGGATAGGCGAAGACGTGCTCCGCGCCCATGCGAATGAGCATTTCGGTGAGGATTTCTGCGCCCGTGATTTCTTCAACCGCGTTCTGGCTTTGGTCCTGATTGGGATCTTTTTCGACTGTTGACAATGGAGTCACCTATCCTGTGATTTCTTTTGTCTCACGCCGGCATCGTCACAAAAAAAGGCGGCGGAGAGCGGAATCGAATCCAAATAGTACGATCGACCAGGGCTGTGATCGACCCCGGATTCCGCCCGAATCGCACGAATCCCGCAATTCAAAGCGTGGTTCTCTGAAAGTGTTTTTCCGCGTCAATCCCCACCCGTGCATTCGGAAAACGCTGCAAATACGGGCCGGGAAACGAGGAGTATCGGCGAATGGGAAGTTACCCGCTGACGCGCTCGACACCGCGGATGGCGGGGAATGTTCGCAAAAATCCAGGCAAAACCGGTCAGCCGCGTGAGGCGTGGCTGTGGCCGCGTCTTCCTGAGGCTAGTTGCCCATCCATGGGAGACCGGCCCCGGCCGCTGGCAATTCCACCAGGTCGACGCCGCTGACTTCGGGGTGCGCCTGAACTTCGGCCAGCGCTTCCGCGGAGGGTTTGCTGTCGACATTCAGCACGGCCACGGAGTCTCCGCCCGGTTTGTCGGTCGTGCGGCCCAGCGCCATGCTGGCAATGTTCACATTGTGCTTGCCAAAAATGGTGCCGATGTTCCCGATCAGGCCGGGCACGTCGCGGTGGCGGTAGATCAAAAGGTGGCCGTCCAGGAAGGCTTCCATGCAGAACTGTCCGATGCGGACCAGACGCAGGAACTGCTTGCCGAAGATGGTTCCCGCGGCTTCAAATTCTCCCTGATCGGTCGTGACCTTGATGGAGATCATGGAAGAGAAGTTCTCGACGTTGCCGCTGGCCGTTTCCGTCAGTTTGATGCCGCGGCTGCGAGCCACCGACGTGGCATTGATAATGTTCACGTTGGCATCCAGGGCGGAACCCAAAAGGCCCACGGCAAAGGCAGACGTCATCAGCTTGGTTTTTTTGTCTGCCGCTTCGCCGCGGTAATCGATCTCAGCGGACTGCAAAGAGCCCTTGAGCATCTGCGAGGCCAGCATGCCCAGGCGATAGGTCATGTCCAGATACAGGGTCAGATCCTGCATCTCCGCGCCGGAGACGGGCGCCATGTTGATGGCGTAGCGAATCTCGTTGTTGATGAGGTAGTCGCTGATGATCTCCGCGGCTTCCACAGCCACGTTTTCCTGGGCTTCATCGGTGGATGCGCCCAGGTGGGGAGTGGTGAGAACCTGTGGCATATCGACCAGACGACGATCCTCGGGCGGCTCTTTCGTGAACACGTCCAGGGCGGCGCCGGCAATATGGCCGGATTCAATCGCGTCGGCCAGCGCCGTTTCATCGACGATTCCGCCGCGAGCACAGTTAATCACCCGGGCGCCGGGTTTCATGCTGGCCAGGCGTTCCGCGTTGATAATACCGCGGGTCGCATCAATCAGCGGAGTGTGGACGGTGACATAGTCACACTCTTTGACCAGGTCATCCACGTTGTCGAAGTATTCAATGCCGTGTTCCGCCGCTTTTTCTGCCGAGAAGAACGGATCATAACCGAGGACCCGCATCTCGAAGGCCAGACCCCGCTGGGCGACCGTCATGCCGATGCGGCCCAGACCAATCACGGCCAGCGTTTTGCCGGACAGCTGGCTGCCCTGAAACAGCTTTTTGTCCCATTTGCCGTCTTTCATACTCGCGGCGGCCGGGGCGATGTTGCGTGACAGGGCCATCATCATGGCGAAGGCGTGCTCGGCCGTGCTGGTCGTGTTTCCGGTGGGCGTGTTCATCACCAGAATGCCGGCCTGTGTGGCCGCGTTGGAATCGATGTTGTCGGTGCCCACGCCAGCCCGGACGATGACTTTCAGGCGTTTCTGACCGTCCAGAATGTCCTCACGCAGTTTGGTTTTGCCGCGAACAATGATGCCGTCGAAGTTCTGCAGCTCTTCCTTCAGCTGCTCAGGCGACAGATCTCCGTTGACGACCGGCTCGACGCCTTCGGTGTCTTTGAGAATCTGAAGTCCTGTGGCATGCAGCCCGTCGGTAATGAGCACTCGGTACACGTTTCGTTCGCCTTTGTGGGGACCCCCAGGGGAGTCAGTTCCTGCTTGTTCGGCCGTGTTTTAGGGCCTGAAACGCTGGAACACAAGACGGCCGGATTCCGGCTGTGTGTTTTACCACATCCAGCAAGCGGGCCTCTCATTCTGGATCAGGACAGAAAAGCGCGAACCCGGATCTCTGTGAACACCCGTGGTGGAAACCCGGAATCGCGGACTTGCCTTGTTTCTGCCCCAGGCGATGTGGTTACGATGTTTTGCTGTGTCAACACCCGGCATGACCGGTCGTGCTCGTTTGATCCGATCCGGCGGCTCAGGCGGCATGTTCGGCAGGGATGCTGCCATCGATTTGACCACTCGCTGCAAGTGGCCGTCTGGGAGGGGCGAGAGGGGAATCTGGGGACTGTTTTTCAAATGTTAAACTGTTCTGGTCATGCGGTTTACGAAAAGTGAACGCGTTAGCGAAAGGCTGTCGGAAACAACTGTTTGACCGAACGCAAAACCCGCCATATAGTCGATTTGTCGGTTTCGCACTCAACTCACAACAGTAGTGTGAGATCGGCGTTTCGGATGTGGGCCAACGCAATTCGACCTGGGATGCTGCCCCTTTGCAACCTGTCGAACGGAAGAATGGCTTCTTCTGCTGTCCTGACGGGAAAACACAACACGACGTGTTTTCCAGTCAACATTCGAGACACTTACTAACGCCGCCTGCTGCATCTGCTGCAGACGGTAATCAGGGGATGCGTCTGGCAATCCACTGAGCAATATCACGGAAGACAATTTACAAACCGCATGACGCGATGCTCGGTTGGCTCCGCCAGCGCAGGCTATCACTGCTTTGTTTGCTGCACGGCAGAATGGCTTGAGGGGGAACATCGTTATGCAGCTGCAGTCAGTTCATCGTCGTCTGCGTGGTTTGACGGCCGTTGGTTTCGCGCTTGCGTTTTTATGCGGTAGTGCGTCCACGTTTGCCATGTCGGCCCGGGAAATCGCCTCGGCCATCCTGCGGACGTCCGGCGTGGCATCCGCCGATAATTCGCGGACCACCAATTTCCGTCCCGTCGCGGTGCCCAGCATCGATGTCATCGTCAAAACGGCGAAAGACGATCGCTGGACGGCCGAAGACGCCAGCGTAGTCGGAGAAGCGTTTGAACGCACTCGCCAGTGGGTGAATGCAATCCGCATCTACGAGTCGTCACTGGACACTCATCCCGAAGACGACACGCTCACATATGCGTTGCGTCGCACGCGGGTGCACTTCGCCATCGATCGGCGTTACACCGATCGCAGCTTCGAAGAACGCATGGTGCGGCAGTCCCGATCCGAGTCTTTGGATCTGATGGAAGACGTGCTCACTCGCGTGCAGATGGAATATGTGGACGAAGTACGTCCCACCAAATTCATCGCCCACGGCACCGAAAGCTTCTACATGGCTTTGGGCAACGACCGGTTCCTAAAAGCCAACAAGCTGACGGCCCGCAATGACGGCGTGGCTCGCCTGCGACAGACGCTCGTCAAACAGTACTGGAACAAACGCATCAGCAGTCGTCTGGAAGCCCGCATGGTGGTTTCGGAAATCTGCGACGCCGCCCAGCGTGAAGCCGGAATCCCGGCGTCCGCGGTGGTGATGGAATATCTGTTTGGTGGCTGCAACGCACTGGATGATTACAGCAACTTCCTGACGCCCGATCGCTACAACGATCTGACAGGCAGCATCAACGGCGAGTTCGTGGGCATTGGCATTGAAATGGAAGCCGAAAAGGGCAAGGGCATGCACCTGGTCAATGTGCTGCTGGACAGCCCGGCCGACGAAGGCGGCCTGCGACCTGGCGATCATATCGTGGCCATCAACGGCACCAACTGCCGCAACTTTACAACAGACGAAGCGGCCCGCCTGCTGCGTGGCAAGCATGGTAGTCGCGTGACGCTGGACTACACCAATCCTGACGGCACGCCGGGCAACACGTCACTCGTACGACGTCCTGTTCTGGTTCGCAGTGTGACCCGCGCTTTGATGCTTGATGATGCGGCCGGCATTGGCTACATCAAAATGACGGGCTTCCAGAACTCCACTGCTTCCGAAATGGACAAGGCGATGCGGAATCTGGAGTACGACGGCATGAAAGCGTTGATCTGGGACCTGCGAGGCAATCCGGGCGGACTGCTCGACACAGCCGCCAGCGTGCTGGACCGCTTTATCGACAACGGCGTGCTGGTGTCTACTCGCGGTCGCATGGCCAGCCAGACGACCGTATTCCGAGCACACAGCTACAACACCACCAACATTCCGCTGGTGCTGCTGGTGGATGGCAACAGTGCCAGTGCCAGCGAAATTGTGGCCGGAGCCATTCGCGACCACAAACGCGGTCAGATTGTCGGTGAGAAGACCTATGGCAAGTGGTCGGTGCAGACCATCATGAATCTGCCCGGCAGCACGGGCCTGAAGCTGACGACCGCCAAGTTCTACTCGCCAGCGGACAAAAACTACGCCGGCAAGGGCCTGGCTCCTGACGTGCCCGTGGAAATTGACGCTCAGACTCGCAAGACCCTGTCACGAGCTCGCACCAGTGACGAGATTCGAGAGGATCCCGATGTGATGCGGGCGTTGCAGGTGCTGGAGCAGCGTTACAGCCGCAAGTAATCTGCCGCAAAGTAAAGTGGAAAACGCAGCGAGCCCCGTAAGTGAATGCTTACGGGGCTCGTGTCATTACGGCTCGTTTCGTGGCGTCAGGGCGCCGCAGGCTGTGGCAATCTTGCAGCGCAGCGATGCCGTTTTTGGCACGGCTTAGTGCACCCGCTGTCCAGGCACGGAGCCATCGTCCGGGCTCAGCAGAAAGACGTTGGGCCCACCGGTGCCGCTGGCACACACCATGCCTTCGCTCAGGCCAAACTTCATCTTGCGTGGCTTGAGGTTGGCGACACACACGACCAGTCGTCCGACGAGCTTCTCTGGCTCATAGGCCGCTTTGATGCCGGCAAACACGTTGCGTGTTTCGCCGCCACCGAGTGACAGCGTCAGTTGCAGCAGTTTGTCGGCGCCTTCCACGTGACCGGCTTCAATGATGCGGGCAACGCGCAGGTCAACTTTCATGAAGTCGTCGATCGTGCACTCGTCAGCCATGGGTTCCTTCTCCAGCGCGTCGCCGGAGTCTTTCCACGTGTCGGCTTCGTGAAAGGTGGGCTCTGCCGTTTCTTCCGCGGCGGCGTCGGCGGCCTGTGCGTTGGCGTCTGCGGCGTTGTCTTCTTTGCTGTCTTCAATCATGGCTGTTACCTGTTTGTCCTCAATACGTTTCATAAGGTGTTTAAACTTGCTGACCGGCGTGCCCGTCAGCGGTGTTTGAATTTCGTCCCAGTGGGCGATCGGCTGATTGAGCAGTTCTTCTGTCTGCTGCTTCAGCTGTGGCAGCACGGGTGACAGGTAGACGACAATCTGCCGGAACAGATTGAGGGCCACCGTACACACGTCTCGTACTTCGTCGGCTTTGTCGGGGGCCTTCCGCAGGACCCACGGAGCTTTGTCCTCGATATAGCGATTGCCCTCGTCCGCCAGCGCCATGATCTCTCTCATGGCCGCGTTGTAACGACAGTCTTCGTACAACTCGGCGATGTGATCGGCTTTGGCGGCCGCCGCGGCAAACAGGCCTCCGTCGTCCGGATAGGTTTCCGACAAGTGCTGCTCGGCCACGAATTTGGCAGAACGTGACGCCAGGTTGACGACCTTGTTGACCAGGTCAGAATTCACTTTGGAAACGAATTCCTCCAGATTCAGATCAATGTCATCCAGCGCTGTGCCCAGTTTGGTGGCGTAGTAATACCGCAGTACGCCGGAGGGCAGATGTTTGGCATAGGTCGACGCCATGATGAATGTGCCGTCGGACTTGGCCATCTTTCTGCCGCCGACCGTGAGGAAACCGTGGATGTGTACCTTCTCCGGCAGGTTGAAGCCGGCGGTCTTCAGCATCCCGGGCCAAAAGAGCGTGTGGAAGTAGGTGATGTCTTTGCCGATGAAGTGGTGAATCTCGGTCTGCTCGTTCTTCCACCAGTCGTCGAAGTTCTCACCGTTGGCGTCACACCACTGTTTCGTGGAAGCCATGTAGCCGATGGGCGCATCGAACCACACATACCAGTAGTCGCCGGGGCTGTCGGGGATCTCAAAACCGAAATACGGCGCGGGTCGACTGATGTCCCAGTCTCGCAACTCTTCGCCCAGGAAATGCCCCTTGAGATAGTTGGCCACTTCCGGCTGCAGATGGTCGCCGGACTGCGTCCATTCGTTCAGGAACTCGTGCAGTTGCTCCAGTTCGATAAACAGGTGCGCGGCCGTGCGAACTTCCGGCGTGGCTTTGGTGTGCACACTGAAGGGATTGATCAGATCGGCGGGCGTGTAGGCGGCTCCGCATTTGCTGCAGTTGTCACCTGGCTGGTCTGCTGCGCCGCATTTGGGACAGGTGCCGCGGACGAAGCGATCGGCCAGGAATGTGCCGGCCACGGGATCGAATAACTGTTCGACGTCTTTTTGTTTGACCAGCCCGCTGTCTCGGATGGACTGCCAGATCTCACCACACAGCTGACGGTTTTCGTCGCTGTTGGTGCTGCCATAATTATCAAACTCGATGTCGAACGCTGCAAAATCCCGCACGTGGGCTTCCTGCATGTCGGCGATGACCTGCTCTTCCGAGCGGCCTTCCCGCTGAGCCCGGAGCATGATGGCGGTGCCGTGGGTGTCGTCGGCACACACATAAACGCAGCGATGGCCGCGGAGTTTTTGAAAGCGGACCCAGATGTCCGTCTGGATGTATTCCACCAGATGCCCAATGTGAATGTGGCCATTCGCATACGGCAGGGCGGAGGTGACGAGGATGTTCCGTGACATGGTCAGATTCTAAGGCGGAGATTGTTAAGGCCGAAGACTGCGGCAGGCGCGAATTGGACAGCACGCAGACGTAATGGTCAACAGGTACACGACTTCGGGCTTCAGACCCGGCCAAATCCAGCCGGTTCGGGGAGCAGATGAGAATCCGCGGCGGTTGGTCGAGAGCTTCCACCGTCGAATTTCGCAAATTTGGGCCGAATTGCGTGATCCGTCTACAAACGGGGAGCGTTGACCCCACCTATCAAAGTGATATCATATCGAAATCACTGAGCAATCACCCCTTTTGACCAAGGAAAACACTGCCATGAACACTGAGAAGCCCTATCGTCCCATGACCGGCTGGACGGCCCTGCTGGGGATTCCGATCGCCGGAGCCGCCGGTTTGGCGTCATTGGCCTACGGAGCGGCGAACTCAAGCCCGGTGTTCATCATTCTGGGCGTGCCCACGATGATCGCGGCCTTTATCTGCCTGTTCGGCTTCATGGCGGTGGCTCCCAATGAGTCACGCGTGCTGCTGCTGTTTGGTGATTACAAAGGCAGCGTGCGGGAATCCGGCTTCTTCTGGGTGAACCCGTTCTACTCCAAAAAGAAACTGTCGCTGCGTATCCGCAACTTCGAAACCGGCTCTTCGTCACTGCCGGATGAAAAGAACGAAGTCGGCCAGGTCGTCAAATCCGGTCTGCGAACGCAGAGCAAGCCTTCCAAGGTCAACGACAGCGAAGGCAACCCCGTGGATATTTCCGCGGTGGTGGTTTGGAAAGTCGTCGACACGGCCGAAGCCATGTTTGAAGTGGATGACTACGAGCACTTTGTGGAAGTGCAGAGCGAAGCCGCGCTGCGTGTGCTGGCCAGTCGTCATCCCTATGACAGCGACGACGAAACCGTTTCGCTGCGAGGCAATCCGGATGAAGTGTGCGAGCAGCTGAAAGCGGACATCAAAGCGCGTCTGGACAAGGCGGGCGTGGATGTCATCGAAGCCCGCATCAGTCATCTGGCCTATTCTCCGGAAATCGCCGCCGCCATGCTGCAGCGTCAGCAGGCTCAGGCTGTGGTTTCTGCCCGTCATAAGATCGTGGAAGGTGCCGTTGGCATGGTCGACATGGCACTTGACCATCTGAAGCGGGATGGCATTGTGGACCTGGACGAAGAACGCAAAGCCACCATGGTGTCCAACCTGCTGGTGGTGCTGTGCAGTGATCGCCACACCCAGCCGGTGGTCAACGCCGGCTCGCTGTACTAACCGCGAGGAATCCGTGCCTGGCCGAACGTGTTTCGGTAAGGCCGTAACCAGGGCCGACGTCATCGTTTGTGCGATGACGTCGGTTTGTGTGATTGTCAGGAGCGAATCGGGATGGCCCGAGAATCCTTCTTACTGCGAACAGATCCCAAAATCCTCGACGCTTTGCGTCGCTGGGCCGAAGACGAACTGCGCAGCTCCAACGCTCAGCTCGACTTCGTGCTGCGTCGCGCCCTCAAAGAAGCGGGCCGCCTGCCCAAAAAGGGTGCGGAGCCGACTGCCGACGACAGCTCGAACACAGCTCCGTCGAAGGAAGACGACTGACTCAGGCTCGGCCAGACGCCGAATGGCGAAGCTCGTCACGCATGACTGCGGCTGGCATTTACTGGTAAACAGCCTTTCGAACGGTTATCGTCGCTGGATCACCCACCAGACATTTCCCTTCCTGCAGGCACAGTGATCCATGACGGAAAAAGAGGCCGCCGAAACCAACTCCGCGGCAACGAATGCTGCACCCGCCAAGACGGAAGCAGATGCTTCAGCGAATGCTCCCGTTGACCGACGGCAGGCGAAGCATATTGAACAGCCGCCGACGAACTTTGTCAGCATTCTGAAGCAAATTGGCCCCGGGCTGATCATCGCCGCCAATATCGTGGGTTCCGGCGAACTGATTATGACGACCCGCACCGGAGCCCAGGCGGGCATTGCTCTGCTGTGGCTGATTCTGCTGGGCTGCGTGGTCAAGATTTTCGTGCAGCTGGAACTGGGGCGTTTCACCATCAGCCACGGTGAAACGACGCTGTCGTCACTGAACCGGGTGCCTGGCCCCAAAGCGGCGGGCGTCAACTGGGTCGTGCTGCTGTGGGGTTTCATGATGCTCACGACCATCGCACAGCTGGGTGGCATCGTGGGCGGAGTTGGGCAGGCCATGGCACTGACCTTCCCCATCAGCGGTGACGTGCAGAAAGCGGTCAGCTTCCCAACAGAAAGCAACATTGCCGACTACGCCAACTGGCAGCAACTGCAGGCGGGCGAGCCAACCAACGATGCGGACTTTGGACAGCGTCTGAACGACATGCGTGAGACTGACCGCACGCGCTTCGAACGTCGCATGGAATGGGTTTCCAAAGACATTGAGGCCCTCGGCGAAGATGGCACCGCCATCATGGCTCTGGCCCGTGCAGGGCAGCCGCTGGAAGATGAAAACGGCAACAGCCTGGTGACGTTCTCCACATCCGACGATCGCATCTGGGTCACCATCATTGGCCTGTTGACGGCGGTCGTGCTGTTTGTGGGCCGCTACAAACTGATTGAGCGGTTCTCTGTCACGCTCGTGGTGTCCTTTTCGATCATCACGATGGGCAATGTGATCGCCCTGCAGATGACGGACAACTATTCGGTGTCCACCGAGGAACTGATTCGCGGTCTGAGTTTTGGTTTTCCGGATCTGGATCTGAAAGCGGCACTCATCACCGCCTTCGCCACGTTTGGCATCATTGGCGTGGGGGCCACAGAACTGATCAGCTATCCGTATTGGTGTCTGGAAAAAGGTTACGCCCGCAACACCGGACCGCGTGATGACTCCTCGGAATGGCTGTCTCGCGCCAAAGGCTGGTTTCGCGTTATGAAGTATGACGCGTTCGCCTCCATGATCATCTACACCATCGCGACGGCCGCTTTCTATCTGATGGGCGTGGCCGTTCTGCATACGGAAGGTCGTGATCCGGAAGGCACGCGACTGGTCAGCACGCTGGCTCAAAGCTACGTGCCGATCTTCGGCAGCTATGCCCGCTGGCTGTTTTTAGGCGGGGCGATTGCCGTGCTGTATTCGACGTATCTGGTGGCCAACGCCAGTAACGCCCGCATGGTGGCCGACTTCTTCGGTGTGATTGGCGTGGGATCCGCCGATGCAGATTCTGACGCGCGTCGCAAGGCCGTGACCATTTGGTCGGTCGTGCTGCCATTGGCCTGCGTGGTCGTTTATCTGTTTGTGCAGAAACCCGTGCTGCTGGTGGCCATTGCCGGTGTCACACAGGCCGTCATGCTGCCTGTGATTGGCTTCAGCTCGATGTACTTCCGCTACAAAGAAACGGACAACCGCCTGCGGCCCGGATTGCTGTGGGATGTGTTCCTGGCGGTGTCCTGCATCGGCCTGTTGATCGCCGGATGCTGGGGCGTTTACAACACGCTGACGTAGGGCTCTGGGGCCGATCTCACCGGGAAACGGATCATCGCAGAATGACACCGCCCTGTGGGGCCGGCTTGTTGGGCGGCGACACGTCTTCAAAAATCACTTCGGAAATTTCACGGCCGCGGACGACTGCCTCTTTCTGGTGTCTGCCGATGATGTCAGCCGTCATGTGGTAGCGGAGTTCCACGGTGACACGTCCGACGGGAACACGGGGCACGCGAAAGCGGCCCTGTTCATCCGTGCGAAATGACAGGCTTCGCAGATGCGGGAAGTCGTTTTCGTCGTGACGCTCTGCCGAATCAGAGAAGCGGATGGAACCATCGGCGAACGCCCAGACGCCGTCATCTTCGCGGGAATCCTTAATGACGCCCATGACGATACCGCGGGGCCCCAGGCGCATGGGCTTGACAATACACGGCTCGCTACCGACCGTCACGTTCTGGCTGACAGGTGAGACTTCCGGGCCATGAACGGCGAGCACGTAGTCGCCGGGCCGCACATGGGAAAACTCGAATCGCTGTCCCTGGTCGAGTGTGACGTTCTGACGCATCATGGACTGGCGCGTGCTGACCTTGTCACCGAATAACTCATTAGACACGCGCCTGACTGGCAGCAGCGTGGCCGTCAGTCCGTTTCTGAGTTCGCGGGCCACATCGACACGCCCGGAGACAACCTGTCCGGCCTGGAGATTGACCTCCACATTGTGCGTTCCCTGCCAGAATTCTACGGTGGTCTCCCACATTTCAAAGCCAGGTGCTGCCACGCCAACCCAGACCCACGCGTGATCAACCACACCCCTTATCGCGCGTCAGCCGCCAGTGTGTCACGAAACAACGCATTGAGCCGCTCGATGTCCACTTTGGGTGCGGGCTGCAGCGGCGTCGCGTTGGCGTGTCGGTCAAGTTCTGCCTGGATGAACGCATCGAGGACAGGCAGTCGCACGCCTTTCTGAATTTCCGCGCTGCCGCGCTTTATCACCAGCAGGTTCGCGATGGCGGCACTCACTGTTGCGTCATTCACAAGAGCCTCGACCAGCACATCAAATTCCATCGGCACCACACCCCGACCCTGTTCGATCCAGCTGACAGCCAGCAGGCATCGCAGTGCGTACAGGTACTTCTTGCGACGCACCAGGTCACCCGTCATGGCGCGATATGTTGAGGTCGCCATGCTCAGATAGTGGTAATGGGCGGCCACCGGGTTGTACGCATCAACCGCCAGTTGCTGCAGTTGCCTGATGGCGTCACCCCGCTGTCGATAGACGTGCGGTGACTGCAGCCATTCGTGCAGCGGCGGGTTGGACTTGCGAAACAGCTGCAGCGCTTTGCGGAGGTCCCAGCCGCTGATGTCCAGCACATCATCAATGGGACGCTCAATCACGTCACGGCGATGCTCGACGTTGATGCTCAAATACCACTCCCGCGGTCGCACGTACACAAAGCGCACATCGTAGTCACTGTCGGCAGAGGCAAAGCCCCAGGACCGACTGCCGGACTCGCAGGCGTACAGCACGGTGACGTCACTGGTCTGTTCAATGGCGTTCAGCTCTCGGTCAATCTCGCAGCGGATTTTGGGGTCAATGGCGTCCATCAGAGCACCTGCGGTTTGGCAGAACAGGCAACAGCCTCAGCCTGTGCAGCATTCGCACAGGTTTTCCCAGGACACCAGTGGCTTGGAAAAGTTCGCCGGCGGCAGGCTTGGCCACGGCGGCCGTTACCAGGCCTTCAGCAGGGGAATGACGGAGTCGGCCACCAACTGGTAGCTCTGCCGTGTGTAGCCTCCGCTCAGGACCATCACCGTGGGGATGTTCCGCCGACGCAGTTCCTCCACCACGAGCAGGTCGCGTTGCCGAACGGCGGATGCTGACAGACTCAGCTGCCCCAGTGGGTCTTCACAGAAGACGTCGGTGCCGGCGTTGTAGATGGCCAGTTGAGCCGGGCGTTCATCAAGGAAGCCTGGCGGATGCTCACGCAGCAGTTTCAGGTACTGTTCATCGTTGACGCGGCCATCGATAGACAGCGGGCAGTTGATGCGTGCCAGCGTTTCCTGTTCGTGGGCCGGGTAGATGCGGTCGTTGAAGACATCGAAAATGCGGACTCTGTCATCGTCGGCAAATACCTGGCACACGCCATTGCCATGATGGGCGTCTGTATCGATATACAGGACCTCGTCCGATTCACTCAGTCGTCCACTGCGACGCGCGGACTCCACACACAGACCGATGTCGGAGTAAATGCAGAACCCTTCCCCCCGATCGCGTTTTGCATGGTGGTAGCCGCCGCCCAGGTTGACGGCGAAGCCTTCGGAAAACGCAGCTTCGGCCGCCAGCACGGTGCCGCGGGTCGCCCACCGCATCGGCCGCAGGACCTGACGATCAATGAGCCAGTGTGGCAGCAGACCGACCTGCCGAACTTCCAGCGCGCGAGCCAGATATTTTGGTACCCGCAGCACACGCAGATAATCCTGTGTGTGGATCCACGACAATTCCTGCGGCGTCGCATCGCGATCGGTTTTCACGTGCATGGCTGTGAGCTGCCCGCCAAATTCCTCACGCAGCATTTTCCAGGCCCGGGCGTACTTGCGGGAGTCGAAGGGGTGCAGCCGTTCCAGGCCAAAGAATCCAATGTTGTATTTTGGTGAGTAGACGACTTTTCCCACGCTTCACTTCCTGTTGTTCGGGGAAGACGCGTTCGACCTGCGGGCCGGGTCGCGAAAACTGCCTTTGCGGACGGCCGTTCGGTTTTTCTGCCACTGATTCCACGCCATGTAAACAAACAGCCCCGCGAATATCAGCATGCAGCCGCTCGCCAGCCAGTTGCTTTTGGTCATGAAGTTTCCCGCGAGCACCACGTAATTACACGCCAGCAGGGTCAGCACGGGAGGCGCTATGACAGCCAGACATCCCCGTGACCGCACGGGAGGTTCCTGCGTGTCCGTGGGAAGGTCGTCTTGCACGTCGACCGCCGGCGGTTGATAGGGATTGTCTTCCACAGCTCCGACTGTGCCCCTAGACGCCGTTTTCCACCAGGTCATTCACCTGCTCGACCGCATTGTTGAACAGCCCAAACACATTCACGTCCTGTCCTTCTATGACGCGGCGATGAATCATCGTCACGGGAAACAACAGGATGGAAGTTCTGGGCATCTGCACGGCTGGCGAGTGGCCGTCTTCGTCGTCCACTGCCATCCACTCCATGCCCAGATGCTGCACAAACGCGTCTCCCAGAATGACGCCCAGGCACTGCAGTTCGTACGGCTGCTCCGCGCTGAAGACGTTGTGATCCAGAATTGCCTGGACAAGTCCCAGTTTGCCCGCTGGTGTCTGATACTGCTGGTGCGCTTCGTCACCGTCCAGAAACCTCTCTGCCACCAGTCGTTGCTGGCTGAGCTGCTGGCGATCTTCTGCGGACAGGGGGAGGATGGTTTGTTCCGGCTGGGACATCAGAGCTGGCTTCCGAGGAGGATCGTGACGCAAAATGGCAGGCCGCTCACCATGGCGGAAGCAGCCGGCGAAACCCATGGTACAGGACGGCCGTCACGAAGAACAGATTTCGCAGCAGGATGGCCGCACACCACAGCACTCGCCGCGGCAACGCCTGAAGAATTCGCTGCCGTGTGGCCGTTGGAGGACGACTTTCCGCGCGGCGTTCCGGGTGTGGCGACTCCTCTGACGGCCTGCGTGCCGCCAGCTGCGCGCCCAGCGACTTCATCCACGACACACTCCGTGGCCATTCGCACAGTGTGTCGAGCCAGTCTTGCGGTATCCCGTCAAGTCCGACGGCCGTACCCACAATGCCACCCACCATCGCGGCTGTGGTATCGGCGTCTCCGCCGCACACGATCACGGACTGCACGGCTGCCGCGAAATCCCGAGGATGACTCAGCCAGGCGTGCAAGGCCACCGGCACAGAGTGCAGCGTGTAGCCCGAGACCCCGTTGGCCAGTCCCAGATCCTGAGCGAATTCCTCGGTCGGCTGTCCGGATGCGACGGAGTCGACGGCACGCTGCACGAGACCGAGGAATTCCTCCGCCTGCGGCTCATCACTCAGTTCCCGGTAAAGAGCGTGGCAGAATGATTCCCGCAGGGCCGCGCCCGAAAGTGCGGGCGTTTTGGCGGCCAGTTGTGCGGCCACCGCAATGGCAAAGGCGCCCTGCTCTGCTTTGGGATCCGTGTGAGTGATGCGACTGCTGATGCGGACAGTTTCACGCAGTGCCGCGTCATTGCTGCCGGCCGCTCCAAGGATCGCTGCCCGCATCGCGGGGCCATTGCCCGCCGAGAACACGCCACTGTTTCGTGGCGAGAAGCCCAGCCATAATTTGAGAATTGCTCGCAGCGTCGCCAGACCGACGCCCGCGGGAACACCCAGCAGCCACCAGCGAAATCCGCCTGCCAGGGATCGCTCAAACATGTCGAGATCGTCGCCGGCGCTGATCAAGGCCTGGGCGACAAGGCACGTGTGTTCTGTGTCGTCGGACACCATGCCGCGACCGAAGAAAAAGCGGTAACGATCCGGCGGCCCCAGCAGGCGAACGCCACGTCGTCGTGACAAACCTTCATACGGCAGGCCCAGAGCATCGCCCACGGCGGTCCCCAGCAGGCAGCCGACGATCGATCGCTGTCGTTCGTTTTCAGTGTCGGCTGTTCGGCTGGTCTTTGGGGTGACACGCTCATCAGAGAATGCTGTCATCGGCGGTTTTATCCAATACTCGCAGCACAAAGCCGCGGCACAGTCCGGTGACGATTGTGCTCGGCAGCAGCACCGCCGTCACACCCTCAGCCAGCTTCGACTGGGTGACGATGTAGACAATCGCTGTCCCGCCCGTGGCAAGAAACAGAGTGAGGCCCACATATAGCAGCGTCCGCTCAATGCGATCGAGAATCGGCTGCGGTCTGTGGCTGTTCTCGTCGGACGGTGGCTCAAAGGGGTTATCCATGCAGGGGGCTGGTCTTATGGAGCACGCTCCAGTTGTCAGTGGTTTCAGCCGTCACGTGGATGATCGCGGAATTTCTGCACAAGCACGCCGGCGAACGCCCCCATGCTACAGCCAAATGTCGCCGGAAGATATCCGCTGCCGTTTGCCACCGGCACAGCCGCCAGCCAGCCCAGCAGGCCAAGCAGCAGAATGTAATCGAAATGGCGACCTACCCGGACACAGAAATACACGGGCGTCAGCAATGCGACCGCAGGCGCAAAGGGAAGCAGATAGCCAAACATCGCCGCCACCTTGTGATAGACGGGAGAGTGCGGGTGAAACATGCTGACGTGTGTCTGGTATCTGCCACCGCCCAGAGACGCCATCACGCTGCCGATCAGCAGGCCGAATCCCGCCATCAGCATGACGGCCGTGGAAGAATGCGTCCAGAGTCGCCAGATTCTGTTTTGCTGATGTCCGTGCATGATTCTATTCGTCCGTCGTCAGTGCCGGGTGATGCAAAAAGACGCTGACCAATACGCCGCGCAGCAACAGTAGAAACGCCCCGCAGCGAAACAGATCTGTAATGAATGTTGTGATGACTGAGGAGTGATTCAGCCAGCCAGCCATCACGCCCGCCGTGGCCAGCAGCAGGCACACGGCCGCTGCCCCCGTGACTGCGTGGCAGAGCAGTCGCAGTAACCGTCGAACCACGTGCACTGATTCATCAGCCGGCAAATTGACGGGAGTCGTAAAAGGATCCCAGTTCATGTTCTGCCCAACGACGCTTTGGTTGTTCAGATGTCTGCCTGACAGATACGGCAGGTGTCGAAACGTGTCTATTTTTTTCCTCCGCCCCCGGTCAGGCGGTGGCATTGCCAGTGGCACGGTCCCCTTGGCAGTTCCGAGCCGGTGCGGCCAGTTGGTGCTGATTCGTCAGGACAGTTGGCTGGCTGCCCGGCTGCTGTGCCAGGTGTTCCATCGCACACAGCCAGCAGATGATTCACACATCTGCCGATCTGATGTGGCCACGTCTCATGTGGTGAAACGGCAACACCGGATGTTGTCTGCCGGCATCATCTGCTCCCAAAGGCAACCTCGATGGCGGGGGATTCTGCGACGCAGCAGAATCCCGCAGATAGCGCGTCAGTATCGGCCCTCTGTTTTGCACATTGCTTCCGTTAGCAGACTGCACAACGGAGAAAGAACAGTGACTGACGAAGGCGTTTCCATTGTAATGCCCGCCTTTAATGCGGGACAGACCATTCAGCAAGCCATTCAATCCGTCCTTGATCAGACGCATCAGCGGTGGGAACTGATTGTCATTGACGACGGATCCCACGACGACACGGCGGCTATTGTGCGTGGCTTTGGGGAGGCTGTGCGCTATCACCGACAGGAAAACGCGGGTCCTGCCGTCGCGAGAAACTGCGGCATCCGGATGAGTCGATTCCCGTGGGTCGCGTTTCTGGACGCGGACGACCTGTGGTTGCCTGAGAAGCTCAGCACGCAACTGGATGTGGCTGGGAATTCGGGCGCTCAGGCCGTTTACACCAACTGCCGCAACTTTGGGGACATAGCTCGAGTGGCCGAGTTCCGCAGCCACCCGCCGATGCCGTCGGGCGATATCTTTGAAGACCTGCTGCTTGACAACTTTCTCACGCTCTCCACGGTGATGATCCGCCGAGAGGCACTGCAGGCAGCAGACGGGTTTCTGCCGGAAATGACGGGCGCAGAAGACTGGGACCTGTGGCTGCGGCTCGCAGCGGACGGCGTGACATTTGAGCCGCTTGCCGAACCGCTCGTGTTGTATCGCTGGCTGGATGATTCGTTCTCGAAGAACAACGAGAGAATGACACGCATGCGATCGATCACCGTGGAAAAAGCACTCTGCTCATCGCGCGGACGTCAACTGCGATGGAAGGCGCGCCGCGAAGCCCGAGCGAACGCCACGGCCACGTCAGCGTGGTTCACCTCTCCCTCGTCTCCGTCTTCCGCTGCCTGGCTGTACCTGAAGGCGTCCGCGACCTCCCCGTGGAAGGCGGGACACTGGAAAGGGCTCGTCCGGGACCTGCTGCGTTCGCTGGGCAGCATCACACGCGCCGCCTGATACGGCGGCCGTGGAACATACGCCAGGATCCGCTCGTCCGGAGTCAACGGTTGTCGGCAGCAGGCGGTCGGGCATGATAGATGATTGTTGGCCCTTCCAGGGACGTCGTAAACAGCCGGTCGCCGTCAAAGTGTACGTCTGTGACCGGAGCGGCGTGATCAGAGAACTGAAGTTGAATTTCCCCGGTGAGGTAATCGGAAAGTACGACTTTGCTGTCTGCTCCGCCGGAAGCAACGGTGCCGTCCGCGTGTATGGCCAGTGAAAGAGCGGCGTCATCGTGGGCGGGCACGGTGCGGATCAGCGCTCCATCGCGTCGGCGAAAGGACAGATTGCCATCTCGGCTTGCCAGCCCAATCAGGTTGCGATCAGGATCAATGGCAATGGCCGTGATCCGCGATGAACCGCAACGGAACTGTTGAAGTTCCTGGCCGGTCTTCACGTCCAGGACTTTGACCATTCCATCTGATTGTCCGACCCACAGCTGCTGATCCGCGGCGGCCATCGCATTGCCTCTGGCGGTCGACGCCTCAGCGCTGCGCCGCCACTTAGGCTGTCCGGTGGTCGATTCCAGGGCCATGACGCCCCCATTTCGCTCCGCCACAAACAGCGTCGACTGAGCATCGTCAAAGCACAATGCCACGACATTGCTGTCCAGAGCACTGGACCACAGACAGGCGGGGGGCTCGCCGAGCGGATATTCTGTCTGGTCGATCAACGGTCGGCTGACGCGCTGCTGCGGCAGACACCGCAGGACACTCACGCCGGCCTGAGGCGTGCGAAACCCGAATGCCAGCAGATGATTGTCCGGGGCAACCGCCGCGTCACCCACTGGCGCGTTGCGGATCTGGCACATTTCGAGTGTCTCGCCCGTGCTGCAGTCCACCGTTGCCATCCAGCCTTCGCGAAAACAGAACACCTGACGATTCCCGTCGTCAATCAGAAACGTGCGAAACACCGGACCAAAACCCAGGTCCGGCCAGTGGTGTGTGGGCCGTACGCGTGCGACGCCCTGCAGGGCCACGGAAGGTCTCATGGTCAGCAGCAGGCCGGCTTTCGTGCCTACGGCGACTCGCTCGCGTGTGTGTGACCAGGCCACGGCCGACACGGAACCGGGTGGCCGCACGAGTGCGTTCTGTTGGTGGGGCGAAGCCAGGGAGACGACCTGCCCCCGTTCGTGGTCCGGAATGATGAGTGACGTGTCTGTGGTGTCCACATGGGTGGCCCACGGCGACGTCGGCAGCTTCAAAATGACCCGGTTCTCCTGCAGATTCACCAGACAGAAGGTCCCGTTGCGGCAGATCAGGCCCAGGCAGGCGCCCAGCGTGGGATGCCGCACACAGCAGGCGGAGCGAAGCAGGCTCGTCGGGGGACTGTCGGCGTCGATGAATTCGCGGATCACGTTTCGCGGGCGAGCGACCGGCTCCAGTGACTCGGGGGAAAGCTGAACCCACTGTCCGCCGCGATCGACCACATTCACTGTTCCCTGCGGTGACAACCACAGTCCGGCGGCTTTGCGTGGCAGCGCCAGCGGAGACAGGATCCGCTGCCCCTGGAACCGGCGGAAGATCTCTCCCGTGCGCGAGATCCCATAGACGCTTTGTTCATCGTCCGACAGGCAGATCATTGCCTGGATGAGTTCCGGCACAGGATCAGCGCGAAGAACGCGGCCTGTACTCAGCTCCACTTCCAGCAGTCGCTCATCCGTGGAGGGCACCAGGCAACGCTTTGCGTCTTTGAAAAATGCCACACCAGCGGCGATCGCCACCTCTGCCGGAACATCGATTTTGGTTGATGTCTCCAGCTGGACAATGGACAACCGGCTGGGACGACTCATCACGAGCAGATATTCTTCATCCGGGCTGAACTGCAACCGCGTCATCGGGCCGAAACCCAGGGCCGAGTGGTCAATGGTTCCCGTATCGCCTCGCTGCTGCAGCCACCGCCAGGCAAACGTGCGATACTCCTGGGGGAAGCGTTCCGCATCTGACAGGCGATCAAAGGCCAGCTGCGGACTGGTCTGCATGGTCCGCTGTGTATCGCGCAGTCGGGAGCTGGCGAACGCTCGTTTGAGAACGGTCGATGTTTCGTGCAGTCGCGTGTTTTGTTCCTGCAGCTGAGTGTTCATCGCAGACAGTGTTCTGTGAGACGACACGTACTGCCTGACCTGAAAGATCACCAGCAGCAGTACGGCCACACAGGCCAGCGTGAGCGACGGATTTCTGCGGGTCGTGCGGACCAGCCGATTCCCAACGCTGACCGGGCGCGCCGAAACCGGCCTGCCCTGACAAAGGTTGTGAAGATCGCGCAGCAGTGGGTAGTAGCTGGGATACCTGTGTGCGACTTCGGTTGCCGTCATGCGGGCAATGACGCTGTGCAGATCGCGGCCGGCCTCTGACACATGTTTCCAGCTTCCGGTCGCCTCGGGCAGACCTTCTTCTGTGGGACCATTTTCAAACCGGGCGGCGAGCACGTCCTGAAAGGTGATGCCCAGACTGTAGATTTCCGAGGTCACCGCCGGCAGCTGCTCCCGACTTTCGATCAGTTCCGGAGCGAGAAATCGCACAGTGCCGCGAGATCTTCCAGCTTCTCCCGGTGGTGTCTGCTCGTCGGCAATGCTGGCCAGCCCAAAGTCGGTGACTTTGGGCGCGTTACCGCGGGTCATCAGAATGTTGGCCGGCTTAATGTCACAGTGCAGGATCTGAGCGGATGCCGCCGCGTCCAGTGCCTGGACAATTTGCAGGAACCAGTTCAGCATCCGAGCGATGGATGGTTGCGTTTTTCGTGCAAAGTGGTCGATGGGACCGCCGGAAAGAAATTCCATGGCGATCCACCCGAATGGGCTGCCGCTGTGTTCAAAGGTGTCGCAGTCCGTGACATCACAGACGGACGCGTGCTGAAATCTCCTGACGACAGCGATCTGCCGCTCAAAGTGTTTTCTGGCACTCGCATCAAAGGGGGAAAGAGGAATCACCTTCACGGCGATGTGTCGGTCGAGCGTTTGGTGTCGAAGCAGGCTCACGACCCCCAGCCCGCCACGATCAATTTCGCGGACGAACTCATGATTGGGCAGATCGGGAGTGGGGGGCTGCGCATTGCCTTCAGAGTGCCTGAGATACTCCAGTCGGCCGTAGCTGCGAATGCGTTGCAGCAGCAGCGGCAACAGATGCGGAGCCTCCTGACAAAGTTCCTCGCACGTGACCGGCTGTCCGCTGTCCAGCGCAATCTCGTACTCATCAAACAGTTCGGTGACGCGAAGCGCATCTTCCGACGAAAAGACCTCACCGCGGACGGGTGAGGCGGAAGATCGGTTCGGGGTGTGTGAACTCATAGGACCGTTGAAGTGGCGGGGCACGAAGGCTTGTGCCGCGGGAATGCATCACACAGAACTGAGCAGGCTGGGGAACAGGCCGATCAGCTGGTCGCGTGCCTCGGTGTAACGTCGCTGGACCTGCGGCACGGAAAGTCCCGTGATGGTCGCCGTTTCCGCACGACTCAAACCGTCGTACCACATGCACTCGAAGACCGCGCGAAGCTGCTTCTGATCGGACAGGGCGGCCACGGCCGCATGAAAACCGGCCCAGTCAAAGCCGGAATCCACAGGCGTTTGACCGTCTGCCAGCGGCCACGCATTGATGTCGGCGTCAACGAGGCGTCGCTGTCTCAGTTGCCGTCGCACATACAGAACGGCCCACTTCGCGTGGAGTTTCAGGAGTTGTCTGAGATGCTGAGGTGATTCCGGGACCACTCGGCCTTTGGCCACCGCCTCCAGAAAGGAGATCCAGACGCGACTGGCAAGGTCACACGTCTGTTCTGCTGCCCGCAGGGCACCATGGCGACTGCGTGCCCGGTGGCAAACCTGCTCAACTTGTGTCTTGAGTGCATCCCCGAATCGATGGATGTAATCCTGAGTGTCAAAGACGTGGCCCGCCACAGGTGGTTGCTCCCGCAATCTGGTCACTGATTCAAATTTTCTTTAATCCCGAAAACTCCGGAGATTTCGCGAAGCGAATCGACGCGGGAGGTTCAGGGAGAGAGGCCAGCGTGTGCTTGTTGTGAATCGAACGCAAGGCAATCTGCAGACAAGCTGCCAGTTTTAGTGGGAATCGTCAGTGGGCCTTAGTCTGCCTGAGAGGACATCCCTATGTTCACTGCCCTGTTGCGGCAGCAGACCGCGTTCTTTCGATGAACTGCCGCCGCACTTTGCTCCCCTTGAAATGACCTTCACGACCGATCAATCTGCTATGAAGAGCCACCGTTTCCGCGACGCCATGTGTCGACTGTTTGCGACTGAATCGCTGTTTTGCCGTCGGCGCCGACGGCGTCGACGGCGTCGACGAGACACCAGGCATGTGACTGAGTCTCTGGAAGCCCGAACACTGCTGACAGGCGGTGATGTTACTCCGACGGTTGGCAATAACCTCGGCTTTGAGGATCCCAGGGATCCGCCCGAACAATGGTCACATTCGACGGACGCCAGCTCTGGCGAGTATGACTCGATCCCCGTGTTTGAGCCGGGGCCAATCACGGTCAACCCCGTCCAGGGCGTCCGCCTGGGGAGAACGTTCGTCAAAGGCTCTGCGAATCCGCCCGCCGGAAATGCGCCCAACTTTTCGCGCATGGCCAGATCAATCATGCTCTACGAGGGGGAGAGGTTTGAGTTCTCGTGGTTTGGATTTGTAGGCAACGATGGCCAGGCCGGCGCGAAGAACAGCGTGGCGGCATACATTCGAGACGGAGTGGGAGGAGCATATGTGGCGACGGACAGTCCCGGCACCGGCAGCCAGATGGTCCTGCTGAACGATCCCAATGCTGTGGAACATGAGTTCTTCCTCCCGGCAAACGGCTTTACGGGCTGGAGAACAAAGGAGTTTACGGCTCCTGAAACTCGGGAGTATCGGTTTGGTGTGATCGCCCGGAAGGAGCGTCACCGTAACTCGAACTTTCGCGTTCAGATTGGCGTGGACGATCTGAAAATTTTCGACAACGACACTCATCCACCAACAGCCGTTTTTGGCGTCCCGGATCAGTCAGATGGTGAAGTGAATAAGGTTAGCTGGGATATTCGGGACGACAAATCCGGCATCTTCTCTCGCACCATGACGCTGCAGCAAATGGTTGGCAGTGTGTGGCAGGATGTGGATCGCAACGGAGATGGCACCCCGGATTTTCAGAACACGACAGACGACGCGGGATCGTTCTCTATCGATTCCCTTCCGCCGGGAGTCTATCGCCTGTCCGGCAGTGCGACAGACAACGATAGCGCCCGGGGCGCCGCCGACCGTCTGTCGGACTCCTTTGACAGTCGTGCGTTTACCATCTCCGATGACGACACCCTTGCTCCGATGGTGATTGTTGATCAGCCAAACCAGAACGACGGTCAGCAGAACCGTGTCTCGTGGACGATCTCGGATTTCTCCGGTATTCACAGTCGCGATGTGCGATTGCAGCAGCTGGTGGACGGCGTTTGGCAGGAGGTGCCTGGGTATCGTGATACTGCCTCCGACGCTGGGGCGTTTGATCTGGATCCGGTGGGTGTTGGCAAATTTCGCCTGTCTATACACGCTCGTGATGCCGACAACGACTGGGGAACCATTGGTGGCAATCCCACGGACAGTCTCGAGACCAGCGTTGTCACGGACGTCTTCTGCATCACAGACGATGATGTGGCACCTCCGGAAATCCTCTTCGATGTGATGGATCAGAATGACGGTCAGGCTAACCGTGCGGGGTGGACGATCTCCGATGCTTCCGGCGTGGAAAGTCGCGATGTGCGTCTGCAGCAGCTGGTGGACGGTGATTGGCAGGATGTGCCTGGGTATCAGGACACCGACTCTGACGCTGGTGAATTCGATCTGGACCCACCTGGGCTGGGCACGTTTCGCCTGTCCGCCTGGGCACGCGATGACGACAGTGACTGGGGGACTGTGGACAGCAATCCGTCCGACCACGCCGCAGGCAGTGAGGTCAGTGAGGAGTTTACGATCAGCGACGACGATCTGCTGCCGCCGTCCGTGACCATCACCGAGGGGTTCGCCCTCGATGGACAGGCAAATTTCTTCACGATCACTGCCACCGACGCAGAACGCGGTGGCAGTGGGATCGAACAAATTCAGGTGGAGCTCTACAAGGACAATGTTCGCGTCGCGCTTGACAGCGATGAGTGGGGCCCGGGACTGGCGACCGGTGATGGCGAGGTGATTCGCACCCTCGATCTGGATCCCATTGTGGCGACCATGGGCCTGGGCACCTATCGACTGCGTGCTCGGGCGCTCGACAATGACGACGACTGGAGCAGTCTGCCAACGGGCGGTGGCGGCCTCGACGGAGGGGGCGGTCCGGGGCTGGATGATGAGACCGCCGATCGCCTGTGGAGTGAGTGGGCACAGGAAGAAACCAACATTGTGGACGACGATGTGGCTGCTCCCACGGTCAGTCTCTCGTTCAGTGGCGGGACCGTCCCGGCGACCAGCGCGTTTCACATCACCGTCACAGATCAGGGTCAGGGAGGCAGCGGCGTTCGCCGTGTCGAAGCGCGTCTTTATAAGGACGGCGAGCTGGTCAGCGCGGATCCCATCGTCTGGCCGGAGCCAGTGGCAGTCGGTGACGAGATCGCCACGCTCTCACTGAATATCGACGAATTCGTGCTGAATCACGGCTGCGGTGACTACCGACTGCAGGTGCGAGCTCTGGATGACGACGGCGACTGGGAGACCGCGAATGCCTCAGACAGATCGTGGTCGGAATGGAAGGTTCTGGACGCCTTCATCGCCGATCCTGCGCTGCCACAGGTTGAGTCACTGCAGATCAACGACGGTGCTGCGCAGCGAAGTCACGTGTCGAGCGTGACAGTGACGTTCTCCACGGAAGTTCGGTACGACGCAGACGCGTTTGTCGTCACCGATGCGGATGGCAATGTCGTGACCTCGCACGCACAGCCCGACCAGGAAAGCGGTCGGAAGCAGGTCACCCTGACGTTCTCCGGCTCTCACGTGGAAGCGTCAAATTCGCTGCGGGATGGCTGGTACCAACTGACCATTGTGGGGGCTCTGGTTACGGACACACAGGGAACACCACTGGATGGTGAACAAAGTGGCTGTGCAGCCTCCGATTTTACGGAACCGTTCTATCGGCTGTTCGGAGACGCTGGCGGTCCTGTCGACGGCAAAGATCCTGTTGTGGACTACGACGACTACGCGGTGTTCCGGGCCTCCTATCGCACACGCGCCGGTCATCCTCGATTCAACTTCATTTTTGATCATGACGGTGATCGAGATGTGGATGCGGCTGACCTGTTTGCGATTCGGAGGCGTTTCAACCGTCCGCTGCGTTAAGGCGCCAACCGCCCGTTTTTTGAACCCCGCCTCCCGGCTTCTGAATGATTGTCTGATCTGATGAGAACCATGTCCGGAAAACCAGTCTTCGCCCTGCTGACGTTGCTGTTTTCCCATGCTGCCAGCGCCGAACTGATCTACGAATTTGGTCAGTCTGAGTATACCGCCACACCCAACGGCACCGTGGATGTGGATCTGTACCTGCGACAGACGGGAGGGGAGACCGTGCTGTCGGATTTTGGACTGATCAGTGTCTCCGGGCAGATTCTGTTCAACGAGGCACCCGGGCCAACAGAGCCGGCCGAGGTGCTCAGCACCGCAGATATCACCATCAATCCTCAGTTTGATGATCCGTTTCTCAGCATGCCCGTTCTGGATCCCGGCACCAGCGCCGGCATGCTGGGAGTGATCGACATCACCTCACCGGAGGTCTTTGCCAATCAGGATCGCATTCATCTGGGAACCTTTCGTTTCACGGTGGGCTCCATTCAGGATGAAGTCACCAGTCTGCGGGCCACTGATCTGGATGTGGCCTTTGAGGACACGCTGACCGGCAACGGTCTCTTTCTGGATTCGCTGATCTCCGATGGCCTGGCCACCATTACCGTTGTGCCCGAACCCTCTCAGGTGGCGGCGCTGGGGGGGCTGGTGCTGGCGGCCATCGGCTGGAGGCGCCGGCGTCAGCGCCACAGCAACTTTCAGGTCAGTGGTCAGAATGACGGGGACGCGTCTGTCGGAGGTCGAGACTGATCGATCCGCCGGATATCGGCACTGAATTTACCATGCGTTTTACAACCGCTATGATCGCCCCCAGGCAGGATCGATCAGAAGTCGTTGCAGAAAACCAGCACAGGGGTAAATTCGGGATGCAGCAAACGGAAACAGCAACCAGTGTGAGGCGGGCGGATGCGGTCAGACGTGCTCGCAAATCTTCAATCACCCTGCCAGCCGTGACGAGTTTGCTCGGTCGATGTCTTGCCGTCATCGCCGCCCTGCTCCTGCCCGTCACCATGTCGACGGCCGCCAGTGGCGGGGCCGCCAGTGGCGGGGCCGCTAGTCGCATTGCCGCCCTTCGCGGGGCCGCTCGGCTGCCCAATGTTGTCATCATTCTGGTGGACGACATGGGATACGGCGATGCCGGGTGCTACAACAGCGACTCCAAAATCCCGACGCCGCATATCGACTCTCTGGCGCGGGACGGCATGCTGTTTACTGATGCTCACGCGTCCGGCCCTTTGTGTCATCTGTCACGCTACGGACTGATGACAGGGCGCTATCCTTTTCGCACACAACTGGGCGGATGGGCCAAACGGCCGTCGATTGCAGCTGACCGTGTCACGCTGCCGGGACTCATGCAGGCAGGCGGTTACCGGACGGCGATGGTGGGCAAGTGGCACCTGGGCTTTGCCGAAAATGGCTACGACAACCCGTTGCCTGGCGGTCCGGTCGATCGCGGGTTTGCATCGTATTTTGGAATTCGCGCCTCCACAGATATCCCGCCGTATTTCTACATTCGCGGCGATCGGGCCGTGCAGCCGCCCACCGTGGAAATCCCCGCCCGCACGACCGAGGGCTGGTCGCCCATTCAGGGAGAATTCTGGCGGAAAGGGCTGATCGCGGCAGATCTGAAACTACACGATGTTTTGCCGCGGTTCACGGCCGAAGCCTGCGACGTGATTGCTGACCATGCGGCCTCTGATCGTCAGAGTCCCCTCATGATGTATCTGGCCTATCCGGCCCCTCACACGCCGTGGCTGCCATCAGAACAGTTTCGTGGCAAAAGCGGGGCCAGCATGTACGGCGATTTCGCCATGATGGTTGATCACAATGTCGGGCAGGTTCTCACGGCACTGCAGGAGGCAAAGATGGCTGATAACACACTGGTGATTTTCAGTTCTGACAACGGCCCGGTGTGGTATGACGAGGACACCGCGCGATTTCAGCACGACAGTTCCGGGGGGCTGCGGGGCATGAAATCGGATGCCTGGGAAGGGGGGCATCGCATGCCGTTTCTGGTGAGGTGGCCGGGGTTTGTGAAAGCCGGGTCGCGCTCCGATCAGACCATTAGTTTTGTGGATGTGATGGCCACTATGGGCGATCTGCTGGGTAGCGGACTGCCGGAAGGGGCCGGGCCCGACAGTTACAGTTTCTTCAATGTGCTCACCGGTCAGCAGCCAGAGAGCGTGCCGGTCCGCAAAGATCTGGTCCTGAAATCAGGCGGCGGACATATGGCCATTCGATCCGGAGACTGGAAATACATCGATCGATTGGGGTCGGGAGGATTCAGCAAGCCGCGTCGGGAATCGCCTGATCCCGGCCAGCCGGACGGCCAGTTGTATAATCTGGCCGATGATCCTGGCGAAACCAACAACCTTGTCGCTTCCGAACCGAAGATTGCACGGCGGCTGAAGGCACGCATGCAGGGCATCGCCAGGGCGTCCGGGCAGCGGATGATGCCATAAACAGCGGGCAGGTGACTGAGGCTGCTGAGACGAGCGCGAAACACGGTGGCCGTACAGACGCGTTGGACGACCGTGTCTTTGTGGACGATTGCGAGCGGTCGACCGGGCACCGAATATCGGTTTGGGCTTGTCTGACCACCTGCTCGTCACCCGCTCGGCAGCGGCGGCCCTCTGTGCGCCCACAGCTTGCGCATGGGCTGCCCAGGCTGCCTAATCAGAAAACTCCCGCACTCGGGATCCGTGACAGCGTTGCATAGTCTGCCCAACCCGACTCACGCGATCAGCGAAAAGCCTGCCTGCGTCCTGCGCCGATAAACATAAGGTCAGCGCGATGGGCATGTCTGTCGGCGCTGAATTGCCGTCGAACCGCCTGTCAGCCAGTGGTGCGCTATGTCTGTTAAGTCAGCTCAGTCTGTCGATTCCCCGAAACCCGACTCTTCGGAAACGGAAGACCAAAGCGTGGAGCAGCCGCGTGGACGCTGGGGGCGTATCGTCTTCTGGGGCCTGCTGCTGCTGGTCCTGGCTCCCTCCCTGCTGACTGTCTCCGGCAAACACACGCTGGTGATGCAATGGATTGGCCCCGAGTTTGCCAAAGCGGTCAAATACCGCAGCGTGTCGCTGCACTGGTGGTCTCCCGTGGAATTCACGGAGGTGAGTGTCCGTGATCTCTCTGTTTCTGCGGCCGCTCAAACGGATGATCGTCAGACTTTGCTGACGATTGCCAGCGTGCGGACAAAGCAGCCCCTGTGGCGACTGGCACTGTCCGGTGGAGATCGTGTGACGGTTGACGTGGTCAATCCGCAGTTGAATCTGAAACTGGCGGACGGCCAGACCAATCTGGAAGAGACGCTGCGACGAATGTTCCCCGAGGAATCACAGGGGGGCAGTTCGCTGCGCTACGAAGTTCGAGTGACGGACGGCGCTGTCCATGTTTCCAACGGTCGGTCAGGGCACAGCGATGCTCAACCGTTGCTGTTCGACGTGCAGGCTGCAGTGTCCACGCTCAGCGGGGGATCGCTTCCCGTCGTGTCACTGACAGCCAGTCTGGACGACGGCCAGCCGCGAGGGCGACTGGTCGACGCCGAACAGCGAACTCGCGTGGCGGCTCGCCTGGAAGACGTGCGGGCGGATTTCGCCAGTGAGCCGCTGCCTTCTCTGGCGACAGAGCCTCACTCGGACTCCCACCCCCTGGAGCTGCAGATCGCGGCTCCGGATGAAAAGAACGCTCAGAAGATGGAGCTGTCTGTGCGGCAGGTTTCGTGTGAGCGACTGCAGCCATTTCTGCAGCGATTCTTTCCCGACGTTGTGTGCAGCGGCCGTCTGTCTCTGCGTCTGCAGACGCGCCTCGTCGATGCGGATGTCCGCGGCGGTCTGGCGGGACGCCTGCAGCTGCTGGCCGAAAACCTTCGCTGGCGGCGTACGGGTTGGGTGGCCGGTGAAATGCTGCGTCTGGACCAACTGGCCGCCGAGGGCATCGTGGCCATCGCCGAAGACGGCATTTTGCTGGAGGGCGTACGTCTGGATTCGGACGTGCTCACACTTCAGGGAGACGGGCAGGTGCGTTATGTGGCGCCGGACCCTGCGGTGGCCATCGCCAGAAGTCAACGGGCTGAGCCTGCGGAGCGTGCGGCCGAGGCCGCCAGTCACGGAGTCGCGCGCCTGAACGGAAAGCTGGATGTGGCCGCCCTTTCGTGGATGCTGCCGGAAACTCTGGGCATCCGCCCGGGGGTGAAACTCTCCGAGGCGGACATCGACTTTGCCGTGCGAGTGCTCAGCGACGAGCGGGAAGCCGACACGCAGCTGGATCCACGCCACACGGCCGGCGACTTTCAGTGGCACCTGGACGTCCGCTCGTCTCCGGTGACCGGACGCATTGACAACCGCGAAGTGAAGATCGATTCGGTATTCGCGTTTGATGCGCATGGGCGGTTGCGACGCAACGATATCAAACTCGACCGTGCGGCGGTGCAAAGTCCGGCCGGAGAACTGAAGATTGCCCCGCGGGACGAGGGCTTTCACGTGGCAGGTCGCCTGTCACCGGCGCGACTGTGGAGTGACTTTCAGGCGATTCTCGATTTACCCCCGCCTGGGCTGCGGGGTGACGTGGACATCGTGGGGGACGTGCTTGCCGGAGGCGCCACTGTTGAGCTGCGAGACGTCAAGATCGCGGCTGATGAACTGGAAATTGTGGCCCGCCAACTGAGCATCAATACCCTCCGCCCGGTGACGGAAATGCTGGACGGCGCCGTCGAGGTGCGCGGATACGCGGCCGCCATCAAAATGCTCATCGCCCCCTGGCACGATGCGTCCTGGCTGTCGGATGCGTCCACAATCGCCGCGCGTCTGACCGCCAGCAGTGGCCGACAGATTGACGCCGTGGCCGTTGTGAAAGGGGGCCCTTCCGGTGTGGCAGATCCGAACGCCATGATTTCGTCAGGACGATTCGAAGGAAGACTGATTGCCGATCAGCAGACGGGAAGTCTGCACGTGGAACAGGGCACGCTGGAGATCCCGGGCCTGAGGGCGGAAATTCGCGGGACACTGGGCATCCGCGAGGAGCTGCTGCACGCCCATCTGACGGCCGATACACAGTACGACCTGTCGTCACTGAGCCGACAGTTCCTGTCAGTAGACGGCAGCCTGATGTTGACCGGTCAGGGGCGGCAGACTTTTGAACTCACCGGAGCGCCCAGCCTGCTGACACCCGACGATCTGCTCGCCCATCAGCGACTGCAGACCAGCGCACAGGAGCCCGCCGAACTGCTGACGATCCGTGGTGGCCTGGCGTGGGACGGTGGGCGACTCTATGGCACGCAGATGGGCGGCGGGCAGGTGGACCTGCAGCTGGTGGACGGCGTGCTGACATCCTCTCCCATTCAGTGTGCGCTCAGCGGCGGGCAGTTGAATGTGATGCCCCGGTGGCGATTGCAGGAAAATGTGATTGAGCTGGCCAGCGGAGCGCGGGTCAGCGGCCTGCCGCTCACCACCGAACTTGCGTCCACGTGGCTGGGCTATGTCTCTCCGATGCTCGCCGAGAGTGCGGCCGTGCAGGGCGTGGTCAGTGCGCGGCTGCAGCAGTTCGCGTGGTTCCTCGACACACCCCGGCACAGTCTGGTGGACGGCGTGCTGTCGATTCAGCAGGCCAGCGCGGCAGCTGGTCCGTCACTGGATCCGGTCATCCGAGTGCTGGAACTGGTTGGCAGACAGGACCTGGCCGGCCGGCAGCTGGTCTTCCCCTCGCAGGATGTGCGGATTCATGTCGCGCAAGGCATCGTTGAGCACGATCAGCTGCAGATGGACCTGAATGACTATCAGATTGCCACCTCAGGGCGGATTGGTCTCGACGAACGAGTCGACCTGACGCTGAGTGTGCCTCTGGAGAAGGGAGCTAACAGTCGCCGGGTGCAGATCCCGGTTCGCGGCACAATCCGGCGTCCCGTACCGGCCATGGATGGCCTGCTGCAGAATCTGGGCCAGCAGGAACTCAGGTCACGTCTGGATGGTGAACTGAATCGGCAGCTGGACAAGGGGCTGAATCGTCTGCTCGACAAACTCCGCTAACAGGAATTTTCTCGCCTGGTACGGCGGCACGGCGTAAGTGCGAATGTCAGCGGGCGTCCCGGAGGTGCGGTGTGGAGGGAACACGCTGGCCGACATGAGCCTCGTGATAGCGACGAACCTGTTCATCGGATCCGTCACAGCCCAGGATATCGATGCCGCTGTTCGAACGTCGTGCGGCATCCAGTCGGAGCAGCGCCATCTGCAGCATGTGGTCAGAATCAAAGGACTCCTGCGAGGGAAAAGCGATCCCGCCGATGAAGACGTCATGACTGTCAGCGCCGTCCGTTCGTCGTCGAACATTACGATGCAGCCGCTCGGCAATGATTTCCAGATCCTGCGGAGCGTGCAGGCGGCAGATCGCGTAGATATGGTGGTAGCCAAACCGCCCAACGGTGTCCGCTCGACGTACGACAGTTCGCAGCTCGTCCAGCAGAGACTGAATTCTGCTGGATTCCTCCAGTTCCGCACCGGGCTCCAGGCTGAGATTGGGTTCGGCGACCAGTACACCCACGATGCTGCCGCTTCCGCGGACAGATTCCATTTCAGCTTCACCAGCAGGAGAACCGGATTGCTGTTCGTCGGCATCCTCGACGTCACTGGCGGTGCCGCCATCATGCCACAGCCATGATTTCATGGCGAGTTCTGATTTCGCGAGACATTCCGACGGACGCGCCTCCTGCCCGTCACTGCCGGTCCAGGCCTGCCAGAAACGACGGTAGACGTCCAGCACGTCCCGAAGCAGTTCCGTGGGACTGGTTTCCAGCCGCTCCACCAGGCAGCAGACTGCGGGAAACGTGCAGGCATCCGAAGTCTCAAACAGCACGCCAGCCAGGAGCCTTCCCAAAGGTCGCGCAATCTGAGTGACGTCCTGAGTCTCATCCCGCAGCAGGGCGAGCAGGTCGGGTTCGATGGGCAGACAGCCGCTGACCGGTCCCATGATGCGTCGCTGACGAGCCAGTTGTCGCAGCGGCGGCAGTGTGTCCGCGTGAAAGACGGTGGCCACTTCGTGTCGGAGGGTCTGCAGAGACAGTCCCAGGTGATGGTGCCCCCTGTTCAGACTGATCGCAAGGCGCGGCAGGTCGGCCGCGATGGAGAACAGGAGGTCTCGATCGCGTGTTCCCGGTGGACTGACCGCGTAAATGCCGCAAGCCCGCAGCAGCGCCAGCTCGATGGCGACTTCCACGTGCGTCAATGAGGCGCCGCACTCAGTGGCGTATTCTGAGACGGCGCTGGCAAGGCGACTGCGCAGCGCCGTGAGGACTTCGACTGTCACGCCGCGTTCATAAATCTGGTTCAGCTCGCGCAATGTGGATTCCACGAACCGGCACATTGTTTCCGGCCACTGATCGCAGTTGTTTGACGGCAGCAGGAGTCTGGCATCGCTCTTGTGGGGCGTATGATGGGGCCCCTGCGTCCGTGCGCTGCGTGTCTCCAACACGCCGGCGCCAGTTGTATCACGTCTGGTTGTTGTCACAGCTCTCACTACTGAACAGTTCGTGTTACCAGTTCCGCCACGGTCGTTGCAGCACTCAGACAGTGGGGCGCAGATCATAAAGGGGGGGTTGGAATACCCAGATGGGCGTCTCCACAAATGCACACTCGTTGCGGGCATGCCCGCAGTTGTGATTATGCGACACGGAAAGGAAGCGGCTGTGGAACCGCTTTCAGAATAAGGAAACCCCTACTAAACGCAGGGTCACCCGTACGACGAAGTGCAGAAATGTGAACAGGCTGACAGTGCTGGCTTTTCGGCGGTCATAACCGGTGCGATCCCTTCGACGTGGCCGTCAGGCCACGTGGCATGACACGTTTTTCCGTCCACTGCGAGGGTTTAATCGGACGGGATTTTTGACCCCCGGAAGTGCCCACGACAGGAAAGAACACCCCGTGGATGGACTCAGGGCAAATTCCCTTGCACTGCGGAGAGACGCATCGAGCAGGTGCCGGTGGAGACTTCGGAGAGCTGTTGTGGTGACCGTAACCGTCCGATTCCGGGGGGAACGGGACGCGGCGGTCGGGCCGCCCTGGTGTGCGGTCGTAGTGCCACGAAAGGCTCACGCGGGCGGTGAGGAGGTGGAGCCTGACGTCGTCGCAGGCGTTCGCACGACCTTTGGTGGCCCGGCACAGGACTGCCTGGGGAGGCGACTCTCTTAGAATGCGGTGACGTCCAGCAGATCGTCGCGGCAGCGGTCATGGGCCAGTCGTGCCACGGCGAATGCACAGGCAGACTCCGCGACGCCATCAGGAGCCATCTGGGGCAGCAGCAGGCGATCACCAAATTCTGCATCGGCGAATGCCTGCACCACACGTTCGGCAAAAAACGCACCGCTGCCGCTGCAGATGACGGCAGGCGGTGTGTCGCCGTACTCACTCGCCAGGGTCCTGCGAACCTGATGCAGCGCATTGACCGCCAGGGCAACAGCCTGCTCGACGATGGCATCTGCCATCTGGTCGAGTTCCTCCACGGTCAGCTCTGTCTGGTCACAGCAAACCATATGGGCCAGTCGATTGCGACTGTTGCTGACGGTAAACGCACGTCCGTCCGCCGTGTCACAGGCCGTGTCATCTTCCTCGAATACGCCGGCCACCAAAAATGCATCGGCGATGGTGGCGAAATGTTCGGCGGCGACCGGGCACAGTTGCTGACGCAGGGGCACCGTTCTGACAATTGAGCTCACGGGCGTTCGGCCCACGCCGCAATATACCAGTTCTCCGGCCAGCAGACGTTCCACGTCCGACAGCCCAGTGGACACTGGTCGACCATCAAACAAAGGAATGATGTCTGTTGTGGTGGAACCGACATCCAGCAAAATGGCGGGGCCCGTCGGGACACCGCGTCCCACCCATGTGGCCAGGGCGTGCCAGTTGGCCGCTGCCACCAGCGTTGGCAGTTCGCAGGCGTCATCCGCCGTGGCGAATTCGCCGGTAGTCAGCCAGAACCGGGAGGGGGCTTGCGGGAATGCCGTGCAAACCGCGTCCACCACAAACGACACGCCCTGAGCTTTGGTGGGAAAACAGTCAGCCAGTTCGGCCGTCATAGTGACGGCGATCATGTCGGGCGGCGCGAAGTGATCACGAGCGATCCCGGCCAGGGTAGACGACAGCTGCGAATAGTCGGTCCACATGGGAAACGCGACGGTATGCGTGCTGCCGTCAGCGTCCGACGCTTTGATATTGGCACCACCGATATCAAAGCCCAGCACTCGAATGCCCATAATCTGTCCGTCAGTTTCTGTTGTTCTTGTCCGGATCGCGAATGAAGCGATAACCCGTTCCTCTGATGGAAACCAAATGCTGAGGATTGCCCGGGTCCACTTCGATCATTTTACGAAGCCGCATGACGAAGTTGTCGATCGAGCGACTCGTAATTTCTGTGGAATCCCGCCAAACGTCGGACTGCAGCCGACTGCGGGAAAGGACCACATCATCGTACTGCAGAAAATACCGCAGCAGTTCCTTCTCTTTGGTGGTGAGTGAATGCACCTGGTCGCCGTTGTGCAGCTCGAAACGCCCAAAGTCCACACGCACGCTGCCGAAACTCTCCGAGTCTTCGACCGGACGCGTGGCGTGCCCCTGTTCCAGCGTGCGGCGGCGTCTGTCCACCAGATTGCGAACTCGGCTGAGCAGTTCCGGAAGGGCAAACGGCTTGGTCATATACTGATCTACGCCGCAGTCAAACGCCTGTGCCTTATCTTCTGCCAGGGTGCGGGCCGTCAGCGCGAGCACAGGAATATCCGTGTCGACGCGGCGCAGTTGTCGGCACGTTTCGTAGCCGCTCATTTCCGGCAGCATCAGGTCCAGTACAATCAGGTCAAACGGCGGTGAGGCGTCGCTGTGCAGGCTCAGCGCCGTATTGCCGTCTTCGGCCAGTGACACCTGGTAGCCTTCCTGTTCAAAGTTGAAACGCAGGCCCTTGGCAATGTTCTCTTCGTCTTCGACGACCAGAATTTTCATCATGCGGAGGCTCCTGCTTCTTTTGTGGGCTGCGGAGGACTGGCGGGCGGCGAAACGTCGCCGTCACCGGGAGCAGACGGGACGTTTGACCTGTGGCTGTCGATTTCGGCGTTGGGTGGGGTGCTGCGGGAAGGCGAATCAGCGGCCGAATTCTCCGCCGGTTTTCTGTCCGTGAGGTTTGTCGGTTTTGTGGACTCGCCCACCATGCGGCCGGGCAGGACGACTTCAAAGACGCTGCCCGGTCCGTCGGTGGCGTCCACGATATGAATGCGGCCCTTCATGATCCCAACCAGCGTTTTGACAATATACAGCCCCAGCCCGGTTCCCTTGCGGGTCCGCTGCAGTTCATCGTTGCCCCGAAAGAACATCTGGAACACAGACTGCCGCTGTTCTGTGGGCACGCCCTTGCCGTAGTCGCGAATTCGCACCACGACACGATCACGTCCTCGGGCCAGTGCCATCACGTCCACACGCGGCGGATCGCTGCCGTACTTGATGGCGTTGTCGAGCAGGTTGCGAAAGATCATTTCCAGCAGCATGCGCCGCGCGTTGACGCCAATCTGCGGCAGGTCGAAATGGCACACTTCTTCCATCTCCACCTTGTGCTGCTGGCAGACCAACTCGGCACAGGACTGCAGCAGTGCCTGCAGGTCGACGTGTTCCGGCTCGGACTGGCTGCCGAGGGCGTCCAGTCGTCCGACCTCCAGCAGCTGATTGATCAGTTGATCCAGCCGCTGCAGTTCCGCGTCCATCGTGGTATAAAACTCCTGACGATTGGCCGGATCCAGATCCCTCATCAGCAGAGTGTCCAGGTAAAGTCGCAGGGCGGCGATTGGTGTTTTCAGTTCGTGTGTGACGCTGTCGACAAAGTTGGCCTGCCGACGGTTCAGCTGAATTTCCTTGATTGTCAGAAACGAATAGAACGTGATGCCAAACAGGCTGATCCCCAGCGCGATGGTTCCGAGAATCAAAGCCAGCCAGAAGCCTTCCTGAACCAGCTGGATGATAAGCACGACCATCAGCGTGATGTTCAGCGACGCCAAAACCACGCTGGTCCAGATGGGCAGCTTCAGGTGAGATCGTTTGCGACGAAAGTCGGCCATGACCGTGAATGGGAGCTGTGAAGGAATCGGGGGGAGTTGTGGGACGGTCTTATTCTAACAGCCCAAACTGTCCAAAACAGAGACCAGCTGCCCGGATCCTCGCGGCGAAGGACAACAGCATGGCGGTTGGGGCGGGTGTGGCTTCCGTCTGCGTTTTCTGGTGTTAAACTGCCGCCGCAGCGGAGCGTCTGACTCCGGGAGACGCTTCGTCTTCCCTGCAGGTCGCCGCACGGTGGTAAATATTGGGAATGTCCAGGTGACAGGTGTGCAGTTATGAAGTTTTCAGGAAAGAACGCGCTGGTGACCGGTTCCTCCAAAGGAATCGGGGCGGGCATCGCCCTGGAACTGGGGCGTCAGGGGGCGAATGTCGCCGTCAACTGTCATTCCGGTGTGGATCAGGCCGAAGCGGTGGCGGAAGAAATCCGCGCCGCCGGCGGCCAGGCCATCGTGATTGCCGCCGATGTTTCGGATCAGGCGGCCGTTGAGGGGATGGTGGCTCAGGTTGTCGAGTCCTTTGGCAGTCTGGATCTGTTTGTCAGCAATGCCGTGTATTCCGACCGCGAGCTGATGATCTCCGCAGATATGGAGGGCTTCAAACGCACCATTGATGTGAGCATGTGGGGCGCGTTTTTTGGCGTGCGTGCGGCTTCGCAGCAGATGGTCAAACAGGGCCAGGGCGGCGCGATCACTGTCGTCAGTTCCCCTCACGCCAATCTCGCGATTCCCACGGCGATGGCCTACAACATGTCCAAAGCGGCCATTGATCACATGGCCCGCACGGCCGCCATTGAACTGGTGCGGTACGGTATTCGTGTCAACGTCTTTCACCCGGGATGGATCGACACGCCCGGGGAACGCAAGTTCTTCAGTGAAGAGCAGATTGATGCGGGCGCCAGATCGCTGCCAATGGGCCGGATGGGCACCCCCGAAGAAATGGCCAAAGGCGTGTGCTTCACACTGAGCGACGACGCGGCCTACATGACGGGCAGCACGATGACCATGGACGGCGGCGTGGGACTGCCCTGGTGGTCTAACCGGGAAGATGGCAGGCAGTAATTGTCTGCCGTCTTCCTGGCAGAAGTCCGGTGCGTTACGGCTTGTCGGCCTGACCGCGAAGCAGGTGGAACGGGCCACGCTGCGGACCCGCGTCGCGGGCCTGCCTGCGCCACTGCAGCAGTGTGTCCGGGAAATCTGTGAAGATTCCGTCCACCATGCCGTCGCGCACCAGCCAGCTAATCAGATCGTCGGTGGTGGTGGCCCAACGGGGCAGACGGTCGTCTCGCAGCGTCCAAACGTGCACCAGCAGCGCGTGATCGTGGGCAGTGCGGACAACTTCCGTGAGCTGCGGCTTGCCATCCGTCACGCCGCTGACCACGGAAGTGAGCGGGATGCCAATGCCGTCGGCCACTCGTGACGTGGCGACAATGGTGTCGTGGGACGGTGTTTCGGAGAGCAGTTGAATCACCTTCAACTGACACTTCAGTTCGGTTCTCAGACGGAGGACCTCGGTCGCATCAAAGCACTGAACATACGCGCGATGTTCCGGAGCATGGTAGCCGTACTGCCTGAGAATTCGCAGCACTTCGGTCGCCACGTCCAGCTGATGTTTGTGGTGCAGGGCCGGTTGTTTGATCTCGACGTAAACGCCCGTGCTGTGGCCGCGACTCTGATTGAGTCCGGCAATGAGCTGCAGATGTTCTTCAAGGGTGCGAATGACAAATCGCCCGCTGTTTTGGGGAAACCGTTCCTCGCTGCGTTCGCGCACGTTCAGCTGCCGCAGTTCTGAAAGAGTGAAATCGAATACGTAGAAGTGGCCATCACGACGACGGTCGGGAAAAACGGTGGCCACGTTGGTGATGTCATCGAGCGTGACATCGTGCAGCACAACGGCGACGCCGTCCTGGGACAGCACAACGTCCTGTTCGATGAAGTCGGCTCCCAGAGCGTGGGCGAAGGCCGCCGCTTCGGTGGTGTGTTCAGGCAGGTAACCGGACGCTCCTCGGTGAGCGATCACCAGTGGATGTTCATCAGACAGAGTCTGTCCGATGAGTCGGATGCGATTTTCCGATCGGCGGTAGTCAGGTGCGGGGGGACGGTCGTCACTGACTTTTGCGACAGCATGCTGTCCGCTCCCCTTCGTTTGTGACGTGACAAGCGTCTGCGCCGCCACAACCCGGGGAACAGCCGTCAGGGCGATGAGCAGGATGATCACGCAAACGCGTGCCGACAAGTGCCGTCTCATGTCTGCAGTTCCAGTTGGGTCCAGGTGGAGGGGTCGTAGCTGGTGGGGAAATCGTCGGCCAGGGAAAACGACTGTTCGCCCAGTTCGGAGTCGTGGACCACCGCGTGGAATCCGAGTCGGCCAAACTCAGTGATCTCACGAAAACCGTGCAGTTGAGTGCCGGGGATCCAGAACTCCAGCGTGTACCCGGTCGAGGTGGACTGGGTTCGCAGTCCGAACAGACGGACGTTGGATTCCACCCGCGAGGCCCGCTGCTGGGCGATGGGCAGCACCGTCGCCTGGGGGCCACTCGAATCTGTGGCGGGCACAAAGCCAAAACTGTGGCAGTATTCGGTGGCGCGATGCACGCTGCCGCTGGGACGTGTGTCCAGCCATACAGAAAGACTGTCTGTGGTGTCCAGTTTGGTGACATCACCACGTGGTGGTGCAGTTTTGCCTGAAACGGTCAGCTCGCCGCCCAGCCCGTCTTCGTTCCAGCCCAGTTTGAGCATCGCAAACTGCACCGTTTCGTTCACGCGGGAGGGCTGGAAGATGATGGCTGCATCCGGCAGCGAAAGCAGGCTGCCGGACTTCTTTTTGGAGGGCCTGCCGCAGTGGCACAGCCGGGGGCGAAAATCGAACAGGAGGCTGGTGGGGACGACGTTCGCCATGATTTTTGAGCGAGAATCTTTGCAAAATTGACAAGGATGAATGTTCTGCCGTGGATTCTACCAACGTTGTGTCACGGTACTGTCACGAACGTCACTGGTTTGTAAACAATGGGGTCCCGCGTGTGAAGTTGGCGTGACAGTCTGGTACAACGCCTGCCGAGGAGACAGTCGGTCAGGCGAACGACTGACGCCAGTCAGACTGTCAGAAAAGAGCTTCATGCGGCGGGAGTCGCGTCCGACCAGGGCTTGTGCCCGGTCAGGCCATTCTGCGTGCACCGCCAACGTAAGTACCAACAGGATCTGACCTGACGATGTCCGAAACACTTGTGATCCCCACTGTCTCAACGGATACGAAGACAGAATCACAGAACGTCAAATTCGCCCGCTGCGAAGGTTACATGGCAACGCTGAAAGAGCGTGTCGACGATTACTTCCGCACCACGCAGTTGTCTCCCAAAGACCAGCCCCGCATGTACCTGAAAACGGCCATCATTCTGGCATGGCTGGTGGCCTCTTATGTTGGGCTTGTGTTCTGGTCGGCCAATGTGTGGCAGGCGTGTGCGTGTGCCATCTCCCTGGGCGTGGTGATGGCAGCGGTGGGATTCAATATCCAGCATGACGGTGGCCACGGTGCCTATTCGCGATATGGCTGGGTGAACCGGGCGATGGCTTTCACACTCGATATTCTGGGTGGCAGCTCGTTCGTCTGGAAACGGACGCACAACATCGTCCATCACTCCTACACCAACATCACGGGCGTCGATGGCGATATTGACCTGGGGATTCTGGGACGACTGTCACCGCATCAGCCGCGCCGGGGCTTTCACCGTTTTCAGCATCTGTACCTGTGGTTCCTGTACGGATTCATCACATTCAAGTGGCAGTTCAAAGACGACACACAGGCGCTGCTGACCGGCAAACTGGGAGAAACCAGGATTCCGCGGCCCAAACTACTGGACATTGCCATCACCATTGTGGGCAAGACTTCGTTTCTGACCCTCGCGTTTGTCGTTCCGCTGATGTACCACCACTGGACGCACGTGGCCGCCATGTTCTTTTTGGCATCCTTCGTTCAGGGAGTCCTGCTGAGCGTTGTGTTTCAACTGGCTCACTGTGTGGAAGAAGCCGAATTTCCTCTGCCCGAAGGCGACAACGCCCGCATTGAGAATGCGTGGGCCGTGCATCAGGTCGAAACAACGGTCGACTTTTCGCAGAACGGCGCGCTGGCCACGTGGTTTACCGGGGGGCTCAACTTTCAGATTGAACACCATCTGTTCCCCAATATCTGTCACATCCACTATCCGGCCATCGCGAAGATCGTGCGGCAAACATCGGAGGAGTTCGGCATCGAATATCACGCGCATCCAACCGTGATGTCGGCCATTCGCTCGCACTTTAACTGGCTGAAGCGGATGGGCCGTCCCGAGCCCAAAGTTGCGCCTGCCGCAGCGGCCGCATAGCGGATTCGCTCGGGCCGGCAGCAGGCCGCCTACGGCAGCAAATCTTCCAGATACCTGCGAGACGTGTTGATGGCAGCGGTGACGTCCGACGGTGTTTCCAAAATGGGAACGCCACGGGGAACCGGATGCATGAAGATTTCCGTCCAGCCCTGAAACTGGATGTCCACCAGTGCACTAACGAGCGGGCGGAAATCCAGCGGGCCGCGACCCGGCAGCTGTTTGAGCTCCCGCTCTTTGGGAAGTTTCACCATGCAGCCGTCGCCATGCTCCCACGCATAGAACACCTCGATCGCGTCGCCCAGTTCCCGGATCAAAGCGGCCAGGGCGGCGGAATCCTGCGGCAGATGGTACGGCGCCAGCGCGATCGCCAGATGGTCCGAGTTTCGCAGTTCGGCCAGATACCGCAGGGAATCTGGACTGTCGATCAGGTTGTTGGCGTGATTTTCGATCGCGATGGTAACGCCCTGCTCTTCGGCGACCGCCACGTGGGGCTTCATCTTTTCGACGAAGTCAGCCACCGCTTTTTTTAGCGCGGCGCCTTTCAGGTTCTTCGGGCCGCTGCCGCCGGTCACCATGGTCTGGCAATCGAATTGTCCCGCCAGCCGCAGTTCGTCCTGCAGGCCAAATGGCCCCAGCTTGTACTGAGTGATGCAGCCCAGCTTGACGGAATGACGTTCCAGCAGGCCACGGAAACGTTCGTTCCCCAGATCCTCCCATTGCTCGCGCTGGTTGCCGTGTCGTTTGGGCCAGATGTCGATGTGACGGGCGCCTGTTTTGGAGACTTCTGCCAGCACATCGTCCAGATAGATGTAGCCGTACATACAGCTGCCCAGCAGGTAACGAAAACGAAATTCGTCCGTCGGCTCGGCAGCCGTGCGACAGGAGGCCGCCGCTGGCCGTTCTTCAGCCGCCGCGAAAGTGGCCGCGGCGGCCGTTTGCAGAAAACGTCTTCGATGGAATTTGTGTTGCATGCCCTGCTCCCGCTGCATGGTTCTTAACCCGCCAATCGTACTGCCAGACTGGGCTCAAAAGGAAGCGGACAGGCCTGCCGCCTTCAGACCACGGAAAGTGGGGCCACATCTGGCAGACAGCCGTCAGCTGCCGTTGAGACCCGACCATTGGTGGTTACAATAGTGACCGATAGTCGCCGAGGCGGCGGGACGCACCGAATTGGGTGCACCAAAGTGCGACGTTGCACCAGAGTGGAACGTCGGCTGCGTGCCCGCAGGAATGCAGTCAGCCTGGTTGCCTGTCAGCCTGGTTGCCGACCTGATCGCCAGGCCTGAAATTTTTGGATCGCAAAATGCCACTGTTTGAATATCAATGTAAGTCGTGTGAGTCAGAGTTTGAGCTACTGGTGGGAGTTCGCGAACAGCCAGTCTGCCCTCAGTGCGAGTCAGCAGAGCTGGAGAAGCTGATGAGCGCTGCGAATGGCAGGGTGGCCAGTTCCTCGCTGCCGATCGCAGGCGACTGCCCTCCTCCGGAAGCCGGCCCCTGCAGTCCTTCGTGCTGCCGTTTGCCTCAGTAGCGGATCTCCTGTGAGCGTGCCTCGTCCCGACGATTTCCCGGTTGACGGCGGCGTGCAGACTGCCCAGCTGGACGTCAGTGCTCACTGGCAGTCGCCATGGTGCGACGAGTCGCCTTCCCACCGCTTCTCTCTTTCAGGAGCGACCAGCGGTACCGACGCGCATCGGCTGGAGTCTGGCTATCTGGATCTGCATCGGCAGCCGGACGGCAGTGCGTGGTTTGCTGTCGGACAGCCACTAGCGCCTCGGGCAGCGGAGTGTGTGTGGAAGGCCGTACTGCACCACGCGGCCCGACATAACGTGCGGCTGCTGCATTCCGCCGTGTTCCGTGAAACGGGCCGTTGCGAAACCCTGCTGCCGGACCTTGGTTTTGCACGTGCAGAGCATGTTGAGCATTGGCGGCTGGACGGCTCGCCCGCTGCAACAACGACGTCTGCTGCACTCGCACAGATGGCAGCTTCTCTGCGAACAGCCTCATCACAGGTGGAAATCGGACAAGTGACGGCCAACCGCGAAGGCACGCAGTTTGATGTGGACTGCGGATCACGCCGCTGGACGGTTTCCCGCGCGGCGGTGTGCCGGCTGATCGACAGCACGATGCAGCAGGCGGCGGCAGGCATCGGCGATTTTGTGCCCAGGGCCGGTGATCTGCTTTCTCTATGGCTGTGGCTGTTGCCGCCGGTCAGGATCTCTGTTGCCGCGTGCGGAGACAGACTGTTGGGGCTGCTGGTGACTTCCGGACAGAATGCGAAGGGCCGGAAGGCGTCGGTCACGGTTCAGTATCTCGGGTTGCGTCCGGCTTATCGCAGACAGGGCCTTGGCACACGTTTGCTGGCGGAATTGTGCCAAAACGGGATGTTAGTCGCCGCCAGTCTGGAGGCATTCGTGATGGGCGACAATGAATCGGCTCAGAACTTTTATCGGCAGGTGGGATTCGTGCGGCTGCGGTCGTGTCGCCCATGGTATCGGCGTTTGGGCTGAACGAGCCCTCGTCGCCTGATCGTTGCGTTCCGGCGGTGGGCGGATTACGCTCCCCTGCCCCGGTCGGCAGGTTCGCTGCCAAATGCCGGGATTCCTGTGATTTGTTTCGTCATTCAGACGAATCTCACGTACGCACATGCGTTCGCCCGCCGCAAGCAGAAAGACCCACCATGACACGCTTTTCGTCTGGATTATCGACTGGCTGGATGTTCCTGGTCGCTCTGGCCGCCACGATTCCCACGACCGGTGCCCATGCTGGCGAACCGGTCAAAGAAGGTCGCCTGCCGGTGAAGGCCGTTCGAGCTTTCGAGGATGTCATCTTTGACCGTCCGATTGTTGTGACGCACGCCGGAGACGGCACCAACCGCATTTTTGTGGCCGAGCAGGAAGGCATCGTGAAGGTCATGCCCAACGATCCGGCCGTGGAAGAGGCGGACGTGTTTCTGGATATCGACAAGCGCTGTCGCTACCGCAGCAACCAGAACGAAGAGGGCCTGCTGGGTCTCGCGTTTCATCCGGATTTCAGGAACAACGGCCAGCTGTTTGTGTATTACACCACAGCCTCTGAGGATCACACGTCGGTGATCTCACGGTTCACGTCCAAAGATCGTCAGACGGCGGATCCGGATTCGGAGGAAGTGATCATGAAGATCCCGCAGCCGTTTTGGAATCACAATGGCGGCACCATCGCATTTGGCCCGGATGGCATGCTGTACGTGGGCCTGGGCGATGGCGGCAGCGGCAACGATCCCAACGGCAACGGGCAGAATCTGACGACTCTGCTGGGTTCTATTCTTCGCATCAATGTGGACAAAGCAGACGGCGGTCGTGCTTACAGCATCCCGGCTGACAACCCGTTTATTGATCATCAGGTGGTGATGCGACGCGGCCGCAAGGTGCCCGCTCGCCCGGAAATTTACGCCTACGGACTGCGGAACGTGTGGCGCATGGCATTCGACCGCGAAACGGGCGATTTCTGGGTGGCTGATGTCGGCCAGAACCTGTGGGAAGAAATCAATATCGTCACCAAAGGCGGCAACTATGGGTGGAACAGGCGCGAAGCCAGGCACTGGTTTCGTCCTGACGGCAACGATGAGCAAAGTGACGACCTGATCGACCCCGTGTGGGAGTATCACCACGATATTGGCAAGTCGATCACCGGCGGACTCGTGTACCGTGGCAAGGCGGTTCCGCAGCTGACGGGCAAATATGTGTATGGCGATTACGTCAGCGGCCTGATCTGGGCGCTGGAGCACGATGGTTCCCAAACGGTGGCCAACTACTCACTGACCGGCCCGGCGGGCGACACACAGCCCATCATGAGCTTTGGTGAGGACGAAGCGGGCGAGATCTACTTCACCACGCCGTTTGGTCAGCTGTGGACATTTGAGTCAGAATAATTTCCGCCGCTGCCGGCCCGGCAGAGCAATGGAAAGGTCTTATGTCACTGCTGCTGCAAAACGTACAGAAATCGTATCTGGAACCGTCGGGCAGTCGCCTGCCGGTTCTGGACATTGAGCGTTATGAACTGCCCCAGGGGCAGCAGGCAGCGCTCGTCGGCTCCAGCGGCGGCGGCAAGACCACGCTGCTGAACGTGGTGTCCGGAATTCTGGCGCCGGACTCCGGCGAAGTGGTGATTGACGGACGCGACATCGCCAAACTGCACGAGGTGGTCCGCGATCGGTTTCGTGCGTCGCGGATCGGCTTTGTGTTCCAGACGTTCAATTTACTGCCCGCGTTTACGGCGCTGGAAAACGTCCTGCTCGGCATGTCGTTTTCGGGACGGAAAGTGGACAAAGAGTTTGCCGTCTTTCTGCTGGAACGCGTCGGGCTGCAGCATCGGCTGGATCACCTGCCACAGCGAATGTCGGTCGGCGAACAGCAGCGCGTTTCCGTGGCTCGGTCGCTGGCCAACAAGCCCGTGCTGCTGCTGGCCGACGAACCCACGGCCAACGTGGATCCGGCCAATCAGGAGCTGATCCTGAATTTGATTCGTGATACGTGCCGCGAGAACAATGTGACGCTGCTGATGGTCACTCACGCGATGGAAGTAGCCAATGCGTTTGATCGCATCGACCGGCTGCACGATTTCAATCGACTGGCGCCAAAGCCGCAGGAGGCAGGCTCTTGAATATCCTGACGATCGCCCGGAAGGGGCTGAAACAACGCAAGCTGGCCTCTGCACTGACGGCCTTCAGTATTGCTCTGGGCACGATGCTGATGGTGGCCGTGATTGTGCTGGCCGGTGCCGTGGATGGCGTCTTCAATCAGCAGGCCATTGGCTACAACCTGATCGTGGGGGCCAAAGGCAGTGCCCTGCAGCTGGTCATGAGCACCGTGTATCGTATTCAGCCTCCAATCGCCAATTTGCCGCTGATGTATCTGGAGCAGTTGCGGGAAGATCCGCGTGTGGAAGTCGCCATCCCGATGGCGTTTGGAGACTACACGAAGCCGGAACACGGATCGTTTCCGATCGTGGGCACCACAACCGAGTACTTCCTGAATGAATATGCCCCCAAAAAGACGTTTCAGATTGAGGATCAACCGGGCTCACGGCAGCTGACCAAACTGTACGATGCGGTCATCGGGTCTCAGGTGGCCATCAAGAACGACTGGCAGGTGGGCGACACCTTCAGCATTGTGCACGGCAGTGCAGACAGCGACAAAATCCACGACGAGACGTTTGAGATTGTGGCCGTGCTGCAGCAGACGGGAACGCCCAATGACCGCAGTGTCTTTTTGAATCTGGAGGCCGTCTACATTCTGGATGGCCATCAGAAACCCATTGATGAGGTGGAAACACGCCTGCGGGATTTCTACGGCGACGATGCGGATCGCCTGACGCGTGGACTGTGGCAGCTGGATCAGCTGCGCAAAGAGCGTGCCGCTGGCGAAGCAGAGGGTGACCCCGAACGGGGGTACGGCATCGACACACCGGAGGCGATGAAGGAAGTCACAGCCGTGCTGGTCAACATGCGTTCCGATTTCGACGCGGTCCGGTTTCAGTCGCAGCTGAAGAGCACGTCCAAGGCGATGGCCGTCAATCCCATTCGCCCCATCAAACAGCTGATGACGCAGTTTGTTGGCCCCACCAAGGACCTGCTGATGGTGCTGATCGCCATGATCATCCTGGTGTCCGGCGTGAGCATTTTTGTCAGTATCTACAACAGCATGTCGGACCGCAAAAAGGAGATTGGCATCATGCGAGCGCTCGGAGCGCAGCGGAACAGCGTGTTTGCCATCATTCTGGCAGAATCTTCCGTGCTGTGCGTGGGCGGCGGTTTGCTGGGCTGGATCGCCGGTCACACGGTTGCCGTGGTCGCGTCTCCCTGGATCAGTGCCTGGACCGGACTGCTGCTGAATCCGTGGTACGTCAATCCGTACGAATTTGTGCTGTTCCCGGTTCTGCTTGTGCTTGGCGTGCTGGTCGGCTTCCTGCCGGCAATGACCGCCTACCGCACCAACGTGGCCGATGCGCTGCAGGGCTGACTGCTGTTCGCCCAGGGCGGGTGAAGACAGCTCGGCGTTTCTCGCCGTTCCGGCAAAGCACAAAGACGGGCAGGTTGACAGACAGGCGAGTTGACTGGCGTGCGGCCAGTCAGCAGACCGATCTGGTAGATATTGGCTGGGGCGGTCACAATACCCGGGCTTCCCTTTTGCCGACCTGCAGTCTCGATGAGGGCCGTCATGTTTCGTTCCACCTGTCCTGTCCGCGCGTTTGCCGCCAGTTGTCTTGTTTCGCTCACGGCTGTTGTCGTTCAGTCGGCTGCCGCCACTCCGGCGGCCGTGGCCAAAGATCGCTATCTGCAGATTGAAGTGCTGATTCCCCCCGGCCCCTCATCGCAGTTACTGGCGCGCGACTGGGCGGCCGTGTTTCAGCAGGTCGGCCACAGCCCCACCTTTCGACAGGGGCGGTCCGGTGAAGCCACTACGCTGGAGGACTTTGAACTGCGGGGCGAACAGGGCGTGAAGGTGGTGGGCCTGCTGGAACGCGATGGCTCCATTGTGTTCCGCGGTCAGAAGTTTGGTCCCAAAGACGATGTGGAACTCACGGCGTGGTTTGAAAAACTGCAAAAGTATGGTGCCAAAGGGCCACCGCACGAGCATCCCACTTGGGGGCTGGATGAGCAGCAGTATGAGGACGTGCTGAAACGACTGCGTAAACCGGTTGACGCTGAGCCGGACCTGTCCAACCCCATGAAGGCGATCGCATCGCTGGATGTGCAAAGCGATTTTGAGGTGAAGTTCACGGTGGCCGCTGCCAAACTCGCTTACAACGCGCCGGAAACGATCGGTGAGAAGACGCCGGATGTGCGGGCGTTTAGTCGGGGGACGGCGCTGGCCGTGGCGCTGTCGCAGTTCGGCCTGGGCTTTCGCCCGATCGTGAATCCAGCGGGCGGCTATTTTCTGCAGATTGACGTGGGCAGTGAGCGCGACAATCTCTACCCGGTGGGCTGGAAAGACAAAGCGCCCATCACGACGCTGGTGCCCGCAATCAGCAAAACCATCACTGTGGAACTGGAAGATGAACCCCTGGATGGATTGATGAAGATCATCGCCCAGCGACTGCAGGTGCCGCTGGTCTATTCGGGCCACGCACTGATAACCGGCGGTCGAGACGTCTCGCGCATTCGCTACAGTCGCCGCCGTGATCGCATTTCGCCCTTTCGACTGATGAGCATTATGGGAAGCTCTCAGAAGCTGGGCATGACGATTCGCACGGACGAAACTGGCAAGGTGTTTCTGTGGGTCACAACGCAGGAGGACAGCTCGGCCTTTGAACGACGTTTTGCCCGCCGGCCCGATGCCGGCACGCGCTAACCTGTGTTTGTCCGGATGCGTGGCGATCCGGTTCATGAGGCAGCGGACAGCAACCGCTGCTGAGCGAACATCGCGCAGCGGAATGTCGCGGCTTGCAGGCCACCGCGGCCACCGCGGCTGTCGCAGCATGTGGGCAACTTCTCATCGCCAGCTCGGTCTGCTGTCTCACAGTGGGCGGTTGTGTTTGGGGGCGTCAGGTATCGTTCGCCGCGTCGCTGTTGGGAATCTCGCCGCCGCCGCAAAAGAGGGCGTGCGATGGTTGCGTGACCGCGGGGCAATCTGGTCTATTGCGGTCCCACTGCCTTTTTGCCCTGTTTTCTTTGCTCTGGCCCCATGCTTTCTGTTGATCAGGCGTTTGAGTCAATTTTGTCCACCGTCACTGCGGCGACTGTTGCGCGGGTTTCGCTTTCCCAGGCATCTGATCGGTGTCTGGCCGAGGATCTGACAACCCCTCACGACTCTCCGCCGTTTGACAAATCCATGATGGACGGATTCGCTCTGGTGGCGGGGCCGCAATCGGATACGCTGCAGGTGCTGGAGACGATTACGGCGGGGACGGTTCCGCAGTCAGTCGTGAGACCGGGCACGGCCTGTCGCATCATGACCGGAGCGCCGATGCCCGCGGGGGCCGACTGCGTCGTGCCGATCGAGAAGGTCACATTCAACGAAAATGACCCCACCACGGTGCACGTCAGCGGCGAACAACTGCTGGCCGAAAAGCACGTGCTGAGAAAGGGCGCCTCCGCGCAGGTCGGAGAACCGCTGCTGGCGTGCGGCACTCGGCTGGCTCCTCAGCACATTGCCGCCCTGGCCGAATTTGGAATTGCTGAGATCCCCGTCCGCCCGATTCCCAAAGTGGGCGTGCTGGCGACCGGCGATGAGCTGCTGACATTTGATCAGCCGCTCACACCCGGTCGGATTCGAAACTCCAATGAGCCGATGCTCATCAGTCAGATTAAGCAGGCCGGCGCAGTGCCGGATCCTTTGGGGATCGCGCGGGACAATGTGGGGGACTTGAAAACACGCATTGCGGCTGGTCTGAAAAATGATTTTCTGGTGCTCACCGGCGGAGTGTCGGCGGGGACTCTGGACCTTGTTCCCGCGGAACTGGCGGCGGCGGGTGTGGTGGAAGTTTTCCACAAGATCGCCATGAAGCCTGGCAAGCCGCTGTGGTTTGGAAAACTGCAGACTGACGATCACACCTGCTATGTGTTTGGTCTGCCGGGTAATCCCGTCAGCAGCATGGTGTGCTTTGACTTGTTTGTCACCACAGCCCTTCGTCAGTTTTGCGGACAGTCTTCTGTGCTGCCAGCCTTCCGGACTGTGCAGCTGGCAGACCCCATTGCGGTCCGCGGTGATCGGGAGGTCTTCATGCCGTGTCAGTTTGAAGTTGTTGATGGCGTGATTCGGGCGACGGCCGTCCGCTGGGGAGGTTCTGCTGATCTCCGGTCAACGGCCACAGCGCACGGTCTGTGTCGCCTGTCTCCCGAATATTCTGAATATCAGGCAGGACAGACAGTCCCCGCCGTGATCTGGAGCTGGTCATGAGCGTGTTTCGCGGTGTGATGATGTTGGCGATCAGCGCGGGGCTCACCTGCGGCATTGCGCTGGCCGGCGATTTGCCGGCGGCACTGTCAGGCTTTCGGTCCGTGACGGACAAGCCTGTATTCACCGGCCGTCCGGGACAATGGGACGAGTTAATTCGCGAACGCGGCTGGGTGATGAAGGACGGCGACACGTGGCGCATGTGGTACACCGGCTACAACAAGTCGGTTCAGCCTTATGACATGAAACTGGGATACGCCACGTCGGCCGATGGACTCGACTGGACGCGGCAAACGGATGGCCCCATCCACGACGATGTCTGGGTGGAAGACATGATTGTGATCCGCCACGGAGACCTGCTGTATATGTTTGCCGAAGGGGCCGGCGATCAGGCGCAGTTGCTGACTTCCTCCGATGGTCTGAAGTGGACTCGGGTGGGGTCGCTGGATGTTCGCCTGCAGAATGGTTCCCCGATTTCGGCTGGTCCGTATGGAACTCCAACGGTCTGGGTGGAAGATGGCACGTGGTACCTGTTTTACGAACGCCGTGATCAGGGCATCTGGCTGGCGACATCAACCGATGCCCGCGTCTGGACCAACGTGTCTGATCGACCGCTGATCGTCCCGGGCCCGGACAGCTACGATGCGCTAATGATTGCCATGAACCAGATCGTGAAAATCGGCAACCGCTATTACGCGGTGATGCACGGCACGGGCACAACCACAAAGCCGCGAGACTGGTGTACTTACTTCTGTGTGTCGGATGACCTGCGAACGTGGAAAAAGTGTGCGGAGGGTCCCGTCCTGCCCGTCGCAGACAACAAATCCAGCGGTGTCCTGGTTCAAACGGCGGCGGGCTTCCGGCTGTACACCATGCATGCAGCTGTTCACGTCCATGAAACGGCAGAGTAACTGTTGACGTCGCGTTTGAGCATCGCGTGGCTGCTGGGTGTGTTGCCAACCCAGGACAGCGACGTGGCCAGCACGCCACAAGAGCGATGAATTTTGACCGCTTCGGAGAGTCTTTTCGGAGACGGCCGACCGTCCTACCCGTCTCAGTCGTTCGAACCATGACGACCAGGGCGTAGAGATGTCCCGCACACGCCCCTCGAAAGACGCAATCTCGTAAATACAGAGACGATACTAGGGTAGACGCCACACATGTGGTGCGCCCCCCGGACCTCGGTCATCATGACCGGTGAGCCAATGAGACGTTGGATCCTTCCTTTGCGAAGGAGGCGAGGGGGCCAGGTCGGTGCCCCGTACCTGGCCTCTTTCGCTGCCCCGGTTTCCCGTTCTGCCGGCAGGGCAGGATTTCTACGCGAGGCGGAACACAACGGCGGAATCGTGCAGGGCGTCAGGCGCCATTGTCAGATTCCCCCACAGGGGCTGCCGCGGGCTCCTTGCAACTGCTGCGAATCACACCAAGAATACGAGAAGAATTCCCTTTCTCTTCGTGAAGGCCGTCGACGTGATTCGCTCCCTGGTTTATGCCGCTCTGGCATCTGTCCTGATTCTGTCTGCATCCCGGTTTGAGGCGACTGCCGCCGATGAAGGGGAGCAGAATCATTACGCTCAGTTTTACGGTTTCAGTGGCGTGGAACTGTATAAGCTGGACAAACGCAGCTTCTCGCTGGCTTCCGGGGACTTCAATGCAGACGGCCTGACGGACTTGATGACGGTGGACAACCGTGCCAGCTGTCTGCGACTGTTCGCACAGGTGGCCGATCCTGACAGTCGCAGGAAGGAATCCGGGCAGTATGTCAACGATTTGCGATCTGACTGGCGCTTTGATGTGCAGCAGATTTCGGTGGATAAGCAAATCGCCGGCATGGTCACCGCCGACTTCAATCAGGACGACCGCACTGACGTGGCGTATATCGGCACGCCTGATCGCCTGGTCGTGCGGTATCAGCCTGAGAAAGGCAAATCAGACTGGTCAGAGCGGTGGTCTGTGCGACTGCCCGAACTGGCGCCGGCCGCCTGGATGATTGCGACCGGGGATCTGAACGGTGACCTCAAGGCTGACATCGCCGTGCTCGGCAAGAATGTGACTTACATCATTTATCAGGGCATGGATGGCGAAATGCAAACGCCGGTCCCCCTGATCAATACGTCTCAGCAGTTGTCTCTGCTGCAGATCGCTGACCTGAACGGCGATAAACGAATGGACCTGAGCTATCAGGCGACCGAAGGCCAGGAACGCGGTCTGTGTGCCCGCCTGCAGACCGAAGACGGTCGGTTGGGGCCGGAAGTCCGCTTTGACCTGCAGCAGCCGCGCTCTGTCACGCTGTACGATGTTGATCAGCAGCCGGGCAGCGAAATTCTGACGGTCAACAGCCGCACCGGTCGAGTGCTGATCTCGCAGCTGACCACCACAGAAAAATCCGAGTCTTCTGTCCCTTCACGCATGCTGCAGTTTGGCGTGGGTGATGCCTCCGGGGCCAAAGGGCGGGCGGTGGCCGTTGGTGACATCGACGGTGACAAGCTGAACGACGTGCTGGTAACGGACCCACAGAATGCTCAGGTGCTGGTGTACCGGCAAAATGGTGTGGATGGTCTGGACACCGTGGAAGCCTATCCGGGCCTGCTGGGCGCCAGCAATATCTGTGTAGCCGACACGGACGGTGACGGCACCAGCGAAGTGGTTGTGATG
>JANSXP010000070.1 GCA_024742875.1 Planctomycetaceae bacterium | reverse complement strand
CCTGCTTGTATTCGCTGTGGCTCACGTAGCGACCGGCAAACGTCAGTTCGGACGCAATGGCCGTGAGGCCCACCTCTTCTGACAGTTCACGCACAGCAGCATCGCGCGGTCGTTCTCCGCCCTCCACGCCGCCGGCAGGAAACGTGTCGCAGGCTTTGTAAGAGTTGCGAATCAGCAGCAGTTCATCGCCAAACCAAACGGCCACGTATGCGCCACGGGTGACCGGCCGAAAGACACGCCAGTAAATCAGCAGCAGGCGATAGACCAGTTGATACCCCAGCCGAAGAAAGGGTCGCAGAAACTGTCGCATGAGCGAAGCGAACGGAGGCATCAGGTGGGGCTACGATGCGTTTTCTGTCGCGATTCGATCGGCAAACCACTCGGCCGTGCGTCCCAGACCGCTTTCGATGTCAACCACGGGCCCCAGCAGTTCCACCAGCCGATCCGCATTCAGCAGCGAGCGTTCGATGTCGCCAGCTCGTTTTTCGCTCGGGCTGACATCCACAGACTGACCCAGCTTTTCCTGCAGCACGTCAGCCAGCATTTTGGTGGTCGTTTCACAACCGGTACCGACGTTCAAAATCGGATCGGAAATCTGTCCCTCAATCGCCGCGATGTTGGCCGCCACAACATTCTCGATGAAAACATAGTCGCGAATGCAGCCGTCGTCTCCCACGTCGCGCATGGCGTTTACACGGATCGGCTCTCCCGCCAGAATGCGGTTGCAGAAAATCGCCACCACGCCGGCTTCCCCATGCGGATCCTGACGCGGGCCGTAGACATTGGCATAACGCAGCACCGTATAGCCCAGACCATGTTCAATGCGAAAGCACTCAAGGTATTTTTCGACGGAGAATTTGCTGCACGCGTAGGGACTGATGGGTACCGGAGTGAAGTCAACGCCCGCTTTTGTGCCTTCGGGCACCTCGCCGTAGATGGCTCCGCCCGTGCTGGCAAAGACAAGATGCTTAACGCCGCTGGCCACGCAGGCCGTCATAATGTTCAAAGATCCGGTCACATTCACTTCCGCATCCATCTGCGGCTCGCGAACACTCACCGCGACGCTGGCCTGTGCGGCCTGGTGTGAGACAGCGTCCGGCTGGAATTCGGCGAAGGCGCGATCAACCGCCTCCTTGTCTCGAATGTCCACTTCGTAAAACGTGGCTGCTGCCGGGACGTTCTCGCGGCGTCCAGAGCAAAGATTGTCCAGTACGGCAACATCCCAGCCTTTGGCCAGCGCGGCATCCGCCACGTGACTGCCGATAAAACCTGCGCCACCGGTAATGAGTAATCGCATCGTCTGCTTCCTGATTCCGCCTGTCCAGCACCCAAATTGGTTGTGATATGGCCTAACTTTCTGCACTGATCGAACGATCACGGTGCAAATCCGCCGGTCAGGTCGGATTCTAATCAGATTCAGTGACCTTGCAGCGTGTGGGCCGACTGAATCGGTTTTGCCGGCGGGAATCGGCCCTGCAGACGCGAGCTGGCCAACAATCCCTTAAGACCATGGGCAATCTGAGCAGGGTGCGCGACACAACCATCCCGACCTGCCGGCGGCAGCTCTAGCAGTTGGGCGCCGCGGATTCGGCACCTGCTGTCGGCAGCGGCGGAAGCGATTCTTCCAGCACACCACGCACTTTGGGGTAGAGCACGATGGCCTCAATCACCATCCACGCCTGCAGTGCCAGGATCAACACGCCAAATCCCACGAGCAGATGGCGACCGCTGTCAAACCACTGTCCGTCGCCGAAGATCTGCCAGCCCAGGCCAATGACCGGAAGCGAAGTCATCATCACGGCCGGGATGACGGCAAACATGACAGACTTCCCTCGCCGGGCCAGATAAAAGATCAGTACCAGAAATGCCAGACCGGCCAAAAGCTGATTGGTCGCCCCAAACAATGGCCACAAAATCAAGCCTCCGGTTCCCGGGCCGGCCGCCGCAGAGGCGGGAATCATGGCCACCGCGGTCCCCAGCGCCACCGCTAAAAACGTGGCGCCGTACTTGTTGGCCAAAGGTGGCACCTTAAGCGTAGTGCCCAGTTCCTGAATCACGTAGCGCTGCAGACGTGTCGCCGTATCGAGCGTGGTGGCCGCAAAACAGGCCACCAGCACGGCAATAATTCCGATGGCCAGTTTGTGGGGCATCCCAATGGTCGACAGGAAATTGGCTCCGCCTTCCACAAAGGCGGACACTTTTTTGGCCAGATTGAAGGAAGACCAGGTTTGCCCTTCGCCGTAGGCGTAAAGACTGCGCCATGCCTGACGACCGGTGACCAGTTCCACCTGTTCGTTTTCGACTTTGTTTAAGCCGACAATCTCATCACCCTGCTGAGCACGTCCCATTCCGACACCCGCACAGCAGGCCAGAATCACAATGACGGCCAGCGCGCCCTCCATCAGCATGGAGCCGTAGCCAACGAACTGCGCGTCGGACTCGCTGGAGATCTGCTTGCTGCTGGTCCCACTGCTCACCAGGCAATGAAAACCACTGCAGGCCCCGCAGGCAATCGTGATAAACAGAAAGGGGAAAATGGGGGGCGCACCGACCGGGATTTCATCGGCCGCAGCGATTGCCGGAGCCGCAGCCGCCAGATCGGCCTGACCTGTGAGGCCAGCGACTGCCAGGCCAGCGACCAGCAGGGCGAGGGCCACCACCAGTTGATGACTGTTGATGTAGTCACGTGGCTGCAGCAACAACCAGACGGGCAATACAGAAGCGACAAAGCAGTACGCCATCAGCACGACCGTCCATGTCACTACGGGGGACCCGGCAATGTGCACGCTATCCGGCAGCGAAAACGGGAAGTAGTAGACGCCCAGATATACGCACAGGTAAAGGATGGCCAGGGCAATCAGAGACGGCAGCAGTAATGAGCCTTTCCGCTGATACACCCAGTACCCAATCAACATGGCCAGCGGCATCGCCACCCACACCGACAAAACAGACTCGGGGTACTCTTTGAAGATGCTGGCGATGACAAGTCCGAAAATCGCCAGCACGATGGTAAGAGCAAAGAACAGAATAAACAGAAACAGCAAACGGGCCCGCCAATTGATCAATCGCCCGGCCACTTCGCCAATTGTCTGACCTCGATTTCGCAGCGAGACAAACAGCGCGCCAAAATCATGCACGGCGCCCACAAAGATCGAACCAAGGACAACCCACAGCAGCGCCGGCAGCCAGCCCCAGAAAACGGCAATCGCGGGCCCCACAATTGGACCGGTTCCGGCAATGCTGGTAAAATGGTGCCCAAACAGCACCTGCCGATCCGTGGGAACAAAGTCGACGTCATCCTGCAGTTCCTTCGCGGGGACGAGTGCCTTCGGATCCACCTGAAAGATCCGCTGCGACAGCCAGCGACCATACGTGTTGTACGCCAGAATGAAGGCGAAAAAGGAGAAGACAGCGACTGCGAGAGTGAGCACGACGGATTCCGAACGAGAGGTAACGGGGCGGGCGGATCGATCAAAGAGACTAATCTCCCGTCATGATCGCGGCAATCCCTTCAACCGGACATCCTGCTGAATCAGGTGAAACCCGCTTTCGGGGGATTTACCGGGCGAGTTCCGATTGCTGGCAGAATCGGAACAGCCGCCTCCCGACGGCGTCAAATCCTGCCGCTCTTTAGAAACGAGACCAATCGCGTCGTCGTCAACGGCCTGACTGCCGATCATCACTCCTGTCCCGATGTCATCGGGGCGGGCCGCCATCCAACGATCAGTCCTTGCGCGGCCGGAGAACCTGCACAGACAAAGACGGGTCGTTGTCTGGCACACGGAGGGAATTCATGCTGGTACTTTCACGACAACGAGATGAAACCATCATCATTGGGGATTCGATCAGGATCACCATTGTCGAAGTACGAGGGGACAAAGTCAGGATTGGCATTGATGCCCCCAAAGACGTAGCCGTCCATCGCCAGGAAGTTTACGACGCCATCAAACGGGAAGTGGAAGAAGCGGACTCTTAGGAAATCCGTTCGCTCTTCACCCGATTTAATAGACAGAAAAGGCCGGCGTTTCGCTGGCCTTTTCTGCTTTTCCGCAGTCGCAAACAGGCACACCTGCAGCAAAACTGATTAAATGCGGCCCGTCAGCACGCGGGCAGGTTGGTCAGACGGTTCTGACGCCATCAGGAAAGCATCAGGACGCATGAAAGCACTCGTCACCGGAGGCGGCGGATTTCTGGGCCTTTACATCGTCGAACAGCTGCTGGAGCAGGGTGACGATGTTCGCGTTTATTGCCGCGGCAGCTATCCGGCGTTACAGCAACTGGATGTCGAGATCGTCAACGGTGACGTCCGCGATGTCGACAGGGTGACGGCAGCCTGCGAATCGATTGACGCTGTCTTTCATGTGGCCGCTGTCCCTGGGGTGTGGGGCGACTGGGAGATGTTTCACGGCATCAACACCCTCGGCACACAGAATGTCATTTCCGCCTGCCTCCAGCAGAACGTTGCACGTCTTATCTATACCAGTTCTCCCAGCGTGGTCTTCGATGGCCATGATCACATCAACGCGGATGAGTCACTGCCGTATCCGCAGTCATGGCTTTGCCATTACCCTCACTCCAAAGCGCTCGGCGAACAGGCCGTACTGGCAGCCAGCGATGCGGCCTCGCTGAAGACGGTTTCACTGCGTCCTCATCTGATCTGGGGACAGCGCGACAACCACCTGCTGCCGAGGCTGATTCAACGTGCCAAATCCGGACGACTGCGGCGCGTCGGCCCAGGCACCAACGAGGTGTCCGTCGTCAATGTGGAAAACGCAGCGGCCGCCCACCTGCAGGCAGAACGCGCGCTGCGCGATCACAGCCAGGCCGCGGGCAACGCCTATTTCATCAATGAGCCGACGCCCGTGAATTTGTGGAACTGGATTGATGAGCTACTGGGCATCGCCGGTCTGTCTGGTGTGCAGAAGTCGATTTCCCTCAAATCAGCGCGACGGATCGGACACGTCCTGGAAGGAGCGTGGTCATTGCTGAAACTCTCCGGGGAGCCGCCCATGACGCGGTTTGTTGCTGAACAGCTGGCCGGTTCACACAGCTACAGCATTGCCGCCGCGCAGCGTGATTTCGGATTTGAGCCGATTGTGACCATGCAGCAGGGAATGGACAAAGTGGCAGAAGACCTGCGACGCCTGGCCGCATCATGACATTCCTGCATCGTCACTTCATTCAGCGGGGCTACCGTGAAATTCGTTGTTGTTGACCTTGGCAGTTCGTTTCTGAAAACGGCGATCGCGGATTGCACGACACTCTCGCTGTCAGGTCTGAGTCGCACACCTGTCACGCAGCGGATCACCACAGCCGCCGGCCGTTACGAACTGGACCCGGTTGCCATAGCGAACGCCGTACGTCAGCAGATTCAGCAACTGTTGATGGCCTGCCCAGCGACAGCCGGCGTCCTCATCACTGGTCAGATGGGAGGGCTGGTATTCGTGGACGACCATGGTCAGCCGACCACGCCGGCTATCTCGTGGCAGGACACCCGAGCACTGGACAGCGGATCATTCGCTTCACTGAGACGGCAACTGGGTGACGCGATCTCCTCCGTACTTGGCAACGAGTTCCAGCCCGGACTGACGCTGTCGCTGCTGCACAATGTTTGTCAGGCGGGCCAGTCACCTCGCGGCACCCTGTGTGGCCTCCCCGATGCCGTTGTTGCCAGTCTTGTGGCCAGCCGCCCGCAAATGGAGCGAACCAGCGCAGCGGGGCTGATTTCGCTTAAAACGGGGACTCTCGCCAATGATCTGATCTCACTGCCCACCACTGCGGACGCGTGGCCGGATCTGGTTCATTTTCCACACTCGTGTGGAACCATCACGCACGAGTCCCGGAAAGTGCCCGTTTATGCTGCCACGGGTGACCACCAGACGGCACTGGCTGGCAGCTTGATCCGTGCCGGCGAGTTGTCCGTCAATGTGGCCACCGGTTCACAGATGTCGATGCTGGCTGGACATTCGCCGCGTCCACTGACAGACGGCCAGTTGCGTCCTTTTTTTGACAACAGCTGGCTGGGCACCGTCACTCATATCCCGGCCGGTCGAGCGCTCACCGCCGTGCTCAGGCTGCTCACGGAAATGGGACACACGGCCCACGACTCTTCCCACGCCATCACGTCCGACGACTGGCAGTACTTCCTGCAGGCCGCGGAAACGGTCGACCGCACACCGATCCAGGCGAAACTGGGACTGTTTCCCAACGCCATGGACACGCCGGGATCGTTCGGCGGACTGACCGAAGACTGTCTGACGGTGGCCGACATCGCCCGCGCCTGTCTGGAACGCCTTGCCGTCCAGTATCAGGAACTGCTGCCGCGACTGACCGCCCTCGGTGAACCGCAGCGGCTCGTGTTCTCCGGTGGCGTGGTTCGCCGTTCTCGGCTGCTGCAGGAGTTGATCTGTCAGCGACTGGGCCTGCCGTTTCGCATGGCCCCTTTTGGCGAAGATGCACTGCTGGGACTGGCCGTGCTGGGCAAAGTGGTGTCAGGGGAATGCCACTGCGTGTCCGACGCCATTGCCACGGCGAGTCACCAGGTGGCGCACAGGTAACGCCAAGCGTCTGAGCGTGTCTGGCCAGTCGTCTGCTGCCTCGCAGGAACGTCCGGCATCACACACGTTTCAGAATAAAAACGCAGTCTTCCGTTTCTGCCGTGATCTTGTGGGGACGTTTGATGTCATATGCAAAGTCGTAAACTTCCTCGACCTCAAACTCGGGCACCTTCTTCAGCAGAGACTTAAACTGCGCGTGCCGATAAGTGCGATACTCCATGTGGTCGACGATCTGCCGATGACTTGTGGGCGTGTAGATATCCAGCGTCACCCCCAGCAATTCCATCCGACGGCGGCGATCAATGCCCTTGGTCCACATGTGCGAGGTGATCGCCAGGTTGCCACGGCGAGCGGACCAGCTTTCCTCCTCCATCTTTGTGCCTTCGGTCGGTTCCAGATGGATGCCCAGCGCGTAAATGCCTCCTTTGCGGATCGCGGCCGCCATGCACTGCAGGTGGGCGACCGCGGATTGCTCGTCAGGAAGATGTCGAAACGTGTTGATCAGATTAAATCCCAGATCAAACTTCCGCTTCACGCGAAAATCGGACATATCCCCGACGGTCGTCGGTCGACCGTATCCGTATCGTTCCATCCGATCATTGCAGAAGTCGATGGCCTTCTCGTTGAGGTCGTTACCGCCCACTTCGTAGCCAGCCTGGGCCAGCTTAATCAGCAGTCGCCCGGTGCCGCAGGCGGGCTCAAAAACACGAGACACCGATTTGGTGCAGTGCTTAGGAATGCATTTTTGCAGAAAGTCGAATTCGGCTTTCCAGTCAGAGCCGAACAGCAAGTCGTAGTAGCTGGGATAGTCGTAGATGCTGCCTTCAATGGTGTCCGGCATGGTGATCCGTCTTCCGTGCGAGTTCGTCACTGTGAGTGTGTAACTGTATCGGCCCAGCGCATCGCCGCAGACCTCTGGTCAATCGCGAATCTAACCGCCACGCAGCCGGAATCGCAAGGGGCAGCCAAAGCAGATTTGAACTTCGTCCCGCCTGAGAAGTCCGACTCCAGGACAAAGCCTAAGGCGTCCCGTCACACCGCCGGGCGTAATCTCGCAATGTGATCAGCCACTGCGAAACGTCTTCCTGATAGTCCAGTTTCAACGTCGCACACACGGCCTTCTGCATCGCAGCGGGAAACACGGAGGCCCCATAGATCGCCCCGACGAGACACCCCAGCACCTGTGCGTAAGAGTCCGTGTCATGCCCAAAATCGAGTGTCAGATGCAGAGCGGCCAAAGGCTGGAGGCGACACAGCTGAAGGATTGTCAGCGGAACCAGCAGCGTAAAGTGGGCGTCCCACCAATAAACCGGTTTCCCCTCGTCTTCCAGCAGGCGATACAGTCGCTGAGGACTTCCCTGGGCTCGTTCCACAAGCCCATCCGACAACCGCAGCCATTTGTTCAGCTGTCGCCCCGCGAAGGGAATCTTTGCCTGACGATACGGGTCCGTTGATTCCATTGTCTGCCGCAGCGCAGCCAGCTTCTGCTCCGGTGACATACTGTCGTAGCGGGAGTGCAGGATTTCGGCGAGCCCGGCCACCAGTGCGGCCAGCATGTCCCGCGCGGCGGGGGCATCGATGAAATCCAGATCCCATGCGGCTTTGTAGGCATCCTCGGGGCGTCCGGCGAAACAGGCGGCCAGCGGCGGAAACATCATTTGTCCGGAGCAGTTATTCACACCGCCCCACAATCGTTCCACCGGCAGCGCCAGTCCGGGATCTCGCTCTCCCAGCAGCCACCGCGATGCCAGCCGATACTCACGAAAGCCCTCTTCGTTCAGTTCCTGAATCTGTGCAGAGTCACCACCCGCTGGTCGCGCCTGAAAATCAATCAGCTGATGGGCGATGTCAGATTTCTTCAGCCGCACCGCCACACCCGCCTGGGAAGCTGGAGCGTCGGCAGACCTGTCCAGCAGACTACGGATCGCCCGCAGCAGGACAATCTTGTGCCGCGAGTCATCCGTTAATGTGCCCGCCGGGGCCGATTTCTGCCACGGGCCGTACGGGGCAACCGCGTCGCGAATTCCGGCGTACGGCAGCAGCACAAGAGAAGAAGACAGCTCCTGCAGCCTCTCGTCGGTCAGTGGCTGATCGTCCCAGGCTCTGGCCTGGCACAGTTTGAGGCTGCGGGGGTCACTGTGAAATTCGACAGGGCCACCCAGCGCATCTCCAACCAGACCACCGAGCAGCATTCCTTCGATGCGGTCCGTGGAAGCGGGTGTGCGATTATGTGTGGCTGCCGCTCGGACATTTGACAACAGCATCGCGGCTGAGGAAACCAGCGTGCGGCGGCGAACAGCCGTCTCACTCAGTGACATCAATTCGCCCTTCTGTTGGGTCCATGGCCAAATCGGCTGGAAACGCTCCAGGGCGTATTGTTAACGATTGGCGTCGAGATGAAAGCGTCACAGGCAGGGTGAAGTGTGCGGAGCGGACAAAGTCAGGCCGCACACCAGTCGCCCCCAGGAAACGCGAGTCCGAGCGGAGTCGGTCTACGCGCCATCAAGCGACACATCAAACCGCTCGTAAGCCACCACAACGCAGCGTATCAGGAACACCGCCACCAGTCCGACCCCCGCGCTCAGGCCGCAGTAAAACACGGAAGCCGTGCTGACGACCGGCAGACGGGCGGCAAGAGAAGCCGCCAGCGGTGCCCAGAAGACCAAAAGAGCGCCCGCCAGCACCAGCAGCAGCGACTTGCCGGTGAACTTCAGGATGGTGCGTACGAAGGCTTCAAATCCTTCCTGCGTGGGACGATGGGGATAGAGCAGAAACACGAGATTATCGAGTGCCACAAACACAACTGTCAGCGGCGAAGTCACCGCAACAGCGCCAGCGATGAGCTTCCAGCCGACATCACGATACAGGCCGGCAAACAGAATGACGGCCAGCTGAAACCCAAGCGCAAGCAGAACAGGCGTGACCAGTTGCCCCAGCACCACACGGGCGGATGTCATGGGCAGCAGTTTCAGTGTCGTGAGGTGGTCCATGTCCAGCCGAAAGTCAAATTTGATCGCCTCAGGCAGCAGCACGAATGTGTAAAACAGAACGCCACACACCACTGCCACAAATGCCACCTCAGACGAGGGCACGGAAAACAGCGGGATGCACGAGAGCATCGCCGGGATGCCCATGGAGATCAGCAGACTGCCCACGTAGCGCTGCGCGCGTCTGGCCTGCCGCCAGACCAGCGGCCCGGTGACCGCAACCAGCCGACCACCAGGCAGTGTGGCCACTTCCGCGGTTCGCCCGACACTGACCGAGGCAATGACGCCACGTGCCGCCCACAGCCGCCGATCGCGTTCTGCGCTCATGCGGTGATACAGTCGGTACAGCCACAAGATCAAAGTCGCATTCAGGGCCGTCGCCAGCATCAGCAGCAGCAGCTTGCCGCCCACGCTGACCATCGTCCCACGACCGGCCACCACGTCCGCCACCATCAGAAATGGTGTTTCCACGACAGAGACGACAGGGCTGCTGCGGACTGCCTGCAGGGTCACGATGACCTGCTGACTGCCGGACACCTCCACCGCCTCTGTCACTCCGCTGTTGTTGACAATCGCTCTTCCATATTGGTACCCGGCCACACAGCCTGTGGCGACCAAAACCAGCACCATGGCACGAAAACCGGCGTACGCACGGGCCGAACAGCAACTGGCGGCCAGGTCGGCCACCATGCGAAACAATTCCAGATACACAAGTGCCAGCAATAAGGCGAAGGGACCAGACCAGGCCAGATCGGGCCACAGGGCCAGTGTCGTGAGCAACGCCTTGGGAAGCGTTGCCGTAAAGATCACACTAAAGCGATACAGCAACTGCTCGGACGCGGTGAAGGGCCCTCCGACAATCAATGATTGCTCTTCGGGAGACCATTCAATGGCCGTCTCAGGTCGTTTCCAGGCAACACGAATGACGTGCCAGAAGAAATACAGCATGAGTGGCAGGGACACCCAGCGGCGAAACATTTCCGGCGCGAAGGGCTCCCTCAACAGCATGCTGGCCAGCGTCTGACCAATCCAGATCACAGCCAGCAGCACCACAAACAGCGACAGCAGCACACGGCGGGGGGACGAGAATCCACGACGGCAGCGACGCAAACGTGCGGCTGTGTGTGCTTTCAGCAGAACGAATATACGGTTCATGCCATCACCGCCGAATCCGCCGAACTGCCGGGCTGCCTGGCTGCGTCCGTTTCCCCGGTCGCAAGAAAGAAGATCTGTTCCAGAGAAGCCGATCCATGGTCAGCAAACTCCAGCCGGAGCTCATCGACCGTGCCGAAGAATCGCTGCTGACCTCCGCCGAGCAGCAGGATGTGCGTACAGATATCCTCCACCATCGCCAGCAGGTGACTGCTGACCATCACGGCCGCACCGGCCTGCGCCCGCTGCACAATGCTCTGCTTCAGCGTGCGAATCCCGATGGGGTCCAACCCAGTGAGCGGCTCGTCAAACAGCAGTGCGGACGGCTCGTAAAGATAGGCCGAACAGATCGCCAGTTTCTGACGCATTCCTCGTGACAGATCACGAGCCGCCGTTTTTCGTTTTCCGGACAGCTCAAAGTCCTCCAGCAGGCGGGCCGCCTTTTCGTCCGGCTGGCTGACCCCGTAAGCAGCGGCGGCAAACGTCAGGTGCTCTTCGACAGTCAGGTGAGGAAACAGGCGGGGATCATCCGGGATGTAAGCGAGGCGGCGTTTTACTTCCACCGGGTGGCATCGTGTGTCAAAGCCCTCCACAGTCATCTCGCCGTCGGATGGCGGAATGAGGGTCGCCAGTGCCCGCATCGTGGTGGTCTTGCCAGCGCCGTTGGGACCAATCACGCCGAGGATTTCGCCCGGTTTCACGGAGAAGCTGACGCGTTCCACGGCGGGCACACCCTCGTAGGCTTTGCTGAAAGAACGCACACTGATGAGCGGGTCAGGGGACATCACAGGCCCTTACGAGCAGGCAGGAAAAGAGCGGCACATGTAAACTCTGGAGACACATCTGCCAAAACCTAGGTCATGATCGGCGACCGCATCCGAGCGGGATCCCGAGCGACTCAGATTTTCTTCACGGCCGATCCGGCACACACGTTCAGGACGTCCAGCCAGTCAGCCTTGACGCTACAACCGCTGCAATCCTCCCCCTGGGGCGGACCGCGGCGGACAGCGGCCTGGCCCTGCCGGCTGCGTAGCTGACCAGAGAATTGAGGCCGCCACGGCCTCTTTTTGAACAGTTATCCGGGATTCGGTTCGTGAAGTATTGAGGAGTTTTGTCCATCTGTTTTAATACGCGGGCTGAGGGCGCTGGCAGGCGTTCGAACCTGGTTGTTGACCAACACCCGGGCGGGTCGAAATCCATCACGATGTGCCGCAAACGGCCGCACAAACGGGGATTTTCTCTGCCCCATTTTGTGGAGTCTTCCACGAACACCTGCCTCATTACACCACGGGTGACTGCCGGAATTCGTTTCTGGTGCCGCCCGTTCACGAAGGCGACTCGGCAGATGCCGCAGTCGTTCAGGGATCGCTTCTATGACTCGGCACATTTTTGTTACCGGCGGCGTGGTTAGTTCACTGGGCAAGGGACTGACGTCCGCATCAATCGGGATGCTCCTGGAGCGGCGTGGCCTCACCGTCCGCATGCAGAAGCTGGATCCGTACATCAACGTCGATCCGGGCACGATGAGCCCCTATCAGCATGGCGAGGTGTACGTGCTGGACGACGGCTCAGAAACCGACCTGGACCTGGGCCACTACGAACGCTTCACGTCGAGCGTCCTCAATCGCGACTCCAATTACACGACCGGTCAAATCTACCAGACGGTCATCAACAAAGAGCGTCGTGGCGAGTATTTGGGGCGAACCGTCCAGGTCATCCCCCACATCACAGATGAGATCAAAGCCTCCGTGCGACGGCTGGCCTCACCAGATGTCGATGTGGTCATCACCGAGCTGGGCGGAACGATTGGGGATATCGAAGGCCTGCCGTTTCTGGAAGCCATTCGCCAGATTCCGCTGGATGTCGGGAAACAGAACTGCCTGTTCATTCACCTCACGCTGGTGCCCTATCTGAAGGCAGCCCGCGAGGCCAAGACCAAACCCACGCAGCACAGCGTGCAGCAGTTGCGAACGATTGGTATTCAGCCCGATATTCTGGTCTGCCGCACCGAGCGTCCCATCGGCCGCGAGCACACAGACAAAATCGCGCTCTTTTGCAACGTGGAAAAAGAGGCGGTTATCGAGGAAGTCGACAAAGAGTATTCGATCTATGAAGTCCCGATGGGCCTTGTCGAGCATCGCCTCGATGAACTGATCATCGAAAAGCTGGGCATGGAAGCGGGCCCGCTGGAACTGGACGATTATCGCGAACTGATCCACCGCATCCGCAATCCGCGGCATGAGATCACGATCGCAGTCGTGGGCAAGTACATCGAACACCGGGATGCCTACAAGTCGATCTACGAATCACTCGACCACGCCGGTTTCCACCATTCCACCCGCGTAATCGCCAAACGTGTGGAAGCAGAAGACCTCGAACGACAGGGGGCCGACGCGCTGCTCAGCGGCGTGGATGGAGTCCTGGTGCCCGGAGGATTCGGCATGCGGGGCGTGGAAGGCAAGATTCAGGCCGTGCAGTATGCCCGTGAAAACAAGATCCCTTATTTTGGAATCTGCCTGGGAATGCAGTGTGCCGTCATCGAATTCGCCCGCAACGTTCTGGATTTGAAAGATGCCAACAGCAGCGAATTTCAGGCGGACACTCAGCATCCGGTGATTTGCCTGCTGGAAGAGCAGGAGGGTGTCGAAGACAAAGGCGGCACCATGCGACTGGGCGCTCAGCCGTGTGTTCTGGCAGACGGCTCCAAAGCTCAGGACGCATATGATGCTGTGGAAGTCAGCGAACGCCATCGCCATCGCTACGAATTCAATCCGCAGTACCGCGAGCAGTATGTCCATGGCGGCATGATTCCCGTGGGAACCAGCCCGGATGGCTCATTGGTAGAAGTGGTGGAACTGAACGATCATCCGTGGTACGTGGCCGTGCAGTACCACCCCGAGTTCAAGTCGCAGCCCAACAACCCGCATCCTCTGTTTACGGGATTCGTCGGAGCGGCACTGGAGAAACGTCAGACCCGCCCCAAACAGCTGGTCTGAGATTGACGCCGCCCGCCACACGCGGTTGGCTCCTCAACCGTTGGCACCTCAACCGTTGGCACCTCAACCGTTGGCACCAGGCAAGTCGTTGCGCTTCCATCGCAGTCTTCCTGTCAGCTGCCGTGTGGAGTCTCACAGCGGTGATCAGCGCGGTGGCCCGACAATCGCCCGGACGGGTGACTCGAGGCGGCACGGAACGTTCGACTCCAGGCCGCAACAGCAGGAAACGCGGCAGGAAACGCAGCACGGAACACCTCGTCCAGACGGTCAGTTTATCCGCCAGGCAGCAACAGTCGATAGCGCACTCCGACTCCGCCAATCCCCGGCTGAATGTTGAGAATCCCGCCGTGCTCTTCGATGATCAGCCGGTAGGTCGACAGCGCCAGATGATCGGGCGTGCTTTCCTGTGGCACAAGTGCCGGTCCACCTGATTCTTCGGTCGCCATGACGGCGCCGTTGTGTTCGATCTCTACGGCCACAAATTCGCCCGGACAGTCAGACGTTGTGACACGAATCAGGCGAGGTTTTCCGACGGACGCCTGCAGGGCAGTGACGGATCGGCGAATCAGGCCTGTGGTCACCAGCCCAATCAGCGAACTGTCAATGTTGACCGTTTGGACGTCACCTGCAGAAAACTGCACATCTACGGCCGCATGTCGGGCGGCCGCCGTGGTCAGATCGATGGCATCCTGCACGGACGCATTAATTGGCACGGACGAGAGTTCCGGGCGGCGGTTACGAACAAACTGCCAGATCTTCTGGAATCGATCGCCAATTTGCCCCACAGCAGTCATCAGGATTTCCGCTGGCCGGCCGGTGATATTCCAGGTGCCATCCTCATTCCGCGTCGACTCCAGAATGTCACTGGCCCCGCGCGCGGCCGTCAACGGCTGACCAAGCTCATGAATCAGGGCAGCCGCCAGTTCACCAAAGACCGACATCCGCAGCAGATGAGCTCGCTGAATCAGCTCTTCACTGTTCAACAGCGCGGTGTTGCGGAAGACGGCAAGGGGGCGAAAGACCACCACAGAGTCAACCGCTTCGCCGGATTCCAGACGGTCCGTCGAGACTTCGACGTCGATTGTCAGGCCATCCGCCCGCAGCAGCCGGGTGGAACAGACGGAGTCATGCCCCATGCCTTCTGCGAGCATGGTTTGAAGTCGGTTCATCGTGCGTTCCCGCACGGACTCGAACAGCAGATCGCCTAAAGACTGTCCCACCAGGTCTTCGGCTGGGAAGTCAACCAACTGAGATAGCGCCGGATTCACGCTGCGAACCGTGGTGCCCGAACAAATGGCAATTCCATTTGGACAGATCCGAACCAGTTCTCCAAATCGCTCCGCATCACGCTGGAGAGCACCAATCTGGTTCTGTTGTCCCATAACGCCCTCGCGATGTGCGGGTATACACTACTGCCGTTCCAGAGTACCCGAAATATGGGCCACGCCAGAGGAAGAACCGAAAAAAGACGAGCGAAACCGACCGCTTTTGTCCGGCACTGAGCGTTTCATAACGCCGTGCTGCCAATTTGCGGTCACTGAACCCAAAACGCCACATCGCGGTGTGTACGCAACGACACTCCGGAGACACGGACATCACGCCGCCGACTAGCCGCCCCGGTCCTTTGTCAGAAACAGGTTTCCGTACGTGATGGGAAATACGTGACTCAGCGTTCCCGATGAATCGAAACGCGGCGAGGACTAGTGCTGTGGTTTTTCAGCCAAACACATCGCCAGCGCGAGCGAGTATCGTCCCGGCACCAGATCCACACGGGTGGCGTAAAAGGCGTGGTCCTGTTCGTCAATGAACTCACCGCTGCCTTTCAGATGCGGCACGACCTTCGACCAGCAGGGAGACAGATCGCTCATGGCTACGCCGTCGTTCTGACGCACACGAGTTCCCGTATTGTCGATCTGCATCAGAATCCGGCAATCGTTGTCCAGCACATACAGCTGATTGATCGAACGGAATCGACCACGGATCTGTGCTTCAATCAACTGCTCCAGACAGGCCTCAATCATGACAAAACCAAAGACCTCTTCGGTCACCTCGTCAAACACGGGCACAGCCGCCGTAATGCGTCCGACTTTGCGTGCCTCACCGGGAGGCGGACATTCCGAAGACAACGCGACATAGACTTCATCAGGGTTGCCTTCGAGCGCCTTCTGCATACAGAACGTCAGATCTCCGGACGCCAGTCGGCTTGCGGGGATGGACCGGACGTTGGAGCTGTCCGACGCCTGACGTTCCAGACGAATCAGTTCTTTGTAGCTGGTCCCGTCAGCACTCGCATAGGACACCGCGCTAAAGTCACTGTTGGTTTTGAGCAGTCCCTTGTAGATGACAGCCAGACGTTCCCGCCAAACAGAGATATCGTCACCGCCATCACGATCACTGACCGCATTCACGATGCCCTGAATGGGCGGCAGGCTGGACATGAACCGCGCGTTGCGTTCCAGGTCACGAATCGCAGACAGCATAGCCGCACGCAGTTCTCGTCCTTCACTGCGGCTGTTGGCATACTTCTGACGACGCTCGCTGCGACCAGCCATCCACTGCTGGACAGCTTCCGCCACGTCCAGCGCCGACTGATACCGCGAGTGCGCTTTAAACTGCATGGCTTTTTCACAGATGTGTGCCAGGTCAGCCGGAATATCGCTGCGGTACTCGCGCACCATCGGAGTCGGCTGCTCGGCAATATTCTTCAGCAGATCCGGAATCGGCACGGACGATCCATTGTCCATGCTGCTGTTCTGGTGTGGTGCGGCCCCTGTCAGCATAGCGAACAGAATGGCCCCCAGCCCGTACACATCGGTGCGTGGATCAATATCATCCAGTCGTCCGGCCGCCTGCTCGGGCGCCATGTACAGCGGCGTACCGATCACTTCGCCGGCCATCGTTTTCCCGGCCGATGAGTGGTCACTGAGCACGCCCGAAAGTGCTCCGTCTGATTCAAAATCGTCCGTGACTTTGGCCAGCCCCCAGTCCAGCACGATGACCTGACCAAAATTATCCAAAGCCACGTTTTCCGGCTTCAAGTCCCGATGAATCACGCCACGTGAGTGAGCATACGCGATTGCCTGACAGACGCCGATAAACGCGGTCAGCAGATGGTGCAGGTCCATCGTGACATCTTCCCCCGCCTCCTTCCTGTCGTGGTAGGCTTCAATCGCATCGACCAGTGTTTTCTTGCCGACAAACCGCATCGCGTAAAACGGCTGGCCCGTATTTCGATCCATGCCAAACTGATACAGCGGCACGACATTGGGATGTTCCAGCTGACCGGTAATTTCCGCTTCGCGCTGAAATCGCTCCCAGGCGCGGGGAAACTCGGCGGCCTCGGGATTCATTTCCTTCAGCGCCACAGACCGCTGCAGTTTTTCATCTTTGGCCAGCCACACCGTTCCCAGTCCGCCTTTGCCAATTTTTCGCGTCAGTACGAAACGTGACGCCAGCGTGCGGTCTTCCGGTTCTTCCAGAGCCGCCGGCCGCGACATCATCGCCGGTTTGTTGGTGGTGTCTCCCACCATCGTGGCACCCAGATTATTCAGACGGGCGCTCTCTTGACGAATCGAACTTTTCAACCGCGACCGCGCGGCCTGTGACAGTCCGGCCGCCACGCTTTCGTCACCATCACGCGTACGCTCGCCGATATCGGACAGCGAATCATGAATCAATCGCGATAGCGCGGCGAAGTTGCGGGACTGCTCGTTCGCGGCGATCTCTTCTTCGATCTGCTGTTTTTGCTCCGCTGTGACAGCGCCGGAGAAAGACCGGGAAATCAGTTCGGATGTTGTCTTGTCATTTTGCATTGTGTACCGCCTTTTCCTCGTCGTACCACCGGGCCCCCACACACTTCGCCAAAGCGAGGCGAGCGCGGTGCAGTCGCACCCAGAGATTCGACGGACTGATTCCTAGTTCTTCGCAGATCTCATCAGACTCCATTCCTTCCATCGCGCTGAGGACAAAAACGTCCGCCTGCCCGGCAGGCAGATGTTCCAGACAACCGCGAACAACGTCCCAGATTTCCCTGGATTCCACCTGCTCGTCCGGAGGGGCCGGAAACGTACCGTCCCGCCAGTTGCCCTGCTGGTTAAACAGGCGACTGGAAGGATCGTTGGTATCGTCAAATGATCCGTCGCGGTCATACCGGTTTCGCTTACGCACATGATCCACAATTTTTCGTTTCAGGATCCCAATCAGCCAGGCGCGCTCCGCGCCCGCTCCACTGAAGTTTTCCTGAAAACGAATGCCGGCCAGAAACGTCTCCTGCACCACCTCTTCAGCCGCGTTTGAATCGCGCAGCCGCGAGAAGGCATAGCGGTACAGGTAGTCTCCGTATTCGTCGACCCAGGTATCGGGGTTCACAACAGCGGTGCTGTCGTCGCTGCGGTTTTCCAATTGACCGTCCTTACAAGTCTCAAAAGGTTCTCACCATCATACCCGTCAGAATGCCGGACGTGGCTGTTTTGCCTGCTGAGTTCCTGAACTGACGGCATTCCCCGTTAGGGCTGTGAGCTGTCGCCACCGGTCGTATCACCGGACGGCCCCGTATCACCGGCCTGACCTTCTGATCCACTTTTCTTCCGATTGCGTCTTCTGCGGCGGCGACGTTTCTTCTTTGGCGCCCCCTCGTCTGCCGAGTCGATACTGTCATCCGCGGACGAACCGACCAACTCAGCGGATTCTGCTGGAGCCACCGACGTCGGCTCCGACTCCGGCGGCTCAGAAGAGTCGACGCTCGTTGCGGCATCAGACTTATCAGAATTCCGGCGAGATTTTCGATTCCGGCGGCGACGACGCTTCCGGCCCGTTTTTCCGGGAGTTTCGTCCCCCTCAGCCGCCGAATCGGTCGGCTGATCGCCTGCCTCTACAGGCTTTTCGGTGCCGCGTCCCCGGCCTCGACCACCCCGGCCACGCGGGCGTCGCCGTTCCTGTGTCGAATTCCCCTGACCGCCTTCGGAGTCCTTTTCAAACAGGCCGTCACCAAAATCGGACTCAGAGGATTCGCCTGTGGTCGTTTCGCTCGTGGAGAGATCGTCCACGTTTTCCGCCCGCAGAAAACCGACGCCACGGCGAGGCCGGGACTCTTTTTCCTCGATCTTCCGCTCCATTTCCGCCCGGCCCTCCCACTCGGGCAACTCCTCGTTCAACTCCTTTTCCGTGGGTGTGGTCAATTCCTCTGTCTGATAATTCACAAAGGCGGATACGTCCCATTGTGTCTTTGGTCCCTCTTCGACGAGCTTCATAAACGGCGCCGGGTCGGCACAATGGCAGCGCCGCGTGCTGACATTTCCGCGCGTGCGGACAGTGCGGGCACACTGATCGCACTTCCATTGCCGCCAGATTCGCAGTTCGTACTGAAAAGTCGGACCTTTGATGACTTGCTCCCTGGTACCACCTGTGCCCCGATCCACTGCGACGAGGCTCGCCGCCCCTATTGTCGGTCGCCCATCTGATGTCTGCAAGCGACCCTTCTGACCTGCGGCAGACTCAGACTGTCAATTGACACTGCCGAACGCTAGAATGTCCGATCCTCAACAAATCCCCATCACTTCGCCTTCCTCACTTTACGCCTGCTTCCATGACGTTTTTGCGCCCGTTTTGCGTCGTCTCTGTCCTCCTGCCTGGATTTGCCATGGCCGGAGATTCCAAAGTTGACTTCGCCACCCAGATCAAACCTTTGCTGTCCGATCGGTGTTTTTTGTGCCACGGCCCAGACGCGGAAACTCGGGAAGCCGATCTCCGCCTGGACACCAAAGAGGGGGCCTTTGCCGTACTGGCCTCTGACGACACGCTGCACGCCATCACCGCCGGCAAACCCGAAGCCAGCGAAATGCTGCAACGGATCAACTCCGCGGATTCCGACCTGCTGATGCCGCCTGCGGACTCCGGACTTTCGCTCAACAGTGAAGAAAAAGCGTTACTGAAGCAATGGATCAGCGAAGGAGCCGAGTGGAAAGGGCACTGGTCCTTCGAGCCCATCCGCAAACCGGAAATCCCAACCGTAAAAAACGCGGACTGGTGCCGCACACCAATCGATTACTTTATCCTGTCCCAACTGGAAAGACGCGGCATTCCGCACAGCACAGAGGCTGTCAAAACACGCCTCATCCGCCGCGCCACATTTGACCTGACGGGTCTGCCTCCCACGCTGCAGGAAATCGACGATTTTGTGGCCGACCAGTCCCCCAGCGCCTGGGAGAAAGTGGTCGATCGGCTGCTGGCGTCGCCTCGCTTTGGCGAACGCATGACGTCTGAATGGCTGGACGTCGCCCGCTACAGCGACACCTATGGATACCAGCAGGACCGCGACCGCTATGTCTGGCCCTGGCGGGACTGGGTGATTCGCGCGTTCAACGGCAACCTGCCATACGATCAGTTCATTATCGAGCAACTGGCCGGAGACCTCATTCCCGGCGCGACGAAAGATCAGATTCTGGCCACCACGTTCAACCGCCTGCATCCGCAGAAGGTGGAAGGCGGCAGTGTGCCCGAAGAATTTCGTGTGGAGTACGTGGCCGACCGCGCCCAGACGATGTCGACCGCTTTCCTGGGTCTCACACTCGAATGCGCTCGCTGCCACGATCACAAGTACGATCCCATCTCTCAGCGAGAGTACTATCAGTTTTTCTCCTTCTTCAACAACATCGACGAAGCGGGGCTTTATTCCTATTTCACCAGTTCGGTACCAACACCAACACTCCGTTTGCCAAACGATCAGCAGGCAGCGGCGCTAAAATCTGCACATGCGGAACAGGTCCGGGCCGAACGATCGCTGGCTGACTTTCTCGCCTCCGCTCCGGCAGACGCCGACGTCCGCAAGGTGAAGCTAAGTGGCCCTGTCGCCAGCCTGACGTTTGAAGACGGCAACATGCACGGCAACCGGGCCGTTGACGGCCGCAGCGGAAAAGCGGTTGAGTTGACAGGCGATAACGGCATCAATGTGGGCGCGGGGAATTTTCGTCGCTCGCAGCCATTTTCCGTTTCCACCTGGCTGAAGACGCCGAAGACGTTCGAACGGTGTGTCGTCTTCCACAGGTCCCGCGCCTGGACCGATGCGGCCAGTCGCGGCTACGAACTGCTTATTGAAGACGGTCGCCTGAGCGCCGCGCTGATCCACTTCTGGCCGGGCAACGCCATCCGCATTCAGGCCGTCGATCCGCTGCCGCTCAACGAATGGATTCATGTTGGCGTCACATGGGATGGCTCCTCCACAGCGGCCGGACTGCAGCTGTGGTGTAATGGTCAGCCGTGTCAGACGCGCGTTGTGCGTGACAATCTTTACAAGAACATTACCGGCGGTGGCGGAGACAACATTGCGATCGGACAAAGGTTTCGTGACGTCGGCTTTGCCGGTGGACAGGTCGACGATTTTGAGGTTTACGACCGCGAACTGTCAGCCCTGGAAATCTTTCAGCTTCATCGCGGCCGGGCGGTCGATCAGCTTGCTGCTGACATCGCGACCGCGCCAGGCGATTTCGACGCCGCAGACCTGGCTGCCTTCTGTCGCCGGTACGGCAGTCCGGAGTCGGGCAAGCTGATTGAAGCAGTTCGCGTTGCGCGTCAGAAGTACAACGACCTGCAGAATGCTCTGCAGGAAATCATGATCATGCGGGAACGGTCTGAGCCTCGCCAGGCGTTCGTCCTCAGCCGCGGAGCCTACGACGCCCCGGCCGATGAGGTGGCCTCCGAGACTCCGACCTGGCTGCCCCCCATGTCGGAAGGCATGCCGGCCAATCGCATGGGACTGGCCCGCTGGCTCGTCTCTGACGAGCATCCGCTGACCGCACGTGTGGCCGTCAATCGCTACTGGCAGCTGCTGATGGGCAGCGGACTGGTGCGGACTCCGGAAGACTTTGGCAGCCAGGGGATGGTGCCCACGCATCCTGATCTGCTCGACTGGCTGGCCAGTGATTTCCGCACTCACAACTGGAATCTGAAACGACTACTCAAGCAGATCATGATGTCCGCCACCTATCGCCAGAGCAGCCGCTGCAGCGAAGAACTGCTGGCGGCAGATCCGGACAATATGCTGTGGGCTCGGGCGCCCGTCTATCGTCTGACGGCCGAAAGCCTGCGTGACAACGCCCTGTTTGTCTGTGGTCTGATGACCGACAGCATCGGCGGCGCCCCGGCCAGACCTTACGAACTGGCTGCGTCGTTCAAACCTGCCAAACCCGATACCGGCCCGGGGCTCTACCGTCGCAGTCTGTATACCTACTGGAAACGAACGGCCCCTGCGCCCGTGATGATGGCGCTGGATGCCTCCAAACGAGAAGTCTGCCGCGTGCAGCGGGAACGCACAGCTTCTCCGCTGCAGGCACTCGTCGTGCTCAACGGGCCGCAATTCGTGGAAGCCGGACGCAGCCTGGCGGCACGGCTGATGACCAAACACGGGGACGACGACGCGGCCATCCTTGTGGACATGTTTCGCCTGCTCACCAGCCGATATCCAACAGAGGCGGACAAAGAAATCCTGACGGATCTGCTGCTCAGCCAGCGGGAACATTTTCAGACCGATCCTGCTGCTGCCGCCAAATACCTCACCGTCGGGCAACTCAAAATTGACGACTCCCCTGATCAATCGCGACTGGCTGCCTGGGCCAGCATCGCCAACACGCTGTTTGCATTCGACGAATGCATGATGAAAAGATAACGAGGCTTCCCATGTCACCACAGATACCAGGTTCTCTCTGCACGGGTTTCACCAATCCGCAGGCTATGTCGCGCCGCGCTGTACTGCAGCAGTTTGGAATGGGTTTCGGCAGTCTGGCGCTGTCCAGCCTGCTGTCGGACCAGGCGTCCGCCGCGTCGACCGCTCCTGCAGGTGAAAGCGACGCCCTGGCCGTGCCCCCGGTGAAGGCCAAACGGATCATCTATTTGTTTCAAAGTGGCGGTCCCTCGCAGATGGACCTGTACGACTACAAGCCACTGCTGAACAAAATGCAGGGACAGGAACTGCCCGAGGATGTTCGCCGCGGACAGCGTCTGACGGCCATGAGCGGCAATCAGGCTTCGCTGCCTCTGGTCGGCTCGCCATTTGAGTTTCAGCAGCACGGCCACAGCGGCGCCTGGCTAAGCTCTCTGCTGCCCCATACCGCTGAAATTGCCGATGACCTGTGCTTTGTGAAAAGCATGAACACGCCGGCCATCAACCATGGTCCCGGTGTCACATTTATGCAGACCGGCAGTCAATTCCCCGGACGTCCCAGCATGGGCGCGTGGCTGGACTATGGTCTGGGCACAGAAAACAGCAACCTGCCCGCGTTTGTCGTGATGGTCACACGCAACAAAGGTGGTCAGCCGCTGGTCTCCCGCCTGTGGGGCAGCGGTTTTCTGCCATCCCGCTATCAGGGCGTTCGCTTTCGCGCAGGCGACGAACCGGTGCTGTACGTCAACAATCCTCAGGGCATTAACGCACCAACCAAGCGGCGGATGCTGGACGCACTGCAGGCGCTGCATCGCAATCAGACTGCGCAGATCATGGACCCTGCGCTGGAGACGGAAATCGCGCAGCACGAACTGGCATTTCGCATGCAGTCGTCCATCCCGGACGTCACCGATGTCACCTCCGAACCCGACCATGTCTTCGAAATGTATGGAGAAGACTCCCGCAAGCCAGGCACCTTCGCCGCCAACTGCCTGCTGGCCCGGCGACTGTGCGAAAAGGGAGTTCGCTTTGTGCAGTTGTATCACCCCGGCTGGGACCAGCATGGCGGATTGCCAGGCGGCATTGCCCGGCAGGCCAAAGAAACGGATCAGGCATCCGCTGCGCTGGTGCAGGATCTGAAACAGCGAGGGTTGCTGGACGATACGCTCGTGATTTGGGGCGGAGAGTTTGGCCGCACCAACTATTGCCAGGGCAAACTGGGCACCAACTTCGGACGCGATCATCATCCGCGCTGCTTCACCATGTGGTTTGCCGGAGGGGGCGTCAAAGCGGGAACCAGCTACGGGCAAACTGACGACTGGTGTTACAACGTCCAGGAAAACGGCGTGTCCGTCCACGACCTGCACGCCACACTGCTGCACCTGATGGGAATGAACCACAAACAGCTAACCTACCGTTATCAGGGGCGACGATTCCGGCTCACCGACGTCCACGGGGAAGTGCTGACTCCACTGCTGGGATAAGTTCCGACACAGCCCCCCGGCCCCGATCGCAAGACCGCAGTTCCAGCAGCGATCCTCACAGCAGGGATCGCCAGCAGAGGCCGGGCATCCGGGCCAGACTCCGCTGGCGACGCCAGGCGCCCCACGGTGTGCGAGACTGATCGCGTGAACGATCCACCTGGCAGATCGGGGCAGAATGTCCCTGTCGCCGACCGGCGTCCGTGGCTCCCGCCCACGCTGCACGGGCACGATGAACCGCGCAAATTATGCCGAATTGCCGTCCGAAACGGAGCATTCCCGTCGACTCAATGTCCGGGCGACTTCGTTGCTCCCCGCGGCGTTTACGGAAAAAGAGAATCGTTCAGGTCTGGCGACGGTCGTTCTGTTGCAACAGACGAAGTGGTGTAATACTTCGTGGTGCATTTTGTGAAGAAAGTGTGAACACCGATGACCAAAGACAACCGATACCGCTGCGTGCTGCTGTTCGGCCCTCCGGGCGTGGGCAAGGGAACACAGGGCAAGATTCTGGCCAATATCCCTGGCTTCTTTCACCTGTCTGTCGGTGATGTGTTTCGTTCTATCGACATCGGATCCGCCGACGGCCGTGAAGTCTACGACTACATCTCTCGTGGTGAACTGGTGCCGAATCCGCTCACCATGAAGATCTGGAAGAAAGCCGTTGACGCCTACGTGGCCCTGTCGTGGTACAAACCGCGGGAAGACCTGCTCGTGCTGGACGGCATGCCGCGAAATGTGGATCAGGTCGAAATCGTCAAAGAGTACCTGGAAATCCATCGTGTGATTTACCTGGAGTGCAGTGACCAGGAAGACATGATCCACCGCATCCGTCGTCGCGCCATCCGCGAAAACCGCACCGACGACGCCAACGAAGACATCATTCGTCGCCGCTTTGACCTCTATGAAGAAGTCACCGCGCCCGTGCTCAGCAAGTACGATCCGGCCATCATCCACAAGGTCGACTGCAACGGATCTCCGGCCGAAGTGCTCCGCTCCATCCTCAACATCACGATCCCCGTGCAGAACGAACACTTCCTCGCCAACAACTAGGCGATGCGTGCTCCGTGCAAACAGGACGTGAAGTTTCTAAACTCTGGTCTGATGGTTCGTCTGCGCGCTGCACTCTGCGTTCCGCCCAGCGCACTCGGCCGTCCCCTCCCGCCACCGGAATCGCGGCGTCAGTCGGACAGCGACGACTCCGCTACAAACCAGCGAGTCACGTATGTTCGGACGTTCGAAACGCCCCGTCGAACAACTGCGCAGTTATCGATACTTCGGCCCCGATGATCTGCGATCCTTCGGACATCGCTCCCGCCAGAAGCAGTCAGGCTTCGGCACCGAGGAATTCGAAGGCAAGCCGGTCATCGGCATCCTCAACACATGGAATGACCTGATCAGCTGTCACGCGCACTTCAAACAGCGCGTCGAAGAAGTCAAACGCGGCGTCTGGCAGGCCGGCGGCTTTCCCGTGGAAGTGCCCGTCATGGGGTTGTCAGAAACCTTCATGAAGCCGACGTCCATGTACTATCGCAACTTCCTGGCCATGGAAGCCGAGGAAGTGCTGCGGACCTACCCCATCGATGCGGCCGTGCTCATGGGGGGCTGCGACAAAACCACTCCCGCGCTGCTCATGGGGGCCCTCAGCGCCAATGTGCCGTCCATTTTCATGCCTGGCGGCCCGATGAATAAAACCAGCTGGCGAGGTGATTCCCTCGGCAGTGGCAGTGACGTCTGGAAATACTGGGCTGAACGCGGGGCAGGGCGACTTGGCTGCGAAGAATGGTGTCAGCTTGAAGATCACATCGCCGCCTCCCCGGGACACTGCATGACCATGGGCACCGCCTCCACCATGACCTCACTGGCCGAAGCGATGGGCATGGCGCTGCCCGGGTCAGCCTCCGTTCCCGCCACGCACTCCTCGCACTCCCGCATGGCGTCGTCCACCGGTCGACAGGCCGTCGAACTGGCGTGGTACAACGTCACCCCCACCGAAATCATGACGGCCGACGCGTTCGATAACGCCGTCACCACACTCATGTCCATCGGCGGATCGACCAACGCCATCGTGCACCTGATGGCGATGGCCGGTCGTGCCCAGGTGCCTCTGCCACTGGAACGCTTCGACGAACTCTCCCAGACCACGCCCGTCATTGGCAACATCCGCCCCGCCGGCAAATACGTCATGGGAGACTTCTTCGACGCCGGCGGACTGCGTGGTCTGCTGGCCCGTATCTCGGATCTGCTCAAACTCGACGCCCCCAACGTCGCCGGCACCACACTGGGCGAAGCCATCGCCGGGGCCGAAGTTTACGACGACGACGTCATCCGCATTCGCACCAATCCCATCTGCGAAAAGAACAGCCTGGCCGTCCTCCGCGGCAACCTCTGCCCCGACGGCGCCGTCATCAAACCGGCGGCCGCCGAGTCGCAGCTACACTCTCATCGCGGTCCCGCCGTCGTCTTCAAAAACTATCCCGACCTCAAAGCCCGCATTCACGATCCGGCATTGGCCCTCACCAAAGATCACATCGTCGTCCTGCAAAACGCTGGCCCCCTGGGCGCTCCGGGCATCCCGGAATGGGGCATGCTGCCGATCCCCAACTACCTCCTCGAACAGGGCGTTCGCGATATGGTCCGTATCAGCGACGCCCGCATGAGCGGCACCAGCTACGGCGCCTGTGTCCTGCACGTCGCTCCCGAGTCCTTCGTCGGCGGTCCACTGGCTTTCGTCCAGAATGGCGACATGATTACCCTCGATGTCGAAAACCGCACGCTGCAACTGGAAGTCTCCGACGACGAACTCACCGCTCGTCGCGCCGCATGGACGGCCCCCAAAAACCGCTTCACCCGCGGCTACGGCAAGCTCTACTTCGAAGAAACCACACAGGCCAACGTCGGCTGCGACTTCCGCTTCCTCCACGCCGACGGCAGCCAGGACCCCGACCCCAGCATCCACTAGCCGCGGGCCGCGAGTCGCGGCAGACCATGGCGTGGTGCGTCGAGAAAAATGGGGCGTCTCTGCGCCGAGTCGCTCTCGTTGTTCGCTATGACAACACAGGTGGCACCGCGCTTCGAGCCGCGAGTCGCGGCGGACGATGGCGTGGAAGTGTCGCATCTGTGTGGCACGTCGCTGCGCCGAGTCGCTCTCGTTGTTCGCTTCAACAATACAAGCGGCACCGCGCTTCAAGCCGCGAGTCGCGACGGACCGACGCGTGGTACATCGATGAAAATGGATAACCTCTGCGCCGAGTCGCTCTCATTGTTCGCTACGACAACACAGGTGGCGCCGCGCCTCCATGACAGGCCGGACTGCCGCGAGTCGCTGCACCACAGCGTCGAGCGTGAGTACGAAGAAGGACGTCACTGCGTTTAACGTCTTTGAGCTGATCCGCTGTTGCATTTCGCTGCTGGCACCGGGACCTGTCGCAATTTGCGATTGAAGAAGACATCCTGCTGGCATTGAGGACACTTCACCATCCAGGCCGGTTGGCGTTCCCAGTCGATCACGGCACCGGGAGACAGTCTTTTTTTCACGCCGCAGCGAAGAACCATCCGTCTGCTGACACCATCGAGCCGTGCATCACAATGGCCGCACACAAGCTGGCGAATTTTTCCAGCGATGCGAGTCTCCTGCCATATCATCAGGGGCACAACGACCAGATAGAACGGCAGGCACAGGATCATCACCGCGAATTCGACGGCAAACAAAATCAGCTGCAGCAATGCTCTCGCCCGTCTACTTTGGCTTCGCGGAGCGGCCAGACGTTTGTCAGCGCAGCGATACGGCCGCAAAGAATCCACTTTGCGGCCGTGTCTCTACCGTCTGCCTAAACCCTGGCTTGATCAGATCGTTGTGGAAATAAATCCACCATCCACCACGATATTCTGACCGGTGACAAATCCGGCCGCCTTCTGAGAAGCCAGCCAGACAACAGCGCCGGCCAGTTCGTCGGGCGTGCCAAAACGGGCCATGGGTGTGTGACCGATGATCTGACCACCGCGTTCGGTGTAGGTGCCGTCTTCGTTAAACAGCAGCGCTTTGTTTTGCTCCGCGGGAAAGAAACCGGGGCTGATGGCATTCACACGCACCCCTTTGGTGGCCCATTCTCGCGACAGGAACTGCGTCAGATTCAGAACGGCCGCCTTGGCCGCCGAGTAAGCGACAACGCGGGACAGCGGCACCATGCCAGCCATGGAGGCAATATTGATGATGCTTCCCCTGCCAGTCTCCAGCATCGTTTCCCCAAACACCTGAGCGGGCAGCAAAGAACCACCCACCAGATTCAGGTCAAACACGGTGTTCCACGCATCACGCGGCAGTTTGCAGAAATCACTGCCGGGCGGCAGCGTGGCGTCGGGGTGGTTGCCACCAGCAGCGCTCACCAGCACACTGACTTTGCCCAGCTGTGCGTTGATGGCATCTCGGGCGGTCACCAGCGTCTCCGGATTCAGCGCATCGGCCGTATGAAACATGGCCGTCCCGCCGGCCGCCTCGATTTCTTTCACCCGCGCGGCACCACGTTCTTCGCTGCGCCCAAGAATGGCAATTTTGGCGCCGTGCGCCGCCAGTGCGTCGGCCATCGCGCCACCCAGAGTGCCCGTGCCGCCAATCACTACGGCCACGTCATCGGAAAGATCGAACAGATTTGTTGTCATTTGTCAGGCTTCTGATTGTCGTCAGTAACTACGCCACTGGGCGTCGTGAAGTGAAACACACAGAGTAGCTATCCGCCTGCAGACAGAACACCGCCGAGTAACGATTACGGAAACAAAAGTGCAACTGACGTGGAACTGACGACCGAATGCGTCAGAATCTCAGACCGCTGTTCTGTCTGTGGTCAGCCCTCATCCGTTTTTGCCCGCCAAGGCCCTCACATGCCCATCGATACCCCACCGTGGGTCCGCAACGCCGTCTTCTATCAGATCTTCCCGGACCGCTTTGCACGTCGTGAATCGGCCGGGCTGGCCCAACATCTGGCTGATCTCGAAGACTGGGACAGCCCCCCAACTGTTTACGGCTTCAAAGGGGGTGATCTGTACGGCGTGATCGATCGCCTCGACTACCTGGCGGAACTGGGGATCACAGCCCTTTACTTTTGTCCCATCTTTTCTTCCGCGGCCAACCATCGTTACCACACCTACGATTACCGCCAGGTTGATCCGCTGCTGGGCGGCAATCAGGCGCTGCGCGAGCTGCTCGATGCCGCACATGCACGTGACATGCGGGTGGTGCTGGACGGTGTGTTCAATCACGCCAGTCGCGGCTTCTGGCAGTTCCATCACGTGCTGGAAAACGGAAACGCCTCGCCCTATCGAGACTGGTTTCATTTTGACCCGGCTCGCCTGAACAACGAACGCCCGTTCCAGCCATATCCTGCTGAACAGGCCCGGAACGATCTGGCGTCCGGCCAGGGCAGCTACGAGGCCATCGGCTACGCAGCCTGGTGGAATCTGCCGGCGCTGCCCAAGTTCAACACGGACTGCGCTGCGGTCAGAGAATTTCTGCTGGACATTGCAACCTACTGGATCGACTTTGGCATCGACGGCTGGCGGCTGGACGTCCCCAACGAAATCGATGACGACGACTTCTGGCGTGAGTTCCGCCGGCGTGTGCGGAACATCAATCCCAATGCCTATATCGTGGGCGAAGTCTGGGGCGAAGCCGAACGCTGGCTGCAGGGCGACATGTGGGATGCGGTGATGAACTACCAGATCACCGCCGCCGCTCTGGGCTACTTCGGCGGAGAACAACTCGACCTGGAAGAAACCAGGCGTCCCTCCAGTTTCAGCCATGTGGAAACAATGAACGCGGAACGCTTTGCGGCTGAGGTGTCTCGTGTGACTGATATGTACGCGCCCGAAGTGGTCGCCAGTCAGCTCAATCTGCTGGACAGTCACGACATGCCCCGGTTTCTGACGTGCTGCTCAGGTGACGTCGATGCTCTGAAAATGGCATGGCTGTTCGTCTGTCTGCTCCCCGGCGCTCCGTGCGTGTATTACGGAGACGAAATCGGACTGGAGGGACGACAGGATCCCGACTGTCGCCGCAGTTTTCCGTGGGACGAATCACAGTGGAACGCCGATCTTCGTCGCTGGTATCAGCAGTGCATCGCTCTGCGCAAGGGCCATGAGTGCACACGCACGCAGATGCCACAGCTGCAGGCGGTCGATGAAAACACGCTGATTGTCAGGCATCCCGGCGAGAACGGGCTCGTCGCGATCTTCAATTCGGGCACAAATTCGGTCCCCGTCGATTTATCCGCGCATTCCCAGACGCCTTTGCTAGAGTGGGCCACCCGCGAGACTGCTGCAGATGCCATTTCGGTCGCCGGTCGCAGCGTGGCTGTCTTCGTGGCCTCATAAACTTTCGAATCGTCCGTTCATTTTCTGTCGTACATGTCTGAACAAAATTCACCACTGCTGCCCGTCCTGGGGACCGATGAGCGTCGGCCGCTGCTGAGCGTCCCGGACAGCGAACTGCTGGCGTGGCTGGCATCGGCCGGACAGAAGAAGTTCCGACTCAAGCAGATTCGCAAATGGCTCATCGAACGCCGCATTACGTCGTTCGATGAAATGACGGATCTCCCGTCCGCACTGCGGGAACAGCTGAAGACGGATTTTCGCTTCAGCAGCTTTGAGCAGGTGGGACATCAGGTCGCCTCTGATCGCACAGAAAAACTCCTGCTGAAACTCAACGACGGCGAACTGGTGGAATGCGTGCTCATGCGTGATCCGGGGCGTCGCACCGTCTGCATCAGCACTCAGGTGGGCTGTGCCATGGGCTGTGTGTTCTGCGCCAGTGGTCTGCTGGGAGTCAAACGCGACCTTTCGGCGGCGGAAATTTATGAGCAGGTGCTGGTGCTGCATCGCCTGATGGAGGACGACGAGAAGATCACCAACGTGGTGGTGATGGGTATCGGGGAACCGCTGGCCAATTATCGCAATCTGATGGAAGCACTTGAGGTGCTGACAGACGCAGACGGATTTGGTCTGGGAGCACGTCGCATCACGGTCTCGACGGTGGGCCTGCCGGCGAAGATTCGTGAGTTTGCTGATTCCGGCAGGCAGTTCAATCTGGCCGTATCACTGCACGCCCCCAACGAACAGCTTCGAACCGAGATCGTGCCCGTCAACAAAGGCACCGGGCTGCAGCAGATCCTGGACGCTGCCGACTACTACTTTGATCGCACCGGTCGCCGTATCTCGTACGAGTATGTGCTGCTGTCCGGCATTAACGACAATCCGCAGCAGGCCGAAGAGCTCGCGCGGTTGCTGCGAGGCCGCAACGCGCATGTGAATCTGATTCCCATGAACGGCGTCAGTGAACTGGTGATGACAGCGCCTGGCGAGCCGCGAACCCGCTCGTTTCTGTCGGTACTGGAAAGTCGCGGCATTCCCGCCACGATTCGCAAACGCAAGGGAGCCGACATCGACGCAGCCTGCGGCCAGTTGAGACTGAACCGACAGGCAGAAGCCTGAAACACGGCTTGAGGGTAGCCATCGTTTCGTTGGAGGACCGGCCAAAAAACTGTCCCCGTCGTTGAGCGCACGTCGCAGACCCGTTAGTTTCCCAGAGCCTGCATCCCCGCAACCTCACTTCGGACGGCTGATGAATCACTTCAAGTCTTTGCGCTGGCTGATCGTCTGCGCTGCGTTCGTGTGCTCCCCTGACACGACAACAGGCCAGCGGCTGTACCGCAACTCGGTTGACCTGCAACCAGTCGATGATGGGACGTACTGGTACGTCGTGCAGACGGGCAAAGGCCGGCAGCAATTCATCCACGTCGATCCAGAAAGTGGCACCCGACGTCTCGCGTTCGACCACAAGCTCGTCGCAATGCTGCTGGAGCAGGAAATCGGGAAACCGGTCGATCCGGAAGTCCTTCCGATTCGCCACATTCAATTTGAAGCTGACGCGCTCATCCTGACGGGCGACAGCCAAAGCTGGCGTTTCAGCAACAAAGACAAAACGCTGACGAAGACCAGCCAGGCAGCGAACAACTGGCTGATCCCACGGCCGCGACGTGTTGCGGGGCAGGGTCCGGAAACTTCGTTTACATTGACGAACGAACTGGAGGAATCGGTCCGCGTGGAGTGGATCGCATCGGCTGACCGAGTTGTGAAATACGCGGATCTTGCCCCGAACCAGTCCATGGATATGTCAACTTACGCACAGCACGCCTGGCTGCTGTCGACATCACGTGAGGAACTGGGGGCCTTCTTTGTGCGAGCGGCCGACACGCAGCTTGTCCTCACCAAAGAGGTCGTCGATGCTGTCAAAACGATGAAGCGAAATCCGGCAGGCAGGCCACGTCGAGGGAGCAGGACGTCGCGTCCATTTTTGTCTGCGTCACGTTCCGGCAATAGCCCCGACGGCGACATTCGCATCGAAGTGCGCGATGACAATCTCTGGCGTGTGCAGACCGATGACAACAGCGCCGCACAGCTCACGTCAGAAGCGTCTGCCGGCCACACGTTTCGCCGGGACGCCTCGCGTTCACGGCTGGTCAACATGCAGTACAATCGGTCTGACTATCCGCCGGCAGAAGGGGAGATTTACTGGTCACCGGATTCCAGTCGGTTTGTGGCGTTCCAGTCCACTCGAGTCCGTGAACGCCGCGTGACGTATGTGCGATCTTTGCCAGCCGGCTCGACTGCACCACAGGTCGAAAGTTATCCCTATGCCAAGCCCGGTGATGCGCTGCCAGTAGCGACACCCCGGCTGTTCCGGCGGGACGGCTCGGAACTGGCGCTGTCTTCGGAGATGATCAGTAATCCGTTTGATCTGCAGTTCAAAGGCTGGAGTCCGGATGGAAAGACGTTCTATCTGCTTTACAACGAGCGAGGACATCAGCGACTGTCCTATCTGGCTGTTGACGCGACCACCGGCACCATGCGACGAGTCATCGATGAGCAAAGTGACACATTCATTCACTACTCAGACAGCGGCAAGATGGTGCTGCGACACCTGTCTGCCGGTCAAATTCTCTGGGCCAGTGAACGCAGCGGCTGGAATCACCTGTATCTGTATTCCGAGTCCGGCAGCGAGGCGACTGCTGTCACTTCCGGAGAGTGGAACGTCCGCCGCATCGCAAACATCGACCAGAAAAAACGTCAGATCTGGTTCTACGCGGTGGGGATTCAACAGGACCAGGACCCCTATCACGAGCACTATTGCAGGGTGAATTATGATGGATCTGAGCTGACGATCCTGACCGCCGGAGATGGCACGCATACTGTCACTCATACGGCAGATGGGAAGTGGCTTCTGGATCAGTACTCTCGCGTCGACCTGCCACCGGTGCACGAACTGCGTCGCGCCGACAACGGTGAGCTGGTCGTCCTGCTGGAAGAAGCGGACGCCAGCGAAGTCGAACAGGCACTCGGTTCGCTGCCGATACGCTTCCATGCCCCCGGCCGGGATGGCAAGACGGAAATCTGGGGGCTAATGCATCTGCCCAAAGACTTTGACCCCGAACAAAAATACGCGGTTGTCGAAAACATCTACGCCGGTCCTCATGACCACCATGTGCCCAAGGCCTTCCGAACGCGTTACGGTCACCAGCGCGAAATTGCCAATCGCGGCGCAGTTGTGGTGCAGATCGACGGCATGGGGACGGCCTGGCGATCCAAAGACTTTCATGATGTATGCCATAAGAATCTGCGGGACGCCGGCTTTCCCGATCGTATCGCATGGCTCAAAGCCGCAGCGAGCAGGTTCCCTTATCTGGATATCTCCCGCGTGGGCATCTACGGCGGCTCTGCCGGAGGTCAGAACGCCATGGCGGCTTTGCTGTGGCACGGTGACTTCTATTCCGCCGCGGTGGCCGACTGCGGATGTCACGACAATCGCGTCGACAAACTGTGGTGGAATGAACAGTGGATGGGCTGGCCCGTGGATCAGTCCTATATCAACAGCTCCAATGTCGAGAATGCCGAGCGACTGCAGGGGCATCTGATGCTCGTTGTGGGAGAGTGCGACCGCAATGTGGACCCGGCCAGCACCACGCAGGTGGCTGCGCGTCTGATCGCTGCTGGTAAAGACTTTGACTACCTGCTGATTCCGGGCGCCGGACACGGCTGCTGCGAATCACCCTATGGACGAAAACGCCGGATTGAGTTTCTGACCCAGCATCTGAAAATCGATTCGAAGCAGTAGCATCCGGCCCGCCAGCAGCGAGCCCTGAGCCGCTCCGGACATCTGTCAGCAGCCTGTCGGCTGACTCGTCTCGTCCTGTTCCTGGGCAGCGAGGGCCGCGTCACGTTCATCGATAGCGCGCTCGACCAGGGGTTTCAGCCGTGCAGGACGCTCAGAAGGATCGCAGAACTCTCGCAGTTCCTCATCCACCTTATCGCACAGGGGAAGCAGATCGAAGGCCTGAGATTTGGCGTGGGCTTCCAGCAGTTGCTGCATGCCTTCAGGCACCTGCTTCATCTGATCCGGCAGCAGAGCGGCCATCGTGACGGGAAATAAGTTAAAGACTTCCGGGGCTGGCGACAGCAAAGGCACCTCCATCTGATGGTGATAGAAGATACTGCAGACCAAATCGTCCGGCAGATGCCAGCGATGTGCCATCGAAGCGGCAATCGACGCATGGTTCCAGCCAAATTTTTCCTGCTCCCAGTCAACCAGATGAGGCGGGTTCTCCAGTTCGAGGTACTCCAGATATGCATCGTCCACAGCGTTGGTCAGAACGGGCAGCATGAAATCCTGCAGCAGACCTCCCATGAAGGCAATTTCCGCATCTGTCTTCAGCCGACCGGCAACTGATCGAGCGAAGACCGCACGACGCAAAGACTCGTTCCAGAAATTATGGTGATTCATCAGCTTCGACCGCAGGCCCAGCGTCGTGCTTTTTATGCCCGCGGACAGCAGAAAGTTGCGCGTCGTGGGAATCCCCAGACGGATCAGGGCATCGGTGGGCGTGCGCGCTGGATTGGTCGTCGCTCTGATGGCCGCATTGACGAATCGCAGCAGATCGAGACTGAGCCCCGGATCGTGTTCAATAATCGCGCCCAGCTTGCGCATGTCGGCATCCGGAGATTTGGAGGCTTCCACAAATCGAGTCAGCGACGTGGGCAGCGCGGGGATCTGAAAGTTCCCCGGCATCTGCACCTGCTGCACGGACTCCAGCGCTTCGGCGCACAGAGAAGACCAGTCCCCAGCTGTTGTCTGTGAAGTTTCCATCAGCCGTCTTCCTTATGCGAGGTTCAGGCAAAGGACGCAGCAATCGCGTCTTCAGGCTTCTGAAATCCCATGGAAAGAAATCGCGCCATCGGGATCGCTTCGTGGAACTTAATCGCGTTGATATCCCGCGCGTGAACAATTTCCCGCAGCGTGCCCTGTGCGTCAGGTGTGCTGCGACAGAACAGAACCAGCTCTCCATTGAGTGCGAAATCCGAAAACGGAATCGCGTCTCCGAATGACGTCAGGGCAGTGCCCGTTTTTGAAATTGCTTCCGGCCATTCGATCAGCAGTCGTTTGAAATCCATGATGAATCCTGAGGCATGAGTGAAAACACAGTGAGCATCTCCCGACCGTTGTCGAGGGCTGCGGAATCTTTGCACTCGCCATCAGCAACAGTTCCCACAGAGAAGCCGGAAAAAACTATCGGGACGCCCCGGATGAACTTGCCCGCTATTCAGCTTTCCAGCGGTGGAAACGGGGCAGGACATTCCGGCCCGGCAGAGCCATTCGTCGTCGATTCCGCAGGTTAGACGGCCTGCCGCTCGACCACCTGGGGCGGGCGACGATCCCGCGAGGCGCCGACGACCCGATCAACAGCCCGATCAGTCGTCACAATCGATACTCTTTGACTCTCGTGGGACGGATAGAGGACAGATAAGGTGAAACACCCACACAGAGCCCTCCAGGGGCACAAAACGTATCCTAGCTTCCGATACCAGACATGATTCTCTTCAGTTGCCAGTTGAAGTGATCTGAACTGCGTCCGGGAGCGGTGGGCTGCTGCTGTCAGGACGCATGACCGATGCGGGCGTTTCCCATTGACTTTCCCCAAAAGTCAGGCGCCCAGACTATGCCCACACCGAACAACGCCAGTCGCCCACAATCTCCCACTGCCTCTCGGCCATCAGCCACCGATCGCCCGGAAATGCTCTACGAGCGTCTGGAAGATCGCGTGCTGTTTGACGCCGTTCCCGACGCGTCACTCACGCCCGATGGCGAAGACCCAGCCGCCCTTGATGCGGCAGCCGCCCAGCAGTTTGACACTTCGCTGTTCCCTGAAGACGTAAAGGTCGTCGGAGACCAGTCTCTGGCTCCCGCCGCGGACAACTCTGATCCGGCACAGATACGTCGAGAGCTGGTCATCATCGACACTTCCGTGGATGACTACCAGACGCTGGTCAACGACATCCTCAGTGCAACCGATCCGAATCGTGAGTTGAGTGTTGTCACCATCGACGGCTCGCGTGATGGCATTGAACAGATCAGCGAGATTCTCAGTGGCTATTCCGATCTGGACGCGCTGCACCTGGTCTCCCACGGAGACGACTCAGGAATCATGCTCGGTGGTGCGCTCATCGGGCAGCATAATCTTGGCGGCTATGCGGCGGAAATTGCGCAGTGGGGCAATGCGCTGTCCGCAGACGGCGACCTGCTGCTGCTCGGCTGCGACCTGGCGTCCACAGCTCAGGGACGCGAGTTTCTGGAATCCATCAGCACGCTCACCGGCGCTGATGTGGCTGCCAGCACCGACGACACGGGATTTGCGGCCCGTGGTGGAGACTGGGATCTGGAGTTTCTGCTGGGCCAGATGGAAACCACAGTGGCCTTCAGTTCACAGGTACAGGAGAACTGGACGGGCCTGCTTGCGCCCGGTCCCTCGGCAGCCATCAATACGCCCAACGCCACACTGCAGATCGGCAGCGACGTCACATTTAACGTGCAGTTCGACAACACAGCCGCAGCCGGATCTGGTGACACAGGCTTCGGCCCCTATCTCGATCTGCTGTTCCCCGTCAATGGGGCTGACGGCGCTGGCGGCACGGATACGCCTGATGGTCTGTCGTTTACCAATGCGACATACCTTGGACAGGCAGTGACCGCCCATCAGCTCACATTTAACGACATCGACGGGGCTCCTGGTGACAACGGAACAGTGGGCGACACGGCCGATGACACTGGGGGCACCACGCTTGGCTACGTCACACATCCTCTGGCCACCGCTGTGCAAAACGAACTGCAGGTGCTGACAGCACGGCCGTCAGCCAGTTCCGTTGCATCATGATTTCCTGAGAGGATGGAAAACGCAGATCCTCCTGATGGCGGCGAAGGCACCTGTGAACGGCAGAGTGCTGGCTTTCAGGCACGATTGGTGCATTGGCACGATCCGTGGAACACGGGTAAAACCGCCTGATAATTTCCCCAGCCCTGGCCTGACCGCTCTCGGCCGGGTGGTCAAAAGGCAACAGGTGTTGCCAGGAAACCGCAGGATGGTCACCCAATTGACATGTTTGAGAATTCCGCTGATCCCCAAAGGCGCGCGGCTGCTCGCGACTTCAAATTGCCGATTAGGCGGCTAAGCTTCGCACGGAATTGTTCCGCTGATTTCGACCCACAGAAAGCAATCGACATGGCACAGGGCATTACAGCCGCAGGCGTCACACTGGATCTGAATTTGATGCAGCTCAGTGAGGACACCCTGGCAGGCTACAGCGATCGGATCGTCGCTGCGAATGCGG